>DATAPL010000047.1:0-102124 GCA_036265205.1 Terriglobales bacterium
CATCCAGATGTTTCAAGGTATCTCTCATACCCGTTTCGGTCACCAGATCGTATCCGGCGACGTGGGTGTGGCAGGTGTCGATGCAGGCGGCAATCGGAACCAGGTGACGCAGATACTCCAGCACTTCTGCAACCTGTTCGAAGCTGCCGCCTAACGAGTATTCGGCACCAGCGGTATTTTCAATCAGAATGGTCAAACCGGATTTGGCCAGATCAAGGCCCTGGGCGGCGACGGCAATCGCGGCCGCGGTGCGCATCAATCCCTGCTCCCGGTCAGATCCCCGAAACGATCCCGGATGCAACACCAGATATTCGGCGCACAGCGCCAAGGCGCGCTCGATTTCCCCGCGGAAGGCTTCAATCGATTTCTTCAGGAACAGCTCGTTCATGCTGGCCAGGTTCACCAGGTAGTTGGTGTGAATCACCAGCGGTTTCAGGTCGTACTTTTCCCGCAGGCGCATCAGCTCGGTGCATTGCGGCCGGCCCAGCTCGTAAGGCGCCCACTGGCGGGGACTGGAGGAAAATATCTGAAATGCGTTGCAACCCAGTCGATACGCCCGCTCGGCTGCATTCTGCACCCCGCCTGCAATCGAAGTGTGGATACCAATCCGGCGTGAAATCGGGCGAGGCGGCGACTTGCGCGCAGGCAATTTCAGGATGTCCTGCTCTTGGGCGATGGAACGAGGCACTCTTAGAGTATAGCGAGGGTAAGGCGCACTGTGCGGCGGTGGCAAGAAAACAACGCCAGCAGTTTGAGCACGTTGAGTCCCTAAGAATCTTGCGGCGCATCGCTGCTGTAGCGACCTCGGTGCACATCCCCCCGCGCCAGATGCTTCGCAAGCTCAGCATGACGCCTCGCGGAAGGCGGAACAGGTTCAGACCGAACTCCCTGCACCGGCCTTCTTCGGTTTGCCGCAACTCCTCCACAAACGATAGACTTGATAGTTTCGAGGTGGGTCATGCTAGTCGTGATGAAGGCGCAGGCCACAGAAGAGCAAATACGCTCGGTTTGCCAGAAGATTGAGGAGCTGGGATATCGGGCCCACGCCATGCCAGGCGCCCAGCGCACAGCCATCGGCATCACCGGCAACCAGGGCGAAGTCGAACCTGGAACCCTGGACGAGATGCCCGGCGTGCAGGAACTCATTCGCGTCAGCAAGCCTTACAAGCTGGTCAGCCGTGACGTAAAGTCCGAAAACACTGTGGTCACATTCCCGGGCACGAACGCCACCTTCGGCGGCCCGGGCATCGCGATTATTGCCGGTCCCTGCGCCATCGAAAACCGCGACCAGGCTATGGCGGTCGCCGAGCACGTCTGTCGCGCGGGAGCGCAATTTTTCCGCGGAGGAGCCTACAAACCTCGCACCTCGCCGTATTCCTTTCAGGGACTGGGCGAAGCCGGCCTGCAGATCATGGCTGAAATCCGCGACAAATTCGGGATGAAGATTGTCACCGAAGCCATCGACAACGAATCCCTGGAACTGGTGGAAAAGTACGCCGACGTGATCCAGATCGGCGCCCGCAACATGCAGAATTTCTCCCTGCTCAAGCGCGCGGGACGAGCCCGCAAACCGGTGCTGCTCAAACGCGGCATGTCGGCCACGCTGGAAGAATTTCTGATGGCGGCGGAGTACGTGATGAGTGAGGGCAACTACAAGGTGATCCTGTGCGAGCGCGGAGTGCGGACCTTCGCCGATCACACTCGCAACACGCTCGACCTGAGCATTGTGCCGGCGGTGCAGCGGCTCAGCCACCTGCCCATCGTGGTCGATCCCAGCCACGGTACCGGAAAACGCAACAAGGTCACGCCCCTGTCGCGGGCAGCCATCGCGGTGGGTGCGGACGGGCTGATCGTCGAAGTGCATCATGAGCCGGACCGCGCCTTGTCAGACGGCATCCAGTCGCTCTATCCCGAGCAGTTCGACGAACTCATGAAGCAGGTGCGCCAGATTGCGCCCGTAGTGGGCAGGATGGTGCCGGCAATCGGCACGCACGCGCCTGCTCCACTGTCGGTTCGACCCGGAGCCGCGCCCTCCGTCAGTCCATTGGCTTGAAAAAACTTCTTCTCCTCGCCGTTTTGCTCCCGGTGATAGCGGCGCTCGGGTGGTGGTATTTCCGCGAGCCCGACTTTCCCGCCTACGGCCCGGCCTATCGAGAGTACGCCTACGTCACCAACGGAAAGAGCAATACCGTCTCGGTGATCGATCTGCGCACCTTCCAGCCGGCGAAGACGATTCGGGTCGGCAATGAACCGGTCGGGATCGCCGCCAATAGCAAAAAGAACGAGGTCTACGTAGTCAACACCCAGTCGAACAGCGTCAGCGTGATCAACGCTGAGCACAACGAGGTGGTGGCGACCATCGGGGTGCATGCTGGCCCGTTCTTCATCGATGTATCGCAAGATGGCAAGCGAGCGTACGTCGCGAATTCGAAATCGGCAAACGTCTCGGTGATCGACCTGGATACGCGAACCGTGCTGGGCAATGTCCGTGTAGGCCCTTCGCCCGGACTGGCGCGGGTTTCGCCCGATGGTTCGACCGTCGTAGTCAGCAACCGGGGTGACAACACGGTGTCGCTGATCGATGCCGCCCAGCTCAAGCTGCGCAGCACCATTCCCGTCTGTCAGCGCCCGGAGGATATCGCCATCCTTCCCGACAACAGCAAGGCATTTGTTGCCTGTCCCGGCTCCGCCCAGGTTGCTTCGATTGACCTCAAGACCGACAAGCTGCTGGCCTTGCTCGACGTGGGAAAAACACCGGTCGACCTGGAGTTGAAACCGGACGGCGGCGAACTGGTGGTCACCAATTTCGATTCCGACAATATCTCGATGATCGAGACTTCAACCAACGAGGTCGGCGGCAGCTACCTGATCGGCACTCATCCTTCACGAGGCCTAGTGACCTCGGACAACTCGCGACTGTACGTGAGCAACTTCGGCTCGAACACAATCGCGGTGTATGACATTGACATCGGCAAGCTGATTGCGACGCTGCCGGTGGGCACCCACCCGGACGGTCTGGCGCTTTCAAGAAGCGAAAATTATCTGCTGGTCCTGGATTCGGAATCGGGCGATGTCACGGTCATTCAAAAACGCAAACCTACCCGGCTCGAGCCTACCGAGTATTCCCTGCTGACCATGATTCCTGTCGGAGTGCAACCCAATAATGTCGTGGTGAAGTCGTTTGTGCTGGCCAGGCCGGCTCCGTAGCGGCCGCGGATTCCCTCGGATTCTGTCATCCTGAGCGCAGTGATTGCCTCCGTTTACGAAAGCAATCACGCAATCGAAGGATCCCTGCCCGCTTATCGGCAGCGTACAGGCACTCGCAGAATGCCGGGAGAGTTCGTGGAAAATTAGGGGTCCTTTGACTCCGTGGCTGCTTCGCGGCGCGAAGCTACTCCGCTCAGGATGACAACGGCTCAGACGATGACAGCACGGCGGATGGCTTTACCGCCAACGTCACCATGGCTTTCGATACCAGTTTTTCCTGGGAATCTTTTTCTGCGAACACTTCTGCCTCGCAGATGACCAGGGTTTTGCCGGAACGCAGCACGCGCCCGCGACAGCGCAGCCGATCGGCGACGGCTGGGCGAAGAAAATTAATCTTGAACTCGACGCTGATTACGTCCTCGTCCAATCCAACCGCGCCGCGGGCGGCGCAGCCCGAGGTGTGATCGGCCATGGTGGCCAGCACTCCGGCGTGAATCAAACCATGCTGCTGGCGGTGGCGCGCGGCTGGAATCAAGACGGTCTCGCAATAGCCGTCCTCGATCCCGGTGAGTTGCATCCCGAGATCGACGACAAAGTTTGCGCTGTCGAAGATGGCGCGGACACGGCGTTGCAGAATTTCATCCATGAAAAAATGTGTGCCAGGCAGAATGGAAAGATGTCACTTCTAGATTGCCCAGCGCAACAGCGTCGTGCCCACGGTGAATCCCGCGCCCACTGACGCCAGCAGCACCAGTTTGCCCTTCTTAAGCTTGCCTTCCTCCCGAGCTGTCTGCATGGCCAGCGGAATGGTTCCCGCCGTGGTGTTGCCGTAGCGGTCGATGTTGATGATCACATTCTCCGGCTTGAGGCCCAGGCGGTCGGCGCTGGCGGTGATGATTCGCCGGTTGGCCTGGTGAGGAATAAAGACATCGACGTCGCTTCCCTTCAGGTGGTTGCGGCTGAGGATTTTCTCGCACAACTCGGCTTGCTTGCGCACCGCAAACTTGAACACCGCCTGGCCATCCTGGTGCACGTAGTGCATGCGCTTGTCCACCGTCTCCTGGGTGGAAGGGTGAAGGCTGCCGCCGCCCGGCATGTAGAGCGAACAACCGCCCGAGCCGTCCACTTCGTGGAGGAAATCGATCAAGCCTTCGGAGTCATCTTCGGCAGGCTCCAGAATGACCGCGCCCGCGCCGTCGCCAAAAATCACGCAGGTGGCGCGGTCGGTGTAGTCAATGATCGAAGACATCACGTCGGCTCCAATGACCAGAACCTTCTTGTGAGCGCCGGTGGCGATGAACTGGGCGCCGGTCTGCAGAGCGTAGACAAAGGCCGAGCAGGCGGCAGAAAGATCAAATCCCCATGCCCCTTTCGCTCCCAGCTTGTGCTGCACCAGGCACGCGGTCGAGGGAAAAAACATATCCGGAGTGACCGTGGCCACGATAATTGCATCCAGTTCGGAGGCCTGGATGCCGCGCTCGGCCAAGGCTCGCCGCGCCGCCTCCGTGGCCAGGTCGCTGGTGGCGACTCCCTGGTCTACGATGTGACGCTCGCGAATGCCGGTGCGCTCGATGATCCAGTCGTTCGAGGTTTCCACCATTTTTTCCAGGTCTTCGTTGGTCAACAGCCGAGGCGGGAGGTAAGTGCCGAGGGCGGTGATTTTGGCGCGCACCAGTTGGCTCACTCGATGAATTCTCCTGATCTGGGAAGAACTGCATATTCTGACGTACCCGTGCGGCAATGTCCAACCGTATGTGCCCCAGAGGTTTGTTGGAGTTGTACGCGTGCCGCCCCATCACCGTGATGGGGCCGGGCGCGTTACCCTCGTACATGTACCGGCGGCAAAAATCGCCGGACGATAACCCTGTCGCTTCTCTCCGAAAAACCGCTCCCGGCCCGGATTGGCACTAGTCCCGTTATGGGACTCTTGTGATCTTCGTTTAATCAGCCTCTTTCACTACGCTTCACCTGCCACTCGCACTTGCGGCGCGCAGCTCGACGCGTCAAACGAAAAATTTGCTTCGAACTCAGATCTTCCGGGAAAGGGGATCAGAGATGCTTGGGACGAAAAGTTCTTCCTGCGTGAAATTCGTCAGCCTGGTGTTTTTGTCTTTTGCGATTTGCTTGTGGACAGGCTGCGGCGGTGGCATGAATGTCGGAGCGAACGTTGGCAATTCCGACTCGACCTCGAACGGAGTTACGGTTGCACCAGCCGGAAATTCGGTTCGGGCCGGAGATAGCGCACAATTCTCCGCCATCGTGACCGGAAATAAAAACCAGGCTGTGACCTGGTCGGTAAATGGAACGGCGGGCGGCAGCGCGACCGTCGGAACCATTGACGCAACCGGCCTCTATCACTCGCCGGCAGTCCTCCCCAAGCCGAACTCTGTGACCGTGCAGGCCGTCAGTGTCGCCGATAAGACGCTAAACGGCAGCGTTTTGGTGACTCTGCAGAATCCGGTTCCGGTTCCCCAAGCGGTAAGCCCTGACTTCGTCCTGGTGGGCAATATCTCACTGTCGGTGACGGGCACGAAATTCGTGAGCGGGGCCAAGGTCATGTTCGGCGGAACCCCACTGACCACAACTTTCGTCTCGGGAACGCAGCTCACCGCAACAGGAACATCGACCGCGGCGCAGAAGGGCATGGTCAAACTTACGGTGGAAAATCCCGACCCCGGCAAGGTCGATTCCAGCGCAGCATTAAATGTAATGGTGAGCGCGCCTGGCCAGGTTCAGGTGGCGGTGACTCCGGCTACGATCCAGTTGCACCTGGGCGACACCACCACGTTCGCGGCTGCCGTAACTGGTTCGAACGGAACCACCGCGGTGAACTGGTCAGTCAACGGAGTCGCCGGCGGCAATGCGACTGTGGGCAAGATCACCGCCAGCGGAGTTTATACCGCGCCGCTGGCGATGCCCAGTCCACCCAGCATCCAGATCACCGCTACCAGCCAAGTCGACGCCACCGCCACGTCCAACGGCTCGGTGACCCTGACCAATCCCATGCCGGTAGTGACGGCCGTGCTGCCCACCAGCATTCCTGTGGGCAACTTTACTCTGGTGGTCACCGGCCAAAAATTTGTAAGTGGCGCCGTGGTGGCGTTCGGGGGCACTTTCCTGCCCACCAAGTTTGTCTCTGCCAACCAGCTCACTGCCACTGGAACCAGCACGCAGGCGGGGACAGTTGAAGTCACGGTGATCAATCCCGATCCCGGCTCGCTGACCTCGAACCAGTTTGCGCTGGAGGTGGGAAACCCGGCGAACGTGATCACCGCCGCTGCCGCGGCGCGCCTGCTCGAACAATCCACCTGGGGCGTGAACCCGCAGACGCTCTCTCATGTGCAGGCGGTTGGAATGCAGGCTTTCCTGAACGAACAGTTTGCCGCCCCGGTTTCCACCTTTCCGGCGCCGGGAGCCAGTGACGACATCACCGTGGTGCAGAAACGCTTCTTCACCAATGCTCTCACCGGACAGGATCAGCTGCGCCAGCGCGTGGCCTGGGGGCTGTCGCAGATCATGGTGGCCTCGGCGGTAAAAGTGAACAATCCCAGCGCCTTTGTGCTCTGGCAAAACATGTTCCAGAAAGACGCCTTCGGCAATTTCTCGACGTTGCTGACCGACGTCACTCTCAGCCCGGTGATGGGCAACTACCTGGACATGGTAAATAACGACAAGCCCGGCAATGGCGTGGATCCCAACGAAAATTACGCCCGTGAAGTCCTGCAACTCTTCTCGATCGGGCTGGCCGTATTAAATCCCGATGGCACGCCGCAACTTGACGGTTCCGGCAATCCCATTCCGACGTACACCCAAGACACGATCGAAGGATTCGCTCATACCTTTACGGGGTGGACTTACCCGACGAAATCCGGCGCCACGGCGCGCTTCCGCAACCCGGAGTACTACGGCGGGCCGATGATCGCTTTCGACACTCACCACGACACGGGAGAGAAACTGCTGCTCAACGGCACCACGCTGCCCGCCGGGGGAAGCACGCAGGGTGATCTGACCGCCGCATTGCAGAATATTTTCAATCATCCCAACGTTGGCCCGTTCATCTCGAAACAATTGATTCAACGCTTGGTCACCAGCAATCCGACTCCGGAATACGTGGGCCGGGTGGCGGCCGTGTTTGCCGATAACGGCGGCGGCGTTCGGGGCGACCTGAAAGCGGTAGTCACCGCGATCCTGCTGGATCCGGAGGCGCGCCGCGGCGACGATGCTTCACAGGTACAACCCAGCGATGGCCACCTCAAGGAACCTGTCCTGTTCATCACCAATCTGCTGCGCGCCATGAACGGGACGGCGGACGGTACGGGACTTGCGGACCGAGCTTCCGACATGAAGCAACCTCCGTTTTTCTCGCCGACGGTCTTCAACTTCTATCACCCGGACCACGTGATCGAGGGCACCAACCTGTTTGGTCCCGAGTTCGAAATTTTCAACACCAGCACGACCATCTCGCGGGCCAACCTGGTAAACACCCTGGTCTACAGTCAACTGAACAGCACCACCACCGTGGACCTCTCGGGATACGTGCCCCTGGCAACAGCGCCGGATCAATTGATCAACGCAGTCGCGGCGGTGATGCTGCATGGCCAGATTTCCGACGATGCTCGGGCCACTCTGACCACAACGCTCACGGGCATTACCGACACCACCCGGCGCACCAAGGCCGCTTTCTATCTGATTGGCAGCTCGTCGCAGTTCCAGGTCGAACACTAAAAGGGAGAACCTCCATGGCGTTTTCACGAAGGGATTTTTTGAAGAGGTCTTGCTGCACCGCGGCGGCGGGTTTCGCCGCCGCCAGCTTCAACCGGTTCGGACTGGTCAACGCGCTGGCGCAGAGCGCCCAGGATTACAAAGCCCTGGTTTGCGTTTTTCTCTTCGGCGGCAATGACAGCAACAATATGGTGGTGCCTCTGAGCAGCAGCGGGTACGCCTCTTACCAGCAGATCCGTTCTGTCCTGGCGCTGCCGCAAGCTAGCCTGCTGCCCGTCACTCCACCCAGCATCGGCTCGCCGTTCGGGTTCCATCCCCAGCTTCCGGAGATCCAAGCCCTGTTTAACCAGCAAAAGCTGGCGGTGCTGGCCAACGTGGGCACGCTGGTGCGTCCCACCACGCGGGCGCAATTTCAGCAGCGCCAGGTTACGCTGCCGCAAAACCTCTTTTCGCACGAAGACCAGCAGGCACAGATGCAGACGGCGTCGCTCACCGCCGATGGACAAACCGGATGGGCGGGAAGAACAGCAGACAAGATCCAATCGATTTACGGCGGAAACTTTCCTATTATTATTTCGCTGGCCGGAACCAATATTTTCTGCGAGGGATTGGCCGCGCGTGCCATCGAGTCCAGCGGCGACCCCACCAAACTGCTCTCGGGATTTAGCAGTTCGGCCGAATCCCAGGCTCGGCTCTCGGCTCTGCAGAATCTGCTGACCTTCGACACCGGCGTGTCATTGATCCAGTCCGCAAGCAACATCACCACCAATGCCCTGCAGGACAGCAAAGCCCTGGCGGACGCCTTGGCGGCAGGCCCCACGCTGGCAACTGTCTTCCCCAACACCGGTCTTGCCAGCCAGCTCAAGCAGGTGGCACGGATCATTTCGGTGCGCTCCGCAATCGGCGTGCAGAGGCAGATCTTCTTCGTTTCGCTGGGCGGATTCGATACCCACAGCGATCAGCTCAATGCGCAGACTGGCCTCTACACTCAGCTCAGCCAGGCCATGAACGCGTTCTACCAGGCTACGGTCGAAATTGGCGCGGCCCCGCAGGTCAGCAGTTTCACCCTGTCCGACTTCAGCCGTACCTTTGCACCGGACAGCACCTCCGGCACCGACCATGCCTGGGGCGGCCACCATATGATCATGGGAGGAGCGGTCCACGGCGGAGATTTCTACGGCACGTTCCCCACCCTGGCTCTTGCCGGACCGGATGACGCCAGCGACGAAGGGCGCTGGATTCCCTCCACCTCGCTGGATCAGTATGCTGCAACCTTGGCGAACTGGTTCGGCGTGCCCACGGCGGACCTGCCCACTATCTTCCCCAACCTGGCGAACTTCACCACGCCGGTTTTGAATTTTGTGGGATAGGGAAGGTGCCCAGAGAGAAAAGTCCGCCCCTAATTAGGGGCGGCATGCCGAGCTTGCGAAGGATCTGGCGTGAAGTGGATATAAGTCAGCGCATTGCAGGGACTCGAGAGGTCAGCATGATCCCTTCCGGGGTCTTATTTCGAAAACAAGGCAAACTCCTTCCGGCTACTTGTCTCGCTCGGAATTAACCCAGCCAACTAGGCAAGCTTTGCCGGGTTTATCGTAGGCAGGACTTGCCCAGTTGCTTCTTCCTGCTCAACCGACCGCTCGCCGCCATTGGCTAAGTATTTTCAATTGAGTGGATTTCATTCTCGCCTGTCCCTCTCGACGAGCGGATTCGTTTGGCATACGATTTGCCACTCATTAGGAATCAGCGCCACTGAAGCTAACGGCAAAATGCGCCGATAAGAGTGGCAACAAGCAGTTACTTGTGAGGAGAAAGTGATGTCAGTCGCAGGTATTCTGAGCAGCAGCCTTGTAAGCCTCTTCAACGACAACCAGACCATCCAGAGCAAGAAGCAGACGTTCCAGCAGGAGTTTCAGCAACTTGGCCAGGATCTGCAGTCGGGCAATCTTTCGGCAGCTCAAACCGACTTTGCCAGCCTGCAGCAGCTCGGGCCACAAGCCACGGCATCAGCGCAGAGCAGCAGTCCTATCGGGCAGGCCTTCAATCAGCTCTCGCAGGATTTGCAGTCGGGAAACGTAGCCGGCGCGCAACAGGACTATGCAACCATTCAGCAGGATTTCCAGAAACAGGCGGCACAAGGCCACCATCATCATCACGGTGGCGGCGGTGGCAACAACAACGCGATCAGCCAGTTGCTCGAGCAGTTAGGTCAGGCACTGCAATCCGGCAATCTCGCTAACGCGCAGCAGGCTTACGGGACGCTGCAACAGGACTTCCAGCAGTATGCCCAAAACAGCGGGTCATTGACGGCGACTGCGGCGGCAACCCAGCCCAGCTCCAGCCTGTTCTCGGTAAACGCCTAGTTGCTTGGAGCTTAGCGCTGCCTGGATGAAGTCATGAGGCGCATCCAGGCAGCGAAACCAGTTGGGCCGCGGACGCTGGAAACGATTAAAGCCAGACACCGGAAACCCACTGCACACGCAAGAGCCCGTTACCGTTGCTTCCTTCCGGACCTGGCGGGGTTGGCGGGAATGCGTCGCGCGGGACCGATGCCTGACTCGATTCGATTCTAACATTGCGATTCGGTCGGTGGCGGTGGTCGGTGGTCGGTGGTCGGTGGTCTTTGGTCGTTGGCGAATTGGCGCCGACAATTCGCAATTGGTACTTACTGCTTCGCAAGCGCGCACTGACAGCGCCATGCACCCTGAATAAACTGACGACTGAACGTGCCCTCAGTACCCTTCCCTTCCTGCGGCGGATAGCGAACAATGGGTTAATCCATGTCGGGTCTATCCATGTCTGCGGCTGGGTCTTCGGTTGGGTCTGCGCCTGGCACATTGCGGCCTGCTGCTCCTCTCCATGGGACGATGCAGCGATACTTTGAGATTGCTCTCTATCTCCTTGTCTTCACTGGTTTTGCAACCCTCGCTTCGACGGGTGGCTTGGGGGTTGTTCCAATC
The DNA here is from genome assembly GCA_036265205.1 of Terriglobales bacterium. GTDB lineage: Bacteria > Acidobacteriota > Terriglobia > Terriglobales > Acidobacteriaceae > JAIQFF01. Next base: position 10,887 of record DATAPL010000047.1, read on the forward strand.
TTACTGGTCAGCGCGGCCCTGCTGGTCCGCGGTTATCTGTTAGTCCGGGGACGAAAGTGGCTGCTTTCGGAGCGCTGGACAGGCCTTCTTACCCTCGGCTACATCGTCTTTTACCTGGGTGACTATCTCCTGATCTCGGGCGGGTTTCTCAATGCCACGGTTCACCTGGTGCTGTTCGTCATGGTGGTGCGCCTGTTTTCCGCGCATCGCGATCGCGATTTTTATTTTCTGTCAGTCATCGCATTTCTGATGGTGCTGTCGGCCGCCCTGCTTACCGTGGATAGCGTCTTCCTGCTGGCCTTCGCCGGCTTCATGCTGACCGCGGTCGCGGCTTTCATCCTGATGGAGATGCGGCAAATCTCGGCCAAGACCTCGACGCAGACCCGCGACTCGAGCACAGTGCCGAGTGAACGGAATCTGGCAATTTCGTTGCTTGTGGCGTCTCCGGTGCTGGTGCTTTGCATTCTGGCTGGAGCCGCGGTGATTTTTTTCCTTCTGCCGCGCGTGTCCGGCGGATACCTCAGCGCGTACGCTCCCAGCGGCGAAATCACCACCGGCTTCAGCGACCAGGTGGAACTGGGGCGCATTGGCGAAATTCAGCAGTCCAATTCGGTGGTGATGCATATTCGCATCGACGCTGACGATCACGGCGGTTTCGACCTGAAATGGCGCGGGATCGCCTTGGGCAACTTCGACGGTCGCACCTGGTCAAACAATCGGGATCAGCATCCTTTGTCGGCTCCGCCAGACGGGCATTTCATCCTGCCGCCGCAGCGCTACCAGGGGGCAGCGGTCCGTCCGATTCACTATCAGGTTCTGATGGAGCCGCTGGGAATGAACGTGTTCTTTCTGGCTGCCGCTCCGCAAAGCCTGGACGGCAACTACCGGCACCTGTCGGTGGACGATGGCGGGGCGGTTTTTGATCTTGATCCTGAGCATCCCGTGAGCCGCTACCAGGCGACGTCTGATGTTGCCCAGCCGGCTGCGGCCGAATTGCGCACCGCAGGAAGAGATTATCCCCTCGAGGTGAGGTCGAATTATCTGGGGCTGCGCGAAGTCGATGGCCGCATTCCAAAGCTGGCGGCACAGGTCACGGCAGCGGCGGGAAATAATTACGACAAAGCGGCGGCGCTGGAAACATATCTGCGCACTCATTTCACTTACACCTTGCAACTGCCGCGCCGGGTGCCCCACGATCCACTGGCCAATTTTCTGTTCGAACGCAAACAGGGGCACTGCGAATATTTTGCGTCCTCGATGGCGGTCATGCTGCGGACGTTGGGAATTCCTTCGCGGGTGGTCAATGGATTTCGCAGCGGAGAATTCAACGATCTGACTTCGCAATACGTGGTTCGCGCCAGCAATGCGCACTCCTGGGTGGAGGCATATTTTCCCGGCTACGGCTGGATCGCCTTCGATCCCACTCCTAGCGCCATCGTTCCTGCGCGTACCGGCTGGAGCCGGGCAATGTTGTACGTCGACGCTATGGCGTCATTCTGGCGTGAATGGGTTGTGAACTACGATGCCGGGCACCAACAGACCCTGGCCGCCGACGCCGCCGGAACCAGTCGGCGCCTGATGTGGACTTTGCGGCGCTGGTGGCACCATCGCTATAAGACTCTGCTGGCAGCAGCGCGCCGCACCGAGAAAACCATGGCGGAGTCGCCCCTCGGTTGGGGCAGTGCGGGCGCGCTCGCGGCCCTCGCGCTTGCATTGGCGGTGAACGGACGGCAGCTCTGGCAAGCATTGGCCAGGCGCAGGTTGGCAGCGCGGCCGGAGAGGTCTCCGCGAAAAGCGGCTACGATCTGGTATGAACGGATGACAGCAATTGTCGCCCGTCGCGGCTGGCGGAAATCTCCGGCGCAAACCCCCCGAGAATTTGTGCAGCGAATCGATGACACCGGCATGCGCGTCCGGGTCGCGGAGTTTACGAGATTCTACGAGAGCGCCCGTTTCGATGATTCGGTTGCCGATGTGCGGCGCCTGCCGGTGCTGTATGAAGAGATTGCGGCTACCCGGCGTCGCTAAGAAGTTGTCAGAAGTGCCAGACCACGCCGCCGCCCACAAGGAAATTATGCTGCCGGGTTTTTCCCGTGTCCACGTTGAGCTGCGGAACCCCGGAGAAAAAGTCCCGCACTTCACCGCGAACGCTCAAATTGCGTAACAAGTGCACGTCCAGTCCGCCGCCGAACTGAAAGACTCCGCTGGTGGTTCCGGTATTGCCTGGGTTTGGCCCGCCAAACTCCAGGGTAGAACTCTCTTTGAAATACCCCATGCCGCCGCCCACACTCACCCACGGCGATAACCCGGCGCCGGGGAAGAGGTTGGCGCGAAGAGCGGGCGTCACAAAAAACGAGCGGTAGTCTTTGGGCACAACATTCAGGTTGAATTGAACATTTTCGTTGAAATTGACTACGAACGGCACTTCGAAAGTCAGCCCGACGATGCCGAGGTCGATCAGACGGCGTCCGTAATTTGCTTCCAGCGAGAGGCCGTGACCGAAGGTGAGTTTGTTGTCAGTGGTCACAAAGCCGTTGACTCCCTGATCGCTGACAAATGTGCGTCCTATGATGCCGGTCAACTCGTTTCTCTGAGCGCTTGCACTGCATACAAGCAGACCCCACAACGCCAGAAGCGCGAACCAACATACTGTGCGCGTCATCTCACCTCCCGCGAAGCCGCAATCGTGTATGGGTAGGTTAGCACGCGCAAGCGACGCGCAATTCCGGAAAGCGGTACCTCGATTGGTCCCCTGGAGACGCCGGTGCCAATTCGGTATGAGTGTTAAAATCGACAGATTGCATGCCTACGAAAACGTTATCTGTAGCGAACCCGGCGGCGACTGAGCTGGCTGAAGCAGGGACTTCTGTCCCTACCAAAGTTGGATTTGTCAGCCTGGGATGCCCCAAGAACCTGGTAGACAGCGAAGTGATGATGGGGATGCTGGCGCAGGCCGGGGCCGAGCTGGTTTCCGGTGCCGACGATGCCGACGTTATTGTGGTTAATACCTGCTCGTTCATCGCCAGCGCCCAGCAGGAATCGGTAAACACGATTCTGGAGATGGCCAAGCATAAGACTGGAGGCCGCGCCCGCAAGCTGGTGGTGGCGGGCTGCCTGGTGGAGCGCTTCCGCAATGAAATTCAGCAGAGCATTACAGAAGTTGATGCTGTGGTCGGTACAGGCGAGTTGCAGAGCATTCTCGCCGCCACCGGGATAGCTTCGGCGCCGGCTTCGACTTCACCGTTCAACATCCTGCAATCGCGCCCCGAAGGCGACGCCCGATTGGCGCAAGGCCGTTTTTCGCGTGAAAACTGGGACGGCGCCATCGCCGATTTGCCCAATTATCTTTACGACGAGGCAACGCCACGTGTGCTGGCCACGCCTGGGCATACCGCTTATATCAAGATCGCCGAAGGCTGCGACCATCCCTGCAGTTTCTGCATTATTCCGCAGCTGCGTGGGAAGTTCCGCTCTCGCCGATTTGAGTCGGTCGTGGCGGAGGCCGAGCGTCTGGCGCGATCGGGGGTTCGTGAAATCACGCTGATCGGCCAGGACACGACCTGCTATGGCGAGGACTTTGGCTTGAAAGACGGCCTGGCGCTGTTGCTCGAAAGGCTCTCTGAAATCGAAGCGCTGCGCTGGATCCGTTTTCTGTACGCCTATCCCAACAAGATTACCGGACGGCTGCTGGAAACCATCGCCGCGCGCGACAAGATTTGCTCTTACATCGATGTCCCGCTGCAGCATGCGTCGGCTAGTGTTCTGAAACGCATGAAGCGCGGCGGAGGGGCTGACATCTTTCTGCGCTCGATTGAAAAAATGCGGCGCACAATTCCCGGAGTCACCCTGCGGACTTCCTTTATCGTCGGCTTTCCCGGGGAGACGGAGCCGGAATTTGAAGAGCTTTGCCAGTTCGTGCGCGACGCCGAGTTCGACTGGATGGGCGCATTCGGCTACTCCGATCAGGAGGGCGCGGGGGCATTTTCCGAGGAAAAGAAGCTGCCCGAGAGGGAGATCGAACGCCGACGCAAACACCTGATGCAGATTCAGCGGAAGATCAGCAAACGGAGAAAGAAGACGCTGGTCGGCCAGGAATTCGATCTCGTGCTGGAAGGGACGTCCGAGGAGAGCGACCTGCTGCTGGAAGGACGGACCCCGATGCACGCTCCGGAAATTGACGGCAAAGTGCTGATCAACGACGTCGCCGAGGGCCTGGAACCGAAGACCGGCGAATTCTACCGCTGTCAGATCACCGAAACGCACGACTACGATCTGGTGGCCCGCATCGTATAGAAGAAGGATCCTAGAGAAAAACTCGTATAGAACATGATCCTGTAGGACTATGGTATGGCTCGCAAGCGCACTCTCAGGCTGCACTGTCCCACCTGTAAGAAAGCGGTGAAAAGTCGGGACCCCGATTTCCCTTTCTGCAGCGATCGCTGCCGCCTGATCGACCTGTGGAAATGGGCCAGCGGCGCGTATGTGATCTCCTCTCCGGTGCAGGATACGAGTGATGGCGTTGAAGAATCCGACGAAAAATAGCGTGTGCGGGCGGAACGCGTACCCGACAGCCGGCGGGACGCCGGCGCTAGAAAAACCGGGGTCGGTGGCGTGACCGCCACCGAGCCTTCCGCCCCCGCACCGCTCTGGGCCACTTTGGTGGCTACGTTTTTTGGGGTTGGGCGTCTGCGTCCCGGGCCGGGAACCTGGGGGTCGGCAGCAACCGTTCTTCTGTGGTGGCTGGCGGCGCGCTCGATCCCGCCGGCATGGCAACCCTGGACGGCAATTCTTTTGGCAGCGCTGGCTGTAGTGGCTGGAATTCCCGCTGCCACCCGCGTGGCCCATGCCACTGGCGTGAAAGATCCGCAGTTCGTGGTGATCGACGAAGTGGCTGGCCAGCTGATCACGCTGATTGCGGCCCCGGTTGCGTGGAAATCTCTGCTGCTGGGCTTTATACTTTTTCGAGGGTTCGATATCGTCAAACCACCTCCGGTCCGCCTCCTCGAACGACTTCCCCAAGGTGCGGGCATCGTAATCGATGATGTGGGAGCCGGTCTTTACGCCCTGGCTGTGATGCAGACCGTGCTGCATTTCGGTCTGTTGCCGCGATAATCGGACGCACCGCAGGAAGCTGGAGCCCATGGGAATTTCCGACCGTCTGCTGGGAAAGAAAAACGTCAACGGCCATCCCCATATCGAGGCGGTGCAACCCAGCGCGGCCTTGCCGGGAGGCGAGGTTCGCATCATTGGCCGCGGACTTCGACCAGCGGAGTTGCGCCGTCCAGAGGTACGTTTTGGACAAGTGGAAGGCGCCGTGGTCATCAGCTCGGACAATTTTCTGGTAGCTCGAGTGCCTGCCGGCGCTTCTTCCGGTCCGGTGATCGTATCGACCAACGGGACAGCGAGCAACCCCCACGAAATCAAAGTTGCAGCGACTATCGCCGAAAATCTTCACCCCGTTACCAATCCGGCGCTGGATGTTGAGGGGAATATTTTCGTCACGTTTTCCGGCTCGCGCGGGCAGAAGGTCCCAGTAGCCATCTACAAGATCGACACCAACTACAACGTGAAGCCATTCCTGGCGGAGATGACCAATGCCACGGCGATCACTTTCGACCGCGCCGGGCAGATGTACGTTTCGTCGCGCTTCGATGGCACGGTGTACCGGGTGGCGCCGAATGGAACTATGTCGACTTATGCCGAGGGCATGGGCGTTGCCACCGGCATCGCTTTCGATTCCAGCGAGAATCTCTACGTGGGCGATCGCAGCGGAACGATTTTCAAGATCGGCAAAGACCGCCAGATTTTTGTCTTTGCCACTATCGAGCCCAGCGTGTCCGCATATCACCTGGCTTTCGGACCGCATGGCGATCTATTTGTGACCGGGCCCACTACCTCCAGTTTCGATTCGGTGTACAAGATCGACGCGCATGGCAGCGTCTCGACATTCTTCCGGGGCCTGGGACGTCCGCAAGGACTCGCGTTTGATGTTGAGGGCAATCTTTACGTCGCGGCGTCTCTTGCCGGGAAGCGGGGCATCGTCAAGATCACGGCTAACGCTGAAGCGGCCTTGGAGGTGGCCGGCCAGGGACTGGTAGGCCTGGCCTTCGCGCCGGGGCGCTCCGCGGTGCTGGCGACCACGGGCGCAGTGCACCATCTCTCATGGGGAATACAGGGAGCGCCGCTGGTGCCGGATTTGCAGGCTTGAAATTCAGCCGTCAGATTTCAGTTGTCAGTTCCCGTTAGACGTTGCTTTCGCGGCGTCCTCGGTGGTTTCATTTACACTCTTAACCGTGAACGCCGAGATTATTGCCATCGGATCGGAGCTGCTGACTCCGTTCCGCCAGGATACGAACTCGCTGCATCTCACCGAAAAGCTAAACCAGCTCGGCGTTGAAGTCATCTTCAAGACCATCGTAGGCGACAGCCGCGAACATCTCACCGGAGCCGCGGCTCTGGCCCTTTCGCGGGCTGACATTGTGATTTTCATGGGCGGTTTGGGACCAACGGAAGACGACCTCACGCGCGAAGCCGTGGCCGACGCGCTGGGATTGGAGTTGCATCGCGATCCCGAACTGGTTGCCGGCCTGGAACGGCGCTTTGCCGGGCGAGGCTGGAAAATGTCGCCCAACAATCTCCAGCAGGCGGACGTAATCGCCGGAGCCGTGGTGCTGCCTAATGCCAACGGAAGCGCGCCCGGGCAGTGGATCAGCGGGAAATACGAAGGCCAGGAAAAGATCATCATGCTGCTGCCCGGTCCGCCGCATGAGATCAAGGCTCTTTTCGATGAGCAATGCATGGAGCGCTTACGGGCCAAACTGCCGCCGCAATTCATCGCTACCCGGGTGCTGAAAATTGGCTTGATGGCTGAATCGGAATGCGATGCACGGGTGGCCCCGATCTACAAGCGTTACACCGATGTTCAGACCACCATTCTGGCGGGCGCCGGGGAAATTCAGCTGCATCTGAAGACCCGGGCGGCTTCTCTCGAAGCGGCGCAGGAACGCGTCGATCAACTGGCGGAAAAAATCGAAGAGGAGCTGGGTGATGCGGTTTTTTCTGACAACGGCGACTCGCTGGAGCAAATCGTGGGTTACTACCTGCAAATGCGCAATGCCACGCTGGCAGTAGCGGAGTCCTGTACCGGCGGGCTGCTGGCGGAGCGCATCACTTCCGTCAGCGGCAGCTCGCGCTATTTTCTGGGTGGAGCTGTAGTTTATTCGAATGCTCTAAAGACTGCCTTCGCGGATGTTCCGGCAGCGTTAATAGAAAAACATGGCGCAGTCAGCGCCGAGGTTGCGGCTGCGTTGGCCGAAGGCATTCGCAAACGCTGCGGGGCGACGCTGGGCATTGGCATTACCGGCGTCGCCGGACCGGCCGGCGGCAGCGAAGAAAAACCGGTTGGCTTGGTCTTCCACGCTCTGGCATCAGAGAAAGGCGCCGAAGTTGCGGAGAGAAAATTTCCCGGCGATCGCAAGCGCATCCGCTGGTACGCCAGCCAGCAGGCGCTGGACATGGTGAGAAGAAAATTGATGTGAGGCCAGATGCCGGTCTTCAATCTTCCATAGTCCTTCTTCCGACATCGGCGGAGACAACCTGCCGAGGCACTTGAAGTTGCTCATTGTCCTATGCGCATTTTCATCGCGCTCGACATCAACGACAAAATCCGCGAACGCATTCGTCTTTTCATGGATGGGGTGCGCGGATTCGCTCCGGATGTGCGCTGGGTGCGGCCCGAGTCCATGCATGTGACGCTTAAATTCGTCGGACAGAAGTCCCCCGAAACCGTGGAAGAAATCAAGGTGGCCCTGGAGCGGATACAGACAGATGCTTTCGACCTTTCAATGCATGGCTATGGCTTCTTTCCGACTTCCAAGTCGCCGCGGGTCTTCTGGATCGGCATCCAAGCCGGTCCGAAACTTGCGTCACTCGGCAAATTGGTGGACGAAGCGACTTTCGCGATCGGAGTGCCAAAAGAAGAACACGCCTTCAGTCCGCATCTGACCTTGGCACGGCGCTCCGGCTCGGGTGCGCCCAGCCGGCGGAAAGGCAACGCCGCCAACTCATCATTCAAGCGCCTGCAGGAGAAATTGGCCGCGATGCCGGCTCTCGATTTTGGTACGATGACGGCCCGTGAGTTCTTTCTGTATGAGAGCCAGCCCATGCCAGGTGGTGCGCGATATACGAAGATGGCGCGCTTCGAATTGAAGCAAATCTAGCGTTGCATAAGTGGGCGTGGGCGGAACGGACAATCTCATTCGGAGAACCGCGAAGGCTGTAATCGGGACGCACGAGCGGGACGCTCGCGCCCACATGAACTCGCGCATACATGGAAACGATGAAGGATTTCGTCATCGCCGCCGCGCTCAGCTATCTGCTGGGATCGATTCCGTTCGGCTTCATTCTGGTGCGGATCTTTCGCGGACAGGATGTTAGGCAAAGCGGCAGCGGCAACATCGGGGCCACCAACGTCGCTCGCTCGTCGCCGGTCCTCGGTGTGCTGACCCTGGTGCTTGACGCCCTGAAAGGTGTGACTGCGGTGGCGTTGAGTCGCGCGCTCTTCCCCGGCCAGAGCCTGGTTGCAAGTGTGGCTGCCGTTTTCGCCATTGTTGGCCACATGTTTCCGGTGTGGCTGAAGTTTCGCGGAGGCAAAGGAGTCGCTACCGGACTAGGATCTTTCGCCCTGCTCGCGCCTAAAACGGTGCTGGCAGTCACAGGCGTCCTGGTCATCGTCGTCCTGGTGTCTCGCCAGGTATCTTTGGGATCGATCGTGGCCTTTGCGTGCTTTCCTCTGCTGGCGTGGTGGCTGCACGACTATGGCAGCATGCCTCGGATTCTCATCCTGATGGCATTTTCCTCGGCCCTCATTATCGCCAAACACCACCAGAATATTCGGCGCCTGCTTGGCGGAGCGGAACCACGTTTTCAATGGAGGCGGCAGTGAGGAAAGCGAAATGAAGGCAAAGCCATGAGCCGGATCGCAGTCATCGGCGCGGGCGCGTGGGGCACCGGTCTCTCCATCGTGCTAGGCCGCGGCGGGAATCATCAGGTACGGCTTTGGGCACACGAAAAAGAAGTCCGCGAATCGATTTCCGCGCGCCGCATGAACGACCTCTTTCTGCCCGGACAAGCCATTCCGGAATCTGTGTTCCCGACCGGCAGCCTGGAAGAGGCGCTTCAACAGGCTGACTTTGTGGTGAGCGTCATGCCCTCCCAGCACTGCCGCCAGTTGTTCGAGCAGATGCGTCCCCACCTGAAACCGGAGATGCTTTTCGTAAGCGCAACCAAGGGACTGGAAGAAAGCACTCTGCTGCGCATGACTGAGGTGATTTCTCAGGTGATCTCGGGCAGCGGAAGTCAGAAAGGCCAAGCGGATTTTCGGCCGCGTATTGCCGCTCTGAGCGGACCTTCATTTGCCAAAGAAGTTGCCCGCGGCGATCCGACAGCGATAACCGTGGCTTCGCAGGACGCGGCACTGGCGGAAACGGTTCAGCGGGAGTTCAGCGATCCGCGTTTTCGAATTTATACCAACGACGATGTCGCCGGAGTCGAACTCGGCGGCGCACTGAAAAATGTCATCGCCATCGCGGCCGGGGTTTGCGACGGGTTGGGACTGGGCCACAATTCGGTAGCGGCGCTCATTACCCGTGGCCTGGCTGAGATGACCCGGCTAGCCGTGGCCTGCGGCGGACGTCGCGAGACTATGGCAGGGCTCGCCGGGCTTGGCGATTTGGTGCTGACCTGCACCGGCGGCCTCTCCCGCAACCGCAGCGTGGGCGTAGAACTGGGCCGGGGGCGGCAACTGCGCGAGATCATAGCGGGTATGCATGGTGCGGTGGCCGAAGGTGTCTTCACCACCCAGGCGGCCATCGGGCTGGCGCGAGCTCGCGGGATTGAGATGCCAATCACCGAGCAGATGGACGAGATTCTGCACCGCGCCAAAGCTCCAGCCGAGGCCATCCGTGATCTGATGGCTCGTAGCGGGAAGAGTGAGATAGCTTCGAGCTTTTAGCTCTTAGCTGTTAGCTGCTGGCTTTTTAGCTACTACCTTTGGCGACATGACAATCGTTTAACAACTTTGTCATCCCGACCGGAGCGAAGCGCAGCGGAGGGATCTGCTTTCTACAGGCTGCGTCTTGTTCTTCTGCCGCGAATTTGCAGGTACTTTGGTAACAGACATGGCCTTCCGTCTTCACCTTCCGGCCTGCTCTTCAAAGTAAAATTTTAGGGAAGGCTGTATCGCCAGCCGCGGCCAGAGGAGCGGCCCGAGCCACTTTTCCTTGAAATTGCCCCTGCCATCCCGCGTGCCGATTCTGTACGTGATCCTCAGCGTGCTGATGGTGATCAGCGTCATCCCGATGTATTTCTACTCGTCGCAGGTGGAATCCATCAACCGGGAGCGCCTGATCACCAACGAACGTCTGCTCCAGAATGCGGTGACCCGGTCCCTGGCGGAAGACATTGCGCTGCGCCAGGAGTCGTTGCGCATGATGCTGGCCAACTTGTCTTCTGCGCTGCAGGTGGCGAGCGGAGGCGACGTTACCGCCGAGCACGTGGAGGCGCCTGAGTTGCGCGCCCTGCTGGAACATTTTGTTTCCTCTTCACCCGATCTGGCTTATGCCACGCTGCTGAACTCCGACTCCAAAGGAATTTCCGCCGGACGCATCGCCCCTGACGCTTTCTTGCAGCGCGACCTGGTACGCGCCTATGAGGCGGCGCGCGAGGGTCGCGCTTACAGCGGCCAGGCTCTGGTGGTCGGCAGCGGCACCAACGCCCGCACCGTGATGCTGGTGAGCACGCCGGTCATGTACGGCGGACGCTTCCTGGGCATGATCGGAGCGGTGGAGGATTTGCAGTTCCTGATCCGCCGGCTGCAGGAGGTCAACCGCGGAGGGCTCACGCCTTACGTGGTCGACAGCGAAGGCCGCCTGGTGGCTGGAGCCACTCCCGATTACGCCACCGGCCAGGACATGACCAACTCGGAAATCGTGCGCAACTTTCTCGAACAGGGTGGCCAGGCACAGTTGGTTGCCGCCACTCGCGAATTCAGCGTGACCGAGGGCAAGAAAAGCACCAAGATGCTTGGGACTTACAGCCCGGTGGGCAATCTGGACTGGGCGGTGATCGTGCAGAAACCCCGCGACGAAGCTTACCGCGGCGTTTACGAGATGCAGCGCACTGCGCGCCTTCTGGCTTTGCTGGCTATCCTGCTCAGCATTGGCATCAGTATCTTTGCCGCTCGCCGCATCACCAACCCGCTGGAAGTGCTGACTGCCTCCAGCCGGGCCATCGCGCGCGGAGATTTCTCGCAGCGGGTCCAGCTCGCCAGCCGCACCGAGATCGGCGAACTGGCAACTACATTCAACAGCATGTCAGAGGAGCTCGAGCAATTCGTGCTCGACCTCAAGCGTGCCGCCACGGAAAACCGCGAGTTGTTTATGAGTTCCATCCAGATGCTGGCGGGCGCGGTCGACGAAAAAGATCCGTACACTCGCGGACATTCCGACCGGGTTACGCGCTATTCGGTAATGATCGCGCAGGAGATGGGCCATCCCGCGGAATTTCTTGAGACGGTGCGGGTATCCGCACAGTTGCACGACGTGGGCAAGATCGGAATCGAAGATCGCATCCTCAAGAAGCCGGGAGCCCTGACGCCGGAAGAATTTGAAATCATGAAGACCCATACCACCAAGGGTGCCAACATCCTGAGTCCGGTCGCCCAGTTGAAAGAGATGATTCCCGGCATCGAACTGCACCACGAGTCGCTGGATGGGCGCGGCTATCCGCGCGGTTTGAAGGATGCGGAGATTCCGCTGCTGCCGCGCATCATTGCCGTCGCCGATACGTTCGACGCCCTGACCACCAACCGGCCTTACCAGCAGGCGCACGATCCCGAAGCTGCCCTGCGCATCATTCACAACCTGTCTGGCAAGCGCCTTGATCCGACCGCGGTGACAGCCCTGAGTACCATCTATGCGCGTGGCGAAATCCGGGTCCAGCAACCCAAGGTACAGGCCGCTTCGGCGTCGGCACAACCAGCTCCGGGCAAGCCGCCAACCACGCCATCGTCCTCTCCCGAAGCTCGCGCCGATGTTATCGCCGCAGCTGAAGCCACCGCGCGATAGCTCCTGCATCTTCTAAATTGTTTGTGGGGCGGACAGTCTTGTCCGCCCCACACTACATGCATCCACTCTCGAATCGAGCGCTGACCGCTATAATTGAAATTGGACTTCAGAGTCCGCGAAACTTTCATGATTCAAACTTTATTCGGCAGCCTGGACGAACAGCAGAAACCCAGCTTCCTCGATCGCATGAAGGAAGCGGTGACGCGTACTCGGGAGAACCTGAGCGAGCGCATCGAAGAAGTCGTATCCTTTGGCAAAGAGATCGACCGGGCCACACTGGACGATCTGGAAGCCACGCTGCTCGGCGCCGACCTGGGCACCACCACAACCCACGAAGTGCTGGAAAAACTTCGCGAGAAAGCTGATCGCAAGCAGATCAAGAACGTGGACGAGCTCAAGCGCCTGCTTAAGGAAGAAATTCTGGCTATCCTGACCGCGGTTGATTCGCAACCTGTGACCAGAGTGGACGGAACGTCGGAAGTGATTCTGGTGGTCGGGGTGAACGGAACGGGCAAGACCACCACCATCGGCAAGCTGGCGCAGGTCTTCCGCTCCAAGGGAAAAACCGTTTTGCTGTGCGCTGCCGATACGTTCCGCGCTGCCGCCATCGAGCAACTCGAGGTCTGGGGACAGCGGACAGGCACCGAGGTAATCCACACCAAAGCCGGGGGCGACCCATCGGCGGTGCTCTTTGATGCGCTGCAGGCAGCCGCGGCGCGGCACACTGATTACGTCATCGTGGATACCGCAGGACGCCTGCACACTAAAACCAACCTGATGGCGGAGCTGGAGAAAATGCGCCGCACAGCCCAACGCATTATTCCAGGTTCGCCCCATGAGACTTTACTGGTGATGGATGCCACCACGGGCCAGAACGGCTTGCAGCAGGCACGGCAATTCACGCAATCCGCCGGGGTCACCGGCATTGTTCTAACCAAGCTCGACGGCACAGCCAAAGGCGGGGTCGTGGTTGCGATCTCGCGCGAGTTGGCGGTTCCGGTGCGCTATGTGGGTGTTGGCGAAAAGGTCGGAGATCTGCTGCCCTTCGATCCCAAGGATTTCGTAGACTCGCTATTCGTATAGCTAAGCCGAGCGCGTTGGCGCACGGCCTTGCAGGTATGAGGCGGATACTCTCTCGACCCGCTGGCAGGTTTGTCCGCCGCCTTTGCGCAGCCAACGTTGTCTGCGTTGAAGAATCTAATGACTTCCAAGAAACCCAGTAAACGCGAAGGCCGAAAAGAATCTCGGACGCCTTCAGCGAGCTCCGAAAAGCAGCTCTCTCATCTAAGCCGGGAACAGGATGAAACATTTCTTCGGCAGGCACTTAGGCTGGCGCGTGAAGGTGTCGGTTTAACTTCGCCAAATCCCTGCGTGGGCGCCGTGATCGTAGATGCCGCGGGAACAGTTGCAGGCGAGGGCTGCCATACCTTTGATGGTGTCAAGCACGCCGAGATTCTGGCCTTAGAGCAGGCCGGGGCCAAAGCTCGAGGCGCGGTCCTGTACGTCAATCTCGAGCCATGCTCGCATCAGGGCCGCACTGGACCCTGTGCCGACGCCGTCATCGCAGCGGGTGTCCGCCGGGTCGTGGCCTGCATGCAAGATCCCAATCCGCTGGTCGCGGGAAAGGGTTTCGAACGGCTGCGCAAGGCTGGACTCTCAGTGGCTTCAGGCATTCTTGAGGAAGAAGCTAAAGCACTGAACGAGCCTTTCGCGAAATATATCCGGCAACGCACCCCTTTAATCACGCTGAAAGCTGCGATGACGCTCGATGGGAAAATCGCTCCGCCTCCAAGTGAATCTCACCGGCCCACGGCTTTGGGCGGTGGCGGCACCACCGGAGGATGGGTCACCAGCGAAGTTGCCCGGGCTCACGTGCAGGAGCTGCGGCATGCGAATGACGCCATCATGGTGGGGGTGGGAACAATTATTGCCGACGATCCATTGCTTACTGATCGCAGTGGACGGGCGCGGCGACGGCCGCTGCTGCGGGTGATCGTTGACTCGCGCTTGCGACTGCCACTGGAGTCACGAGTGGTCAAAACCGCCAAAGAAGACGTTCTGGTGCTGTGCTCTTTTGCCGAGGAGAAGCGAAAGCGCGAACTGCAGAATCAGGGAATTCGGGTCGAGCAGGTGCCGGTTGGGGTCGGAGACGGGCGTCCCGATATGAAAGGCATCGCCCGACGCCTGGGAACCATGGAGATTAGCAGCTTGCTGATCGAAGGCGGCGCCATGATCAATGGAGCGGCGCTGGCTTCAGGAATCGTGGACAAGGTGTTTCTCTATTACGCGCCGAAGATCCTTGCCGGCACCGGATCAGTTCCTTTTGCCACTGGCACCGGCTTCGAACGCATGAGCGATGCGGCTCACGTAAAGGCGATCAAGCTGCACCGTTTCGGTGAGGATTTTGCGGTTGAAGGATACTTGCGCGATCCGTATGGGGATTTGTAGCGCCGGCGGGATGCCGGCGCTATTTTGGCTGCTCTCTAATCTCGGGGTCTCTATGTTCACCGGCATCATTGAGGAAGTCGGACGCGTGGCTGCTCTAGCGAACCGGAATGGGCAGCGCCGTCTGACGGTTGCGGCGTCGCAGCTCGCACCGCAACTGAAGACAGGCGACAGCATTGCCGTCAGCGGCGTCTGTCTTACGGCGGTAGAAATTACGCCGACCTCTTTCGCCGCCGATTTGGCCGAGGAAACCTGGAAACGCACTTCCTTCTCTCGCATCAAGAAAGGCGCTTTGGTAAATCTGGAGCTTCCCATGCGCGCCGACGGGCGCTTTGGCGGGCATATTGTTCAGGGGCACGTGGACGGCACGGGAAAATTTGTCGCTCTCGATCGAATTCGCGGGGCCGAGGACTTCTGGCTACGGATTGAAATCCCATCCGAACTGGCCCGCTACGTGATCTTCAAAGGTTCGCTTTGCATCGAGGGCATCAGCCTGACGGTGGCGAAAGTTGAAGGAACCACAGTGGGCGCGGCGATTATCCCGCACACCGCGAAGATGACCAATCTGAAGTTGCTGAAGCCTGGCGATCCGGTGAACCTGGAAGTCGATATGGTCGCCAAGTACGTTGAGAAGATGATCAAAGGTGAGTGCGCAAGCTCCACGCTCACAGTGGAACGATTGCTGGGCGAGGGATTCTAGTGTCTTCCTGGAATATCTTAAAGACTCACGAAGGCGGACAATTTTCGTCGCCTCGACCAGGCCGCGCGTTGACTTCAATCGACGCCCCGATTCCCGGCTCATCCAGCCTCAAAAATTCCTGCACGATGGGCTCGTCGCATTTCTCCATTTCCTCGTAGGTCCCAAAGAAGATCGCTCTCGCCTCGTGGAGAAACACCACCCGATCGGCCAGTTTCTTAGCCAGGCGCATGTCGTGAGTCACGACCACGCTGGTCAGGTGCAATTGAATTTTCAGCCGCTTGATCAGGTCCCCGAGTAGTTGCGCCATCAGCGGATCCACCATGGTGGTGGGCTCATCGTAGAGAACGCACTCGGGTTGCGCGGCCAGCGCCCGCGCGATGGCCACCGAGCGCTTCATTCCGGTAGACAAATCCGACGGCAACTGCTCGCGCATCTCTTTCACTCCGACCATATCCAGCAGCCCGTCCACGATCTGGTAAATCTGCTCTTCCGAAAGCTGGCGACGCTCGCGCAGTGGAAAGGCGACGTTTTCTCCCACGGTAAGGGAGTCAAACAAGGCTCCGTTCTGGAAGACGATGGTGACTTTTTTGCGGATGCGTTCCAGATCCTCTTCGCCGTAGTCGGTGATGTCCTCGTGAGCTACGATCACCCGGCCGGAATCCGGCTTGAGGAAGCCCATGATGTTCATCAGCGAGACCGATTTGCCCACGCCACTGCGGCCCAGGATGCATACCGTCTCTCCCGGCATCACGCTGAAGCTGACGTGGTCGAGCACGCGGTTGTCTCCGAACGCCTTGGAGACATCTTTGAACTCGATATAGGGGCCGGAACTTCCGTTGGTGGACATGACGGGTTGATCGGGATCTTTGCCTTCGGACTTTGTTCCTCTTTAGCCTGATGTTAGTTTAGTGCAGCCGAAATTTCCTGCAAACTCCAAGGTCCCTCCACCCCGCTCGCTTGGCTTCGCTTCGGTCGGGATGATGGGCGATTGTCGGTCCGCATGGTTCTTAGCTTTCTGCTTAAGAAGGCAGTAACAGGCTCGCCGCCTCCCAGTCTTGCTGGGTATTTACATTGCTGAACTGCTGCTCGCTGAAACCAAGTTGCTTCAACTCGTCGGGCTCGATTATGCAGGTATGAACTTCGGCGAACAGCGGATCAATCCTGTTCCTTCCGGCACGAAGCGATCGTTCCGCTACCGCCCCGAAGCCTCGGCGATACACGCCGCACAAGGGCTGCAAGCTGCCCCCTGCCCTTGGGACCGCCACTACGGCTCCGCTCTCACGGCTACGAGAAAGCAGGTATTTCAGGAAATCCGGCTGAAGAAACGGCAGGTCGACCGCGATCATAAGATTCAGGTCGCTGCCGCTCTTGCTGAGCGCGGCGTGAATTCCGCCCAGCGGCCCACATTCGGGATACACGTCCTCGACAACCGGAGCGAAAGTGGCGAATTTTGCCGCGTTACCCACGATCCAGGGTTCGCCCCCGACCGTTCTGGCCAGTTCCAGGGCACGTTGCAAGAGTGTCTGCCGGCCCAGCTGCATGAAGGCTTTGTCCTGCCCCATACGGGAACTCTTGCCGCCAGCCAAAATGAATGCATTTACCGGGTCCACGCCGCGATCATACACTCGTAAGTGCCTGTTTTTGAGGCCTCAACACGAGCCTCCCCGCGGCGCGACTGGGGGCGGAAGGCGGGCGCCTGGCGGGGCAAATCACAAAATCCTCGGGATTACCACTCGAACGCGGGACCATGTTTTCATTACCCCAAAGTAACCTAGCCCAACTGCCAACCGCCGTTGGATGATAGTTTCGTCCCGGTGCTCCCCTCCCGGATCACAACCATGCCACAGAAGTTACTGGACGTCCTCATGCTTGGCCGCTGCTCGCACGAGTTTTCCTGGCCCCGGCGCGCCGCCGACGGCCATTACTACCAGGTGTGTTTGCTCTGCGCGGCAGAGTATAAATACGACTGGAAGACCATGAAACGCATTAAGCGCTCGGACAACGAGCCGGAAGCGGGTTCAGAGCCACAACGCGGCCGTAGCCAGAAGAAGCCGACGTGGGTGCCACGCGCCCGGCGGCTAAGTCTTCAAACCCCACTTCGTTATCGCCCCAAAGGGCTCGGAACCTGGCACGAAGGCACGGTCGAGAACCTTAGCCAGTCAGGAGTCCTGCTGGTTGGCCCCCAGCAGCTGCCGGTAAACACCTTGGTTGAAATGGTGTTCGAAATGCCGGAGGAGATTTCCGGCCAGAAAAACAGTACCGTGCTCTGCCAGGGACGAATTACGCGGCGCAAAGAACAGCGCAATTCGGAAGTGATAGGCCTGGCGGCGTCAATTTTGGACTACAAGTTCCTGCGCCAAAATTGAGGGGGCCCGAGCGGGGCTCGCGCGGGCTTACGAAATCATTCCTCCGCACAGGACGTAAGTGGTTCTCTGGCGACCAGTTACGTAACTGGTGCCAGGGGCTTTCCAGGGTGTAATTTTGCCCGAGACCTACCGCTGGTTCTGCATCTAAACTACTAATACACGGTTATAAGCAGAAAATTCAGGAGCGCTCCTATGAAGGCGAAAAGTTCTCTCTACGTCACTGTGGTCATGTTGCTGGCTTTGCTGACGGTTGGAGTGGGCTGCACCAAGGCCCCGAATGACGCCCAAGTGACCAGCGACATCCAGAGCAAGATCGCAACCGATTCCGGTCTCGCCGGCAAACAGCTGGGCGTGAAGTCGGAAAGTGGAACCGTAACCTTGACCGGCACGGTTGACAACGACACTCAGCGCGAGGCGGCAGCGCGTTACGCATCATCCGAACCGGGCGTCAAACAGGTGATCAACAACCTGCAGGTGGCTGCTCCTCCGCCGCCGGAAACGGCGCAAACCACGCCACCGCCGGTGGAAGAAGCGAAGCCATCGCCGGCTCCGGCGCCCAAGCCGCGTCACCGCGAGCCGCGGGTGCGTAATCTGCCGTCTTCCTCGAGCAATGACAATTCTACGGCTCCCATGGCGGCAATGACTCCGCCGCCTGCGACTCCCGTGGTGCCTTCAACCCCGCCACCTCCTCCACCTCCGCAAAAGGTCACGATTCCCTCCGGAACGACCCTGGCGGTAAGGCTGGTCGATACGATTGACTCGGAGACATCGCAGCAGGGACAAACGTTCCATGCCACGCTGGATTCGCCGCTGGCCGTGGAAGGCGAAACCGCGATTCCGGCCGGGTATGACGTGGAAGGGCACATCGTGAGTGTGCAGAGCGCGGGCAAATTCGCCGGACAATCGCTGCTGGTGCTGCAGTTGGATCGCATTTCGGCCGGCGGCAAGTTCTACAACATCCAAACCGATCAGTACTCCCGCAAGGGCAGCTCGCGGGGCAAGAACACGGCCGAGAAAGTGGGCGCAGGCGCCGGCATCGGAGCCATCATCGGAGCCATCGCCGGAGGCGGCAAGGGTGCCGCGATCGGCGCGGCTGCAGGCGGCGGGCTGGGCGGTGGAGTGCAAGCAGCTACCAAGGGTCAGCAGATCAAGCTGCCGTCAGAGACGGTCTTGAACTTCACTCTGCAGGCTCCCCTAACCGTGGTCGCCACCAACAGGGGACCGAATGAGGGACGCCACAGGATGCACCATGCGGACTCGAATCCGCCACCGGACTCCGGTCCCGATCAGTCTGGTCCGAATTCGTCAGACCCCAATCAGTAAAGTTTTGTAAAGCCCAAGCAGGGGGCCAAGCCGGTGGCTGGCCCCCTTTTTTAACCTCTCTCGCCGCCCCGCGACCGTAAAATTAACACCTAATCCTCGGCTACATTCATCCAATTTGTTTTGGGGAGTCTAAGAGGCCTTCATGTGGATTGTTGCGCTGGCGCTGCGCCGGCCTTACACCTTCGTCGTCGTCGCGTTGCTGCTTCTGATTCTGGGCCCGATCGTGATCTTCCGCACGCCCACGGATATTTTTCCCAACATAAATATTCCAGTAGTCAGCATTTTGTGGAACTATGCCGGGCTGAACTCCCAAGACATGTCTAACCGGATCGTGTCGCTCACCGAGCGCATTCTCACCACGACCGTGGACAATATAGAACACAGCGAGTCCCAGTCGCTGAACGGGATCGCGGTCGTGAAGGTCTTTTTCCAGCCCAACACCAATATTGAAAGAGCGATCGCGCAGATCACCGCAGTCTCCCAAACCCAGCTGCGGCAGTTGCCGCCCGGAACCACGCCGCCACTGATCATCACTTACAACGCGTCCACCGTTCCGGTTCTGCAGTTAGCTTTGTCAGGACAAAAACTTTCCGAGCAGCAGCTGTTCGATTACGGGGTGAATTTTATCCGTACTCGGCTGGTGACGATTCCTGGAGTGGCCATCCCTTATCCATACGGCGGGAAACAGCGGCAGGTGCAAGTCGATCTGGACACGAACGCCCTGCAGGCAAAGGGACTGTCTCCGATGGATGTGGTCAACGCCATCAGCGCCCAGAACCTGATTCTGCCGTCCGGAACCTCGAAAATCGGGCAATTCGAGTACGACGTAGATCTCAACGGCAGCCCGCAAACAGTGGCCGAGTTGAACGACCTGCCGATCAAGCGGGTGGGCAACACAACCATTTACGTGCGCGACGTGGCTTTTGTGCGCGATGGCTTCCCGCCGCAGACCAATATCGTGCGAGTTGATGGGCAAAGAGCTTCTTTGCTGACCATCCAGAAAACCGGGGCAGCCTCAACCCTCGACATTATTTCGGGGATCAAGGGCATGTTGCCGCGAATCGAGGCACAGCTTCCTCCCGAATTGCAGATCAAGCCACTGGCCGACCAGTCGCTTTTCGTGCGCGCCTCCATCGATGGGGTTTTGAAGGAAGGTCTTATCGCCGCCTGTCTCACCGGCATCATGATTCTGATCTTCCTGGGGAGCTGGCGCAGCACGGTGATCATCGCGGTTTCAATCCCGCTTTCGATTCTTACCTCCATCATCGTCATGAGCGCTCTGGGCGAGACCATCAACATCATGACCCTGGGCGGGCTGGCGCTTGCAGTCGGCATCCTGGTGGATGACGCAACTGTAGAAATCGAGAACATCAACCGGAATATCGCCGAAGGCAAGGAAATTCAGAAGGCGATTCTGGATGGCGCGCAACAGATCGCCGTACCGGCGTTCGTTTCCACGCTGGCTATCTGCATCGTATTTTTGCCGATGTTCTTTCTTACCGGCGTAGCGCGATATCTGTTTGTACCGCTGGCGGAGGCGGTGGTGTTCGCCATGCTGGCCTCCTATCTGCTGTCTCGAACCCTGGTTCCGACCATGGCCAAGTATCTGCTGCGCGGCCACGAACAGGAGGCGGGGCACCTGAACACCACGAGCCGCAACCCGCTGGTGCGGCTGCAGGTAACCTTCGAGCAGGCGTTCGAAAGGTTCCGGGACACCTATCACGAGGCACTGGAACGCTGCCTGCACCACCGCGCGGCATTTTTGTGGGGCTTTGTCATAGTATGCATTGCTTCGTTTGTGGCGTTAGTGCCATGGCTGGGCCGCGACTTCTTTCCGAAAGTCGACGCCGGGCAGTTCAAGCTGCATCTCCGGGCCAGGGCTGGAACACGAATCGAAGAGACAGCCAGCCTTTGCGACCGGATCGAGGCCTTCGTGCGCCAGCAGATTCCGGCCTCCGAAATATCCAGTGTCATCGACAACATTGGGCTGCCCTACAGCAGCATCAATCTCTCCTACAGCAACTCAGCGCCTACGGGACCCGCCGATGCCGACATTCTGGTGACATTGACGAAAGATCATCGCCCGACCGAAGGCTATGTCCACGACCTGCGGCTCAAGCTAGCGGAGCAATTTCCCGGTGTAGATTTTTCCTTTCTGCCTGCCGACATCGTGAGCCAGATTCTGAACTTCGGGCTGCCGTCGCCTATCGATGTACAGGTCACTGGCTATGACTTGCAGGCCAATCGCATCTTCGCCAACAAACTGCTGCGCCGAATGAAGATGGTTTCGGGAACCGCCGACCTGCGTATCCAGCAGCCCTTTGACGAACCTTATCTCCACATCGATGTTGATCGAACCAAGGCACAGCTGGCGGGATTCACGCAACGCGACATCGCCACCAACCTGCTGATCTCGCTCAGCGGCAGTTTTCAGACTTCGCCCACGTACTGGCTCAATCCCAAGAATGGCGTGAGCTACTCGATCACCACCCAAACTCCTCAATATCGACTGGATTCACTGCAGGACCTGGAAAATATCCCGATCACGGGATCGAGTGGAGCCCCTCCCGCAATTCTGGGCTCACTCGCCTCGATTCGGCGCGGTCCCGGCATGGCGTTGGTTTCGCACTATGACATTCAGCCGGTGATCGACATTTACGGATCGGTTCAGGGACGGGATCTGGGAGGCGTGGCTGACGACATTCAGAAAATTATCAAGGACAGCCGCAAAGAACTGCCTCGAGGCTCGGAGATGGTAGTGCGCGGGCAGGTTCAGACCATGAAGTCCTCTTACTCCGGCCTGATTTCGGGATTGGCTTTCGCCATCCTGCTGGTGTATCTGCTGATTGTGGTGAACTTTCAATCCTGGCTGGACCCGTTCATCATTATTTCGGCTTTGCCGGCGGCGCTGGCTGGAATCGTCTGGATGTTGTTCGTCTCGCACACCAATGTCAGCGTGCCGGCTCTGACTGGCTCTATCATGTGTATGGGCGTGGCTACGGCCAACAGCATCCTGGTGGTCAGCTTTGCTAAAGAGCAAATGCAAGAAGGCAAGGACGCTGTGAGCGCGGCGCTGGCGGCGGGATTTACCCGTTTCCGTCCGGTGCTGATGACCGCCCTGGCTATGATTATCGGCATGGTGCCGATGGCGATCGGCCTGGGCGAAGGCGGCGAGCAGAACGCGCCACTCGGGCGCGCCGTAATTGGCGGACTTATTTTTGCCACGGCGGCGACCCTGTTTTTTGTTCCGGTTTTCTTCAGCCTGCTGCATGGAAGGCGCGAGCAGGCCGGCCAGGTGGAAGGTTGAATCCGGCGCCCAAAGGCCATCATCAATATTTTCATATGTTTCGGGAGAACCAATGAAGGTGGAAAACGAGAGCGGCCTGTTTAAGGAAATCGGCTCAGAACCCTCGAGACCGTCGCACACGAAGAATCCGCGCTCCTCGTGGTGGATTCTGGTCCTTGCCGTGGTGACGGCGGTGTTGCTGGTGGTATTCGGGATTCTGCCCCGCATTCAGGCACGAACCGCTCTGCGTCAGGAAACTGAACGCATGGCGGTGCCCACCGTCGCGGTGGTGCAGCCGAAGCGTTCCGCTCCCGCTCAGGAAATCGTTCTCCCCGCCAGCGTCCAGGCGTTCATCGACGCGCCGATTTACGCTCGCACCAACGGCTATTTAAAGCGCTGGTATGTAGACATTGGAAGCAAGGTAAAGGAAGGCCAGTTGCTGGCGGAAATCGATACGCCGGAAGTAAACCAGCAGCTGCGGCAGGCTCGCGCCGATCTGGCCACTTCCCAGGCCAACCTGAATCTCTCGAAGATTACGGCCGACCGCTACGAGGGATTGTTGAAAACCGACTCGGTGTCGAAGCAGGAATCCGACAATGCCGCGGGAGACTACGCGGCAAAGCAGGCGTCGCTGCAGTCGGCGCAAGCCAACGTCAAGCGCCTGGAAGAGCTGCAATCGTTTCAAAAGATCTATGCGCCATTCTCCGGCGTGATTACGGCGCGCAATACCGATATCGGAGCCCTGATCGATTCCGGCAGCGGCGGGGGAGCCAGAACTGAACTTTTTCATATTGTGCAGGCGGACAAGTTGCGCGTCTACGTCAGCGTGCCGCAGGTTTACTCGCAAGCCGCCAAGCCGGGATTGACCGCCGACCTGACCTTGTCGGAATTTCCGGGCCGCCCCTTTCAAGGCAAGTTGGTACGCACCGCCAACGCCATTGACCCGACCTCCCGCACCCTGCTGGTGGAAATCGCAGTCGACAATCCTACCGGACAGCTTTTCACCGGTTCTTATGCAGAGGTGCATCTCAAGCTGCCGACGCCCACGTCATCCCTGATTTTGCCGGTCAACACGCTTCTTTTTCGCTCCGAAGGCCTGAGGGTAGCGACGGTCGGCAGCGATCAGCGGGTCTCACTAAAGCCGATAACGCTTGGCCATGACTTCGGCAGCGAAGTCGAAGTGATCGCAGGGTTGAATGGTGACGAGAATGTAATCGTTAATCCTCCGGACTCGGTTGCGGCCGGTGAAACTGTCCGCGTCACGCAAAACGCGCAGGGGGGACGGTGAGGGGACCGGACGTCAGGCGTCGGACCTCAGACCTTGGACGCAGGCTGAAAGTGGCGAGCTGCGAGGTACTAGGTCTGAGGTCCGAGGTCCGGCGCCCGCTTCTTGGTCTGCTGCTGAGTCTGTTCCTTTTGAGCGGGTGTGCGGTTGGCCCGCATTATTCCAAACCATCTACCCCGACGCCCCCGAGCTACAAAGAAGTCCCGCCGGACTGGAAGACGGCTCAGCCCAACGATCAGATCGCGCGGGGAAAATGGTGGGAGATCTTTCAGGATCCGCAGTTGAACGGATTGGAAGAACAGGTCAACGTTTCCAATCAGAATCTGAAGGCGGCCGAAGCGCAGTTCCGTCAGGCGCGCGCCCTGGTGCGATTTGACCGTGCCGCCTATTATCCTACGATCACGGGAGGCGCATCGGCCGCGCGTGAACGGCTGTCGCAGAACCGGCCGCTGGTCAGCAATGTCACGCCCTCGAATATAACCGACCTTGCGATTCCGTTTGATGTGTCTTATGAAGCAGATGTGTTTGGACGAGTGCGGCGGACGGTGGAAGCGGCGCGCTCGAATGCCCAGGCCAGCGCGGCCGATCTCGAATCGGTCAGTCTGAGCCTGCATGCGGAATTGGCCCTCGACTATTTCCAGATGCGTACGCTCGATGCCGAGGAGCAACTTCTTAACCGGAATGTGACGGCTTTCGAAAAGGCGCTTGAACTTACGCAGAGCCGTTACAAAGGCGGGGTGGCATCCGCGGTGGACGTGGCCCAGGCCCAAACCCAGCTTGAGAATACCCGCACGCAGGCGATCGATGTGCTGATTCAGCGAGCGCAGAACGAACATGCCATCGCGGTGTTGATCGGGCAGCCTGCTTCCAGCTTCACGGTTCCCGCCGCGGCCTGGGACGCTCCGCCGCCGGCCATTCCGCCGGGGCTTCCTTCGGATTTGCTGGAACGGCGTCCGGATGTGGCTGCCGCGGAGCGACGAATTTCGGCGGCCAATGCTCAGGTAGGCGTGGCACGGGCGGCATATTTCCCCGTCTTCACCTTGACCGGCTCGGGCGGATTTGAGAGCACCGCGATCAGCACGCTAATTCAGGGGCCCAGCGGTTTCCTGACCGCGGGCGCCTCCGCCGTGGTGACCGCGTTTGATGTGGGACGTCGCCGCGCAATCTCCGAGCAGGCGCGCGCCGCTTATGACGAGTCGGTAGCGAATTACCGCCAGACCGTGCTCACTGCCTTTCAGGAGGTCGAAGACAATCTGGCAGCGTTGCGGATTCTCGACGATGAGGGCAAAGCCCAGCAAGCCGCCGTCGCCGCCGCCGAACACTCGCTCGATCTTTCCACCAACCGCTACAAAGGCGGAGTGGTGAGCTATCTGGAAGTGACTACCGCGCAAAGCACAGCCTTGGCAGACGAGCGCGCTGCCGTCGACATCCTGCGCCGCCGCATGACTGCCAGCGTTTCTTTGATCAAAGCACTTGGCGGAGGATGGAATTCCGCCAGCTTGCCTTCCGTGAAACTCGAATCGCATCCGCAAACTGCGACCGGCCAGTAGGTTTGACCGGCGTGGTAACTCCACAGGGTCTAGCACCAAAGTAATCGGTGATTCTGTGGATGGCGCACCTCCTTCGCACGCGATAAAACATCTATAGATTCATAAGAATTCTTTTTAGGAGTCAGCGCCATGTCGTCGATCCCCCAACTCGAAGACCCCAGATTTGCCAAGCAATTGAAACGGCTCGAGCACTTCAACCAGTTCATCTCCGAGATAGCAATCGCGGTCGTCGCACGCAACGAAGAGTTTGAAAGTGTGTGGAACGCCGCGAACCGCGTCTATGACCGCTACTGTTCGCCCAAGGTCAGGTTCATGGCTCGATCTGATTGGGACGAATCGCGAAACGCCGCCCTGAGCGCGTAACGAGGCCGGCATCTTCGCCGCCAGGCGGATGGGCCCACTCTTTCTCTCTCCTTCCACCATGACGTGGAGTGTGCCCCATCCTTTCGCGTTCTTTGCGAAAGGGTGATCTTTCCATCTACTCAGACACCAAGGAAAAAAAGCCGGCGAGCTAAGGCCGTAGAATCCCACCCTTGCACAAAGCGCAAGGATGGGTCACCCAGCAAGTGATAAAGTGCAGATCGTAGGCCGTAACACGCTTGAGACCGCTTGGCATCACTGGTGCGTGAAGCATTCGACGCCCCGCAGTCTGAGACGGTGGTCACCTCCCCCACCTTTCGCGCGAACACGAAAGGGTAGGGCACCCTCGGGGTTCGAAGCGCGCAGTAACGGTGGGCCACCCGTCCTATCGGCGGGCACTTGTGGTGGAGAAGAGGAATACCCAGAATCCCATGAGATCCACAAAGATGCTGGGCCTTCTAGCTTGTTTTTGGATCGCTGGCTGTATCCTCGCGGCCCAGCGAACATCGTTGGCTCAATCTCCAGATTGGAGCCAGGAAGTGCTGCCTGATTTCGGCCAGACCCGCCCTGAGGGCATGCCTAGGCTTCTTGGCAGCAGCAACCCGGCCGGAGTTGCCTTCCTCCGCGATGGGCAGCTAATCGTATACGCAGTCGAGCCAACAGGCCGCCTTTCTTCTCGCAAAAGCCCTGAACTCTCCAGCGGGTTCGAGCTGCGCGTGACTTCGCTTGATGTCAAATCGGGGAAGCAAATATTGAAGAGAGACTGGGGAACTCGGCGGTATGACTCAGCGGTCCAGATAACGAGTGGCGGGGTGCTAGTGAAGACAGGCGGGATCGTGAAGTTGTATTCGCGGGATTTCACCGAAGCCCGCGACCTGCCGCTCACGTTGGACCCGAATGGCAGTTATTTCACGAGCGTATCAGCGACCGGAGACACCATCGCCGTCAGCCATTATTTCGAAAAGGAACACCACTGGATTAGCCACATCGATGTGCTTGATGCCAGTACCCTGAAGACTCGCTTTTCGTGGGACCAATATCCACCGATTTTCGACCTTTTGATGTCGGATGAATGGTTCATTACTAAAGACCCATTTCATAGCATCTTCTACCTGACTCAGTTCGGGAACACGAGTCAGAGCAAGGCCATTCCGATTGCGGACGCTTTGCCGCAAGGCTGCCCTCTCGATATCAGTTGGGCAATGATCTCGGACGGGTCAATCGCTTTGTGGGGCTGCAAGGAAGTACTCCTGTTAAACCCCAATGGCGCAGCGCTGGACTCTTTCGCCGACAACTCCTCTGCGGGTCCAGTTAGTGCGCAGTGTGGAAACTACATCCCCTCGATGTTCAATAAATGGGCGATGGTGGCATCCGCCGCGCCGATCGTCGCTCTATCCCTCCCTGCCAAAAAGGTCAAAAATCATCTGCTAACTGAGCCGAGTGTCTGCCTCGCGGGACTACAGGTAGCCGTGTACGACCTCAGGCGAAAACAGCGGGTTTTGACCGTGGACGTTGACCCGTTGCCGAAGAATGGCTACGACTTTGCCCTGTCTCCGGACGGTTCAAAGCTTGCGGTGCTGAATGGTCGCAGGGCTTCCGTCTATTCGGTTCCAGTTCCGGCCTTGAACGGCGGCGGGGCACATTAGCGGTGTCTTTGGCACCGGGTGAGAATACGACTCGTCAGGCCGTAACGCGCTTTAGAGCGGCGGGTGGCCCACTCTTTCTATCCTGACACTGCCGTACCACTTCCATTTGCTGATTGGGACGCGCGAATGTATGCTCTCGCTCGATGATCCGATCTTTGGTCGCTAGCGTTATCTTCCTCTCTCTCGCCGGTGCGGCGTTTGCGCAACAGCCCTTTCTTTCTTCAGAGCATTGGATAAAGCTGCGTGACGAGGCCAACGGAGCGGCTCCTTACGAGAACCTGCGCTACCTGACGCGCCTGCACCGGGTTCCCGCCACTGCCGAGTTTGACCAGGCTGCCCAGTTCATCCAGGAGCGAGCGCGGGAATACGGGCTGGCGGAGGTTCTGAGCGAGCAATTCCCTGCCGACGGAAAAACCCAGTATGGACTGATGCGCTCCTGCCTGGGCTGGAAAGTGGATGCCGGACAGCTTTGGGAAGTCCGGCCGCAACATCTTTTGCTGGGAGACTGGGCGACCGACCCGATCCGGTTGGCCGACTACAGCCATTCTGCCGACGTCGAAACGGCACTGGTCGATGTCGGAGACGGATCGCATGAGGCCGACTACAGCGGCAAGGATGTGCGCGGGAAAATCGTCCTGGCTGACGGTGTGCTTGCGCGGGTGCAGCAACTTGCTGTCATAAAATTTGGAGCCGCCGGAATCGTGAGCGACATGCCCAATCAGACAACGGCGTGGTCTGGCCTGGATCGCACGCTGGTGCGCTGGGGTCATCTGGACGCGCGCGAGTCCGCAGGGTTCGCCTTCATGGTCTCGCGGGATGAGGCGGCATCGCTGCGTGCCCAGTTGGCAGCGGGGCCAGTCGTGCTTACCGCAAAAGTGAAAGCCGAAGTCGGCCCCGGGCATTGGACCGTGGTCAGCGGCGTGATCCCAGGAACAAATCCAGGCAGCGGCGAGATCGTTTACAGCTGCCATCTGGACCACCAGCGTCCGGGAGCAAATGACAATGGAAGCGGTTGTGTGACGATTCTTGAGTCCGCCCGAATTCTTTCCCGGCTGATCGGCAGCGGCGCACTGCCCCGTCCTCAGCGCACGCTACGTTTCGTGTGGGGACCGGAGGTCGAAGGGACTATGGCCTACCTCAGCCGACACCCTGACATTCGAGAGCATCTGCGCGCCGACATCCACATGGACATGGTCGGCGGCGATCCCTTCAAGAACAAATCCATCCTGCACGTGACGGCTACTCCGTGGTCTCTGCCGAGCTTTGTTACCGATGTTGGCGCTGCTCTGGCGGAGGTGATCCACGCGGGAGCAGCAAACTACGCCGAAAGTGGCCATGCTCCGGAAGTTGCCGTGCTCGAAAATCGCGGCGGTGAACAAGGCACCCGCAACCAGTTTCTGGCGGATGCAACTCCGTACTCGCCCGGCAGCGACCATGACGACTACGATTCTTCGACCATCGCCATTCCCTCACTGTATTTGCGCGATTGGCCGGATATCTACATTCACACCGACCACGACACGCTGCAGCAAATCGACGCCACCAAGCTACGCCGCGTGGCCCTGCTGGGCGCAGCGGCAGGATATGTCTATGCCAGCCTCGACGCGGAAAGGTCGCAGAGCTTGCTTCCCTTCTATACTGCCCAGTCCGAAATGCGGCTGGCACAATTGTTCGAACAGGCGCAGCGCCAGGTAAGCGATCCGAAACTGGATGCTGGCCCCGCATGGTACGAGGGGAAGAACCTGATGCGGCAGGGCCTGCGCCGCGAGGTTGCAACGCTGCACTCCCTGCTGGAATTTACCGGCTCCGGCGAGGTTGCCAACGAAAAACTTCTCGCCGATCAAGTGGCGACCTTCGATGCCTGGATTGACCGCCAGGCCAAGACACGCGGCGCGCAAGGCACGGAGCCGCGAGCACCGTGGGCAGCCGACGTTGCGGCACGAAAGGTGCCGGTTCGCGTTAGCGACTTCGGGCCGCTTGTTTATCAGAATGACAATGTATTGCGAGCGCGACTGGGACCGGAACGGGTGGCGAAAATCAAGCTGCTGGACAGCGAAGCGACGCCGCTGCTTAACGAACAGGACCTTCCAGATCTCTATGCTTACGAAATCGTAAATTTTATCGATGGCAGGCGCAGTGTGGGAGAAATACGGGACGCCGTTTCCGCGGAGTATGGCCCGCTACCGGTCGAACTGGTCACCGACTATCTGGACGCCTGCAAAGAAGCTGGAATCGTGCAGTGGAAATAGGCCGCCAGGCTTTCGTGCCAGAGGTCTGATGATTCACCGCTGGCTAGAGGGACCGTTGTTCTCCTAGCTTACCGAGCTCAGCTTACCGAACTCACCTGCTCTACCGGAGCGGGAGCCGTCCATGCTTCCGGGAACTGGAGGTGTGGCATGGGAGGAGCCGCGAACAGCCGCTGGCAGGGCTTGGCCAGCCAGCGCGCCCAACGGGACGAGCGCGAGACTCGCGCGCTGTCGGTGGCGATTCCGGTATCGGCATACATTTGGCGGTAGATTTTTGAGATCAGGACAAAAGCCAGGCGGGCGCGCATGGACTTTATGAACCCTGACCGGGTCCAGATGTATTTCAGGCTGTAGAAGGTGTCCCAGACTGACTGCGTACGCTCGCGTATTTCTTCCGCAGACATGGTCGGGTGAGGCCAGTACAGTTTGGGCCGAAGGGCTCGCGGAATAAGCCAGCGGCGGGTGATAGGAATGCCGGCGATGTATTTGGGAGACGCGTCCATATCTTTTTCCCAGCGGTTGAAATCGACGGTTCCGGGATATGGGGTTAGCATGACGAACTGAGCGAAGGCCACTTCGGCCCGAGCCGCGGCCAGGGCAGTGGCGTCAAAGGTCTGAGGGCGGTCGCTGGGCAGGCCAAAAATGAAGGAGCCGAGCACATACACGCCGTGCCGGCGGAAAGTTCTCAGTTGCTCGACCAGGTCATCTCCTGCCGAATTGAATTCCTTATAAACGTCTTTTAATCCTTCCGGGGTCACGGATTCTACGCCCACCAGCGCTCCCTTGATGTTGGCGGTGCGCATGGCATCGAGAAACTCGGTGTCTTCGGCCGCTTCCATGGTGATCTGGGTAAAGAAAATCATGTCGGACGGAAGTTGCGCTAATCGCGCCATCAGCTCAAAGCGTTCCGTCCGGATGGCCTTGAGCTCGTTCAGCCGGTGGGTATTGTGCTGCTCCGCGGCCAGGCGCAAGTCGGTAAGAGTGACGGGATAGAAATTGTCATCGGCCAGGGCGATGAAGCGAAAGCCTAAACGGCGCAGCTGGATAATCTCTTCAACCACCACGTCTGAAGCACGCTGCCGCGGCCGTTGTCCATCGGTCCGCCAGACCGAGCAGAACGAACAATGCTTGGGACAGCCCCGCACCGTTTGTACCGAAGCCCACATATAGCTTTTGCGCGGCACCAGGTCCCAGCGCGCGGGCAGAAATTGCGAGGCTTCGATGCGGCCCCCTTCGTAGATCGCTTGTGGAACACCATCGCAGCAATCGGCCAAGACCCTGGCCCACACTACGTCCCCGTCGCCTTTGACCACAGCGTTCGCGCCGCCGAGTTCATGGGCTTCCGCCGGGTACAGGGTGGCGTGGATGCCGCCGAATACGACGTACGCGCCGCGTTCTCGGGCTATTTTTCCGATTTCGTAACCCCGCAACGCGTTGGCGGTATGGATTCCGATCCCGACAATATCACCTGCCTGAATGGAAGCCGGGTCAACTTCGTCCAGAGTCTCATCCACCAGGCAAGGGTCGCCAAAGTTGGCAGGGGTTGCCGCTGCCAGGACATAAAGCCAGCGAGGGGTAATCACTGCCGTACCGAAAGAAACTTCGCTGGGATTAATGAGGTGAACGCGCACTCGACGATGCCCTCCTTGGGCGGTCTTCAGTAAGCTGGGCGGGGAAACGCGCCCGGACTGCATTTGTCGTAAGCTTGAAACTTCGGGCGAGGAGCTGTGGTCTAGTAGGATTGCGAATCAAGCCGCCATCCGTCGCCCCAAAACTGACGTGAATATAGCAGTTATTGCATTTTGGGGCTGCGCGAAACTGGTCAAAATTGACCACTTTCAGAAGAAGGGGCGCGCTATTCTGGCGTCAAGAGGGATGAAAATATATTTCCAATCAGCGTCCCTGGGCGTCCCGCTTCTGATCTGCGTTGGATTCTTGCAGATGGCCGGAGCGCAAATCGCGGATATTACCCCTCCGGCAGTTTTAAGTACCGAAGAAGTAGTGAACAATCTGGTCCGAAGAAACCTGGAACGATCGAAGGCGCTGAGCGCATTCCGGGGCACACGCACTTATCGGCTCGACTACCACGGCTTTCCTGGCGCGAGAGCTGCGGAAATGGTGGTTGAGGTCACCTACAAGGCTCCGGGAGCGAAGGATTTTAGCGTCCGGTCTGAAACTGGATCCAGGCTGATCATCGAGCGAGTGTTCAAACGGATGCTGCAGAGCGAGAAAGAGGCAAATACTGAAGAAAACCAGCGTGGCGTAGCCCTTAACCAGGAGAATTACCGTTTCACCATGGTAGGACAGGAAGAAAATGCAAGTGGATGGGCGTACGTCCTTTCAGTGGAGCCGAAGACTCAGAACAAGCTTCTCTATCGCGGCCGAATCTGGGTGGATGCCAAAGACTTCGCGGTAACCCGTATTGAAGGGGAGCCGGCCAAGAATCCGTCTTTTTGGACGAAAGAGACCCAGATCGAACAGGTTTACACCAAGGTAGGCGACTTCTGGCTGCCGCATTCCAACCGCAGCAGCACCACAGTGCGCCTGGGTGGACACGCCCTGTTCACCATTGATTACGGAGACTACCAGATTACCGCCGCTTCCCAAGCCGGGCAGACCAATGGCAATCTCGCCGGGTACAGGTAGCTTCGTGAAAAGTTGCTCGCTCGTTTATCTTCGCTCTAAAACCCTCAAAAAAAACCGCCTAATCGTGCAGAACGATATTAAGCAGCGAGCTGTGGACTTGCAGTCCGCCGTTGTAGTGGATGAAGCCCAGCTTTCTGAAGCGGTTCATAAAAAAGCTGACCCGGGAGCGCGTCGTCCCCACCATCTCAGCCAAGGTCTCCTGACTAATTTTGGGAACCACATTCTCCGGCACCCCATCCTTGCCAAAGCGGGCGAGCAGGAGAAGGATCCGCGCCAGGCGCTTTTCGCTGGAGTTGAACAACTGGTCGACCAGGTCCTCTTCGTAGCGAATATTGCGCGACAGTAGATAGCCTACGAACATGTCGGAGAAAGAGTGTTCGCGATGCAGGGCCAGCATCATGGCCTTTTTGTCGATGCGCAATAGCTGACAATCGGTCACAGCGACGGCAAATCCCATGCGGACCGTCTGCCCCGCCAGCGCTCCTTCGCCAAAGAAATTTCCCTGATTGAGTATTCCGAGCGTCGCCTCTTTCCCAGCTTTGGAGACGACAGTGAGTTTGACTTTGCCTTTTTGCAGATAGAAGACGGCGTCGGCGCGGTCGCCTTGCGTGAATATGGCCCGCTTTTTGGGAACAGTAAGGGTGGTCCGCCCCTTACCGATTGTTGCCAGGAACAGGGCGGGGTCGAACTCGCGCTTTTTAGCCGCTCTCATCAATTCTGATTTTAATCCAGAGCTAACGAGTTTTAAATCGTCTTTAGGTTTGGATTAGGTTTCAAATTCACCAACCACCAAGGACACGAAGGCTCACGAAGAAAACCCTTCAGGATTCGATAGTTCGTGAAGGGTCATCTGGCGCTTATGACAATCTGCTTCCCTGCATAGCGCACCGTTTTGTCGGGGTGAGCAGCGGGATCAATGCCATCCCCCTGATGATCGCCGACAAAAACGATATGGAAGGTGCGGCTTTCCAGCATGCCCGGAAACCGGCCTTTACGATCGCCGATGGTCAGCCCCTGGTTGGCATCATCCCAATGAAACGGGATGGTTGCGTAAATGTTTTTCTCATAGTTGTAGGTATCGTTTTCGTCTTCGTAGAGCGTGAAGTCTCCGTCTGCGCCGCGGTAAATTCTTAGCTCGATCGGGTCGGGTGGTTTCTCCGTGGACCACTCTTCATCTGGCCCCAGCGGCAGAATCGAACCGGCGCGGACATAGAGGGGCATCCGATCCAGCGGGGCGCTGGCGTCGACGATGCGGGCGCCCGCGGTAAGTTGTCCAGTCCAAAAGTCATACCATTTCGATGCCGGCAGATAGAGGCGCCGGGTAGTGACGCCGGGATCAATCACCGGATTGACCAGGAACGCCGGACCGAACATGAACTGATCGCCGGTGTTCTGGGCCTGAACGTCGGCGCGGAAATCCATCACCAGGGGACGCATCGGGGTGTAGCCTTCGCTGGTAGTCTTCCAAGCCAGCGAATAGATGTAGGGCAGCATGCGGTACCGTAAGCGGTCAAAGCTCAACAGGATTTTCTGCGCGTCCGCCCCGTACGACCACAGTTCGTTCTGATCGGTCTTGCGCGTTCCATGCACGCGCAGAATGGGATTAAATGTGCCGTACTGAAACCAGCGCACAAACAACTCCCGATAAGCCGGGTCGTCGGGATCACCCGAAACAAAGCCGCCGATGTCGGTGGTCCAGTACGGAAGGCCGGAGAGCGCGAAGTTCAGGCCCGCCGGAATCTGCCGCCGCAAGGTAAGGAAATCAGAGTTGATGTCTCCTGACCACGCGGTGACCCCATAGCGCTGATCGCCGGCAAATGCCGAACGCGAGAGGATGAAGACGCGCTTTTTGTCGGAGGCGCTTCTCTGCCCGTCATAAACCGCGCCCGTGGTCATCAAAGGATAAATATTTACATAACGATCGCCGCTGCCGATCGCCAGTTTGTGATGCAGCAGGATATTTTCTTCCTGGCCTTCGGTTTCGGGTTCGGTGGTGTCCAGCCACCAGGCGTCAATACCGATCTTGAATAGAGCCTGATCCATCAATTGCCAGTAATATTTGCGGGCTTCAGGATTGGTCGCGTCATACACCGCCATGCCGGCGGTGTGGTAGGGCGGTTTAGCGAACTTGAATTTGTCCACGAACCAGCCGCGTTTTTCCATTTCGTCGTAAACCGCGGAGCCGGGCTCGAAGAACGGCCACACCGAGATCATCAAATGGAAGTTTTCGCTGTGCAGTTGATCCACCATCGCTTTGGGGTCGGGATAATTCTTGTTAAAAACGTGCTCCCCCTTGCGATTCCACCAGAACCAGTCCTGCACGATATTGTCCGCGGGGATGTGCAGCTCGCGGTATTTCCGGGCGATCGACAGAATTTCGTCCTGCGACTTGTAACGGTTCTTGCATTGCCAGAATCCGTAGGCCCATTTGCCGAACATGGGCGCTTGACCGGTCAACTCGCGGTACGCAGCGATAATCCTGTCGAATTCAGGACCATAGAAAAAGTAATAGTCGATGTTGTCGGCTACTTCCGAACTGATATAGAGGTAATTGGCGAAACGATTGTTGAACCGGCTGCGCGAATTGTTGTTCCAAAAAATACCGTAGCCATTGCTCGAAACCAGCATGGGGATGGAAATGTTGGAGTTGTCCTGGGAGATGTCCACCGACTCGCCGCGATAGTTCCACACCCCTGCCTGGTGTTGGCCGAGCCCGTATAGAGCTTCGTGGGAGCCGTAGATGTTGATGAACGACTCTGCGCGGTAAGTATCCTCGCCATTAACTGTTGTGGGAGTCAGTTTTCTGGACGCCTCCTGAAGCAGTTGTTTGCCATCCAGATCCTGATAGGTCACAGCTCCATCCCTGCGCGCGACGGTCACGAGCAGTCGCGCCGTCTTCAGGGTCACGGTGTCGCCGGCAGACTGCAAATCCCACCCGGTCTCGGGCCAGTCATGTTTGGTTACAACGTAATCCGGAAGAGTGGAAAATGCCGAAGTGGTGGAGTACCGCACGCGAATGATGGAGTCACTGCAGACCTGCACTTTCAGGATTCCGGTCTGCATGGTGAAAACCACGCCGTCAGGCTGCTTTTGAAATTCGGTGACTGCATTCCGCGGACTCCACTGAGCGTGGGCCAATGCGACCAGAAAACATGGAAGAAAAAATAAGAGAATAGATCGAATTCTTTTTTGCATAGACTCGAATCCCTTGTCGGACGTCAACGCGGCCCCAAAACTAACACAAAAAACAAGGGTTGCTGCAAACAGGAATCCAGCCCAGGCTGAAGTCCGGGAACCCGGCCGAACCCGCGCCCTGACCGACAGTCATGGATCTAAGATCAACGTTTTCAATACCTTTGTTGTGCGAATTTTTGCCAGTCCGCAGGGCGCTCGAGCTTGAAGGAATCAAGCCTTGGCTGTAGACTTACCAGTTCTCACCTAAATCGTTCTGGAGCGAATCCCCATGAAAGATCGTATGGAAAGTCGAACTGAGTGGTCGGCATACGAAACGAAAGCCGCGTCGATTACCCAGGAGCGCAGGTCGGAGGAAGTGCAGTTGGAAAAGCTCATGCTCCGGTTGAATGACAAGATGAGAGAAGCTGCAGGACGCGAAGAAGCGCACACCGCCGCCTGATCCCGGGCCGGCGCAGACGCCATCAGTTCTCCGGCGAGCGACGCTTTAGCTCGTGCCTGAGGCTGCGACCCTCCACCAATTGAAAGATCTCTTCCGCCAAGTTTTTAGCGTGGTCCCCTGCGCGCTCGAACGCCTGCGCGATAAAAAGCAGGTTGGTGCTGTACTCGCGGTTGTGCCGTTCGGTTTTTTCCAGATGCCGGCGAAAAATCGCGCGGCAGGCTTCATCAATGCGGGCGTCGCATTGCAGCACCCAGCCCGCAGCCTGGACGTCACGATTCATAAAACCCAGATGAATCCGCTCCAGCATGCTCTCCAGAATTCCGGCCATTTCCGCCACTTCCCGGTTGTCATCTTTTGAAAGCTGCGTGCCCAGGGTTTGCAATCGCTTGGCGGCCGACCACAGCAAATCTCCGATGCGCTCCAGATCGATAATAAATTTGAGGCAAGCCAGCAGTTCCCGCGCCTCTGCCTCGTTGACCTCTGTGATCGCGCCAGTAATGCTCTCATCAACTTTGCGCTCAATGCGATCGAGTTCTTTTTCGCAATCCTTGACTGCAAGAAACGCCATCTTCGAGGAATCGCGGGTGTATTCTCCGACATTGAAAGCCGAGTCCTTGGCAACCAGACAAGCCTGCCGGATCAGGTCTGTCATTTTTCGTATAGATTCCGCATGTTTTGGGGATGCCCGCTTCATGGCTTTCTTGGAGGTCGAATGGATGTATGCCGGCACGAATAAAAGCCGGCAGGACCGATCCATGCCGTCAGGATTCTATCATCGGCGTTACCGAGGCAAAATTGGCGAATCGATCGTCTCTGGCCATGAAGCGAGGGCTGGAGGCGCAGGCTAGGTCAAGCCCGCCCAGGCAACGCCGGCAAAAGGATCGACAGAGTTGAATGTTGACGAAGGTGCCCGGAATTCCCTGGCCTTGGCAGCCATCACCTGATCGAGAATCAGGAGAATTTCAAAGACCGCATAGTTCTCGTACGCACCGACGTTATTAGAAAGCTGTTGAAGGCCGGAGGTGCTCAGCAGTCTCTCTACCTCTGTCCCAATTTCGTGGAAGTCCGGCATCACAACTCCCAGCCCCTTTTCCGCGAGCCAGGTTCCGTTGTAACGTTCCTGCGGCAAGGTGCGGGAATTCTTTTCGACGATCACCGGCAGACCGAATTGCAGCGCTTCACTGATGCTGCCTGGGCCCGCTTTGCCGATGAAAAAGTCGGCCAGCGACATGAAGTAATCGACCTGGGTGCTGAATCCCTCGATCCGCGCAGGCATGCGCAAACCCAGGCTGCGGAGTTTCGCCGCCAACTCGAGATTGTGGCCGCAAAGAAAAATCAGTTGAACAGGATTCGAAATCCCATCCAGCCGCTTGGCTATCTCAAGCATGGCGGCTGACCCATGGGCTCCAAACATGACAATGCCGGTTGGCAAGCCGGGTTTCAAACCAAGTTTCACTCGTTCCCAATCCCGATCGACTGCGGGCTTCCGGTAGAACGAAGGTTTCAGAACCATTCCCGAGGTTCCAAAGACCCGATCCGGCGCATGCCCCATGGCAAGGGCTTGTTGACGTGCCCGTTCGCTTCCGCAAACGATGAATTCCGATTCGCGCTCAATCCAGAAATTCGGTGGGTAATCAGCCAAATCGGTCAGCACTGTGACGAAGGCAGCGCCGCGCATTTCCTTGCGAACACTCTCCGCCAGACAGCGATTGAAATGCGGAATCACCGAAAGCACGAGATCGGTAGGATGCTGCGCCCAGAAATTTCGCAGTATCCGCACAATCTGCGCATGGTGCAAGCGAATCGTGCATTGCAGTAGCACCAGCAACTGCGGCGTAAGTCGCGTCCAGCCCTTCCTGAGCAGCAGATTGTAACCGTCCTGCAAACGCAGGCCGGTGGCCCTATGCACCACATCGATGGGATCGAGCAGCTCTTGCAGATTGAGCAGGCGCACGTTCCAGGGATACTCCTGCGATTCCAGAACAGTCTTCAGCGCCCTGGCTGCATTCCGATGCCCGCCACCCGCATCGTGAAAAACGATCGTGAGGTTCCGCATGCTGCCTCCCTGCCAAAAAACACTACACACGAATCTAGAATGCCCCGCGCACCTTAACGGGAGGTCAAGATTCGATTAATTTTGTGTGAATAATTGGGCGGGAATTCAAAATGATAAGGGTACAGAAGTCACCGGTTACCCTGGTCCACCCTTAAGGAACGGTTTCCGAGACAACCGGATATTGGCCAGAAACCGGCAGCGAAAGCCCGTTGCCGCGCACGATGCCGCTGAATAATCTGGCGCTGCTGCGCAGGGTGCGATCCTGCGTGTCGGGATCGAGCGCCACCAGTCCGAAGCGCAATTTCCAGCCTTCATTCCATTCGAAATTGTCGGTAAGGGTCCAGTGCAGGTAGCCGCGAATGTCGTGGCCGTCTTCGATCAGGCGATGCAACTCGCGCAAGACATTCACAATCAGCCATGGCCGAATACGGTCTTCGGCATCCGGCACGCCGTTTTCCATTATGTAAATAGGCTTGCCCAGACGCGCGGCGCGTTTCACCGCCTGTGTGATCGCCTGGGGATAAGCCTCGCCGTAGGGATTATGCACTCCATGGTCACCTTGCGGAACATGCTGGGGGACGAACAGGCGGGTAAATAGCGTACTCATTTGGCGGAGGTCGAAGGCCACGTGAAACCGGCTGTAAACATTTAATCCAACGAAATCACAACAGCCCTTGGCATCGCTCTCAATCCCACCAAAGCCGCCAAAAGGAAAAGCCATGCGGCCAGTTTCGATGAGTTCGAAAAAGACTTGATTGAAAAGCCGGTCCAGCAGGCGGGCTATCCACTGGTCCACAATTCCGCGCACCGGTTCGAATACTACATAGTGCTGCGCCCAGCCGACCTGGGCATCGGGAACGATCTGGTGAATCGCGCGGTAGGCCAGTGCGTGGGCCTGCGCCTGAGTTCTGTTTACTCGCAAGGCGTTGAATATCTCTCCCCGGTGGCCGGGTGGAAATTCGCCCAACACATAACCGCAAGCGGCGTAGACGTTGGGCTCGTTGAAAGTAACCCAGAGCCGGCAAAGGTCGCCGACCGCCTTAGCTACCTCGCGCGCGAACCGTTCAAACAGTTGGGGCGCATCGTTCCTGAGAAACGCTCCCCGGTTTTCAAACCAGCGAGGATGGGTGAAGTGATGCAGGCAAATGATCGGCTCTATGCCGCGCTGATGCAGCCCTTCCAGCATCTGGCGATAACGCTGCAACGCCTGAAAATCAAAGCGCCCTTCTTCCGGTTCGATGCGGCTCCACTCAAGCGACAGACGCAGTGCCTTCAGGCCCAGGTCACGAGCGATATCGAAATCCCGCTCGGCATTGTTCCACCAGTCGCAAGCCTTGCCGCATTCGTCGCCGGATTTGATCCGGCCAGCCTGCTCCCAATCGGACCACTGATTGCAATTGTTGCCCTCAACTTGATGCGCGGCGGTCGACACGCCCCAGAGAAATCCTTCGGGGAACCAGAGTTGGGATTGGGAATCTGCGTCGCAAACTTCCAGCTCGCTCATGGTTCGCATTCTACGACATCGCCCTTCCCTAGCAGGATGAACCTGGGAGATTACCCCTAGGCTTCAGGGTACATTGCTATTGCCGATGCGGAATTTAAGAGAGCCACTTCGAACTAAAACAGGTACAGTTACAATTTCGCAACTGAGGAATCGAATATCGATCGTGGAGGATTCATGCATCAGATTGCCGGACATCGAACGCGACGGCCTGGATGGACTTCCTTTCTTTTCCTGCCGATATTATTGCTGCCTTCCTTGGCCTCTTCTCAAACCGTTCGAGTGGATATCACTCCCGGCCATGTCCTGAATTCTTTCGTTCCTACCGAAGCTTTGGGCGCTGGCATTGACCGCATTGCAACCGCCTCCACCGACAAACTGTTTACCGATCCGATTATGAAGCAGGTGCTTTCGGCCGGATGGCACAGCGTCACCTATCGTCAGAATACAGAGCTTCACGTCGAAGCGTGGCATTGGAATCCGCAGGGCACATGGAGCGATCCCGGTGGCAAGGGATATTTTGTGGGCAACGCCAGCCCGGGCGAATTTATACGGCATTCGTTCGGCTACTCCCTTCCCCACCGCGGTTTCACCCGCAATGAAGGCACCGATGCCAACGGCTTTTCTCGTATCACTGATGGCGACGAGAAGACGTATTGGAAAAGCAATCCTTATCTGACCAAGGCGTTCACCGGCGAGGACGACGCGAACTATCCGCAATGGATCGTCATTGATTTGGCCAACAACCATCCTGTCAACGCCATTCGCATTTCATGGGCAGAGCCATACGCTCGCCGCTACCTGGTGCAGTATTGGGCGGGAGGTGAAGACCCCATCAAGCAGCCGACCAAGGGAACGTGGATTACTTTTCATGGGGGAAGCGAAAGCAATGGATCGGGAGGAGTGAAAGCCCTGCAGCTGTCGCCGTCTCCTCTGGCGGTGCGCTACCTGCGCATCTTGATGACGGAATCTTCCAACACCTGCGACAGCCACGGTTCGGCCGACCGTCGCAACTGCGTTGGCTATGCGATCAGCGAAATTTATCTGGGAACCGGGTCGAGCAATGGGAAATTTCATGACTTGATACGCCACACTGCCGATCCCGACCAGACGACAACTTATTGCTCCTCGGTCGATCCGTGGCACGAGCCTGATGACATTCAGGACAAGCAGGATCAGGTGGGGCTGGACCTGTTCTACACCAGCGGCTATACACGCGGCCTGCCGACAATGATTCCAGTCTCGATGCTCTATGGAGCTCCCGAAGATTCCGCCAATCAGATCGCGTATTTGAAGGCGCGCGGTTATCCCATCTCCTACATCGAAATGGGTGAAGAGCCGGACGGCCAATACATGCTTCCAGAGGACTACGGCGCACTGTACCTGCAATGGGCTGAGGCACTGCACAAGGTCGATCCGAACCTGAAACTGGGTGGACCGATTTTCGAAGGAGTGAACGAAGACATCCAGGTGTGGCCGGACGCGCAGGGCAGATCCTCATGGCTGGGACGGTTTCTCGCTTATCTGAAGTCCCACGATCGCATGCAGGATCTGGCATTCATGTCATTCGAACACTATCCGTTTGAACCTTGCAAGATTCAGTGGAGCAGCCTTTACGAAGAGCCCAGCCTCATCAGCCACATCCTTCAGGTATGGCGCGATGATGGGTTGCCGGCAGACGTTCCCATGTTCATCACCGAACTGAACATCTCATGGAACACCGGCGAATCTTTTCCAGATAATTTCGGGGCTCTCTGGCTCGCCGACTTCGTAGGTTCATTTCTGGCCTCGGGGGGAAACGCGCTCTATTACTTTCACTATCTTCCCGAGCCGCTTTCCCACGGGTGCGGAAGCTCGATGGGCACTTTCAGCATGCTGACTGTCGATAAGAACTATCGCATCGAGCAGCCGCTATCGCAGTACTTTGCCAGCCAGCTAATCAACCTGGAGTGGGTGCAATCGGGCGACGGCAAGCATCAGATATTTCCCGCCAGCGCAGACATTTCGGATCCGGCTGGTCACAACCTGGTGACCGCTTATGCAGTGCGACGCCCCGATGGGCAGTGGTCGCTGATGATCGTTAACAAAGATCAGGAAAACTCTCACGCGGTGAAGCTCGCCTTTCACGATGCGAGCCTGAATCTCGACAGCTATTTCGCGGGCCCAGTCGATATGATCACATTTGGCAGCGAGCAATATCACTGGAACCCGGAAGCGAATGGCGGTTCGGCCGATCCAGACGGGCCTGCGGCCAGGTCCCAAAAGAATGCCGGGCCGGATACGACGTTTACCCTTCCCAAGGCTTCTGTCACCGTGCTACGTGGAAAAATCAGCAGCAAGACTGCGGATCAGCGCCACTGACTGAGCCACTTGACACAGCTACCTGGGCCGGGAAATCATCAGCATCGCCGGTGCCTCAAAGTACGCTGCTTTGCCCGAAATGCGGGACGCGGCCACAGCAACTCCGCTCACCCTCCTCGGGCCGAACCCATCCGCTCGTCGCCGGAATGCATCTGAAAGATAGTGGGGAAAAGCACCCAGTCCGCGCTGGGGCTGAATACAG
This sequence comes from Terriglobales bacterium, assembly GCA_036265205.1. Lineage (GTDB taxonomy): Bacteria > Acidobacteriota > Terriglobia > Terriglobales > Acidobacteriaceae > JAIQFF01. The sequence continues at coordinate 52,619 of DATAPL010000047.1, forward strand.
CACCTTAATGGCATTGCAGCATCCGGCTCTCAGAACCATATGGAAAAGCGCCGCGCCACAATTCAAAAGCTGACCATCCGCGAACTGCTGAAGCCGCACTTAGGAGCGCTGACGCTGGGCTTCATCGCGGTGGCCGGCGAGGGCGCTGCGAATCTGCTCGAGCCGTGGCCGTTGAAAATCGTGCTCGACAGCGTGCTGCGCTCGCGGCCCACGCACGGCTGGCTTAGCCACCTGATTCAATCCACTGTAGGCGATGACAAACTGGCAGTCTTAAAGTTCGCCTGCGCCGCTGTGCTCGCCATCGCTGCCCTCGACGCAGTCAGTTCGTACACGGAAAAATACCTTACCACGAGCGTCGGGCAGTGGGTCACACACGACTTGCGACGGACCCTCTATTCCCGCATCCAGCAGCTTTCCCTCGCCTACCACGACGAGAAACGCAGCGGCGATCTGATCAGCCGCGTAACTAGCGACATCGATGCTATTCAAAGTTTCATCAACACTGCCCTTCTGGGAGCCTTGATCAACCTGATTACGCTGGTTGGGATGATCGGCGTGATGCTTTATCTGAACTGGCGCTTCACTTTGATCGCCCTTTCGGTAGCGCCTATTTTGTTTCTGGTTGTGTATACCTACACCCGCCGCATCAAGAAAGCTTCCAGGGAGGTACGAAAGAAGGAAGGAGAAATTGTCTCCGTCATCGAAGAGGTTCTATCTTCGATTCGCGTAGTGAAAGCTTTTGCGCGCGAAGATTACGAACGCCGGCGGCTGGAAGAAGAGAGCCTCGAGAGCGTAGAAATCGGCCTGCGAGCCCGTGGCCTGAAAGCTAAGCTTTCGCCTCTGGTCGATATCATCGTGGCTATCGGTACCTGCCTGGTGTTGTGGTTTGGAGCGCGCCTGGTGCTGAGCGGATCCCTGTCACCGGGTTCGCTGGTGGTTTTTATCCTTTACCTGGGCAAGATGTACAAGCCGATGCAGGAACTCTCCAAGATGACGGACGCGTACTCCAAAGCCCTGGTCGGGTACGAGCGCATTCAGGAGGTTCTGAAAACCGACAAAGAGGTGAAGGACCTTCCCCGAGCGCGGCGAGCGCCGCGATTTAAGGGCAAGATCGAATTCGAACACGTTGACTTCTATTACGCGCCGGAAAACCCGATTCTCAAAGATGTAAATCTCACCATCGAAGCCGGACAACTAGCCGCGCTGGTGGGGCCGACCGGTGCCGGCAAGACGACCATAATCAGTCTGATTCCCCGCTTCTACGATCCTATTTCTGGAGTCATCAAGATCGACGGCACCGATGTGAAGGCATACCGGCAGAAATCGCTGCGCCAGCAGATTAGCTTTGTTCTGCAGGAAACCGTGCTGTTCCATGCTCCAATCTGGCAGAACATCGCCTACGGCAAGCCCGAGGCAAGCCGTGGCGAGATACTGCGCGCCGCCGAACAGGCCAATGCCCACGAATTTATCGAGAAGTTGCCACAAGGCTATGACACGATCCTGGGGGAGCGGGGGATGACCCTTTCGGGCGGCCAGCGGCAGCGCATCGCTATTGCGCGCGCAATTATTCGCGACACTCCGATTCTGATTCTTGATGAACCCACATCAGGACTGGACGCCGCTTCTGAGAAACTAGTGTTCGAGGCGCTTGACCGGCTGATGGAAGCTAAAACCTCCATCGTGATCGCGCATCGTTTATCTACGATTCGCCGGGCCGACGTCATTTTTGTGATCAAAGACGGAACGATCGCGGAGCACGGAACTCACGCCGAATTGGTGAAGAATGGCGGCCTTTATTCCGAGCTTGACCTGCTGCAGCATAGAACGGAAGAAGACGATCTGGAAAGGACCACAAGCAGTTGATGCGTTATCCTCTCGACGGGTTCACAGCTTAGCGAGTTCTGCGATTCTTTGCTCGACCACCCTGGAGAAACCCTCGACTTCTGCCGGCGAGTATCCGGCCGAGCGGAACGCGTCCTCAATTTGCCGCGAGGACAATCGAGAAAGCTCTGCACCCATCCATCTGGCGTCTTCGCGCGGGATGTGCTTGCCAATCCAGCGCATCTGCAGCCTTTTGATCAGACCAGGAAGATTGAAAAAGTAAATCAGCGCAGGCCGTGTGGGAACGTTGAAATCGACAAACTCGGGACGGATTTTACTGATAAATTTGGAATGGCGGTAGGATTTGAGATTGCCCTTCGCCATCGCCTGGGTCCAGCTGTATCCGGTCGTTCCGAAGCTGGCTCCCAGATCGCTGATCGCATAAATCTTCCTGCCGCCTTCATCCTCGCGCTGGTAGATCGCATTATTTTCATCTTTCAGATCCCAGCTGTTCATCAGTGCGACCATCACTCGCAATCCATTCAATTGCCGCGAATTGCTGAATGGATTGTGTTGCCACTTCCAGTTGCCGAGTTTTTTCGAGCCCTTGGGATGGCGCTCCAGGCGCACGTTTTCGATGGTGCCGTTGGATTCCACCAGGTTCTGGCCGCGCTGCAGGTGGGCAGGCAAACCTTCTACCTTCATCTCGCGGACAAAATAATCCTCGTCGGTGAAATACCCGACCGCCCACAGCAGATGTGCAGCTGCAGTCTCCGGCTTGGCCTCGACCCCGAGCTTCGCCGTCCACTTCGTGCCTTCATGGTCGCGAACATAGAATTTGGGGTTCGAGCCGGCGTGGTCCTCATCGGTGAATTTCATCGTTCCATGAGGCTCGTGCTGCTCTCCACCGGAGCCGTAGAGCAGATTGCGGGAGGCGATGTCGCGCGGCTCGCGCCAAAGGATGGTATCTTCGTTGTTCTCCTGTGTTGCGGCGGTCGCCAAGGAAGACAGGAATAATGCGCAGACTAGAAACATCAGGCCGAGCTTGGGCATTCCAAGCGCGCTTGCGCGTGAGCTCCGGCACTTCCGCCTTCCCGCCGAAATTGCACTGCCGTGACCGATGCGCCGAAACAACGTTTCCGCAAGATATTGCATAGTTGTTAAGCTGGTAACCTGACCGGCTGTAGATGCGCCCGGAGGCCAAGTGGTGGCCCGCAGAGGATAAATCAAAAGGAGAGTTCGTTGAAACTTCTTACCCAGCCGGGGGACGGAATTGGTCCGCTGGTCAAAGCGATCGAGAAGGCCAGAAAGAGCGTGGAAATTGTTATTTTCCGTTTTGACCGGATCGAAATAGAGCGCGCCCTCGAAGACGCGGTGAAGCGCGGCGTTTTTGTTCATGCCCTTATTGCTTATACCAACCGCGGCGGCGAGAAGAATCTGCGCAAGCTGGAGATGCGATTTCTCGCGGCCGGCATCACCGTAGCTCGCACTTCCAACGACCTGGTGCGCTATCACGGCAAGATGATGGTGGTGGATCGCAAGCAGCTCTATCTTCTCGCCTTCAATCTCACGCGCCTGGATATCGATCACAGCCGGAGCTTCGGTATTGTCGCCACCAACCGCCAACTGGTGCACGAAGCCATCAAACTGTTTGAATGCGATACCAAGCGACGGCCCTACACCGCAGGCTGCGCCCGCTTTCTGGTCAGCCCGGTGAACGCGCGAAAGCAGCTTACTTCGTTTATTCAGGGCGCCAAAAATCAATTGCTGATCTATGACATGAAGATTGCCGATCGCGCCATGACTCGCCTGCTTGAGGAACGGGCCAAGGCCGGCGTAGAAGTCCGCGTGATCGGCAAAATCACCCACAAGACCAACGGGCTGGCGATCCGCAAACTCAATGCCATGCGCCTGCATACCCGGACGATTATTCGTGACGGACGGCAGATGTTTATCGGGAGCCAGAGTCTGCGAGAGCTGGAATTGGACGCGCGCCGTGAAATTGGAATCATCCTTCCCGACCGGAAGATCATTGCCTCGGTATCGAAGATTTTCGAAGCGGACTGGAGTGCGGCAACTGGTCCTGCGAAAGAAGCGACAGTTGAGGCTCCGAATGCGACCGTGGCTAAGGCCGCCAGGAAAGTCGCAAAGAGCATCGCCAAAGACCTGCCGCCTGTCGGTCCGGTGGTCGAAAGAGTCATAAAGGAAGTTGCCCGGGAAGATTCTGAGATCGAACTCGACCACAAGGAAGTTCAAAACGCCGTTCGCGACGCCGTCCGCGATGCGGTCAAAGACGCGGTTCAAAGCGTGGTTGCAGAAGTGACCGATCGGAAAGACTCATCCGACAAAGAGCCCGCCAATAAATGACAACTCACGACCTGCCCCGTTTCCGCGATGCGCATCTAAGTTCTGGATGAGCTTGTTTAACTGCACGGTCGCGGCGGCGTGGGTGTTGGCTGCCAGCTCCGTATCGCTTGCGCAAAGCGCGCCGCCGGTGAGCGTTAACCGGAATTCCTTGGTCATCGCGGATTTCGACAAGCGGGTGGATGAGTACGTAAAGCTGCGCAAACGAGTGCAAGGTGCGCTACCCGCGGTGAAGAGCAAGACCACGGCAGCGAATATCAAACAATACGAACTGTCGCTGGCGCAGGCGATTCGCGCGCAACGCTCTCAGGCCAAGGCAGGAGATATTTTCACTCCGCCGGTGAGCCAGCTGTTCAGACAATTAATTGCGACTCCCCTGCAAAGCAGCCAGGGCGGCCGGGTTCGAGCCAGCCTGCGCGATGCGGAACCGGTGCACGGGCTCAATCTCGCGGTCAACCAGCCATACCCGCAAGACTCCGCAATGCAGTCCACTCCTCCAAGCCTGTTGTTGAATCTTCCTCGGTTGCCCGCCGAGCTCGAGTACCGCATCGTGGGCCGCGAGCTTGTTCTTCTGGACACTGCCGCCGACTTGATCGTCGATCTGCTGCCTGAAGCCTTGCCCGCCCTTCAAGGCGAGAGTGCAAAGCAATGAGAATCTGCATTTCCAGCCTTCTCATCTGCCTGGCGTTCGCCGGGTGCGCGCTGCAGGCCAGCCCGGAAAGCCTGCCCCCGGCTGATGCAACAAATCAGACGCTGTTGGCCTTCGCGGGACAGTCTGCCGCTTCCGCACCGCCATCCGGCGCTTTGCCGCTGACGCTGCCTCTGAAACCGAAATCGGTTCGCTTTGCCGTGATCGGGGACAATGGCACCGGCGACAAACCTGAATTTGACGTGGCCCGCGAGATGGAAGCGTACCGCCAGGTTGTGGATTTCACCTTTGTCATCATGCTTGGGGACAATATTTACGGGCGACACAATCCCAGGGATTTCGCCAAAAAATTTGAGGAACCTTACAAACCGCTGCTGGACGCTGGCGTGAAGTTCTACGCATCGCTGGGTAATCACGATCATCCGGAAGAGCGCCAGTACGAGCCGTTCCATATGGGCGGGGAGCGTTATTACAGCTTCAAGAAGAGTGACGTGACCTTCTTTGTGCTCGACAGCTCGTATATGAATCAGGAGCAGCTCACCTGGCTGGAGCAGCAACTGCGAGATGCCAGTTCAGACTGGAAGATCTGCTATTTTCATCATCCGCTTTACTCCGATGGAAAGTTTCATGGCCCAGATCTTGATCTGCGCTCGGTGTTGACTCCTCTATTCCAGAAATACGGAGTCAATGTTGTGTTTTCCGGTCACGAGCACATTTATGAAAGGCTGAAGCCGCAGAATGACATTTACTATTTTGTCCTCGGCAACTCCGGTCAACTCAGGTACCACAACCTGCGGCGTTCGCAACAGATGGAAGTAGGCTTCGATACCGACCGGGACTTCATGCTGGTCGAGATCGACAAGGACGATCTTTACTTCCAGACCATTTCCCGAACCGGTGCCACCATCGACTCGGGGGTGCTGGCCAGGCAGTCGCACTCTTCCAATCGCGAGCAATCCCAGAAATAGCGAAGTCTTTGGGTTATTGGATCTTCGAGTGTATGACTTTGGGCTAGACAGATCTGGCTGAAGGCTGCATTTTCCATAGGGCGGTTAATGCCTTGGCGGCATCAGCCACAGCGCGCTTGTTAGCGGCCTCTCCGGTCTCGGCTCTCTGTACCAGGGCGCGATTGCGCCTGTTCTTCTCGACAGATTTGCCCTCATCGCGCAGGGCCCGCACCGATGCTTCGAAGAATTCCTTGGCGTCTATCCGTGAACTGAAAGCTTGCTGTTTTGCCATGTCGTATCACTCCTGTCTAGCCGATTAAAGACGGGAGTTGAGGCTGCAACAATACACGGAACTACCGAGTTGGCAGGCTGAAATCCGGAAAGTGATGCGCTCACGACGCCGCCAAAAACCATATACGGAGCCTACGGGAAAGCTCCTCCAGCCTGTACGGTTTTCTCTGTATTGACATTGCGGGAGAGACATAGCATTTTCATAGACGCATTCTAAGGCCATCGCTGAAACCGTTGAACTTAACCTGAGGGAGATTGAAGCATCCGTATGGCCGTGGGCCAAAGGTGGAAAACTTCTGCGCAACCGCTTAAATTCGAAAAACTGGAGCTAACCTATGAAGCCGCTACGCATTTTGCTGGCTGATGACCATGAAATTGTTCGCCGGGGATTGATTTCCCTGCTTAAGTCTCATGCAGGCTGGGATGTATGCGGAGAAGCCCAGGACGGGCGGCAGGCTGTCGATAAAGCCCGGGAACTGAAGCCGGACGTTGTAATTCTGGACATTGGAATGCCCAACCTCAACGGGTTGGAAGCCACCCGCCAGTTGCTTCGGGACAATTCGCAGGCAAGGGTGCTGATTCTGACCATCACCGATGCCGACGAAGTCGTCCGAGCCGTTCTGGACGCGGGAGCGCGAGGATTTGTGCTCAAGTCCGACGCCGCGCGCGATCTAGTGGCGGCGGTTGAAGCGCTGCAGTCCAATAAGACATTTTTTACCTCCAGAGTGGCAGACATGGTACTGGGCGGATACCTCGGCCGGAGCCGCCCCGGGGCCGATGTCGACGTAAACTTCCCTACTTTGACACCGCGCGAACGTGAGATTGTGCAACTGCTTGCCGAAGGCAAAAGCAGCAAAGAGGTGGCAGTCCATCTGAACCTGAGCGTGAAAACCGCGGAAACACATCGCAGCAACATCATGCGCAAGCTGAATCTGCATTCCGTGAGCGGGCTGGTCCTGTATGCGGTCCGCAACAACATGGTGCAGGTTGCTATCCCGCCGCAGTGACCCTGGGGCGCCAAGGGCGTTCAAAGAATAGTACCAACAGGCTAGAGGCTAGCGAGGCAGCCCTGCCCCGCTAGCCTGCCCTGAATCAGGCCGACTTGATGGTTCCGTTCAGGCCGTTCGGGAAGAAGCCTCCCGACGACGTTCCGCCCCCGTAGACAATTTTCAAAACCTGCGACGTGCTTCGGGGAATTGACAAGGCCGACTGGTCTACGTCGAAGAGATGGTGCGGATCAGGTGGGATGTCGAGGGCATCCACAGCCTTGCTCGGAACTCCCTTCACCACTGCGAAGGTCCTGATGGCGCCGGCATGCTGGGCTTCGGTGGCCAGAATCCGGGCCGCGGCGTCAAGATACGTCTTGTTCTGGATCAGGGGCGCGGCACCCAGGTAGGCACTCACTCCAACATCCTCGAAGATCCTGGCCAGCATCAGGAACTCACCAACGTTGCCAAAGCCGAAGCCTAAAGCGTCAAGGTTAATGGCCGGTTTTTGCACTGCTGCGGATCCCAACGCCTTGCGCAGAAAGATGACGTGATCAGCCTCGTCATCCCGCAAAGCGGATGCTACGAAAGCCACCTCTGAATTTGCAAAGTTGGGAACCCTGTGCCCGCCAGTGGTTGGAGCCTCGACTGCCGAGGACGGAATAATTCCTCTCTCCACCAGAGTGGTCCCGTAACTCGCCACCGAGTAGAACTCGGCTTCGAGATATTCCAGATTCAGCGCGAAGTTGACGATATCTGCATCGCTAATGGTTGAAGTGGCGGCGTGCAACTTTCCCAGGCTGCCGCCCAGCATGGTCATGGCGGCAATACCCAGTCCGGTTGCGCCGGTACGGGTTACGAATTTTCGGCGATCGAGCGGTTTATCGACAATATTCTGTAGCGAATGGTTGGACATTGAAACTCCCGGGGCGGAATGTCTGGGAAACCCCGCCCCCGGGGTTAGCCCAGCCCAAAGCAGGTTTGGATCGGGCAAGCACAAAAAAGACTTGCAGCTTTGCAGTAACCAGAAGGGACAGGACTGGTTCGCGCTTAGGTTGCACTGCACACCATTGAGGTTGCCGTGCGCTAGTTTATTTTTCCGGTGAAATCCAAATAGCCGCTTATTTCCGTACTGCTGTCAGGACTGCCACGTCGCATCGGAACCGAAAACGGCGCGCGGTCAGGCTGGAGAAAGGGCCCTAGGGGACAATGCGCAATTCTCCAAAGCAAATTGCGCCGGGAACCCTTTCTCCAGCGATTCTCGCCCTAGTCGAGCCATAGCGCGTACGGCGATTGGGGCGACAGAAGAGCTGAATCAGCGCCCGCCTGGAGCCTCGCAGCATCCTATATCAAGCCTAGATCTGATTGGGTTCCGCCGGATCGGGCTCCCGCACCGGAACATCGGGATTCTCGGGCGGTTTGGGCGGCTCCTGAATGGGCGGTGGCGATGGTTCTGCAGGAGAACGCAAGGCAGGGACATCATGAAGGTGTAATCGCATCTTGTTGAGATGCTGAATTCAGCACCCGGGCATGCTGCACGGTGCTTTTGGATTCTTCCTTCTTCGCGTCACAGTTTCAGGTTCGCTTGGCGCATTTCTGTTTTTGAAAGGCAGCCACCGATTGAAATTTAATTGTTATTCAGTGGAAGTCCGCTCAGGAGACTACCCGGCCCTCGGTGGCGGCATCTCAGCCCATGCCGTACAAACCCAATTCTGTGGAGTTGTCATGCCGAATCAAGGACTGAAAGAGCTGTACATCGACGAACTAAGAGATCTTTATAACGCTGAAACCCAATTGGTGAAGGCCCTCCCCAAACTTGCCAAGGCCGCCGTGTCCGATGAGTTACGCCAGGGATTCGAAGACCACCTGGAACAGACCAAGGGCCACGTCAGCCGTCTGGAAGAGATCTTCACCATGCTCGACGAGAGCCCCAAGGGAAAGAAGTGCAAGGGAATGGAAGGCCTTATCGAAGAAGGGGCCGAAGTAATGGAAGAGGATTACGACGGCAATCTTCTGGACGCCGCTTTGATCGGAGCCGCGCAACGTGTCGAGCACTACGAAATCGCCGGATACGGAACGGTTCGAAGCTTTGCCGAAACTTTGGGCGAGACGGAGCACATCTCTCTCCTGAATGAAACGCTTGAAGAAGAGAAGGAAACTGACCAGAAACTAACCGAGCTTGCCCAGCAGATTAATACCGGGGCAAACGAAACTGAGGAGGCGCCGAAGCAGGAGCCCAGGCAGGACAGGAAAAAGCCCAGGCGCGTGGCTTAAGCCAGGCCTGCCGGAACTGTAGCAATTGCTGACTTTGACCTCAGCCTCTACCGCCGCATTGGTGCGGCGGTCTTTTTTTGGCGATTAAAAAACCCCTCTTGCGAGGGGTTGAGCGGTAACTTCGAACTGATCAACGCTAGCTGGCGCGGGGCATGGGTTTGTCGCTCTTGGAAAAATCGGCGCTGGCTTCGCCGGTGGACGAAACGTCCACGGCTCCGCTGCGTTCCAGAATATCCTTGGCTTTCTTGGTCCAGTCGGAGTTGTCGCTGTGCACCGAGAGCAGGATGCCGCCTTCCTTGATCCGGCCTTCATAGCGCTTGGCTTCGTACTCCGGAATGCCCATTCCGATCAGAGCTCCGGCAATCCCGCCAATGGCGCCTCCGACACCAACGCCCGCCAGGGCGGCCATAATCGGACCAGCCGCGATGAAGGGACCGAGGCCCGGAATCGCCAGTGCGCCAATGCCCGCCAGCCACCCCAGAGTTCCACCCACGACGGCACCGGTTCCAGCCCCGGCCGCAGTGCCTTCCGGCGCTTTGGTGTTTTTTTCCGCGGCAAAGTCTTTGGTGCCTTCGTTGTACGGAAACAACACCGAGATGTCGGTATTGCGGAAGCCGGCTTGCTGCAACATGTCGACTGCATATTCCACCGTAGCCCGGTCCTGATAAATTCCAAACACCGCCGTATTCTTACCTGCCATGATGATCTCCTTTTTAAGTTAACTCATGTTCTTCAAGAACATAAGATTGATAGTTCAGGATGAATTTGACGCCAAGGTTCGGTACCGGACCTTGCGGCGGCAAATTACTTGGACCGGATCTGAATTTCGCTGCTTACCTTGTCGGATCCGGCAATCTGGGCCGCTTTCGCCTCTACCGCCTGCTTTTCGCTGTCCGAGTTCACCGGCCCCTTCAAGGTCACCATGCCGTCCTGCGCGATTATCTTGATGTTGTGGGCATTGGTGGAAAGCGACTTGTCCTTGACCAGGGCGCGCCGTATCTGCTGCACCAGTTGACGATCGCTGGAATTTTCTTTCTGCTGGTCGGCGGTGGGTTCGGACTGGTTACGATCTCGCTGATTTACTTTGGTGTTGTCTGCCGCTGGAGGGGCTTGGTTGGTATCGGCCCCCTGTTGGGCCCAGAGCAGAGTCAAGCAACTCATCAGAAGCAATTGAGTCAGAAGTGCTTTCACAACATTAGTTTTCATCAAATTCACCTCGTCGTCTCTTGGATGGCGGATTAGCTCGGGCAGATGGCTATTAAACGCCTGCCTTCCATTAGATCGATTCGACTCGGGTGCGTGCCGTCACCAAGCGAATGCCTGGCGAGCCCGCTTAGGATTGTCTACAGGGAACGTCGTATCCGATCCTCGACGTTCCTCTCCCGTCTCAAATTTCGCCGCGAATACAACAGCGCGCGGCCCGCTGTCGTCCAAGGTCCGCCGCCCACTCTATGCCGACCGACTCTAGCTCCGCACCGACCGAGGTGACAAAGAAACTTTTGTCCCCACCGACCGAGTCTTCGCATTCGCCGACCCCGGCTGCGATTCCTGGCCCGACAACCGGCCAGGTCAAAGCCGATCCGCCTCCGGCCACCGCGATTGAAGACGCAGAAATTCTGCAGGCTTCCATCAAGGCTGGATCGGTGGCCCAGATCGTAGTAGCGGTGATCGCCGCCATCGGGCTGATTTATCTGCTTAAGCTGGTGATGGTCACTATTTTGTTCTCCGTCCTGTTGGCCTTCGTTCTGGAGCCTGTGGTGGCGGGGCTCGAGCGGATCCACCTGCCCCGATTCCTGGGCTCGTTGCTGGCGGTGGCTCTCCTGGTTGCACTGGCTGGAAGTCTGACTTATTTTTTCTACAGTCGAGCCGTCGACTTTGCCACCCAGCTGCCCCGGTACTCGGGGAAGATTCATTCCAGCCTGGCCAACCTGCGAGCGCAAACCAGCAAGATTGAAGAAAGTACGCGTTCAGTCATCGCCTCTCCCAATGTCGGGAAGCCACCGGTGCAGGTGGAGGTGCGGGAAGCGAGCGGGCTGTCGCATTGGATATCGGCGGGCAGTGGAACCCTGGGAGACGTTCTGTTAGCCCTGAGCTTCATGCCGTTCCTGGTCTATTTCATGCTGACCTGGAAAGACCATGCGCACTCCTCGACGGTTAAACTTTTCCCGCGCGAGCATCGTCTGATGGCCCACCGCACCGTGGCGAGAATATCCACGATGATCCGCAGCTTCATTGCCGGCAACGTGTTCGTGGGCCTAGTCAGCGCGCTGGTCAGTACTATCGTGTTCTGGCGCCTGGGAATTCCCTATTTCTATTTTCTCGGCGTCATCAGTGGCTTTGTAAGCTTGATACCGTATCTTGGGGTATTTCTAGCGCTACTTCCGCCGCTGGCCGCCGGTATTGGCGTGGTCGACAAGACCGGGCTTGGGGTGATCCTGCTCACCGTGATCGGTCTTCACGTTCTCTCCATGAATGTTCTCTATCCCAAGATCGTCGGCAGGAGATTGCGACTGAATCCTCTGGCTGTAACTCTTTCCTTGTTTTTCTGGGCGTGGATTTGGGGGGCGATGGGTTTAATTCTTGCAGTGCCGTTGGTGGGAGCTACCAAGATCGTTTGCGATTACATCGAGCCGCTGCGCGGATTCGGAGAATGGCTCGGCGACTAAGGTGATCACTGCAGCTCTCTCGGCGGTCACCCGTGGCTTCAGCGAGCAACTCATCGCCCCCACAGCCCATCTCAGTTAACGCATTTCTGAAGGAGGATTCTGTGAGCATCTGGACAATTTTGTTTGTGGTTTTGCTGATTGCCTGGATCGGCGGTTTTGCCGTATTCCATGTTGCAGGCGGACTGATTCACCTGTTGCTTGTATTGGCGATCATTTCCCTGATTCTGCATTTCGTCACCGGCGCGCGCACGGCCTGACACGACTAGCGCCGCAGTACCGGGCGTGGGCAAAGCGTGAACACGCCCTTCTTGCTCAAAGCTGAAAACTTCCTGCCGGGTCTTCATCCAGACATTTGCCTGTCATTCTCCGGAGGGGGACTCGGCATTCACCGTCTGTGGCTTGCCGTGAGCTGGGCGATGAATTTCCTGCCTCATGGTGGGCTTTTTCTTGGCGGGCGGCTTCGGCAGCTGGACGGCTCTACCGGTGCGGGCGGATTCGTAGATCGCGCGCACGATTCGCACATCCGCCAAGCCTTCCCATCCTGATGGCTCGGGCTCCTTATCCTTCAGGATGCAGTCGGAGAAGTAAATCAGTTCGGCGGCGAACTGATCGCGCTTGGGAAATCGCCGGGTGCTGGTTCTTTCGCCAATCGTCAGTTGATGTTTGAGTCCCATCGAGTAGTCGTACGCGGGTTCCGCCGTGAGCAAACCCTTGGTCCCGATCAACGTGTAGCGGCTGACATCGGCGGCGCCGAAGCTGCAGGTAAAGCTAGCGAGTCTTTCCTCTGGAAACCGCATAACCACCGCGGTCATCTCGTCGATGCTGCGAAATCTTCTTTCCCCACTATTCGCGCTGAACGCAACGATCGAAGTGGGCTCTGCCTGAAACAGATAACGGGCGGCGTTAATGCAGTACACGCCCATGTCATAGACCGGGCCGCCTCCTTTCTCTACCGGTTCGGTCGTGCGAATGTTGTCTTCGACCACCTGCTGACTAAAGGCGGAGTCGAAAATTCGAGGATTGCCCAGTTTGCCGCTCTTCACCAGCCGGATGGCCTCCAGGTTCGCCTTTTCAAAATGCAGGCGATAGGCAATCATGAGCTTCACATGATTGTCGTCGGCTGCTTTTATCATCGCGCCGCAGTCTTCTTCGCTGACGGCCATCGGCTTCTCACAAAGCACATGGACTCCCGCATCGGCCGCCCTGACGGCGTACTCCCGGTGAAGATGATTGGGCACGACCAGGTAGACTGCGTCCACTTCCGCAAGGGCGCGCTCGTACTCTTCGTACGAGTACAAATGCTGCAAGCCATATTTCCTGCCCAACTTTTTCAGCTTTTCGCCGTCGCCGGAAACTATCGCCGCCAATTCAGAGTTCTGCGCATTTTTGAATGCGGGAAGCACCGCAACCTGCGCCAAGTGTCCCAGCCCTACGACGGCGTACCGAATCTTTTGACCAGCCCGCTTTCCGCTCATGCGTTCCTCCGATATTTACTTCTTTTTGGATGGCTCCCACGGGCGAACTGTTGTGACCGCTTTTGGATGATGTTTTTTTATCTTCTGCCGGAGCCGCGAGGCGCTAGGCGGAACGTCGTTTTGCACCGGGAAGCAGCCGCGCCACGGCTTTCAGGTCTCGAACGAAATCTCGCATCTGTACCTTGCGGGCGGCTTCGTCAGGAGCCCGCAAAATGGACGATGGATGCACCGTAGTGATTACCCTGGGAGCCAGCTCCGACGCTACTAATCGTCCACGTTGACGGGTGACGCTGAAGCTTTTACCCAGTAGCGACTGAGCCGCAGTCGCGCCTAAACAAACCAGGATTTGGGGCCGCACCAGCTTAAGTTCTACGTCCAGCCAGGGACGGCAGGCCACAATCTCGGAGTAGCGGGGCTTCTTATGAATGCGTCGCTTGCCTCGTTCCGAGGGAGCCCATTTGAAGTGCTTCACCACGTTGGTGACATAAACTTCAGCGCGATCGATCCCTGCTTCCTCAAGAGCTTCATCCAACAACATTCCCGCCGGGCCGACGAACGGACGACCGGCGAGGTCTTCCCGATCGCCCGGTTGCTCGCCCACCAGCATGATGGCGGCATTCGACGATCCCTCGCCGAATACCGTCTGGGTGGCATTCTTCCAGAGGTCGCAAGCCCGGCATACAGCGGCGGATCGTCGCAGGCTCGGCAGTGATGACTTCCCGGCCGCTAAATCTGCCGCGTCGCCTTTTCCACTGCCATTGCCATTGACCATCGTCATCGACTATCGCTTTTTCGAAACTTTTGTCCGCGGCGGAAGCCGAGCGCCGCTGATGCGCTAATGTCATCTCCGGGTAATCATGCGTGATGAGGGCAATACCTTAAGACCATAGGAGATCAAGCGAGGGTCTGATATCAGGTTTGAGCTGTAACCTCGAAAAGAAAATCCTCTACCTAACCGGCGGAAGGTCGCGTGCTCGGTCATAGGCATCTTATCTCGTGGGTTCTCGCGGGTATGTCACCGTCAGCTTTTTGTTTAGGAGGCAGTATGGCCGGAACCAGGAAGAGTTCCACATCACGTTCAGCCAAAAAACGCTGGGTAGCAAAGGTCAAGACCGATTCCACCCATCCGCCTGCAGGGTTGTTTACACAGAAGGCATCCGCCATAGCTCGGGCTCTGGCTTCGAAGAAGGTTTCACCCAAGGGTCCGGCGTCGGGGATGCGGATGCTCACTTACTTCATCAATCGCGCGGGACGGGGTCTCAGCGCAAGCCGGCGGGCCGAGCTGGAGAAGGCCAAGTCACAGCTCTCGGCTCGAATTCATAAGCGCAAAACAAAGACCGGGCGAAACGCCGCGTAGGCCTGCTGTTTTTCGCAGCGTCTGGGCGACGGCGGTTCTCCGCTTACAGTGAATGCCTGATTGCGATGCGCCTTCGCCGAGTTCACATTGGCAGTTGAAGCAGTTTCTTCGAGGAGGGCGATTCATATGCCGGATAAGGAAACATTGGAGCGGGCGCGGGAAGATGCGCGTGAGGGCAAGTCACCCTCAACTCAGGCTGGAGAATTCGTGCGGGAAGAGATTCACCACGTGCGTGAAGGAAAACATGGCGCCCGATCGCCTCAACAGGCGATTGCGATCGGCCTATCCAAAGCGCGGCGAGCCGGAGTGAAATTGGCGCCACCAAAGGGCTCGGCTGAAACCCGAAAGAAGGCGCAGCAGGACACTAAAGCGGCAAAGAAACGCGGGCACAAAACCTCGGGCAAACGCTCGCGTGCTGTGGCCGGCGCTTTGCGGCGAGAATCTCGTAGCGGAGCCAGTCATCAGGCTCTTTCGCGTCAGGCAACAAGAGCGGCAAGCAGACGCGGCAAGCAGAATCGCAGACAGGCGGCTGAGAAAGCAGCGCGAACCCGGCGCGCCGCGTAGAGCGTCCGCGGAGCGGACTCGTTCACCGCTATTACCGCGCCACCCGCAGAGCGAAGTTTTAGCGACGTGAAGAATCGCGAAATTACTTCTGACCTACTTAGGCCGGCCGGCCCACCATACGACCTTGCCTACGGTCCGCCAAGCCGAACCTGGGTTGGCCGGGACCGACTCGTAGTCGCGCTGGTCAGAGACCAAAGCATCCATATGATCGAATCGGATCAGGCGCGACACCAGCAACCCTTTCTCCTTGTGTGAGGCCAGAACGATCTGACCAACGAGGTGGTCATTTTGATTCTCGGATAAGTCCACCGCGATGATATAGCCGTCGAGGATAAGCGGCGACATCGAGTTGCCCTTCACCCGCAGGCACACTGTCGACCCGGGATTCGGACACCACTCAACCGGCGCTGCCAGAATGGATTCGGCCGCAACACTTGACAAATCAGTATTGTCCCCCACGCATCCGTGAGTTCCGGCATGAACCGGAAGCAGCGGGACCGCGACCAGGTTCGCCACTTTATGGAAACGTTTCTTGCCGCTGCCTGCCTGAGCAAACTGCAGTTTCGCAATCCCGGTTTGAGAAAGACGACGCCGAGCTGCGGGCAACACCCGGGTTACATCGGACAAACTCAAGCCCGCCCGCTCCCAGAAAAACCAGCAAAGAGGATCGCCGGCCAGGTTGCCCAAGCGGATGTATGCCTGGCCGGAAGGTTCTGACGCGCCCCGTTCCCAGCGCGATACCGCCATCGCGGAGACACCTAACCCACGGCCGAAGTCGGCCTGACTTAGTTTGCGAGCCTGCCGCAGGCTCTCAATTTTGACCGACCATTCTGGTCGAACGATTTCAGTCTTTGGAGACACAACGCCTACAGATTTGGCTACTAGGCCTTCAGCAGATGTCGAATGCTGGTAACCAGGGTCTCGACCCCCTCGGATTTGAAGCAGACGGCAGTGACACCCACCGCCAGCGCTTCGGTTTCCAGTTGAGCGGTCTTGCTGCTGGTAAACATCAAAATAGGTAACTGAGGCATTAACTGACGAAGCTCGCGGGCGGCCTGAAAGCCATTCATGACCGGCATCGACAAATCCATGAGAACCAGGTCCGGGGAAAGCTCTTGTGCTTTATCGATTCCCTCGCGGCCATTCTCGGCCTCGCCACACACGTGCCATTCGGCCCGCTCTCGAAATAGGGTGCAAAGGCTGTGGCGCACCACCGGGCTGTCATCCACAATCAGGATTTTCTTCACATCGCCCCGATTCCTTGTCTGCAAGCATTTTCACTTTGATGGACGCCCCCAGCAATACCCCAAACGCTGTACGGTAGCGTACTTCAGGGCGGCGGGCAAGAATGTTCGTACGCTGGCGCACATGAGGCAAGGGCTGTACTTGCGAGGAAAGCGCTTCAAACACTCACGGCTAGCCGCGACGGTTATAAGCGCTTGTCGCACGCGGAGGGACTGAGGAATTGTCGCCGGTAAAGAAATCGAGGCGGACGTAGCATGAGAAGCCCGGCCCATAGTTGCACCGATGCCGCACCACGGAGCTTCGCCGCTGCCAACCTGATGACAAGTCCGATATCGAACATTGGCTGAGAAAGACTGGTGAGGTTAGATTCGATTTACTGGTTACAAGCCGGGTGTCCGCAGTCACATCCAATCTCAGTTTCTGTCGATCCGGCGTCCCGGCAGAATTGGCTGCAATACTTTTCTCCTGGAGGAGCAATACACACGCAAGGCAAGTGAGCGCACTTCTCTGATTTTTCGGGGGCCATAGTTGAACTCCTTTAGATCAAGATTGGTTTTCAAGCCGGCGTTTGGATGCAAACTGCCTTGGTTCAGTTGACTGCAGCCGGTGCCGAAATGTCGGCGGCGGACAGCGTACGCCGCATTCCGGACATCATAGAAGTCGCAAGAACGGGAGATCGGGCACAACTACCTCGAAAGGAGACAACCAGCATGAAGGCCAACCAAATACTTTTCTGCGCCATCGTGGTCTGTTTGGCGACTTGCTTGTCATTCGCTAAATCCAAAGCCGACGTAAGGGATGTAACCGGCTGCCTGGCCAAGGGCGACAATGCCAACGAGTTTGTCTTGACCGGCAATGATGGAAGCACCTGGGACGTTACCAGCAGCGCTGTGGATCTGTCCGAGCATGTCGGCCACACCATAGACGCCACTGGCGTCGTTTCCAATGCGAAGATGCACAACATGAAGGAAGACGCGAAAGATGCCGCCAAGGATAGCGGCATGAAGAAAAGCGACAACGAGCATGGTCATCTGAAGGTGACCGAAGTGAAAATGGTGAGCGACAGCTGCAAATAGTTGGGATTGGCGACTCCGGCTTGGGAGCCGAGCTTCGGCTCCCTTTTTTCTTCTTCAATCGCGTTCCAACGAGTTAGCGGCGGAACCCTGAACATGACCCTAGGTTAGGGAAGAACTGCCTCGCAATCGGTTAAGCGCTGCGCACGGCGCGAACACTACAGCAAACGCTGTATGGCCCGCCGCCGCGATTCCTGCCATCATCCTGTTTCATCTGTGATTGCAGTTGTTCCCCCGGGAGTCCTCAAAGGCAAACTTGCGAAACCGGGCTCCAACCATTCTCTGCATAGACGATGACTCTGAGACGCTGAAGGTACGTCAGCTCTTTCTGGAGAGTTTTGGCTATGAGGTGGTTGCCGCCTCCTCAGGACTGGACGCTCTCCGGGCTCTTTCCGAGGGAAGTGGCGTTGATTTGGTGTTGCTGGATTACGCGATGCCGGGAATGAATGGCGATGAGGTCGCGGCTAGGCTGAGAGCACTTTATCCCACGCTGCCTGTAGTCGTCGTTTCGGCGATTGCGCAACTTCCCGCCAGTCTTTTGAGCAGAGTAGATGGCTACGTGCAAAAAGGACAAGATCCGAATGTTCTTTTGGGCGCCATATCAAAGGTTCTGATGACCCAGGCTAAAGAGGCCCCGTCCATGGAAAACGCTGACGTCGGCCACAAGACGATCTTGTGCGCCGAGGATGAAGAGGAGCAATTAACCTCGCGGCGAATGGTGTTTGAATCGGCTGGATTCCAGGTCCTGCTGGCACGCAGCGGCACGGAGGCGCTGCAGGTATTCCGCGACCATGCCGTTGACGCGGTCGTATTGGATTACTGGATGCCGGGGATGAAGGGGCTATCTGTGGCGCGCGAGATGAAGCAATTGCGGCCTCGCACGCCGGTTCTGGTTTTGTCGGGCTTTTCTGCGTTGCCGGGCGAAACGATCGGGCTGGTGGACGCCTGGTTGCAAAAACGCAATGTCGAGCCCGATGAACTTCTGGCTGTAGTCAAAAGACTGTTGCAGGAAAAAGTGGCGAAGTCACCCGTTTAGCCTGCAAGCGCCATTTCGGTATCGCCTGACCGGCAGTAGTGGAGTTGACTGGTAAGAGCGCCACTCGCCAATGGACACTCGCTTCCGCCGATTTTCGACTCACGCCGCCAGAGCGTCAGTATTGTTCTGCGCCTCATTGTCCCTGTCGCTGTTCCTGTCGCTCAATAGTCTGTCAGAAACCACCCAACCGCCACAATCCGGCAATCCTGTAAAACAACTAAGCCTGGAGCAGCTGGGAAGTATCGAAGTAACCACCGCGTCCAAGGAACCGGAAGAGGTATGGAAAACTCCCGCCGCGGTTTACGTCATCACCCACGACGACATTGAGCGCTCGGGTGCCACCAGCATTCCGGAAGCGTTGCGACTGGCCCCCGGGATAGAAGTGGCGCGCATCGACAGCAACAAATGGTCGATCGGCATTCGCGGCTTTGGCAGCCGCCTGTCGCGTTCCGTGCTGGTGCTCATTGACGGCCGCACGGTGTATACCACGCTGCTTGCGGGTACGTATTGGGAGGTGCAGGACACAGTACTGGAGGACGTCGACCGCATTGAGGTGATTCGCGGGCCTGGCGGTACGATCTGGGGTCCCAATGCGGTCAACGGCGTCATCAACATCATCACCAAGCTCAGCAAAGATACTCACGGAACCCTCCTGAGTGTGGGCGGAGGAAACGAAGAACAGGGATTTTTGAATGCCCGCTACGGCGGAGGGAACGGCAGGAATCTGGACTACCGGGTGTACGTAAAAGGATTCAACCGCGGGCCGGAGTTTCATCCTGATGGCCGCGACTTTGATCGCTGGCGAGCGGCACAGAGCGGGTTTCGCGTGGACTGGACCCGGAACGACCGCGATACTTTCAATCTGCAAGGCGATATCTACGATGAAGGCGCCGGCGAAAGCGTAGTGGGTACCAGCTATACTCCGCCCTATTCGCAAGTACTCGATGATACTGCGCTGCTTTCAGGCGCGAATATTTCCGGGCGCTGGAAACGAACGTTCAGCCAGAACAACGATATCCAGCTCCAGGCTTACTACGATCGCACCAACCGCCACGAGCCGAACTTTGGCGACATACGAGATACATTCGATGTCGATTTCCTCCAGCGTTTTCAACCGGCGGCACGGCACCAATTTTCCTGGGGCCTGGGGGCACGCTTCAGCCGGGGTAATGACATCCAGGTGGTGTCGGGACTCACTTTTCTACCCGCCAAGAGAACCGATCAGCTATTCACCGCCTTCTTCCAGGATGAGATCTCCCTGGTCAACGATCGCCTGATGCTCTCCGTCGGCACCAAGCTGCTGAAGACGAATTTCACCGGCGCGCAGCTCGAACCGAGCGGCCGCCTGCTGTGGACGCCCACCGCGACTCAAAGCGTCTGGCTGGCGTTTACCCACGCGGTGCGCACTCCTTCCGACGCTGAACGGGATTTCTTTCTCAGCGGATTCATTGACATCGCGCCCAACGGCCTGCCTTTCTTCGCGCGCTTCAACGCGAACCGAAATTTCCGGTCGGAACAACTCAACGGTTACGAACTGGGCTACCGGCGTCTTATTGGCAAGAATTTTTACATCGACCTGGCGGGTTTCTATAACCACTACAGCGATCTGTTCAGCGAAGACATTACGGGAGCGCCTTTTATCGAGACTGACCCGCAGCCCACGCATATTCTGCTTCCTGCTCAGTTCGGAAATGGCCTCCTGGGCACGACCTCCGGAGGAGAAGTGGCGCCGGAGTGGAAACCTACCCGCTGGTGGCGATTGCGCGGGTCATATTCTTACCTGCAGGTGGAGTTGAAAAAAGCTCCCAATTCCCAGGACGTCGGTACCATCCCGAGTATAGAAGGGTCGAGTCCCCAGCATCAGGTCTCGGTGCAATCCGGCTTCGATCTCTCCAGAACCGTCACTCTCGATGTCGACTACCGCTACATCAGCGCCCTGCCGGGCCAACTGATTCCTTCCTATTCGACCGCTGACGCGCGTGTCGCCTGGCGAATGAGCGAGCACTTCCAGGCTTCAATTGCCGGACGAAATCTGCTGCAGCCTCACCATCCCGAATTTGCCGGCGACCCCGGGCCACTGGTCGAAATCAAAAGAAGCGTCTACGGACAGATTACGTGGAAGCGCTGAACCTAGTCGTGACGCGATTCCGTGAGCGGAGCCAAACGCAGTTCCGGCGACCCTTATTCGTAGTTCTGCTGGCGATAGTCAGTTTCTTTAGCGCCACTTCTCATTTATCAGCGCAGCCTCAGCCGATCCGCCCGACCGAGGCTCAGGTCAAAGCCGCGTACTTGTTCAACTTCGGCAAGTTTGTCCGATGGCCGTCGCTTCCCCACCAGCACAACGACTCTCTTGCCATCTGCGTGCTCGGCAAGAACCCGTTTGGTTCGGTTTTGGATGCCACCGTCGAGGGCGAGACTATCGATGGCAGGAGTGTAGTCGCCAGAAATATTCCCACCCTGCAGGAAGCCGCCGGCTGCCAGATTTTGTTCGTGAGCGCTTCGGAAGAAGGGAGGCTCACTGCCGTCCTCGCCGGCGCGCGACAACTCCGAGCCCTGACCGTTAGTGATATTCCCCGCTTCGCCGAGCGCGGCGGCATGATCGAACTGGTAACCCAGGGAGAGCGAATCCGCTTCGTGGCAAACGTGAGCCCGATGGCGGAACAGGGCATAACCGTCAGCTCTGAACTGCTTAAGGTAGCAGTGAAAGTGATTGGCAAAAGCGCAGGAGAAAATTGACATGCGCCTGACCTTTAGCCGATCGATTTCGACCAAGCTCACCTTGATGAACATGCTGGTAAGCGGTGCGGCCTTGGTTCTGGCGTGTGCCGCTTTCTTCACTTATGACCAGTTCACGTTCCGGCAAAGCCTGGCCCACACCTTGTCCGCGCAAGCGGAAATTATCGGTTCCAACAGTGTCTCGGCTCTATTGTTCAATGATCCCTTGTCGGCGGGCAATACCCTATCCGCGCTGCGAAGCTCGCCCGACATCGCCTCCGCCGGCATCTTCGCCCGTGACGGCAGAGCCTTTGCGCAGTACTCCCGAGATGGCGCAGACGATACGCTTGAGCTGCCTCCGATACCCGCCGGAAAACCCGAGGCGTACTGGATCAAGGGCAACCACCTGGTGCTGGTCCGCACCATCGTCTTCCAGGGAAAGCCGGTCGGCGCAGTTTACATTCGGGCCGACCTGAGGGAACTTTCCCAACGCCTCAGGCGTTACGCGGCAATCGCCTTCGCCGTATTGCTGCTCTCCTTGATCGCAGCGCTGCTGGTATCGTCATTGTTCAGAAAATCGGTGTCTCAGCCCATCGTCGACCTGGCACATGTGGCTGCCGCCGTCTCGCAGGATAAGAACTACTCCACTCGCGCCGCTCCAAGCAAAGAGGCCGACGAGGTCGGCCTGCTGATCACCGCGTTCAACGATATGCTTTCGGAAATCCAACAGCGCGACGATGCGCTCAGGAAGGCCCACGACGAGCTTGAAGACCGCGTTACCCAGCGCACTCGTGAACTGCTGTTTACCAATCGCGAGCTTGAAGCGTTTTCCTACTCGGTCTCTCACGACTTGCGGGGCCCTGTCGATGCGCTCAACGGATTTACCTATGTGCTATTGAAGGAATACGGCGGCAAGCTCGACGCCAAAGCGAAAGATTTGGTTGAGCATATTCGCGGTTCCGGCAGGCGGATGATCCAGTTGATCGATGACCTGCTGAATCTGTCGCGCGTGACCAGCAGTGTTTTGCGGCTGGAATCGGTCGATCTCGGCCTGATGGCGCGATCTGTAGCCGATGATTTGAGCTGCGGTCAACCGCAGCGGAAGGTCGAGTTTGTAATTTCCGATCTGGAAAAAGTTGATGGCGATCCCCGGCTTCTGCGCATCGTACTGGAAAACCTGCTTGGGAATGCCTGGAAATACACCTCGGCGCACGCACGCGGCAGAATAGAATTTGGCTCGGAGATCAAAGATGGTCGCACGGTGTACTTCGTTCGCGACGACGGTGCCGGCTTTGATCCTCGCACTGCCGAGCGATTATTTCAGCCGTTCCAACGGCTGCATCCGGTCACGGAGTTCCCCGGCAACGGAATCGGACTGGCGACCGTGCAAAGAATTGTTCGAAGGCACGGCGGAGAAGTTTGGGCTACAGCCCAAGTCCAGCAGGGCGCAACTTTTTACTTCTGGTTAGGAACCCCTAAGTGAGAACTTCCCAGCGAATCTCTCCCGCTGTGCTGGAACGCTGAGGCGCACATCGCGTCATTGGGTGATCAGTCTTGATCCAGATATTCTTCAGGAACATCATCCTCCGGCACTTCCCGAGTGCGAACCTCCCGCACCTCATCGGCATTTTCCACGCCCGTCACCACATCGGCTTCAAACGCGTTGCCTTCTTCCAGCAACTCCTGGACGCTTTCCGAATCGGCTCGTTCGAGATTGGACAATCCCTGCAAATCACCTGCTTGGCTGCCCGGGCGCGACACCGGTTCGTCAACTGAATATGTCACGGTCTCGGGGCTGCGGCCTTCACGCTGTGCAGGCTTCTTAGGTATTTTTGTCTTCTTGCGAGATGTGGCTGGTTTGGCGGCAACCTTCCTGCTCGCTGCGGCTTTGCGTCGAAGCGCTTTTTTCCTGAGGGCCTTCTTCGCAGAGGCGTTTTTGTGAACCGTCTTCTTCTTCGGAGCCGCTTTTTTGGCAGCCGCTTTCCTGGTCTTTTTCTGCTTTTTGCTGGGTTTCTTTTTGCTAGCCATAGGCGAAGTCTACCACTGTGGTAAGTACGCTGTGAAACCGATCTGTATCGGAGATTTTTGATTTCACAACCCCACCACGGCCGTAAGGGATCAGGCCTTCGTATAACCTCGCGTCCTTGGTGGTTGAATTCAGGATGACTAGTCGGGAAACACCGGGCACTCTGGAGTCGACGCCCGCTAGCTGCCTCCGCCCGCAAGTTCTCGCACAATGTCGTTCACAAAAGACTTGGCATCCCCAAATAGCATTAGTGTCTTGTCGAGATAGTAAAGGGGATTGTCGATCCCGGCGAAGCCCGGGCTCATGCTGCGTTTAATCACCATAACGGTGCGGGCTTTGTCGACGTCAAGGATCGGCATGCCGTAGATGGGGCTGGCGGAGTCGGTGCGTGCCGCCGGATTGGTGACGTCGTTGGCGCCTATTACCAGCGCCACGTCGGTCTGCGGAAAGTCGCCATTGATGTCGTCCATTTCTACCAGGCGGTCGTAGGGGATGTCAGCTTCAGCCAGCAGCACGTTCATGTGCCCCGGCATGCGTCCCGCGACCGGGTGAATCGCGAATCGCACATCCACTCCACGTTTGCTGAGAGCGTCATAAAGTTCGCGCACTTTGTGCTGGGCCTGGGCGACTGCCATCCCATACCCCGGAACCACAACCACCTTGTTGGCGGCGGACAAAATGGCAGCGGCCTCCTCCGCGGTGGCGCTTCGGACCGTCCTGGCTTCCTGTCCGGCTGCAGCCGTCGCCTGAACCTGCCCAAAAGCTCCGAAAAGAACATTGCCAAACGACCGGTTCATGGCCTTCGACATGATGATGGAGAGAATCAGGCCGGATGAGCCGTCGAGCGCGCCGGCGATGATCAGCAGTTTGCTGTCGAGCACGAATCCCATCGCCGCGGCGGAAAGTCCGGCATAGGAGTTCAGCAGAGAAATCACCGTCGGCATATCTGCGCCACCGATCGGTATGATCATCAACACTCCGAAAAGCAGCGAAATCCCCAGCATCAGCGGGAATAATTGCCGGGCCCCGGGATGCAACACCAGGTATCCGGCGCCCGCTATCGCGATCGCGAGCAAGAACAGATTGACCAGGTTCTGCCCTTTGTAGGTGATCGGGCGCTGGGGCAGGACCTCCTGCAGCTTTCCGGCGGCCATCAGGCTGCCGGTAAACGTCAGCGAGCCCAGGATGACTTCGGTGGAGAGAACTGTCATGGTAAAACGCGGTATCTGCGGGCTCCGCAAATAAAATTCCGCCGTTCCGACCAGGGTGACGCAGAATGCGCCGAATGCGTGGCTAAGAGCTGTCCGCTGGGGGACGGCCGTCATCTGCACCAGGCCGAGCGGAATCCCAACGCAGGTTCCCAGCACCAGGGCGATGGCAATCCATTTGTAATCGACAATACCGTGCTGCAATAGAGTACCGCCGATCGCCAGCAGCATTCCAATCTCGCCGGCCCAGATGCCGTGCCTGGCGGTGCTGGGCGAGCTCATCCACTTCAGCGAGAGAATGAAAAGGATGCTGGCGACCAGGTAGGTTATTTCGATGACGGGCTGGGTCACGGGCAAAGTGTTCATGGCTTGGTCGGACGGCTGGTCTTGAACATCTTGAGCATACGATCGGTAATCAGGAACCCGCCGACGATGTTGCTGGTCGCTGCGATCACGGCCAGCATCCCGAGCACGAAAGAAAGCCGGCTTTCGTGTTTCCCCACCAGCACGATGGCGCCTACCACCGCGATGGCGTCGAGTGCGTTGGTCAGCGACATCAACGGAGTGTGCAGCAACGGGGAAACCCGCCGAATGACTTCAAATCCGATGAAGGCCGCCAGCATGAAAACAAACAGGCCATTGATTAACGTGGAACTCATTCTTCCTCCGCAAGCATCGTTTCCAAACCTAATCTCCGCTCGCAACCGGTGCCGGCTGCGCGAAGAATTCCCGCACCCGCTGGTTTACCACTTCGCCGCCCCGGGTCAGCAAAGTCTCGCGAATGATCTCGTCGTCCAGATCAAGCCGTAACTTGCCATCCTTTAGCATGTGCAACAAGAATGCGGTGATGTTGCGCGCGTACATCTGGCTAGCATGGTAAGGTACGCCGCTGGACACGTTGATTCGGCCGATAATTGTGACGCCGTGCGCAACGATGGTTTGACCCGGGCGCGTCAGTTCGCAATTGCCGCCGCGTTCGGCCGCTAAGTCGAGAATCACGGAGCCGGGGGCCATACCTTTTACCATCTCCTCTGTCACCAGCACCGGAGGTTTTTTTCCTGGGATCACCGCCGCGCTGATCACTACATCGCTCTCCCCCACCACCCGGCCTAGCAACTCGCGTTGTCGCTGGTAAAAGGATTCGTCCTGCTGGGTGCCATACCCGCGGGCATCCTGGGCGTCTTTGGCCTCGAGCGGAAGCTCCACAAACCGTCCTCCCAGGCTTTGCACCTGCTCCTTGGCTGCAGGCCGCAAATCATAAGCGAGTGCCACTGCGCCAAGTCTTCGCGCGGTGGAGATGGCCTGCAATCCGGCAACTCCAGCGCCGATCACAAACACCCGGGCGGGCGTGATGGTCCCAGCCGCCGTGGTCAGCATGGGAAAAAAGCGTGGCAGGGTCTCAGCCGCGATCAGCACCGCCTTGTAGCCGCAGACGGTTGCCATGGAAGAAAGCGCGTCCATACTCTGGGCTCGCGTTGTTCGCGGTATCAACTCAATGGCGAAGGAGGTGACGCCGGTGGAGGCCAGCCGGTGCAACATTTCCAGCGATCCCAGTGGCCGCAGAAAACCGATCAGGGCCTGATCCCGGCGTAGAAGAGGAAGGTCAGCCTCGCCGGTAGCGTCATTCGAGCCGTAGCAAAGCACCTGGACGACCACATCGGCAGCACCGAAAACCGCGCCCCGCTCGGGAAGAATTTTCGCGCCCTTCTCGACGTACTGCTGGTCCGGATAGCCGGCTTCCATCCCGGCGCCGGTTTCGATCACAACTTCAACCCCTGCTTTTACCAGGCTCGGCACAACCATGGGAACCAGCCCTACACGCCGCTCCCCCGGATAGCTCTCTCTCGGAACGCCAACAATCACAAATAATCTACCTTTATTTGAATTGGTACGATGTTTTTAGAGGCGCCGCAAGACGAGCGTAAAACTCTTGCTGGCTTAAATGATTGTACAGCCTCGTAAACGGCAGAAGGTATGCGCCAAGCCTTACAATCCACTCAGGCCAGTGGCGAAGCGCTGTGCGGCTCAAGCAATGACGCCGGCTTCCACTCGATCTGCTCTATTGGACCCACCACGAACAGGCAGAAGAGCGAGCCCACGATGGCAACCACCGAAGTGATGACGAACGGAAGCAAGAACTTTCCGGTTCTATCCACCACGTAGCCGGTCAGGGCTGGCGCCACGACGCCCGCCATGTTGCCCACGAAATTTTGCACGCCGGTCCATTTACCAGCCGCCTTAGGTCCAGCCAGGGTTTGGGTAATCGCCCACACGTTGGAGGCGCACATGCCATAGAACAGGCTGGCGAGAAACAGGAAAATGACAGAAATTGCCGCACCCGCCATCACGCAAACCGCCAGCGAAATCCCGGCCCCGGTCAGGCCTGTGGCCATAAATGTTTTGCGGACCAGAGTCGGGCTGCCGCCGCTGCCAATCCAGCGATCGGAAAGCCATCCGGAAACGGTCGCAGACATGGCGCTCATCAGAAACGCCGCACCGCCAACTCTGGCCATCAGGCCCATGGAAAATTCGCGCTCGCGCACCAGGTAGAACGGCAGCCAGGTAATCAGGAAATATGAGACATAGTTCAGGCAGAATAGCCCGGCGAATGTGCCCCACGCCGAGCGCTGCTGCAAGATATCGCGTAGTCCAGCCGCAGGTTGTTTTCCGCTGGAGATATTGATCGCAGGTTGGCGAGACATCCAGCGAAGCCAGGGATAAAGCCAGGCGATGCTGGTTAGGCCCAGAGCTATGAAGAAAGGTCGCCAACCAACTTTAGACATCAGCATACCGCCGGCGAACAGTCCAAACGCCGGTCCACAGGAAACTCCGGCGGCAATCACCGCATTTGCAAAACCCCTCCGCTGTTCCGGAAAGTGACGCGCCAGAATCTTCGAGTACGAGGGATAGACCACGGACTCCCCTATACCAAGCAGAAGGCGCATCACGAACAGTACGGCCAGAGTGTTGGCGATGCCCGTGGCCGCAGTCGCTACCGACCATACAAGAAAGCCAAGTGCCATAATCCGGTTGACGTCAAAACGATCCACCAGCCAGCCCGACACGATCTGGAAAGTCGAATAGGTCCAGAAAAAAGCCGAGAGCAGCATCCCCAATTGTGTGGCGGAAATTCCCAGATCATTTTTCAGCAACGGAGCGGCGATGGAGAGATTGGCGCGGTCAACGTAATTGATGAACGCAGAGACAACCAGCAGCGCAAGCAGGCCCGAATTGCCAGCCGCGCCATTTTTGTCGGATGTGGGGCCGGCAGTTGCAGTCATTGTCGAACCATTGTGGAAGCGTCTGGCATGGCTCACTGGCGGCGGAAGAATCGGGCCAACCGCCAACCACCCAACCGCAGGGTTTCGCATCAAACTCTGTGCTGGCTCGGGCCAATGGTTTGTACGGCCTGCGCCGCCCGCTCGTCAAGTGCTGAGTGTGAGGAAGAATGGTCAGTCCAGCGATGGCGCGTGTTTTAATGAAAGTTCCGAGCTGAATCCAACTTGTCGAGGTTGATTTCTGTCGATTCCCATCGAAGATTATGCAGTCATCGGCGACTGTCACACCGCAGCCCTGGTATCCAAACAGGGTTCGATCGATTGGCTTTGTCTCCCGCGCTTCGATTCGCCGGCGTGTTTCGCCGCTCTGGTAGGAACCGCTGACAACGGACACTGGTCAATTTCCCCCGCCGAACCGGCCAGGGCTATTCGCCGGCGTTATCGTGACGGAACGCTGATCCTCGAGACTGAATTTGAAACTGAAAGTGGATCGGCCAGGTTGATCGACTTCATGACACTCCGTGATGGAAAGCCGGAGCTGGTACGCGTAGTTGCGGGAACCAGAGGCGAGGTCCATATGAACCTCGAACTGGTGATTCGCTTCGACTACGGCTCGGTTGTGCCCTGGGTCCGCCGCACCGACCACGGCATCTCAGCCATCGCCGGCCCGGACAAGCTCTGCCTGCGCACCGAAGTGCCACTGCGCGGAGAAAACTTCAAAACTCTAGCGAACTTTTCAGTGGTCGAAGGGCAGAAGGTAGCTTTCGATCTCACCTGGTACCCGTCAAACCGCGATGAGCCCGCGGCATTGAATGTTTGCCAGGCCATGCAGGACACGGAGAACTGGTGGAAGAAGTGGTCCGATCGTTGCTGTTATCAGGGGCAGTGGCATGAAGCAGTATTGCGGTCCCTGATCACACTGAAGGCCCTTACCTTCATGCCCACCGGTGGGATCGTGGCCGCGCCTACAACTTCGCTGCCAGAGTGGCCGGGTGGCGTACGCAACTGGGATTACCGCTTTTGCTGGGTACGCGATGCCACTCTTACCCTGCACTCCCTGCTGGATGCGGGATACCACGAGGAAGCCAAAGCATGGCGTGAATGGCTTCTGCGAACCGTAGCCGGGCAACCTTCAGAACTCAACATCGTCTATGGCTTGGGCGGCGAACGCAGGCTCACCGAACTGGAACTGGACTGGCTCTCCGGCTACGAAAATTCCGTACCGGTGCGCGTCGGCAACGCGGCCTACAAGCAATTTCAACTGGACATCTTTGGGGAGATCGCCAACACCCTCTTCCAATACCGCCAGGCTGGGCTCGAACCTCCCCAGGATGAAGGCCCGGATATAGCTCTGGCTCTGCTGGAATTTCTTGAGTCGGGATGGGAGCGGCCCGATGACGGTATATGGGAGATGCGCGGGCCTCGCCGCCATTTCGTCCACTCCAAGATGATGGCGTGGGTTGCACTTGATCGCGCCATCAGGTCCGTGGAGCAGGGCTGGTTCTCCGGAGATATCGCGCGCTGGAAGTCTCTCCGCAATACAATTCACGAACAGGTTTGCCGGCAGGGTTTTGACGCAGAACTGAATTCCTTTGTTCAGTATTATGGCTCCAAACATCTCGATGCCAGCCTGCTCATGATGCCTCTGGTCGGCTTTCTCCCTGCCGATGACCCGCGGGTTGTGGGCACGGTCAAAGCCATCGAGACTCACCTTATGGAGGATGGCTTTGTCGGCAGGTACACGCAGGACCCCGCGGTCGACGGTATGCCCCACGGCGAAGGAAAGTTTCTCGCCTGCTCATTCTGGCTTGCCGATAATTATGTTTTGCAGGGCCGCCGCGAGGATGCAGTGCGCATGTTTGAGCGTCTGTTGGATATCCGGAATGACGTCGGCCTGCTTGCGGAAGAATACGATCCGGTCGCAAAGCGTATGCTGGGAAATTTTCCCCAGGCGTTTTCCCACGTCGGGCTGGTGAACACGGCTTTCGATCTGGCCGGCAGGACGCCTCAACCCGAACGCCGTGCGAAGGCAACTCCGCGTTGAGCCGCCGCCGAAAATCGAACCCACTGTCGCTAACCCATATTCATCTGTTCCTGCACCGCGCGATAAGCCTGGTCGATGGCTACGTCGGTATAGGCGCTGGCGCCGGCATCGGAGTTGGCGATCGAAATCCGTCCAAACTGTTTGCGGCCAACCACGCACGGACGTTCGTCCGGCGCCCATTGTGGATCGGAAAACGAATCGTACTCATAAGCGTATCCGTGCGCCCAGCGATTCACCGTAATGGCCGCGATGTCCCTGGACGAATCGAATCCCCCCGCTGACAGCATTCGCTGCAACTGGTCCCGGATATTCCGTTCAAAGGTGGAGAATGGCGTGTTGATCAGTTCAAATCGTCCCATGCGGTACTGGTCGCGGCGAGGCAGCCCAGGCTTGCACGGCGTGCGTAACATGAACAACACGATTGGCTCCTCCGGAGCGCGGGGAAACTGGTAGGCGCCCAGGCTGACGGGAAAATCCAGCATGGTAAAGCAGTGATAGCCGCCCGGCGAAATAATCTGCCGGATTCCCAGCTTATGAAATGCCTGCCAGTTGCGAATCGCTACGTGGGTATAGATGAACGGCTCTTTCACTCCGTAGTGCAAAGCTTCCTTTTGTGTTTCCGGCAGCTCAGCGCAGAGGTATGGGATCATGCCGTTGTAACAAGCCAGAACGCAGGCCTTTCCCTTCACACTCTGCAATTTTCCTTCTCGTACATAGGCCACTTCCACTTCTTTGGCCGAGTGCGGAACTGAGTCTGGGGTAGGGTCTGACGATTCCAAGTGACGGACCCGCGCCGCAGTGGTGTTGAGGCGAAGTCGAACCGGTGAGGCTGACTGATCGAGCTTGCTGTAGTCGGCATGAGCCGTGACTACATCTTCCATCGTGTGGCCCGGAATGCAATCAGGAACCAGAGATCTGACCAGCAGGCGCGCGATTGACGCGTTGCCGTCGGGGAAGTGAAAGATGTAAGGATCGCCCTTCTCGTCTCCTTCTCCCAAATCCATGCCGTCGAAACCGGCGTAGGCGTAAGCCTCGTAGTCGTCGGGATTTTTATAACAGGCGAGGGCCGATATCGCTTCGATCCCCACGGCAAATAAGTCGTGAGTGTAGGTGCGAAAGAATGGCAGCACGGCGGGATCGGCCTGGCAAACTTCGGTGAGGAAGGTGGCATAGCTGATCTTGGCGAGGCGGGCACGCTTTTCTTCGCGAGAAAGGCCGGGAAGATAGTCTCTTTTCTCGGTGTAAAGGCGTGCAATTTCGTGTCGCACCTTTTTCGTGAGCGGCGTCCGGCCGAGGAATTCGGGCCAGGTGTCCGAGCCCATACCAGGAACCAGGCGCTCTTCGCCAAATGTTTCTTTATCGAAAAAGCAGGCGGTTGACAGGTGTGAATACAACTTCCGGTCGTAGGCCTTGTAGAAAACCTTCGTCTCAATCCCGAGAGCCTTGAGCACCCCTTTGGCTACGTCGCTGTATTCCGACGGACTCTCAATCGACTGCGTCCCGCCATTGCTCAGGAGCAACCGTTTTCCCACACGAAATTCGTTGCGCCGGGCATGTCCGCCGAAATCATCGTGATTATCGACAATCAGAATGCGGGATTTGGGGCCCGCCTGCTGACGATAGAAGTAAGCCGCTGCCAGACCGCTGATGCCGCCGCCCACCACAATCAAATCATAGGTCTCGCCCGTCTCAACCGGGTTTCCCGCACTCTCCCAGAAAGTTCCATCGCGCAGAGCGTGAGCCACATCATAGGCGCCGGGCTGACTGCCCCTCATTCCGTTAAGTTCGGGCGGATAGAACCCTGCGGGACCGGGATTCTCCCGTGCAGATCCCCGCGTAGATGCTGCCAAACCTGGGAGCCTTGCGCTGCCCAGTGCGCCAATCCCCACCGCCACACCATTAAGGAAATCGCGGCGGCTGATTCGCCGTCCCATTCCGAGTTCACGGTCGCGCTTGTTATGTCTCATGGCTGGCGAACGAGATCGGCACTCAGGCGCTTTGCCGCTCGTTGCATTTTGCTCATTCGCTACTGATGTTAGCAAATCGGCGTGGATAGCCGCTTCCCGGTCAATCAGGTAAACCCTGTAGGATGCTTCTGGAGTGATGTGTATTGCCCGAAAGAGGTCAAACCTCACTATACTGATAAGCCGTTTCGTTTCCTTTTTGTCTCAGAATCGATCGCACAATAAATGGGATTACTGCGCATACTTCTAGTCGACGATCACGAAAGAACCCGCCATGGCATCCGTTCTCTCTTGACGACCAGGCCCGACTGGGTGGTTTGCGGCGAGGCCGTGGACGGCCTGGACGCGGTTGAAAAAGCTCAAATCCTGCGGCCTGATGTCGTGCTCATGGACATCTCAATGCCTCGTATGAATGGTCTCGAGGCCGCCCGCATCATTCGCGAAGAACTTCCCCAATCCGAAATTGTGCTGGTCAGCCAGAATTCCCCGGCTATCGTTCGCCGGCAGGCTGCGGAAGTGAACGCGCATGATTTTGTGGCCAAAGACGATCTGTCGGTGGCATTGCTGCCTGCCATTGACAAGATCGTGGCGCAGCGAAGCACGGGCAGCGCGCGCCCCCGCTGGTTGAACGGCGGCGGCGAGATGGGCGAACTCATCCGCTCGACCGACTGGTCTAAATCTCCGCTTGGCGCTCTGGAACGATGGCCCCAAAGCCTGCAACTGGCGGTCAGCCTGATGCTGAATTCGCAGCACCCCATCTGGATCGGGTGGGGAAAGGAAAGAACATTTCTCTACAATGACGCTTACATTTCAGTCTTAAGCCTGGCGAAGCATCCTCGATCGCTGGGACTTCCTGCCCAGGAAGTGTGGGCGGAGATTTGGGATATCTGCGGCCCCTTGGCTGACAAGGTCTTTGAGCAGGGCGAGGCCAGCTTCTTTAGCGATGTCCGCCTCTTTATGGACCGGGGCGATTTTCTGGAAGAGACTTTTTACTCTTTTTCCTATAGCCCGATTCTTGACGAGGCCGGAAACGTTGTCGGGTTGTTTTGCCCCAGCACCGAATCCACCGCCAAGAATCTCAACGCGCGCCGGCTGCGCACCTTGTCGGAACTTTCCGCCAAGGCTCTGGTAGAAAAGTCCATCCAGGCCGCCTGTGCCTCAGCGGTTTCGATTCTCGGGGCCAATCCGGATGACATTCCCTTCGCAGCACTCTATCTGGTCGATTCGAACAGCGACTCTGCAAATCTGGTGCAGGCCACTCCCTTGCCGGCTGAGGCTGATCTCATCATCCCGCCGACCATGCCATTGCACGGACGCACTTCCAGCAAGGAAGTCTTTCCCTTCGACAAGGTCTTCGAGGCGGCTCAACCCGAGATAGTGCCGGTCGGACATCTGGATCATCTTCCTCTCGGTCCCGCCCGCCAGCGCCTTACGGAGGCCATTGTGCTGCCGGTGACCTCGAGCGGGGACAGTCGGCCGCTCGGAATTCTGGTGGCCGGCATCAATCCAACCCGGCGGCTTGACTCCGAATACCGGACGTTCTTCAGCCTGATCGCCGATCAGGTTGCGACCGCCATCCAAAGTGCTCGCGCGGCCGAAGAACAAAAAAAACGGGCCGACGCATTGGCGGACCTCGACCGGGCGAAGACCACCTTCTTCAGCAATGTCAGCCACGAATTTCGTACTCCTCTTACGTTGCTTCTGGGGCCCTTGGGCGACACGCTCGCCAAATCTCAAGGTGGCCTCAGCCCCGAGGACAAGGAAAATCTTCGCGTGGCTCACCGCAACGGCCTTCGCCTCGAAAAATTAGTCAACACCTTGCTGGACTTCTCGAGGCTTGAGGCTGGCCGGGTAGAAGCCTCCTACCAGCCGACCGACATCTGCCAATTCACCGCAGAACTGGCGAGTTGTTTCCACTCCGCCATGGCGCGGGCAGGGCTGGAATTTCACGTGACTTGCGAGCCCATCTCCGAACCTGTGTACATCGACCGCGACATGTGGGAAAAGGTGGTGCTCAACCTCCTCTCCAACGCCTTTAAATTCACGTTCCACGGCAAAGTCGCGGTGGCGATGAAATCTATTGGCCAGTCGTTTGAGATGCAAGTCAGCGACTCTGGAATTGGCATCCCTCAAGCTGAGTTGCCGCGTGTATTCGAGCGCTTCCACCGGGTCGAGGGAACACAGGGCCGCACCCATGAAGGCAGCGGCATCGGGCTCGCACTGGTTCAGGAACTGGTCAAACTCCACGGTGGCGCCATCCGCGTTGACAGCGTGGTTGGGCGGGGAACCACATTTACCGTGACCATTCCTAAGGGAAGCGATCACCTGCCGCAGGACCGGATCGAGACTCCCCGGCTTTTATCTTCCAGCGCAATTCGCGCCGAAAGTTTCGTAGAGGAAGCCCTGGGGTGGTTGTCCCGCGACTCTGCCGACGCGGTAGCCAGAGTTGATTCCGATGCCCTGGAGCATCCGCAGGAGCCGTCGGCGGGAGCTTCGGGAGAGATTGTGCTGGTGGTCGATGACAACTCAGACATGCGCCAGTATGTTCGCCGGCTTTTAGGCGTCAAGTACCAGGTGCATGCGGTGGCCAATGGACGTCAGGCTGTTGAAGCCGCCCGAAGGCTCAATCCGGATTTGATACTGACCGATGTGATGATGCCCGGCCTCGA
Source organism: Terriglobales bacterium (assembly GCA_036265205.1). Lineage (GTDB taxonomy): Bacteria > Acidobacteriota > Terriglobia > Terriglobales > Acidobacteriaceae > JAIQFF01. The sequence continues at coordinate 87,271 of DATAPL010000047.1, forward strand.
TGGCTTCGGGCTTCTGGCCGAGATCCGAAATAGTCCGGGTCTAAAAACTACGCCCGTGATCCTGGTGTCGGCGAGGGCTGGCGAAGAAGAGCGAATCGTGGGATTGCGGGCCGGGGCCGATGACTACATCACTAAACCTTTCAGCGCCCGCGAACTGCTGGCGCGGGTCGAGGGCACGCTGGCTGTGGCCAGGATTCGCCGCGAGAGCACTTCCGCGATCCGTGAGCGTGAAGAGCGCCTGCGTTCCCTGGCCGATACCCTGGAAGAAAAAGTTCGGGTTCGAACTGAACAGCTCCTGCAGCGCAACCAGGAAGTGGTTCGCCAGGCGCAGCAGCTTCGGGCGCTCTCCAAGCGCTTGATGCAGGCCCAGGATGAAGAGCGGCGTCACATCGCCCGCGAGCTGCACGACAGCGCCGGGCAAACCTTGACCGCCCTGGGCATGAATCTTTCGCAGATTGTCCAAAAGGCAAGACAGGCTTCACCCGAACTGTCCAGCGACGCCCAGGACAGCCTGCGCCTGGCCCAGCAACTCAGCCAGGAAATCCGCACCATGGCTTATCTGTTGCATCCGCCCTTGTTGGATGAAAGCGGATTGTCCGGAGCGCTCCGCTGGTACACCCAGGGCGCCATGGAGCGCAGCGGGGTCGATATCTCTCTCGATATTTCTCCAGACTTCGGAAGGATTCCGCGCGATATGGAGCTAATTGTCTTTCGCATCGTGCAGGAATGCCTGACCAATATTCATCGCCATTCCGGCAGCAAGACCGCTTTTATTCGAGTGTTACGCGATGCGGGTGCGGTTGTCGTGGATGTGCGCGATGAAGGCAAGGGTATATCGCCTGAGAAACTGGCCGAGATACAAACCTCGCAAGGCTCCGGCGTGGGGATTAGCGGTATGCGCGAACGCATCCGCCAGCACAATGGGACTTTGAATATTCAATCTGACGGAGCCGGCACGAACATTTCAATTCAACTGCCCCTCTCGGCTCGACCCACCATTCGGCCTGAGAACCTGGAGCAAGAGCTCGAGGCCACAGGGTAGACCTGCGCGGGCATCAAATTGCAGCATGCGAATCCTAATTGCCGACGACAGCGAACTGGTCCGGCGGGGCATCATTACACTCTTGTCAGCAGAGAAAAGCTGGCAGGTGTGCGGTGAAGTTGCGGATGGAAGCCACGCCGTGCAGAAAGCGCGCGAACTACTGCCCGATCTGATCCTGCTTGACATCAGCATGCCCGGGCTGAATGGCCTGGAAGCGGCATCTCTGCTGCGGCAAGACCTTCCTCAAACCAAGATCCTGATTCTCAGCCAACACGACCCCAGTTACTTGCGCTCGTCTGCGTCAGCCGCGGGTGCGGACGACTGCCTGGACAAAACTCAGCTCGGAACCGATCTGCTGGCTGCCATCCGGAAGCTCGAGAAAGATTAGCCGAGTCGAGCCGCCTTCGGCTGCTCTCTTAGAATTTCGCCCACAAGAAAGAGGTCGGTGAGCAGGGCGCGCAGGTGAATCGACGCATTCAGATTATCGATGAGTTGAGAGCTGATGAAGGGTTGGGCCTGAACCAGTTCGATTGCGGCCAGTGAGTCTTTGGCATCGCGGTCGAGCACAGCAATGAAGGCTCCATATTTCCCCGCCGGTTCCAGTTCGGCGGCTTCCACCGCCTCGGCACAGCTCTCCGCCATGCCAGTCAAAGCACTTACGGCGCGTCCCAGGAACTCGCGGAGCTGCGCGCCGGGCTGGCTACCTTCATCGCTGGGCAAGCCCTGGCCGGCGTAAGCCAGCATGAACTCATAACATTCTTCGATAGCATCGCAGCGTTCAGCAAACGAAGTCATCTTCATCTCTGTCTATCGGTCAGCTTTACCGCGCTTTGGAAGATGAACTGGACGTCTCCACCACCCAGCGCTCTGGATCGTGTTCCTTCAGGTAAAAGTCTCGACTCATCGAACCCACGATCATCGACTTGGTGATGGCCAGCTTTTCCGGACGAATTGCGAAATATACGTGCACGATTACCAGCGCAATCAATCCGACGCCCGCTAACCCATGCAGCACATACATCAATCCCCAGGTCATGTCGCTGAAAAGGTATGGATTCCGCGGAAAGAAAATGGTCCGCACCCGAGCCATCATGAAGACGCCTGTCAGTATTACCGACAGGCCGCACAAGATGATGACGCCGTGATACAGCTTATTTTCCAGGGGATACTTGGCGAACTTTCGCGGCAGGGCTGCCGGCTTCCCCATAAAGCGCTGCACCCGTCTCCAGGCATCCTCGAGATCGGTCTTATCTGGCCAGATCGACCAGAAGTCCAGAAAGAAAGAAGCGTGGATGATGTGAAAGACGATCGAGATCGTCAGCACGACTCCGGCAATCCAGTGATAAGTTACCCAATTGAACTGCACGCCCACCTTAGGCAGGAAGGCGGTAAATAGCAGGACAAACATGGCCGCTGCCATGATCCAGTGAAACAGCCGCGCCGCCAGCGAATGCCGCGGGATGCGTTCGGGCAGGGTGGCTGCGAGTTGCGGCGAGGCCTCACCGGCAAATTCCTTTTCCCTGGCGAAATAGCGAATATAGATGGCGTGAACGATAAGAAACAGAAGCCCCGCAATCAACGCCACCCATATCAGGAACCAGGCAATGTGAATCGGGACACTCTGCCCCCACGGACTGGTGGCCCACTCTAGGATGCCCACGACGCCTCCTGCACGCCGCTGATCGCGCGCTTCACCAGGTTCCTCATCAGCGGAATTTTGTAGGCATTGAACTGCAGCGGAACCGCGCCCTGCACCGCCAACTTCCCCGCCAGTTCGCCGGTCGCTGCAGTCCGCGACTGGCCGCGCACCGCGTCCTCAACAGCCTTCAGGCGCAAGGGACGAGCGGCAGCGCCGTTCACCGCAATGCGCACTCGCTCGATCTTGTCGCCCGAGAGCAGCATCGCCGAAGCCACGTTCAACAGCGGGAAGTCCCATACGTTTCGGTCTCGCACTTTTTCGAAGTAGAAATGCGCGCCCGCCCAGGTTGACGGAATACGAATGAAGGTTAGCAAGTCTCCGGGCTGCAGGATGGTCATGCGCGTGATGTCGATGTCCGGCCCGATGAAGTAGTCTTCGGCATCGATCGTGCGCTCGCCTTTGGAAGTACGAAGTACGAATTTTGCATCCAGCGCGATCAGCGCCGGCGCCGAATCGGATGGATTGACTGCCACGCAGCGTTCCGCCTGAAGAATGGCGTGTTCGCGATTGCGCCCCACCGGGGTGTCGGCGTAGCAGATATTTCCGCCCGCCCGGTAACACGGCCAACCGGCGCGGTAGTACCAGCAACGCGCGTCTTGCGAAACGTTGCCGCCGAGCGTGCCTTGATTGCGAATCTGCGGCGACGCCACAAGTTCGGCCGCCTGCGTAAGCAAACCATATTTCTGCTGAACGATGGGATTGTTCACTACTTCCGTCAGCGTGGTCATCGCACCGATCTCAATCCCGTCGTTTGTGGTCCGAATCCCTTTAAGTTCTGCGATTCCGCTCAGATCGACAACCGCGCTGGGCTTCTTGATCCGATCCTTCAGCCAATCGAAGCTGTCGAGTCCACCCGCCAGCACCAAGCCTTCCCGACCATGTTGTTCAAGCAGCCTTTGCGCGTCGGCGACGGAGGTCGGCTGGAACAACTGGAACGCCGGCATAACATCTCTTATTACCGCCATGACTCTCTCCGTTTCATCAGTTTAGATATGCGCCGTCAAGGGATCCTGCATCGGCCGGCCCGCTTCCAGCGAGGTCAGAATCGTGTCCAGATTAACCGGCGCGCGCCGGAAAATCTCATCGCCCACTGCGTCCGAAATAGCATTCAAAATTGCGGCGCAACCCCCGCCGACCGGCGGTTCGCCAATGCCGCGGGCACCGACCGGGGTCTCGGGATCCGGGATGTCCAGCGCCGCCCACTGCATGTTGACCGGCACATCCAGAATGGTGGGCGGCTTGCTCTGGTAAAGGCGTCTCGAGATCATGTGCCCGTACTCGGGATCGAATACCCATTTTTGCCCGATAGCATGTCCGATGCCGAGTACCGAACGGCCAAGGACCTGGCCGCCGAGGGAGCGCGGATGAATCACCGTTCCCACATCGGCGTAGGCCAGGAAATCGACAATGTCGTACTTGCCGGTTTCCACGTCAACCTCCACTTCGGCGAAGCTGGCAACGTAGGAAAAAGTCTGGCCGTCGTGAGGATATTTGTCCTTCGCCGCTGCCACCAGGCCCTTGCCCGCCAAAGCTGCCACTGAAGCCTTGGTGTACTTATTCACATCCGCTGGAGCTTCGTGGCCGTCGTAAATGCCGCCCAGTTGAATGGCGCGCTGCGCGGCCTGAGCCAGAGTCATGCCCCGCCCGCCGCCCTTGCGGGAGACACGCTCGTTGGCAACTTCGTAATTCTCAGGCTTGCCGCCCAGAGTCTTGGCTGCGATTTCCTGAAGCTTCTGCCTCGCATCCATGCCTGCCGCATAAGCCGCTCGCGTCATGGCGTGGGTCGTCTGGCTGCCGCCGGAGACGCAAGTCCAGGGAAGATCTTTCGCTGTGTTGCCCCAGGTGATATCGCACTTCTCCCACGGCACACCGAGTATCTCGGCGCTGACGCGATGGACGTCAATTACCGACTCCGTCCCCAGGTTACCGATTCCCGACTGGATCGCGACCCGTCCATCTGGCTTGATGAGCAGCAACCCGTCGTAGCCAACCGAACCGGCAAAAAAGCAGCTGAGTGACACCCCGACTCCTCGCACCTTGGAACCGGTGCGCTTCGGGTTGCGCCCCACCCGCTCCTGCCATTTGAACTGTTCCGCGCCGCGGTCGAGCGCATCTTTGATGAAGGCGCTGGTGGCGTGCGTCCGCTTGCCGTTGACCTCCGGCCCCAGTTCGGCCTTGCCTTCGGGGCAATTAATTCGTCGGATCGCCACCTGATCGATAGCCAGCTTGCGCGCGGCCTTCGCGATGATGGGCTCGATGATGGCGATGCCCTGCATCCCGCCGGGCGCGCTCTGCGGACCGCGCGGCGGAGTATTGGTCATGATGGTGGCCCCGCGCCAGCGCATCGCCGGCGGCTGATACAGCAGCGACACGATGCGGCCGGCAGCACCGGCATCCCCCGATGCGTCGTAGGGTCCAGTGTTGCAAATCACGAACATGTCCAGCGCTGTAATCCGGCCTTCTTTGCTGAAACCTACTTTCATCCGGCCCAACAGGCTGGGCCGCCCGCGCCCGATAAACTGCTCTTCTTCGCGGCTGATGCGCATCATCACCGGGGCATTCGCCTTCTTCGACAGCAGCGCGGGAATGATCGCGGTGATCGCGGCGGTTACCTTGCTCCCAAAACCGCCGCCGGTGTATTCGCTGATCAGCACAACTTTTTCGGGATCGATATTCAGCCAGCGTCCCAGCGCCGCCACCGTTTGAACCGTGCTTTGAGTTCCGGTGTGAACGTATACCTTCCCGTTTTGCCAGTAAGCCAAAGCGCTGCGCGTTTCGAGCGTGTGATGACTGGTGTCAGGCGTAACGAAGGTTTCGTCCAGAACCAGCGCCGCATTCTTGAAGCCCTGTTCGACCTCGCCGTAGGACCATTCTTCGGGCGCCTTGCCCATCGGCAGGCGGCCTTCCTTGGCGTCCGCGAAGTCCGCACTGGTCCACTTCAGTTCCCCCACCTCGGGTGGCGGAGCGCCAGGTGGGCGCTCTCCGGGTTTCGCTGCCGGGGGCGGAACCTTCACCCAGATATTGCCTTCGGCCCGCGGATTTGGCCCGCCTGGCCGGAGGCTATCGAGCGGGTCGATGACGAACGGCAGCGGTTCCATATCCAGATTGATCTTTTCGATGGCCTCGGCGGCTGTGAGTTCATCAACCGCCGCCACTGCAAGAATCGGTTCACCCTGGTATAGCGGCTCCATGGTGAGCGCCCGTTCGCCGCGCGGGTTGGCTTTGATCACTGTGCCGTTGTCGGTGAGACTGTCGGCGGGCGGCGGAAGTTCCTCCGCGGTAAGAATCGCCTTGACGCCCGGCATCGCCAGCGCCTCGCGCATCTCGATATGCTTCACTCGACCGTGCGGCATCGGGCTGAGCAAGAGCCTGCAGAACAGCATGCCGTCGGCGCGGAAATCCTCGCCGTACTTCGCCTGGCCCGTAACCTTTGCGTAGAGGTCAGGCGTCGGATAGTCCTTCCCGATTAACTTGTACTGCTTTCCGTATTTGCGCTCAGGAGGTTGTTTCGAATCTTCCACGCGCTTGGGGTCAGACGGGCTAGGCACGGTTCGTCCTCCTCATATTTTCCGCGCCGCGCATCATTGCGGTGAGGATCTTGTCGTAGTCCTGGCAGCGGCAAAGGTTTCCCGAGATTCCATGCGCCAGTTCCAGTCTCGTAGGATTGGGATTGGTCTTCAGGAAACCGACCGTGCTCATGATGAACCCGGGCATGCAGAAGGCGCACTGGAACCCCTGTTCATCGATAACTCCCTGCTGCACCGGATGCAGGGTTCCGTCGGAACTCGCCAGCCCTTCGATGGTCAACACCTTCCGGCTGCGCACGGTGTGAGTGAGAACCGAGCAGGCGTAATGCGGCACATCATCGATAAGAACAGTACAGGCCCCGCACTCGGCGCGGTCACAACCCAGCTTGGTACCGGTCAGACCCAGTTTGTAACGCAAGGTCCAGGCCAGCGTTTCCTGCTTCATCACGTCCACTCGACGCTGCTGGCCGTTCACGTCAAGGGTAATCAAGCGATCGCCCAATGCGGCGGGTGGCTGGCCCAGGAGAGTAGAGGCTCGGAACAGGTAGTTCGCGGAGGAAACGGCTACGCCGCTACTGATTACCCCTTTAATGAAAGTACGTCGGGAGACTCCCTTCGCCGCATCGTCGTTCATAGGTATTTTTATGTCGTCTTCCATGGCGGATCATCCTGATACACACACATATACCTGATACTTAAAGTTTTACACCTAAGGAACCACGCGCTGTCAAACGAGAAATTCTAAGAGAAATGTTCAGTCACTTAGAATGATTTTTGGGAGTGACTGGGAGCGCGCACAATCTTTCAATTTAGATTTCCCCCCTTCGTACATCAAAGACTTCAGTGACGCCACCGCGCCATCGCCGATGCACGTTCCTTCAATTGCCTTAAAGTTAGCCCGTAGTGCGACCCGGGGTCACTCTGTCAGCCGAGTCCCGCGCCGCCCGATCACTCCTTCCCGGCATGGGGCTGAAGATTTGCCGGCGAAGTGCCGATACTTCCCGCAGCATGGGGCTGGACGGTGAACTACGTCTGGCCGCACCGGCCCATTTGTCATCGGGTCAGCCATTAGTCAACTGTTCCCAGGAACTCACGGTGCGGGTTGTTCCATCGCAGCCATGTTTCGGAAGCAGATACCGGCACAGGAGATTTGAACGATGATTTCCCTGAAGAAGTATCTGGACATGGATCCCGACCAACCACGAGCCAGCGAGCCCGACTCCAAGGCGCTCCTCTCGGCCACTCTGGAATCCTATTGCTCGGCCTTGCTGGCCATGGCAAAGAGCGGGGCCCGCGCTTGTCCGTCCCTCGGTTCGGATCTGCAGCAGGGGCTCGCAGGCATTCAGAAACGGCTTTCCCACCAGGTCACGGCTTCGGTTGTAAGCGAGACCGGAAAGCACGTGGAAGAACTGCTGCTGCAATGGGGGAACCGCACTGCTGAATACTTCAAGGGTAAGACCAATGAAGTAAAAGACCTCCTGCTTACGCTGGCCCGCACTGCAGAGTCTATGGGTGAACGGGATCAAAAATACACCAGGCAGCTCGGCGAGTTTACAGCGCAGCTGCAGACTATCGCTAACCTCGATGACTTGACTCAGATGCGAAGTTCGCTGCTGCTCCGCGCTGCTGAATTGAAGACCTGCGTCGATCGCATGGCCCAGGACAGCACCAAGTCCGTGGTCCGCTTGCAGCAGGAGGTTTCAACCTACGAGACCAAGCTCAAGACCTTTGAAGAACTGGCATTGCGGGACACATTGACCGGGCTCGCCAATCGCCGCAGCGTGGAGGAGCGAATTGAATGGCGCATCAGTCATGGACAGGTGTTCTGCGTTGTGATCCTTGACCTCGACCGGTTCAAGCAAGTCAACGATACCTACGGCCACGTAGCCGGTGACGACCTGCTGAAGCAGTTTTCTCAGGAGCTGCGGTCGAACATCCGTCCAACCGACGTGGTCGGACGCTGGGGGGGAGACGAGTTCATCATGGTTTTGGACTGCGATCTTTCCGGGGCACGCACCCAGATTGAGCGCATGCAGAAATGGGTCTTCGGCGACTACACCATCCAGCTCGCGACCGGCAAAAACAAGGTGAAGATCAATCTGGACGCCTCCATCGGCCTGGCGCAATGGCAGGCGGGCGAAGCCACTCAGCACATCTGTGAACGAGCCGACGCCGCCATGTATGAAGAAAAGGAACTGTCGCACAGCTATACCCGAAGCTAAGCGGGCATTTCTTTCGGGCGGTGCGAAGACGGTAACCCAGTCCAACCTCCAGGCCGTGTCCTCCTGATTAACAATTTCCCACCCTGCGTTAACCGCACTTCCCGTTAGAATAGTCGAGCGCCTCAGACAGGATGCGGCCTTTGGGGAATACTTAAATCACGACACACACGATTGCGATATGGATAAATTTGTAATCCGCGGGGGCAATCCGCTGCTGGGGACGATCCGGGTCAGTGGCGCCAAAAACGCCGCCCTGCCCGCCATGGCCGCAGCCTTGCTCACGGAAGAGCCGGTGGTCCTGGAAAATATCCCGCAGGTCCGCGACATCGAAACTACCCGCAAGCTGCTGGCCGCGATGGGCGCCGAAGTCGAGTTGGGGTACGGCCGGGCGCAGCATCGCACCACCATCTGCGCCCGCAATCTCACCAGCCCCGAAGCCTCGTACGAACTGGTCAAGCAGATGCGGGCATCGTCGCTCGTCCTCGGACCGCTGGTTGCCCGCTGCGGCCGCGCCCGGGTCTCGCTTCCCGGCGGCTGCGCCATCGGAGCCCGACCCATCGACCTGCATATCAAGGGATTGGAACTTCTGGGCGCTACCATCACGCATGATCACGGGTACATCGAAGCCAGGGCCGATCGCCTGCGGGGCGGCGAAATTGTCTTCGACAAAATTACCGTAACCGGCACCGAAGACCTGCTCATGGCCGCCACCCTGGCCGAGGGCGAAACCGTGTTGCGGAATTGTGCCCGCGAACCCGAAGTCGGTGACCTGGCCGATCTATTGAACAAGATGGGAGCACAAATTGAGGGCGCTGGAACCTCCACGATTCGGGTTAAGGGTGTCGACAAACTTCGCGGCGCCAAGCACCGCATCATTCCCGACCGCATTGAAGCCGGCACCTTCATCGTCGCCGGCGCCCTGACCGGCGGAGACGTAAACGTCACCGGCTGCGACCCCAATCATTTGGGCGCACTGCTCGACAAGCTGCACGAAGTGGGAGTTAAGACGGCGCACACTGCGGAATCGGTGCGCGTCATGGGCGATGGACCGTTCCGCGCAGCCGACATTACCACCGAAGAATACCCAGGCTTCCCCACCGACATGCAGGCTCAGTACATGGCTTTGGCTACTCAAGCCGAGGGAACGTCGGTCATCACTGAAAACATTTTTGAGAACCGCTTTATGCACGTTCTGGAACTGGTGCGCATGGGCGCCAACATAAAGATCGAAGGACGCCGCGCCATAGTGCGCGGCCAGGCCCCGCTAAGCGCCGCCGCTGTGCAGGCTTCCGATTTGCGCGCCTCCGCTTCGCTGGTGCTGGCAGCGCTGGTGGCGGAAGGCGAGTCCATTATCGATCGCGTCTACCACATCGACCGCGGCTACGAAAACATCGAAGAGAAACTCAAAGGTGTAGGCGCCCAGATTCGCCGCATCGGAGAGATTCTGCCCAAGCGCGCGGCCGCTCCGTCAAGAGCGTAAAACTCGGTAAGTCGTGCCTTGCTTCCCTCCGGTGGGGGCATCTACTTTGATGACATGCGCGGGATCCTTCTGACTGTAGTGTTATCGATCTTGTCCAGCCTGCCGGCCGCGGCAGAAAACGCGCTTCCCTCTCTACCTGTCGGAACGATAATCCCCCGCGTGGTCTGCAGCGCCGATAGCAAGCAGAGTTATGCGCTCTATCTTCCCTCGAACTTCTCGACCGCCAGGCGGTGGCCGATTCTCTATGTTTTTGATCCTCTTGCTCGTGGCCAGGTTGCGATTGAGGTAATTCACGCGGCGGCGGAACAATTCGGCTATATCGTCGCCGCTTCCAACAACTCGCGCAACGGCCCTATGGGAGATTCTGCCGCCGCCGCCAATGCCATGTGGCAGGACACTCAGGAAAGACTGCCCATCGCCGAAACGCGCCGTTATCTGGCTGGCATGTCGGGTGGCGCTCGCGTGGCCACGCGCATCGCCTTGTCATGTAACGATTGCATTGCGGGTGTGATCGCAAATGCCGCCGGATTCCCTGTGGGCGCCGAGCCGACTCGAGAGATGAAGTTCGCTTACTACGCGGCCGTCGGCAACGCCGATTTCAATTACGGTGAATTTGTTGACCTGCGCCGCAAACTGGACGCCGCCGGCGCCCGCTACCGCATTCGCGTCTTCGACGGCCAGCACGGCTGGGCGCCTGCGGAAGTGTGGACCGAGGCGCTTGACTGGATGGATATTCAGGCCATGTCTGGTGGAACCTTGCCCCGCGATCCCGCCCGTATCCAGCGGGCTTTTGACAGCGCACTCGCCCGGGCTCGCGAATTTCAGACCCGGAACGATTCCTTGTCCGCGCTTCGCGAATACCAATCGCTGGGGCGCGATTTCCACGGGCTGCATGACGTCAGTGCTGCAGAAGCTTCGCTGGCAGCACTGGAAAAAAACAAGGCGGTGAAAGCAGCCGAGAAAGAAGAGGCGTCTGCGCTCATCCAGCAGGCTCAGATCACCGCCGGCCTCTCCGCCCAACTGCAGGCCATCGCGGACGGCAACCCCGATAACTTCGGCATGGCGGATCTTAGAGGCAACATCGCCGGTCTCAGGAAACAGGTGGCGGATTCCAGGAATCCGAACGCACTGAAGACATTAGTGGCAAGGCGCGCGCTAAGCGGATTGATGATCGACGCCTTCGAGTCGGGGCAGCGTAGCCTGGACGAGAAGAATTATCGCATTGCACTGATTTATTTCGATTTAGTCGCTGCCGGTTCGGCGAATCCAGCATGGGCGCATTACCAGCGGGCTCGCGCTTACGCCATGCTGAACGACAGCAAGAAGATGCTCGCCGAGTTGAAGGTCTCGCTGGCAGGCGGCTTCCATGAATCGTCCGCTCTTGAAACTACGGAATTCCAACCTTTTCAAGCACAACCGGAATTTCAGGTTCTGTCGGCGGACTGGAAGTCGGCAGCCGAAAACGACAAAACGAAACCCTGATCTAAGAGTGTCTCGTGATAGGCGCGGGTTGAATTCTAAGCGGGCTCGACTTCAGTTGCGACAAAGCCCGACTAGCAGCGGCCTTACCCGCCCAGGAGTGTCGTCCCACCGTCCCCGGACAGATTCGACAATTCCCCACCTGAATTGCGCGACTCACGCACTAACGCAACAGCTACGCGGCAAGGTCCACGATTATGTCAACCCACTCACCATCCAGATAGACGGTTCCGTCGTTTGCAAGCACGAAGACCAGCGCCCTTGGCTGTTCCGAGATAGTTCTCGCTTCAATCCAATCGGCGATGTAATAGTCCGCCTCCGGCCCGACTCCTTCTTCCCGATTGGATAGAACTCGGGTTACAACCGCTTTCTGCCTGGACCCTTTATCTGCATGCGTCGCAAACTCGAATTGCTGGCCGATCCTGATCCCTGATTCCATGCCCTATCGTCCTTTCCGCTTCGCCTGTATCTCCGTTCCTGATTGATTCAGCAAGACCGCAATTCACTAATACCCAGTGGAGAATTATTCTACCCCGACGCTAAAACCTCGATGTGGCGTGTTCGGCCCTGAATTGCGCCGTTGACTACCCCGCTCCAATCCGCCGGTGTCCGCTGTGCAACCAGCAGCGTCGCCGCCGTCAACTGTCTTAGCATTGGGCTCAGCTGAGTTCTTGAGCAAGTCCGATGAGAAGCCCTTCGGGCCCGCGAATGTAGCAGAGCCGATACGCGTTTTTATACTGGACTACTTCGCCTACGAGCTGGGCGCCGCGCTTGCGGAGCTTTTCAAGCGTCTCATCGATGTCGTCCACCGCGAACATGACGCGGAGGTAGCCTAGAGCGTTCACCGGGGCCTTGCGGTGATCCGCGACTGCCGGCGGCGTGAGGTAGCGGGAGAGTTCGAGCCGGCTGTGGCCATCCGGCGTGCGCATCATGGCAATCTCGACGCGCTGACCGGCAAGTCCAGTGACACGTCCGGCCCATTCTCCTTCGATCGTGGCCCGCCCTTCGAGCTCGAGGCCGAGTTCGCGAAAGAAATCGATCGTTCCTCCGAGGTCATCGACGACGATTCCTACGTTGTCCATCCGTTTGAGCGCCATGTGTCCAATCTATAAGGAGTCGTCCAGGCTAGCAACGGACCCTCTATGTAACGTCGAAGCCCGAGCGCGACCTGGAGTCTGAGAGATCGTTCTCCAGTACCGCGTACTCGGAGCGGATCACGGGCAAACCGGAAGTAACTGTCGTAAACAGGCCAATACACTCATGACCCGGTCAATGAGTGTAATCGCGATATTACGACAGTTGATGAAGCGAAAGACTCTGCATCTCTCGCTCAGCGTGGCCGACATTAATGTCGGACGAAGGCTCCCAGTACATCTTGTAACGCGTGCGCGATCATTCCAGGACGCACGCTCTGGCACCAGTAGGCCAGAATCCCAGCCATCGCCCCCGTCAAACTGATCAGCGATGCCCGCGCCAAACCCTGATAGGAGTGAGAAAAGCCGAAGACCAGCGCGGAAAGGACGATGCCAGCAGGGACGCTCTTCGTCAGCGCGATGAATTGCGTTTGCAAGTAGCCCCGATAAATGGCTTCCTCGCAGATTCCCGCCGTGATCGCGATCACTATCCAGAGCGCGGTCTCGACGCCTCCCTGCGGAAGCAGGAATCGCGTAGCCTTGTCGTCTGCGCCCCCGTGAGAACCCAAGACTGAAGTGACCACGATTGAAACAACTAGAAATAGCAGCCCGATGCCGACGCTCCGGAGAAACTGGCGGACGGAACGCCAACGGTCCCCTACGACAGGGCGAAGCGACGACCCCCTGAGCCATACGCCCGCCAACACTAAACCTAGCGTTAGCCATTCAAACAAAATGATGCGCTCATAAAGCGCGATGCGATCCAGATTCACAGCAGTTTGCATGTGATCCGCCTGCAGCTTTCCCCGGAACGCCAGGGCCGAGATCACCGCCAGCACCAAAACCAAGTGCCAGGGCGAAGCCACAAGGCTGGGGCTGTCAGATCGCGGCTCTCCTTGAAGTTCAGTCTCCATGAAGCGCTCCCCCCAGCCAAACGGATGTGCACCCGCTGTGGCCTCCTGTTTCTTGGCCACGGTACTTTGGGCGCCTTTTCGCTTTCTATGGACGATCATACGAAAAGGGATGCGAGACAGTTCCGTGGCAATTTACGAGAACAGGCGATTACATTCATTGAGAGATCGGCCGATGGGGTCAATGAGTGTAATCGGGATATTTCGACAACTACCGACAAGGCCGAAATTCGAGGCGCGTTTTGGTCGTGGAACCTGCCGACTCCAGTACAACAACCTCTTCGAAATCTACAGCGAGGAGCATGTTGCTCTGCAAGCATTCCGGGAGTAAGCCTAGTCATTCTTGGTCGAGTGCCCAAGCAGTCGCTGAATCCAAACCCTACGCCACTCCCTCGACAATCGAATCCCCGGCCGCCGTGGGAATGATCCGCGAAAGTTTCCATCCCGACGCTTCCAACAATTTGCGGAATTCTGGTTCAGTGCGTTCGCGTCCGCTGGGAAAAATCAGCATTTGCAAATCCAGAAATTTTGCGGGAGAGAAGTCGTTGCCCGGCTGAATCACGCAATCTACCACCAACAACTTTCCGCCGGGATTTATGCCTTGGCGGCAGGCTTTTAGAATTTTGACGCAGGCATCATCCGGCCAATCATGAATGATGTGTTTCATAATGTAGGCATCGGCGCCAGCAGGGACCGAAGAGAACATATCGCCGGAGGCCAGCGTACACCGGTCCATATATGGCTTGAGGGCACCTGTTTTAGCTCCCTCCAGCACATGGGGTACCTCATAGAGCGTGCCTTTCAAGTGCGGATTCCGCTCGAGTAGCGTGGCCAGCAGAAGGCCGCGGCCGCCGGCGACATCGACAATGTTTTGTACGCTCGCAAAGTTGTAGGCATCGGCCACAGCGGGGCCATCAATGCTGGAAAACCCGGTCATGGCATCGTCAAAAATCCGCGATTCCTCGGGATTGCGCTTCAGATACTCGAAGATGGTCATGCCGTAAATCTCGTCGAGTGCCTGCTTTCCGGTGCGCACGCAATATTCCAACCTGGACCATCCCCGCTCGTGCCATTCCCGGGCGGTCATGATGGCGAGCCCTCGTAGGCTGGGGTGCGCGTTGGTGCGCAGAACGGCCGACATGGGCGTCTGTGAGAATTTCTTGTCCGACCCTTCCGCCAGGACTCCAACGCAAGCAGTGGCGCGCATGAGGCGGTAGAGCGCGTCCGGTTGAGCGCCGGTTTGGGCAGCTAATTCCTCAGCTGATTTCGCCCCGTTTTCGAGCAAGTCGGGGATTCCAAGCTGCGCCAGGCACGACACCGCGCCGACAACATACGCACCGTTCACGATCTGCAGAATCCCA
>DATAPL010000048.1:0-87132 GCA_036265205.1 Terriglobales bacterium
AAACCATGGCGGGTCCGCGGTACTCGGCAGGCGGAGACACAACGGACTATGACGTCTCGATCACGCAGCCTCTCGAACTCGGTGGGCGCCGTGGGGCAAGAATCGCAGGCGCTCAGGCCGAGGTGGACCGGGAAACTGCTGCCAGCCACAACGCTGTACGGCAATTAATCGGCGATGTCAGCGTCGCCTTCGTGCAGGGCCTTGCCGCCCAGGAGCGGGTCCGCATCGCGGAGGCGTCGAACCGAATCGCGAATGAACTTCTGCAGAGTATGCAACGCCGTTTCGATGCGGGCGATGTGCCAATCCTCGACGTGAATCTGGCGAAAACCAACGCGGCACGAGTGCGGGCCGAGCTTCGGTCGGCCCAGGCGGCACTGGTTTCGGCACTGGGCGAGCTGCGAATTCTCCTCGACATGACCGCAGACGAACCGTTCGCGATCGTGGGCGACCTGAAGGATCGTCGCCGCTATCAATTGGATTCACTTCTGGCGCGCGCAAGCGACCGGCCCGAATTGCGAGCGCTAGCGGCGGAAATTCGCGCGGCCCAGGCCCAGGTCAAGCTGGGCGAAGGGTTCCGTTGGCCGACCGTCGCGCCCGCAGTGAGTTTTAAACGAGACCAGGGAGACCGCGTGGTGCAAGGAGGGATCTCGTTCACGCTTCCGCTCTTCAACCGCGGGCAGGAGCTGCAGGCAATAGGTGCGGCGCGCTCTTCACGGCTGCAACGCGAACTGGATGCATCCCGGCGAGCGGTGACAACTGAGATACGCACTGCCTACGAGGTTTATGCCACACAGGTGACAGCGGTCGAGGAGTTGGAACGCGATGCGCTGCCGGGGTTGGAGGAGAACGAGACCTTGGCGCGAAGGAGCTTCGAGGAGGGAGAGATCGGACTCCCGGAGCTGTTGCTCATACGCCGCGAGGCATTTGAAACGAAAACTGTATATGTGGAGCGACTACTCGATGCCGCAATCGCGGGTGTGGCAGTCGAAGTCCGCGCTGGAGTCCTGCAATGAAAAACACAATGAGAATCGGATTCGTTGCTTTCCTACTGCTGTTTGCCTCATGCGCGAAGAAACACGAGGCCGAGCCTTCGGGAGAGCACAAGGTTGAGTCGGCCCCGCGTTCGGCAGAGCACGGAGAGCTAGCCGTCTTAAAGGTTGAAGCTTCGATGCTGCGCGACTTGCGTATCACAACCGCGAAGGTTGAAGAGCGAACGGGAGGGGACAGTACGACGATCCTGGGCGAACTGCGAGTCAACGAAAACTCATATGCGGAAGTGGGAGCGCCGATTCCCAGCCGTATCGTTCGTTTCGAGGTCGCTGCGGGTGGCAGCGTTCGAGCTGGTCAAACGCTAGCCATCCTGCAGAGTCCTGAGATTGGAAAAGCAAAAGCGGACATGATTACGGCACAGTCTCACGTCGATCTCGCCCGGCAGGTTCTGGAGAGAAAACGCCGGTTGGGAGCGGAGCGCATCGTGTCGCAGCGCGAGATTCAGGAAGCGGAAGCGAGTGTTGCTTCGGCGGAAGCGGGGTTGCGTTCGACGCGCGCCGCTTTGCAATCTCTCGGCTTGGGCTCAACCGATGCCGGCGCGCTGGATTCTCCCCAGTACATGCTGCGGTCCCCGGTGGGAGGCGTGGTCATTGAGCGCGCGGGAATGCAAGGACAGATGGCGGAGCCTTCGCAACCTCTTTTCCGGATTGGCGACCTTCGCGTGTTGTGGCTGACGGTTCACGCTTTCGAGCGGGACGCGGTGCGCATTCGGCCAGGAGCCAAGGCCAAGATCGTATTCGCTGCATTGCCGGGCCAGACCTTTACGGGAAAAGTCGCGCTCGTCGGGGAACAAGTAGATCTGGATTCCCGCACCGTGCCCATCCGCATTGAGGTGCGAAACGACAGGCGAACACTGCGTCCAGGGATGTCGGCCACGGCTTTCCTCACAGCGGGAAACGGCACCGGTAAGGTGCTCGCCGTGCCTGCGGCTTCATTGCAACGAACCGGCGAGCGGTGGGTGGTATTCATTCCGCGAAGTGACGATGAATTCGAGATTCGCACCGTTGGCCGTGGCCGTGACCTTGGTGGCGAGGTGGAGATTGTTTCAGGTCTGAAGATCAGTGAAACGGTCGTCGTCGATGGAGCGTTCCTGCTGAAGGCGCAGGTGGAGCGTTCACAAGGCGGAGAGCACGAGGACTAGGAGCAGACATGATCGCGAAAATTCTCAAAGGCTCGTTCCTCCGTCCTGGTCTCACGCTCATTACGGTGTTGGCCGCATGTGTGCTCGGTGGCGTGTGGCTCCAGGACCTGCGGCGGGACGTTTTTCCCGACCTGTCAGCGCCAGTTTTTAACATCATCGTGCAGAACCCCGCGATGGGAACCGAGGAATTGGAGACGGGAGTCGCGGTGCCGATGGAAGTGGCACTGGCAGGACTTCCGGACGTCCGCCGCATTCGTTCCAACTCAACGCTGGGAGTCACACAGATTTCGGTGGAGTTTGAGTCGGATGCCGACTACTACCGCTCGCGCCAGTTCGTTGCCGAGCGGGTCGCGCAAGTTGCGTCACAGCTTCCTCCGGCAACCGATGCTCCGCTGCTTTCCAGCCTCACGGGACGGCTCAACGAAATTTATGAATTCACCTTAGAGGCGGATCCCGGAACTGCCGATCTCATGACGTTGCGGGACCTTTCAGAATTTGAAGTGCGGAACCGGCTTCTGGCGGTGCCTGGCGTTGCCGCGGTCGAACGGCTTGGTGGTTATCTGCGGCAGTTTCAGGTGCAGCTCGATCCCGAGCGCCTGTCCGCCCGCGGTATCACCCTCGATCAGATCGAACATGCCGTCGAAGGCGCAAATATCAATGCCGCCGGGGGCTTTGTCACCGAGGGCTCGATGGAATGGACGGTGCGAGCGATCGGTCGCGCGAAAAGCATCGATGACCTGCGCAATACGGTGGTGGCGATAAAAGGAAAGACCCCTGTGATGCTCGGGGACGTGTCCGACATTCGCGAGGCCCCCGCCATCCGCCGCGGGATCGCACATCGTTTGAAAGGCGAGGTGGTCAGTTGTCGTGTGACCAAACAATTCGGGGCGGACACGGTCAAGGTGTCCGAAGGCATTCGCCAGGCGTTGGATGAGATCACGAAGACTCTCCCGAAAGGAGTTCACGTACGCACCGTCTACGACCAATCGCAGTTGATCGCGAGTGCCTTGGGAGGCGTGGAACGTGCGATTTTGATTGGGGCAGTGCTTGTAGTCATTGTGCTGTTTGTCCTACTGGGCGACTTCCGAGCAGCACTCGTGGTGACGTTCACCTTGCCTTTGTCCATCGCACTTGCGGGTTTGATTCTTAAACCGCTCGGCATCGGGATCAACACCATGACGCTCGGTGGTCTGGCCATCGCGGTCGGCCTGCTGGTCGATGCCGCGATCATCATGGCGGAAAACATCGTCCACCGCATCACCGCGCGGCGTGATGAAGCGCACCGGCGCGAGAACGCGCTGGCCGCTGCCATCGAAGTGGGACGACCTATCGGGTTCGCAACCCTGATCGTGATCGCGGTGTTCACACCTTTGTTTGCCATCGGGGGAATCGAAGGCAAGATGTATAGCCCACTGGCGGCGGCGGTTGTTTCGGCTATCGCCGCTGCGCTGGCGTTGGCTCTTACCGTTGTCCCGGTGGTCTCCGGTTTATTCCTGCGGCCCAAGCCAGTTGGACAGGAAGAGGACGTGTGGCTCATTCGACGGCTGAAGAAGGTTTACGCGCCAACACTTGACGCCGCGATGCGGCACGCTGGGCTGGTAAGGATTGGAGCGCTAGTCATCACCATTCCCGCGCTCGTGCTCGCCTTCTACGTGGGTTCGGATTTTATGCCGAAGCTCGACGAGGGGGCCTTTCTTATTCAAACCTTCCTGCCACCGGAAGCTTCCCTCGATGAGGTGGATCGCGTGAACCACTCGGTCGAGGACACTTTGCGATTGATCCCCGAGGTAGAGGACGTTTCGCGGCGCACGGGGCGCGCCGAGCGCACCGAAGATCCCATGCCGCATACCGTTTCCGATGTGCTCGTTCTCCTCAAGCCGGACCGGAAGCGATCGAGCGAGGAGATTGAGCAGGACATGCGGCACAAGCTTGAATCGGTAGCCGGGCCAAGCCTGTTGTTTACTACCCCGCTCGGAATGAGGATTGATGAAGGACTTGGCGGATCACCCGCCGATATTTCTGTCCGCATTTTCGGACCCGATCTGGAGCAACTCGCCCGGCTTGGTGAACAGGCCCGCCAGATCATGGAGAAGGTGCGCGGGACGGGCGATCTTCGCGTCGAGAAACTGACCGGGTTGCCGCAACTCAGGATCACAATTGACCGGCAGGCGGTCGCGCGGGTTGGGCTGACGCCAGGGGACGTCATCCGGGCGCTTCGGATTGGACTCGCCGGAGAGGAAGTCTCGGAAGTGTGGATGGGGCAACGCAGATTCGAACTAGTGTTGCGGCTCCAGGACGAACATCGCAATCGTCCTGGCTCGATCGGTGGCCTGCTGATCGACGGCCATGACGGCTCGCGAATTCCATTGAGTCAATTGGCAAGTATTGAGCAGATTTTCGGGCCGGGTTCGATCCGTCGCGAAGCGGGAAGCCGCCGCATCGCTGTGGAGTCGGCGGTCGAAAGTCGCGACCTCGGCAGCACGGCAGCGGAAATCCGTGAGCGGCTCACTGCCGATCTAAAGCTCCCGACCGGGTATTTTTTCAATGTTGGCGGAAGAGTAGAGAGTCAGGAACGGGCCGCTCGTTCCCTGATCATTGCTGTTGGGGTCGCCATCCTTGCCGTGTTCTTGTTGCTCTACATCGCGTTGGGTTCAGGTGCGGAATCGTTGGTGATCCTGGCAACGCTTCCGGACGCTTTCGTGGGGGGAATCATCGCACTCTATGTGGCGGGCGAGACGTGGAACGTATCGTCCCTGGTGGGATTGATCGGCCTGTTCGGAATTGCGGTGCAGAATGGGCTGGTACTGATCTCGCAGACAAGAGGGTTGGTATCCGAAGGAAAGCCATTCGAGGAAGCATTGCGGGAGGCAAGTATCGGGCGTGTGCGTCCAAAGATCATGACCGCAGCGACCGCAATCCTCGGTTTGCTGCCGCTACTTGTCCTGCGGCTTCACGGGACAGAGATCGAACGTCCGCTTGCAGTCGTGATGGTCGGCGGCCTAGTGACTTCGACATTGTTTACTTTGCTTGCTCTCCCAACCTTTTACCTGTTCGTACACCATTTACAGCAAAGGTGGGTAGGCCGTCGCTAGGCATAGAGAAATTTCGCCGCTACTGGTCTTGTGACCGGCTTATGATCTAGGGAGAGTCTATCAATGCAGGCACAGTGATCGGTATGGACGCCCAAACGCACTGGGAGAACATCTACGGCAAGAAGTCGCCGGATGAGGTCAGCTGGTATCGGCCTCACCTTGAGAAATCGCTTGATCTCATCGAACGCGCGGCCAGTGAGCGTTCCGCTTCCATCATCGATGTCGGTGGTGGCGAATCTACGCTAGTTGATGATCTCGTTGCCCGAGGGTACCGGAATATCACCGTCCTTGATATTTCGCAAACGGCAATCGATGTGACCAAGACGCGGTTGGCGTCTGCCTCAGAAAATATCCATTGGCTCGTGGGTGATGTGTGCAGCGCGGACCTAGGGCCTCACTCCTATGATGTATGGCATGATCGCGCCGTATTTCATTTTCTTACTGCGATGGACACACGCACAGCTTACGTCCGCCAAGTGGCCAAGGCCGTGAAGCCTGGTGGTCATGTGATCGTGAGCACTTTTGGCCCGGAAGGCCCAACCAAGTGCAGCGGCCTCGACGTTGTCCGCTACGATGCCGAGTCATTGCATGAAGAATTTGGCGTTCGCTTCCGGCTGCTTGGTAGTTCTACCGAACTGCACCAGACGCCATTGGGGACAACGCAACAATTTTTGTATTGTTTCTGCCGGATTGAATAATTATAAGGAGGACAGTTTTTTGCCCAGTTTCGGCAATTCTCTGAATTGCTGGTGGGAAAAATGAATCTCACAGCTGGACTCCTTCACGGATCCGCCTTGCGCACGCAACTCCTGTTCAAAATGACCGCAACTTTGTTACGGTCAGAAGTCCCGAGGTTATCCCCAAGCCTGTACTGATCTGAATTGCCTCTGCTACAATTCATCACAGAGCATGGACAGATGCTCGGCGTCGCGATAGCCTGCGGACGGTTTTTGGGGCGGTTTTTCATACTGTCCATTTACTGTCCATTTTGTCCCGGAAACTGGTTATATTCGGTGGAACGGATTGAAGCAGGCGAAACGGTTGACAGTAAGAATAGACAGTAAACATGCGGGTTTGGCCCTAACCGCGTGAAAAGCAAGAGGGGACGTAGTTCAGTTGGTTAGAACGCTGCCCTGTCACGGCAGAGGTCGCGGGTTCGAGTCCCGTCGTCCCCGCCAAGGTTTATCACCGGCGCCTCGCGCGGATTCGGTTCCCTGGGCTGGTTTGGCCTCTGGTGCCTCCTCTTTCCGCGATCTTCGCGAGCGCAAAATGTCGAGACAAACGCGGGAGACAACCGTCGTCAGCCATCCTCCGAGATTTTCGATTGTGGCGGCATCGGAGCGGCTCAGACGCAGCCAGGGTTCTTGCACCGCGTCATCGGCTTCATTGAACGAGCCCAGCATGCGGTAAGCTACCGCCCGCAAGCGCCCGCGGTTTTCCTCGAATTTGTCTGCCAACCATTCCTGTTCGGACATGACCTTACATTCGTCTGCTGGGCTTCTTTTGGGCTCAGTCATCCATATTGACGGACATAGCGCATGCAGTGTGACAGAGTTTATCGCTGTTTGAATTTCAGACCTTTGCGATACAATCCGTCGCTGCCTACATCGAACACGCGGTTGTATCGCGCGCGGAAATTCTCGAGCGCTGCGGTCGCCGCGAGTTCGATGAGTTGCTCTTCCGAAAAGTGCCGCCGCAGCTCCTGATAGAGCTCATTGCTGACGTTCGACGGGGTATCAGCCATGGCGTCGGCCATACGCAATAAGGCGACCTCAGCCGGCGCAAACGCTTCGACCTGCCCCTCGCGGACCGCCGCGATTTCCTCATCGCTCAAACCGTACATTCTGCCTCCAGCAGAATTGGCATCGATTCAGAAGGGACACCCGACTCGCACCGCCGTTCGCAGCGCCAGCAGCATCCGCTGCCGTTGGGGGACCGCCGCTTTCTGCCCCAGCAGCCATTCTGCGAGCACGCTTAACCAGAAGACGCGCGGCACCCGGGCCGCGATAGTTTGTGGAGTTAGATCGCGGCCCAGCATCTTGTGGATCTTCTTAAAGACCTGCCGCATCGGGAATGACGCCTGGCGGGGATCAATGCCTTTAACTCTTGCCATGGTCTGGCTCCTTCTTCATTCGGGGTTTCGTTTTCATCATGACTCGTCATAGTGATGACGGATCAAAGCGAAATGTTGTGACCGAGAACCTTAAATATTTATTCCGCGGAGGGCTGTAGGAACTCTTGCGCGGCCGGCAAACTCGAGGGCAAGACAAATCGGCCAAAACATTTGCACTTAGGAACTCGTCGAAGTTCCGCAGTCACATTCTTCTTTCGTGATTCGTCATGATATTGAAGTCACAAATGCAGGTTCTCGAAAAGGAGATTCAGTCATGCAAGCACGAATGAAAAATCCGGCACTCATCATTCCAGGCGCAATGGAAGCGCTACAAGATATGGCAAAGGCTTCCGAGCAGGGCGGCGTACCGTGAGTTGTTCTTTCTGTAGTCCGCAGTTGGGCTGCCCAACTCAGTTTCTTTATATGTCTTGACACGTATATGCCAGATGGAGTATATAAAGAGGGTGGAATCTGCCTTCGAAATTATTGCGGAGCCAAACCGCCGAGCGATACTGAGCCTCCTGGTCTCGTCCCAGCAGTCGGTGGGAGAGATCGAGCGCCAGCTTCGTATGCCGCAGCCGACTGTCTCGAAGCACTTGCGCGTGCTGCGCGACGCCGGTTTTGTGGAATCCACGGTGGACGCGCAGCGCCGTCTTTACCGGCTGAAACCTGAACCACTTCGGCAGGTGGATGCTTGGCTGGCTCAGTTCCGCCGGTTTTGGTCGGTTCACATCGATGCTCTCGAACGCCACCTTGATCGCATGCATCAAACTCCGGCAAAAGGAAAAACCAAGAAGAAAACAGCGCGGCCCAAACCGCGACCGTAATGTATAAGGAGAAGGGAAATGAAGATTAAAGTAACCAGCGTATACGTGGACGACCAGGAGAAGGCCCTGCGCTTTTATACGGAAGTGCTGGGGTTTGCAAAGAAAACGGACTTTTCGCAGGGGCCATTTCGCTGGCTGACCGTGGCCTCGCCCGAGCAGCCGGATGGCATTGAGCTGCAGCTGGCGCTGAACAACAACCCCGCCGCCAAAACCTACCAGCAGGCATTGTTTCAACAGAGCCAGCCTGCGATCATGTTTTTCACCGACGACGTCAAGGGTGACTACGAGCGGATCAAGGCCCGCGGCGCCGAGTTCACCATGCCGCCCACCGCTGTAACCGGCTCGACCATTGCGATGCTGAACGACACCTGCGGCAACCGCGTCCAGCTCACTGAGCTAGCTCGCTACTGAGGGATGAACAATAAATGACCAACCGCGCGCAGTATGCACCGGGCCCCGCCAAGGGGGCGCAGGTACAAAAAAGCCTGGGGCAAAACGGTGAATAGAAGTGGACACTCGTTCTCGTCCGGGAACTGCGCCACTCACCGGAAAAAGTCTGGCAGGCGATAACCGATCCGGCGCATCTGCGCGAGTGGGCTCCCTTCGACGCCGATGGGAGCCTGGGGATGGTTGGAAACACCGTGAAGCTCACTACGGTGGGCGCGCCGGCGCCGCGAGTTACCGAAACAACCGTGACGCGAGCCGATGCTCCCAACGTGCTTGAGTACAAGTGGGGCGGCTTTGATATGCGTTGGGAACTCGAAGCCGTGGGTGACGGCACGCGGCTTACGCTGTGGACTAACATCGGTCACCGCTTCATCGCCATGGGCGCAGCCGGATGGCACATCTGCTTCGACGTGCTGGATCGGGTGCTCAGCGGAACTCCGATCGGCCGTATGGTCGGCCCCGATGCCATGAAGTTCGGTGGTTGGCAGCGCTTGAACGCTGAGTACGCCAAGCAGTTCGGTATCGAATCGCCCAACTGGCCGCCCGACCCTGGGAAGGGTTGAGGCTCGGAGGCGGGTGGCCCACTCAAGCCTGGGTTTCGCTTGAGTGGGGCAGTTCCTCGCCATCCCACTCTAAATTTCGCAAAGCACGCGAAACTTAGAATGGGGCGCCGTCGAAAAACGATGGCGTTACTGGCCTTTTACTAACGAACAATGGGTCGCAGCTATTTTCCAGGTACCAGAATCATTGATCCAGGTATCAGTGCAGAGGACGGTTCGCGCCCGATGCGTGCCGTTAAAGTCCGCGTCGTAGGCGAAGGTGTAATGCGAAACCGCGACATTCGAACCGAAGGTGGCCACATGCACGTCGCTTAGCACGCCGCTCTTCCACTTGGTGGACTTATTCTGCAGGTCCTTGAGGAAATCGTCCTTGGTTTGCCAGGCTCCCCAACTGTTACCGGACATGAATCCGTCGGCCAAGTGCCCCTGCGCCCAGGAAGCGTCGTTCTTCATTTGCGCATTTCTGGACTCCTCTTGCAGTTGTTTGATCTGCTGGGCGACATCGCCACCAGCCTGGGCCTGAAGGCTGATGGTTAGGGTGAGACAACAAAGCAGGGTGATCACAGCGATGGCGGTTGTTTTTGTCACTGTATGATTCCTCCGTGGAGTCGCTGCGATTCTACACCTGAATGACTTACTGTCCATGCGGCGCCCTCCGGCCGGATGCGAATTGGCGGACCGCAACCCCGTACTCCAGGTCCTGCCCAGGAGTGACCGATGAAGATGAAAAAGTACGCCAGCTTTGACGACTACTTAGATGACCAGCCGCCAAAGAAACGCTCGATCATCCGCGCCCTTCGCCGGTTTGTGAAGCGCGCGGAGCCTGAACTTGAGGAGTCGGTGAAGTGGGGCAACGGCTGCTGGTTGAAGGGAAAGGTGCCCGTTTCCTACGTTTACTCGGCGCCAGACCACGTCCAGTTCGGCTTTTTTCGTGGCTCCGCGTTAAAGGACCCAAAGGGTCTTCTCGAGGGCAACGGACAGTATGTACGGCACGTTAAGGTGCGCAAGCCATCCGAAATCGACGAGGACGTGTTCAAAGCGTTCCTGCGGCAAGCGGCGGCGCGCTGATAGATTCCACGCCTGGGCCGGGAGGCCCATTCAAGCGCGGTTTTGGCTTGAGTGGGACCAACGTGTCCACTCTAAATTTCGCAAAGAATGCCGAAATTTAGAATGGGCCACCGGTCGAAAAACGATGTCGAGAATTACAGAAACCTGGGCACCCGCTCTGGTTGCGGAGGTTGCAGGTTACTCTGAGCCCGACTAAATTAGGTGTGAGAGTTGGAGCTGTACATGAAACGAAGCGTCGCGTCGGACTCTGCATTTGCATTCTCTGCTTCGGCATCAATCGACGACAAGATCAAACAACTCGGGGACTGGCGAGGGAAGACGCTCGCAAAAGTGCGTGGGATCATACACGCGGCCGATCCTGAGATCGTCGAAGAGTGGAAGTGGGCCAAGGCGACTTCTCCCGGAGTGCCTGTTTTTTCCCACGGCGGGATCGTCTGTACCGGAGAGACGTACAAGGATGCCGTCAAACTGACTTTTGCCAAGGGTGCTGCGTTGAAGGACCCTTCCGGCCTGTTCAACTCCAGCCTTGAGGGGAATGTCAGGCGCGCCATCGATATCCACGAAGGCGACAAGGTCGATGAGAAGGCTTTGAAGGATCTGATCCGCGCTGCGGTGGCGCTCAATCTCAACCGCAAAGGCAATAGCAAGCCAAAGGCCCGAAAACCCCCACTCTAAATTTCGACGCAGAACCCGACATTTTCGAACGCGCACCCTTTCGAAAAATTACGGATTTGGTATGCGCTTGCTGAAACCCTTGGTCTTGGACCGTGGCCCGCGCGTGTCAAGTCTTCGCGGCAAAAAAGGGCGAACCGCCGGAAGGGTTGATAACCACCTTCCGGGGATTTGACGACGAGAGCAACAGATGCATATACATCTACTATGACTGCACAGACAATTGAACGGCCGTCCGCAGGCGCCCTCTTTAACCTGCCTTGCGCGTGTCAGAACTTGCGGCGCGTCACTCGAGTGGTCACCCGGATTTACGACCAGGAACTCAGGAAAGCAGGGCTCGAGGGGACGCAGTTCAGTTTGCTTACAGCGCTGGCGGCTGCCGGGGAGACGAATCAAAAGCGGCTAAGCGAGGGCTTTGCCATGGACAGTACAACGTTGACGCGCACGATGGGGCTGCTGCTGGGGGAGGGATGGGTTCGCGCAAGGCGCGGCGAGGACAGGCGCGAACGTCTGTTCCGTCTCACCCGGGCAGGCGAGCGAAAAATGACACAGGCGCAACCGCACTGGGAACGGGCGGAACAGAGACTGCAGAGAGAGCTTGGCGATGAGGGCTGGAAGAGCATGAGGCAGGCGATCTCGCGAATTACTGAAGCCGCGATGTCGGCGTGAATTTTTGTGCCGCAATATGGTTATACATCTGGCATTGAAGAACGAGACCCCATCCGGAGACTGAGAAACGACCTGTTCCGAGGGGATGACCAGCGCTGCAACACTCAGCGCAACCGCCGCCCAAGCCTGGTTCGCAGCTGGCGAGCGCGTCAGCTACGAGCCTACGGCGAAAGCGATGTTTCTAATTACTGGCCACGCTTTTTTCGCGCGCCACGCCATGGCACAAGGCGCATTAAAGATCGTGGCAGGAGCGGCAGGGTGATTTACCCAGGCTTCGGACATCTGCGATAAACAATCGAAAAGTGGAAGCGCACAGTCGCGCCTGATCCAGATTGAGGTATCGCCGCGTGATTTGGTAGAGTTGCAATCGGTTTTTGAGGCACAGAAAAGCGCAACGAGGAGAGTTTTTATGCCCACGATTACGACCAAAGACGGAACACAGATTTACTACAAGGACTGGGGCAAAGGTCAGCCTATTGTGTTCAGCCACGGCTGGCCACTATCGGCCGATGATTGGGACAACCAGATGATTTTCTTTCTCAATCACGGTTATCGCGTCATAGCCCACGACCGGCGCGGACATGGACGATCCTCGCAGACCGGTGGCGGGCATGACATGGATCACTACGCCGACGACTTGGCGGCGGTGACGGCCCATCTCGATTTAAAGGATGCGATCCACGTCGGCCACTCGACAGGCGGCGGCGAAGTGGTGCGCTACCTGGGTCGCCACGGCGAAAGCCGGGTGGCTATGGCGGCAATCATCAGCGCGGTGCCGCCGTTGATGGTGAAAACCGCGGCCAATCCGAACGGCCTGCCCAAAGAGGTGTTTGACGACTTGCAGAGGCAACTTGCTGCCAACCGCTCTCAGTTCTATTACGATCTGCCGGCTGGACCGTTCTACGGTTACAACCGGCCGGGCGCGAAAGTGTCTCAGCCGGTGATCTGGAATTGGTGGCGCCAGAGCATGATGGGCGGCGCCAAGGCGCACTATGACGGCATCGTGGCCTTCTCTCAAACGGATTTCACTGAGGACCTGAAGAAGATCACAGTGCCCGTGCTGGTGATGCATAGCGAAGACGATCAGATCGTTCCATACGTGGCCGCCGGTCCCCTGTCGGCAAAGTTGCTGCGCAACAGCACGTTCATAAGCTATAAGGGCTTTCCTCACGGCATGCCCACCACTGAAGCCGAAACCATCAACGCCGACTTGCTGGGGTTCATCAAGAAGACTAAGCAAGTAGCTGCATAGGAGTAATCCGGCCTTCACTCGAGTGTGAGGGCCGGATCACTGCCACGTCGCATGTAGTTATTTCTTTCTTTCGAAATTGCCGAGGGCGTTGTGTTTTCTCGCCTCGCTTGGCGGATCGGCGGCTTCGCACGCGGCTTTAATGCGTGGCCAGGTAGGTTCCGGTGACATATCCAAGGGTACCGCCTACCAGAATGTCGGAAGCAAAATGTTTCTTCCCGCCGAGCCGGGCCAGGCTGACGCCGGTAGCCAGGCCATAAGCACCCCACTTCAGCCAGAAATTGTGGGGATAGCGGTGAGCGATAACGCTGGCGAAGGCGAAGCTGCTGGCAGCGTGCCCTGAAGGAAATGACTTACCGCCTTCCCAGAATTCGCCATGAGGATCGGAATGGTAGGCGTACTGGCGGTTGGTGGCAGCCTTGACCCCAAAATTAACGACATTGGCGGCTCCCATGGCTTCGAGAGCGATGAATCCTGTGTTTGCCGCGTACGCTGAGCGGTGAGCGGAACAACTCACAAGATACATAAGTCCAGCCGTTCCCAGTTCGATCCCGAGGCCGACGTTTGACCCCCGCGCTGCTGCCTGGGCGAAAGAAGGCGACTGGATGCGGCGGTTGATATGGTTGTCGCCCGAAACGATCAGCACTCCGGCGGCTGCGGCGATGGGCAACTCCCATTTGAGATTACCTGGCCGAATGGCTTCACGGGGCGCAAGCGCAAGGCCGTGACCAAAGGAGGAAGCGGCGCGAGGCAACTGGCCCGCAATTGCGCGGCATCCGTCGTCGGCCATGGCGGGGGCGGTTGGGTCTTGTGCCGCCCGAGCCAGGGCAGTGCAACAGGTCAGAAATAGCAGGAGCCTGACAATCCGGTGGAGGTTCATAAAGGTCACGATTCGTCCTTAGATGCTGCTAGGACCGGTGATGTAATTGAACACGAATAGCAGGTCTTTGAGTGGATTATGATGCCTCCGGCAAGGCATCCCCGGAAAAAGGGTTGAATGGCACCGGATGCATTCCGCTGGTGCCAGAGTTGGTTAGGCTGGATTTATCTTTAGGGGAAAGCCCGGAGGTGGTGTAGCCTCATGCCTGTTCCAGCCCGACCAATCCACTCCCGGGATAAAGGCAGAAGGGAAAACTGAATGGAGAATCATACGCCGATGGTTCGGACTATCCTTCTCCTGCTCGCAGTCGCTGCGTCCGCTACCATGACGCCGCAGGCAAGAGCGCAATCGATATCCAATGCAGCCGAGCCCTCCAGCACTGCCGTTCCCTCAGCCGCTGCGGTTCCTTATCCGGACCTGACGTACATACGCCCGAGTCAGAAAACCAAGCTTCGCAATTACTTCTTCGACGCATTCGGTCCGTATCCGATCGTAGGCGCCTCACTGGCGGCGGGTATTAATCAGGCCGACCGCACTCCTCCGGAGTGGAAGCAGGGGGCGGAAGGGTACGGCAAGCGATTCGCGTCCAACTTCGCCATCGCCGCGGTAAGCACAACGACGCGTTATGCCCTGGCGCAAGCCTTCCACGAAGACACGTTATATTACCGCTGTGACTGCAAAGGATTCTTTCCCCGACTAGGTCATGCCACGATTTCGACCTTTAGCGCCCGGCGCGGCGATGACGGCCATCGCGTCTTTTCTTTTCCCTCCGTTGTGGCTCCCTACGTCGGCACCATGACCGCGGTTTACGCCTGGTTTCCCGGCCGCTACGGGGTTCAGGACGGTTTTCGAATGGGTAACTACAGCCTACTTGGATACGTGGGTGAAAACGTTGCGCGGGAATTCCTGTATGGCGGGCCGAACTCGCTGTCTTCCCGCGTGTTCACCCACCGCCATGAAACCGGCAAGTAGCCGCCCCTGCGTGGAGCTGTTTGAGTTGACACTCCTGGCACGATAGAGAGAACTTCGCGCGGGCCAGCTTGCTACTTTTCCGCAACCACTTGCTGGTTCTGTTCTCCGAGACCTTTTACCCCCAGCCGGATGTGGTTACCGGGCCGCAGGTAGACCGGCGGTTTCTGGCCCAGGCCGACGCCGGGAGGCGTGCCGGTGGAAATCACGTCGCCGGTCCTCAAGCTCATAAAGCGGCTCAAATAGCTGACCAGGTAGGCTACGCCGAAGACCATGGTTTTTGTCGATCCATTTTGGTAGCGGTGGCCGTCGACTTCCAGCCACATATCCAGATTTTGCGGGTCGGGCAGCTCATCGCTTGTTACCAGCCAGGGCCCGATGGGGCCGAAGGTGTCGGCGCTCTTGCCTTTGACCCACTGCCCGGTGCCTTCCAGTTGGAAGGCGCGCTCTGAAAGGTCATTCACCACACAATATCCGGCCACGTGCGACAGGGCATCAGTCTCCTCGACATACTTTGCCGGCTTGCCGATCACCACGCCAAGTTCGACTTCCCAGTCGGCTTTTTGGGCACCGCGCGGAATGACCACGTTGTCGTCCGGTCCGGAGATGGATGAGGTGGCCTTCATGAACACCACCGGCTCGCGAGGCACGGCCATGCCGGATTCCGCGGCATGGTCGGAATAGTTCAAACCGATGCAGATAAACTTCCCCACGCCGGCCACGCAGGGACCGATTCGAGGATGGGCGGCAACTTTAGGCAAAGCCGATAAATCGATCTGTCGCAGTTTCTCGATCGATTGCGGAAGCAACCACTGTCCCGCGATGTCAGGGACGATACTGGATAAATCGCGGATTCCGCCATCTGCATCGAGGACGCCGGGCTTTTCCTGACCGGGTAGACCATAGCGCAGCAGTTTCATTGTTTCTCCGTGAAAAGTTTGGTCCTAGATTGTAAAACAGGCGCGGGTGTAGCGCTTGCCGTGGTCTGGGTTGGGCAGTCGAAGCTTCTTGCCTGGCTCTCGGGGTTTTGTGCTCAGTGTAGGGTTTCTTCGACTCCTTGCTCCGCTCAGGATGACACTGGTGGGCGGTGCGCCTGCGGCCTGGGTGTCACTGATCCCGTTGCCTGTGCAAATCCGATTATCCGATTGTGCGACCCAAAGGCAGGTTTTCGTATCTAATATCGTTATTCGGGGCCGTGGTCCCATTATTTCCTTCGTTCGGCGTTTAAGAGAGACATGGCCAAACCAATATTGCTGAGTGTGGATGACGACTCCGACGTGCTGCGGGCGATCGAGCGCGACCTGCGGTCGAATTACGGCTCTGAATACCGGGTGATCGGAAGCGATTCCCCCGAGGGCGCGTTGGGCCTTTTGAAGCAGCTGAAAGTGCGGAACGATCACGTGGCTTTGCTGCTGGCCGACCAGCGCATGCCGCATATGGACGGCGTGGAATTTCTGATAGAAGCCACACGCCTGTTTCCCGATGCCAAGCGGGCGCTCCTCACCGCTTACGCCGATACCACCGCCGCGATCAGCGCCATCAATCAAGCTAATATTAACTACTTTTTCCTGAAGCCGTGGGATCCGCCATCGGAGCACCTCTATCCTCAGCTGGATGATTTGCTCGACGACTGGCAGGCCTCCTACCGCCCCACTTTCGAGGGAATCCGCGTATTGGGCACGCGCTGGTCGCCGCGCTGTTACGAGCTGCGCGATTTTCTCGCCAGAAATCATGTCCCCTACCAGTGGATCGACGTTGAGCTTTCCGCCAACGATCCGGAGACCAAACGTCTGCTGGAGGCCCTGGGACCTGAAGGAACGAATCTGCCGGTGGTGCTCTTTCCCGACGGGACCAAGCTGCTGGAGGGCGTGCCGACCCAGGTTGCGCAAAAGGTCGGACTGCGGACCCGCGCGCAAACCACCTTTTATGATTTGGCAATCGTAGGCGGGGGGCCAGCCGGCCTGGCGGCCGCGGTTTACGGGGCATCGGAAGGTCTGCACACGGTCATGATCGAGCGCGAAGCCCCCGGCGGCCAGGCAGGCATGAGCTCGCGCATCGAAAACTACCTCGGATTTCCCAACGGCCTGAGCGGCGGCGACCTGGCCCGGCGCGCGGTGGTGCAGGCCAAACGTTTTGGGGTCGAAATCCTTTCGCCGCAGGAGGCGACAGGGGTCCGAACTGAGGGTTCCTATCGCATTCTCACGCTCGCGGAAGGACCAGAGGTCTCCTGTCATGCTTTGATGATCGCGACCGGGGTGCAGTGGCGAAGGCTGGAGGCTCCTGGAATCGATCGACTGCAGGGAGCGGGTGTTTACTATGGCGGTGGAGCTACCGAGGCGCTGGCCTGCAAAGGCGAACAGGTTTACGTGGTGGGCGGAGCCAACTCGGCGGGCCAGGCCGCGATAAATTTTTCCAAGTATGCGGAGCGTGTGGTCATCCTGGTGCGCGGCGATTCGCTGGCCAGCACCATGTCGCAATACCTGATCGACCAGGTCAAGGCTACCCCCAACATCCAGATATGGGCCCATGCCAGCGTGGCCGAAGCCCACGGCGATACGCATCTCGAGGAGATTTCGGTCCTGTGTTCGGACACCAATAAGCTGGAACGGGTGCCCGCAAGTTCCATGTTCATTTTCATCGGAGCCCTGCCCCGAACCGATTGGCTGGGAACTCTGGTGGAGCGAGACGAACGCGGCTTTCTGCTGACCGGCCCAGATCTCATTCGCGACGGGCAGCATCCCAAGGGCTGGACGCTTGACCGCGATCCCTACCTTTTAGAGACGAACATTCCCGGGATTTTTGCCGTGGGCGACGTACGCCACGGATCGGTCAAGCGAGTAGCCTCGGGCGTGGGAGAAGGCTCTGTCGCAGTGCAATTCATTCATCAATATTTGAGTAAGGTCTAGATTTAAGCCCGGCCTGGCCATCGCATGGTTGAGAATGCGATCGATAAGCATGATCGATAAACATGATCGATAAATCAGAACTGCTGCGGGTACCGGTATTCGTCGATCTTCCTGACGATCAGATCGAATGGTTTCTCACCCAGTGCCAGGACCTGCAACTCAAAGCGGGTGACACCTTTATGCGCGCCGGTGATCCCGCAGAATTCATGGTCGTGGTTCTGGAAGGAACCCTTCAGGGCCGGGGTGAGATCAATGGCGAGACCATCGCGGTGGCCCTGAAGGCGGGCGATGTTACCGGGGTGCTTCCGTTTTCGAGGATGAAGCAGGCTACGTTAACCGGCCGGGCCATTACCGACAGCCACATTCTGCGCTTTCCGGCTGCGCTGTTTCCCGAGCTGGTGCAGAAAATGCCGGAGTTGGCCAAGCGCCTGGTGGGGCTGATGTCCGACCGGATTCGCGAGACGACACGGCTGGAACAGCAGAAAGACCGGCTGGCGGCATTGGGGAAACTCTCCGCGGGACTTGCCCACGAACTCAACAATCCAGCCTCCGCCGCCAAGCGCGCCACCAGCCAGTTGAGGGAACTTCTCAAGCGCATCCGGGATGCCAGCCATGACCTGGGAAGGCGCGAGCTCACGCCAGTGCAGAAGGCCGAGATCGAGAAGCTTGAAGCTTCGTTTGTGCAGCGCGACGAACCTCCGCCGGACGCGCTTACAATCAGCGACCTCGAAGAACAGATCGATTCGCTGCTGAGAAGTCACGGGCAGAATGACCTGTGGCAGCTGGCGGCCGATCTGGCGCGGAAGAACGTTAAACCGCAGGCACTGGATTCGCTGTTCTCCATCCTCGAACCCGAGACAGCCCGCGCCGCCCTGGTGAGGATTGCGGCTTCGGTGGAGGTGGCGGGACTGCTGAAGGAAATCGAAAGCAGTACATCACGAATCTCGGACCTGGTGAGGGCCATCAAGGAATACACCTACATGGACCAGGCGCCGGTGCAGAATGTTGACATCGTGAAGAGCCTGGAAACCACCTTGACGATCCTTAACCATAAACTCAAGCGAGGCGTGGTGGTGCAGCGCGACTATCCCAAGATTCCGCTGCTCATCAATTCGTTTGGCAGCGAGCTTAACCAGGTCTGGACCAATCTGATCGACAATGCCATCGATGCCATGAACGGCAAAGGCGAGTTAAGGGTTCGTGCCTATCGCGAGGACCCATGCGTGGTGATTGAGATTGGGGATAACGGTCCAGGGATATCGCCTGAAGTGAAAGCGCACATCTTTGAACCGTTCTTCACCACCAAGGGTGTAGGAGAGGGAACTGGGCTCGGCCTCGACACGGTGCAGAGAATTGTCAAAAAGCATCGAGGAAATATTCAGGTTACGTCGCAGCCTGGGGACACTCGCTTTCAAGTGTGGCTCCCGCTATCCTCAACCGCTCAAGCGTAGCGCGCTAACCGGGCGCATTCACGCCACTCAGAAAACCGCCGATGTGAGCGGTAAGAGCGACGACCGTAACGGTCAGAAGCTCCAGCGGCAAGTAGTAACCAGGCAACACAGAAGCAGGCTGCGCAGAACGAGCCGGCACGGAACCAGACACCACGAAATCCGAGCCCTTGTGCCGCCAGAGAATCCACGCCACCAGGCAGATTAGAATGCCAGAGGCGGATCCCAGGGCGGCGTGAAGCAGCAGCATCCCTTTGAGCTTGTGCCCTCCGAGTCCCCACTGCCACGCGGCAACGCCGGTAACCAGCGTGGGCAAGACAGAAATTGCAGCGGCCAGGATGTTGAAGCGCGCGGCGGCCGCCATAGCCACACTCCTGGTCGATTGTTTCTTCCATCGGGCCGCCGCGTCGAAAGCGGCTCCGGTTAGAAACAGCGCAATCGGAAAGTGGACCAATACCACATGTTGCGCATGTTTCGCGAGCAGGGCCGCCTTGGGATCAAAAGGATTCATGACTAGTTACTCCACCACCACTTTGCCGGTCATCTTCG
Source organism: Terriglobales bacterium (assembly GCA_036265205.1). Lineage (GTDB taxonomy): Bacteria > Acidobacteriota > Terriglobia > Terriglobales > Acidobacteriaceae > JAIQFF01. The sequence goes on from DATAPL010000048.1 coordinate 19,641, forward strand.
GGTGAATCGAGCAGAAGTAGGAATAGGTGCCGGGCTTGCTCGCCGTGAACGTGAATTTTTCGTCGGTATCGAGCACCTTGGACTTAAAGCTCTGATCATCGCTCACCACGGTGTGCGGAATGTCATCGCCGTTGGTCCAGGTGATCTGTGTACCCACTTTCACAGTGAGGGTTGGAGGTGTAAAGCTGAAGTTATCAATCTTGATATCGACAGCCGGCGAGCCCGCCGCCAGCGGATCTTCGACCAGGGGAAGTGCGGCCAGGGCCAGCACCATTGATATTGCGACACAGTAAATCCAGATCGTTCGTTTCATTGCAGCTCCTTTTCAATTTAATATCTGTGAAGGTTCGAGTTCGGTGATACCTACCCGAGCGTGGAATCGATCAAGGCCAGGGTGTGACGTTTGCGGCTGTAGTTCACGTCGGTCACTCCCAGCAGGCCGCGCAATTGCTCGGCTGGAACCTTCATCGGGCCCGGAGAAGGCGCTTCTCCTGGATGCGGTTGCGGAAAAGCGGTTGAGGTTGCGGTGTGAAAGGTTACGTTGCCTTCCACCTTCTGCATGGTCTGATGAATATGCCCGTTCAGAACCGTTACCGAACCGAAGCGCTTGAGATATGAAAGCGCCTGCGCGCTGTCGTCGGTGCCCCATCCCCATTCGGGGTAGATATTCCACAAGGGCATGTGCGCGAAAACAACTACGGGCGTGCTCTTCGAAAGATGTTTGACGTCATCTTCCAGCCACTCCAGTTGTTCGGCTCCAAGTGAACCCATGCCACCGGCCTTCAGGTTCATCACGTTAACCAGCCCGACGAAATGCACGCCCTTCTTGTCAAAGCTGTACCAGCCGGCGCCTTTCGTGTTCTTCCCGTAGCGCTCCAGATATTGCTTGCCGTTATCCTCGAGAACATCGTGCTCGCCGGGCACGAAGAAAACATCTTTAGTAGGCGCGGATTGCAGAATCTGATCGACGGTGTCGAACTCGCTCGGCTTCGAGAGATGGCTGATGTCGCCGGTGTGCAGAATGAATTCTGGAGGCAAGGGCAACCCATTGATTTTGGCCACCGCCGCTTTCAGAGTTCCGACCACATCGGTGTTCGCCGGCTTGTTGAATCCCATGTGGCTGTCGCTGATCTGGACAAAGCTGAGTTCGCCGCGGGCCGCCTTGGCTATGTGCCCGGGATTGTCGAGGCTGTAAGACTTCAGCACTCCGCCTTGAAGCACGCAGAGGGCGCCAGTCCCGGCCCAGGCCATGCATTTCAGGAATCCCCGGCGGTCGATTCCGTCGCTGTGGTGGTTAAACAGAATTGCATCGTGATCTTTTTGCAGCGGCATATTTCCCTTTCTGTCCTTTGGAATTCTGTCTGGTTCGTTCTGGTTTCACTGTGCAGAACGGGCGACGCGGGCTTTTATTCCAAGAAAAGTTATTTTTGCCGCAGTGGGAATAAAACGAAGGCTGGCTGGTTTACTCTTGTGTGAGTGTCGGAAGAACGCTCATTATCGGTTTCGTTCGAAGAGTTGGCCATGCCGCTCTTTGAGCGGCTGTATAACTTTGCCCACTGGCTGACGCAAAATCGGGAAGAGGCCGAAGACCTGGTGCAGGAGACCTACGCTAAGGCCCTGAAAGGGTTCAGCTCGTTCCAGCCGGGCACAAATTTTCGCGCCTGGATTTATCAGATTCTGCGGAATACGTTTCTCACCTCGCGCACCGGGTTGAAGTCGGCCGCGACCGTGCCATTGGAGGTCGACAGCGACGAGGAGACGCTGCCGGTGGCCAATGACACCCCGGAAAGCATCCTCCTGCAGCGTTCGGACCAACAGTTGGTGCAGGAGGCTTTGGGACGATTACCGGTGCCATATCGCGAAGTGCTGCTTCTCTGTGAGTTCGAAGAAATGTCTTACCAGGAGATTTCTGCAACGCTTAGTGTTCCGATGGGCACGGTGATGTCGCGTCTGTCACGCGCCCGCAGGGCTTTGCGTGGTGCTGTGCAGCAATTGCAGGGGAAGTGAAAGGAGTTTGGGTCAGTAGAGACATCAACCACCAAGGACACGAAGTATCACGAAGGCTTTCAGGAATTTCTTGCTGTACCTTCTTAAGCTTTGTGATTCTCGGTTTAGGGAACTGACGGGTACGAGATGGCCGGCGAACACTGGACCGAAAAACTCGATGCTTACGTCGACGGGGAGCTTCCGGCTGACCAGGCGCGCGCGCTGGATGAGCATTTGCGCGGCTGCGCCAGTTGCGCCGCGGAGGCGCTGAGCAAAGTTCAGCAGAAACGCGCCGTCCAGGCTGCCGGCCAAAGGTTCACTCCCGACGCTGCGTTTCGCGAGCGTATTCGGAAGACCATCGCAGCCCCGAGGCCCTCTCTGTGGGGCCGGCGTTGGCTCCCGGGTTTCGCTGCTGCGCTCGCCGCCGTACTTGTGGTTGCCGGCGCCTTTTTGCTTTCTCATGATCGCCGCAGAGGCGAACAGCAACTTTTGAGCGAACTGGTGGACCAGCACGTAGCGGCGCTGGCCAGTTCGAACCCGGTCGACGTATTGTCCACCGACCGGCACACGGTGAAGCCCTGGTTCGAGGGCAAGATTCCTTTCACGTTCAACCTGCCTGAGCTACAGGGCTCCGCTTTCACCCTGGTTGGCGGCAAGGTGGCTTATGTCAGCCAGTCACCCGGAGCGGAACTTATTTTTCGCGTGCGCCAGCACCAGATTTCGGTGTTTATTTTCCAGGAGCGGGGACTGGGAGGGATGCGCAGGAATGAGGCGGCGCGAAGCGCTCTTTCCTTTGAAGTCCGGAACTGGTGCCACAACGGCCTTTGTTATTTCGTGATCGGCGATACCAGCCCACAGGACCTCGACAAACTTGCCGAGCTGATGAAGGCGGCCGGCTGAGAGTCATTTTTGAGCTGTTTGCCTTCGCGGGCGGCCGGCAAGACCTTCCAACCACCAAGGGCACAAATTCTCACGAAGGGTTTCAGGGATTTGCTTTGTAATAAGGCGCGGTCTCAGCGAGGCCGCCAGGCCCGCTGAATGACCGCGCCCCTTCCGATCACTGTGGCGTGTACTTGAAATTGCTGATGTACATATAACGGGTTGGTCCAATCGTGGCTGTGCCTCCCCAGCTTGCACTGTTCGTGCCCCACATATTGAACAGGAACGGAGCGGGAGTGCTGGGCACGGCCTGGCTGTGCGAGACCACCAGCGTGCCGTCGACGTACCAGTCGACATGGGACGGAGCCCAGACGATCTTGAAGTCGTGGCTGTTGCCCTGATCGTAGCCGGTGACTTCGGTGTCCTGAAAGTCAGACTCGCCATGCCAGTTGGTGCAGTCGACCGCGTCGGGGATGTTTCCGACCTGCTCCATATCGATCTCGGTCTCAGAGTTCGACGCGTAGAGAAAGCCGGAAGAATCTGAACCAGACAAGACGTTGACCACTCTGGAAGTGAACTCGAAGGTGCCGTAGCTGAAGGTTTGTTTGGTCATAACCTCCGATCCGCTGGAGAGGATCTGGCTGCCGTTCTGAGTCTGCGTCAATGACAGCACCAGTTCGGAGCCGACCGACACATTGTTGGGGTCGAATGTGCCGACGTTACCGTTCCGGTTGCCAACCGGAGGCGCCGAGCCGTTATGAGTTTCCCAGTCATATCCCGAGAAGGTGAATTCGCTCGGGCCAGTTACAGAGGAGCCGCCGGACGAACCGGAACCGCTGCCCGACGAGCCGCTGCCTGATGTTCCTGTGCCGGACGACCCGGTCCCTGAAGAACCGGAACCCGATGTCGTGCCAGACGAACCGCTGCCGGATGATCCGCTGCCGGATGTTCCCGTACCCGATGTACCTGTGCCAGAAGAGCCGGTGCCGGATGATCCGCTGCCGGAAGTTCCGGTTCCTGACGATCCGGTTCCGGAAGAACCGCTGCCCGATGTTCCCGTACCCGATGTACCTGTGCCTGACGTGCCGGTTCCAGACGAACCGGTTCCAGATGAACCACTGCCGGAAGTTCCAGTCCCTGACGATCCTGTTCCGGAGGAGCTCGAGGTCGACGTTCCAGTGCCCGACGAGCCCGTCCCCGAAGTGCCGCTGCCGGACGATCCTGTCCCGGACGATCCTGTGTTCGAAGTGCCCCCAGACGATCCGCTGCTGGAGGAGGTGCCGCTGCTGGAAGAACCGGTGCCGGAGGTGCCGCTCCCGGTCGCTCCGCTGCCGGAGTTGCCTGTACCTGAACCGCCGCGAGCGGGCGCAAAGGGAATGGTTCCCCCGCTGCAACCTATCAGAAAAACAATGGCCAACAATAAAACGCTCATCCTCAGCATAAAGTTTCCTCTTATGAACAGGGATAGGGACCGACGTCTGAGTCCCTTATTGGCCAGATGGACTGCAGGGGCCTAAGAACTTTGAAATTTCAGATTGCTGGGACCTTGAAGTGTCGGCTCGGCTTCATTCGCAAAACTCAACTTCACGCCGGTTAACTTCCAGACGAAGGGAAGCATCCAGTTGAGTTAAAAGTGACCGAGATTTGTGCAACGACCAAGTTTCCCGAGATCGCACACGGGCGATTCGGACAAGACAGCGATAGCTAAAGTTGTAGACGAAGAAGCGGCCCGCACAGTGTAGCAAAACTTCCAGTTCCGTGTTTTCCACAGGCTCAAATTATTCGCCGTTTGGGCCATTGCGGGAACCACACAGGCAGGGTGTAAGGGGCCCGTTCACGACCCAGAGGGGCTATCGCTCCCTTGACGTCAGGGCGCGCCCTGAAGCTCTGCCACCAGCTGGCTGACTGCGGCCACGTCGTAGGTGCACGACAGGTCAGCGTGTCCCGCCAGGGTCTCGCGCTCTTTGCCGCCCACCAGAATCTTCACGCGGTTGATTCCGGGAATATTTGCCGCCAGGGTTTGCACCATCGAGGCGACAGTCAATTCTTCCACAAGAATTCCGGAGCGATGACCGTCTGCAAATGCGTCGTTGGTATCGATTACCGCGAGGCCTGGATCTACCAGGTAGACGTCGCGCAGTTCGGCGCCGGGGCCCAAGGGGTGGGAGGATGATTTATCCAAATAGAGCGCGAGCAGCGCTCGCAGCAACTCCTGCGCCCGTTCCTGACGTCCTGCCGGCAATGGGATGTTTGCGGCCTGTGCCCGCAAAACACCTGGGTCGTCGTAGGCCACGTAGAGCGTTACCTGCTCGGTCGGCCCCTGCACCGGGGCTGCAACCGGATGAGTGTAGGCGGCGGGGGGCTCGCTCTGTTGCACCCGCCGGCGCATCTTCCAGACATAGAGGCTCATGGCCAACGCCACGGCCAGCATGAGTGTGACTCCGATCGTCAAGTGGCGTGGAATCATTTTGTAGCTCCCGGCTTTGCAACTTCTGGCCCTGGCGCGGCTGCTCCCGCAGCACCCACGCCCGGAGACGTTGTCACCGGGCTGAGTTTGTCATGCACAGCCTCGATGGCTGCGGTTACCGATTCCGCCACCAATTGCTGGTAGGCGGGGGAATTCAAATCCGGGACCTTGCCGGACGGGGGCGCGATCTCGATGGCCACGCCTGCCACAGCGACGTTATTCAAAGGTCGCAAAGGCGCAGCCAGGGTGCGGACCGCCAAGTTCCTTTTGCCGAACTCGACGGCCAGGCTCGATTCGGCGGTTTGACTCACGGCGCGAAACGCAGACTGGGCAGTGTCCCAGTCAAGGAAGACTCCGCGATTTGCTTCACCCACGGGAAGCAGAGCGGTGTACAGGCGGACACCTGTTCCCTGAGATGTGGCATGAATACAGATGTAAATTGCGGGATGGGCCTGGTTGGTCAAGGCGGCTCGCTGATCAAGGCTGAGGGTGGCGTCACCGTCGCGCAAAAGGAGGGTAGCAACGGCATGCGCGTCAAGCTCCTGACGAAGGCGGCGGGCGAAGGCCAGGGTGACATCTTTTTCAGCCAGCTGGTCGCTCAGCGCGGCGCCGCGCTCGTCGCCACCGTGGCTGGCGTCGACCACTGCGAAATATTGCACCGGGTTGGCCCCCGCGGGAGGCGGCGGTGCGGGTGCCGGCGCAGGCGGAGGCGCCTGGGCTACGGCAGGCGCCGTCGTGGGCGCAGGAGCGGGTCGGGCGACAGCTTGGGGAGCGGGCGCTATGGTGATGGTCCGCCCGTCATTGCTGAAGCTCGCGAATAACGGAAGGGGGCCGTTGACCGCGATCTCTGCCGCGCCATTACTTTCTTCGAATGTAGCCGAAGGAATGGCCGGGCTGTTGAAGGTCAAAGTCTGCGATCCTGGAGGCACCAACGGCTCATGGGTAAACACCATGCGCAGTTTGCCCGGTTCGGTCGCAATCATGGGATTCACCGGCGAGCTGAAGTTCATCACCAGAGATGGCGGATTTGCTTTGTTTACCTGGGCGGTGAAGTGCACGGCAACGTTTCCGATAAACAATCGCCGCGAGCTTTCGTGAAAATTTACCGGGACCCAAAGAAAGCGCGACAGAAGGGCCGGCAAAGCACTGAGCGGCACCAGCCCGCGGCCGTTTTGCAGCAGAAAGTTACCCGTCAGGTCAAGATTCTGCCCCTGCACCCTTACGCGATTGCTGCCGTCGGTGAACTCGCTGTCCGATCCGTCGTAACGCAGCCTCCACAGATGCCCTTCCGCCCGGGCATTTACCGGACCCAGCGGCTGCAGGATCTCGAACAGGTCCACGTAGTCAGTATTGTTTTGTTCCAGGACGGGGCGGGAGTAGTTGGCGCTGGCAGAATAAACCGTGAGCCGTTTCGTCTCCGGGGCAGCAAAAAAAGAGGAGGAGGCGACGAGAAAGCTCGCGGCCACCAGGCAGAATCGCCAACCGCGGCGCGTGAATGGATGTAAGAACAAAATCTCCCAGCCGGTCAGGGCGCCAGGCAGAGACCTGGAGGGCCTGGCCTCGAATCCTCGGCGCTTACTAAAATGACGGCGCTAAACTGCGTCACCAAGAGGGACACGCAAAAGCAGTCCTGGACTCTAGACTTTTGCACCCTCGCGGACTTTTGACGCAGACCCGGATGTTTACTCCAGCGCATAGATCGTTAAACCGGTAAGCAGCTTGGGATAAAAGTCGGTAGATTTCTGCGGCAGGACTTCGCCCGCCAGAGCGATATCGCGTACCTGCGCCATACGTGCCGGATTCATCAGGAAGGCCAGATTGGCGGCTCCGCTCCGCACTTGTGCCATGGCTTCGCCGATGTCTCGTATGTAGCGGACATTCTTTTGTTCGCGCACCGCCTCCTCCGAGATGCCCAGAACTCCTTCCAGCAGGCATTTGTGCAATTGCACCACGTCCAGCGCCTGCTGGCGCAGCGACCATCCGGTAAAAAAGCTGGGATCCACCGGCTTCGGCCGGTCGAGCAGAAAGACCCGGTCGGGGGTCACGGCCAGCAGCGCGGTGCCGATACGTCCGGCTTCGCGCAGAATAACGGTGGCGCGAGCCGCATCCACCGAGTTATCAACTTCTTCCACGCTGAAATAAACGCTCGCGCCGGCGCGGAACTCGGCCGAAGAAAAGGACTGCAGGCCGTGGACCACGCGATGAGTAGGCAGGATTACCAGGCCGGGGCCGTCCATGTTCACCAGGGTCATCATAACCAAATCGTGAGGAGCAGGGCCCTGGGCGCCTGGCTGGCCTGAAGCCGAACTGGAGGAGCGTTCGCGCGGAGTCGACGCAGTTTGCCCCGCCCCGGCGGCCTGCCGTTCGTTGCGGTAGGCGAGGGCGGTTTCGTAACGGTGATGGCCGTCGGCGATGATCAATTTTTTGTCCCGCATCTTGCTCCGCACCAGCTCGATCACGCTCGGGTCGGACAGCTTCCAAACCCGCTGCCATACCCCGTATTCGTCGCGGATGTCCATGTCGGGATCGCAACCGGGCTTCAGCAAACCGTCAATTTCTCCGGCCGGGTCGCTATACAGCATGAAGAGCTGCCCAAAGTGGGCGCGGGTGGACCGTAATAGTTCCAGGCGGTCGGCTTTAGGCTTGGCCAGAGTTTGCTCATGGCGGAAAACGACGCCGGCGGAGTAATCCTCGATTCGTCCCAGGGCGATGATGCCGCGCCGCTCCAGCTCAGCGGTTCCTCCGGGCGCGGTGAATCGCTGGACATAAAGGTAAAGCGCGGGTTGAGTGTCCTGAAGAAAGATGCCCTGACGCCGCCAGTCGCGGAAAAACTGGGATGCACGAGTGTACGTATTGTCCCCCGCATGGTCACTGGACTGCTGCTTCCCCAGGATCACGCGAACCAGGTTATGCGGGCTCGCCGCGTAGTAGCGATCCTGCATCTCAGGGGTGATTTTGTCGTACGGCTGGGTGACGACTTGCGGGATAGAAACCCGGCTGGGGTCGTACCGGAGGGCGCGAAAGGGTTCAATAAGGGCCATAGTTTAAGTTGACCAAACTCGGACAGATGCAACCGGAAAAAGCGACGTCCGGCAGAGACTGACGTCCGACACAGATTTCCGACAAGGATCAAAAAGTGGTGATTGAAATTGTACAAGAGCCTTAGCCATCACGGGGGCCGCCCGAGGATCCGGCTGCAGCGAATTTGCGGCAACCAGGCACGTACGTATGTATTGAGCACCTGGGTTTGGGTGAGGACGCGGTTTCCAGCGAGGTTGTCGAGTAAGGGGTTGTCAGTAATGACGGGTTGGGCTAAGGCGGCTGCTGGATCGTTGTCCGCGGCGGGATTCGCCGGCGCGAGGACCCGGTTCCTGCCGGCAAACGGCAGATTCCTCGCGCGATAGGCTTAGCGGAATGACAGTTCTGGCAGTTGGTAGTTGTATCAACCAGGCGATCAAACCGGGCCACCGGCGCGAACTCGGACCGTGCACCTGCAAAGTATTGCAGTGCCCGGAGGAGGCACAAGGTGCGGGAAAAGCTTGACAGAACGTTGACAAATGAGGTGAAGAGCTATGTTAGTATCACGGTCAATGAGGTAAATATGGCCTGCCATCATGGGCGCGGGTCATCCCGCCCATCGAGCCAAGGTCGTAAGTCCCGCTCGGCCCTACCCTGGACCCTGAGAACCCTTATGCTGCCCGATGAGCATGTTTCTACCGTTTCCCTCCTGTCTTTCTTCTTTGTCTTGGCTGTGACCGTTTCGGTCATGGCATTTGCCACAGTCCCAACCGCGTGGGCGCAAAGTCCGGTGGATGACGTACACGTCAATCCTAGGGTGCAGCCGCCTCCGGCGGAAAAGGCCATCATCGATCCCGCGTTGCGAACTCACACGGCGCCGCTGAAAGCGAATGTGGATCTGGTGCTGGTGCCGGTGACCATAACCGATCCCATGAATCGGCTGGTGACCGGACTCGACAAAGAAAACTTTGCCCTCTTCGAAGGCAAGGATCAGCAGGACATCCGCCATTTCTCCAGTGAAGACGCTCCGGTTTCGCTGGGTGTGATTTTCGATATGAGCGGCAGTATGAGCAGCAAGATCGAGCGGGCTCGGGAAGCCGTGATCGAGTTCTTCAAGACTGCTAATCCGCAGGACGAATTTTTCATGATCACTTTTGCCGACAAGCCGGAAGAAATCTCCGACTTTACGCAGTCGATCGAGGACATACAGGGCAAGCTGGTTTACACCGTACCCAAGGGTCGCACCGCGCTGCTGGACGCCATCTATCTCGGCGTCAGCAAGATGCGGCAAGCGAAATATCCCAAGAAAGCGCTGCTTATTATTTCCGACGGCGGCGATAATCACAGCCGCTACACTGAGGGCGAGATCAAATCGGTGGTCAAAGAAGCCGATCTTCTGATCTATGCCATCGGCATCTACGACCGCTACATGTCCACTCCGGAAGAACAGTTAGGCCCGGCCCTGCTCAGTGATGTCACCGAACTCACTGGCGGACGGGCTTTTACCATAGATAACCCGAATGACCTGGCCGACGTGGCGACAAAAATAGGGATCGAGCTACGCAACCAATATGTGCTCGGATACCGTCCAAAGAATCCAGCGCATGATGGCAAATGGCGTAAAATAAAGGTGAAGCTGATTCCGCCCAAAGGTTTGCCGCCGCTGCGTGTTTATGCCAGAACGGGTTACTATGCGCCTACGGAATAGCCGGCTCAGTGGTGCCGCTCGGTCGATCGCCTTACTTTTGTTGAGCATAGGAGTGGCGGCCCAGAATCCCGGTCCGCCTCAGCAGCCGCCTCGCAGCTCGCAACCAGCCCCAGCCCCGAGTCAGACTTCGCCAGCCCAGACGCCGACCGCGCCTGCCGGCCAACCCGGACAAACGGCTCCGCCCGCCGGCCAGGGGCCGGTGGGTACCGAATCCGGAACCTTCGTTTTTCGCGCCAACGTGCAGGAAGTTGTCCTTCACGCCACCGTGATCGATGACAAACAGCGAATGGTCACCAGCCTGGACCGAGGTGCGTTCACTGTGTTTGAAGACGGCAAGCCGCAGGTCATCAAATCCTTCCGTCATGAGGACGTTCCCATCTCGCTCGGAATTGTGATCGACAACTCCGGATCGATGCGCGAAAAACGTCCCAAAGTAGCCAAAGCGGCGGTCAACCTGGTGCGCGCCAGCAATCCTCAGGACGAAGTCTTCGTGGTGAACTTCAGCGACGAATATTTCCTCGATCAGCCTTTCACCAACAAGATCAACCTGCTGCAGGATGCTTTGGAGAAATATGAAACTCGCGGCGGCACCGCTTTGTACGACGCCGTAGTAGCTTCTGCCGACGAGTTGAAAAGGCACGGCAAACTGCAAAAGAAGATCTTGTTCGTGGTGACCGATGGTGAAGACGATGCCAGCCGTGAGTCGCTGGAACAGGCAGTGCGCAGGCTGCAGGAGGAAAATGGGCCCACGGTTTATGCCATCGGATTGTTAAGCGAAGAGCGGCAACGGCGGGCGCGGCGCGCGCTGCTAACCATGGCCGAGCGTACCGGAGGGATTGCATTTTTCCCCCGCACCCTGGATGAAGTTGACGAAATCAGCAGCACCGTAGCCCGCGACATCCGTAACCAGTACACCATTGGATACACGCCTTCCACACCTGAGAGCGTCGGCGGCTATCGTACCGTCCGGGTTGAGGCCCGAGCTCATGGCTACGGCAAGCTCACCGTGCGCACCCGCAGCGGCTACTACGCTGGCCAGGAGCGGGCTGCCGGAAGCGGAAACTAGAAGGGTAGCTATCAGCACTCAGCTTTCAGCGGCGATCGGTTGTCACTCCGGTGGACCATTTAAGGCTGACCGCTGAAATTCTGAAGGCGGAAAGCTGACACTGCAATTGACGCTCCGCCCTCGCCTTCCGTACCCTGTAGGGTGCGGACAAAAGCCATCGATAGTCCCCGGCTGCGAGTCACTGACGACATCTCCCAACTGGTAGGCGATACCCCTCTCCTGCAGCTGAAGAAATTGGTTCCCGTCGACGCGGCTGGGGTTTACGCCAAGCTGGAATATCTCAATCCTGGCGGCAGCGTGAAGGACCGCGCCGCCATGGGAATTATCCTCCGGGCGGAATCCGAAGGCCGGCTCAAGCCCGGCGGCACGATTGTCGAAGCTACCGCGGGAAATACCGGGATCGGCCTGGCTCTCATCGGCGTGCAGCGCGGATATAAAGTCGCGCTCTTCGTTCCGGAGCGCTTTTCCGAAGAAAAAGTGGCCATCATGCGTGCCCTGGGTGCGGAGGTCACGCGGACTCCAGATGCCGAAGGCATGCAAGGCGCAATCCGCCGCGCCAAACAGTTGGTAGCTGGGTCGCCGGATGCGTTCATGGCCAACCAGTTTGATAATCCCGCCAATCCTGACTATCACTATCAAACCACGGCGCCCGAAATCTTCGATCAGATGGAAGGCCGCATCGATGCCCTGGTGATCGGCGCAGGCACTTCAGGCACGTTCACCGGACTGGCGCGTTTTATAAAGGAACGCCTGCCGAAAGTGCTGGCTTACGCGGTAGAGACGCAGGGATCGGTTCTGGGCGGCGGCCCGCCCGGCCCGCACAAAGTAGAAGGCATCGGCGCCAGCTTCATCCCGGGCAACTTCGATGGTTCGGTTTGTGATGGAGTCTTGATGGTCACCGACGCCGATGCCTTTGCCATGGTGAAGACTTTGGCCGCCCGCGAAGGGGTGCTTTCCGGTTCCAGCGGCGGCGCGAACGTAGTGGCATCGTTGCAGGTAGCGCGCCGGCTGGGTCCGGGCAAAAGAGTAGTCACTATGATTCCGGATTCGGCCGAGCGCTATTTGTCGAAGAAGATTTTTGAAGGTGGAATTTGAAAATACAGCTGTCAGCCATCAGCACAGTCACCGAGAACTGAGAACTGAGATCCGAAAACTAATAAGTGAGAAATTTAACTGAAAAGCTGACGGCCAAAGGCTGTTAGCTGAGGGCGAGAGCTGATAGCTGAAAGTTTCTTTTCATGAAAACCAAACAACCAGGTTTTGCTACCAAATCCATTCACGCGGGCCAGCAGCCCGATCCCGAAACCGGCGCGGTATCCGTTCCCATCTATCCGACTTCCACCTACGTGCAGCAAGAGCTCGGCAAGAACAAGGGATACGAATACGCTCGCGTATCGAATCCGACTCGCACTCGTCTGGAAGAGAACCTTGCGGCCCTGGAAGGCGGAATCGCTTCCCGAGTTTTCGCCAGCGGCATGGCTGCGATCAATGCTATCTGCACCCTCTACAAGTCCGGTGATCACGTGGTCTGCGGCAATGATCTTTACGGAGGCGTGCCGCGCCTCTTCAACCAGGTTCTGGCCAATTTCGGCATGGAATTTACCTATGTCGACACCTCCGAGCCGCGAAATATCGAGCGCGCCGTTCGAAAAAACACCCGCATGGTGTACATCGAGACGCCCACTAATCCGCTGATGGCGCTTAGCGATATCGAAGCTATCGGCCAGATATGCCGTCGCAAGAAGGTGGAGTTGGTGGTGGACAATACTTTCATGTCGCCGTACTTTCAGCAGCCCATCGCCCTGGGCGCCGGCATGGTGGTGCACTCCACTACGAAATTTCTCAACGGGCATAGCGACGGGCTGGGCGGAGTAGTGGTCTGTACTACCCAGCAGCAGGCCGACAAACTGGCTTTCGTGCAGAAAGCCGCCGGAGCCATTCTTTCTCCATTCGAATGCTGGCTGGTGCTGCGAGGAGTGAAGACGCTCGCGGTTCGCATGGAACAGCACGATCGCAACGGGCGCTTTATCGCCGAGTTTCTCGCGCGCCATAAGAAGGTAAGGAAAGTTTTCTATCCGGGGCTTCCCGAACACCCGCAGCATGAACTGGCGCAACGCCAAATGACCGGCTTCGGTTCGATGATCACGTTTGAGACCGGATCGCTTTCCAACGCCAAAAGAATGTTGAAGAAAGTTCGGGTGTGTTCGCTGGCTGAGTCACTGGGCGGCGTCGAAACCCTGATCTCGCACCCGGCAACTATGACTCATGCCGCTTTAGGCGAAAAAGGACGAAGAGAGATCGGCATCACCGATGGCTTGGTTCGTATTTCGGTAGGAATCGAAAACGTCGAAGATATTATGGACGACCTGGAAGATGCTCTGGAAGCAATGTAAGGCCGGAGGCGCCCGGCCAGCGGGTGCCGCATCGTAGTTCGAGTTGAATCACGAATTTCCGCCGCGACGGATTTTTCATCGATCATGGCTCAATCTCCGCAGTCCAACCGGGAATGGAATTCGTCTGAATACCACCGGCTTTCTCAGCCGCAGGTCAGCTGGGGCAAGAAGGTTCTGTCCCGTCTGCAACTGCGTGGCGACGAATTCGTGCTCGATGCCGGGGCAGGAACCGGCCGGCTCACGGCTGATTTGTTACAGGCGCTGCCTCGGGGACGAGTGGTGGCGCTCGATGTGTCCCAGAACATGTCGCGTACCGCCCGCGAATATTTGCGTCCCCAGTTCGGCGGCCGAGTGCAGATGGTCACCGCCGATCTGCTCAACCTCCCGTTCAGGGCCGCCTTCGACGGCATTGTCAGCACGGCGGCCTTCCATTGGGTGCTCGATCACGATCGCCTGTTTCGCGGCTTGCTGGAAACACTTCGCCCCGGAGGTTGGTTGCATGCGCAATGTGGCGGCGGTGAAAATCTCGCCCGCTTGGGAATACGGATGGCAGACCTTGCCGCCTCAGCGAAGTACTCCCCGTTTCTGCGCGATTTTCCATCGCCCTGGCTCTACCAGAATGCGGAAGATGCCGCTGAGAGCCTGAGACGCGCCGGCTTTGTCGACGTGAAAACCAGCCTCGAGGCTGCCCCTACCCTCTTTGATGATCGCAGCCACTACTCGCAGTTTGTGAAGGCGGTCATCGTGCGCACTCACCTCGAGCGTCTCCCCGGCGAAAAGCTGCGTGAACAATATGTCTCCGACCTGGCGGACCAGGCCGAGAAAGACGATCCTCCTTTTCTCCTGGACTACTGGCGCCTTAACCTCAGTGCAAGAAAGCCGCAGTGAACGATTCAAAAACGAAGCGAAAGCGCCGGCGCCCATCCTGACCGACCGCATTCACCACGAATCGGGATGTTAGGGAACGATAGTAGGGCTGTCGTTCCCAAGCTGTGTGAAGGTATCTCGCCCGCGCAGCCCGCGGCCGCGTATTGTTGGCTGGCGCAACCTTATAAGCGACGTCTGGCAGGTTTCGAACGATAGGCCAGTCCCGCCAATGCCACTGGCTGACCGGAAGCGGACTGCAATGCAACCATTGAGGGCGCCAGCGCAAATTGAGTCTTCGGCCGCGCCAGCAGGTAAGCCACCCCGTACATTCCTAAAAGCATGACGGCTACGATCGCTAACTGGTACGCCCACGGCGATGCGCTTCCGTCGCCAACCAGCGAGAGCGCGCCGAAACACAAGAGCACATGAACGCAGAAAACCTCCAAAGAAGACTTGCCCATCAGCACTAATGGAGTCCAGGCGAGCCTTCGACGCACGTATGGTCGAAGAACGCAAAACAGGACGCCAAGAGCGGCGAAGTTCAGCAACCGGAACGCCCCCAGCTGCCACTTGTCATAGAGCACCCATGCGCCCCCCTGGTCGGCGGGATGAGCGACAAAATACGGAATAAGCTGGTAACGCAGCACGAAAAATGTCAGCGCCACCGCGACCGACAGGGCAATTGTCCAGCGCGACCTGAACCAGTCCATCAGCCGAGTTGAGCCTCCCGAACCCGCCCACAGGCCAAAGACCCACAGGAACTGCCAGGCCAGCAGGTTGAAAGCCCCGAGATTGCGCAGCGGAACGGGGAAGTGCGCATGACCGGTCAAAAAACTGTAGACCAGATCCCGCACATGAAACTGAGCGGCGAGCCACAGCAACGCCGATGGTATGAGGACAAATTTCCAACCCCGGTGCCGGCCCACGTTCAGCAAGAGTGGCGTCAACAGCAGAAAGACAATGTACATCGGCAGGATATCTAAAAGTGGGGGGCAGTACAGCAGGAGCATAGAGCTGGCCACCGCCACCGCATGGTGCGCAAGATAAAAGTCCAGAAGTCCCTGCAGCGCCGGTTCCCGGGTGTGCACCGCGACCTCAGCTACCACGGTGAAGGCCACTGCCAGTAAGGCGAGGTGATAGCCATACAGCTTCGCGCAACGAAGCCAGAGCCGTTCGCGAACAACCTGGATGGATTTTTGCCGCAAGATAGCGCCATAAACCCGCCCCGACAGCAGCGCCGACACCAGCACAAAACCTTCCGCCCAGGAGACAAAGCCGAACATCTGATTGGAGTAGTAGCTGGCCCGCGTGGGCAAGTGGGTGAGGGCCATTCCAACCAGCATCAAGCCGCGCAGGGCGTCCAGCTCGGGAAGCCGTCGGCCGGAAAACGCCTGAGGCTGCAACATCAAGCCACGAGCCGCGTGGCTGGCGGGTACACTCGGATGGGGCTGCCATTTCATAATTGGTTTTCCACTCATGGTTAGCCCCATATTAGGATGCCTGTAGTTCCCACCTGGTTAGTAAAGTTTTCAAACATTTACACAGACCGTATACGGTGGAAAACTCGAGCCTAAAATGTAAATCGAGATCAGAGAATCCTGTAGTTTTTCTCCACTGGCCGGAACGTCTTGCGGTTTCTATAATGGCCGCCGTATGGCTGGCTCCCCTTCTTTCGGTGTGACGGATCAATCGGCTTTGCCTCAGGATGGCGCTCGCCCAGACAACCCCTACCTTGGCGTTTATGCGGTGAATGTTTATGTGCGCGATCAGGACCGCAGCCTGCGATTTTACCTGGATCAGCTCGGATTCAATTTGGCGTTTGATGTTCGCCTGCAATCAGGACAGCGCTGGGTTGGGGTTGCGCCTCCGAACGGCACCGCGGTTCTTACCCTGATCGCGCCGGAACCCGATTCGGACGAGTACAAGCTGATTGGCCAAGCCACGCCGGTGGCTTTTGTCTCCGAGGATGTGGTCGCTACCTACAGCCAGTGGAGGCGCCGCGGGGTTCGGTTCCGCCACGTACCGCGTCTGCGGCGCGTCAAGTATGAAAAGCAGGCCGAGACGCCGGAAAGTTCTCCCAACTTACTTTTGGGAAAGCAGACGCCCATTTGGGGCGGGGTCTTCACCCGCTTCGAAGATATCGACAAAAATTCCTTCGCCCTGGTGAGCTTTGACGAAATGACCCAGGCGGTGGAAGCGCAGCGCCGCACGGCCGCCGAAAAACTGGAATCCGACCGCCGGGCGACGCACGAGCTGGAGATAGCCAAACAGGTGCAGGCAAGGCTTTTCCCTCAGACCTTTCCGGTTCTGAGAACGCTTGACTATACCGGCGTGTGCATTCAAGCCCGCCAGGTTGGGGGCGACTACTATGACTTTCTCCACCTGGGTCAGGAACGGTTGGCGCTGGTGCTCGGCGATATTTCAGGGAAGGGAATTGCCGGCGCTCTTCTGATGGCGAACCTGCAAGCCAATCTCCGCAGCCAGTGCGTCTTCGGGCTGGACGATCCTCAACGGCTGTTGCGGTCGGTGAATGAATTGTTCTACGCCAACACCGCCGACAGTTCCTACGCCACGCTATTCTTCGCCGAATACGACGACCAGGCGCAGCGCCTGCGCTATGCCAACTGTGGGCATCTTTGCGGCCTCCTGCTCCGCGACAACGACACTCTGGAACGGCTCGACTCCACCTCAACCGTTCTGGGTCTCTTCAGGGAATGGGACTGCTCTATCGGCGAGTGCCAACTTGAATGCGGCGATGCTGTCGCCCTCTATACCGACGGCGTTACCGAATCCTTCAACGCCGCGGGAGAGGAATTCGGTGAGCTACGCTTGACCGAGACTTTGCGGCGGCATCGCAAACTGCCTTCGCGTGACCTGCTCGCCGCCATCGTCGACGAAGTGCAACGCTTCAGCCCTGCCGAACAATACGACGATATGACGCTGATCGTTGCCAAGTGTGTCGCCGAGCGATAGAAACAACTCCGGATCATTCTTCGTAATCGTTGGTTCAGGCACCAGTTACTGGACCCTGGGGCAGACTATTCCGGCATGAGTACCCAGGCGAAGACGATAGGGACAGGAACATCGGTAACCTAGGTCATCCGCCCCCTAAAAAGGCACAATTTATCTCAAGCCCGCTCGCCGCATTCGTCAAGAAAGCAGGCATCGATGTTTACTCTCCTTTGTGTCGGCGCCGCGACCGTACTGGTGGTGGTCGCGATCGTGGCAAAAACCTGCCTAACCAAGCCCGTGAAGGCCAAAAAGGCCGAGAAGGCCGCCATCATGCGGCAATTGCTGGCGCTCTCCGAAAATGAAACCAGACTCCCGGCCATCGCGCCAGTGCGCAAGCCGCGCGCTCTTCCGAAAATGCGGCCTGTGGCGTTCCCTCACAAGCCGGCCAGCACCGCCCATCCGGTTCATTCCGGCCAGGGACGATTCTGAGGTTGAAAACCGCAAACCACAATTGGGCCGCGAAGAGAGCTTAAAGCCTCGCAGCGGGAAGAGTTGGAAATCCCAAACAGCTATTTTGCGCCACAACCTGAGAGGCTCACGGTGACCATAAGACCCTACCCGCAGTCCATACCAACCAAACTTCCTCCCGCCAAACTCTACCTCGATGACATAGGAGAGATTCTGCAGATTCTGACGGACTCGAGTGCAAACTGCCAGGCGAGGTTCGTTGCCGGCAAGTCGAAATGCGACACGCTTGATGATTTGGAGGAACTGGGCGGCCGGGCAACTCACTTCGTCATGGACGTATCGGCGCCGGGCAAGCATCAGACCCTGGAGCTCACCGCCGCCTCGACACAGATACATATCCATGAAATTGGCGACCAGCTGCCGGCATGGTCGAAATATGTGAATGTCGCGGCGATTTTTGAGAGGCGAAAGCTAAGGTTGAAATCTGTCGCTCACATCGTGGGATGGCGAATATTTGCATGCCTGTGGCTGCTGACGCTCGCATTATGGATGTGGGCTCCGCATGCCCTGAGACCTGTTCCGGTATACGAATTACCGCGCCTTGCTACCGGTGTAGTTCTGGCGGCTGCGGTCGCCTATTATTTCTGCAGTTCGCAAAGCATCGTGTACCTGCGCCATCCCCGCCAGGTCGGCGTAGCAAGATGGTTCGCAGAACACAAACCGGAAATCATCGTAGGAGTTATCTGCACGCTGCTGGGAGCGATCGCCAGCCAAATCGCAGGAAAGATCTGGAAGTAATGTAGCGCCGTCGACCCTCCGGCTGCCGCCAGGGCGTCCCACCCCGCTCAAGGCGAACATAGACCATCACCCGAGAAAATGCTCCGATCGCGCCGGGCCACTTCCACCTGGTTCGTTATATAATCGCGTGATTTTTCGGGGTGCCCGCCGTCTCCAATTGATCCGTTTTCACAGAGAAAAATTGTCCGCCCCAGCCATTGTCGCCGATGACGTCGCCCGCCGGGCCCGCCGCCGGATTGCCTTGCGTCTTCTGCCCTACGTTCTTCTGCTCTACATCATTGCTTACCTTGATCGCAACAATCTCGCCACTGCGGCCCTGCAAATGCCACACGATCTCGGCTTCGATGATCGTGTGATTGGTTTCGGAGCTGGCATCTTCGCGCTCGGCTACATCATTCTGGAGATTCCCGGGACCCTCATCATCGAGCGCTGGAGTGCCCGGCGCTGGATCGCGCGCATCATGGTTTCCTGGGGCCTGGTCACGATCGGGATGGCCTTCATCCGCACGCCGCATCAGTTCTACACGGTGCGGTTTTTGCTGGGACTAGCGGAGGCCGGCTTTTTTCCCGGGATCATCGTGTATCTCACCCACTGGTTCATCTATGAGGATCGTGCCAAAGCGGTGGCCGGCTTCATGGCCGCCATTCCCTTGGCGTTTGCGGTCGGTTCCCCCATCTCCGGACTGTTGCTGGGCGTTCACTGGGGCGGTCTGCGCGGCTGGCAGTGGCTCTTCATTTTGGAAGGCATGCCTGCGCTCTTCTTTGGAGTGATCACCTGGTTTTATCTAACCGATTGGCCTCACCAGGCGAAGTGGTTGCCCGCGGATGAACGGGAGTGGGTCATCCATCAGCTGGAGAGCGAGAAGCGGGATAAAAAATCGGTTCACGCCTACACCGTGTGGCAGGCCTTGCGCCATCGCGACGTTCTGATCCTGATTACTTTGCACTTCATACAAAACGGCTCCGCCTATGGCTTGGCCTTCTGGCTTCCTACCATGCTCAAGCGCCTCTCGGGGGTCAGCGATTTCAAGGTCACTCTTATGGTGGCCCTGCCTAACCTGCTTGGGTTTGCCGCCATGCAGTTGAACGGATGGCATTCTGACCGCACCGGAGAGCGGCGCTGGCACACCGCCATCCCACTGTGGATTACGGCGGCGGCTTTGCTGGTACTAAGCGTGGCCAATTGGGGAACGGTGCCGTCGCTTTTGTTGTTTTCCATTGCCTCCGCCGGACTGCTCGCCTTTTTGCCCAGCTTCTGGTCCATGCCATCGGCATTTCTCTGTGACACTGCGGCGGCGATGGCCACCGGCACCATCAACTGCGTGGCGGCAGGCCTTGGGGGATTCCTCGGTCCGGCGCTGGTCGGCTACCAGGCGGCGCGAACCCACTCATTCAGGTCAGGCTTTGCCGCTCTGGTGGTGGCACTGGCGATTGGGGGCGTGTTGCCGCTCACTCTACGGGTTCGCGGCCGCGTCGCAACGCCCCGCGATGGCCAGTAACTCTTGCGCCTCTGGATGGAGGCCGAAGCCGGTTACTTCACCGATTGCCCAATCCAGCTAAGGTATCCCACGCTGCCATTATCGATTGCGACGCAGATACACTCCGGCACTTCGTAAGAATGCAGTTCAAGAATCGCCTCGCGCACCCGCTCAAACGCAGCCCGGGTTGTCTTGACCACCAGCAGAAACTCTTCGCCCTCTTCGATCTCGCCTTCCCAGCGGTAAATTGAGGTGACCTGCGGCACGACGTTCACGCAGGCCGCCAGAAGCCTTTCCACAAGCGTGCGCCCGATCTTGCGGGCTTCCTCTTTTGAACCTGCGGTGGTGAGGACGAGTATCTTGTCGGTCATATAGAATCTCGTGTGGCTAAATTCCCGTGTGGCGCGGGCGCCCTCGCCCGTGTGCAGTTCTAGCGATTTGATCTACGGCGAAAGATTACCATCCCATCCCGGGCAACGGAGACGGAACATGGCAACACAAATCCATTTTGGAACCTCGGGCTGGCGGGCGGTCATGGCGGATGAATTCACCTTCGCCAACGTCCGCCGCGCGGTCACCGGAATCGCGCGTTACGTGGTTTCGCAAAAACCGGCGGGCGCTCGCGTCATCGTCGGACGCGACCCGCGCTTTCTCGGTGAAACCTTTTGCGCGATGGCCAGCGAGATCCTGATTGCTCACGACATCACGCCCCTGATGATCGCAGAGCCGGCACCCACTCCGGCGATCTCCTACGCCGTGATTCAGGAAAAGGCAGACGGGGCCATCAACTTCACCGCTTCCCACAATCCGCCGGAATACAACGGCATCAAGTTTTCCACCCCGGACGGGGCGCCCGCGCTCCCCGAAGTCACAAAACGGATCGAGGCGGAAATCGCTGCCAGCGATGCCTCGGGTGGGCAGGCCAAACCTCAGGGCAAATCTGCGACCGCCCAGACCCTGGAGCCGAGGAGCCGTTACCTGGCCCGGCTGAAAGAAATCGTCGACTTCAAGGCGATCAAACAAGCCAACCTACGCGTGGTTTTCGATCCTTTCTGGGGCGCCGCACGCGGATATTCCGATGCGCTGCTGCGCGAAGCCGGTGTCGATGTCTCTACTGTCCACGATTGCCGGGACGTCCTCTTCGGCGGCCACGCACCTGAGCCGGACGACCATTTGCTTGCAGGTTGTCGGGAGCAAATGCGCGCCGTGAAGGCAAACATCGGCATCGCCACCGATGGCGACGCTGACCGCTTCGGCATCGTCGACGCTGACGGCACTTTCTTCACCCCCAACTACATCGTCGCTTTGCTGTTCGACTACCTGGTCGAAAGCCGCGGCTGGAAAAACGGCGTGGCCAAGTCGGTCGCCACTACTAACCTGATTAATGCCGTGGCCAGGCATCACAAAGTCGAGTTGCACGAAACTCCGGTAGGCTTCAAATACATCGGCGAACTCATCAAGCAGGATAAGATCGCGATCGGCGGGGAAGAGAGCGCCGGGCTTTCCATCCGCCATCACGTGCCCGAAAAAGATGGCGTGCTGGCGGGGCTGCTGTGTTGCGAAATGGTCGCCAAACGCGGCAAGTCGCTGGGCCAGCAATTGAAGGAGCTATTTGTCGAAGTTGGTTCCTTTTATAGTTTGCGCGAGAACTTCCACTTGACGCAGGAGGCGATGGAGAAGTTCACTGTAAAGTTGCGTAAAGAGCCCAGCGAACTTGTGGGCCGCAAGGTCGCCCAGATAGTTCGAACCGACGGTTTGAAGCTGCTGTTCGGTGATGGCTCCTGGGTCTGCTATCGCCTGTCGGGAACCGAACCGGTGGTTCGGGTGTACTCGGAGGCTGGCAGCAAGGAAGAACTGGAAAAGTTGAGCGCAGCCGCAAAACAATGGATCTTCGAATAAAACGACCGGAAATCCGCGTACTGCCTCACGCGCGGCGAGGACTGAGCGCTCTGGTGGAGCATGCCCCGGAGGCCGAAGCCTTCGGCCAGCGCCTGAAAGAGAATCTGCGCCCGGCGTTTGCCTGGCTGTACGGCGCCCGGCGCCGGCTGGCCACGGGTGGAGTGGCCGTAGTCACCGTCTGGCTATTTCTGCACGTTATGTTTGGCGCCAACGGTATGGTGGTCTACCGGCAAAAGCGCGCCGAGTACCAAAACCTGAGCCAGGAAATCGACCAGCTGCAGAAGGAAAATAACCGCTACGACGCGCAGATCAAGGCCCTGCAAACCAACCCGGAAACCATCGAGAAAGAAGCGCGTGAGCAACTGCACTATGCCCGCCCGGGCGAGTTCATTTATGTGGCCCCAGCTCCGCCCCCAGTCGTCCTCCCCGCGGTCAACGCCGCACAGAGATAAAGCCGGTTGCTGACATTGCCCTGACATGTCAGCCCTCGCCTTGTGTTATTCTTCGCTGGAAAAAGTGAGTCTGGATTGCAGTTTGAGCAGTAACCAACTGCGGTCTGGCCACGTCAATACGGTTAGCAGCCCCGGCGCAGGCAGCCCAGCGCCGCCCCCAATCCGCGGCTCCGGCCGCTAAAAATCGAGGAGTTTATGAAGAAACTGCTACTGCTCTGTATGATCCTTTCGGTTTTGTTTCTCATGGTGGCCGTGGTCGCAGCCGATGACATGGGCAAAACCACGACTGTGAACGGTTGGGTCAGCGACTCCAAATGCGGCGCCAAGGGCGCCAATGCTGGCGCCGCTGCCTGCACCAAGAAGTGCCTCGAGTCCGGCGCCAGCGCGGTGGTGGTTACAGACGGCGATAACAAAGTCCTCACCGTCGACAACGCCGACGCCCTCAAAGGACACGAAGGCCATCACGTAGCCGTGACCGGTCACGTCAAGGGTGATTCCATTCACGTGGAAAGCGTAAAAATGTTGTGATTTAGGTAGCGCCGGCGTCCCGCCGGCTGTCGTGAGGGCGTCCCGCCCTCACACCCGCAGGCCAATCCTTGGGGAACGCCAGCCAGTCTCAAGGAGAAGCTGAAGGGAAGTCGGCGCTACACCCATCAACAGTCGCAGAAGAGCCGTAGAAGTGTTCGGTAAGTACTTACCAGGTTCTCCGTCCCGATCATCGCACCACGCCTTCCAGCGGAGAGCTGGCTGTAGCGTACAGTTTCCTGGGCATCCTTCCCGACAGATAAGCCTGCCGCCCGGCAAGCACCGCATGCTTCATCGCCTCGGCCATCAGCACCGGATCCTGAGCACCCGCGATTCCGGTATTCATCAGCACCGCGTCGGCGCCCAGTTCCATGGCGATGGTTGCGTCCGAAGCCGTGCCGACACCGGCATCCAAAATCAGTGGCACTCCGGTGATCACCTCGCGCAGAATGCGAATGTTGGCGGCGTTCTGGATCCCCAAGCCGCTGCCAATGGGTGCTCCGAGCGGCATCACCGCAGAAGCTCCAGCGTCGAGCAGTCGTTTGGCAAACACCACGTCATCCGAGGTGTACGGGAGAACCGTAAACCCCTCCTTCACCAGCACCCGAGTTGCCTCCAGGGTCGCCTGCACGTCGGGATAAAGCGTCGCCTGGTCGCCGATGACTTCCAGCTTCACCCAATCGGACAGTCCAACCTCGCGCCCCAGCCGCGCCGCGCGGATGGCTTCATCCGCGCTGTAGCATCCAGCCGTATTGGGCAGCAAAAAATATCTTTTGGGATCGAGATAATCCAGCAGCGATTCTTTACTGCGATCAAGATTCACCCGCCGCACCGCCACCGTGACCATGTCGGCCCCGCTGGCTTCAAGCGCCCGCGCAGTTTCCTGAAACGATTTGTACTTTCCGGTGCCCACGATGAGGCGGGAACGAAACTCGCGTCCGGCAATGATCAGTGAATCGCTCATGCGTCTATTGTAAGGGATTTTTCCATTGCCCGGCCGCAAGGCCGCTCAGCAGCGGCGGCCTTACTTTCGAGCCGCTGCAATCATGGCTTCGAGGCCGTTGGCGGCGATCTGCACCCCAATGCACATCAGGACAAACGCGATCACCCGCAAAATTCCCTGCGCCGTTTGCGGCGCGATCTTTTGGGTAATCTTGGGAGCATAGCTGTAGCAGAGGAATACGCTGAAACTCAGTGCCACCACAGCGACGGCAATGCCGATATGCGCCAGCACATTGCCCACTACCGCCGCCTTTGAGGCGTGCGCGCTCAGCGTCAGCATGACCACGATGCATCCCGGTCCGGCAGTGACCGGAAAGGTCAGAGGGTAGAAAACCTTGTCAGCCAGCGTACCCCCGCTGGCATCCGCCGCGCTCTGCTTGGTGCTTTGTCCGTCCCCCTGGTTGTTGAGCAATCCCCAACCCATGCCGGCGAGAACGAATCCCCCTGCGAGTTGCACTACCGGAAGCGAGATGCCGAAAAACGTCAGCACCGCCGCCCCGACCAGTTCTATGGTAAGCAAAAAGAGAACGGTATTGATGGCGATCCTGCGCGCGAGACTGCGGAATACTTCAGCCGGCGCGGCACCCACGACGCCAAGCAAAATCAGGGCTGAGCCGAGCGGGTTGATCACCGGCAACAGCGCACTGAAGGCAAGCACAAAAAATTTCAGGACCAGCGACATTGTGGCAAAGCATCATATCCAATTCCGCGCCGGCAAGCATGCTTCTTTGCTTCGATGGTTCAATCTTCCAATTCTCACCTTGCCCGGAGCTTCCTGATACATCGTCCTTGGTCCTCAGCCGTCGGTCTTTGCCAATCGACCAAGGCCAAACAGCCAGGGGCCAAAGACCCCCCGAGCAATGACCCGGGCCACGGATTAACCGACTCTGAACTTTTACGACTTTTTTATGCGTAAAGTGATTATCTGAAAGTGAGGTTCCGAGTCCCGGCATGCTCATAACCGTCACTCTTCGCATTCTGGAAGCCATGTTTGTATTGGGGGTGATCGGCTCCGCTGTGGTCGTGGTTCTCACCAGCATTGAAGACTTCGTGACGTTGTTCAAGAAAGACGACCACTGATAAAAATCGTCATTGGTCCTTGGCCGTTGGTCGTTGGCCAAAGACCAAAGATCAACGACGAACGACCAACGACCAGCTCTACTCCATCTCAAACGCCAGGTATTGCAGCCCGCCATCGCGTTCGATCTGTAGAACCACTGCTGCGCCGGGTTTCAGCTCGCCAACGAGGTCACGCAGCGTTGCCACCGAGTCGATCGCCTTGGTGTTGAGCGCGTGAATAATGTCCCCGGTTTGCAGGCCGCTGTCCGAAACGATAAGGTCGGCGGCGCGCCCCACCACTACCACTCCCTCCGGAATGCGGAGCGTGCCTAACGCCGAACGAAGCTGATCGGTGATGTCCAGAGCCAGCACGCCCAGCCTCGGCACCAGGCTCTTCTCCGGATCGGTCGCGTCCATGAGCAGGTCCATGTGGTCGTGCTTTTCTAGCGCGGGAACATACACGGTTTTCTTTTCTGTCCCGCGGAGAATTTCCAGCTTCAGCAATTTATCCGGGTTATGGAGATAGGTAGACGCGGTCAGCGCCGAGAGCGTCTCAATCGGCCGGTCGTCGGCGCTGAGCACGATGTCCTGCACTCTTATCCCGGCAGTTTCAGCCGGCCCGCCCGGCTTAACGTCGTCGATGATGACGCCCCAGGACTGCGACAGTCCGAGGCCTTCCGCCAGGGTGGGCGTGATGTCCTGCGCTCCGGCCCCGATCTCGACGTGATGTACGTGGCCATATTTGCGCAGGCTGCGATAGACGAAATTAACTACCCGCGCGGGGATCGCAAAGCCCAGGCCTTCGCTGCCGCCGCTTTGCGTCAGAATGAAAGTGTTCAGGCCAACCACGTAGCCGTTCATGTCCACCAGCGGCCCGCCGCTGTTTCCGGGATTGATGGGGGCATCCGTCTGCACGTAGTTCAAGGATTTTGTGGGATCCGCCTGCCGCGCCACTGCGCTGATCACTCCCATGGTGACCGAACTTTGCAGGCCCTCGGGACTGCCCACCGCCAGCACCATTTGTCCCACGCGAAGGTTTTGCGCCTCTTCCAGCGAAAGTGTGGGCAGATTGGTCGCATCGATCTTGAGCAAGGCCAGGTCGCTCTCTTTGTGCATGCCGATGACCTTCGCATCCAGCACCTGCCGCTTGCCCGCAGCCGTATTGTTGGGCGACGCGTTCGCGGGCATGGGTAAAGCTACGCGAATGCGCCGCGCCCCCTCCACTACGTGTGCGTTGGTCATGATGTAGCCGCTCGGGTCTACAATCACGCCCGAGCCCACCGCGTGCTGCTGAACGATCAAGGCGGTCTCGCCCTTGTCCCCATCTTCGTGCAAGGGACCATAGCCAATGGTTTGAATCTGCACCACGGCAGGAGACACTTTGGCCGCCAGCTCCTCCAGCGCCCGGTTCATTTGCCGCAGAATGTCGCCGCTATCGGATGTATGCAGGTCGGACGTATGCAGATCGGGCGACGCGGGTTTTGATTTTTGTGGCGCTTGGGCCAAGCTCACCGTGCTCAACAGCGGTAACACCAGGGTCAAAGCTCGAATCCGGCTGGACCGGACAAAGGCGAATGCGATCGACATAAGAAACTCGCTCCTAGTCCTAGAAAAGAATCCTAACCGACGGACTATGGGAAAAGGGTGCAAAAGCTTGCGCTCGGGATTTGCCGCACCGCTGCGGAGTTCCGCTAAGTTGTTGAAACGTATATGCGTGGAAGGCAAACCCCGGCCCCCGAATTGCTATTCCCAGGTGGGGCTTGCTCCCAGGACCGTCCGCCGCTGTCTCCCCCAGCCGGCTCAATGCGACCCCGCGAGGTGGAGATGGCGTACAAGGAAACGTTTTGGATGGCTTGTGACTCAACCGAACAAATGCGCGCCGAATACGGGCCGTTTCACACTCGCGCCGAAGCCGAAAACGAAGCCCGAAAATTAGGCTTTGCCTTCCTGCTGCGCTACGAGCACATCATCGGCGACAACGAAGACATTCAGGAAGTGCGCTGCGTCTTCATCGAATTGCCCCCGGGTCCGGTGCCGGTTGCGCCTCGCATGTTGCGCAAGCTGCATACCCGCTGCGCCAGCTGCGGCGAATGCGCCATTCACGATGAAGCCTGGCAGGCTGAAGTGTGGGCTGACATCCATGAATTTGAACACTCCCGTCATCGTGTCCGCCTGTTCGAGCAGACGCGGGCCGAGGGGCTGAAGGAAATCGGCGACTGGCGCGACACCTGCGCCTGAGCCGCGATCCGGCTAGAGCACTCCCAGATGGTCGGGATACTTGCTCTGCAATGAGCTGACCAGGAGATCGAATTCCGGAAGCCCGCGCAGATTCTGCAGGCAGCGGTCTTTCAGAAAAAAAGGCCAGCAGGCGAATCCGTTGCTGACACTGCGCTCCAGCCATTCGAAAGCGGTTTCGAGCCGGCCACTGAGCGCCAGAATGCTGGCAATCTGATAGTAGGTGTGGTGCG
Organism: Terriglobales bacterium; assembly: GCA_036265205.1. Lineage (GTDB taxonomy): Bacteria > Acidobacteriota > Terriglobia > Terriglobales > Acidobacteriaceae > JAIQFF01. Next base: position 47,125 of record DATAPL010000048.1, read on the forward strand.
CGTGTCCAAATGATTTTGGGCTCGCGCAAGCCCGTGTCACGCAATCGAGTGCCTGTTCGTTTCTTCCCGTCAATGCGTAAAAGACCCCCTGCAGGCTGATGAGCAGTGAGTCTTCGCTCAAAAGTTGCAGCCCTTCCTCCAGCAAAATTTCTGCCTCTTTCCAGTCTTCCGTCATCATGGCCACCTGCGGGGCAAAATAGATGGCGTACTTGTTGCTTGGACTTTCCGCCCGCCAGCTTTGGATCGTTTCGCGCGCCTGGTCGTATTCACGGCCCCACACATAGACCTGCGTGATGCTGGGATTAACCGCTTTCTTCGGCTGGAATGGCCGCCCTCTTTCGAACATTTCACGAGCATGATCGAGCAGCCCGATATGCGCCAGGATGCTGCCGAGCCGGTTATACGCATGGGACAGATTGCTCTGCCGCGCCAGAGCGTGCTTGAGAGCGGCGATCGCCTCCACATGCTGAAAATTTTTCGACGGTCCCCAAAGCAGAAACGCGCGAGCCACATGTCCTTCCGGCAGCTCTGGATCTATTTCCAGAGCGCGCTGGCAATGAAACTCCGCCTTCTCCAGCCAAACGCTCACCGGATCAAATTCGAAATGACGAGTCGCACACGCCCGCGACAAAGTGGCGTGCGCCAGGGCAAAACCGGGGTCTCGCGTGACTGCGCTGGCCAGGTGATGCGTGGCTTTTTCCATTAGCGCCGGATCACTCGATGCGCTCAGCCGGTAGCCGCGCATGAATTCCGCATAGGCGAGCGGGTCTTTGCTATATCGCGCGCGCTCCTGAGTTATTGCCGGACCGATTGGCCGGTTCAATGCTCCCGCTATTTGTTTCGCGATCTCGCCCTCCACCTCTGGCAGGCGGTCGATTTCGAGATCGCATTTCCGGGTCAGACACGAGCTTTGCAAATACGAGTCAAACATCTCCAGCGAAAGGCGCCATTGCCCTTTGGACAATTGAATGGCGCCATGGACGACAAAGCGGACTCCCAGCCGTACAGCCGCGTCCGACGCCGCCGTTTCGGCGGGCAGGTTCAGCACCGCGGAGATTGGCAGCACATCCAGATTCGCCACATTCCCAAGACGCGACACCAGGGCATCTGCAAAGCCCAGGCAAAGACCGTGGTCGTCTGTAGCTTTGCCCGCATGTAACAGGGGCAGTACGGCAAGCGACGAGCGCTCGCCCCGCCACTCGCTCGCATTCCGGACGCTTGCCGGGCCGGCGGAGGCTTTTCCGGGATCGGAGGCTGGATGTTGAGCGTCAATTACTCGTACCGGCCCGACGAAACGGTAGCCTTTCCCCACGACAGTCTCGAGAAAGCGAGGTTTGGCGGAGCTGTCCCCTAATGCGGTTCGGATTTTCCGCACAATGTTGTTGAGGTTCCGCTCCGTATCGATAAACAGATTCGATCGCCAAAGTTTTTTGACGATGTCTTCGCGTGCCACCAGCTGGTCGCGCCGTGCAACCAGAAAAATCAGCAGCTCCATGGGCTTTTTTTCGAGCTTCACACGCCTTCCCGCACGGCGAAGCTCGTAACGCCCCAGGTCGAGTTCGATTTCTTTCACCGCTTTTTCACTTCGCATCTTTTTCAATGGCACCTATCACGCGCCCTGTCGTGCAGTATTATGCCCCAAAATCAGTGACTTACGCCGATATACAAAAGAGATACAAAAGCTACCCTGGATTCATTGCTACTAGTCCGTCCGGGACTCATGATCTCGAACACGATCTCGACGATCACTTTTAGACACGACGTTTTCATCGCCACGGAAAATACGGAGGAAACAAAATGAAGCGAACTTTACATCTCACCCTGGCTCTGGCTGCATTACTTTTCTGGGCAGGTCAGCAAAACGCGGTTGCCGCCCATCCAGAGGCTCACGAAAAAAACGCATTTACTCCTGACATCATTTCCTGGGGGCCCGCGCCGTCCTTCATGGCGCCGGGAGCACAACTCGCCGTAATCGAAGGCAACCCTGCCGCCTCCAGCGGCGACTACACCGTGCGGGTCAAAATGCCCGACGGATATCGGATCGCGCCGCACTGGCATCCGCTGCGCGAAAACGTCACCGTCATCTCGGGAACCTTCAAAGTTGGAATGGGAGACACCTTCGATAAAGACAAGATGGCCGCGTTTCCCGCCGGCAGTTTTGCTTATCTCGATCCAGACATGCACCACTATGCGATGGCCAGCGGCGAAGTCGTCGTGCAGATTCACGGCATGTCGCCAGTGCAATTTAATTACGTCAACCCTCAGGACGACCCCGGCAAGAACAGCGGTCATTGAGTCGGGCCGAGGCTGTTTCTGAGCTTTTTCAGCGGAAAAGACTTTTACCAGGCAGCTGTTAAAAAACTGGATTTGATGGAGGACATTGTGGCAATCGATAGCATGAAGATGGATGAATTCCTGGGACGTTTTGTGAACGATCTGGGCGCGACAGTTCATGCCGGCATGGTCGTCATCGGGGAGCGCCTGGGCTTATACAAAGCCCTCGCCGCAGGCCCTGTGACCGCCGGCGAGCTGGCGGCCAAGACTCACACCGACGAACGCTACTTGCGCGAATGGCTGGCGTCGCAGGCCGCCGGCGGATACGTCACCTACGACGACAGGACCAACAAATTCAGCCTCACCGAGGAGCAGGCAGTTGCCCTGGCCACAGAGGATAGCCCGGCCTATCTGCCGGGGGCATTCCAGCTGGCTTTGGGCTCGCTGGCAGCGGTTCCCCGAATTGCAGATTCATTCCGCTCCGGGGCCGGAATGGGCTGGCACGAGCACAAGGACGATGTGTTTCATGGCTGCGAGAAATTCTTCCGCCCGGGATATACGGCAAACCTGGTCAGCTCCTGGATACCCGCTCTGGAGGGCGTAAAAGACAAGCTCCAGCGCGGCGCGAAAATTGCCGATGTCGGCTGCGGGAAGGGAGCATCCAGCATCCTGATGGCAAAAGCCTTTCCCAACTCGCACGTTTTCGGCTTCGATTACCATGACAAGTCGATCGAAGCCGCACGTGAATCCGCCATGCGCGAAGGAGTAGCCGACCGGGTCACCTTCGAGGTCGCAACCGCCAAGAACTTCCCCGGAAAAAATTACGACTTCGTAGCCGTGTTCGACTGCCTGCACGACATGGGGGATCCGGTGGGCGCAGCCGCCCACATTCGCCGCGCCGTGCGGGATGACGGCACCTGGATGATCGTCGAGCCCTTCGCCAATGACGATCTTAAGGACAACCTCAACCCGGTTGGTCGGGTCTACTATTCATTCTCCACCTTGCTCTGCACCCCCTGTTCGCGATCCCAGGAAGTAGGCCTGTGCCTGGGTGCGCAAGCGGGTGAAAAGCAGGTGCGGAATGTGGTCAGTGAAGCCGGCTTTGGCCGTTTCCGCCGGGCCACGCAAACCCCGTTCAATCTGGTCTACGAGGCCAGACCGTAGCCTATCTCCACATTTCAGCTCTCGCACCTTGTCATCCTGAGGAAGGGGAGTCCTTCGCAAGACGAAGGACTCCCCACCAAGGATCATGTACTGCGGGCGCTTCGCGGGACGAAAGACTGCACTCAGGACATCCTTAAGGCGCCGCGGACAGTGCGAGAACCGGATCAACCGGATCACCGTGCCCTCACCATCCGCCGAAAGCCTCGCAGAATCAGATAGTTAAAAATCCTCTTGACACATGATTTAGTGTTATAGTTAAGTATAACACTATGAACCCTGCGCATCAGGATCGCCTGGGCCGCTCGATCGCAAATGAGTGCTCCCAAGCGAACGATCTGATCCGAGCGCAACGAATTTCGTCAGGAGGCTGAAACATGAAATCCCTTCGCTTAATGTTGTCGATTGTTCTGATCTCGCTCTCCACCGTGGCTTTTGCGCAGTCTGATCCGCACCAGCCACCCGTGGCTCCTGTGCCGTCCGAGGCGCAGAAGTCGTTCACAACCATGAAGAGCCTGGCGGGAGAGTGGGAAGGCGTCGTTAGCGTCCCGGAGGCTCCCGAGATGTCCGGCGGCAAGATGCACCTCTCGCTCCGTGTCACCTCACGCGGGCACGCGCTGGTGCACGAGTTCCAGGAAGCAGGAACTCCGCTGGATGCGACCAAGTACGATCACCCGGTCACCATGCTTTACGTCGACGGAGACCAGCTCACTCTGATTCACTATTGCGACGCCGGCAACCGGCCGCGCATGATCGGCAAGATGTCACCCGACGGCAAGACGGTTGAGTTCGAGTTAAAGGACATCAGTGGGAGCACCGAGTACCACATGCACCATTCGGTGTTCACCATCGCCGACGCCAACCATCACACCGAGGATTGGACGTTCATGATGAAAGACAAGCCGATCCATGCGCACTTCGACCTGCATAGAATCAACTGACGCGCGCTGTATCTCTGGTAAGGTCTGGTAAAGGCTCTTTAGGAAAAACCCGATGGACCGTGAGTGGAACGACAGTCAGCCGATCTACCGCCAGCTTCGCGACCGCGTGGTGGCGATGATGCTGGACGGCGTTCTGAAAGAAGGCGACCCTCTGCCCTCGGTGCGCAATGTGGCGGCCGAGTATCGCGTGAACCCGCTCACGGTTCTGAAGGGATACCAGCAACTGGTGGATGAGGGGCTGGTCGAGACCAGGCGAGGCCGCGGCATGTTCATCAATGCCGGGGCACGCAGTTTGTTGTTGCAGGGCGAAAGGCGGAAGTTTCTCGGCGAGGAATGGCCCAGAATCCACGCGACCATTCAGCGGCTGGGTCTCACCGCTGAAGATCTCCTGGACGGCGCCGGCGCTACCCCGCCGGCGGATGCCGCGACGCCGAAAACCGCCAAGTCAATTCCCCCTGAGGAGGAACGCTGAAGCCATGGCATACATAGAAGCCCGCGGGCTCCGCAAGGCCTTCGGCACCACCGTCGCGTTGGACGGCATCAATCTCTGTGTTGAAGAGGGCCGCATTCTCGGGCTCATCGGCCCCAACGGCGCCGGCAAGACCACCGCACTCAACACGATGCTCGGCCTCACTCCCTACCAGGGCGAACTGCGAGTCCTGGGACGCGACCCCTGGAGCGAGCGCGACCAACTTATGCGGGATGTCTGCTTCATCTCCGATGTCGCCGTGCTACCGCGCTGGATAAGGGTTTCGCAGGCGCTCGACTACGTCGCCGGCGTTCACCCCCGATTCGACCGTACGAAGGCCGAAGGCTTTCTTGCCAGGACCACCATCGGGCGCGCTCGAAGGGTCAGGGAATTGTCGAAAGGCATGGTGACCCAGCTGCACCTGGCTCTGGTCATGGCGATTGATGCCAAGTTGCTGGTGCTGGACGAGCCGACGCTTGGTCTCGATATTTTGTATCGCAAGCAGTTCTACGATTCGCTCCTGAACGACTACTTCGATCGCAAACGCACCATCGTCGTGACCACCCACCAGGTGGAAGAAGTTGAGCACGTTCTCACCGATGTGATGTTCATCGACCGCGGCCGCATCGTATTCGAATGCAGCATGGAAGAGTTGGAGGCTCGCTTCCTGGAAGTAACGGTGCATCCCGAGCGCACCGCTGCGGCGCGGGCGCTCAAGCCGATGCACGAACGCCAGGCCCTCGGCCGCACCATCATGCTTTTTGATCGCGTAGATCGGCAGCAAGTTGGCGCGTTTGGCGATGTCCGCCCGCCCGGCATCGCCGACCTGTTCGTAGCCATGTTGGCGGATAAGCCGGGCAATCAGGCCGGCCAGACACAGGGAGCGGCGAAATGAATACCCAAGCCAACGCCATCTCCGAATCTCCTCTTGAATCGCGGGCAGCCGCTACTGAGCCTGTCCCGCCGGGCCAGCTCATGTACTGGTCGGTGCGGCGCGAATTGTGGGAAAACCGCTCCATCTACATTGCGCCGCTGGTGGTCGCCAGCGTCGCTCTGTTCGCCTTCTCGCTCAGTTCGATTGCAGGCATCTGGGAAAAGCCGCTGAGCCTCAATCCGGCGCAACCTCAGGCGCCATACGACATGGTGGCAGGCCTGATGATGCTTACCCTTATTGTCGTGAGTGTGTTTTATTCTCTTGATGCGTTGCACGGCGAGCGCCGCGATCGCAGCATTCTTTTCTGGAAGTCGTTGCCGGTGTCCGACGTCACCACCGTGCTTGCCAAGGCCAGTATTCCGCTGCTTGTTCTCCCGCTGCTGGTGGTTGCGATCACCTTCGCCCTGCAGTGGCTTATGTTGCTGGTGAGCAGCGCGGTGCTGCTGGTGAGTGGTCAGAGTGTGGTGATGTTGTGGACCAGGTTGTCGTTTCTGCGCATGTCATGGCTGCTGCTGTACCACATTCTCACCGCCCATGCGCTCTGGCCCGCGCCGGTTTATTGCTGGCTGCTGCTCGTGTCCGGATGGCCGCGCCGGGCGACATTTCTATGGGCGGCCTTGCCCGTGATAGCGATCGGTGGGGTCGAACAGATCGCCTTCCACACCTGGCATTTTGCGAAGCTGGTCGCGTCCCGGTTGGTCGGAGGCGACGCGCCTACCGTGGTCGCGACATCACCAGATATATTCCCCATCAACCCAATGACACACATCGCGCTGGGTACTTTCCTGAGCAGTCCTGGCCTGTGGATCGGTCTGGCAATCGCTGCCGCATTCCTCGCCGCAGCCGTGCGCCTGCGCCGCTATCAAGGCCCGATCTGAGTGGTTTTTCGAGGCTGCCCCATCGCTGCCCCCTTTTTTGAGGCAAGAAATGGGAATATCCCATCCTGCATCTTTTTCATGCCCTTGCCCGTATATCCGGGTAGCATGAACGCCTTAGCTTATTGCTCCGTGAATGCAATGGAATCCGAGGCCAGCGCAATTGCTCGTGGTCTCCGCCGGCGTGATCCGGATTTACTGGATCGTCTCATCGAGCAGTACCAGCACCGTCTCCTTCGCTATCTGGTTTACCTGTCTGGCAATCGTGAGCTCGCCGAGGACCTGTTCCAGGAAACCTGGATTCGCGTGCTGGAGCGCGGCCATCAGTACGACGGCAAGCACGAATTCAGCACCTGGCTTGACGCCGTGGCCAGGAATCTGACCATCGATTATTTGCGAAAGAAGAGCCCGGTCAGCCTGGACGGGCTCATGGAAAATGAAGAGCACACTCAGTTCGAGCCGGCCGACAGCCGGCCCATGGCGTGGGAAGTCATGCAGCAGCACCAGCAAGCCGAGCGCATTAGCGCCGCTCTGGTGAGCATCCCGGCGGAATATCGCGAGACCGTAGTGCTGCGCTTTCAGGAGGAGATGGCTTTGGACGAAATTGCCAGCGTGACCGGCGCGCCCCTGGGCACCGTGAAATCACGACTCTATCGCGGATTGAACATGCTGATGTCGCGGCTGAAGGGAGCGCAGGCATGACGCAGGATACACATGAAGATGCCCGAAAGTTGATCGCTCTGGGAAAGAGTCTCTCGGATGTGCAGCAGGCCTGGCTGGGCGGCCATCTCGACCAGTGCGAGGCATGCCGTCACTATGCGGATGCGACAAGCGGCGTGGTTCGCAGTTTGAGGTCGTTGCCCCTGGCCGCCGACGCCCGCCTGGTGCGGGCCACGCAGATGCGGGTGCGCTTCCACGCCGCCAGGCTGCGTGAGGCGCGGGAGCGCATGTGGCTGGTAGGGATGGCTTGTTTGGGCGTAGGCCTGTCTGCCACGCTGACCGTCCCCCTTTTGTGGCGGCTCTTCGCATGGTTCGGCGAACAGGCCGGAGTCTCGGCCCTGGTTTGGCAAACCGGTTTCATGGTTTTCTTCATCGCGCCCGCGTTGGTGGTGAGTGTGCTGTTGTTGGCTCGCGGCACCCACCTTACCAATAACGGCGGGCATTCGCGGTAAGGGCTGTGACAAGGCGGACAAATTTATGCAGGTAAAAAACGAAACTCAAACTGGATTCAGCGCGGAGATCAGGATTGTTCCGCTGTGGGCGTGGGCGCTCGCGGGCATTGCATTTATCGCCGCCCAGATCGTCTTCAACGTTGTGATGGTACGACACTCGGGCGCGCCGCCGGCGTGGGGACGAGCCCTGATGGGTCTAGGGGCCGGCCTGGGTGGGGCCTGCTTTCTGCTGCTCATCGGCTATATAAACCGCGACGCCGAACGACGCGGTATGAGCCCCACGCTTTGGACGATTATGGCGGTTATTATTCCCAACGCTCTGGGCATCATCCTTTACTTCCTCCTCCGGCAACCGCGCAGCAGCGTGTGTCCGCAATGTGCCAATACCGTGCAGTCCGGATTCAACTTCTGTCCTCGTTGCAATTGCAAACTGGGCCCCAGCTGTCCGCAATGCCAGCGCGTGGTCGGCGCAGACGCCATCTATTGCCCGTACTGCGGAACTGCGCTGCACAATCAGACGACGCCAGCGTCGGGCTCCCCGGCGAAGCTTCCCGGGTAACCACGTTTAGAGTCCTATGCTGCCGCCTACAATATCCGCACCCCTTCATTCGTCTACCACCATAGATATGGACGCGGCGAGCCTGCAGCGGATGGCAAACGATCAGGACGAGCGAATCTCTGAAGTGGTCAAGCGGGAGCGGTCCCGGTTGCTGAACTTCATTCGCCGCCGCGTGCCCGACCCGCGCGATGCGGAGGACATTCTGCAGGACGTCTTCTACAAGCTGGTAGAAGCGAATCACCTGCTGATGCCGGTCGAACACGTCACCGGCTGGCTGTTCACGGTGGCGCGCAATCGCATCACCGATCTGTTTCGCAAGCAGACGCCGGTGAGCTTCAGCGCTGCCGCCGTCGTCCGCAACGGTGACGCTGACGATGAAGCTGGCGGCGAGCTGCGATGGTTCGAAGACCTGCTGCCTTCGCCCGACGACGGGCCGGATGCGCTTTACGCGCGCCACCTGGTTCTCGACGAACTGGAACAGGCGCTCGATGAACTGCCCAGGGAGCAGCGCGATGTGTTCATCGCCCACGAACTGGAAGGCCGCAGCTTCAAGGAGATCGCCGCCGCGACCGGCGTGAGCGTGAATACGCTGCTCTCGCGCAAGCGCTATGCGGTGCTGCATCTGCGCGAGCGCTTGCAAAGTATTTACGACGAATTTAGGAAAACGTAAGGGGGCTCTATATGAGTAAAAAATGGAAGCTGATTTTCATTGCTCCGCTGGCGATTCTGGGAATTCTGCTGTTCATCTTTATCGGCGGCGAAGTGGTGATGCGGCTGTGGAACTGGCTGCTGCCGGCATTGTTCGGGTGGCGTCAAATTGACTTCTGGCAGGCGGTTGGACTGCTGGCTCTCTGCCGGATTCTGTTCGGGGGCTTCGGGGTTCGGGGCTCTCACCGCTCCGGTTCCGGGCGGCGGATGGCCGAGCGCTGGCGCCAGATGACTCCCGAGGAGCGCGAAAAGTTCCGCCAGTGCTTTCGCGGGCGCGGCGGCCCCTTCGATGCACCAGACCCGAACCCCGCACCATAGCCGGTTCTGCGCGAGTGGTGAACCACCAGGGACACGAAGTTACACGAAGGCTCAGATCTCAGTCTTCTTCGTGTACCTTGGTGTCCTTGGTGGTTCATTGATTTCCTGGCGCGCACCGGTCTAGACTTCTCAAGGTTGGGCGCCCAAGGTTGGACGCCCCAATCAGAATTCCGAAGCCGGTGAGTCCGCATGGGTCGGTTCTTTCGGTTGCTTCTCGCGCTCCTTTTGCCGCTCTCGTTCGTGTGGGGGCAAAACGACACTTCGCCCCAGCTCAAACAGAGGCCTGCTGCGCCATCCTCTACGCCGCCCGGCGGCACCGAACGCCAAATCACTCTTGATGTTCAGGTGACGGACAAATCCGGCGCGCCAGTTCGCGGCCTCCAGCAGCAGGACTTCACTCTACTGGATGATAAACAACCGGCAAATATCCTCTCTTTTCGGGCCGTGGACAATGCAGCTGCCGATCTGCCGCGTGAGCTGGTTCTGGTGGTGGACGCCGTGAATGCTTCCCTGGTAGCGGTGGCTTACGAGCGCAGCCAACTCAAGAAATTCCTGCTGCAGAATGGCGGCAAGCTCGAGCAACCGGCGTCGCTGGTTGTTTTCTCCGATGCGGGGACGAAGATTCAGCAGGAACCTTCTCGCGACGGGAACGCCTTGGCGGCGGAGTATGACCAGTACGAAACCGGCCTGCGGACTATCAAGCGGTCGCAGGGATTTTACGGCGCGGCCGAGCGTTTTGATATGTCGATCAAGACCATGAACAGACTCATGTCGTACGAGGAAACGCGCCCCGGCAGAAAACTGATCATTTGGTTCAGTCCGGGCTGGCCCTTGCTCTCGGGACCGAACGTCCAGATCTCCGGCAACAGCGCGCGGCAACTGTTCAACTCCATCGTGGAGTTCTCCACCGGGCTCAGGGAATCCCGCATCACTCTCTACAGCATCGACCCGCTCGGACTGGCGGACGCGGGTGGGGGCCGCGTTTGGGACTACATGCAATTTGTGAAGGGCGCATCCGATCCCAGGCCGGTGCTGCCTGGCAACCTGGCCTTGCAGGTACTGGTAGTGCAGAGCGGGGGACGTGTCTTCAATTCCAGCAACAACCTCACGGCCGCGATCGCAAGTTGCGCCGCCGACGCGGATTCCTTTTATGTCCTGACCTTCGATGCTCCCCGCGCCGACCATCCCGACGAGTACCACACGCTTGGAGTAACCGTCGACAGGCCGGGAGTCACGGCTCGAACCCGCACCGGTTACTACGCCCAGCCCTGAAGCCCCCCGCACTTTCCCGCCGAGTCTTTTCCCCGCGCCGGCGTACCTTCCTGGTCAGGTGAACAGAAAGCAGTTTTTTTGCTAAGCTGTTGGCCGTGCCTTGTGGCTCCCATCGGCTCTTCCGGAAAAAACCATGATGCTGGTTATCTCTGTGCTGTTGGCGCTGTTGCCGTTGCTGGGAATTGTCTGGATTGTGCTCTACGGCTCGATTACTACCGTGGACGGGCTGTTCATGTCGCTGATCCTGCTGGCGATGTCTGGCATCGTCGGCCTCAATGTCATGATCGAGTTGCGCAAACACTTAAGCGGCGAGGGCAAGAAAAACTCGTCCGCGGCTACGGTGACGGCTCATGGCGGAGTGAGGCAGCGCGGGAAAGTGGAAAGCGTTCAATTCTACGAATCCGGTGTCGGCGAGCCTAACAAATCTATCGTGACGCTGGCCGCTGGCAGCGAACCGCTACGCACCCTGGTGCTTGAAGGCGACATGCGAAACGCCTTGCCCGTAGGCCAGAGGGTGGAAGTCACCTACCGCAAGGAAAGCGGACACAACGTGCTGCTGAACGTCGAATACTCTTAAGCGCCTGAGCGAAAAGCGCAGTCGTCTGGAACCCGCGCAGCGGATGGCACAGCGAAAATTTCATTGAGGCAATTGCCGTGAAAGCAGGGAAGTCTCGCGCCCGTTCCTCGGCCGCGAAAGGCCGGTCGGGTGCGCAGGATGTTGATCAATATCTCGCGAGGGTTCCCGAACCCGCGCGCAGCGCCTTGAAGCAGGTTCGCGCTACCATCCGCTCGGTTGTCCCCTCCGACTGCACCGAGGGCATCAGCTATGGCATCCCCGCATTCCGCTACAAGGGTCGGGCCCTGGTTGGCTTCGCCGCATTCACCAACCATTGCAGTCTGTTCCCGATGGGCTCGTCGGCCATTGCGGCCTTCAAGGACGAACTCAAGGACTTCCAAACCTCCAAAGGCACCATCCGCTTTACTGTGGAGAGGCCTTTGCCTGTGGCGCTGCTGAAGAAAGTGGTTAAGGCGCGCGTAGCGCAGAATAATGAAAAGAAAAGCAGGGCACTGGCCGGGCCCAAGAGCGCGCGGCTGCGAACTTGAAAATGATTTACCCCCTCGATGGCACGGCTGTTCCCGCGGCGGCGCAAGCTTGGTTACAAACGTAACCGCGAAAAGCTTTTTCCCGTCCAATCCACGCTGTCGGTACAGTACAAATTCTAAGGACGAGTGTTCCGCAGCAGGCGAACCTGCGCGTCCCAACAGGAGGGGGAATGTTGGAATCCATCGAAGACCGCACGCCACCGCCCTCCATGCTGGCCCGTACCGAAGAAATTCAGAAACAGATTCAACAGCTCTCCGGGCGCGACCTGCAACTCTGGTCGATCGGCATTCTGGTTATTCTGGTACTGACCTCGGGGCTGCTGGCGCTGGTTTTGCCCAACCTGATGTGGGCGCAGCGCATGGTGCATGTGGAACACGCTTACCTGCCGCAGCTTTTCTTCGGACTGATTTCCCTGATCCTGTTATTCAACATTTATCTTCTGGCGCAGAAGCGCAACCTCAACACCACCCGGCTCGCGCTGATTCGTGAGCTGGTGCTGAACGAGCGCCTGGAAAGTCTTTCCCTGATTGACCCGCTCACCCAACTTCTGAACCGCCGCGCGCTGAACGAACTGGTGCCGCGCGAAGTGGCGCGTTCCAACCGGCTGGGCAACAGCCTGACATTTATGGCGGTGGAGTTGAACGGATTCGAGGGCATCACCGCCCAGTTCGGAGCGGTCGAAGGAGACCGCGTGCTGGTGGATTTTGCCAACGTCCTGAAAACGGTTTTCCGCGGCGCCGATCTGGCCTTTCGTCAGGGCGGCGACCAGTTTCTGGTCATCCTTCCCGACACCAGCGAAGAGCAGGCGGACGCGCCCGTCCATCGCCTGCTGCGCGAAGTGGACCAGTGGAACCTGACCAGCAAAAAAGGCTACGAACTTTCCTTCAGCTACGCCCTGGCCCCCTACGTCACCGGCTCCGACGCCGAAGACGTCCTGCGCGCCGTAGACCGCAAGATGTACTCCAAAAAACACAAGCTCACCCCTGTGTTCTAGGAAGCTGCTTAAAGTCTTCAGGATTGTGCGTAATGTTCCACGTGGAACATTCCATGTACCATTATGTACGTACAATGCTGTAGGGATGTAACGCTCAGCTATCCTGCTTTCATTGAGTTGCAGGGGAAACGGAGCGGGGGCGGAAGCCCTATGGTTTGTGGGATAACGCGCTGGCTGCGGCGTCGTCGATTAGCCAGAGTAGCCTGCCATTGGTCGGCTGCACTTTTTGTGATGGCAGGTTGGCGGCTTTGTTTTCCAGCACTTCATGGAGGATGGCGGCCTTGTCGGGACCGCTGGCCAGGAATATCACGCAAGCTGCCGCATTGATTACTGGAAAGGTGAAGGTCAGGCGGTCGGTCTTGAATTTCTCCACCCAGTTGGCGACTACCAGGCGGCGAGTTTCGTTCAGGGCGGCAGAATCGGGGAAAAGGGAAGCGGCGTGTCCGTCGGGGCCGAGGCCGAGCAGAATCAGATCGAAGCGCGGGAACTCTCCAGCGGAGAGGTGGAAAACGTCTTTGAGAGTTTGTTCATATTGGAGGGCAGCGGCGTCCGCGTCTTTTTCTTCGGCGCGCACGCGAAAGACGTGGTCGGGCGGCGCCGGAATCCTGGACAGCAGCGCTTCATTGGCCATGCGGTAGTTGCTGTCGGGATGATCGGGCGGAACGTGGCGCTCGTCACCCCAGAAGAAATAGATCTTGTCCCAGGGAATGCCGGGCCTGGTTGCCAGCAGGGAATACAATCCTTTTGGAGTTGACCCACCGGAAAGAGCTACGGTGAATCTTCCCCGGGCGCGCACCGCCGCCGTGGCCTGAGCCGCAAATTCGGCTGCCGCCGCTTCAAACAAATCTTCTCGAGTCTTCAGAATCCGGATTTCGGGGGACGGCATGGTGGTGAACTCACTCACATGGTGGTTTTGAACTGCGCGCAGCGGGCGGCGCCGAGCAGGGCAATGCGGTCATTGGTGATGACCATGACCGGCATGGATTCGAGCAGGGCCTGCATTCTGCCCTTGCCGGTAAAAGCCTGCATGAACAATGGTCCGGAAAGTTTGGCCAGCATCTTGGGGGCGATGCCGCCGCCCAGGTAAACCCCGCCGGTAGCCATGATCTTGAGGGCCAGATTGCCGGCTTCGGCTCCGTAGATGGAAACGAACAAATCGACAGCCTGTTCGCAGAGCGCGCACTTGCTATCCATGCCGGCGCGGGAGATGGCTGCGGCAGGATCGGAGTGAGCCATTTCGTCGCTCAGCCATGGCGGGGGTGAGCCGCGGCCGGTGTCGCGCAGAAAACTAAAAACATTCACCAGGCCGGGGCCGGAGACGATACGTTCATAGCTGACGTGGCCGAAGCGGGTGCGAAGGTAGTTGAACAGCTCCACTTCCAGAGGATTGCGCGCAGCAAAATCTCCGTGGCCACCCTCACAGGCAAAAACGTGATGCCGAACGCCGTCCCAGTACATGCCGGCTTCTCCCAGACCGGTGCCGGCAGCGATGACCGCCTGGTTGCCAACAGGCTGTCCCTTCACCTGGTTGAGAGCTACCACATCCTTGGCATCGAGTGCGGGAATGCCCCAGGCGTTGGCCTCGAGATCATTAATCAGAAAAGCTTTTTTGATTTTGAGCTCATCGGCCAGACGCTTGGATTCGATGATCCAGGGAAGGTTGGAGGCTTCGACCCGGCCGTTCCGCACCGGTCCGGCGATGCCGAAGCAGGCGGTATCGGGGTGCAGGTTGGAAGTGTCGACGAATTTCGACACGATCTCGTCCAGGCCGGAATACTCGCGGCTGGGAAAGATGGAAGCGGAGACCAGGCTGAAGCGGCCATTCACAACATCGAAGAATGCCAGCCGTGCGTGGGTACCTCCGATGTCGCCTGCCAGGATCATTTCTCGAAGTTCCTCCAGTGGCGGCCGTCACGCTCGAGCAAATCTTCGGCCTCTTTAGGACCCCAGGTGCCGGCCGCGTAGTTGGGGAAATTGCGAGGCGGCAAGGCTTTCCAGACATCGAGCACCGGACTGACTACGCACCAGCCGGCTTCCACCATGTCAGCGCGCTGGAACAGGGTAGCGTCGCCGATCATGCAGTCGTGCAGCAGGCGCTCGTAACCGGTGCTGGGCTGGGTTCCAAAATAATCGGAATACTCAAAGTTCATGTCCACCGCGCCCAGGCGCATGGCCGGCCCCGGAACCTTGGCGGCGAAGCGCAGAGAGATGCCTTCTTCCGGCTGAATGTGAAGGACGAGTTGGTTGGGCATCAGGTTCTCTACCGGCGTATCACGAAAGAGCACAAAAGGAGCGCGGCGGAACTGGATGACGATGTGAGTGCTGCGGCCGGGCAGGCGTTTGCCGGTGCGCAGATAGAAAGGCACGTCAGCCCATCGCCAGTTATCGATTTGCAGCTTCATGGCTACAAATGTCTCGGTCTTTGAATCCGGCGGAACGCCCTGCTCGCTGCGGTAGGCGGGAACGCGCTCACCGGCGATGATGCCTTCGCCGTACTGGCCGCGCACCGTCCTGGTCAGCACGTCTTCCGAACTCATGGGCTGGATGGCGTGCAGAATCTTGCCTTGCTCGTCGCGCACCGCATCGGCGCGAAACGATACCGGAGGTTCCATGGCGGTGAGGCTGATGAGCTGCATGATATGGTTCGGCACCATGTCGCGCAGGGCTCCGGCTTTGTCATAGTAGCCGCCGCGCTTTTCCACACCCACCGTCTCCGCCACGGAAATCTGGATGTGATCGATGTAGCGCCGGTTCCAGATGGGCTCGAATATCCCGTTGGCGAAGCGCAGAGCCAGAATGTTCTGAACCGTTTCTTTTCCCAGGTAGTGGTCGATGCGGTAAATCTGTTTTTCGTCGGCTACCTGCAGCAGTTGCCGGTTGAGCACGCGGGCAGATTCAAGGTCGTGCCCGAAAGGTTTTTCAATCACCACCCGCCGCCAGTGCTGCTCGTTCTGCTGCATAAGGCCGACGGCGGCCAGGTGTTCCACGGTGGGACCGAAGAAATCCGCCGCCGTGGCCATGTAGTACATATGATTGCCGTGAGTGGAGTGCTCCTTGTCCACCTGGTCAAGCAGATCTTTCAGTTGGGAATAGAAATTGGCATCGCCCATGTCGCCGCTCTGATAATGGATGCGGCGAACAAACCATTCCCAGATGTCAGGCTCGACCTTGGTGGTGGCGAATTGCTTGATGTCTTCCGAGACTTTTTTGCGGTAATCCTCGGTAGACATGGGCGAGCGGGCCACGCCGATCACGGCGAACTCGCGCGACAAGAGCTCGTTGCGGGCGAGATTGTAGAGCGCGGGAATCAGCTTGCGGCGGGTGAGGTCGCCGCTGGCGCCAAAAATCACCATGGCGCAGGGATCGCCCGGCTTGCCGAAGCGCTGCTGTTCCATCGCGGGCATTACGTCAGTCTGGTCCATGTGATCGAGCCGGGCTCTTTCTGTTATCTAAGTCTTTCCGGAAATCGTGGCCGGGGACGCAGCCGGTTTCGAGCTCTATGCTCCGGCCAGGTCTTTGCCTCTCATGATCGCTGGTGCTTCTATCCTTTTTGCTTGGCCGCGGCGGTGAGCTCGATGTGACCGCCGAACTTCTGGCGCATGGCCGAAAGCATTTTTTCGGCGAACGTATGTTCCTGGCGTGAGCGGAAGCGGGTGTACAGCGCGGCTGAGAGAACATCGACTGGAACCGCTTCATCGATCGCCGCCTGAATGGTCCAACGGCCTTCGCCGGAATCCTGGACAAAGCCGGTGTACTCAGACAGGGTTGGATTTTCCGCCAGTGCCATGGCGGTGAGATCCAGAAGCCAGGAGCTTACAACGCTGCCGCGCCGCCACACTTCGGCGATGTCAGCCAGGTTGAGGTCATAGCGATGCTCCTCGGGAACCTCCTTGCTGGTGGCGTTGCGGAAGATGTCAAAGCCCTCGGCATAGGCCTGCATCAGGCCGTATTCGATTCCGTTGTGAACCATTTTGACGAAATGACCGGCGCCCGAAGGGCCGGCGTGAATGTAGCCATCCTCGGCAGTCCCCGGCATTTTTTCGCGCCCGGGAGTGCGGGGGATGTCGCCGCGGCCGGGAGCCAGAGTCTTGAAAATCGGATCGAGCTGCTGCACGACGTCTTTAGGACCGCCGATCATCATGCAGTAGCCGCGCTCCAGGCCCCACACCCCGCCGCTGGTGCCGACGTCGACGTAGTGGATGCCTTTCTTCTTGAGCTCGGTAGAGCGGCGAACATCATCTTTAAAATAAGAGTTGCCTCCGTCGATCAGGATGTCACCGGCTTGCATGCGCTGAGCCAGCGCCTGCACGGTCTGCTCGGTAGGAGCGCCCGCCGGAACCATCAGCCAGGCGATTTTGGGCTTGCCGAGTTTACCGACGAAGTCGTCGAGCGAGGCCGAGGCGATGGCACCCTCGCCTGCCATTTTGCTGACGTTGTCCGCGCTCAGGTCGGTGACCACGAGTTCATGTCCACCGCGCATCAGGCGGCGCGTCATGTTGGCGCCCATTTTGCCCAGGCCGACCATTCCCAGTCGCATAAATCGCTCCTTATTCAATATTAAATCGTTTTTATAGCCTACGCCATTGTTTTCGTGGTTCCAGCTTAAACCAGCGGGTAGACCTGGAGGAAATTCAACTTAGAGCTTGCTGAAACGCCGTCGACAACT
This sequence comes from Terriglobales bacterium, assembly GCA_036265205.1. Classification (GTDB taxonomy): domain Bacteria; phylum Acidobacteriota; class Terriglobia; order Terriglobales; family Acidobacteriaceae; genus JAIQFF01. The sequence goes on from DATAPL010000048.1 coordinate 64,573, forward strand.
TGGCGAGCCCGGAGGCAAGATCCTTGCCCAAATGGACTCGCAAGGCGCGGCGGCCGCGTTCGGCGAGGACCTGAAAATCTCCTCGGGCCTGCGCCGCTTTTACCACGCCGAACGTGTACTTCTGTCCGGGCACCGGCAAATCGGCTGCGTCGTCACAAGTGATCTGCAGAATGACTCCGCTGTTGGGTCCGCCTTTGTACGCCTGGCCGGTGGAGTGAAGAAATCTGGGACCGAATTCCAGGCAGGTCGCAACCCGCTTTTTGTCGCGCATCGCCAGACGCAGTTTCTGCAGAAGAGCTTCGTGTTCCTGATTCATCTGGATGTAGGCCAGCAGCGCGAAATAATCACCCGCGCCGGCGCGTTGAAGATGAGCGCGCAAATATCCAGCCAGCGACTTATCGTTGCCCGCGCCTTTCGCCAGAGCATCGGCATTTTTGGAGTCGGTAAACAGCTTGATGCCGGCGTCCTCGAGGATTGGTTTCTCCGCGGGCAGGGAACCGGTCTTCTCGTATTCCGTGGTCAGATTACGCGTCGCGATCTTACTGGCTTCGACGTCGGGCTGGTTGAAGGCGTTGATGCCGATGATCGACCCGGCAACGGCGGTAGCGATTTCCCAGCGGAAGAATTCCTGGCCCAAGTCGTGGATATCGCCGACTACGATGCGGACTACGGGATGTCCAGCCTGCTCCAGTGCCGCTACTTTGGTGTCCTGATCCTTGTCGGGATCAGAGGCCAGGCGCACGTAAGCAAAAACACGATCGTTGCCGTAAACATTGGGCGAGCCCGGAGTTTCGCGGTCGACTGGAACGATGCCTTTGCCCTGCTTGCCGGTGGATTCGGCCACCAACTGTTCCAGCCATGCGCCCAGCGCGGCCAGTCCGGGTGAAATAAGGATGGTGAGCTTGTCGCGGCCGTTGCGCGCCGCAGTGCCGAGAATGACTCCGAGAATGGCTCCGGGATTCTGATCGGCGGGGACGGCGGCTCCGCAGGCCTCGACCATTTCCTGAGTGCGGCCGAGGAAGCGCTTCATATCCAAACCCATCAGGGCCGCAGGCACGACGCCGAAGTTGGAGAGCGCGGAGTAGCGGCCACCGATGCTGGCCAGACCAAAGAAGACATGCCGGAAGCGGTCGGCTTCAGCCACCTGCTGCATTTTGGATCCGGGATCAGTGATGGCAATAAAGCGGCTGCCGGCTTTATCGGCGCCGACGGTTTGCCGGGTCCGTTCAAAAAAATACTGCTTGAAAATATTGGGCTCGAGCGTAGTCCCGGATTTGCTGGAGACGATGAATAATGTCCGGGCCAGATTTACCTTGTTCTCGAATGCCTTGACCTGTGCGGGATCGGTGGAGTCGAGCACGTGCAGCTCAGGGAAGCCGGCGATCTTGCCGAAAGTTTCTTTGAGGACGTCGGGGCAAAGGCTGGAGCCACCCATACCGAGTAACAGGATGTCGCTGAAGTTTTCCTTTTTTACGTCCGCGACGGCAGCGCTCAGCTTATCGCTGTGAGCGATCTGGTCGGCGGTGATGTCGAGCCAGCCCAGCCACTTGGCTTCGTCATCGCCGGTCCAGAGCGAAGCATCGTGCTGCCAGAGGCGGCGGACTTTATCGCCCGCCCGCCAGTCCTCGACGTTTTTCTTGACCGAGGCGGCCAGGGCCTCGGGTAATTTGTACGACTGTTGGCCAACTTTGGCGCTCATTTCGCTTTCGTGCTCTTTTCTACAGCTTCAAGAAGCTTGTCGAAAGCCTCGGCGAAGAGGCGGACGCCGTCGTCGGTCAGCTTATCGGTCACTTCCTTCATGGAAATGCCGACCTTGGCGACAGCTTCCATGGTGCGGTGGGCAGCTTCAACGTTTTCGGTGAGGCTGGCGCGCGGGATTCCGTGGTCGCGGAACGCGTCGAGAGTGGCGGGCGGAATAGTGTCCACCGTGTCCGGGCCGATCAACTCTTCGACATAAAGCACGTCGCGATAGGCGGGATTCTTGGTGCTGGTGCTGGCCCACAGCACGCGCTGCGTTTGTCCGCCCTTGGCGGCCAGAGCCTTCCAGCGATCGGAGCCGAAAATGGCCTGATATTTCTGGTAGGTCTGCTTGCCGTTGGCGATGGCGACTTTGCCTTCAATAGCTTTCAGCTGCTCCTGCTCGCGCGGATCTTTGGAGGCCTTGAGGCGGGACGCGATGATGGAATCGACCAATGAATCGATGCGGCTGATGAAGAAGCTGGCCACGCTGGCCATTTTGCTGACATCGCCACCGCGGGCGGCGAACTGCTCAAGTCCCGCGATGTAGGCTTCCGCTACTTTTACGTAAACTTCCTGCGCGAAGAGCAGAGTCACGTTGATGTTGATGCCCTCGCTGATGGCTTGCTGGAATGCCGGGATGCCTTCCGCAGTGCCCGGGATCTTGATCATGATGTTCTCGCGGCCCACCGCTTTCCACAGGCGGCGTGCTTCTTCGATGGTGCCTTTGGTGTCGCGGGCGAGATAGGGCGATACTTCGAGGCTGACGTAGCCATCGCGCCGTTTCGAGCTTTGGTAAACCGGCTTGAGGAAATCGGCGGCATCCTGGATGTCGCGGATGGCCAGAACTTCGTAGCGTCCCTTGGCGTCCAAATCGGTGCGCGACCGCAGTGACTTCAACACGTCGTCGTAGAGAGTGCTGCCGGTAATTGCCTTCTCGAAGATGGCAGGATTGGAAGTCATGCCGCGCACGCCATCTTCCTCAATCAGGCGCTTCAGTTCGCCGCCGGTGAGCAAGTCGCGACGGATGTAGTCCAGCCAGACGGACTGCCCATAGTTCAACAGATCTTTGAGGGGGTTAACTTTTTTGGAAGTTTCCAGAACTCCTACTGGTTGCATAAGACCTCTTTTCTTGGTCGCCGGGAAAACTTTTACTGCTTTTTCAGTTGCCGGTTCTTCAGTTCTCGGTTCTCAGGTTGACGACGGTTATTTTCCGATGGCTTTTCGGGCGGCCGCGACGACATTGTCCGTGGTGAACCCGAACTTCTTTTGCAAATCTTTGATTGGCGCCGAAGCCCCGAACCGGTGCATGCCTATCACGGTGCCGTTGGGGCCGACGTACTGTGACCAGCCGAAGGTGGCGGCTTGCTCCACCGCTACGCGTGCTTTCACCGCCGGCGGTAAAACTTTGGCTTTGTATTCGTCACTCTGACTGTCGAAAAGCCCCCACGATGGCATGCTGACTACGCGGGCTTTGATGCCTGCGGTCTTCAGCTGTTCGTAGGCGCTGACGCACAGCGAGACTTCGCTGCCGGTTCCCATCAAGATGACTTCCGGCTTGGCATCGTCGGCGTCAGCCAGGATATATGCGCCCTTGGCGAGGCCCGAGGCAGCGCCATACCGGGAGCGATCGAAGGTGGGAACGGCCTGCCGGCTCAACACCAGGGCGGCGGGTTCGTGCTCCAGTTGCATGATGACCTTCCAGGCTTCCACCACTTCGTTGGCATCGGCCGGGCGAATCAACATCAGTCCTGGCATGGCGCGCAATGACGCCAGCTGTTCGATCGGCTGATGGGTGGGACCGTCTTCTCCCAGGCCGATGGAATCGTGGGTGAAAACATAGATAGTGGGAAGCTCCATGAGTGCGGCCAGGCGGATGGAGGGGCGCATGTAATCGCTGAAATTGAAAAAGGTGCCGCCGAAGGGCCGAATCTTGGAGACCGCCATACCGTTTAAAGCCGCGGCCATGGCGTGCTCACGCACGCCGAAGTGCAGGTTGCGTCCGCCATAACTGCCGGCCTGGAAATCTCCTGCGCCTTCGAACTTGAGCCGGGTGCGGTCGGAGCCTGCCAGATCGGCCGAGCCGCCCACCATCCAGGGCACGTTTTCCGCCACCACGTTTAAAACTTTGCCGGAGCTCTCGCGGGTGGCGATTCCTTTGGCGTCGGCAGGGAAGGTTGGCAGGTTCTTGTCCCATCCGTCAGGTAGTTCGCGATGCTGCATGCGCTTGATCTGATCGGCGAGTTGAGGAAACTTCTTCGTATATTCCGAGAACTGGGTCTCCCATTTCTGGCGCAACTCGCGACCTCGTTTGCCAATGCCGTTGCGGAAAGTTTCCAGCACGCCATCCGGGACGAGGAACTTGGAGTCCTCAGGCCAGCCGTAAAACTTTTTTACCAGCCGGACTTCTTCTTCGCCCAGCGGTTCGCCGTGGGCGGCGCTGGTGTCCTGCTTGTGGGGCGAGCCATATCCGATATGGCTATTGACCCGGATCAAAGTCGGCCGATCGTTGGTCTGAAGGAAGCCCTGGTAGGCCTTGGCCAGCATTTGCAGATCGTTGGCGTCGGTGACGTGCAGAACATTCCAGCCATAACCCGCAAAACGCTCGCCGACCTCCTCGGTGAACGACACGTTCGCCAGGCCATCGAGGGTGACGTGGTTTTCGTCGTAAATCCAGCACAAATTGGATAGTTTGAGATGACCGGCCAGAGAGGCGGCCTCGCTGGCTACGCCTTCCATCATGTCGCCGTCGCCGCATAGGGCATAAATGTTGTAATTGAAGACGTCAAAGCCGGGCTGGTTGAAATGCGCTCCCAGCCATTTGCCGGCAATCGCCATTCCGACGCTATTGCCGACTCCCTGGCCAAGCGGGCCGGTGGTGGTTTCTACTCCCGCGGTCAAGCGGTATTCGGGATGTCCGGGAGTCCGGCTGTCAAGCTGGCGGAATCTCTTTATCTCGTCCAGGGTGACGGCGAAGTCGCCCGTGCTTTCATACTCGGGATTTACGCCGCGCACTTCCGCCAGATAGAGCATGGCGTAAAGCAGCATGGAGGCGTGGCCGTTGGAGAGCACAAAACGATCGCGGTTGGGCCAAACGGGATCGGCCGGATCATAGCGAAGAAATTGCTGCCATAAGCAGTAGGTGACGGGCGCCAGAGCCATAGGAGCGCCCGGGTGTCCCGAATTCGCCTGCTGAACGGCATCCATCGCCAGGGTGCGGATGGTATTGATGCTCAGGGCGTCCAGTTGCTTCCCGGTTGCCAGTGTTTGCTCGCTCACCGCCATGGAAAACCTTCCCTCTGGAGCGTACGTTATCGGCCGCCATTGGCGTAAGTACACTCTTGCTTAATAACGTCTTAAAGAACGGAAAACTCTGTTCCACCCATAGCAGTCTACCAATTTCTCCCGGGACTTGCTGCTGCGGTGTGGACCTGGGTGGGGTCCGATTCTCGCCGCCGATGGCAAAGCAGACCAGGAAAACTCTAAGGCCCTACTTACTAAGATGCCCTCACGTTGGGACAAGATTCCACAGGGCGGAAGGCTTCGCAACGCGCCGATGAATCAAGCGCGCTTCAGACAGGGAAACAGATAGGTTGGTGATGCTTGCTGGGAAGTTGGCAGCGAGAAACTATTTTTTCAGTTGCGCCAGGTAACCGTTCTCTGTGTTGTGGCTCTTGGTCGTGCTTTCAACGAACTTGAGAAAGTGGCGCAGGTTTTCGCGCTCAGTGTGCTCCAGCTCGGAGAACTTGATGCGAACACCGAATGACGGGCTGCTCTTGGTGACGATTCCGGTCAGGATGAGGCCTTTGATCCAGATTTTTCCATTGGCCAGCCAGAGGCCGATTTCTACACTCACTCCGGAAGGCACCGGCGTGGCGGTCTCCACGAAACATCCGCCTAACGCGGTGTTGGCCAGATTTCCCCACACCGGCACGGGCGAGTTGCCGAGACGTAATTCGACTGCGACAAAGCACTTCATGCGGGCGTGACGGCGGCGATCCTGTCCCCAGGTAGGGGTGAAAATGTCCGGTTCGAAGGGCGGGCTGGCCGCAGGACTGGTGGCCACCGGCGCGGGCGCAGGCGCAGCAGCCGGGGCGGCCTTGGCGATTGGCGCAGACGCGGCCGGCGTGGCGGCGGCAGGCGTTTTAGCGCTGCCCTTGATATTGCGCATCGCTTCGAGCAGCGCCTGATCGCGCTTTTCGGGGGCGGCTTCGCGATAAACCTGCAGTAATTCCCCGAGGTGGCTGACCAGGGCCGGATCGGTTAACAGTTGTGTCCAGTCGGCACCCGTACCGGAATACTTGGGATCACTCATATGAAGGAATTAGTCCCCGGAAACTTCGGTTACGCCTTTACAAGATTGAAGCAGGATGTGCTTGGGAACAAGATGACTATAGTCACCGGTTGCAGTAACCCCGGATAGTGGTATGGGTTAGGACTCTGGCTAAAATATAAACAGAGCAGGAACCCGCGGTGCCGGAGGACGGGAGGCGATGAAAATTCTGGTAGTTGAGGCGGAAGATACGACGCGGAAGATCATGGGCGTCATGCTCGGCCGGCTTGGCTACAAAGTTGAGCTGACCTCAAACTGCAATGATGGCCTGCGCTCCTATAACGAGAAGGGGCCGTTCGACGTGGTGTTGATCGGCATAAGGTTCGTTCGAGGATTGAGCGGCGGCGGGTCGAAGTTCATCGACGAGATGCGGCGGAAGAATCCCGACCAGCACTATGCTTTCGTCACCGGAACTCCCGTACTGCACAAACCATTTACCCTGCAGGAATTGGACGACTTCATGGGCGCATTCCGCCGGCCCGCCAACAGCCGCTTCGGCTAGAGTGGAATCGGGCGCAGATCCTCTTCAGTCAGAACTTTTGCAGGACGACAGCTGGAAAAGATCTGGTGCGCCCGGAGAGTCTCGAACCCCGTCCTATACAACCAGTGACGCCGCTTGGTGTACTTCGCCCTGGCTTCTTTCAGGATGGGGGATGTCAGGAAAGGCTACGGTAATTCCAGGTCAAGCGAGTAGACCTCGTCGGTGCTCAAGTCGCGCACAAAAAGGGGCGAACCATCAGGCGCGAGGCCGCTCCAGGCTCCCACGAGGGTCAGGCTGTACCTGCGTAGATCCTTTAAGTCAGAAACGAATTCTGAACGAGTCTGTCCGACCTTTGCGCGCCGAAAGGTGGGATCATCGGTAGAAATAGTGTCATAGTAAAGGTAACCTCCATCCCGCGACCAGGTCGGAAATCCAATCGCTGCTTGTTCATTTATCCAATCTGTCCACTTTCCGGTCTTAAAGTCGAAGAGTACGAGCTTCCTGGAATCCTCGGGGAGTGCAGCTATGTGCCCGCCATCCGGTGACCAGCGCGGACTGAACAGGTTCTCTGAGCCGGGAACCACAGATACCTGGTGAGTACTGATGTCCACGATCTGGATCGCCAGTTTTTCGGTGCTCCCGACAACCCCGATGCGACCGAAAGCAATTTGTTTTCCATCGGCCGACCACGCGGGATCCACTTGGTTGCGAGATTCCGACAGCAATTCCTGAGGTGCTCCACCTTGCGCGGACACCAGAAAAATCTTCAGCGGTCGGCCCAGCTCTGAATCTACGAATGCGATTTGGCTACCGTCCGGCGACCAGCGAGGAAGATCGGCCGACATCGGGGGGAAGGTGAGCTGCAGAGCGTCGCCACCGTCCACGCGACTGCGCCAGAGCGCGTAGTCCGGATAGGTCACATAAGTGACCCATTTGCCGTCACGTGAGAAATCCAGTTCCCCCGCCGAGATCCCGGAGAGAAACTGCATGAACTGGTGCGACCCAGCATCGTAACGGACAAGTTCACCGCGGCCCTGACGGCCAGTAACAAAAATCTTCTTTCCGTCCGGGCTCGGAGCCACGGAGCCAAAGGACAACGGGCCCGTTGTCAGTTGGAAGGGAGTGGAAGACTTTCTTTGAAAGATGCCCGCAGATTCGCGCAGAGCCCAGAGATCGAACCCGGCGGGGGTCGAATTAAGGAAGATGTAGTAGCGACCGTCGGGAGTCCAGACTCCGCAGCATTCAGTCGGTAACCGATGCCAGTTTGGTAATAAGGGATGAAGCCCAGTTCCGTCCGCGCGCACTTCCCACAGCGAGCTCAAGTTAAGCTCGGGATTCGTAATTGTCAGTCCGAGATAAGTCCCATCGGGCGAAAAGCGAAGACCAACCGGGATACCCGAGAGTGTGATCACTTTGTGCGCGTCGGTTCCATCCGCATTTGCCAAATACAAATCTGAGCCATTAGCGAACGCAAGCTTGTGGCCGTCAGGCGACCAGGCACTGGCGTGACCTACAACATTGGCCAGACGGCGGGGAGCTCCGGATGGAAGGGGCAGAGCCCAGAGGGCGGATTCGGTCTCAGTGCCTTGAAACCGGCCACAAGAAGCTGGGTATGATCCGGCGATATGTCGGCAAGAGCAATGTTGCTGAAGGGACTCGGAATGGCCGAAGTCTGGCCACCGGCGCTGGATGCCTGGACAAGTAGCTGACTCCCTCCGCTGTTCTCAATAATATAGAGCCGCGAACCATCGGTCAGTACCGATACCTTGGGTATGCCGTCGTGCGTGATTTGAGTAGTAGCGGCGATCTTGGGGGGAGAAACAGGGGAACGGAACCAAGCTAGAACGCCTGCAACCGCGATGATCGCAGCCACAACCGCTGTGATCCAGGCCCAACGGGATTTTCGGACAGCGGCCGGCACACTCGCAGCCGTCATCTTTCCTGAAGTCGTGTCGCGCTTCAAACGCTTGAGATCCGCGCGTAATTCGGCGGCGCTTTGGTAGCGAACGTCGCGATCCTTTTCCAGAGCCTTGTAAGCGATGCGTTCGAGTTCCGCTGGAAGATCAGGATTAAGGCGCAGCGGAGGGGTAGGCGCGTTATTGAGAATGGCATTGAACAAAGCGGCCGTGGTGTCACCGCGAAAGGCAAGTGTGCCGGTTGCCATCTCGTAGAGGACGGCGCCCAATGAAAAGAGATCGGTGCGGGCATCAAGTTCCTTGCCGAGCGCCTGCTCGGGAGACATGTAAGCCGCCGTCCCGAGGGCACTGCCCGGACTCGTCAAGTGTTCCTCGCTGCAGGTGGCGGTTGCTCCGGACTTCGAACTGGTCAGCGGATTGATCTTGGCCAACCCGAAATCGAGAATCTTTGCGTGACCCCGATCGGTAACAAAAAGGTTGGCAGGCTTGATATCGCGATGCACGATGCCTTTGGCGTGCGCGGCATCGAGGGCATCGGCGATCTCGATCCCCAGATCCACAAGGCGCTCTGTTTCGAGCGGCCGGGCGAACATGGTTTCCCGTAGGGTGCGGCCTTCCAAATGTTCCATCACAATGAACGGGCGTCCCTGAAATTCACCGATCTCATGGATCGTACAGATATTCGGATGATTAAGCGCGGAGGCGGCGCGCGCTTCTCGACGAAAACGCTCCAGGGTCAAGGAATCCTGAGCGACATCGTCCGGCAGGAACTTGAGCGCCACGAATCGCCCGAGTTGAGTGTCTTCCGCCTTGTAGACCACTCCCATACCGCCGCCACCCAGCTTCTCGACAATGCGGTAGTGCGAGATGGTTTGCCCGATCATGACGAAGGAACCACTGTGGCGCGCCCATCTTAGGCGGGGGAAAAGGGCAAGTCAACGCAGGCGAGCCCCCGATCTCCGGCTGCGTTTGAATTGCGCCAGTACTTAAACAATTCCTGTCATATTCCTGAAATCGCTAAAATGCCGCCGCGATGCGAGAGTGGAGAAGTGGCTGAGGCCAAAGAGGAAATCTGGTGCGCCCGGAGAGATTCGAACTCCCGACCTATTGCTCCGGAGGACTTGCCGCACGAAGAACCAGAGACTTAGACGGAGTGCTACCAGTTGTGACCGAGTGCTACGGATGCCTTGTCCAGCAAGGCTTTACAGCGATATCGCGACACTCCGTCGCACTCAGTAGGGTTTGGTGGTAGGCACAAAATTGGGCACAGTGAGATGGGCAGATCGATGCGGGCGGGAAGCCAGGGCCCGCCCCCTTTTTGTGTAACGCCGGGCAATTACCAGCGAATTTCCGAAGGGCGGGAGGGGCGCGTTCAAGGGGGTGGGGTGCTTCCCAGAGTACCCCTCGCGAAGGCTGGGCTCTCGTAGACTTTTTTGAAATTTTTCGAGAATGAGTGATTCCACAAGTTGGTTGAAAAGTTGATTCCACTCGTTGGCAGAAAATGTCGTCCGTAAAGCATTAGCCTTCAGACGACGAACAGAGTCCATGCGCCAGTAGCCTGAGGTCATGTTGTCAGGGGCGTTAATGCTGAGTGGAACTGGTCCTGGTCCTGAGTGTTTTGATATTACAGCCCGGAGAAAACTGGGGTCAAACGAAGCGGGGGTTAGGAGACAGCAAGCTTTGAAACGACACATCAGTAGTAACTAAGTAGTAAAAGCTGACAGCTAGACGCATTTTCATGAGGAGATGACGCTTGCAGTGTGACGCGCGCGCGGCGCGCTCGCTTCGCTCGCGCTTGGAGTTGTGCTGAGTTGGAGTTGTGCTGGCGCTGAGTTGGCGCGGCTCTGGCCAAAAAAAATGTGGGAGTGGAGTGGGAGTGGAGTTGACGTTGAGGTCACGCTGGCGGAGCTTGAGGGGGTGCTGGAGCTGCTACTTGCCGTTGATGTACCAGCAACCGACTCAAGGTGATGCTTGGTTGACTGAAGCAAAGCCGACCTCACAAGACGACTAAGACAAGAAATGTCGTCGAGAAGGGATATCTATCAAGCCCAAATTGAGCCGAGCCCAACCGCGCGATCCAGCGATGTGCCAAGCACGAAGTTGCAGGACCGCACGGTTGTTTAGCGTCGCGCCAACAAATTGCCGGGAACTTTTCAAGACCCAATTGCGGCGCGCGGACGGCAGGGCGAACTCAGACTTGGTTGCGCCTAATCCTCCTAAAAGAATTACCGCTTACAAACATTGCCGAGGGGCGGGTACCTATTGTACGTTCTCATTAGTACCCCACAGAGCGACAAAACCGTGGTCGTTGCCGTCCGCGTCGAAGTAGTCGCCGACGACGATTTTGTGATTGTTGATGTCGGAAACTACGGTGGAAGAGGCACGCGGAAAATCAATCCTTACGTAACGACCATTGCTCAGGAGAAACCCGTGAGTTAGGCCGTCACTCACTCCATCAAATTGGCCCACAATATCCTCACGCTCGTTGATTCCGCGAGCGCCCACGTTCGTGCCCCCAGGAACAGTGATGCGCCGAAAGTGACCCGTGGGCGTGCGAAGATATCCTGCGCCCGGGTCGTTCGCGTCACTGTAGAAACCGACTATGTCGCCTTCATCGGTGGACTTGTACGCGTCTGTCGATACCGCGCCCGGGAAATCGAAGATGGTGACCTTTCCTCCAGCCAGCAAGAAGCCGTGGGTGTTGCCGGCAGCATCGATGCAGCGTCCCACAATGTCTCCCACATTGTTCACTCCATGGGGCGTGGTGTCGGTGTCGCAGCCCTTGACATCAAACGCCTTGAGATGTCCGCCGCTAAGCAAATAACCGTGATTGTTACCGTCCAGGTCGCTAAAACGCCCCACGATATCCCCGTGGGCGTTGATGCCCACCGCATTGGTGAAGCTGGAATCGGGCATGTCGATGATTTTGAATTTTCCCTGATGATAGAGAAACCCATGTCCGTTTCCGTCACTGTCAACGGTAAGGCCGACTACATCGCCGAGCGCGTTGATGCCCTTGGGCACGGTGGTGGAAGCGCCGGGGACATCGAGTGGAATGAATTTGAAGTCCGCCGCGGACAGGCGCAGGCTCACGAGTGAACAAAACACGATTGTCATTAGGATATTTCGCATAACTTTTCTTCTTCTCCTTTACTCCTGATTCATCTTCGAACCGATTTGCACCAGCACCGGCAGGCCTGACTCTGGGCCAATAGGAGCGCCGGGCGTGGTTTGAAAATGGTGCAGGTCGCCCCTGCGGTCAATCCCTGCGACTCCCCCCGAACTCCTAAAAAGATCCGAAAGATGTCCACGTCCAACTCGTTGAACCCAAGGTAGTTATGCGGGAACTTGGAGGGGCTCCTGTGGCATTGATTTCGCGCTTTCATGTTAAGCTCTGCGTGCCTTCGAGGGGTGTGGTGATGGCAGAAGTCTCCCCGGCCTCACGGACCGTCCGGTTCGGCGCCTACGAACTGGATCTCCGAACCGCACAATTGAAGAAGCATGGGTTACGGGTGAAGCTCCAGCGTCAACCTGCCCAGATCCTGGTCTTCTTGGTTTCTAAGCCGGGGGAGGTCCTGACTCGCGAACAGCTTCGTGGTCACCTGTGGAGTGATGACACTTTCGTGGATTTTGACCATGGGCTGAACAACTCGATCAATCGTATCCGCGAAGTGCTTTGCGATTCGGTGACAGAGCCGCGCTTCATTGAGACTGTCCCTAAGACCGGGTATCGCTTCATCGGCAAAGTAGAAGAAGTGGAGATTCCACTAACGTTGGCAAGCGCGGCGGAACGCCACGAGCTGGGTGCGAATGATCTCAAGCGAGGCAGCCGACCTCCTCATCGTGCAATACGAATCGCGGCATTGGGCGCAATTTTTGTCTTAACGCTCGGCATGGGCGGAAGAACTGTGCGAATGCCGCCGCCGATTCATTCGCTGGTTGTGCTGCCCTTTGACAACCTGTCTGGTGACGCTTCACAGGACTATTTCGCCGACGGAATGACGGACGCCCTGATCACTGATCTGGCAAAGATCCGCTCGCTGCGCGTAATTTCCCGAACCTCAAGCATGCACTACAAAGGCTCCCGCAAGTCGTTGCCGGAGATTGCGAAAGAGTTAGACGTTGACGGTGTGCTAGAGGGAAGTTTTGTGCGCTCCGGGCATCAGTTGAGAATTACAGCCCAATTGATTGAGGCTCCTTCGGACCAACATCTCTGGTCTGAGAGCTACGATCGTGACGTTTCCAGCGTGGTTCAGTTGCAGGACGATGTGGCAAGGACAGTTGCTCGTGAAATAGCGCTCAAATTGACTCCGCAGGAGCAGACCCGCCTGGTCCAGGCCCACCCGGCCAACATCGAAGCCTATGAGGCTTATCTTCGCGGCCGCTACTTCTGGAACCTTCGAACCGTGGATGGATTGAAGAAAGGCAAAGAATACTTCGAGCAAGCAATTCAGAAGGATGCTGACTATGCCCCAGCCTACGCCGGTCTGGCTGATTCCTACAATCTGATGACTTACTCGGTGGTGGGCTGGATGATCCCGGATGTTTCTGGACCGAAAGCGATCGAAGCCGCAAACAAGGCCTTGCAGTTGGATAGCAATCTCGCTGAAGCTCATGCCGCTCTTGGTTTCACCAAATTTCGTTTCAGCGGTGACCTGGAGGGCGCGGAAAAGGAACTTCAAAGAGCCATCGAATTAAATCCCAGCTACGCCACCGCCCAGCTCTGGCTTGGTTTGTATTTCGACCTGGTAGGCAGGGGCCAAGAGGCCTGCGTTAGTTTTCGCACGGCTCACCAACTAGATCCGTTGAACCCCAACATTGGTCAACATTTGTCATGGTGCCTGTTCACCGAGGGCAAGTACGACCAAGCGATTGAAGAAGCACGAAGAGATGTTGAGTTGGATCCCCGTCATGTGAACACCCGGGAGAGTCTGGCTGAAATGTATGAGCGGCGTGGTCGTCTACCGGAAGCTGTTACCGAATATGAGAAGGCGGTGGAGGTTTCTGGTGGTGAGGAATGTTCCCGGCTGGCGCTGGCTCACGCGCAAGCCGCGTTCGGAAAGCGAGCGGAAGCGGAAAGAACCCTGACTGAATTGAAGGCGAACACTAAGGGAGATCCCTATTGCCTGACTTTTGCATACGTGGGCTTGGGTAGGCATGACGACGCGATTCGGTCACTGGAGCAAGCATTTCGAGAACATTCGCCGGGCATGAAACTGATTGCGTCCGAATGGAGGTTCGATCCACTCAAGGCAGATCCGCGTTTTCAGGCATTGGTGCGCCGCGCAGGAGTGCCGCAATAATGGTGGGAACCGGGTCGATTCCGGAATTCTTATGAGTTGGAAGTGTCGTATCCGCGTTGCGGCATTGCGGCTAATCTTTGCGGTTACGGCTGCAGTCAGTGTTGCGCAGACGGCAACCGGCGACATTGTCGGAGTCGTGACCGATTCGCAGGGCGCGCTGATTATTGCAGCAACCGTTACGGCTGAGGCGAAGGCTACAAACCGTTCTCGCACTACAGTAACAAATGGCAGCGGCATTTTTTCTTTTACCCTGCTGCCGCCAGGGCGATATCGAATTACCGTCTCCGTCCCTCAAATGGGCATAGGAACTGCAGACGTAGAGCTTCTCGTGGGTGATCACGGGGAGGCCGACTTCATTCTGCGGCCAGCGTCCCTCGGCACCAATGTGCAAGTCGCGGCGGAGCCCACGGCGATCGATACCACTTCCTCGGAGATCAAGTACAACATTGATCCGCAGCAGATAGCGAGCTTGCCACTCTATGGAAGGACATTTTCTTCGTTAGCAATCCTGGCGCCCGGTGTGCGTCCTGCATTTGCGACCGATGGTCCCGTATCGATTAATGGCTCCAATGGTCGGAATTTCAATCTCACTGTGGACGGCGGAGAAAACAAGGACAACACCCTCAGCACTTTCCTGCAGAGCTACACTACGGAAGGCATCCAGGAATTTGCGGTTAAGACTTATAACTTCGGCGCCGACACCGGTAAATCCGACGGCGCTGTGATAGAGATCGTTACCAAGGGGGGAACGAACAATGTGCACGGCGGGATTTTCTTTGTTGTCCGCAACCGGAATTTGGAGGCGACTGATTTTTTTACTGCCCACCCAACTGAGACCGCTGCCTGCGATCGGGTTCCCTCAGCATGCTACACAGGCCCGTCCAATCCCAAGCCGGGTTTCGACCGGCAAAACTACGGCGGAACCCTGGGCGGTCCTATTCTGCACAATCGCTGGTTTTTCTACGGAGCGATTGAACATGTCCACGAAAACGCACCGCTGCCGCTTAATGGCCAAACTATTGACACCATCACGGCTCTTCGAACCCTGCAATCGCAAGGCGCCATCGCCGACCCCAGGCTGGCCAGCGCGACACTCGATCCCTCACCTTCCATTGCAAAGCCGTTTCACGATACTCAGTGGCAAGTACGGTCGGATGTGTCTCTCACCCCAAGACATCAGCTTTTTCTTCGCTATGCGGAGCAAGACAATCACCTCTCGCACGACCTTCTGGACGGATTCGAGGATCCCGCAGGTGGCGCAGAAACAACCAATCGTCTGAAATCGTTCCTTGTAAACCATTCGTTCGCTGTCACACCACGCACGTTCAACCAGTTTGTATTTCAGTTCTCCGACTCTCTCAATCGGTCGCTACCCGAAGCCGCAGGGGCAGGCATTCCGAATGTGAGTTTCGCCAACGGAGTAAGCATCGGGCAGAACCTATTTGCTCCAGACTCCAGTTTTCAACGGAAGTTCCAGTTCAAGGATGATTTCACCTGGCAAAAGGGCAAGCACTTACTCAGATTTGGTTTCCAGAACGCTGTCGTCACGCGTTTTGGCGGCAGCCAATCACAATTCCCCACGCCCTTCGTGAATGTCCGTTGTCTGCCCCAGCAGATCCTGCTGGGGGGCACCGATCCATGTGGTAACGGCTTTGACTATACCGGCTTGGACCAGCCCGGCATCGTAGGCAGGACGCGCCTTTCGATTGGCGATAACTCTTTCTCGCAGCCGATCATCCAGCAGATCAGCTATTACGTCCAAGACGACTGGAAGGTAGGTCCGCGAGTCACCCTGAACCTGGGTGTCCGCAACGATCTGGATCTGGGGCTCATTCCGACCTCCAGCCAAATACCCACCCCGGATACTGCACCATTGTGTATCTTATGCAGCGGCAATCGAACCCTGCGGATACTTGGGTTGCTTCCTCCGGCTTCACTTCAGAAGATTGTCCCCAATATTGACTTGAATGCTCCGCACAATGACGTCAACAACTATGCACCTCGGATAGGCTTTGCCTGGGACGTAACAGGATCGGCTCGCTGGGTTGTTCGCGGAGGTTACGGGATGTTCTTTGGTCAATTCTTTCAGGAAGCACAGATCGTCTCGTTGTTAAATGCTGGAAACAGCGTCTATGCAGTGAGTCGTGATGCTCGAACCCCGGCGAATCCAAGTTTGCCCAACTCAATCGGACTCTCGGCTGCGATTGCAGCCGCTGGACCGTTTCCAGTGGCTACCCTGACCGACCTACCTTACGGTTCGAGGGGCTGGCTCCTGGATCCACGCCTCAGACAGCCCTATGCGGAGCACATCAGCCTGGGTTCTGAACTGAAACTGAAGAACAGTCTCACATTGATCATCAACGTTGTGCACGTCCTGAGTGTTCACGGATATTCCGAAAGTGAACTTGATCCGTCACTGGACGGCAGCATTGACACGCGCATTCTGAACACGACCCTGGATCCGGTCTTCGGTTGCCGGGACTCGGCCGGTGCGTCAATATTGTGCTCTGCCCAAGGTGCTGCCCACCGACTCTTCAGACTTGTGCGCACCGAGTCCGGCAACCGCTCCCGATATGACGCGCTCACGGTTCAATTGTTCCATCGCTTCTCTAGCCGATTTCAGTTCAATGCCTGGTACGTTTTGTCGCGTGCCTACAAGTATGGAGGCGGTATCGCTGACTCGGATTTTCTTTCGTTCACTCAAGGTGCCGCGCCTGGCATGACACCCACCCAATCGGCGAGCTTGGGGATCATACAGCCGCAGAATTTCGGGTACACGAACCAGGACGAGCGCCATCGTGTCGTCTTTTACGGCATAGGGCACCTTCCCCACGGCATCCTGGTGTCTGGCATACTGCAGTTGGCATCGGCACGTCCCTACTCGATGAGTGCTGGCGACGATCTAAACGGCGACGGCGTGCCAAATGATCTCTACTCCCCGATCGTGACCAGCAATCCAGTATTCGATCCCGTTGGGGAAGGCGATGTTCGCTTCGCCGTTCAGCCCAATTCACTGCGTGGCATGCCTTATTTCCAAGCGGACCTTCGGGGACAGAAGAACTTTAGAGCCAAAGAAAATGTTGTAGTCTCTGTTTTTGCGGACATTTTCAACGTCTTCAACTGTGCGAATTTTGGGAATCAGTTCGTATCGAGTTCCGACGGCTTTGGAGCGGCACAGCCGCCCGTGCCAGTCAATACGGGCCGGAGTGGCCCCCTGGCCGCGAAACTCCCCCGGAAGCCCATTGGACTGTCCGGACCGCCTTTCCAAGCCCAACTGGGTCTCAGGGTTCAGTTCTAGGCTCACCCGGAAACTATGCGGTTGGCGTAACATCAACACTCACTCACAACCAGTTTTCACGGAAGGCTCATCCCGGAACCCCAGGACTCAGACGAGCTTGGAATCCAGGCCAACCATTCGGGCAAGTGTCAGCCAATGCCTTGGGTGCGGTAGGTAGCCCTGCCGGATTCGACCGGCATACCAACGCGACACACCGATTTGTGATCGAATCGCGGATGTTTGAATGCTCCCGAGCAGCGGCTGGATTTGTTTTGAGAACACTTTGCTCGTAAGCCAGGCTGGCTGTGTCGATGCGTCCGATTCCGAGCATGCCTGTGCATGTTTTCGCCGTGTCGCCCCATGTTTTGCACGAGCTTCCGGGGAGCGGGCAGCTATGCGGCCGAGGCTCGCAACGCCAACTAGCCGTTCCGTGGCTTTGTCAACAGCGCAATCCGCACAGTGGGTGCTTTCGTTCGTGATCGTTTTTCCGCAGCCTCGACAGATATGATCCGTCTTCGGATGATCGACTGTGGCTACCCCAAGAATCAGGAGCGACTCGTCATGGTTCTCAAACGAATGCGTGTTATCTGAGCGTTTTCGGACAAGAGTCAACAAGCAACGCCAAACAACCGGACGTCACTGTCTTCGCGGGTATGATTGACTGGCACTTTCATCTGAGTTTTAATCAAGAAGTTTTCGTGGGTGCTGAATCTTCTGGGTAGCCGGAGTCGCGCAGAGGAAAAAATGATGATCTCCAAAGATCTACTTCCAGCCTTCCGAGACACACTTCTTGGGGGAAGCTACAATCTACTGCTGGGCTCCGGTATAACCCTCGACAGTCGTAATGGTCACGGCGAACTCTTGCGCAGCGCTGAGAGTCTACGCCACGACCTTTGCAAATTGACCGGGGCGGGCGACACCACATTACTGACACGTGTTTACCCACTTCTTTCCCCCCAACAGATTCAAAGGGAGCTTGTCGATCGTTTCTCGAACTGCAAGCCAGGACTGTCCGTCGAGAACATGCCGCACTTTCTCTGGCGGCGCCTTTTCACGTTCAACATCGATGATGTCATCGAGAATCTTTACGCTCCCTCTGGGAATAAACAAAAATTGGTAGCTTTGAACTTCGATGCTGAATTTGAACCGACCCCTGATCGGACCGAACTGCAGGCAATTCACCTCCACGGATGGGTGCAGAAGCCTGCTTCGGGATTTGTCTTCTCTTTAAACGAATACGCCCAGACCATGCGCGCGATGAACCCATGGATGCATCTTCTTTCCGAAATACTAGCTACCGAACCGTTCATTATCGCAGGTACCTCGCTCAATGAAATTGACCTTGAGTACTACTTGAGCCACAGGAACCCAGCTACCCCACGTCGTGGCAGAGGTCCTTCTCTTCTAATCGAGCCAAATCCGGATGTCGTCACCCGGAAGGATTGTGAACGTTTCGGCCTAACTCTTGTATCGGAGAAGTTTGGCGCGTTCATGCAGTGGTTGCATCAGGAGTTTCCATCCCCACCTAGCGTCGCGGATCTTCTTGTGCCGGATATCGCTGGTCTCTTTTCGACAGGTCTTTCTCCCAACAATCTTCTTCGGTTCTTTTCGGACTTCGAACTTGTTGTAGCTGCAGATCGTCCGCTTTTTCGGACTCCGAGCCCTTTTCTCTACGGGCGTGAACCCCAATGGATTGATCTCGATCAGCACGTCGATATCGAACGGCAAGACAACGCAATTGTCCAAGACCGTGTCACTCAAAGCTTCACGAAGAAAGCGCCACCGAGGCTTGTGCTTCTGTCGGACGACCCCGGGACTGGCAAAACAACAACGATCAGGCGCGTAGCGCACACGGCGCATTAGCAAGCAACTCCAATATTTGCTCAGCGTGATCAGCAAATCCGTCCGCGACGAGGAGGATTTGTGACGTAGCGTGGGCAAGGCACGTGATTGCCATTACTGACATCTATTCGAGAAAGCGTGTGGACCGCAATCA
Organism: Terriglobales bacterium; assembly: GCA_036265205.1. Lineage (GTDB taxonomy): Bacteria > Acidobacteriota > Terriglobia > Terriglobales > Acidobacteriaceae > JAIQFF01. The sequence goes on from DATAPL010000048.1 coordinate 83,616, forward strand.
CCGGCTTGCCAGATCTTGCCAGCGGTTGCAGCGAATGTTGTTGTTCTGGCGGCGGAGCGTTCCTATCGCCAAGAGTACTTAGATCAGGTTCTCGGTGACTATCGATATACCAAGAATCGGTTGTTGGAACTTACGTCAAACGAGTGCCGAGAGCTCTTGGAGCGCTACCGACAGTTCGGTCTAGTAGGTGCCAAATTGGCGCTCAAAATTCCGCGTGGGTTCGCGAAGCGCCTTCAGGGTGAACCGGTTGCAGTTTCGGTTTGTCAAATTCTCAACGATTTTCGTCCTCTCGACGCGATTGTAAAGTCATTGTGGGATGCCGCTGACGTGGACGATCGTCTAGCATATCTATCCGTAACGCTTGCACAACACTGCTACTCAGCTGGTCTTCGCTATAGCATTTTGCAATCTATCATGGGTCCCAAAAGGCCGATCGATCGATTCCTGGGGAGCGGCGTTCCGTTAAGGTTGTCCACGAACGCTTACCAGGACGAGTTTGTCGTCGCGATCAATGCAGTGATAGCCGAGCGGGTGCTCAGGAGAACTATTCAGCACGACGCAGACGTATTGCGCGCAACCTTCTCAGGCATTGCGTCTTCTCTTGTAGCGCATGTCAATCGGAGGGCAATCAAGCAACGCTCACCGGAGGCTCGTTTGGCAGGGCGTCTGTTTGATGCCGACAAGATTGTGCGCCCGATGCTCGGTTCCGCCGCCGAGGAGTTTTATACTTCCATTCAGAAGGAGTGGGAGTGGAACTCGCGCTACTGGGAGCAACGGGCACTGCTTATCGTCGATACCGATCTCACGACCTCTCTCCAATACGCGCGACATGCTGTGGCCATTGAGCAACATCCGTTTCCACTGACGACATTGAGTAAGATTCTAATGCGGAGAATGGAACTTGTCCCAGAGGAACGGGAGATCATGTTCCGTGAAGCTTTTGAGAAGTTAACGATTGCTATAGAACAGGAGGTGGAACATTCGAGGATCACGGTGTATCCTTTCGCGACTCTGTTAACAGGGGCATCTCGGTACCTCGAACTTGGCGGCGTTTTGACCCCACGGCAGCAAGACAAATTGAGTGGCTACTCGGCTGAAGCGCGATATCGCTTTGCCGACGACCACAACAGTGCGGCTGCGCAACGGAGGCTTGACGGTCTGATGCATTGAAGTCACTTCCTCCGAAGCACCCCCTCACCCCGGCGCGGCCCCGCTGATCCACCCCTGGTCCACACGGGCGTCCCGCCCCGCGCCCCGCCCGTCCCCCTGTTTACTGGTTTGTTACTATGGAGGACGGGCTTTTTTTCTCCTGCCTCCTATCCCGTCAAACGACAGAGGGGGTAGTACTCTCCGGGAAGAATTCGGCTACACCCGAGGTTTGGCCCCCAGGGGCGTGTAAGACACTCGTCCGCACAACCAGCGCTGGCTGTCGCTTATGACGAGAAACTGCCACATTTCGGCCCTTTCCTCTTTTCTACTTTCTGGTGGAAAAAAGTGCCGAGAAATTTAATTTTTCCCGAGTTTCCCGAATTCACAAAATCCACCGAACCCTTGATATTTCTGGCACTTACCCGATCTTAGCGAGCCCGGAAATCCCCGCGGTCATTCCCCCCACAATAACCTCGTCCAGATTCGCCGAATTGAGGAAACGGGGGTACGATATCCGCGTGGAAACCGTTCAAGAAGGCCTGACAAAGAACGCCCGAGGTCCGATCTCCATCGGCGCCCTGGCTGAGCAGATCGAAGTCCCGGCGGACAGGCTTCGGCTCCTCGTTGAGCACAAATATCTTCGCGTCATGATGCCTTGCGAACAGTTCGAACAGACCGTCGTTCGCTGCCCGAGACAAAGGGCTACAGACTGGCTCAAAAGCATGTTTCAACCGCTCAAGCTGCGGCCATTCGTCACTCTGAGCGAGGTTGGAAAACTATGGAGGATCACAGAGGGAAAAGTGTTGAGGCTTTGCGGGAGGTACAGCATCCCGGTGCAGTCTGATCCGGTGTTCGGAGAATTGATGTCGTTCGCTGCCTTAAAGAGGTTCGCCCGTGCCCGCAGGAAGTACTCCTTTCCATGGAGATCTGACCGCGCAGGGATCCTGCGATACTTCCTGTCGGAGATCGAACGTGTCTCGTGGAAGAATCCCCTGAGATTTAGCCAAAGCTTGGAAATCGAGATCCACCGAATTGCTCGATTGAAGGAGCCATGGAGGACAATCCGGAGTGTTCACCTGATGGAGGCCTTCAGAGATGCCAAGACGGTCACTGAATGTCTGCGGAAGCTTCGCGAGTTAGAGAGATCGGAGGAGTTAGAGAAGTCCGAGAAATTGATTGATGGTTTGCTCGATCGAGTGGTTCGGAAATAGCACAGTGGTCTCGGGACCATTCCTAGAACACTCCCGACTTCCCACTAGCCACTAGCCGGCGGCGGGTAACCTACTCCATTCGTAGATACAAACGCGATTTTCATTACTAATCTGGCCCAGTTGTATGTATCTGCCTTGCAGCGTTACATACGCGAGAGTACGATACCAACAGATGGAATGCAAGGAGTTGCGTACGCGATGGTAACTAATATTGCGAAGCGCCCCCCAGGGCGTCCAAAAGGCTTTATTCCCGACGAAGCACTCGACCGTGCCGTTGAGATGTTTTGGGAGCATGGGTATGAAGGAGTCGATGTGGATCGGATCGCGCGCGCCGTGAACGTCACCAAACCCGCGCTATACCGAGCCTTCGGAGACAAGTCCACGCTGCTGCTCAGGGCGGTCGAGCGCTATGCGCTTATCTATGGAGCTCCCAAAATGGCAACATTTCAAGCGGAGCCGGACATCCACAAGGCCGTGACCACCTTTTGCGAGGCTACCGTGAACACCGCTACCGGCGACGCTCGCAGCGGCTGTATGTTGGCCGCCGCTGCGCTGGGACATTCGGAGCGGGTGACAGAGATTCGTTCCTGGCTCGCGAAGGGCCTCACCGCATCCGCCGATATTTTCGCGAAACGTTTCGAGCAAGAGATAAAGGCGGGTCGCCTGACTCGCACACCTTCTGCCAAGGTGCGAGGCCGTTTGCTCGTTGACTTGCTGCAGGGTGTGCAGCTTCGCGCCAAGGTTGGTATTGCGCGCGAGCAATTGCTGCAAGACGCACGAAGCTATGTGCCCCTGATTCTTGGCGAGCAAATCTAACGCACGTCTCGGTAGCCACGCCTCTGGACGAGTGCCAAATCGCCAATGCACTCGCCGATACCAGAGTAGTAATGACAAGTCGGTTTCGCGACTGAAATCTCAAGACCGCCCCTGACGGATAATCGGCGTCGTGATGCCCGTTTATAAGGACCCTATGGCTGGCACGCAAATTCGACGGAACTCTTAGCTTTCTCGCGCGGACCTTTTGTGGGATGGAGGAGGATTATGAAATGCACTCGCTGAAACGACAATTCCTGTCGAGCCGTAACGCCATGGTTGTCGCGGCAATGGGCCTACTGCTCGGAGTTGCGACGTTTGCTTACGGAGGTAACGGAACGAGC
>DATAPL010000049.1:0-133281 GCA_036265205.1 Terriglobales bacterium
GTGTTAGGCACGCCGCCAGCGTTGATTCTGAGCCAGGATCAAACTCTCATTTGAAACCTGTCGTCTGCCGACGGGTAGTTGGCAGACTGCCACCACGCCCTCGAAGAGGCATGGCGGATCTATCTTGTGAGATCGCTCGGACTTGCACCCGAGCCTTCCTCTCACGACTGGCACGTTCAACCTAGTTGTCAAAGAACCGATCCGCTACCGCCTGAGCGGGCGCTTTCAGTTCAGAGCAGATTTGCGGATGTGGCCGCGGGCGACTCGCCCGCGATCTCCACTGCAAACCTGCCTGTCCTCGAAACCTGTACAAACTACGCGTCTTGCGCGGCCACTGTCAACCCATTGGATATACAGGATTTCCACCTGTTTTCCACAATCGGGGAGCGCCCAATCTTGTAAGCATTGTCATTCCAGGCGGCTTCAGCCGTGAGGAATCTGCTTTTGGCGCTTTACCGGCACGCGACGAAACGCATCTTCCTCCCTGCCGGCACTACACCGCACCCATGCCATTTCGGCACAAGCCAAGGCGGAAGACATTAATCTGAGAAAAGATCACTTGGAGGTTCTTGCGAACAACGCATAAAACCCTTCGAGGAACGCTGTCCCCGAATGAAGCCCCGTGGCCGGGACTGATTTTGCAGGAATTAACCTGTTCTATGTTTGATGCCGGACGAGCGACGAGAGTTTCACAAAATACGCCCGGCTAGCCACACACTGCTCTCGGTGGATTGTTTATATCAGATGAATGCGCCGGAAAGCAAGCGGGAATCTCCCCGGTAAACGCAAGGTCCCTCGACTTCGCTCGGGATGACAGGTCTTCACAGGCTCCGACCATCTGCGCAAGCTCTAATCATCGGTCATCCCGAGCGCAGTCGAGGGACCTTGCGTTTGACATTTTATGCGCACGTCCTGAAATCCTCGCCTTTGTACCAGCCATCAGGCAGATCTTTGAACTTCGGATTCATTTTGGCAATCAGCCGCAGCTTTTTCTCTCGGCGCCAGTTCTTCAGCTGTTTTTCGCGCGCGATGGCCTTGTGCACGTCATCGGTAGTCTCCCAATACACCAGGCGGACGGTGTCGTAGTCGGCAGTGAATCCTTCGCATTCCTGAGTCTTGTGCTGGAAAACACGGCGGTGGAGATTGTTCGACATCCCGATGTAGAGCGCGCGCCGGAAGCTGCTTTGCATGATGTAAACGTAATAGCGATGTTCCCGGCGCATGAACTATCCATCCACTGTCATCCCGAGCGGAGCATGCGGTTCCGCACAGCGGAACCGATGCGGAGTCGAGGGACCTTGTGTTCTGTACTCAAAACTTGAATTGTGCGTCTTGACGGCGGCGGTGTATGTGATGACCATCACATTTCGTTGTTTACGCGTATGAACGCAAGGTCCCTCGACTGCGCTCGGGATAACAGTGGGATCGGGTGTCAGAACGGAAGACGCAGGCGCGGGTGTGACGAGTGTCACCATTTAATTCACTTCTTCTTTCGGCGAAGCGCGCTACAATCGCCTCAAATCCTGTGGACATTAAGCGCATCATCAGCACCTTTACCTACCGCATCGAGGCCAATCCTCAAGGCGGGTTCATCGCTCAAGCCAATGATCCCAGCCTGCCGCCGCTCGAGGCACCTACGCGGATGGAACTGCAGCAGAAGATTCAAGCCAATATCAGCGCCGCTCTGGCCAAAGAATTCCCCGGACTGAATCTTCCAACTGAAAATAGTAAGGAACTCAAATTCGACTTTCACATTGAGGCCAAGCCGGGCGGGGGATTCAGCCTGCGCTCCCATGATCCCAACGCAGCCACCATTGAAGGAGCCAGCCACGAAGAACTGGAGAATCCCTTCGCGGAAAAGTTAGCCGGCGTAGTCGGCAAGTATTTTATGCCGGAATTGTCTCAGGCCCTGGCCAGGCAGGGCGGGTCGGGAGAGGTCAAGGTGTTTGTGGACCGGAGGACAAGCTTCACAAAGACCGGCTCCCAGAAGCTGACTGCTGGCAACCTGCAGGATCTGCAGACAACCAGCCCGGCTCAATCCGCCAACGGGGCAGATATTGTAAATGCAAGTGAGAGCTCCCCAATTGGCTTTGAGAAAAGTAAAAGCTGGCCCATCCTGCGCTTCCTGATCACACTGCTGGTGATCGCCGCCCTGCTCTACTTCTTGCGGCACCGCTGAAGCGAAGAGCGCCTAATCGGCCTCACCCCTAAGATCAATCCCCCCAGCGGCTTAGAGTCATAATTGGCTTTTATGTACGTACAATATACGAGGTACAAAATGTTCCACGTGGAACATTATGCTCATTTCCGCGGGCGGGTCGCCCGCGGCCACACGAGCTAGCTCCCGGGCTACAGCACGAGCTAGTACTTCCAGCTGGTCAGGTCGGCGCCCGGCGGAGCCGTCTTCTCGATGCGCTCCATGATCTTGGGCAGGTACATGGTGTTGTAGTGCAGGCGCGACAAGTAGTTGGGGAGCGTGGGGTCGCCGTTCCAGCAGTGTTCGGCGCGCTCGCCATATTTTACTTCGCCTTCGTAAGGTGGATTGCTGGTCTTCAGGAAATCTTCCAGCAGGTAAACCGCGTTATTGAGGAAATAGCTGTCAGCGCTGCCGCAGTAGACGTGAATCTTGCCCCGCAGCTTGGGGCCCAGCGTCGCCCAGTCGCGCTCCAGGATGTTGCGCAGGTCGTAGTGCTCTTTCCAGTAAGCGGCAACGTTGTGATCGATCTCGCCGGTTTCTTTATTGAAGATCGGTTTGGGGTAGCCGTCGTCTCCGACCGGCGAGTAGACGGCTTGCCAGATGTCGAACTGTTCGCCGGAACGGCCGCGCGTGCCCAGCGCCAGTTCGTACTGATTGGCTTCCTGCGCGGTGACCAGGATGTGGCCCAGGTAGTCGCGCATGCCCGGCTGCATCATTTTGCGGTGTGCGCCTTCGCGGTAGTAGGCGTTTTTGTCGTTGTATAGATCGATCACCGTGAATGCGCGAAAGTCGACCGGGTCGGGGCAGGCGACGAAGGCGCCGTTGTAGTGATCGGGATAGAAGGTTTGTACCGCGAGCGCTTCCCATCCTCCGGTCGAACCTCCGTAAGTAAAGCGGGCCCAGCCCTGGCCGATGCCACGGAACTGTTTTTCGATGGCGGGAATGAGTTCAGTCTCGATCGCGTCGCCGTAAGGGCCGACATTGGCCGAGTTCACGGCGTAAGAGTCATCGTAAAAAGGATTGGCGTGCGCCAGCTTCACGATCAGCACGCGGGGGAAGTTGGGGCCGGTCCACTGCTGGTAAAACTTGTGCGCTTCCGCTTGCTCGATGCGGTTATAGCCGGAGATGTGAAAGCGCTCGCTGTAATCGGGCTTGAGATTGGGATCGGGCGGCTCGGGGCGGAAGTCGTCAAAGTCGGGAACGAAGTGATCGTGAAAAACGATCAGTGGGTAGCGGGCCTGGGGATGCTCGTCGAATCCCTGGGGGACTAAAACGTCGGCGCCGATGTACATGGGCCGTCCCCAGAATTTGCTGAGGACCTCGCTCTTGATTTTGATGTGGCGAATGTATTTCGTGTCGGCGGGGGGCGCGATGGGCGGGATTTCCTGGTCGAGGATAAGCAAAGTGCGCGGGGTGCCGGGACCGATCATGATTTTTGCCGGGCGGCTGTAGAAGTTGCCGGGCGCGATGTTCCAGTGCTGGCCTTCGCCGCGATCCATAGGGAGCTTCACGGTGTGGCCGTCAGAGCGGTGAAAAGTTTCGTAGCGGTGGAAGACCGCCTGCACGAAATATTCCCCCGGCTTAACGTCGCGCAGGCTGCGCAGCGGATATCCGTAAGCTTGCTCGTCGACGGTGACGATCTGGCCGGGGGGAAGACTGTCCACGTCGACACCGAAGACCAGCTGGGTGTTCGGACTCAAGCCAATCTGCATGCGGGGCTCGGCGGAGGGATCGGTCGAGAGCAGGAGCAGCATGCGGCCGTCGAGCGGTTGGCCGCCGCTGCGCTCGGCGGGAATGGACAGCGCAAACTCAAGCGATTTGCCGGAAGCTGCCTCGGAAGTGGGACTGAACAGGGCGATCATCATCACAAGACAGAGGACACAGAGGATCATTTTCATGGTGTGTTTAACAACTGCCGTAATGAACAAAGAACAACGGATGATACAACAAGCGCTTGCGAGCGGTCATGGCCCGGGCGGCTTCGTTTACGAGATTAACCACCAAGGACACGAAGGTGCAGAAAGGAGAACGTTCACGGCAGGTGGCGGCGCGGAATGCACAGGTCCTTCGCTTGCTTTTGTCCCACTCCGCGGAATACAAGACTGCGCTCAGGATGACATCCTTTGGGTGTCCGCGAACAGCGGGAGGACCGAATCAAGCTGACCCGGCAGCAAATTCCAGGATGATGAACTTTGCGGTTTGCTGGCCGGCATTGCTGAGGTCGCCGGAGAAGCCGGCTTTCATCCAGGCGATATCGCCCGCCTTGAGTTCGATGGCGGACTTGCCTCCGACCCCGCTGTGCAGATTCAGATCGGTGACGGCTACCAGCAACTGCGGGCGGGCGTGTTGAGGTTTGGGAAAGACTCCGCCGGGATTGAGTTGCAGCTCGGTGGCGCGCGCGTCGTCTTTAACAAACAGAATGTCCTGAGTACCGCCGTTCAGGATATGCAGGCCGCGGTCTTCGTCCCATGGGTGAGGGGCGGAGCTGCGGGCCTTCGCGTCTTGCAGGAGTTCGATGGTGATATTGCGGAAGGGTTGGCTGGAGAGGTCGGTCGCGATGTGGGCGAAGCCGCCGGGGACGAACCAGGTTTCGCCGTCCTGCAGCGAGAGTTTGAGCGGCGCTTTTCCGGACACCTGGTTTTCCACCAGCGATTGTCCCAGGGTGACAAAAATGTAGTCGTGGCGGTGGCGGTGCATGAGCGTGGCCTGATGCGGCGCAACTTCCACTTTGAAGACGCGTACGTACTGGTTTTGCAGCGCCAGATGATGGCTGGGCTCGGCGGTGATTTCGACTTCGGAAACGGTTTGGGCGGAAAGAATAAGGCCAAGCAACAATAAAGAGATGAACAGAGCCAGACTGCTTCGCATGAGGCGAGATTCTAGCATCTTCAATCAACCACGGCGGACACTGAGATAGCCAGGGTTTAGACTGATTTGGATGAGCGACCTGGGGAAATTTCTGGTGCTCGCCGGCGCGATTGCCATCGTCGCGGGAGTGGTGTTGATGTTGCTCGGACGGACCAACATCCCTCTGGGACGGCTTCCGGGGGACGTAGTTTACCGAGGCAAGAACACGACATTCTATTTTCCGTTGGCTACGTCGATTTTGGTCAGCGTGGTTTTGTCGGTTGTGATGTATTTGGTTGGGCGGTTTCGGCATTAGCAAGCAGCAGCCGGTCATCGAGTGGACGCATTTTGCGTCTGACGGACGGTTCCGCAGGACAATATCCAAACATCTTGATGGACGGTTAGCGGCAGGATCCAAATCAAGATCCGAGTCAACATCAAGTTCAAAGGCGACGGACAAGAGTGTCCGCCCTACACTGGCTTTGCGATAGACTCCACTAGCCAATGTCTTCTGCTGACCAGCTTGGGTTCAGTTTCAAGCCGGCGGACCGGCGCATATGGACGGTGCGCGATCTGGTGGCGGCGGTACGCACGCACATTGAACGGGAGTATGGAGACACCTGGGTCGAAGGCGAGATTTCAAATTTCCGGGCGCACGACTCCGGGCATCTTTATTTCACCCTGAAAGACCAGAATTCGCAGATTCGCGCTGTGATGTTCCGCTCGCAGGCGCGGCTGCTGCGCTTTCGTCCCGAGAACGGCATGCAGGTGGTGCTGCGGGGGCGAGTCACGATTTATGAGGATCGCGGCGAGCTGCAGATTTCCGCGGAGTATCTCGAGCCCAAAGGCGCCGGAGCTTTGCAGATCGCCTTCGAGCAGCTTAAGGCAAAGCTGGAGGCGGAGGGTCTGTTTGACGGGGCGCGCAAGAAGGCAATCCCTACATTACCGCGACGGATCGGGATTGTGACTTCGCCGCAGGCCGCGGCCCTGCGTGACATTCTGAACATCCTGCTGCGGCGTCATCATACGGCCAGTGTTCTGATTTATCCGGCGCAGGTACAAGGCGAGGCCGCGAGCGCGGAGGTGAGCGCCGGCGTGCGCTACTTCAACCGGGCGCGCAGCGTCGACGTCATCATCGTGGCGCGCGGGGGAGGCTCGGCTGAGGATCTGGCGGCGTTCAACCATGAGGGCCTGGCGCGGGTGATTGCAGCCTCTGAAATTCCGGTGATCTCCGCGGTGGGACACGAGACTGATTTCACCATCATTGACTTTGTGGCCGACCTGCGCGCGCCAACGCCATCGGCGGCTGCCGAGCTGGTGATTCGTTCCCGCCAGGAGGTGGAAGAGCAAGCAGAGGGGTTGCGCGAGCGCCTGACGCGTGCCGTGCGTTATCGCCTGCTGATGGGGCGGCAAGCGCTTACTGAACTGGCGCAGCACGGGGCTTTTGCCCGCATGGTGGATGTAATCAACCGGCGGCAGCAGAAGCTTGACGATCTGAAGAACCGGCTGGACCGGGCGGAGCGGCAGATTCTTGAGCAGCACCGGCGGAAGCTGGAAGTGGCGGCAGCTGCGGTGCGTCATTACGACGTGCGCCGCATGCTGGCGAGTATCCGGCAGGAGCTGGATGCACGGGTCGCGGGGCTCGCCTCGGCGACTCGAACGGCGCTGCTGCAGAGGTCTGGACGCCTCAACCAGCTGGAGGGGCAGCTGCAAGCGCTGTCACCGCTTGCGATTCTCGATCGCGGATATGCCCTGGTATTCGACTCTGCGGGATCGCTTTTGAAGGATGCGGCTCGGGTGAAGGCTGGGGATGAGATTTCGGCACGGCTGGCGAAGGGGACGCTGACGGCTACGGTCAAGCGGGGGAAAGGAAGATAGCATCCGCCGTTTTGCCTTACCAGATGCAAAAACCTTGTCGAGCTGCGCTCGACCTGGACGGGCGAGGGCGCCCGTCCCCACACGGCTCACTGTCCCCCAACAGTCCGTTGTCCTCCACACGGTCCGTTGTCCCTACGGGGCACATATCTTTACAAGACTTCAACTTCATTGACGCTGGGATAACGTGACCCTGGATTACAATTAAGTTTATTCCCAGTCTGTGAGTGAGTGAGTTGGAAAGGGGCCGCAGTTGAAGTATTTCTCAACGCCCTGGCCACAGTTGTCGATGATTGCGATTATCGACATTCTGCTGGTCGCGTTCATCATTTACGAGCTGCTGGCTCTCATCAAGGGCACGCGCGCGGCCTACATGCTGGTGGGCGTGGCGGGGCTGGCGCTGGCGTTCTATTTTTCCCGTCTGGGCGAACTCTCGACTCTGAACTGGCTGATCAGCACCCTGCTGCCGTATACGGTGTTCGCGCTGATCGTGATCTTTGCGCCGGAGATCCGGCAGGCGCTGGCGCGCCTGGGACGCGGGCTGCTGCTCAGCCGCACGGCGGCATCGGAAGCGGACGCGTATGACGACATCGTGCTTGCGGCCAACTTATTTTCCCAGAACCAGACGGGCGCGCTGATCGTGATCGAACGAGAAATCGGGCTGCGCACATATATTGAAAGCGGCGTTCCACTGGATGCGCGTCTCTCCTACGATCTGCTGGCCACGATTTTTCGTCCCAGCGCTCCCCTGCACGATGGCGCTGTGATTGTGCAGAAAGACCGGATCGCCGCGGCGGCGTGCTTCCTGCCGCTTTCCATGAACCCGGTGCTTTCCACTCAACTGGGCACGCGGCATCGCGCCGGCATCGGGGTGACCGAGGAGACGGACGCGATCGCGGTGATTGTTTCCGAGGAGACCGGAGCCATCAGCCTGGCGGTGGGCGGCAAGATCGAACGTGACCTGACGGTGGAACAATTGCGAGAGCGCATTGGAGAGCTGCTGCGCCGTTACGTACCGCCCTCGACCCTGCCTACGCCGATCAGCAATGGCAGCGAGGAACTGGCGGAGGCCGAGAATGGCGGGCCGCGGCTATCGCTTCCCCATGCCGCGGAGCCGCGTCTGTCGGATTCGCGCCTTAAGAGCGGCGGCGAGCGTTAACCATGAAAGACTTCCTGCAGCGACACGTGCTGCACAACCTGGGACTGAAGCTGCTCTCGCTGGCGCTGGCAGTAGGCTTGTGGCTGGCGGTGGCCAGCGATCCGCCGGCGGAAGTGGCACTGGACGTGCCCATTGAATTCCACAACATTCCTGAGAATCTGGAAATCAGTTCGGAGACGATTCCACGAGCGCAAGTGCGCTTGCGCGGCCCGCGGCGCGCAGTGCGGCGCTTGCAGCCAGCGGACGTTTCAGTCGATATCGAACTCGGCGCCATGAGGCCGGGGGAGCGGACCTTTGACCTTACGGCCGACCAGATCCGCCAACCCAGGGAACTGGAAGTGGTGCAGATCGTCCCCAGCGAATTTCATCTCACCTTTGACGCGCGGCTTACCCGGCAGGTTCCGGTGCATCCCCGGGTGATGGGGACGTTCGCACCCGGTTATACGATCGCGCGGGTAACCGCCGAGCCCTCGACGGTGACCATCAGCGGGCCACAAAAGCGCGTGCAAGCGGTGGAGGCAGCCATCACCGATCCGGTAGATGCGAGCGGCACCCTGGAACAAGCCAGTTTTGTCCGCCATGCTTACGTTTCTGATCCTCTGGTGCAGGTAATGACCTCGAATCCGGTGCGGGTGACGGTTATTATGGAGAAAGCTGGCGGGGCAACAGGGACGCGCTGAGCATCTTTCGTCCATCACATTCAAAGCATGACATCCCAAAGCAGACAACTCTTCGGCACCGATGGGATTCGCGGCGTGGCCGGCGAATTTCCTCTGACCCAGGACAGCACCTACATGATCGGGCGCGCGCTAGGCCACGATCTGAAGCGCGGCGGGGCTCCCGCGCGCGCAGTGATCGGGCAGGACACGCGGGAGTCGAGCACATGGATTGCGGACCGGGTGACGCAGGGTCTTGCGGCCAGCGGAATCGAAGTGCACAGCGCGGGCGTGATTACTACCCCGGGCGTGGCTTACCTGGCGCGCTCGCGCAAGTACGCCGCAGGAGTGGTGATTTCCGCGTCACACAATCCCTGGACCGACAACGGCATCAAGGTTTTTTCCGGCGACGGATACAAGTTGCCGGACGCGCATGAAATCGCCATCGAGCAAGAGATCTTCGCGCTGTTGCAAAATCCCGAGGCGCCGGTCGACGGGTCGCTTCAGGCCACTGCCAGCCTGCCGGGACAAGCCGAACTGCGGCACGCTTACATCAAGTGGCTGGCTACGAATGTCAGCACAGACTTGAGCAAATTACGGGTGCTGGTGGATTGCGCCAACGGCGCCGCGACGGCTGAAGCGCCGGAGCTGTTCCGGCTGTGCAAGGTTCAAACCACATTCTTAAGCTCGTCTCCGGACGGTAAAAACATCAACGAGCAGTGCGGGGCGTTGCATCCGGAGACGCTGGCCAGAACGGTGGCGGAAAAGAGAGGGCAATTCGATCTGGGTGTGACTTTCGATGGCGACGCGGACCGGGCGCTGTTCTGCGATGCGGAGGGGCGAGTGGTCAATGGCGATGCCGTCCTGCTTATGGCGGCACGGTACATGAAATCCCAAGGAACCTTGGCGGGGGAGACGGTGGTGGCGACCACGATGTCGAACATGGGGCTGGAGATTGCGCTGCGCAATTCGGGCATTCGCATGCTTCGTGCCAACGTAGGCGACAAGTACGTGCTGGAGGAGATGCAGAAGAGCGGATCGGTGCTGGGTGGCGAACAGTCCGGTCACATTATCTTTCGCGACGGCGACGCGACCACCGGCGATGGTTTGCTCACCGCGTTGCGGGTGATGGAAACCATGGCGCGAATGGGAAAGCCGCTGGCAGAGCTGGTGAGCGATCTGAAGGTTTTTCCGCAGACGATCCAGAATGTGCGGGTACGGGAAAAAGTTCCATTCGCCAAGGTACCCGAGATTCAGAAAGCCATCGACGCAGCCGAGCGTGATCTGGATGGGAACGGGCGGGTGGTGGTGCGGTACTCGGGCACGGAAGCGCTGGCGCGGGTAATGATCGAAGCCGAGTCGGAAGAGAAGATGAAAGCTCTGGCGCAGGGAATTGCGGGAGCGATTCAGCGAGCGCTGGGGGCTTAGGAAATCGCCTCGGCGGTGATTTGAGTTTACACAAAAGGCTTGTCGAGCTGGGGCTCGACCTGGACGGGTTGATCTCAGGGCGGGCTCCGACCCGGCCCTACTTGGCTGGTGGCGATCCTGCACGAGCGGGACGCTGGCGCCCACTTTAGTCCAGGTCGCGCCAGTTTTTCCCGGCGCCTACTTCGACCAGCAGCGGCACTGACAGGGGATGGACATTTTCCATTTGATCGCGTACCAGGGTGCGCATGGTGTCGACTTCTTTTTCCGGAACCTCGAAGACCAGTTCGTCATGCACCTGCAGGGTCATACGGGATTTCAAACCGCGCTCGCGAAGAGCGGCGTCGATGCGAATCATGGCAATCTTGATCAGGTCGGCAGCCGTGCCTTGTAACGGGGTGTTGACGGCTGTGCGTTCGGCAAAGCCGCGCAGGTTGGCATTTTTGCTGTTGATGTCGGGGATGGGCCGCACCCGGTCGAACAGCGTCCTGACTTTTTGCTCGCGCCGCGTTTCTTCGAGAGTCTGATCGATGAATGCACGCACGCCCTTGTACTTTTCAAAGTAGGCATTGATGAACTGCTTCGCCTCGGAGGGCTCGATGCCAAGGTTTTGCGAGAGGCCGAAAGCCGAGAGTCCGTAAACGATTCCAAAGTTTACGACCTTTGCCTGGCGGCGATGATTGGTGGTAACCATCAGCGGAGGCACGCCGAACACCTGCGAAGCGGTGAGGGTGTGGATGTCGTCGCCGCGGCGGAAGGCCTCCACCAGCAGCGGGTCTTTGGAGAAATGCGCCAGCAGGCGCAACTCGATTTGAGAATAGTCGGCGGCCAGCAGCAGGTGGCCGGGCTCCACGGTGAAGGCGGCGCGAATCTCTCGGCCGAGCTCGGTGCGGATAGGAATGTTTTGCAGGTTGGGATTGGCGGAGGAGAGCCTTCCGGTGGCCGTCCCGGTCTGAGCGAAGGTGGTATGGAGGCGACCGGTGGCGGGATTGAGCAGCGCGGGCAGAGCGTCGACGTAGGTTGATTTCAGTTTTGAGAGCTGGCGGTATTCCAGCACCTTGCGTGCAACTTCGTGGGTCTCTGCCAGCCCCTCAAGAACGTCCACCGCGGTGGAGATGGTCTTGCCCTTGCCGTACTTCACCGGCTTTGGCAAATTCATTTTGTTGAAAAGCACGTCGCCCAGTTGCCTGGGCGAATTGACGTTGAACTCAGAGCCGGAAAGCTGGTAGATCTCGCGAGCTTTGGCTTCAACTTCACCCTCCAGGCGTGACGACATGGCTTGCAGCACTTCGCGGTCGATCTTGACCCCGGCCTCTTCCATTCTGGCGAGGACGGGCACCAGCGGCAGATCAATTTCTTCATATAACTTCAGGAGCCTGGACTGTTCGACCTCCTGACGGAGGGCGGCGGCGAAGCGTCCGGTGACGTCAGCCGATTCCGCCAACGTGCCGCTCAGTTTCAGGTTGAAGCGGCGCAATGCGACTTCCGGGAGGCGGTGCGAAGCGTAGGTCGGGTCCAGCAAGTAGGAGTAAAGCATGGGATCGTGACTAACCCCACGCAACGCAATTCCCTGGGGAATGAAAGCGTGGATTGCGGCCTTGTAGTCATGGATCGATTTGTGAACGTTTTCGCTTTCGAGAGCGGATTTCAATCGCGCGCCGGCTGGGTTGTTCAGAGACGCGGTCAACGCGGTGCCGGCAGCAGAAGAGATGGCGACGGTCTGCGCCGGCGCTGCTTCGGCGGGCGCTGCGGTGAGCGGAAGCATGGATTCCTGGGGCTCGCCAGCTTCCTCTTCCTCATCTTCTGCCGCGCCCGCGGTCTGCGCTTCGATGGCGACCGCGAGCGGGTTGCCTGGGGAAACATTCTTGAGCACGGCTTCCACATCAGCGGCTGACTTGGCTTCGATGTAGTGCGATTCGGTGACTTCGACCACAGGCAGCAGTTCTTTCAGCAGAGAGGTGAACTCCAGCTCGGTAAACAGCGAGCGTAGAGCTTCGACGTCGGGAGCGCCGGCGCGCATGGCATTCAGATCAAGATCGACGGGCACGTTGCAGTCGATGGCCGCCATGCGTTTGCTGAAGAGAACGATGTCGCGATTATTCTCCAGCGACTCGCGGTAGGATTTTTTCTCAACCTCGGATGCGCGATCCAGCGCCTGCTCGACAGTGCCGAAGCGTTTGATGAGCTCGACCGAACCCTTGTCGCCGATTCCCGGAGCGCCGGGGATGTTATCGATGTTGTCGCCGCGTAGGGCCATCACGTCGACCACCCGCTCCGGCGGCACGCCGAGAATCTCCTCAACTCTCTGCGGGTCGCAGATGAGGTTGTCCTTGGGCGGATTCAGCACCACGATGCGATCGTTGACCAGCTGCAGCATGTCCTTGTCGCTGGAAACCACGAAAACTCTGTACTTCTGCCCGGCGGCTTGGCGGGCGAGAGTGCCGATGACGTCATCGGCTTCGTAGCCGGCCAGTTCGAGGATGGGAATGCGGTAGGCTTCCAGGGCGCGGCGGATGTAGGGCACCTGCTGGACCAGCTCGGCAGGCATCTCGCTGCGGTTGGCCTTATAGCCGTGATATTCGACCTCCTGAAAGGTCTGGGTCTTGATGTCGAACTTGCGAACCTTGGTGATGGCTTCCGCTTCCTGATCGCGGAAGGTGGGCGCGGCTACATCGAACACGGCGGCCAGGTATTCGGGAGAAAAGTCGTCGCGCAATTTGCGGAGCATGTTGACGAAGACATAGGTCGCCGCCGTGGGGAGACCGGCCTTGGTGGACATGCCGCGCTGCCGCGCCATGGCATGGTAAGCGCGGAAGATAAAGGACATGGCGTCCATCAGGAAGATGCGGCGGCCATCGCTGGGCTTTTGGCTGGGGACAGGAACAGGCCTGGGAGATGGCGCGGGCGGAGCGCCTTCAGCCGGTGCGGTCGAGGATTTCTTTCGGGGAGGCAATGCTTAAGTTTAGCAGGACAATCGCCGGCCTTCAGTTCCCGGTTCCCGGTGAGGGCTTTCCGTACTCGGTTTGATAGTGCAGCTTGATCACTCCGCAAGTGCCTTGCTCTTTCGAGTACACGACGCAGGTGTCGAAGGGGCGGGAGTAGACGTGCAGGCTTACCGCGCGCTGGTTAAACTCGCGGGGATTGTAAACCCGATGGACGGGCTCGAGCGGGTCGACGGCGCAGGGTTGCCGGGGGTTCATTTCTACAGTGTCCGCGGTTTCCAGGCAGCAGGTGCCCTGGTCGATATCTTGCGAAATAACGCGGAAGTTTTCTACCCGAAGCCGTCCGGCAGGAACCGCCATCCAGCAGTTTTGTTCGCGGTGGTTGTGAACGGAGCTGGCCTGACCAATTTCCCAGCAAATCGCAACCAGTTCGTAGAGCGGGGTTTTGTCAATCAGGTTGCGGGTGTAGTGCTGCCTGTCCCAGGTGAGGTAGGGCGCCAGAGTCTCGGGCTGTACGGGCGTGCCTTGCAGGAAAAGGATGATCTGGTCGATGCGGCTGAAGGCCGACTCGGGAAACTTCTTGAGCCCGGCTACAAAGTCCTGGATTGGAACCGGCTTGGCTATGGCTTGAGTGCTCATGGGTGAACTCCCTGCGTGGCCAGTATATCGCTCACCTCCAAGAGTGGCGAGGGAAGCCTACTCCACGAACATGCAGTCGCCGTAGGAATAGAAGCGGTAGCGTTCGCTCACAGCGTGGCGGTAGGCTGCCAGAACTCGCTCCCTTCCCGCCAGGGCGGACACCAGCATGAGCAAGGTGGACTGCGGCAAGTGAAAATTTGTCAGCAGAGCGCCCACCACCCGGAATTGATAACCGGGATAAATGAAGATATCGGCTTCTCCGCTTCCCGCTTGCGGCCGCGATTGCGCAGCGGCATTTTCGAGGGCCCTGGCCGTGGTGGTGCCAATGGCCACGATCCGACGCCCAGCGTCGAGGGCGCGATTGATGGCCGCCGCAGCTTCGGCAGTGATGAAGCAGGGTTCGCGGTGGAGCTTGTGGTCCTCCACGCGGTCCTCGCGCACCGCCTGAAAAGTCCCGAGGCCGACGTGCAGAGTAACCTCGGCGGTTTCGATGGCGCGATCTTTTATTTGAGCGAGAATTTCCGGGGTAAAGTGCAGTCCGGCTGTAGGGGCGGCCACCGAGCCTCTCTCGCGGGCATAGACGGTTTGATAGCGTTCGCGGTCCGCGGGACGATCCCCGCGGTCGATATATGGAGGCAAGGGAACGTGACCGACTCGGTCGACTGCCATGAAGAAGTCCGGCACGGGAGCGAAGCGGATGCGGCGTTCTCCAAAGCTGCCGCGAGCCACAACCTCGGCGCGCAGCTCGCCGTTTTCCCCAAAAAAAAGCTGCTCACCGACTCCGATTTTTCGGCCGGGGCGCACCAGGCACTCCCATTCATTCGGATTCCGGGAGAGTTGACGAGTCAACAGAACTTCAATGGTGCCGCGCAGAAATTCGCGGGCAGCAGGATTGCTTGCGCTTAACGGCTGGGCCTTCGCGCCGCTCCTCCGGCCAAAGAGCCGCGCCGGAAAGACACGGGTGTTGTTGAAAACAACCAGGTCGTCGGGCTTCAACAGGCGCGGAAAGTCGCGAAAAAGGCGATCGTGCAATTGCGGGTCGTGGCGATCCAGGTGTAGCAGACGGGAAGCTGCCCGGTCGGCGAGGGGTTCCTGGGCAATGAGCTCCTCGGGAAGGGAATAATTGAAATCAGAGACCAGCACGCAGCTGATTATAAGTTTTCTTCCCGCGTCTCATTAGACGGGGTTCGCAGGAAAAAAATGCAAATGTAATAGTGTGTAAAAGCGTTTGTAACCGTCAACCGGCTGGGTTACCATACGCGACATCGAGCCGGGGCTGCGGTTCCCACCCTTGTACGCTATGCCTACTGAACGCCAATATCGCCGGGAAATCATCCTTTTTGGCGTCGCTTTGCACCAGCGCGGCTACGTGGCGGCTATGGATGGCAATCTGTCCGTTCGGCTCGACGAGCGGCACGTTCTGGCCACGCCCACGGCGATGTGCAAGAGCATGATGAAGCCTTCCGACCTGGTAATCGTGGACCTGGACGGGCGCCGGGTTTCAGGACGCAGAGATGTCTCGAGCGAAATCGCCATGCATCTCAAGATCTACAAGCTGAGGCCTGACGTTCGAGGCATAGTGCATGCACACCCGCCCACGGCGACCGGGTTTGCGGCGGCTGGCATGGCTCTGAACCAGCCTCTGGTGTGCGAAGTGGTGATCGGATTGGGCTCCATTCCGCTGGCCAAGTACGGCACGCCCGGAACCCCTGAGCTTACGGATGGGCTGGAACCGCTGATTCCGCAATACGACGCCATTCTGATGTCGAACCATGGAGTGGTGGCCTATGGCGTCGATCTGCATTCTGCCTACATGAAGATGGAGACAGTCGAACACTTTGCGCAGATTGCCCTGGTTACGCATCTGCTTGGCAAGCAGCAGCCTCTCGGCAGTGTGGAGTTGGGGAAATTGATGGCGGCGCGCAGCAAGTATCAGGGATCGACCTCTTCGGCACCTCTGCCCCTGGCAGTGCCATCCGATGGGGACTATGAAGAATCTCAGCTCGGCGAGGAACCGTCTGCTCCTCGGGCTCGGCGGCGGGTGAGTTCGCGGCACCGGTAAGGCTTCGCGGACGGGTCACCCGCGGACATGCCGAAATTCAAAGAAGAATAAGTCAAAAGCGGCGGGCGAGGGCGCCCGCCCCACACCATACAACATACATACATGCTCAGTCGCCGCCGATTCGGAATCTTAGGCCGGCGCGGAAATTTATTCCCAAAGCTGGGTAGCCTACGACTTCCTGGTATTGCTTGTTCAGCGCGTTCTCGATGTTGACGTAGCCGGTGATGCGCGAAGTGGCCGCATACCAGCCGCCCAGATCGAGGCGCGCGTATCCGGCTGCATGATCGATGCCGTAGCCAAGGAAATCGGAATCCGCCCGCCTGCCTATGAAACTGCCGCCGAGGTTTGCTCCCCAGCGGGTGCTCAGGTAGGTCAACAACAAAGAGCCTGCATGCCTGGGACGCCGAATCAACGGCTGGCCGGGCTCCAGCAGGGGATCGAAGGCAAAGGGTTGGACAAGAATTTGAGTTGAAGTGTAGGTGTACGAGCCGTCGAACGAGAGTCTGGACAGCGGCCGCCCGTGAAATTCCAACTCGGCGCCGTGCGCCAGGGCTTCATTGACGTTTACATATTGCCCGCAGGCCGCGCTCGGAGGGGGACAGGCTGTGCCGGTCAGGAAGTTAAAGTCGATCTTGTCGCGAAACAGGCCATTGAAGTAAGTGCCGGTGAAGGAATAATTTTGCGAGAATTTCTGCTCAAATCCGGCTTCGAATGAACGCACCCGCTCGGGCTTGAGCGCGTCGTTCGGAATCACCGGGAAACCGCCGCCGTTGCCGAACGACTGGGCAAAGCTCGGCTCCTTGATGCCGGTGGCATAGGAGAAGCGGAAGCGGGTGCCGGAAAAGAATTGCCCACCGCGAAGGGCGGTGAAGCTGAGAGCAATCCTGGGAACAACCCGATTCCCGAAGCTGCCGTTGTGAACGTAACGCGCCCCGGCCACGACAGACAGGCGTCCAAGAGTCAAGACCTGTTGCCCGTAAACGGCGTGATTCAGGCGCAGTCCATGGCTCAGGGAATCGGGAAGACTGCCGGTGGTTCCGTTTTCGTCCTCGAATTCATATCCCACAGTGGTGTGGGCCCAGCTTCGCTCGGTGTAATCGCCCTGATAGTCGAAGCCGGCGCGGTTGATATTGGTGACGGCGTGGAAGGGAGTGTCGATCGGGTCACCGAAAGGATCGATGCGGCCCGGCTGATTGACGGGCTGAATATTGGTTCGATTCAGTTTGTACTCGAAACCGGTAAAGCTATGCTGCCAGCGCGAAGGTCCGGTTATGGTGAGAGCGGCGCTGGCCAGCAGATTATTCTGCCGGGCGCGCTGGTCGAAGTCGGGAGGGAGTATGGGGTCTCCGTTGAAATTCCAGTTGCTTTGCACCCCGGTGACGCTGTTGGAATGGCGGGCGCGAATGCGCAGTGACGCCCAGTCGTTTAACTTCGCGCCAAGGTTCACGCCTTGTTGCGAGTTGGAGTAGTCGTCGTTCGGACCTTGCCCCATAGTGTTGAACTGGTCTCCAAACAGGTTGTAATCGAAGCGGCCATAGGCACCCGCCAGAGATGCGTAGCCGTTGGCTGTTGCTAAATTTCCACCATCCGCGCCAAATCGCAGTTCAGGGGTAAGCGTGCTGCCGGTGCGAGTAAAAACCTGCACGACGCTGGTCATGGCGTCGGAACCGTACAGCGTACTCTGTGCACCGCGCACAAACTCCAGGCGATCGGCTCCCTCGAGCGGAAGCACGCCGAAGTCAAAAATTCCGCCGGGATCGTTCACCGGGACATCGTCCACGATGACTTTGTTGTAGGTGGAGTCGCCGCCGCGCACGAACAAAGAGGAGAGTCCGCCGCGTTGTCCGGCGGTGCTGACGATGGCGCCGGGCAGAAAATGCAGGGCGTCATCGGCCGCCACCGGCCGCATGACTTCCAGTTGTCCGCCGCTCAGGCTTTCCACGTCTGCCCCGGCGGAACTGGCCGGAAGGGGAGTTCGAGTTGCGCTTACGGTAACCGTTTCGGCGGCAGGGGCGAGGCGCAGCCGTACCGTGACCGGCTCGGCTGCAGATGCGGGAATATCGACTTCCTGCTCGGCAAAACCCGGCGAAAGAACTCGCGCTCGATAAGGCGGAGAGTCGAGTCCACGGAACACGGCAACGCCATCGACGGAAGTCGTCTGGACTCCGATTGCAGTGGAAGTGTCTCCATGAAACAGTTCAACCTGGGCTCCGGGCACGGCCGAGGATCGAGGATCGATGACTTTAATTTTTATGTCCGCGGCAGACGCAGCCGCCACAAGGACTACAAAGCTGGTGAGAATCCGAAGAAACCGCATGCACTCCTCCTTTAACACGCGAAAGGGGTTTTGAGCGAACGGTTCGCGCCGGTCTCCTGGCTTTGCGAGTAAGGACGTAGCAAATCTTTTACGTTCGGTGAATGCGAGCGGCCTTCCCGGGCTTTCGCCCAGTGACCGATTGCGATTTCCTCGCTTACAGTTGCGCGGCAGCGCGGGATTCTCACCCGCTTCCCTCCTCGTCAGTTTCGACGGGGTGCGCGAACCAAAGAAATTGTGATTGAGAAAGAACGGAACTGAGGTTCCGAAAATTTACTCGCTTGCCAGGGGGAAGTCAATTGGAGAGACACCCGCCCCTACGTCGTTCGTGGCGACAACAGGCCACCTGTGGGACCGGAAGGGCATCGAAGCGCGGATGCCTAAGCCTGCACCCAAGCACGACGAAGAACTGGGCACTGAAACCAGACGGCTGACCGCTCCGGAAATTTTTCACAACGTGGCGGAAGATGCGCGCGCGGAACTCAAGCGCTCTCCAAGAAAGCTGGCCTTTTCGGGACTGGCCGGCGGACTGACGCTAGGGCTCACCGGCCTTTCCGTAGCCGCCATCCGCGCCCTGCTCGGCCGCGGAGGATGGCAGGACCTGGTTTCATATCTCGCGTATCCGATCGGCTTCATCGCCGTCATCATCGGGCGGGCACAGCTGTTCACGGAGAATACTTTGTATCCGGTCATTCTGGTTCTGGATGAGCGGCGTTACTACCTGGAAACACTTCGCCTGTGGGGAGTGGTGTTCGCTTCGAATGTTGTCGGAGCGATGCTGTTTGCGTTGCTGGCAATTAAGTCCGGAGCACTTTTGCCGGGAATCGCCGGGCAACTGGTGGAATTGGGCAAGGAGGCGCTACAGGGCTCGGATTCGCACATTTTCTGGAGTGGGGTGATCGGCGGCTGGCTCATTGCGCTGGTGGCCTGGGTGGTCACGGCCAGCCAGTGGACAATCGGACAACTGGCCATGGTGTGGTTCCTTACCTTCGTGGTCGGGGTGGGAAAGTTTTCTCACTGCGTGGTCACCAGCGGAGAAATCATCTCCACGGTGCTGGCCGGCGGCGCAACCTTCGGCGAATATCTGCGGTGGCTGCTGCTGGCGACTTCGGGAAACATCGTGGGTGGAGTGGTTATTGTCAGCGTGCTGAATTACGGGCAGGTGCGCGAGCTTTGAGACGCCCGGCTGCTCAGAGGGTGTGCAGGTAGGCCAGCAGGTCCTGCACCTGTTGTTGCGACATGACCTGGCCGAAGGCCGGCATCATATTGCGGCCGGTAACGATCATTTCGCCGACGCGCTCGTCGTTGGCCGGCATCCCGCTTTGCGAGAGGTACGGTTTTTTGAAAACGCCCTGCAAACTGCGGCCTTTCTTGTCGCGGGAGGAATAGGGCTCGTGGCAGCGGTCGCAATATTGGTCGTAGAGTTTTCGTCCGGCGGCCTGTTGCGCGGTCAGGCCCAGCTCGGCATCACTCTTGCGGCGCTGCACCTCGCAGCCGCAAAGCACAATCATGGCCAGCGCGCAGATGGCTAAAGTCCGCAACGGACAATTGGGGCCGCTAGACCGGCGATAAAGAATCGCTCCCATGCGTTCCTCAAAACAGAATTCGCAAACCCGTTCTGCTGGAGGTTGCTCGGAAGTACAATAGCAGAGTACTGCGATGGCCGATTCACTCAAGCAAATCACTGTAAAGCGTGTCTATGAAAAACCTGCGCGTAAGGACGGTTATCGTGTTCTGGTAGACCGCCTATGGCCTCGCGGAGTCAGCAAGGACAAAGCAGCGCTGCATGCCTGGCTGCGCGACCTTGCGCCTTCGAACGAGTTACGTTCATGGTTTCACCAGCGCCCTGACAGCTGGCTGGCGTTTCGCAAACGCTATCTTAAAGAATTGGCGCATCCAGAAGCAGCGGAAGCACTCGGCGAACTTTACGAGCTGGCGGGGAAGAGAAAAGCCCTTACCCTGCTGTTTGCCTCTAAGAATGAACGTCACAATAATGCGGTCGTGCTGAAGGATTTGCTGGAAGGTATGCGCAAGCCTCCGACCGGTACTGGACCGGGCGCACTGCGCAGTATGCGCGCACGGCAGGCCAAGCGCATGCCCAGGTAGGCTGTGGTCTTGCGAGGGCGCCCCCGCCCCCTATGCAGTCTGCAGCGGAACTCAATCTTCAATTTCTGTGGTTGACCTTGCAGTCTGGGCATGGGCCCAGGCATGGCGGGCGAGGGCGCCCGCCCCACACCCACAATAAATCCCTACCACTTCTTTTACTTCGGTTTGCCGTCGTCTACGATTGCGCCCACGATGCTGTCGATGATGTCGTTGATGCGTTTGTCGGGCAAATTGAAATTATTGGAGAGGATGGAGAAAGCCACGCGGTCGCCACTATTGGTGGTGGCGTAGCCGGAGAGCGTCTTAACTCCACTGAGGGAGCCGGTTTTCGCGTGCACGCGGCCCTGGACATCCACCGTTTTGAAGCGGTCGGAGAGCGAGCCGTCGGTTCCGGCCAGGGGCAAGGTATCAAGGAAGGTCGCACCCCAGGGCTGGGAGTCCGCATAGCGCAGCAGCTGTACCACGGTGTGGGCAGTCACCAGGTTCTGCCGCGAGAGTCCGGAGCCGTCGTAGAACGCGTACTGATCGCCCGGAATCCCGGCCTGGTTGAGAAATCCGCGGAGCACCTCGAGTCCGCCTTCGACGGTGCCGGCGGTCCCTTTTTCGCGCCCCAGCAGGCGGAGAAGAATTTCCGCATGCAGATTCTGGCTGACTTTGTTGATGACGCGCACGTCTTCGACGAGCGGCTTCGATTGGTAGCTGGCCAGGACCAGCGGCTGGTTTTGCAGCGAACGCGCCGGTTCATCGCCACCCCGCGCCGGAGCGGACGCGGTGACCGTCAAAGTGGAGAGACTGGATAACTCGGTGTGGCGAGTCTTCAGCCGGCCGTAGACCGCGATGCCACGCACCTGCAGCAATCGGCGAAACAGCCCGGCGGCAAATTCGGCTGGATCTTCGATCGCCAGGGCCTCATTAGCTCCGGCGTCATCAAGCGGCATGTTGCCCCAGAGCGTCAGCACGGTGGCGCCGGGTTCGCGATTGATAAAGATCTTCCGGCCGGTGCCGGCTGGAGTAGTAATGATGCGATTGTCGATGCGATAGTAGTCGGCAAACGGAGTAATGCTGACGAACGCCCGATCGCCGGGGCGGTCGGCGGGCAGAATGTTAACGAAAACTACATTGTCATTAATGGTAAGCGCGGACACCGGCGCGCCATCCGCCCAGACCAGGTCATCCTGGCTCCAGCCTTCGCCATAACGCTCAAACGCAAAATAGGAATCGTCGGCGATGATGTCGCCGTCCACGTACTTCACGCCCTTTTGTGCCAGGGTGTCGGCTAGTTGCTCGAGTACGCGGATGGGATGGTCATTTCTTTGGGTATGCAGCGTATAAGGAAGTTCACGTCCAGAGAGGTTGGGATCGCCACGGCCCACCAGCACCAGGTCCCCGGTGAGACGGCCGTGGGTGTCGAGCGTGCCGTTGGTTTCTACCGTGGTGTGGAAGCTGTAATCCGGTCCGATCAGCGCCAGGGCTGCCGCAGTCGTAAACAGTTTGGTATTGGAAGCGGGAGTGAAAAGCTTGCTCGCGTCCTTGGCGTAGAGAACTTTTCCGGCAGGAAGGGAGACAACTTCGATGCCCCAGAATCCGCGGACCAGATCAGCCGGCGCAAGAATCGCCGCAATACGCTTTTCGAGGGGCTTGCGCGAGGCGGCGTGCAGCTGTGTCAACAGCAGCAGACACAAAGCCAATTGCGAAAACAGGCGCGGACGGCGCATCGCAAGCTGATTGTAGCATCGCAAGACTGGAGCGGTTTCAGCGCCGACGCCGGGCTGTTGTCCCACTATGGAATGCCCCTGCAACTGAAGCGTCAGGCTGTGGGTGCGACGCATCTGGTGGGGAGCGGATACGCAGTCCGGCCACGTCCGGGATGCAGCCGATTCGCCACAACCAGCGCCCTCGACGAGAAGATCATGGCTGCGGCAGCATCAGCATCTTCGAACGATCGATCACCCATTGCGGAAACACCGGAGCTCCCTGCGGAGGTCTGCCCATAGTGATCGCCCAGTGGTCGATCCAGCCCGTGCCTTCTTCTCCCACGAAGGTGTCAGGCAGACCGTAGGCCTGATCGCTCAAAGCATCCTGCAGCGTGACGAAACGATATCCCCGCTTGCGCATGAGGTCGAGCAGTTCACCGATGTGGTCGGCTTCAAGCTGGTTGGCGTGCAACAGGAGGATCTGTTTCGGCTCGTAGCCGATGGTTTGTTTGGCAAGCTGTTCTGAATAGGCGAACATCTGGTCGCTGTAGGAGAGATAGCTGCTGACCAGTTGCTGTTGCAAGGCGGAGTCTCCGCGCTTCCTGGCATCTTCGTAAACTCCCGCGTACATCCAGTCCCATGCATCGAGAGTTACGGGAGCGATGCGATAACCTCGGTCCGCGAGGAAGGCTTCGGCCGCGCGCCGGGTTTGCAAATCCCGGCCGGTATCCAGAAAAGGATGGCGAAAGTATCGGAGCTTCATGTTGTGCTCGGCGAGCAGCATTCGGGTCACGCTTTCGCCCTGGATGATGTCGTCTTCCCACGCCTTCAGGCCGGCCTGATTCAGCGACATATGACTGAAGGTGTGATTGCCCAGTTCAAAACCGTAGTCGAGCCACATACGCAGAGCGCTGATTCGCTCGTCGACTTCTCCACGCTTGTAGAGTTTCTTCTCATTGACGAATCCGACGACCGGAACCTTCTCATCGCGAAGGGTGGTGAGCAGCCTGGTTGTCATCTCGGTGATGGCAGCCGCTGACATTGCATTGGCGGCGCCTGCGGGCAGGTCGTCAATGGTAATTGCTACCTGGCGTTCGGGCGGCGCGGCCGCGCTTGCAGTGCCGGGGATTGCGACTACTCCAAGGGCACAGACAACAACCAACAGAAACATTGAACAGGGTTTCATGAACGCGATCCTCCGACGCCTGGGAATTCAGTGAACGGATATTAGAACATGTCCGGGCGGGCGCTTCCGCGGGGACGGGCCGCTCCCACGGTTTAGAATCGTTTGCATGCGGCCCGTCTTCGAGTGGCAAATCGGCTCTCGCGCTCTGCAACTGGGAAAGCGGACGCTGATCATGGGCGTGGTCAACGTCACACCCGATTCTTTTTCCGACGGAGGCCAGCACTTTGACCGCGACCTTGCGGTGGAGTATGCGCTGAAATTGCTGCAGGACGGCGCCGATATTGTGGACGTGGGCGGGGAATCCACGCGGCCCGGGGCAAAAGTGTCAGGCTCGGACGCGCGCGCGGTCAGCGAGAAAGAAGAGCTGGAACGAGTGCTTCCGGTCATTACCGGAGTGAAGCAAAAGAATCCCCAGGCCATTATTTCGGTCGATACCTATAAGGCCGGGGTGGCGCGCGCTGCGATCAAAGCCGGTGCGGAGATCGTCAACGACGTAAGCGGATTTCTCTGGGACAAGCAAATGGCCAAAACACTGGCCGAACTAAAGTGTGGCGCCATCCTTATGCACATGCGCGGCCGTCCCGACGAGTGGCGCGCGTTGCCGGCAGCGCCGGATATTGTTTCGCTGGTGAAGCGGGAGTTGCGAGATCGCACTGAAGCCGCGGTGCTCGCGGGGATGAAGCGGGAGCGTATGGTGATCGATCCCGGCTTTGGGTTTGGAAAGAACCGGGAAGAGAACTACCCATTGTTGAGACGATTCGAGGAGCTTCATTCGCTGCGCTTTCCGCTGCTGGCCGGGCTTTCGCGGAAGTCGTTTATCGGACGCGCGCTGGCGCGTGACGGCAAAGATGCTCCGGTGGCCGATCGGCAGTTTGGGACGCTGGCGGCAGAGACTGTGGTCATCCTGAAAGGGGCGCAGATCATTCGCACGCATGATGTGCGGGCTTGCGCCGATGTGGCGCGGATCGCGGATTTGGCGGCGAGCTGAACTGCGATGCCTTGCTGGGTATCACGACGGGCGAGACGCCGACGCTATCACAACGATTCAGGGCTGGGAATGGACTGGCAGTACGATCTCGGCGAATTTCCTGATGATTTCGGACTCCGATTTCCTGTTCCATGCCATCCCGATATCCCACTCGGCCTCTTTGCTGCGAAGAGTCGCGAACTTGACGCCGGTGACGTGCATGGCGCGCGCGGCTGTGGGCACGAGTGAGACGCCGATCCCGGCGCTCACCAGGTTGAGGATGGTAAACATGTCATTGGCCTCGTAAACGATTCGCGGGGCGAAGCCCGAGCGATCGCACAAGCTGATGCAATGATCGTGATAGGCAGCGGAAACGCCGCGGTCGATGAGGATGAAGGCCTGCTCCTGAATTCCTTTCATGGTGACCGGGCCGGCAAACTTCGCCGAGGTCGCGATAGTAAGGCGCTCGGTGAGCACCTTTCGGATCGCCAGCTGGGGATGCTTCACCGGCAGGCGCACGAAACCAACGTCAAGCCGGCCGGAAATCAGGGCTTCGATCTGGCGGATGGTAGCCATGTCGGCAACTTCGATCTCCACTCCCGGACGGGCTTCGCGGAATTTGAGCAAAGCCCGTGGAACCAGACTGTGCACTGTGGACATACCGACACCCAGGCGCAACTTGCCGAGCTCGCCGCTGCTGGCGCCTTGCGCCGCCTCAAAAGCGGTGTCGATGTCACGCAGGATTCGCCGCGCGTCCTTATAAAACGTGGCGCCGGCAGCGGTCAGCGAAACCCCGCGCCGGTTGCGCAGCAGGAGCGGTCCGCCGATCTTCTCTTCGAGACTTTTAATGCGTTTGCTCAACGCCGGCTGGGAGACGTGGAGACGTGCCGCTGCCC
This sequence comes from Terriglobales bacterium, assembly GCA_036265205.1. Lineage (GTDB taxonomy): Bacteria > Acidobacteriota > Terriglobia > Terriglobales > Acidobacteriaceae > JAIQFF01. Next base: position 24,966 of record DATAPL010000049.1, read on the forward strand.
GCCCGAAGTGCAGCAGTTCGGCGAGGACCGCGAAAGAGGCCAGATCCCGGGTCTCCAATGGCATAAACTAAAGTTATCACACGCTGCAGATCATTTCATTGGACGAATCGCCGGGAAAGTTTTCTACTAAGATTGCAGGAAGAAGAGGATAGCGGAATGACGGCGACAGCTTATATCGGTACGGTGGCAGCCTTCTGCACTACAGTGGCGTTCGTGCCGCAGATTGTGAAACTGCGCAAACAAGGCGGGGACGACCTCTCCTACCAGATGCTGTTTCTGTACCTGACCGGTGTGCTGCTTTGGTTGATCTACGGCATTCAGGTCCATGCGGTGGCGGTGATTTGGGCCAATGCCCTGGCCGCACTGATGGTGCTGATTTCGATCGTCCTGAAGGCGAACCCCCCGGCGAAGAAGCTGGATCGGAGCAGGCGCAGACTTCGTATCGCAGTTGATATGGATGAGGTCATCGCAGACAGTTTCAGCAAGCACTTGAGCTGGTACAACCAGCGGACCGCCTCCAACCTCACGCCGGAGATGGTCGCCAGCAAGGGATTAGGCTCCCTGATCTCCCGGGAACGCTGGGAACAGTTTGCGGGCATTCCGCATGAAGACGGATTCTTTGCCGACCTCGAGCTCGTTCCAGGCAGCCATGAGGCCCTGCTGCAGTTGTCGCGAGATCACGACATCTACATCGCGAGTGCTGCCATGGAAGTGCCCTCCTCGTTCGATGCAAAATTCAAGTGGCTGCAGAAGAATTTCCCTTTCATCCCGACCAGTCAGATCGTGTTTTGCGGCGACAAGAATGTTATCAATGCCGATGTCCTGGTGGATGATCGCTCGCGTCACTTCAAGCAGTTTCGAGGCACGGGAATTCTGTTCACCGCCCCCCACAATGCTCGAGAGAGCGCGCCGCTGCGGGCTGACAATTGGGACGATGTGCTCCGGATTTTGGGGAGCGGACAGGCCGAGGCGGCCGGCGAGAAGCGGCTTTCTAGAACGCTTTCGATGAATCCAGCAGGATAGTCACAGGCCCGTCATTGACCAGTTCCACCTGCATCGGTGCCTGAAATGTGCCGGTTTCACAGCGCAGGCTGGCGGCGCGGATGCATCCCACGAAGTATTCATAGAGTGCGCGCGCTTTTTCCGGCGGGGCCGCGGCATCGAAGGATGGGCGTTTGCCGCGCCGAACATCCCCGTAAAGAGTGAACTGCGAAACCACCAGGACGCTTCCGGCAGCCTCAGGCAACGCCAGGTTCATTTTGCCATTGTCGTCTTCGAAAACGCGCAGACCAATCACCTTGTCGGCCAGATAGTCGGCGTCGGACTGGCTGTCTTCAATGCTCACCCCCAGCAGAACCAGCAAGCCGCGGGCAATTTCTCCTACCACCTGGCTGTCGACGGTGACGCGGGCCCGGCTTACACGTTGCACTACGGCGCGCATGGCTATTTTGCCGCCTTATCCTGAAATTCTTCGGCGAACGCGCGAGACCGGTTCCGCTTGGCATGAACAAGAAGGTCAGACATAAGTGTTTTACGTCAGGCCGATTGGATTACTTCCCGCTCGCGAACTGCCCGGGAGATCGAAAACCTCTTCATGCTGCCGAGTTTGCAGCCGCCCTCGGTTTCAATAGTCCGGGAGCGTGAGATTGTCGGAAAGTTCACGCCCCGCCGCAAGGTCGGCGACCAACGGGATTTTTAGAAGGTTCATCACCTGATTGCGAATGAACATCGAGAACTTTGACTTTGGCGCAAATACGCCCGCAAAGTGCAACGCCCCTTTCTGCTTTTTGAGAACGAAAGAGTCGAATCGATCCTGGTATCGCGCGAACGCCACCGCGTAGTCACCGCCGGCGCGGTGCAACTCGCCCGCGAGTATGTACGCCGCAACCATCGCCAATGCCGAACCTTGTCCGGCAAGCAGCGAAGGACAAAAGGCCGCATCGCCGAGTAAAGTGACTCGCCCTCGTGTCCAGGATCCCGTCTGAGCGCCCATTTGTATCTGGCTTACTCGGTCAAAATAGAGGTCGTTGGTGGAGTCGAGCGCGTCCAGAATCTGCGGGCATTCCCAACCGCTATTTCCGAAGCGCTTTCGCAAGAGCGCTTTTTGAGATTGAATGCTTCCGCTGGTCCCGTCAAGTTCCTGGTCCGCGAATATGAACAGAAACATCGTGCGGTCCCCATGCATGGCGAACCGTCCTACCTGCTGACCCACCTCCGTATACATGACGTAAACCAGCTCGTCTCTTGGCCTGTAGCCATGCACATCGAAAGCAGCGACCTTGTACCCCAGGTACTTTTCGAATTGGCTTTGCGGGCCAAAAACGAGTCTGCGCACTTGCGAATGAAGCCCGTCCGCCCCTATGACTAAATCGAAGTCACGAACGGCGCCGGTTTCGAAAGTTACCCGAACCCCTTGGGCGGTCTGGTCGATCCCAGCGATGCTGTCGTTGAAAATCGATTCTACTTTGCCTTCAATCGCGCCGAAGATGCACGCCGAGAGGTCTCCACGAGCAATGCTGATGTAACGGCCCTCGGCAATCCGTGAAATGGCCGAGGCGGGGAATCCCGCAATGCGCTTCCCGTTTCGGTCAACAATCCTTACCTGCCGGACCAGGTATCCCTTGCGGCGAATCTCCGGCAGCAGCCCCATGCGATCAGCGACGTCGAAGCCTAGACCCCAAAAGTCAATAATGTAACCAGCGGTGCGCAGCGTGGGCGCTTTTTCAACAATCGTCGGCTCCAGGCCGTAATGGGCCAACCAATACGCGAGAGTCGGCCCGGCAATTCCCGCACCCGATATCAAAACTCTCATGACGAAAATAGAGTACAACGGTCAGAATTGACACTGGTATCCCCTCCAGCCGAAATGCGGCACAGAGTTATGTCGCAAATTGGGTCGGCGAGTGAATGACGGGCAAGCCGGAAATCAAATTCTCAACTGTTGTAAACAGGCCTTTACACCAGCTTGCGCCGCCTGCTCCTTTTTTGCAGATGAATGAGTGAATCGCGATCTTGCAGCAGTTGGGTGCATCAATTCGTCTTACTCTGGCCGAAGGTGGGAGTAGTAAACGCAATCCGTATGTTCTTCCTGAGCTCGTCGCGTCCAGATTGGCTGCCATGCATGAACAACAATGCGATCCAGTAGTTGCCGTCTTCGGTGAAGATGACGGAAGTGAAGACATCGGGTGGCTGCTTTGTGTTCGGTACGTCGGCTTTGAACTCGTTGGAAAGGTCAATCATCATCCGATTCTGTAACATGAATGCTCTGAGCGTGTTTTGACCTTTGCCAATGAACGGCGTTCCGGAAAGTGCCCTCGACATCTGCATGCCCAAAGGCCGGAGTGCCTGTTGATCATTGATCGAACTCGGCAAGTGCTTACCCGGTAGGCAATCCGAGTCGAAAGCCATAATCCCAACTAGCGGGTTGACTCCGTCAGTCCTGGCACCCTGAGGATATTGCGTGGTTAAAAGCAGTATCCTGCCACATTCTGTTGCGACCTCGTGTTCGCGAGCGGCAGCCGGGTCGCTCCCGTACGCAAACTGATGCCCAAAGTCCACGACTTTATCCTGTGTTGCCTTATTAGCGACGATCCATCCGACTGGAAATTGAAACGACAAACCGAGCGTCTCGTTCGTATACGTGTTGGCTGATACGATTCCGGGGCTTAGTTGAGCGATATGCGTCGGAGATACCGGAGCGTTAGACGTACCCTCAGTTTCCACTGGAAAGAGGCGGGCTTTGTCACCCGCCACGGCCCTCGCCTGAGCGGGATCAACGAAGGTTATCGACTCGAAGCTGTGTCGCAGTTCTTCGGCAAGCTCCCCATTAAAAGACACCGCCATGAATTGCAAAGTGTAACCGCTCATTGTTGTCGCGTAGATGAGCGTATGCATCGTGCCAGCGCGACTCCTATCTTTCGACTCAGATTTCCAGAACTGCCTACCCCCGATCTCAATTTTTTTAACCCACCCTCCTTTTACTCCCGTCGCTGCTTTCCGAGCCTCCTCAGTCGGGTTGCCAATACTCTGAGTCGCGCCAACTCTCAATGTGGTTAACCCGTTTCGCTGAGTTTGAACACCAAAAATTGAACGGGATTTGCCCAATCGGGGAAGCACGAGGTCCCGAAAATCGACATCTTGGGGAAGGGTCAGCGAAAATCCAAAAAATACGTTGACATAACGCGACTCGGAAATGTATCCCGTTTCTGGTACAGGCGCTGGCTCTCGTTCTGCCTGACTCAGCATTCGAGTCTGGGCGACCACGCAAAAGAGGAGCACTCCAGCGCGTGCAACCGTATTCTTAGAGCAGATCATGATGTACCTGCGTGAGTATTATGCCCTTTTCGGAAACCGACGAAAATAAGCGTTTACGCTCATTTGAGCCCTGCCCAGCCCAGGAACCAACCTCGACCCTGGTATTGGAGTATCGGAATTTCCCGGCGCCTATACTCCTCCCAACGGTTGACGGCTCTGGCACCGACTCATAGAATCCCCGGTTCCGTGTTTTCCCCAAAATTCTGGCGTGGAGAAGTCATGATGCGTCGGCTTCCGGTTTTATTTTTGCTCGCGGTTTCGGGAGTGCTGCCGCCCGCGGTTTGGTCGCAAGCCTCTTTATCCCGAAACGAAGTAGTAATTAAGAACGCGGTGGTGATGACCGCGACCCACGGCAACATCCAGAATGGCAGCGTCTATATCAAGGACGGCAAGATCGCGGCAGTGGGCAAGGACGTAAACGCGCCGTCCTCCGCGACTGTCATCGACGCCGGCGGCAAATACCTGACGCCGGGCATCATCGATTCCCATTCCCACATCGCGCTCGATGATGATGTGAACGAAGCCACCAGCCCGATTACGCCACAGATGATGATGATCGACGCCTTCGACTACCAGGACAAGGCGATCTACCGCGGCCTGGCCGGCGGGGTGACAACGTCGCTGCTGCTGCACGGGTCGGCGAACATGATCGGCGGGCAGGCGGTGGTGATCAAGCACAAATACGGGCTCAGCCGGGACGCGATGCTGTTTCCCGGCGCGCCGCAGTCCATCAAGTTTGCCAGTGGAGAAAATCCCAAGCGGGTTTACGGAAGCCGGGATCAACTGCCTTCGACCCGCATGGGAAATTTCGCGGTGCAGCGGGCGGCACTTGTAGAAGCGCAAGATTACATGCGCGAGTGGGACGACTATAACGCCAAGGTCAAGCGTGGCGATAAGGACGTAAAAGTTCCCAAACACGATCTCAAACTGGAGGCCCTGGCCGAGGTGCTGCGCGGCAAGCTGCTGGTGCAGATTCACTGCTACCGCGCCGATGAACTGCTCACCGAGATGGCCATGGCCAAGGAGTTCGGCTACAAGGTGCGGGCCTTTCATCACGCGCTGGAGGCTTACAAAGTTGCGGATGAACTGGCGGCGCAAGGCGTGGCCATTGCCACTTTCTCCGACTGGTGGGGATACAAACAGGAAGCGTGGGATGCGATCCCCTGGAACGCCGTGCTCTCCATGCGCAAGGGCGTGCGGGTGGCTATCAAAAGCGATTCCGAAGATTTCGCGCGGCGCTTGAACCAGGAGGCGGCCAAAACCATGCGTTATGGCGGCGCTACCGAGGAGGAAGCCCTCAAGATGATCACCATCAATGCAGCGTGGATTATCGGAGTTGACGACCGCGTCGGATCGATCGAGGTGGGAAAGGACGCTGACCTGGTGATCTGGGACGGTTATCCGCTCTCCAGTTTTGGAGTGCCTGACAAAGTAATGATCGACGGGGACGTGTACTTCGATCGCTCGCTGCCGGGCTTCGGGATGCCGCACTACAGGGAGGGAGAGTGATGAGGAAACGGTCGGCAGTCGTTGGCCCTCGGTCGTTGGCCCTTGGCCAAGTCCTCCTTGTCCTGACTTTATGCTTCTTGCCGGCTGGCGCGGTTGCGCAAGAAAAAAGTCTTGTGCTCAAAGGCGGGAAGTTACTGACGGTTTCGCATGGGGTGATCGAGAACGGCGTTCTGGTGATGTCCGCTGGCAAGATCAGTGCATTGGGAGCCGCGGGATCGGTGGCGATTCCGAAGGGCGCGCAAGTCATCGACGTTACCGGGATGACGGTTTATCCCGGACTTATCGATTCGGAGAGCTATCTGGGTCTGACCGAGATTTCCGCGGAGCGCATGACCAACGACATGATTGAACTCAGCGACGAGATCATGCCCCACATGCATGTCTATGACGCGTTCCATGCCGAGTCCGAATTAATTCCAGTAGCGCGGCTCAATGGGATTACCAACGCCATCGTAGCCCCGCAGAGCCAGGACACTCTGCCGGGGCAGGATTCGTTCATTCAACTCGACGGCAAATCCGCCAATGACATGTTGCTGGTGCGCGACATCGCCCTGCCCCTGAACTTTACCGGCGAGCAGCGGCGCAACGAGTCCTGGGAAAAGAGGAAATTCCCCGAGACTCGCATGGGCCTGGCGGCACAACTGCGGCAGGCTTTTCTGGATGCGCAGGACTATGCCGATCGCTGGGCGGATTACCAGAAAAAAGCTGACGCGGCGGCAAAATCCGACGACAAAAAAGGGCCGCCTTCCCCCTTGAAACACGATTTGAAGCTGGAGGCGCTCTTGCCCTATCTACAAGGCAAGAAGCCGATTGTCCTGGCGGCGCTGGATCCGAGCGATCTGGAAACAGCGGTCGGGCTGGCACGGCAGTTCAAGTTGAAATTCGTGCTGAACCACATCAGCCACTCGCAGCCCGTGCTGGATTACGTCGCCAGTTTGAAAGCGCCGGTGATCGTGGGACCGATCTACGAGGATCCCAAGAATTATGAGCGTTACGATGCGGTCTATAAATTGCCGGGTGAGTTGTACAAGCGTGGGGTAAAGATCGCATTCGCTTCTTACGATGCACACGCTGTGCGTAACCTTCCCTACGCTGCGGGCTACGCAACTGCCTTTGGCTTGCCGCATGATGAAGCCTTGAAGGCGATCACGCTGAATCCTGCGGAAATTTGGGGTGTGGCGGACCAACTGGGCTCCCTGGATGTCGGCAAGACCGCGAATGTCGTGGTGGCGGACGGAGATCCGCTTGACGTCAAGGCGGATGTGAAACGGGTGTTCATCGGCGGCCGGGAGATTCCGATGACCAGCCGGCAAACCGAGCTACGGGATGGTTACGCAGGAAAGTAGCAGGTTATGTTGGGCGGACGCTCCTGTCCTTCGCAGCTGATGTCGATCTTGATTTTAAGAGCCTTTTTGATTTTTCGAAAACCTGGGGATGGCTGGGGCTTTGACCCAGGGTTTTGAATGCTTTCCACCGAAGTCAAAGGCGGCGGGCAGGAGTGCCCGTTCTTCACAGTCGGGTTTGGACTTTTTTGGGGCTGCTTTTCATCAATTCCTGTCCTTTACAGCAATTCGTGCGGCCCAGTACACTACTCGTTCCCTTTACAATTCAGGAGGTTGGACTTTTATGGCCGGTGAAGAAAAGAAGGAAATTGTGGAGAAAGTGAAGCAGATCATCTCCGAGCAGCTGGGCGTGGACGAGAACGAAGTCACCCCCAGCGCGTCGTTCGTCGATGACCTTGGCGCAGACTCGTTGGACCAGGTTGAACTTGTAATGGCCCTGGAGGAACACTTTGGAGTGGAGATTCCCGACGAGGATGCGGAGAAACTGCGCACCGTGCAGGACGCCATTGCGTATATCGACAAGCACGCAAAGGTAAGCAAGTAGGAGCTTTCGCGAAACTTTGATTTTTGACCCTGCAGGCTGTGCCCGGCCCCCGGCCCGGCCAGTCGAGTTGACTGTTGTGAAGCAGATGCCTGTACCAAAAAGATTGCACGCGAGGAGAGCTCATGGCAGCCGTGGATGACAAAGTAAAACAGATCATCGTAGAGCAGCTGGGTGTGGACGAAGGCGAAGTCACCTCGAACGCCTCGTTTGTGGACGACCTCGGAGCCGACTCGCTCGACACTGTGGAACTTGTCATGGCATTCGAAGAGGCTTTCGAAATCGAGATTCCGGACGAGGACGCTGAAAAAATTCGTACCGTGCAAGACGCGGTCGACTATATCGGCAAACATGCGAAAGGCGGGAAGTAGTTGGGACGAAGGGTCGTAGTCACCGGAATCGGCCTGATTTGCGGGGTAGGCAACACTACGGAAGAAGTGTGGCAAAAATTGCTCGCCGGCAAGAGTGGCGTGGCACAGATCACCCAGTTTGACGCATCCCAGTTCGCCTGCCGGATTGCCGCCGAAGTCAAAAACTTCGATCCTCTCCAGTTCATCGAAAAGAAGGAATTGAAAAAGATGGGGCGCTTCATCCATCTGGCCCTGGCGGCTGCGGATGAAGCGATGAAGGCTTCGGGATTACAGGTCACGCCTGAGATCTCCGAGCGGGTCGGGGTTCACATCGGATCCGGAATCGGCGGGTTCGACGTAATCGAACGCGAGCACAAGAATCTGATCGCCGGCGGGCCACGCAAAATCTCCCCGTTTTTCATTCCCGCCGCCATCGTCAACCTGGCGGCGGGGCACGTCAGCATCCGTTATCACGCCCGCGGCCCCAACGAAGCCACGTGTACGGCTTGCACTTCTAGCGCTCATTCCATCGGCGACGCCTACAAGATTATCTCCCGCTGTGACGCTGACGTGATGATTGCTGGCGGCACGGAAGCCGCCATCACCGAAATGGGGGTCGGCGGCTTTGCCGCCATGCGCGCGCTCTCTACCAGGAATGACGATCCCGAGAAAGCCAGCCGCCCGTGGGATTCCGGGCGCGATGGTTTTGTCATCGGCGAGGGCGCCGGCATCGTGGTGCTCGAAGAGTTGGAATTTGCGCGAAGGCGCGGGGCCAAGATAATGGCAGAGATCGTAGGCTACGGGATGAGCGGCGACGCCTTCCACATTACCCAGCCCGCGGAAAATGGTGATGGCGCCTATCGCGTCATGCTGAACACGCTTCGAGATGCCAAGATCCAGCCGGAGCAGGTGGCCTACATCAACGCCCATGGCACTTCCACCGACATTGGCGACAAACTCGAGACCGTCGCCATCAAGCGCGCCTTCGGCGATCACGCCTACAAGCTGGCGGTGAGCTCGACCAAGTCTATGACCGGACATTTGCTGGGCGGTGCGGGGGGACTGGAAGCGGGCGTTACCTTGCTGGCGTTGCGAGACCAGATCCTGCCTCCCACGATTAACCTGGAAACCCCAGACGCCGACTGCGACCTGGATTACGTGCCAAACCACGCCCGTCGAGCCGAGGTAGAGTATGCCATGTCGAACTCCTTCGGCTTCGGCGGAACCAACGGTGCTTTGCTGTTTCGACGCTGGAGCGAGTAGAGAAATTAGTACCCCCTCGGTCTTTCTCTTTCTGAGACGATTCCAATATTACCCAGCCTTTTATCTGGCCTAAGTTATTCAAAACTTTAGTCTTGCAAGCCGCCAGCGGGCACTCGGCAGTGCATCCCAGGTAATGCGACCTTGGTACCGGCCATTGGCCTTCTTCGCCTTTGCCAAGGCGCGCCCTGAAGGCCAGAATTGATGTGGTTAGGCATTCCCCAACGTCATGCAAAAAGCCTCAGCAGCTGTTCTCGCGCCCCCTCGTCCTAGCAGAAAAACCTCGGCCCGAGTCGCCCTGATCGACATCGAAGAGCCCACAGGATCGCTCCTGGCGGACTGTTTCAGGCAATTCGGGATCGAAGCCGTCGTCATGAATGACGATGTGCCAGAGCACATGCAGAAAGACAAATTCGAAGCCTGCGTGGTCCGGCTTGTTCCGGAATCGGCGGCAGTGATGGAGGTTGTGCGACGTTCGCCCTCCAACAACCGGATGATCATCTACGGTCTGGGGGGAAACGCCCAGCAGGCGATGCAGTTCTCCAGGTACGGCGTCAATGCCGTCTTTCAGGAACCCTTGGATCGCTCGGCCGCGTTGAAGATGGTACGCGCCACGCAGATGCTGATAGTGCACGAGTTTCGGCGCTATGTGAGGATTCCGATCATCACCGAAATTTCGATCGTGTCCCAGGACAGCCGTCGATTTACAGCCACCAGCCAGGAGATCAGCACCGGCGGCATGTCAGTAAAAAGTTCGGAGGACGTCACTCCCAACACTGGGCTTGAAGTTTCGTTTGCCTTGTTGACGTTGCCTCGAATCTGGGTACGTGGACGCGTAACCTGGCGCAAGCCCAACAAGACTTTCGGGATTCGCTTCGACGCCAAAGACGATCGCCGGCTGCGTATCAAAGAGTGGATCGAGGCCTATCTGGAAGGCTAGGGCCTGATCAACCGCTGCGTGAGGCGTCCCGCCCGCACTTTTTCGACTCACTCGCCGAGGGCGAGACGTCCTCGGAATAGCCGGCAAGATGCCGGCGCTGCAAACTCTCTAACATCGCCAAGAAGGACTCCGGGGAGTCATCCGCACCGGATATTGTTGTTGCCGATCACTTCGAAGACGGATATCAGATTGGTAATACCGAGAAGTTGCCGAATCGGTTTGCCAACGTTGAAGAGCAGCAAAGCGCAGCCTGCCGACCTGGCGGAAACGTACAGCCGAACCAGCGTGCCGAGGCCCGTGCTGTCCATATGAGTTAGATCGGTCAAGTCCAGCAGGATTCGCTTGGAGTTCGGAATTACCCGGCTGACCTCGTGCTGGAGTTGCTGGTTCACACCCGCGACCAGCCGGCCGCCGCATCGCACCTCGGTGTCGTCGCCGATTCGCTCGACAGCAATTGTCAGGAGGTTTGCGACTGCGTGTTCAGGCATCGGAATACCCCTTCGGGAAGCAATCGAATGCGGTGAAATCGCCGCCGCGCGATTGTACATCGCGGGGGTAGGGCGATCACCCAATTTCCCTTGTCCCGTCACCCGATCTTCTTTGCTCGAACCACCCACGTAAAGGCCAATAACCGGCATCCCGGAAGCGTTAGCGGTGTCTGAAAACTTGGAATAATTCACTAGCAGCCAAGCGGCAAAAATAATTGCAAAAGGGTATCCTCGACCGTCGGGTCTGAACCAATTCGAGGCGACAGCATGACAGCACTCGGGGGATGGGAGAACTTTTACGTAATTGTGGGCTCGTCTGCCGGTGCCCTGATCGGACTGCAGTTCGTGGTTATGGCGCTGGTGGCTGACCTGCCCCGCACACCGGGCCTGGCACAGGCTGGCCATGCGTTCGCAACCCCCACCATCGTTCATTTCGGAGCCGTGCTGATGCTATCAGCGGTTCTAAGCGCCCCATGGCACGGCATCGGCGGAGCCGCAGTCCTTTGGGGCCTGATGGGCCTCGCTGGAGTGGCGTATTCCATCATCGTGGCCTGGCGCCAGGGTGTGCAAAAGGCGTATCAGCCGGTGTTCGAGGACTGGCTATTTCATGCAATCCTGCCCTTCGCGGCATATGCAACCCTGGCTGCATCGGCATACGCGGCCCGCGCTCACGCGAGCGAAGGCCTGTTTGGTGTCGCCATCGCGGCATTGCTGCTGCTTTTCATCGGCATTCACAACTCTTGGGACGCAGTCACTTACCACGTCTTTGTCAGGAGAGGGAACACGATGCGGAGGGAGCAGCCTCCTCCTGGCCAGTGATTAACCGAGGCATTGGCACGCCGCCCCGTTGTTTACCCTGACGTGCCGCTACCAGCGGTGCGCTCCCGCGAGCACCCGCGCCACCCGAACATGTAAAATCAGATTGGATATGTCAGCAACGTCCCAACTGGTGCAGATTGCCGTCGGACCACCCGTCCGGCAAGCCAAGCCGGAATGGCTGAGGGCGAAGGCGCCCGTCGGCGAAAACTTTCACAATCTAAAGAAGCTGGCCCGCGGGCTGGGATTGCACACGGTTTGCGAATCGGCGCAGTGTCCCAACATTGGTGAGTGCTGGAATCACCGCACCGCCACCTTCATGCTGCTGGGCGATATTTGCACGCGGCGTTGTGGGTTTTGCGCCGTGCCCAAAGGCAAGCCAGCCCCGATCGAGTGGGACGAACCGCGCCGGGTCGCCGAAGCTGTGGCTACTCTCGGTTTGAAGCACACAGTCGTGACCAGCGTAAATCGCGATGACGACAACCTGGGCGGGGCGCGCATTTTCGCGGAGACAATTCGCCAGATCCGGGAGCTGTCGCCCGGCTGCCGGGTTGAAGTCCTGATTCCCGACTTCCAGGGACTCGAAGAAGCGCTGAAGATTGTCGTCGACGCGCAGCCCGACGTTCTGAATCACAACACCGAGACCGTGCCCCGGCTCTACCGCTCGGTACGCTCTGGCGCCCGCTACGAGCGCACTTTGCGGTTGCTGGAAAATGCCAAGGTTCTGGCCCCGGCGATGGTGACCAAGTCCGGCGTGATGGTGGGGCTGGGCGAAACCATGACCGAACTGGTGGAAGTTTTCAGCGACTTGGGTTCACGAGGGGTAGATATTCTCACCGTCGGACAATACTTGCGGCCTTCGCGCGACCACCTGCCTATCTCGCGCTTTTATACGCCCGAGGAATTTCAATATCTGAAGGAAGAAGCCCTGCGATTCGGCTTCCGTCATGTTGAGTCGGGGCCGCTGGTGCGTTCCAGCTATCATGCGCACGAGCAGGCGGAAGCTACAAGGTCGGTCTAGACCTTTCCCGTGTGGGCGCGAGCGTCGCGCTCGTGCCACCTTAACTTCTCAACCATGCAAGTGTTTGTGCCGACCCTGCACGAGCGGGACGCTCGCGCCCACATTTTCAAATCAGAAGACTTTGAAGTGGATGGTCAGATATTTTTTTGGATTCTCGCGGATTGATTTGACCAGGCCTCGGGTTTCCACCAGCATCTGGTCCGCATCGGTAAACAGCGATGGGTCGCGCAGCAGTTTCCCTGCGGTGCCTTCGCCCGCTTCCAGGCGGTCGGAAATGAGGGACAGCTTGTCCATGACATTTTGCAGCTTGCGCGCAAATTCTTCGTCCTTGGCCAGCTTGCCGATGGCGCCCTTGCCGGCGTTGATATCGTCGGTAAGTTTTTTCACATTGGCGATGGTGTCGTTGGCGGTGTTATACAGCGCTGGATCTTTCAGAAATTTCCCCGCGCTTCCCTTGCCGGCGTTCAAATCGTCAATCACCGTGTTCAGCTTATCCACGGTGCCATTGACCTTCTGGTAGAGCTCCTCGTCAGAAAACAGCTTGCCCAATGTGCCCTTGCCCTGAGCGACCTGATTCACCAGGCCCTGGAATTCGCTTACCGTCGAGTTCAGGCGGTTGTAGAGAGCAGGATCATAGAGCAGTTTGCCGACCGACCCCTGTCCACTCTCGACAAAGGCAACGATGCGATCCAGGCGCTTTATCAGCGCATCCATGTTCTGTAATGTGCCCTGGCCGGCACGGACCATGTCGCCGAAATCCGGAACCTCGCGGCTCGGCAGTACGTCGCCATCTACCGCGGGCGGGCCCTTGGCCTGCGAGCTGTCAATGTCAATATAAGTTTCACCCAGGACGCCGGCGGTAGAGAGCAGAGTCAGAGAATCCTTGCGCAGGCTGAAGCGGTACCTGGTGTTCACTTTCATCGCAACTTCAACCGGGGTGAGTTGTCTCGCGCGGTCCTGCACCACCCGGATGTTGGTTACGTTGCCGATGTCCACACCTGCCAGGCGCACTGGCGCGCCCACGCGCAGGCCGCTGGCGTTGTCGAAATATGATTTCAGCAGAATTTTGGTGGTGAACAGTCCACCCGTGCCGCTCATGAGAAAGATCAAAACCCCGAGAGTGATGCAGGCGGCCAGCACCGTGAGCCCGACTTTGAGTTCAGACCACTTTAGCTGCTTCTGGCTAGGCACTCATTCTCCCGAGCTGGGTGTATTGGCCGCTACTCACGAATACGGCTTGGATTTCCAGAATAATAGCAGACCACGCGGCAGGCTCATGCCACTTTGGATACCGGATGAAGGGTTGGGACCAGCCCCAGCGCAATCAGATACGCCGCCGCCCCGCATGCCAGGGTGACATTCAGCCCAAACTGGATGGCAATGATGATGGCCATCACCGACCCCAGAACGCTGGAAGCGGCATTCATGGCCCATGCCCACTCCACCGTATTGCCGTCGCTTTCATTCTTCACAACAGGGAATTCGACTGCAGGACTGGCGGCCAGCGACCGCAGGCCGGTGGGAAACGGCATACCCATGACAAATCCGAGAGGAATGAGTAGCCCGGCACTGACTAATAGTTTCGCGGCAAAAGGCAGGCCGACCAAGGCATTCAGCAAGCCGGGCAGAACGGCCACATACAGCAGCACGGTAGCAGCGATAAGTATCAGGGGAAGCCAGACCCGGCTGGTATCAGCCAGCCAGCGGCGGCACAGCATGCTGCCCGCGCCGCTTGAAAGCAGGAGCAAAAACACCACCACAGTGAGGGCGTAGACCGGATGGCCCAGAAACAGGACAAAGCGCTGGATGAAGGCGATCTCGACCAGAATGTATCCCAGCCCGACGGCGACAAAGTAAAGTAACCGGCTAGGGCGTTGCTGCTCACCTCGGGCCGACATGGCCAGGGGTATAACCAGAAATGACAACACGGCGACGATCGAAATCACTAAAACCATCCCCAGCACGGCGACGCCCAGGTTGTTTTTCCAGTCGATTCCGCGCTGAAGGGATTCCGGGTGCAGAATCTGGCCGGGCTTCAAGGTGAAGAAAAAGAAAGGAGCGTTGTCCGTCACGGGAGAGACATCGTAGGGATAGCGCAAAGCAAATTGCTTGGGATCGTTCAACTGAATCAGCCGGGCGAAGGCGCTCGAATTGGCCGCGTACGCAGCGGGCGCCCCCTCGGCCGCCGTATTCGGACCGAATGGCACATAGAATGAAAACAGCCGTGGATTCGCCGCCAGGTGTTGCTGCACCAGCGTCTGCTCGTCGCGGGTGAAAGCGGTGCGCTTGGCCAGCACCACTACCGGAATGCCGTCCACGTCCAGACGCCCGTCCGCGACCACAATAAAATTGTTGCGAGTGTCTTCGACCCCCAACTCGTGCAGCGCCTGCATGGCTACTGAAACCACACGCAGCGCTTCGCGGGGCTGCTGAAACTCCCAGCGCGTGATGGCGATCAGCCCGTCCGGCTTCAGATGCTCGAAATATTCGCGGAATGCCTCGACGGTGTAGAGGCTGTTTTCGCTCAGCGCGAATGCGCCTGCTGAAGTGGAGGCCCAGGTATCCACCAGCGTCATTTGCACCACGTCGAAATGCTGCGCGGCATTGCGGACGAACGAGCGCCCGTCAGTAACGTGGATGTGCACCTCGGGCTGCTCGTACAGGTGATAGGTGTAAGCGGCGTAACGGCCGCGCATGATGGTGTTGGCGATGATGGGATTGATTTCGATGCCGGTAACGCTCGGGCTGCCCGACGCCACGGCGCGCAGGACATCTACGCCGCCGCCCGGGCCGATGATGGCGAAGTCGCCATGCGGGCGCAAGACATTGGCCAGGGCGGGGGGCGCTGACATCAGGCTTTTCTCCCACCCTCCCTGCCAATGTTTTGCATCGACGTTCATCAGATAAGTCGACGCATCGGCATCGATCACAATCGCCCTGCTGTCGCCCTGACGATCCACCTCCACGCGCGAGATTGGATTCCAGCGGGCAAACTCAACCCAGGCTGGATCTCGGAAGCCACCTTTGGCGTAGACAATATCGAAGATCTTGCCGGAATAGTTAACCGCGATCAGCACGAATAGAAAAACCGCGCGGCCGGCGGCGGACTTCCGCGCCTTGCGATTCGCCGCCCATACCACTCCCGCCAGTCCCATACAGGCCCCGGTAAAGAGCACGGTGTTCGGTCCGCCCAGCCATTTGAGAAGGGGGACGATAGCCAGGCAGGCCAACGCGCCGCCCGCCAGGTCGGCTGCATAAAGCCGCGAAACATGGGAAGCCTGGCGGGCAAAAACGATCGAGAACTCCAGTCCGGTTATGAAAAAGGGAACTGCGGAAGCCAGGTAAATCGCGGTCAGGCGGAGAAAATTCAGTCTCGATATCTCCAGTGAAACGGGGATGCGCAGCACCACGACAAGGACCACCGGCACAATCAGCGCGTTGATGGCGCATAGCCGCGCCACCAGACTGCGGGTCTCGAAGCGCGCCAACCGGGCCTTCCTGAGATGAGCGAACACGCCGCCGGCGCCCAGTCCCAGTAAGGCAATCGAAATCGCCAAAAATGCGAAGTGATAAAAGAGCACGACCGAGTACAGCCGGGTAAGCGCAAGCTCGAGCAACAGCGCCGCGAAACTGCTCAAGGCGGTACCTGCCAGAATGGCGCGATCTGGGACGGTTTCCGTAGGTGGGGTCAGGAGCAGTGAATCACTCATCGCGGGGGTTCGCCGGGAAGGCGACAGTCTACCAGAGGACAGTTGCCAGTCGTCAGTTCGCGGTTGTCAGCGCAGATTATGACTACTCGGTTTCGAGAATCACCTGCGCGATCGCCTGCTCGGCGGTGTGAGAAAGGGACAACGCGACGTGCGCTGCGCCAAGCCGGGATGCGAATTCAGCCGCTTTACCGTGGAATGTGATAGTGGGCCGGCCGCCGGGCTGGCGGGAAACTTCGATATCACGCCAGCGCACGCCGTGGTTCCAACCCGTGCCCAGCGCCTTCATGGCGGCTTCCTTGGCGGCGAAGCGAGCCGCGTAGCGCTCCACCCGGTTGGCCTTGGAATCACAGTAGCGAATCTCGCCTTCGGTAAACACACGGTGGAGGAAGCGGTCGCCATGGCGGGCAAGGGCTTGCCCGATGCGGGGAACTTCAGCGATATCGATGCCGGTGCCGACGATCATCAGCGATCACGTTAGCACCTCATGAAGGAAGGCTGCCACAGGGCGGGACACCCCCTTCTACATTTCACGGGTGCGCCACCCTTCCATGACAATGGCCGCGAGCAAAGCGATCACGCCTGTCGCTACCGCGACGGGGAATGCGAAGTGGCGATATGCCAAAGTCATGTCGGGATGAACACCGTGCAGCCACCCGCTGATGACCAACCCCAGGATCCCCAGCAACAGGCAGGCTGCAAAAGCAAGCAGCGTCAGGAGGAAACTCACCAGCAGCACGCGAAAAACCACCAACAGCCAGTGCAGCTTGGCGGACGGGGCTTCGGTAAAGGACATTCGTTCCCGATTGTAGCGCCGCCGTCGGTGTGCGCTAGAATACTTGCCATGTCACAAGTTGCGCCGCCCATTACCAGAGCCCCGGCGGAGGTTGTCCGCCAGACCCCGGTCTCACAAGCTGCCAACGGGATTTGTTACGCCGCCTCAGGCGAGATCACGGTTCCCGAGTCCGACCTGCAGCGCATGGTGGCCGCCGTCCCCGATGCCGCGGCAGGGGCGCTCAAACGCAAGGCTTACTACTTCGTCCCGTTGACGGTAAACCAGGGCGACGAAACCGTGATTGCCGACCGCTATGACGTCGCCCTCAGCGACAACGCGGTCTGCCATCGCAACCTCGATCTGGGCGACGCACAGTGTGTATTTATCTCCACCCGCCTGATGGATGACAAGTTTTCGGTGGCTTTCGAGTTCTATATCAACGTCGGGCACGCGGTGGTAGAGAAAGCCGGCGTGTCCCAAGCTTTTGCCGACATGGTGTGGAGGCAGGTACAGAATAAAGCGCGCGGGGAAACGTCGCTCGATGCCTGGGAGTCGCGCAAGTTGGCCACTGGATCTGGTCCGGATACGGAGAAGCATAAGAATGAATTTTTGGCAGCCAGCTTTTCTGACGCTATCTCGATTTACCTGCTTTCTTTGTTTATCGATGTGGACTACTACGATTTGCGGGAACGCGACTACCCGCTCCTGGCGCCCGCTCAGATGGCCGAGCGCCTGAAAAAAGTGGCCGAGCTGTTCCCCCCGAACCCGGGATTTGAGTTCACGATTTACTACAAGAGAAGAACTTAAAGCCGGCCGCCAGATTTTTGCCGATCGTACGGGTAAGAGAAATCTGAAGGCGCTAGCCTCTGTTTCCCCGGCTCCCCTGTGGTTAGAATCATCTTTCCATGCCCGTCACCGTACGATCCTTCGCCAAGATCAACCTCGGCCTGAGCATCGGTCCCCTCAGACCCGACGGCTTCCACGATCTGAGAACCGTGTATCAGACCATCGCTCTGCACGACATCGTTCACGTTCAAGTCGCACGCGGGTCGGGGATTGAGATTCGCTGCGACAACCCGCGCGTGCCCACCGACGCGACCAATACCTGCTACCGCATTGCAGAAAGCGCAATGGAGGCGCTTCGGGTTCGTGGCCGGATTGTCATCACCATCGAAAAGCGTTTGCCGGTGCAAGGTGGCTTGGGCGCGGGTTCGGCGAATGCGGTAGCAGCTTTGATCGGACTCGAGAGTGCCCTGAAGAAAAAGTTGTCGGGCGCGGAGCGTCTGCGGATTGCAGCCGGGGTGGGCTCGGATTTGCCCTTATTCCTGGTGGGTGGGACCGTCCTGGGCGTAGGACACGGGGAAGAAGTCTATCCCCTACCCGATCTGCCGGATATGGCTTGCGTCGTGGCCACGCCGGACATCGGGGTTTCGACTCCCCAGGCGTTCGCCGATTGGGATGGGATGACGGCAAAGGGATCTGCCCAGCCACGCTCGACTAGGACGGGTCCCTTCGAATCTTCACAGGACGAGCTTCGACCCGTCCCCACACAGTCTGAGAAGGCCCGAGCCGCCTCAAAATTGACGCTTCCGCCACCCTCCGATAGAATGTTGGAGATCGGCCGCGTGCTTTCTGCGTGGCTGAGTGGTCAACCTTTATCCGGTGTCCCTGTAAGTAAAGGCAGGGGCCGGGCCGAGACCTCGCTTCTCGACCTTGTCCGTACCGGGATCGAAAACGACTTCGAACGAGTCGTCTTTCCCAAGTATCCCGAATTGCGCAAGGTGAAAAGTGTGCTCGAAGGCTCTGGGGCGTTTTATGCCTCGCTGTCCGGTTCCGGTTCCGCCGTTTACGGCCTGTTCCGGTCGCGAACGACCGCCGAGAAGGCTGTGGCCCGGTTGCGGCGGGCAGGGGTTCCGGCGCAGGCGACTACGACGATGACCCGGCAGCAGTACTGGAAAAAGTTTCTGGTTTCTAGTTCCTAGTTTCGAGTGGATAATGCGGGCACAACGTTTTGCTTGAAACCTGAAACTGGAAACACGAAACTGACCTTACTGGGCCGTCGACTAATGGTAGGTCAAGTGCCTTTGGAGCACTTTGTCTAGGTTCGAATCCTAGCGGCCCAGCCAGAAACCAGCTTCTAGCCCCTGGCTTCTAGCCAGGGAGAAGTCGCGACCGTTGACGGCTAGAAGCTAGTAGCTAGGAGCCCGAAGCCCCTATGGCAACTCTTGCGACAGCGACGGAAAAGAAGGCTCAGATGAGCGCTGACGAAAAGTCCGAGCGCAAACCGCAACGCAGCCGGGTGGACGACAAGTTCAAGATCTTCTGCGGCACGGCTAACGAGGCGCTATGCGATGAGGTCTGCGTCTTTCTTGGGCTGACTCGCGGGCAGGCGCAAGTCACACGGTTCATGGACGGCGAGGCTTACGTCCAGATCCAGGAGAATGTGCGCGGCGCGGACGTGTTCGTGCTGCAGCCCACTTGCCGCTCGGTGGATGAGCATTTGATGGAATTGCTGTTGATGATTGACGCGCTCAAGCGGGCCTCGGCCCGCCGCATCACCTCGGTGATTCCGTACTTCGGTTATGCCCGGCAGGATCGGAAGGACAAGCCGCGGGTGCCGATTTCAGCCAAGCTGGTCGCCGATCTGCTCACGACAGCAGGCGCCGACCGGGCTTTGATCGTGGATTTGCATGCACCGCAGTTGCAGGGATTTTTCAATATTCCGGTAGACCATCTGTTTGCGTCGCCGGTACTGGTGGACCATTTCAAGCGGCTGAATTTGCCCAACCTGACGGTGGTTTCACCCGACGCGGGCGGTGTGGAGCGCGCCCGGTTCTTCGCCAAGAAGATGGATTCCGCCCTGGCTATCGTCGATAAACGCCGTTCGGAAATGAACGTGGCGGAAGTCATGAATGTCATCGGCGACGTCAAAGGCCGCACTTGCCTGGTGATCGACGACTTGATTGATACGGCGGGCACGCTGGTAAAAACCGCCAGCGCGTTAATGGAAAATGGCGCGAGCCAGGTTTATGCCTGCGCTTCGCATCCGGTGCTTTCGGGCCCGGCGGTGCAGAACATTTCGCAGTCATGCATTACCGAAGTGGTCGTGACCAACACTATCCCGCTGAGCGAAGCGGCCAGGCAAGAACCGAAAATCAAAGTGCTTACTATCGCTGGCTTGATCGGACGCGCCATCCAGTCAATTCACGAGGAAACTTCAGTCAGCAGACTGTTCTTATAGGAATCAAAATTTATGGCAACTGCAACCGAAAGCAACGTTTTAGAAGCGCAACCCCGCACCTCGGGCAACAAGAATGTGGCTCGCCGCGTGCGTCAGGGCGGCAAGATTCCCGGCGTGCTCTACGGCGCCGGCAAGCAATCGCTGCCGGTAACCCTTGACCCGCGCCAGGTGACGCGCATTCTGCACTCCGCCACCGGCCATAACACTATTTTCGATCTCGACCTCGAGGGCAACGAGCGCACCAAGGCCATGATCGTCGACTGGCAGTACGAGCCCATCAAAGGCCACCTGCTGCATATCGACCTCAAGCGCATCGCCATGGACCGGAAACTCAAGGTCAGCGTGCCCATCGTGCTCAAGGGCGAAGCCGCTGGAGTGAAGCAGCAGGGCGGCATCCTCGAGCAGATTCTGCGCGAAGTGGAAGTCGAGTGCCTGCCGGGCGATATTCCGAGCGCGATCGAGGCCGACGTCAGCGAACTGGTGTTCGGCAAGGTTCTGCGCGTTTCCGACCTGGCGCACGATGACAAGATCGAATTCATCACCGAGGCCAACCAGCCGGTGGCGCACATCACCACCGTCAAGGAAGAAGTGGTAGCCACTCCCGAAGCAGCGGCTGCAGAAGCCGGCGCAGCTCCGGCCGAGCCCGAAGTCATCAAGAAGGGCAAGCAGGAGGTCGAGGGTGAAGAGGGTGCGGAAACCGCTCCGGAAAAGCCGGACAAGCCCGAGAAGAAAGAGAAGAAGTGATGATGTTTGGCGGGCGCCTGAGCCCGCCGCCGTCATCCAACGTCGTTATGCAATCAGGCGGAGCGAAGGATCTATGGCGTGAAACTGATTGTCGGGCTGGGCAACCCGGGCATGGAATACCAGTTCACGCCCCATAACCTGGGCTTTCTGACCATAGACCGCATCGCCAACGACAGCGGTGTGGAAGTAAGAAATCGCCAGTGTCGCGCGCTCACCGCCCGGACCGAAATTGGCGGCGAACCGGTTTTACTGGCCAAGCCTGAGACCTTCATGAACCTGAGCGGCATGTCGGTTCGGGAGTTGGTGGCCAGGCATGAGATCAGGCCAGAGTCAGACCTGATCGTGATTTACGACGAACTGGATTTGCCGCTGGGCACGATGCGTATCCGCCAGCGGGGTAGTTCGGCGGGCCACAATGGCATGAAGTCGATCATTGCGGCGCTGGGCACGCCGGAGGTGCTGCGCATCCGGCTGGGCATCGCGCCCGACCGCAAAATCGCGGACGGCGTCAAATTCGTGCTGACGCCATTTCGCAAGTCGCAACTGAAAGTTGTCGACCAGATGCTCGACAAGGCTGCCGAAGCGGTGAACATAATTTTGAAAGAAGGTCCGGCGGCGGCAATGAACCGCTTCAACCGGAAGGTCGAGCTGACGTAGGCGCGAACGCGCCTACATCGAAATCGAACGTTGTGGATGGAAGATGGAGAGAAAATGAATCGCACTTATGAGCTGATGTTTATCGTCCGCCCCGATATGGTGGAGGAAGAACAGGACAAACTGATTTCCACCCTGGAAACCGCCGTGACCTCGTCGGGCGGGAAGGTTAAGAGCGTGGAGAAGATGGGCAAACGCCGTTTGGCATACATGGTCCGGAGATTTCACGACGGCATCTACGTGCTGCTCACGGTCGAAGGCGGTGGCGGGCTGATCCACGAACTGGAACGCCGCTTGCGCGTCACCGAGCCGGTGATCAAATTCATTACTGTGCGCATCGACGAAGAACAAAAGCGCCTCGACAAGATTAAGGCGATCCGCGACGCGCGCCGCAAGACGCCTCCGGCGCCGCCTGCAGAAGCAGGCGGAGATACCGCGGCGGTTACAGCGTAAGTGGTCGTTGGTCGTGGGCTTGTGAAGTCTGCGACCGACATGCTGGCGACAACGTGGTCTAAAAGGCCAACGACCAAGAACCAACGACAAACTTTAAGGAGCATCATGGCTGAAGAAACTGGAGCAACCGCAACGGGAGCAAGTTCAAGTTCTGGAGAGCGTCCTGCCGGCGGAGATCGGCCCTCAGGTGGAGACCGTCCATCGTTTGGCGACCGGCCTGACCGCGGAGAACGCCGGCCGCCGCGTCCTGGCGGTCCGGGCGGCCGCGAAGGCGGACGCAAATATTTCCGGCGCAAGAAGGTCTGCAAGTTCTGCGTGGAGAAAATCGAGGCGATCAACTACAAAGATGTCCGGCTGCTCGCCCAATTCGTGGCGGAGAGCGGCAAAATCGTTCCACGGCGGCTGACCGGAGTTTGCACGCCGCACCAGCGGCGTTTGTCGTCGGCCATCAAGCAGGCGCGCAACATCGCCCTGCTGCCGTTTGCCGGCCGCGCCTCGTAATTAAAAACTTGGCCATGGATTTACGCACATCTTCGCGGATTTCATTTTTCTGATTTGATCCGTGAAATCTGCGCAAATCCGTGGCGAAAAAATTTCTTATAGGAGTCGTCCATGGAAGTCATCCTGAAGGAAGATGTGCCCAAGCTGGGCTCCCGCGGCGATGTGGTCAGGGTCGCCGAAGGGTTCGGACGCAACTATCTGCTGCCGCACAAACTGGCGATTGAAGCGTCGAAGGGCAATAAAGCCGTCATCGAGCAAATGAAGGCTGCCTCCGTCCGCCGTTCGGCGAAAGAGAAAGTCAGTGCCGAGGCACTGGCCAAGCAGTTCGAAGGGGTTTCGGTTTCGTTCCAGCGCCGCTCCGGCGAACATGATCAGCTCTTCGGCTCGGTCACCTCCGGCGACATCGCGGACGCGCTGGCGAAAAAAGGCTTTGACGTGGATCGCCGGAAGATTCAAATCCACGAGCCACTCAAAACTGTGGGTGAGTTCACGGTGCCGATCAAGCTGCACAAGGATGTGACCACGCACCTGAAAGTCGTGATCGAGAAGGAAGCTGCAGAGTAGGATTTGGCGGAAGTCTTTGATATGGCTGCAAGGCTCGGGCCAGCCTTCGCGTTGCTTCCAGAGCGCGCGACGGGAAGTTCCGGTTTTTAGAAATGACAGGCGGCGAGGAACAGGGCACAGGCAGCATAGCTGGCGGCAAATTCCGGCGCGACCAAAATTCCCCGCTCGTTCACGATTCCTGCCGCCCGCAGGCGTATTCTTTGATCCCCATGCGAACCACACTCTTACTCTTGCTCGCTACCCTGATCCCGCCAGGTCTCGCCGCGCAACAACCGAATGCTCCCGTGACGGGCGATTACGACCGGCGGCAAAAGCCCGCAGAAGCCACATTGCCGCCCGCGCTGGTACAGGGGCTGACTGAAATTCGGGACGCGGCCCTGAGTGACGACTACGCCTATCATCAGGTCGCGCATCTCACTGAAAACATCGGGCCACGCGCCGTCGGGTCGCCCCAGGCCCAGGCCGCAATCGACTACGTGGCCGGCGAAATGCGCAGGCTCGGCCTTGAGGTACGCCTGGAGCCGGTACACGCTCGCCACTGGATTCGTGGCGCCGAAACCGCCGAACTGGTGGAGTATCCCGGCCAGGCCCCCGGCACCACGCAGAAAATTGTGCTCACAGCCTTGGGCGGGAATCATCCTACGCCCGCGCAGGGAATCATCGCCGAGGTCATCGTGGTCAACAGCTTCGCCGATCTGGACCGCCTCGGACGAGAGCAGGTTAAGGGAAAGATCGTTTTGTTCAACGTGGCCTTCGACAAGCAGAAAGCGGCGGGCGGGTTTGCCGGAGAAGCTTACGACGAAGCCGTCACCTATCGTTCGCAGGGAGCGAAACGAGCGGCGGCCCTGGGCGCCGCAGCTTCCCTGATCCGATCGGTGGGCGGGGCCGACTATCGTTTGCCTCACGCCGGAAACAGCCAGGCGGCAGACATTCCGGCGGGAGCGGTGACCAGCGAGGACGCGGACCTTATCGCCCATCTCGCCGCCCAGGGCAAAGTCCGCATGCACCTGGTATTGACCTCGCAAACGGCGGAGGAAGTAACCACCTACAACGTCATCGGTGACCTGAAAGGTTCCGAACATCCGGAACAGATCGTAATCGTCTCCGGGCATCTGGACTCCTGGGATCTGGGCACAGGAGCTATCGACGATGCCGCAGGCGTGGCTGTGGCCATGGAAACCGCAAAACTGGTGCAGCAGCTTCATCTCCGCCCCAAGCGCACACTACGGGTGATTGCCTGGATCGATGAAGAGAACCTGGGGCGCGGCCATGTGGACTATGCCAGGGCACACGCCTCGGAGATCGGCAATCACGTAGCTGCGCTTGAAAGCGACCTGGGAGCATCGCATCCCATGGGATTCCGCGCCAAAATTACGCCCGAGGCTGCGGCGCAACTGCAGCCGGTGCTCGACATTCTTAGACCGCTTGGGGCGAATCTGATTGATTTGAGCAGCGACAGTCCGGAAGCAGACATAGAACCCCTTGCCAAGCAAGGAGTGCCCGCGTTTGGCTTGCTGCAGGATGGCCGCATCTACTTCAACTACCACCACACGGCCGCCGATACGCTGGACAAGATTGTCCCTCGCGAGCTGCAGGAGAACGCGACCGCAATGGCCGTCATGGGATATGCGCTCGCATCCATGCCGGATGCATTGCCCAGATAGACAGGCTCGCTCTGTTACGTCCCTTTAGCCGCGAGATTCCCGCAAGAATCCTATCGGCCAGTTGACGCATCTCAATTTGAGCGCATATCATTTTCGTTCAGTCATGAATCGGCGCATTAAGGACGCGGCCTGCGGGCCGCGAAGTTATTATCCATGGATAAAAAGAAACTGGAGTACTTCAAGAAGCGTCTGGAATCCCGGCAAGTTGAACTGCGCCGTATGGTAACCCGCACGGAACAGGACGGCCGCACCGTGGACGAAGGCTCGGCCCAGGATATCGCGGACCGCGCCGCGAGTTCCTACACCAAGGAATTTCTCTTTCATCAGAGCAACAACGACCGCCAGCTGCTGCAAATGGTGGAAGGCGCGCTGGAACGACTGCGGGAGGGCGAATTCGGAGAATGTATCGCCTGTGGCAAAGAGATCAATGCTAAACGTCTGGAGGCGGTTCCCTGGACGCGGCATTGCATCGAGTGCCAGGAAAAGCTGGAACAGGGAATTCTGGAGGAAACCTCGCGCTAGATCTCAAGCGCACCGCCTTGCGCTGAAGCCGCCGGCCAGCCCGACGGCTTTCGCATTTCCGCAAGCCGCCGCCCGCAGGCCGGACTTTTTCACGTCGTGTTAGACTCAATCGACCAGCTTCCAAGCCCAAATTTCAGCAGAAGGGAAGTTCGTGCGCGCAGAAACCCGTCATCAACTAAAACAGGACAGATTTAGCCGAGCTACTTTCGGCGCAGCCGAGGCAACCGCCCACTGGACCGCCGAGCACCAAACCAAGCTCATCATAGGTGGCATAGTCCTGGCCGTGGTGCTGGCCACCGTCGGAGGTGGCTGGTACTACCTGAACCGCGAGGATCAGAGAGCCAGCGTTGATCTGAATCAGGCGGTGCGGACGCTGGACACTCCGCTGCGGCCGGTAGGCGCTCCGGCGGAGCCCGATTCTCCCAGCTTTACTTCTGTCAAGGAGCGCGCCACGGAGGCC
Organism: Terriglobales bacterium; assembly: GCA_036265205.1. Classification (GTDB taxonomy): domain Bacteria; phylum Acidobacteriota; class Terriglobia; order Terriglobales; family Acidobacteriaceae; genus JAIQFF01. The sequence goes on from DATAPL010000049.1 coordinate 50,833, forward strand.
CACAAGCAGTTCCAGACCGTGGTCGATAAATATCCCCGTACCCGGACGGCTGAATTTGCCCGTTATTTCGTCGGCTTGACCTCTGCCCAGATGGGCGACAATGCCGCCGCCGAGCGCGCTTTAAAGGACGTGGCTTCCTCTCATAATGACGACCTGGCTGCATTGGCGAAGCTGGCGCTCGCCGGAGTGTATCGCGACACCAATCGCACCAAGGAAGCGATTGACCTTTACAACGGGCTGGTCGCGAAGCCGACTCGAAGCGTTGGCAAAGTCACGGCCCAGGTGGAGTTGGCTGACACTTACGAGTCATCTCACCAGCCCGCCGAAGCCAAACGCATCTACGAGCAGATACAAAGGGAAAATCCCGCCAGCGAAGTTGCCCAGTTCGCTACCCAAAAGCTGCAAGCCTTGAAGTAACCACGTGTTTGTGTGGGGGCGGACACTCTTGTCCGCCGTCTTTGATTTTAGATGTCGGCTTCTCCCCCGCTTTCTAGGGACTTTCCCGTACGCCATTTTGCTCGCTTCGTGAATTTTTTGCCGTATGGCCAGCCATCCGTATGTGCCCTGCGCTGTATCACTTCCAATCAATCCTCCGGCGCCCGCCCTTAACCTGCTGCACCCAGTCCAACTAGCCCATTGCTTTCAGCACCCTGAGCGCCTGCTTAATCGGCCTTGAAAATGCTCTTCAATCAAGCAGGCCGAGTCTCGGGGGGCGATGATGAAGGAAAAAACCGGTTCGTGGTTCTCGCTGGTAATGCTTTGCGCGGTGACGGCCTTGTCATCGGCTTTGATGTTCAGCCTTTTATTTGCCGGCGCATCGGTGGCATTCGCCTTCGTGCAATCCTCGCCGCTCACCACATCGGACGCGAGTTCATCGGAGTCGGCTGCAGAATCTCTCTCCGCGAATCCAACCTCCACTGACGCTGCTTTGGACAATCGAGAGTCGGGTAACCAATTCCCCGATGACATTATCGCGAATGATTCGACCTCGGACAATCCCGTTACTAGTCACGCACAAGCGGCCACGGTTCAGGCCCAGGAATCGCAGGACGACGGCCACGCGGCTGATAATGGCGAACCTACGGATAGATCCTTCGCAGGGGTAATTACAGATTCCCGCTGCGGAGCCCGCCATTCCAGAAATTCCGGCAAGACCTCGGCGGAATGCGCCCGGGCATGTGTGCGCAATGGTTCGCACTATGTACTGGTGGATGGCGAAGAAGTTCATGCCCTTGCGGGCGACGCGAACCAACTCGAAAAACTGGCGGGAGAAAGAGTTCACGTCATGGGAATGCTTGAAGGCGATACCATTCGGGTGCGGTCAGTGGCGGTGCGCTAGCTTCCAGGCGTAAATGCGACTCGCGCAATCCTACTCCACCGGCCGTTCCACCATGATGGGCGCCGTCTTCTTCGCTTCCGCACTTTGCACTCCTGGCACGGAAGGTATGGCAGGCACCGCGTTGACCGCCGGACGCGAGTCATGACGCGCTCCGTTACGCTCGTCCCATTTTCCGAAAATCATTTTTCCGGCAGTGGTTTGCAGGACCGAAGTCACCGAAATATCGATGGTCTTGCCGATCATCTTTCTGGCATTGTCCACCACCACCATGGTTCCATCATCCAGATAGGCGACTCCCTGGTTGTACTCCTTGCCTTCCTTCAGGATAAAAACCTTCATGGTTTCGCCGGGCAGCACAATCGGTTTCAGCGAATTGGCCAGTTCGTTGATATTGAGCACGGCTACACCCTGCAACTGCGCCACCTTGTTCAGGTTGAAATCGTTGGTGATGATCTTGCCCTCATACAGCTTGGCCAGTTCGATCAGCTTCAAGTCCACTTCCCGGACGGCGGGGAAATCGTCTTCCACGATCTGGATCTGCAGCGACGCCACTTTCTGCAGCCGCTGCAGGATGTCAAGGCCGCGGCGGCCTCGGTTGCGTTTGAGCGAGTCGGCGGAGTCGGCCACCAGTTGCAGTTCGCGCAGCACGAATTGCGGGGTCACGATCACCCCATCGAGAAAACCGGTCTCGGCGATGTCAGCAATGCGGCCGTCGATAATTACGCTGGTGTCGAGGATCTTGTAGCTTTTCTTCCCCTGTTTCTCGCCTCCAAACACGCCTCCCAGGGCCGACAGGTTGAGCAGGTCGCCTTTGTTGGCGCCGACGATCAGGCCGACGTAAGCCATCAGCATCATGACCAGAATTTGCAGAAATCCCTGGGTGCGTCCCGGCACAACGCTGTTGCGAATCACCAAGGCGAAGAGGTAAGCGCCGAAGATGCCGAGGATGCTGCCGATAGCGGCTCCGATCAGGCGCTTCAGGCTGATCAGCCGCAGCCTCCATTCGAACAGCACGATGGCCAGGCCGATGATCGCGCCTACTCCCGCGTCGAGCTTGGAAGGCAGGCCGAACGGATCAATCAAGTAGCAGGTAACAGCAATAATTAGTACAAATAAAAAACGCACCAATACCAAGTCCACCGACGGACCTCCCCGGAACCCACCTGCGGACCCCTGCCGCGAACGAGAGTCCCGCACTGGCTACCCGGTGCTGCTAAAGCGGTACCAGCGATCTGTTAAAGCGGAGCCTATGAATTAGAAGATGAAAAGCTCCGACCTCTCCACCCGGCGTGGCGGGCGAAGAGCCCCAACCTTATTAACGCAAGTATATACCTCCCGCCAAATGTCTGGCGCGCCCCGGCCCCGTCGGGCGCGATGGTGAAGCCGCTCTCTTTCCGGGATCGCGACTGCTCATGCAAAGGAGGAAAGCAGAAATAGAAATAACTGGAGAGATCGGCACCGCTTTAGGCCTGCTAAACTTTGCCCATGAAAGCCCTGGTCATCACCCGCTTAGGCGATCCAGAAGTGCTGGAAGTGCAGCAGGTTCCGGAGCCGGTACCCGCCACCGGTCAGGAGTTAGTGCAGGTCGAAGCCGGCGGAATCAATTTCGCCGACATCATGACTGCGCAAGGCGGTTATCCCGGAGCTCCGAAGCCGCCGCTGGTCGCCGGCCGCGAATTCTGCGGGACTCGCCTGAGCGATGGCAGGCGCGTCATGGGTTACATGCAGTGGGCTGCATTTGCCGAGCGCGTCGCTGCCTCTCCCGCATTGATGTGGCCGGTGCCCGCGGGATGGAGCGCCGAAGAAGGCGCGGCGTTCCCAGTCAATTATTTCACCGCCTATTTTGCATTCTGGAAAGCTGGTCTGCTCGAACCACCTGCAGAAAAAACGGCGCCTCGAGTTCTCATCCATGCCGTGGCCGGAGGAGTTGGAACCGCGGCGGTGCAGATTGGGAAAATACTTGGCGTCGAAATGTATGGCACTTCTTCCTCGGAAGAAAAGCTGGCGCGCGTGAAGACGCTCGGGCTGCAGCATGGCATCAACTACAAGCAACGCGATTACGAAGAGGCCATCAAAGAAATGACGCACGGCGAAGGCGTCGATGCCGTATTCGAGATGCTGGGTGGAGAGCACACTGCAAAGAGCGTTCGCTGCCTGCGTGATTTTGGGCGCGTGATCGTTTACGGCGCAGCCACCGGGCAACCCGCGGTGCTGGACGCGCGCATGCTCTACGCCAAAGGTGCGAGCGTGCATGGACTATGGCTGACGTATCTGTCCGCGAAACGTGAGCTGATGAACCAGGCTTGGAAGCAGCTTTCCGCGTGGACGGCGCAAGGCCATCTTCGCCCCGTCGTAGGCCAGGTGCTGCCTCTCGACCGGGCGCCGGAAGCGTACCGGTTACTGCTCGAACGAAAAAATTTCGGGAAGGTAGTACTCAACATAGTCTGAGTGGGGCGGACACTCCTGTCCGCCCTGCACGTGCCTCTTCACTAATCCGCAATAACAAATCATCACACACAACAAGCAAGACAAATCGTTATTGGAATGTATTTGCCGAACCGCACGTATTGCTAACAATGCGGCGAATGCGGCGTCAAAAGGGATAACTGCGGAATTCAAATGCAGCGGAACTTTCCCGCAGTGCAGAACGTATCATGCGGTGATTGACGAGGCAGCAATCGAAACCGGGTCTAAGGAAACGCAACCAGCTGACCCGAAACTTCGATGAGAAATTTTTCAGGGGTTAAAGGGACTGGTCTCACACTCGGTTTGGCGGCCCAGGTGAGAACAATCCCCGGCAGAGAGCACAGAGCCTCGCGGCCCAGCCTTCTTTGCTTAACCCCGAGGCAGCATTGTAGGCCTTCGGCAGCGAAACGCAAGAATTTCGTGACGCAGGCGAGTCCAGGCCGCCCAGAACCGGTTCCCGACGATTCGGGAAAGAAAAAAAGGAGTGAAAATGACTGCATCAAAAATCTCCAAGGGCTTGCTGCTGGGACTGGCTTTGCTGTTGGCGACGAGCGTGTTCGCGGCCAACAAGGGCTCTCTGCAGGTGAGCGATCCCGTAACCGTCAACGGAAAACAAATTCAGCCCGGCGATTACACCGTCAAGTGGGACGGAAACGGCCCGAATGTTGAACTCAACATTCTGCGCGGCAAGGACGTTGTGGCCACGGTTCCCGCCCGCATGGTCGATCTGGCTCGCACCCCGGACCGGAACTCGGCATTAACCAGCATCAACAGCGACGGCCACAAGTCGCTGACTGAAATTCGTCTCTCCGGAAAAAAGTATGCGTTGGCAATCGGCTCAGAAACAGCCAAGGCAGAACCAGGCGGCACCAGCAAGTAAATTGCGGCAATGAGCAAGGGGAGCCCGCGCTCCCCTTCTTTTTCCTTCGCGTTGGTTCCATATATTTCGCATTCTCCAACCGCTCTGTGCGATTCGATGCCGTCCGCCCCGATGTTCTTATCCCCTTTTCACCGCTGGCATCTAAACCATCTACCGCCGCTGGGCCGGGGATAAAAAAGCCCGCAAAATCCGCCTCCAGAGCCCTTTGCCTCAAAGACAGATGCCGCCAGCCGTCCACAGGTCTATAATCGGCAGTTTGTCTGGTGATCTGTGCGCGTTCTCTTATTAAGCGATATTCATAGCAACCTGGAAGCTCTGGAAGCCTGCCTGGCGGCGGCTCCCCCGCACGACATGGTCGTCAACCTTGGCGACATCGTAGGCTATGGCGCCAGCCCCAACCAGGTTATCGAGCGTTCCCGCAGCCTCGGAAGCACCTTCGTGCGCGGAAACCATGACAAAGCCGCCAGTGGAGCGATGGAACTGAAGGACTTCAATCCCATCGCTGGACTCGCAGCCTTGTGGACTCGCGATCAGCTCAGTCCGGAAAACCTGAAGTGGTTGCAGGCCCTGCCCCAGGGGCCGGTCAAAATCGCAGATCTGCCGGGCGTGCAATTCGTCCACGGCTCTCCCGTTGACGAAGATGAATACGTAGTGACTCTGCGGGATGCAATCGAGCCGCTCCTGACCTCCTCTCCCGCCCTCACCTTTTTCGGACACACCCACCTGCAGGGAAGTTTTTCCACCAATAACGTTGCCAGCGACTACTTTCGTCCCCTGTACAACACTGTGGGGCAAGGCGAAGCTGCGGAATTTCCGCTCAAGGAAGGCGTCCGCTACATGATCAACCCCGGCTCGGTCGGCCAGCCCCGCGACGGTGATTGGCGCGCCGCCTTCGCCATATTCGACTCCGACGCCCGCATCATTACCTTCTGCCGGGTACCCTACAATCTGAAGCAGGCTCAGGACCGCATTCTGACCGCCAACCTGCCGCAACGTTTGGCCACCCGCCTGGCCGCCGGCAGGTAAGAAATGGTATGGGTCCGGGGCGGACACTTCTGTCCGCCGCCTTTGACTTTGTCTTTGATTTTGACTTCGATCTTCCTTTGACTGTGATTCCGTATATCAACTACAGATGTGCAGCAACAACCAGACCCCAGTCTTTATCCATTTAGAGAAGAACGAAACTCAAAACCCGGCGGACAAGAGTGCCCGCCCCACACCGGACTGGATGTAAACTTTCGGCATGCCCTCTCATCCTTCGCGCAGTCTGTTTGCTTCGCACTCTACGCCTCCCGGGCATTATCTGATCGCTCATAGCGATGGCGGCGCCCGCGGCAATCCCGGACCCGCAGGTTATGGAGTTGTGATTCAGGACGAAGCCGGGCACAAAGTTGCCGCGCTCAGCCAGTACCTGGGACATCAAACCAACAATTTTGCCGAGTACCAGGGCCTGATCGCGGCGCTTGAATACGCCATCGAGCACGGACACAAAGCTCTCAAGGTAGTAAGCGACTCCGAACTCCTGGTCCGCCAGATCAAAGGCATCTACAAAGTGAAGAACCTGACTTTGCAGGAACTGCACGGTCGCGCCAAACAATTGATCTCGCAACTGGAATGGTTTTCCATCGATCACGCCCTGCGCGAACACAATCGCGAAGCTGACGAGTTAGCCAACCAGGCCATGGACAAAGGCACGAACCGCGTGGGACGCGCGCCCTCGGCCCCTGCCGTTTCCGGCGCTCCGCAAGAGTTTGAAGGCATAGTACGTCAAGGCGTGGTTCAGCTCGTCAACGGCGAACTGCCGGATGGAACCCGGGTGCAAGTGCGAGTCAGGAAGTAATGCTGGGGCTCAGATGACAGGTATTTCTACGCGCGGCCCTTCTTGGCAGCGGCTGCAGTCAGCGTCGACGCTTTTTCCCAGGGACGCTTGGGGCGCTCAGATTTCGGTTTGTCCCGGTCTTTGATGCGATCGTACTGGTACGATTCGCTTACCGTGCCCAGCGACTCGTTGTACAGGCTGGGCAAGCCCAGGCCTTCCTTCAATTCTTCGGTGAACTGCTGCAGCGCTTTGAGATGATCGGCGGTGGCCGGAACTTCCGTCTTGGCGGTTTTCAGAAATTGCTGGTAACCACGATTGACCAGTTTGGAGATCTCGCTGCCGATCTGATATCCCGGGTAGGCAAAAATCTTCACGCCATCGTCCCCATCTTTCTGGATGGCGGCAGAAACTCCGTATTTTTTCAGGAACACACGGGCTTGCGTGCCCGGCGCCTCAATCAGATCGAATCCGTGATCGCGCAGCCAGCTTAATGCGTCCTCGTAACTTCGCTGCTCTACCTTGGTTGTCATTCGTCGTGGGTTTCCAATCCCTTCTAAACTATCTCCAATCCATCTTCGATTCAGTCTCTTCTCTTCGATCAGATGCGCAATTGCCGGAAAGAGTGCATTTCTGCTTCTCGCTCCGATCCCACCTGGAATCCGGCCAGCCTCTTTTATAATCCAATGAACTGTTGCAAAAGCCTTTAATCAAGTCCCGAATACATTACGATAGTCACAACCCTATGCCACCGCGCTCAGCCGGACGAACGGAAGTGCCTGATTCTTCGATGCCTGCCCGCGCCGGGGCTGAGACGCGCCCGTTTGGCCGGCGCAGCCTGGAACTCATCGGCAACACTCCCCTGCTGCGTCTGGAACGCCTGACTCGCGATCTCCCCGGCGTGCAATTGCTCGGCAAAGCCGAGTGGTTTAACCCCGGTGGCTCGGTGAAGGATCGCGCGGCTTCGAACATCGTGGCGCAAGCTCGCGCCAGTGGGAAATTCGGCCCCGGCAAGACTCTACTTGATTCCACCAGCGGAAATACCGGAATCGCCTATGCCATGATCGGTGCCGCCGAGGGTTTTCCGGTAACCCTCTGCATGCCGGAAAATGTTTCGGTGGAGCGCAAGCACATCCTCCACGCTTACGGCGCCAACATTATTTACACCGACCCGGGCGACGGCTCCGACGGCGCCATTCGTGCCGCTCGTGAACTCTTTGCCAGGCACCCGGAAAAATATTTCTATGCCGACCAGTATTCCAACGACGCCAACTGGCAGGCTCATTACCATGGCACAGCCAACGAAATCTGGCAACAAACAGAAGGACATGTCACGCACTTCGTGTCCATGCTGGGCACCAGCGGAACTTTTGTCGGCACCACCCGCCGTCTCAAAGAGCTGAATCCCGCGATTCGCTGCATCTCCCTTCAGCCCGATTCTCCCTTTCACGGTATCGAGGGCGCAAAACATATGCCCAGCGCTATCGTTCCCAAGATTTACGATCCGTCGCTGGCCGACCAGAACATCGGAATTTCCACCGAGGATGCCTACGCCATGAGCAAGCGTTTGGCCCGAGAAGAAGGCTTGCTGGTCGGCATCTCGGCCGCTGCCGCCGTCGTCGGCTGCTTGCAGCTGGCTCGCCAGCTCACGCCCGGAGTGCCTGCGGTTTTCGTGACGATCCTGTGCGATTCCGGCGACAAATACCTGAGCGAAAGATTCTGGGAGGAAGACTGAACCACGACTGCGAACTCCGGACTGCGAACTCCGGACTGTAAACCGGGAACTGGGCTGTGAATACAGGCAATTTTGCGAGGACGTTATCTCTATCTGCCCAGTGTTGAATTGAATTTTCCATGCTGAACATCGGACGCAAAGCATACGAATCTGTCAGACAGCACGGTGAGGAGACCTATCCCCACGAGTGCTGCGGCGTACTTCTCGGCCAGATGGACGAAGACGGCGTCCGCTCCGTATCTTCGGTCGCTCGCGCGGGCAATACCCGTACCGACTCCGCTCACAACCGCTACAACATCGACCCCAGGGAACTGGTTCGCATCCAGCGCGAGGCCCGCGAACGCGGAGAAGACATCATCGGCTTCTACCACTCGCATCCCGACCATCCCGCGCGCTGGTCGCCAACCGATCTCGCCGAGGCGCACTGGTTCGGCTGCTCCTATGTCATCACCAGCGTGGAAAAGGGCAAAGCCTCCCAGACCAATTCCTTCGAACTAACCGGCGCAGACGAGACTGACAAGAAACTGGTAGACGAAAAGGTCGCGGTAATCTGATCCACCTGTGTGATGTGGGGCGGGTGCCCTCGCCCGCCCCACACAACCACACCACTTACACAACCCTGCTGAATCTTCCGCCCTGCTTGTGGCATCATCTATAGCCTATGCCCAAGATCCAGATCCCTACTCCCCTGCGCCAATACGCCGGCAAGCTGCCGGCGGTTGAAGTAAAGGCTGGAACCATCGCCGACGCCCTTTCCGACCTGGTCGCCAAGCACCCTGACCTGCGCCGCCACCTCTACACCGAAGACGGCAAACTGCGCGCCTTTGTCAACGTCTACCTCAACGACGAGGATGTCCGCTACCTGCAAAAGGAAGCCACGGCAGTCAAAGACAGTGATAGTATTTCGATAGTGCCCTCCATCGCTGGAGGCCGGTGATTGCGCAATGCAGATTGAAGATTTCAGAATGAAAGCCCCAAGCAAACCGCGCTTCGTACGCTGTTGTAGCCCTTCCTGTCGCTAGGTTGTTCTTACAATCTTCAATCTGAAATCCTGAATCTGAAATTTTTAATGAGGCTCTGATGCCAACTTTAATCGAAGTCAAACCCGATGCCGCAACCCTGAGCAACGACGAAATTCAGCGCTACTCGCGCCACCTCATCATGCCCGAGGTCGGCATGGAGGGGCAGCTCAAGCTGAAAGCCGCGCGGGTGCTCTGCATCGGCGCCGGCGGACTGGGTTCGCCGCTGGCTTTGTACCTGGGCGCCGCCGGTGTCGGCACCCTGGGCATCGTGGACTTCGATGTAGTCGACTACACCAACCTGCAGCGCCAGATCATTCACTCCACTGCCGATGTGGGCCGCAAGAAACTGGACTCGGCCGCGGAAAAGCTGAAGGCCATCAATCCCTTCCTGAATATTCGGAAGTTTGATACCCGTCTCTCCAGCGAGAACGCGCTCGAAATTTTCCGCGAGTTCGACATCATCGCCGATGGCACCGACAACTTTCCCACCCGCTATCTGGTCAACGATGCCTGCGTCCTTACCGGCAAACCCAACGTCTACGGATCGATTTTCCGCTTCGAAGGCCAGGCCAGCGTTTTCGCAACCAAAGAAGGTCCCTGCTACCGCTGCCTTTATCCCGAGCCGCCACCACCCGGTTTGGTTCCCTCCTGCGCCGAAGGCGGAGTGCTCGGAATTCTGCCCGGCTTGGTCGGCGTCATGCAGGCCACCGAAGTCATCAAACTGATTCTCGGGAAAGGCGAGCCGCTGATCGGCCGCCTGCTGCTGATCGATGCCCTGGACATGAAGTTCCGCGAACTTAAGCTGCGCAAGAATCCCGATTGCCCGGCCTGCGGCAAGCATCCGACCATTACCAAACTGATCGACTACAATGAATTCTGCGGAATTCGCGGCGAGGAGAAGCCGGTGGAAACAGGAGTAGCCGAAATTCAGGTCGAAGAATTAAAACGCCGCCTCGACGCTGGCGACGACGTGTTCGTGCTCGACGTCCGCGAGCCTCACGAATACCAGATCTGCAATATCGGCGGGCACCTGATTCCTCTCGGCGATCTGCCCAAGCGCGTGAGCGAACTGGACTCCAGCCGCGAGATTATCGCCCATTGCCGCTCCGGCGTGCGCAGCGCCAAAGCGGTGGAGTTCCTGCGCCAGGCCGGATTCAAAAAGGTCCACAATCTGGCCGGCGGAATTCTGGCCTGGGCCGACCGCATAGACCCGAAAATGCCAAAGTACTGATTTTGATTTTGATTGTGCGGGGCGGGCGCCCTCGCCCGCCGCTTTTGATCTCGCGGTAACCGGCAGCACCCAACTCTGTCGTCCCGACCGAAGCGAGCAACGCGAGCGCAGTGCAGGGACCTTGTGTTTAGACTCTCCCCAGACTACCCCGCATTCACCACCGGACACCTGGCCCAATGTCCGCCCGAAACCTCCACTAAACCAGGCAAAGACACCGCACACTCCTCCACACGAAATTCGCAACGCGGCTCAAATGGACAACCGCCGGGAACCAGATGCAGCGGCGGCACCGTCCCTTCAATCGTCTGCAACGGCTTGCCGCGGTCGGTTTTCAAGGTAGGCACTGCTTCCAGCAGGCCGCGCGTATAAGGATGTGCGGCGGCTTGAAATATGTCGTGCTTCGATCCCACTTCCACCAGGTTGCCGGCATACATCACCGCCACCCGGTCGGCCACTTCTGAAACCACGGCCAGGTCATGAGAAATAAACAGCATGGTCAGTCCAAATTTAGCTCGCAGTTCCGCCAAGAGGTCCAGTATCTGCGCCTGAATGGTGACATCGAGCGCCGTGGTTGGCTCGTCGGCAATCAGCAGCTTGGGTCGGTTCACAATCGCCATGGCAATCATCACCCGCTGTCGCATCCCTCCCGAAAGCTGGTGCGGATAATCCCGTGAGCGGCGATCGGAATCGCCGATGCCAACGTCTTTCATTGCCGTAACCGCCCGCTGGCCCGCTTCTTCTCGGGAAAAAACATCGCTGTGGGCCAGCACCGCCTCCGCAATCTGGTCGCCCACCCGCATCACCGGATTCAGAGCGGTCATCGGCTCCTGGAAAATCATCGCGATTTTTGATCCGCGCAACGGACGCATCGCTGCGTCGGATAACTTCAGCAGATCGCAGCCAGTTTCTTCGTTACCAAAAATAATCTCCCCGCTGGCCCGCGCCTGCGGCGGCAGCAGCCGCATTAACGCTAGCGACGTAACCGATTTCCCCGAACCCGATTCCCCCACCAGCCCCAACACCTCACCTTCAGCAATGGAGAAACTGAGATCGCGAACCGCAGCCAGGGCAACAGGCCCGCTGTTTTTTGCGCGGGGAAACACGACTGTCAAATGCCGGACATCGAGAAGATCGGTCACGTCGATATGTTAGCAGCGCGGGTCTTTCAGTCCGCAGCCACGCAGGGTTTCACCTGGCCCGTTCCGCTTCGCGTTTCAGATCAATGGTGTAGGCTTCGAATATTGGTTTGAAGTCGGGTAGCGAGCCCTTGACCAGCGCAAAAACGAGGCCGGAGAATCGTTCCTGCATCGCGAAATCAGTCGAACCGTCGCTGCAAGCACGCAACTTGAATGTGCGCACCCCTTTGAACATCGGGGCAAATCCATCGCTCCAGGTCATGCGTTCGTTGGGCACGACGCCGGAGACCTTGGGAGTAAAGGTGCGCGCGGTGCCTGGAACATGCAGCCGCAGCCGCTCGCCCTCGCGGATTTGACCCTCGATCCCGGTTACGGTGGAGTTCCAGCGCGGGAAGCCCGGCGCGCCCGTCAAGAGTCTCCAGATCTCCTGCGCGCCGGCCCGGATGTTGACCTCCACCCCGCAGACCATAACAAAGGTACTGCGCGTCTCGGTGAATCTCGGCTGGTTCACTTCTATCGCTCCCACTCTACCTTCGAGAGTTGCCATCAACCGGATGACCTGTGAATGCTTGCTTCTCTACTGCCCCAAAATCAGCGGCAGTCCGTTTTTGCTGTTCCCGATCACCACCACTTTAGAATTCGTGCTCTTGGCCAGGCTCTCCGTGGCCTCAATGCCTTTCCATTCCAGCAACTGCGGACTGATCCCCTGCGCCACAATCTGCTGGAAGTCGCGGATACCGGCCGCTTCAATCCGCTTGCGCTGCGCCTCCTGGGTTTCTTTCTGCAACCGGAAATTCATCGCTAGGGCCTCCTGCTCAGCCTGTTGCTTGGCCTCGATTGATGACTTCAGGGTTGCGGGCAGCTGAATATCGCGCAACAGCACGCTCTCCACCAGGATTCCACGTTCACCCAATTTGTCCGTAAGCTGAGTGTAAATCTGCTTGGCCACCGCCTCCCGCTCCCCGGTGTAAAGCGCGTTGGCGGAGTGCGACGCCGTCGATTCCCGGATCGCCGCTCGCAGGTTCGGCTCAATCAGCACATTCAGATAGTTCGGACCGATCTTCTGGTAGACCTCCGCCGCCTTTTCCGGATTGAGGTGATAGATCAGCGAAGTATCCAGGTTCATCACCAGCCCCTCGCTCGAGGGCACGCTGGCCGATTCCTTGAGTTCCTGGGTGCGAATCGACATTTCATTGTTGGCCTTGAAGGGGTTGATCACGTGTACTCCCTCCGGCAAGACCTCGCCAGTCACCCGCCCAAACAAGGTCAGCACCCCCACGTTGCCGGAATCCACCCGCGCCACCGAGGCGAACAATGCGATCACAATCAGAAATGCAGCCAGCCCGATTCCAAACAGCCGGAACACCGGATTGGAATTTGCATCGATCACACGCCCCCGCGCGTCATTGAAGATCGTCATAGAGATTTCCTCCCCGCCGCGATTGTAATGCGAACTCTGGGACCAGCTAAGTGCCAGCCGCGACACGTGGAGAACCACGGACCGTGTGAGGACGGCCGCCCTCGGCCGTCCAGGCTCGGCTGGATTTTTCCTACCTGCACTCCAGCTCTGCGATGTTGCATCCCCACCCGACCCGCGCTTTCATTGATTTCTCCAGAAATTTTCACAACTGAAGATCGATAGCACTTGGGACACATGCAGTCGGCTTCCTCAGAACTTCGCGGAAAATCACATCGCTGCGGCCCCCTGAAAACGAATTCTTGCTCTCAACTGCACCAAATCCGGTCACCCCCTTGTGGAGAGGCTGCACTTCATTGCATGCAAACCATTTAAATCGACGCATTTTTTATTGACTATAAAAATGAGAGGAGTAAAAGAAATCTCGTTCTTTGACGCGTTCTGAAGTTTACCCGGTTGGTGCGGCGTCCGGGGCTCAAGCGAGGTCACTCTGAAGCATCGCAAGATGAATCAGGGAGGGCTAGCAAGGGTCTATAGCCAAGCGCTGGTCGAGGCGAACGCGAACATCCGTCAGAGGCAAGATAGAGTCCCGAGGCGTTGAACGGTTTTTCCGGTTGGCGGTAAGCCCGGAGCCCAAGCACAGATCGCGCGCCGTTGACTTCGCAAGAAGACAACGAAAGCAGGTCAGCGAGGGTCTAAAGCGAGCTACTGGCCGAGACGAATAGTTCCAACACCACCTCGGGGCTCTTAATTTTTGGTAACTCTCCTTCGTCTTTTTACCCCTGGCCGCTCATTCCTCATGTCTGTCGCCGCCAAAACTGCGCGCTACCCCGCTGCGTCCATGCCGAGCTCGGCGCCGACACCCTCGCTCCCCACCCAGATAGTGAATCTAGACTTCGCCGCCAGCCCCAATCGCTATCGATCTCTGGAAAAGACAAGGAAGGCAAAACCAAAAACTGTGCGCGTGTATGCGATGGCGAAGCGTTTATCGCTCGACCTTTCCCTTCAGTGCGAAACCAGGGACCTGACGGATTCTGATTACGAATGACCCGGGAAGGGCCCGCCTTCAGTCGTGCCCCGACGACGCCAGCGATCCCGGCTTTAGCCGCTGAGGTTTCCTCGTCTGGCTTGGAGCTCTAATGTGAAACTCCCACCTGAAGCAAAGAATTTCCCCGAATCATTCCCCGAAATGAGTTCAGGAAATTCTCTGCGAAGGCAGCGCACCGGGTTCGATCAGGAACCTGCGCGACAATCCGGCGTGGATATTCGTCGTAGGTACGCCCGTCCAGCTCTCTGCCGTGCTTTACCTTTCTGACCCCGCCCCATTGCTTGAAAAAGAACGGCACCCCATAGGCCCTGCACTGCCGCCGAACCGAAACCACCCATTCTCTTTTCATGGGCCGTGCCCCAGGGCCGCTTTCGCCACCCACAATCACCCAATTTATACCCGAGAGATTTATCGCCCCGATGTCCTCCAGCAGGGGCTCAATCGACAGGAAACGCACTTTGGCCGGCGCTTGCCGAAGTTGTTCAATCCTTGGCAAACCGTATTTACGGTCCTCGACACTCACACCCCACCAAATGTTCACTTGCTCAGCAGCAAATCTCAATCTGCCGCTCAAAAGGTCCTTCAGCCGCTCCGAGCGCTTGGTCAGAACTTGGTAGGTGTGCCAATCGGCCGTTGCCATCACTCGTGAGACAGCCTCGGTGTAGTCATCGGGTACCCCGTCCTGAAACAAGTCGCTCATCGAATTCACAAAGACCAGCTTGGGTGACCGCCACGCAAACGGCTCAGTCAGTTTTTCTGGCACCAGGCGAAGGTCAAATCCCTGCTCATAGGGATGGCCTTTGACTCCCCGGAAACGCTCCGCAAAGGTCTCGGCATAGCAATGCTTGCACCCCGGACTGATCTTGGTGCAGCCACGAACCGGGTTCCACGTGGCGTCGGTCCACTCGATTTTGGAAACTACTGCCAATTCCCATCTCCTAGAAACATCTGGTCGGTACTGTACTTCAATACCTGGCCCCAAAACTGATACGCCCGCTCGTGTCGAGAGAACAACGCCAGCCGATACAAGGGAAGATTCTTTTCGAGTGACCTAACTTCTTTCATCGTGTAATGGGGTGGCGGAATATACCCCAAGTTGGCCATGCTTTTCGTGAACTCATCGGCCAAAAACCTGGTGAATTTGACAGCGTCCCACTGCGCCGTTGCCCACCGTTCTCGCCAACTATCCGAGCCTAGGAACTTGTCGACCTTATCAGCATCTTCTTTGAGGTAATGTTCATAATTTCGGTTCGCATCCATTCCAAGGGCAAGAAGAACCAAGAAGTCTACATATCGAGCCTTGGCGAGCGTACGAATGGTTTCAAACTCCAGGCTGATATCGAACGGATCGGCAAAGCAGAGTGACAATACTGTGTCTCCAGATGATCCTTGCGGAATCTCCGCCAAAATGTCTGAAACCCGCCTATTGCAGTCGCCTTGGATGTACGCAATATGTGCGTCAGGGGCAACTTGCCGCGCTCGAATTTTTAGCGCGTCTAGCTTTTTTGGTTTTTCTTCACAGAAAATGTATTTGTCGAAGGGATCCTTTAACTGGAGCCCGAGCAGGGGAGATCCGAAAATGTACTTCGACGTGTTTCGGATCTTGCTGCGTCCCGCCCCAGCGTATAGTTCCACGTATATTCGGCTTGACCACTTAGCTTTCATCCCTGACGAAAACAAGGTCGCATACAGTGACACCAAGCGGTGCTTCGTTTCGGCCCACGCGCCTACCTCCGGCGCGATCAGCCCGTCGTCAGTTACGGCGCCATCTTCAATGGCCATCGGATGTTCGTCTTTTATTTGCCTATAATAAGATTGCCATGTCCCTCGCATGAAGGCAAAAAGGATATTTCCTCACAGCGGTATATTCCCATGCTTCTTCAGCGGATTCTTATCCCGTTTGGTCTCCAGCATGGCTAGCGCCTGAATCAGCTTCTTCCGCGTCTCCCGCGGCTGGATAACCGCATCCACAAATCCTCGATCCGCCGCCACGTAGGGATTGGCAAACCTGTCGCGAAATTCCTCAATCTTTTTTTGTCGTACCGCCTCGCGATTGTCCGCCCGGTCCAACTCGCGCTTGTAAACAATATCGACCGCGCCCTCCGGCCCCATCACCGCGATCTCCGCCGTCGGCCAGGCATAATTCACATCGGTTCGGATATGTTTTGACGCCATCACGCAATACGCTCCCCCATAGGCCTTGCGCGTAATCACCGTGACTTTCGGTACGGTCGCTTCGGCGAAGGCAAACAGCAGCTTGGCGCCATGCTTGATGATCCCGCCGTACTCCTGCGTAATGCCCGGCAAAAAGCCCGGCACGTCTTCAAACGTAATCAGCGGGATGTTGAAACAATCGCAAAAGCGCACAAAGCGCGCGCCCTTGGTAGACGCATTGATGTCGAGCGTGCCTGCCAGAAACGCCGGCTGGTTCGCGACAATTCCCACCGGCTTGCCATTCAACCGCGCGAATCCCACCACAATGTTCCTGGCGTAATGCTCCTGCACCTCGAAGAAATATCCATCGTCGGCCACCGCATGAATCACATCCTTGATGTCATAGGGCTGGTTCGACTCATCCGGCACAATCTTGTCCAGCGCGGCGTCGGCGCGGTCGATTGGATCGTTGCACGCCCGGCGCGGCGGGTCGTCGAGATTATTGGAAGGAATAAAACTCAGCAGCTCGCGCACCATGGAAAGGCACTCAGCGTCGTCGTGCGCCATGAAGTGCGCTACCCCCGAAGTCTCGTTGTGGGTATGAGCTCCGCCCAGTTCATCTTTGCTGACCTCCTCGTGCGTGACCGTCTTGATCACGTCCGGCCCGGTGATGAACATGTACGAAGTTTTCTCCACCATCAGGATGAAGTCGGTGATCGCCGGCGAATAGACTGCGCCCCCGGCGCACGGTCCCATGATCGCCGAGATTTGCGGCACCACCCCGCTATACAAGGTATTGCGCAGAAAAATATCGGCATACCCTGCCAGCGACATCACGCCTTCCTGGATCCGGGCGCCGCCGGAATCATTCAACCCAATCATAGGCGCGCCCATGTTGGCGGCCAGGTCCATGATCTTTACGATTTTGGCGGCGTTGGCCTCCGACAGCGATCCGCCAAACACGGTGAAATCCTGAGCGAATACAAACACCAGCCGCCCTTCGATCCGTCCATAACCGGTGATGAAACCGTCACCGTAAAATTTCTGCTCAGCCATGCCGAAATCGGTCGAGCGGTGGGTCACCAACTTGTCGGTTTCCTCGAACGTGCCTTCGTCCAGCAGGAATTCCACCCGCTCTCGGGCTGACATCTTGCCCTCCCGGTGTTGCCGTTCGCGGCGTTCGCTCCCGCCACCTTCGGCAGCCAGACGGTCGCGCTTCTTCAGTTCTTCCAGCTTCTGTTCAAGGTTCATAAATTCTGGCGTCGGGCGTCACACCTCGGCCGTCAGATCTCAGCCCTCGGCTCAGACTGCAACTTGCACGCGGTTTTCAGGTCCGACGCCCGGATCCGACGTCCGAGGTCCGGCGCCCGAGGTCCGCTTCACTGCTCCATGCTGGATCCGATCGGCTGGTACCTATACTTCTTGCCATCCCAAAATGTCGCGGAGGTCATGCGGTCGCCGCCGGTTTCGTCGGCATAAATCGCCATCACGGTTTTCTTTTTTACCGTCAGCTTTTTCACCGTGATCTCGCGAAAGGGCAAATTAATAATGACAAACTTCGCCTTCGGGGTAGCCGCCCGCCAGGCTTCCGGCCCGGAGCCATGGATCACCAGTAGCACCAGCCCCCGGGTCGCCGGGTCCTCGGAGGCGAATTGGGTCGTGATCTTGGTATTTCCATAGCCGTAGAAGCTGTTGTAGGGATCGATCACGGTAAAATTCTTCTCCGCCTGGTCCACCAGCGCGTTAGTGCAGCGGGCAGCGACAACCAGATCCTCCACCCCGTCCCCGTCCATGTCCGCCTTCAATTGCGGCGGCCCCGGCATCAAGGTGCAAGTCGATCCAAATTCCTTCTGCACAAAATCATTGTCGACCGTGGATTTGGCCGGCGCGGTCTGCTGAGCCAATGCCGTAACTGCCATTGCCAGCCCAAATATGATGAGGATGCAAATACTACGACGTGACTGCATAAGACCACTTTAGTCCTGTTCGATTGCGGAGAGTAGAGGCAGAAAAGGTGACCTGCGCCTATTTGAAATGTTGCCAACCCTGTGGCGGCAATTCGTGTCGCCTGCCATCAGCTTCCCGCAGGAAAACTTTCCGCCCGCGAATAATCCGTCCGATCCGCCTTATCGCAACCCCAGCCACGCTCGAAGGCACATGTTTTTCCGGCGCTGCCGTAAACAGCAACTCGTAATCCTCGCCGCCGTGCAGCGCCAGTCCGCGATCAACTTCCTGCGCCATTTTTCCGATGCGTGCCCGTGGAACCTCCTTCATCTCAACTTCCGCCCCTGCCCCGCTCTCATCGCAGATGTGCCCCAGGTCCGTCGAAAGCCCGTCGCTGATGTCAATCATGGCCGAAACTATTCCCCTGTCACGTAGAAATCGCCCCACCTTTATTCTTGGCACTGGGAAAAAGTGCCGCGGAAAGTCGGACGGCCTCACTCTCCTCCTTTGCGACAGCAGGCGGAGGGCAGCCGCCGCTCCCCCCAGTTCCCCGGTCACGTAGATCCCATCTCCCGGCCGGGCGCCCGAGCGCAGCACTGCCTTACCTTTTGGCGCCGATCCCACAACCATAATGTCCGCCAGCACCCCTCCCGGCGATTCAGCCGTATCGCCTCCGGCCAGGGTGACGCCAGCCTCCCCACCTAGCTGCAATAAGCCACGGATAAATTTTTCCACCCAGCTCTGAGACAGGTTCCGGGGCAGAGCCAACGACAGAAACGCGGCTATAGGCTCCCCGCCCATGGCCGCGATGTCGCTCAGCCCGCGTGCCAGGCAGCGATGTCCAACCGACTCCGGAGGATGCCATGTCCGCCGGAAATGGACTCCCTCCAGGCTGAAATCGGTGGTGACTAGTACCTCATGACCGCGAGGAATTTCGAGCACCGCGCAGTCATCCCCGATCCCGATTCCGCCATCCAAGTTAACGCCGCTTTGTCTGACTTGCCCGCGGATGCGGGCGATCAAAGATTTTTCGAGGAGGGGCAAGGCGCAATCAATATAGCAAGAGAAGATAGCAACAGCAGGCCGTGGAGTGGTGTTTTTGGGCTCGCGTCGCGAAGCCGGCGGCGCGACAGGCGTAATCCGTTACGTCTGCCGCAGCCCGAAACGCCAGAGATGTTTCCGCTTTCGTCTCTCGTCGGATGTCTTCCCAGAGCCCGCGCTGGACACGTTACCCCCTGGCCCGAAGTCACCACCGAGTAACTCGTCCTCTTGGGCAAGCCGTCGCACCCAGCCTTGGTAAGCCTCCCTTACGTTGACAGGGGGGAACCTACTTTGTTACCGTTGCCATGCTGTTCAGACGCTCGTAACCGAACTAAGTGCTGCATCCAGTAGGGATTGCAGACTGAACGCCTTCGGTTATCCCGGTTCCGGTAGGTTCGGGCAGCTTTTAGCCTCAGACCCAAAATGGGAGGCTAAGCCCGAAATGAGGATTGGCGACCAACAGGCCCTGGTAACTGCCGCCCCTGGTTACGCCGCTCCTGCATACTAGCGGAAGGAAAAAAATTGCAGAAACGCTTTTACATTCTTTTTGTCGCACGCGGAGACGACGGCCAGCTCCGCAAGGTTCACATCCCCGTTCACTACCTGTACGTGTTCCTGGTGGGCGCCGCGATCGTTGGCCTGAGTCTGACCGGCATCGCCAGTTCGTACCTGCGAATGATGCTGAAGGTGTCGCGCTATAACGAGCTGCGCACCGAAAAAGAAGACCTCAGGAATCGCTACTCGCGCTTGGAGCAGGTCGCCAGGGAACGCGATATCCAGGTCGCATCTCTGGGCTCGCTGGCAGGTGAGGTGTCCTCCCTGTACGGCTTGAAGTCCGACCCGAACATGGTGACCGCGTCCTCGGAGAACGTCCGCAGCGCGCAAGTCGTCTCTTCCCTGGACCAGTTAGGCGCGCTCAAAGCTTCCGCTCTCAACGGTGCCACCATGACCGGGCTTTCCCTCGGTCTCACCCGTGACGTCACCACGGCGGACTGGCTGCGCGCCAATTCCGCACCCAATCTCTGGCCGGTGGAAGGACCCATTACCGGATCCTTTGGCGAGCGTATCGACCCGTTCAACGGCGAAGGCGCTTTCCATAGCGGCGTTGATATCGGCTCCAGCGACGGGCAGCCAGTCGTAGCCCCGGCTGATGGTGTGGTCGTGTTTGCCGACTTTATGGGCGGCTACGGACGCGCCGTCATCGTGGACCATGGCCATGGCATCACCACCCGCTACGGCCACCTGGGCAATTTCGCCTGCATCACCGGCCAGCACGTTCATCGCGGAGACACCATCGGCTACGTAGGCGAGACCGGCCGCAGCACCGGTCCCCATCTCCATTACGAAGTCCGCATCAATGACACCCCGGTAAACCCCCACAAATATCTCCGCCTCACCGTAGCCAATGTAGGCGGCTTCTCAGCCGGCAGCTAAAAGGCTGACACCTGGCACCAAAAACTGACAACTGAGAACCAGGAACTAAAAACTGGTCTTCCAAAGTAGCCGATACTCTTGGCGGAAGGTGCAAAGCCTTCACTCGCCACAGGCGAAGCCATCGCCTCTCCTCTGCACACCGCACAAAGATGCGGTTATCATGAACGCCCAGGGGCAAGGAGAGGACAATGAAGAATTCAGCACTGATCAGCCGGCATATTCGCGGAGAATTCCTTGCGGGTACCGGAAGAATATTTCGCCTCTTGGCGGCAACCGTCATGATTTGCGCTCTGCTTTCGCCGATGCTGGCCACGAAGGCCCAGGCCGCAGCCCAAACCATCGCCGACAAGACCGCAGAGGTTGACGGGCTCAAGCTGCACTACCTCACCGCCGGGCACGGTCCTGCAGTGATCCTGTTGCACGGCTACACCCAGACCTCGCGCATGTGGCGCCCCATCATCCCGCTTCTCGCCGAGAAGTTTACCGTCATCGCGCCCGACTTGCCGGGAATCGGCGATTCCGGCATACCCAAGACGGTTTGGACATGAAAAATGCCGCCATCCGCATCCACTCCCTTGCCAGGTCGCTGCAGGTTGAAAAAGCTCGAGTCGTCGGCCATGACATCGGGCTCATGGTTGCGTATGCCTACGCCGCCATGTACCCGGCCGAAGTGGAAAAGCTTGTCGTCATGGACGCATTCCTACCCGGCGTCCCGGGATGGGAGCCTTACTACAACAACCCCGACCTCTGGCACTTCCGCTTTCATGGTCCGACTCCCGAAGCACTGGTTGCGGGACGGGAGAAAATTTATTTTGCCTACTTCTGGAATGATCTGGCCGCCGACAAAACCAAATCTCTTCCCACTGCCGACCGCGAGGCTTACGTCGCCGCGTACTCCCGCCCCGGCCGCATGCGGGCCGGGTGGGCTTATTTTGCCGCCTGGCCGCAAACCGCAAACGACTTTGCCGAGCTGGCTAAAACGAAGCTGACCATGCCGGTCCTGTCCATCGCCGGCGACAAAGCCAGCGCCGCAACCCTCAATCCGCAGATGAAACTGGTTGCGACCGACGTGAGCGTCGTCGTCCTTAAAGACACTGGACATTGGGTTTTAGAAGAACGTCCGAAAGAAACGACCGAGGCTTTGATGAACTTCCTGTAAGCAGGTCCAGGGACAGAGTCACCCGAGAGCTGAAACTGACAACCGGGAACCAACAACTACAAACGGGTTTTCCAAAAGCCGCAGATAACTTTTCACCAGAATCGGGAAAAAACACCGCGAAGTCCGCGATGGTTGGGACGCCGGCTTTCAGCTGGTTTTTGGGGGCGGCCTCATATCGGCCAATAATATCCTGCGTGTACCCGACGGCGCCCGCTACCGAATCGCTCGCAAGGCTAGCCCTTGCCCTTCAGCATCTCCACCACCCGGTCAAAATCTTCCAGGGTGGCGTACTCGATCACAATCTTCCCTTTTCCCTTGCGGTCGCGGATGCGAACCCGCATGCCCAGGGCCCGTTCCATCTCCGTCTGCGCGGCGCGCACATTGGGATCCACCCAGCGCGAACGGTGCTGCTCTCCGGGCTGGTTTTGCAGCGGCACATTAGTGTTGAACACCAGGTCTTCCAGTTGCTCCACCGACAGATGCTTGCGCACTGCCTCGTCGGCGATTTTCGGAATCAGGGAAGCATCCAGCAGGGTCAGCAACACCCGCGCCTCGCTGAATCCCAGACGCCCCTCCTGAAGAAATTGCATCACCGTGCCCGGCAGCTTGAGCAGCCGCATGTAATTTGAAACCGACTCCCGCGAAATTCCCACCCGCTGCCCGATTTGCTCCTGGGTCAATCCGAAATCGCGGCTGAGTTTGCCGAATGCCGCCGCCTGTTCCATGCAGTTGAGGTCCTGGCGCTGCAGGTTTTCGACGACCGTCATTTCCGCCGCCTGTTGGTCGGAAACTTTGCGCACAATCGCCGGCACCGTCGTCTTCCCCGCCAGCTTCGACGCCCGGCAGCGCCGCTCGCCCAGGATCAGCAGGTATCGCCCCTCCGCGCCCGGACGCACCACAATCGGCTGCACCACCCCGTTGGCGCGGATCGAATCCGCCAGCTCCGCCAGGGCTTCATTGTCGAAGTGATAGCGCGTCTGGTACGGGTTGTGCTCGATCTGCTCCAGCGTTATCTGGACTACGGCGTCGCCGCCCGGTACCCGCGCCTGGGCGTGCACCTCGGAGAGCACGGTGGAATGCGCCGTCGCCTCCGCCACCGTCCCGCTCGCCGCGACGCCGCCCATCACTGCTCTGGGGCCGCTCGGCAGGAGCGATTCCAGCCCTCGCCCCAGCGCCTTCCGTTTCTCCGGCCCCGCCTTGTCAACCTCGGTCACCGCTTTTTCCGCCGCTGTTGTCATGAATCCTCAATCCCGCTTGTTTGGCTGTGTGGCGCGGGCGCCCCCGCCCGCGGGTTTTTGAAAAGCTTTCCGGCCTAATATCGACACCAATCGATCTAATATATCGACGTATATCAATATACTAGGCCGTCTTGTCCATCTCCTCCGCCACCGGCGCCGCCGGCAGATGGTGCGCAATGATCTCCTTGGCCAGCCGGATATAGCTCTCCGCCCCCTTCGACCGCGGATCGTAGAGCAGCGCCGGCCGTCCATGGCTGGGCGCCTCCGCCAGCCGGATGTTGCGCGGGATAGTCGTGGCGCACAGCTTGTCGCCAAAAAATCTTTTCAGCTCCGCCATTACCTGCTGCGCCAGGTTGGTGCGGTCATCCAGCATGGTCAAGACCACGCCTTCGATCGAGAGGTCGGGATTGAAGCTGCCGCGAATCCGGTCAACGGTATCCAGCAGCTCGCTGATGCCCTCCAGCGCGAAATACTCGGCCTGCATGGGGATCAGCACTGCGTCCGCAGCCACCAATGCATTCAATGTAAGCAGATCGAGCGCCGGTGGGCAGTCAAGCACGATGAACTGGTATTGATCGCGGAGCGCCGAGAGCGCATCGCGAAGCCGAAACTCGCGACGCTCGGCGTCCACCAGTTCAAGGTTCGCCCCAATCATGTTCTTGTGAGCGGGAACGATCCATAGCTGTTCAACTTCGGTTGGCTTTACCGCCTGATCGAGAGTGGCCATCCCCATCAACAGGTGATAGGTGCTGATCCGGTCCGGATCTTTGACCAGGCCAAGTCCACTGGTGGCGTTCGATTGAGGATCGCAGTCCACCAGAAGCGTATTAACTTCGGCAGCCGCAAACGACGAGGCCAGATTGATAGCAGTCGTAGTCTTGCCTACGCCGCCCTTCTGGTTGGCAACAGCAATAACGCGTCCCATTCAGTTTTCGGAGGAACCGGAGAGCTGTTCGCAGAATAGAGCGAAACCACTCGCGATTGCAATGACCCATTTCGGTGCAGCCATGCCAGTTCGACGATGTCATTGCAGGCCTGCTACTTGCAGCGCAGCTCAGCACGCCTTTCCACAGAAACGTTCCACGTGGAACGCAATGCCAATTCGCCGCATCGAGAGCATAAGGATCTGTGTTCCACGTGGAACACTCCCCCTGGTCCGCGCGAGCCAGGCTTCCACGACTTGAGCAGTTGCGGGCCGGTTTCTGGCGAGGCGCACCTGGCCAGAGTGTTCCACGTGGAACATATTGGCGTTTGTGTTCCACGTGGAACATTGCACCGTCGGGACTGTTCGGGGCGGAGGCTCTTAATTCTGGTTAGTCAAAGTGTTCCACGTGGAACACTCTTTCAATATCGACACCAAGCATGTACTGAGATTCGATCGAGCACGCGAATAAGGATCGTATCTCCCACTTCGAGGTATCCAGGCGGCTAAAGTATCGGTGATAAGGTTACAAAATGGCTTAGAGCGGCAGCTGGGCTCCCACTTGTTACTAGTCTGGTTCCACATCGGTTATGATTATGGCACCGGGTGGCGTTGCGGTAACATTTATCCGGTTATTCCACTTTCTTAACCTACGACCCATTAATTAGCACTTTTATACGGCAGTTTTTGCTATTTAATCCCACTTCGACTGGTTGGTTTACTGATTTGATTCTTTGTGTCCGATGATCAAGCTTCGGTTTGACGACTGGGGGAGGTGGAAGGGAGTGGTCCACTGAAAGCCTTTGACCAGGGAGTGGGCGCGAGGGATCTGAGTTTCGCCAATAAGAATTGCCATTCGGCCGCCGGGGCGGACAAGGGTGGCGGCGGAGGGAAGACTCGAAGTGAAGCGTTCGACGGCGCGAAGGGTGACGACATCGGCTGCACGCCGGACGGTATCGGAGCGGGCGGCTAGTATATCGACATCTGTCAATGTGAGGGCGCGGACGACCTCCCGCAGGAACACGGCCTTCTTGTGGTTTGATTCGATCAGTGTCAAGCGGATGCCGGGAGCCCAGAGCTTGATGGGCAAACCGGGAAAGCCGGCACCGGAACCTACGTCAATCACTTCAGGCGAACTTGATGCCGGCCGCGGTCGATGCTCACCGCCTGAAAGAGGAAAGAGCTGACGGGCCGCGAACAGGGACTCTCCAAAGTGCCTTGTGACCATGTTTTCGGGCTGGCGGATCGAGGTGAGATTGATGCGAGCATTCCAATGCAGCAATAGATCGATATACGTCGATATACTTTGCAGCTGGCCCGGGGTGAGGACCGGTGCAGGCGCTGACCCGGAGCTCTCAGAACTGATTGTCGAATTATCCCTGAGGAACGGTTCCAGCAGAGCGCCGATGCGGGCGGGGTCCATGCCACCGCGATTGTAGACGGCGACGCCTGATCGTGAAACCCCCGGCGATTGCGGCTATCGCCGCCCGGCTTGTCCAATTGTCCCGCTCTAAATAAGAGCAGTTCCTAGTTTTCGGTTGTCGGTTTCCGGTTCACTAGCGAGAGACCACTTTTTCGATGGCGGAGCGTAGTTCGTCGTAGGGCATGGCGCCGGGATGGTAAAGGGCGACGTGGCCGGCGCGGTCGAGCAGGACCAGAGTCGGGGTGGTGCTGGCGCCGTAGGAATTGAAATTTTCCTTGCTGACAGGGACGGGGACGTTCTGCATTCCGGGATAGAAGTGCTGCCAGACCCGTTCGATGTAGGGAAGTTCATCCTTGGGCTGCGCATCCTCGCCCTGAGCGCCGTAGCCATAGAGTTGAGTAGGCGCGAGCAACATGAGTCCGCGGGAGCCGAATTCGGAGCTGAGGCGGGTAATGATTGGACCCTCCGCTTTACAGTCGCTGCACCAGTGGGCCCAGAAGAAAAGGAGCACGGGAGAACCGTTGAGTTGGGACAGCGAGGCGGGCTTGGGTCCGAAATATGAAGCAATCTTCAACGGCGGGGCCGGCTGTCCGGCCAGACCCAAAAGGTTGAGATTCTTCTGCAGACGGGAGCGGATCGAAGTGTTGCGGTAAGTAACCAGGCTGCGGCGGAGCAAGGCTACGGCTTCGGGCTGGCGGCCTCGAGCGGCAAGCACTTGCGCCTGGACTTCCAGTGCGGCGCCGACGGCGGCAGGGAGATGCGGCTCCGCGTCAAGGGGCCGCTTCAAGAGCAAGGGGCGGCTAAGCGTTTCCGTCTGTTTCGAGTAGGTCTCGGCTCGATCAAGCTGTTGGGCCAAAAGGCTGGCGCGAGCCATCCAGGAAAGCGCCTCGAGATAGTCGGGAGTAACGCCCTGCTGAGCGCGATAGTGTTGAAGTTCGGCGTTGGCGGCGGCGAATTCATTGCGAGCAAGTTGATCGCGGACATCGTCAGTGATCCCGGCGGAGGCGAACGTCGAGGCTAGAAGCAGGGCAGCGGAAAGGCGAAGCAGCATGGCATCATGATAAACATTTTGCGGCCCGGCGGTCGATTCCAGAAAGGAAAACCAGTTTTCGGTTTTCAGTTCCCGGTTTTCAGTTCCTGGTTCTCAGGGTGATATACTTTAGCTGCGTTTGATCTTGCGGTATTTTTGCTCCAGCAACCCCTGCTTAACGGCGAGACCTGCCTGCGAAAGCCCTGCGAAACTCAGCGCTACATCAAAGAAAAAAAGGATTAAGCAACAATGGAAACAGGAACAGTAAAGTGGTTTAACGACGCCAAGGGCTACGGTTTTATCAGCCGGCAAAGCGGCGAGGATGTATTCGTACATTTCTCCGCAATTCAGGCGGGTGGATTTCGCAGCCTGCAGGAAGGCCAGCAGGTCCAATTCGACGTGGTCAAAGGACCGAAGGGCTGGCAAGCCGAGAACGTAAAGGCGGCATAGAACCCTTGATCAAAAGGAAGGGGCGGCTTTCGAGCCGCCCTTTGCTTTTCAGGAGCTACTGGGCTGTTCGGCCGCGCTGAGGGAATCGACAAAGTTGAACAGTTGCCGAACCTGAGTCACCTGAAGCGCATCCTGAACCCGCTGGCTGACGCCGACCAGATACAATTTGCGCCCATCTTTCTCATGGGTAACGTATGCGCCCACCAGCGCCCCGATTCCGGCCGAATCTACGTAGGGGACGTTGGTGAAATCCAGAATGAGGCTGCGAGAGGTGTCGGCGCGGACCCTGGACTGGAAGTCGAAGAGGGTAGAAAGTACGAGCGGCCCGGTAAGGCGGAGAATACGCTGTCCTTCTTTAGGGCCTGCGATGTCTTCGATTACGAGAGGCTCCTGTGGCATCGAGGAATGTTAGCGGTTGGCGGTTCTGAAATTGTTACAGCGGTGTTAATTTTGAACAGGAAACCAGCGAAATCCAAGGGTTGCAGAGTAACGGAGGGAAAGAGCTATGGCATTAAAGGTGGGGGATGCGGCACCGGATTTTGAGCTGCCCGCAGTGCAGGGGGAGCAGCATATAAAGGTGAAGCTCAGCGACTACCGGGGAAAGAAGAATGTTGTGGTCACTTTCCATCCCCTGGACTGGACGCCAACCTGCTCGGCGCAGGTGCCGGCGTTTGATTCCAACCGGGAGAAATTCGCCTCCCTGAATGCGCAGGTGCTGGACATCAGCGTGGACTCCATTCCCAGCAAAATTGCCTGGCAGAAAAAAGAGATTGGGATGATGCAGACGCCCATGTGCGCGGACTTTTATCCCCACGGCAAGGTCAGCCAGCAGTTCGATGTCTTCCGGTCTGAGCCGCCTTTTCCCGGCATTTGCGAACGCGCGGTGTTTATCGTGGATAAAAACGGGAAGATCGCATTTGCCAAGGTATACCCGCTGGACCAGGCGCCGAACAATGAAGAGCTGCTGGAGGCGCTCAAGAAGATCAACGGCATGCCGGCGTAGTCCGTTGCCGCGTTCTCTCAACCACGGAGCACACTGAGGACGCGGACTGACCTTCAATACCGGAAGCGATATTTTACCTGTAGCGAGATTTCACGCGGATTCACATAGTGAGTTCCTCCAAAGGTGTTGCTGTTGTCCAACAGGTAGCGATGATTGGACAGGTTCAGCCCGCTGACTCGTACGTTCCAGTTCTCGCCGAAGGATTTCCCAACCGACAAATCAAAGGTGGTGTGCGAGGGTAGATGTTCCGGGCCCTCGCCATCGACAAAGCCAGATCCGTAGTTGGCATTGAAGTCGGTCCATATGCGCCAGGGCAACTGCATATTGAACCCGGTGGAAAGGGTGTTCCGCTGGTCGTGGTCGAGAAAGAAATAGCCTTCGTCGGGCGGCTCGAAATCGGTAAGGCCACCGGTCACGCCGCCCGCGCCTTCGGCATACTGATGAGAGTAAGAGGCGTGAAACTGGGCGAGGCGGGCGATGCGCGGCGAGTTGGCGGTGGCTTCCCAGCCGCGAATGCGAGCTCGGTCGATGGTGAGAGGGAAGAAGATGTTGGAGTTCCCGAGCACATCGTGGTCGAAGAAATTTCTCGCGCCGGTGCGGAAGTTGGAGACGTCAAAGGTCCAGCCGGCAAACGGGATGGTAAGGCCGAATTCATGCTGTTCGTCGCGCTCGCCGCGCAAGGGCAGGAAGCCGAAACCCTGCTGGGCTGCCTGTTCGAGCAGCGGGCCATTGACGGTGAGCAGCGGCGGAGCCTGATAGTAGCGTCCGTAGAATCCGCGCAGCACCCAGTTCAGGCGGGGTATACGGATGGCTGCACCGATACGGGGATCGACGGCATTTTCGCTGATGGTCGAGCCGAAGTGGGTGAGGCGCACTCCGCCGTTCAGGGTCAGCCAGCTGGTGAGCTTGAACTGATCTTCCAGGAAGAGGGCTTCGACGTTGCCCCATACCATCTCCCGCTGATTGAGTGGCGGATTGCTGCCGTCGCTGGTGACGATGCCGAAGAGCTGGTTGTCGCGCGCTCCGAAGACCTGTAATCCGGCGCGGGCATTGTGCTTGCCTCGATTAACCGCGAGAGAAGCCACGCCGCCAAAATAATTGGAGCCGCGATCGTCCTCTGGTATTACGACATTGGGATCAGGCTCGCCGGTATAGCCGCCGATGTAGTGGGCGCGATTGAAGTGGTAGAAGGGCGAGACCGTCAGGATCGTTCCCGGATCAAGCGTGTGCAGCCAGGAAAAATTGACCAGGTCGTCGCGCTCATTTTCCACGTCGCGGATGCCGGCAGCCTGCTGATCGGGATCATTGGGCACCTGGTAGTGGTCGCCGCGCGCGGAGGCGACCAGTCGAAGCTGATCGTTGGCCGTCTTGTTGAAGGTCATTGAAGTAAAGCCGCTGAGACCTGCGCCCAAGTCGTGTTGCACATCAGGGCTGGGGGTTTCCAGTCCAAGATCGGTGCGGTTACCCGAGATGCTGCCGTAGTAAGCGAAGCGTTCGGTGTGGTCGCCGAAGCTGAACTGATCTTCCGTGCGATTGAAGCTGCCGTAGCTGGTGACGAGTTCGGCCTGGCGGTCGCGCTCGAAGCCGGAGCGAGTAACGACATTGAAGACGCCGTAGGTGCGATCACCATATTCGGCGGAATAGCCGCCGCGCTGCACTTCGAGATAGTCAATATCCTTGGGATCAAACTGGGGGCCGACGTTGGAGGCGATGTTGGTGTTGGGAACGGGAACGCCATCAATCAGCCAGGAAACCTGGTGTCCGCCGCGAATGTGGAGCTGGTCGTGGACCATGTAGGCGCCGGGAACGTAGTCGGTGATCATGCTTAGGCTGTTGGTCTGGTCGGCCCCGGGAGTTTCCGCAATCTGCCGCCGGCTTACCAGGCTGGTGGTGGAAGAGGATTCCGTATTCACCAACTGCGACGTGTCTTTAACCTCAACGGTCTCTTTGGCCTGGGCAACGGTCAGAGAGAAATGCATCCGGGCTTCGCGGCCTGAGCCGAGAACGAGTTTCTGCTGCTCGGGAGCGAAGCCCTGGAGTTCGACCGTGACGCTGTATTCGCCGAGAGGCACAATGTCAAAACGAAATTCTCCCGACTGGTCGCTGGTAGCGGACTGGGTCCAGGCGGAATCGGTGGCGCGCAGGGTGATCTGGGCACCCTGTACGGGACGGTGCTGCGGATCGTGAATCAGGCCGCTGACCGTGCCAAAGATCGTGGCATAGGCGGTCAGGCTGCTGAACAGGAGCACGAACAAGAATAGGTTTTTGTTGTTCATAATGTTCTCTTAGTAGGGGCGCTTACGCTGTTCCGACGAAGTTGTGCCGATCTTCACTTCGGCGGCGCGCAACGAGTTGTCCTGTTTGCGGGCGTGAATGACTACGCGGCTTCCCACCTGGACGTCCTTACTGGTGGCCGCGGCGTCGCCCTTGGTGAATTTGGTTTGGCCGTCGAACTCGACAGCGGTGACCGTTCCGTCGCTGGTTTTTACAGACACGGAGTGATCGGTAATTTCGGTTACGGTTCCCATGACGTGTTCCATGCCGCCGTGGGCGAAAGCCAGTGGGCTAAGCAGAAGGGTGCAATACAAAGCCGATAGCAGAATCAGACAACGATTTTTCATGGCAAAGTCTCCTTGTTCGAAATGCCTTGTTCGCGTGCTCGATTTCCCTGCTTTGCTTCGACCTCTTGGATTCATCGGTGTTTCGGGGGTGAGTCTCCAGCGGGCTCGCCCTTTAGAAAGTCTTCCTCTTGCTGTTCTTCTTCGCGGTCGGCTGCGCTTTTGGGATTAAAGCGTTCCATGGCTTTGAGTTCATCTGCGGTCAGGTTAGGAAGATGGCGGATGAACAGGACCAACTTCCAGCTGTCGGGATCGTTGCCGGCTTCACCCCAGGCGGGCATACCGGTCCAGCGAATGCCGTTGTGGATGATGTAGTAGAGTTCGCCGTCGGTGAGTTGCTGGGTGGCGGGCAGCCGCATATCCGGAGCGGGCGGGTAGAGGTTGCGGCCGATCTCGGTGTTGCCGCTTCCGTCATTATCGTGGCAGGAGGCGCAGTGATCGGCGAAGTGCCGGGAGGCTTCCTGCAGGAGCTGGGGAGAAGCGGTGAACGGGTTCTTGCTGTTACGGGCGCTCGCGGGCAACGAAAACGAACGCGCGAAGCGGGCCAACGCGGCTTCTGTGGAACTGGGCGCCTGACGGGCACCGCAGCAGTGCGGAACCAGGCCGGACAGCCAGAGGGCCACGGCCATCATAAGAATCACGAGCAAACTGCCCCAGAGCACACGAACCATTTCGGACGCACCTCGATGAAGCAGGCGACTGCCGCATCAGCGGTCATACGGGAGTGATATAAATGCCGGCACCTGCGCCAGGTCAGGCGGAAGACAACTCCGCGTGAGGGCGAGGAATCACACTGATCCCAAAATCAGGTGCAAGTTTTCTGGAGGTTTTTAGCTCAGAGGAGGGCCGCGGACGGGCTGGAGAGCAGCATCGTAATTGCTGCGCAGCCGGGGATGGGAATCTGGGGGCAGGAAGGCAAGCGGCGGACGAACCGTGGAATGAACTCCAGACTCGAGCTCAGCCCAATGAGCGGTGGTTACCGGGGGACAGCAGTTGTGATGGCCTTCGTCGGCAGCCTGGGCTACGAGGCTGCGGGAACCGTGTTCGTGCATCGGCTTCCGCATGCAGCAGGCGTGCGGCAGAGGAGCGGAGATCGCCAGAGCCACCGGGGCAAAGGTACCCACTAGCAGCAGAACCAGCAGGAGTCTGGCGGTCAGGCGATGCATGGTTGATCGTCGCTCGGGCAAACTTCTCATCAAGAATAGGCCATGGACCACCGCGGCGCAAGCCTGGCAGGTTACATTGGAGTTTCGATATGTGATTGCCGGGCAGATGCCCGGCAAGCGTTATCTGGCAACAGGTGGCTGGTAAAATTACGCGATTTGAGGCGGCCTGAAAGAATATGACTACCATCGTCCTGCTCACCATTTCCAACATTTTCATGACCTTTGCCTGGTACGGCCATCTCAAGTATCGCCAGGCGCCGCTATTCAAAGTGATTGTCATCAGCTGGGGGATTGCTTTTTTTGAATACTGTTTTCAGGTGCCGGCGAATCGCATCGGGTCATATGAGTTCAGCGCGGTTCAGCTAAAGACCATTCAGGAAGTCATCACATTGACGGTGTTTTCGGTGTTCTCGGTGCTGTACCTGGATGCGCCTATCAAGTGGAACTACATTGTCGGGTTTGCGTTGATCGTTTTGGCAGTGTTTATCATCTTCAGGAAGTGGTGAGGGCAAGGTTGCGACCTGACTGCGCTCACGGGCAATCAAAAATATGGAAAAGCTGGGCAGGCTTGGGCGGTTCCTTTTTGCCATCGCGATGGCGGGGTTTGGTGTTCAATTCCTGGTCCATGTTTGGTTCAGGGGGCCTGTACCTGGACCACCGTGGGATCCGGGACGTCCGCTTTGGGCCTACGTTACGGCGGGCGTGCTGATTGGAACCGCCGTGTGCATCGCGATGGGAAAGAAATCGCGCTGGTCGGCGTTGCTGCTGGCCACGCTGCTATTGCTGCGCGCATTGTTAATTTATGCGCCCAGGTTGGCGGCAGCTCCGCGCGACCCGCGTCCGTGGACCAGTGGATTCGAGATTCTGGCGATGTGTGGGGCGGCGCTGGTGCTCTCAGGGACTTTGGTTGCGCTGGGGCGAATTCTGTTTGCAATTTCGCTGGCGGTTTTCGGGATTCAACATTTCCTGTATGCCCGGTTCATTGCGACCTTGATTCAATCCTGGATGCCGGCGCATTTGTTCTGGGCATATTTTGTAGGGGTGGCATTCTTGGTCTCGGCGCTGGCTATCGCAGCCAGGAAATATGGGCGCCTGGCAGCGGCTTTGTTGGGACTGATGTTTTTCTTGTGGGTGATTTCTCTCCATCTGCCTCGAGTGGCTGCGGCTCCGCACAATGGGAATGAATGGACCAGCATGATTGTGGCGTTGGCCATGTGTGGCGGAGCCTGGATCGTGGCGGGCGCCGCGCGCGGGTAATGCAGGAAAGAGAATGCGGGATTCAGGCTCGGGCTCGTCCTCCGGGCATGTGTGGTCGCGAGCGCCCCGCTCGCGCGGCAGTGCCACGAACGAGCACGAGCGAGGACGCTCGCGCCCACATCAAAGGCAAGTCTGGGCTGAAAAAGGAAGCCCTTTCTTTTTGGTCTCTTCCTTGCGAGAATGAGCGGCGACAGCGACGGAGTCTATCTGTTATGCGCGCTGTGACGGTGGCGATCTGCCTGCTGTTGCCTGTGGCCTCGTTTGCTCAGGTGCCCGCCATGGGCAACCCGGCTCAAAAGCAACCCGCTCTATGTACCGTCTCCGGGCAAGTTGTTACTGCTGCAGAGGGCGTACCACTTAAATCCTCGCGGATCGCGCTGATCCAGCAAGACACGGGTTCTCACTCTTCCGTCTTCGCGGCCACCACCGACAGCGAAGGCCGCTTTGAGATCAAGAAGATCGCTCCGGGGCGATATGGCGTTTTCGCTTCCCACGCGGGCTATCTCACTCAGCAATACCAAGCCAGAGGATCGAGTGGGGGCGCGGTATTGAACCTGACACCCGGCCAAGAGGTTGGCCACGCACTATTCCGTCTAGTGCGAGCTGCGGTGGTTGCGGGGCGCATCGTGGATGAGAGCGGCGAGCCAATGGCGGGGCTGGTAGTTATGGCAATGCGCAGGCTGAGCGTCGAAGACAAAGAAGAGTTTAGTCCCCAGGAAAGAAAAGTCCAGGTGACTGGCTCATCTGCCGCTGTGACCGATGATCGCGGTGAGTACCGAATCTTCGCATTGAAACCCGGCGAATACTATGTGAAGGCCGCAGAGTCGGACGCGTTTCCGTTTTTCGCCATGGACGAGGACAACAACATAAGCGAGACGGTCCGACGTAACCTGGGCAGCCAGTATGCGGCAATCTTCTACCCTGGAGTGGTTCAACTTGACCAGGCACAGTCTCTCGAACTCGGCCCCGGCGAAGAAGTCGAGGCCGATTTCACCATGAGGAATGTGAGGACCGTCGAGGTCGCCGGGCGTGTCCTTGCTCCTGACGGCAAACCCACGACCCATGCTTATGTCAATCTTAACTCTCCCGAGGTCGGCGGTGGAGTTGACGAATTCACTGCCGGCACCGGCGCCAAGGGGGAATTCAGCATTAAAGGCGTTCCGCCGGGCAGCTATGTCCTGAGCGCGCAGCAACACGATGAAAATGGATTTCATATGGCGCAGCAGAAGCTCGAGGTTGGCAATGACAATCTCGACTCCGTCGTAATCGCCTTCGGCAAAGGAACGACCATCTCCGGACGCATTGTGCCCGCCGGCGCAGGCACGAACGGCTCTCGTCACATCCAGATTCAGATTGTGCTGGAACTCGCCGGTGAAAGCGACAGCGCGAGTTTCGCCGGCGCTAAGGTCAAAGAAGACGGCTCGTTCGAGATCACGGACGTTCCCGATGGCAACTATGCGCTCGAGATCTCCGGAATCG
This sequence comes from Terriglobales bacterium, assembly GCA_036265205.1. Lineage (GTDB taxonomy): Bacteria > Acidobacteriota > Terriglobia > Terriglobales > Acidobacteriaceae > JAIQFF01. Next base: position 85,241 of record DATAPL010000049.1, read on the forward strand.
AACAGGGTTGGTACATGAAGTCGGCCCGCCTGGGAGAGCAAGACGTTCTGCAGAAAGGCCTGGCGCTGGAACAGGGGCCTTCCGGAGGGACGCTGGAAATCGTGCTCAGTTCGGCCAGCGCGCGACTGGAAGGAACCGTCCTCGAGCGAGATCAACCGGTAGGCGGCGCGCAGGTTCGGGCAAGACCCGACCCTGAAACGGCGTACAACCGAGCGCGTGGGGGGAGGACGACCACCGATCAGAACGGCCACTTCACCTTCGACCCCATGCCACCAGGAAAGTACCGGATCACCGCCAAGCTGCCTTCTGCTTCGCCAGAGACGCCGGCGGTTACCTCCGAGCCAGAGACCGTCACGCTGGGTGAGCACGACCATAAGGCTGTGGAGCTCATGCTGGCGACTCCGCAAAATCAGTAGCGAACTGGACAGCCTACGTATTGCCCATTTCGAAATTGTCATTCCGAAGCGCGGCAGTATCGCGCGAGGAATCTGTTGTTTTGCGGGAAGAAGCAGATTCCTCCCCGGCTGACGCCGGGTCGGAATGACAACATCTAAGGGCAATGTTTCAGGAGGCATTTATTAAGCTGCGTTTGCCCGCGGTACCGGCCAATCGGTCGCTTGAGCGGCTAAATTCGGCTGTGGTAGCATCCTAGGTTTTGACAGGCAGGCTGGTCGCGGTCTATAAGTTGTCCTCTTCTTTGAGTCCTATTTGAACCCGTTTTGAGCCAACCGCCGGCGGGGCTGCCGAAGGACGATTATCGAGCCAGAACAGCGCGGCTAAAACTGTCGAGAACGGACTGCAGAGGGTTCTTGGCGCGGGCGGCGGCAGGCGCGGTCCGGCCAGCTAAAGGAGCGAACCTGTGAAGGTTTATGAAGGCGCGAATATCCGGAATGTGGCGGTCATTGGGCATGGCCACGCGGGCAAAACGTCGTTGGTCTCCGCGATGCTCTATGCGGGCGGTGCCACCCAACGCATGGGGCGAGTGGATGACGGATCGGCGGCCACCGATTACGACGAAGAAGAGGTCGCGCGCAAGATGTCGATTTCCGCCGGCCTGGCGCATGTGGAGTGGGGCAAGACCAAAATCAATATCGTGGACACACCCGGTTTCAACATGTTTGTTCACGAGGCCAAGCTGGTGCTGCCGGTGGTGGATGCAGCCATTGTTGTCGTGGACGGCGTAGCCGGAGTGGAAGTCGTGACCCAGCGGGTATGGAACTACTGCGAAGAATTTCAGACGCCGCGCCTGATCGTGGCCAGCCGCATGGACCGCGAACGCGCCGACGCCGAGCGCGTGCTGGAATCGCTGACCAATGCGTTCGGACGCGCCGTGATTCCACTGGAGCTGCCAATCGGCAAGGAGAAGAATTTTCGCGGCGTGGTCGATCTGGTGACCATGAAAGCTTACACCTACGAACTGGGCGGCAACGGCAAAGGCAAAGAGACTGAAATTCCCGCCGACATGAAAGATGAAGCCCAGGCGCAGCACGAGAAGCTGGTGGAGCTGGTGGCCGAGGGCAACGACGCCCTAATGGAAGAATTCTTCGAGAAGGGAACCATTCCGGAAGAAGATCTGATTCCGGCGCTGCACAACGCCATCCGCGAGGACAAGATTTTCCCGGTGATCTTCGGCTCCGGCCTGGGAAACATCGGCGCCGACCGGGTGATGGACTTCATTGTGGATTACACGCCGGCGCCTTCGGAGCACGAGTGGGTGCAGGGCGAGCCGGCGTCGTCGAGTAATGGTGAGCCGCCGAAGCGGCATGAAACCGACGCCGAACCAGTGTCGTTGTATGTTTTTAAAACTGTCTCCGATCCCTTCTCCGGGCGGATTTCCTATTTCAAGGTTTTTTCCGGCGTGCTGAGAAACGATTCCACGGTCGTGAACTACAGCCGGGGCTCGCAGGAAAAGATGGCGCATATTTCCATTATGCAAGGCAAGACCGCGGTGCCGGTGACTGAACTGCACGCCGGCGATATTGGAGCCGTGGCCAAGCTGAAAGAAACGTTGACGGGCGACACTTTGGGCGACAAGTCAGCGCCGATTCAGTATCCGCGAGTGAAGCTGCCGGAGCCAGCCATTACGTTTGCCATCGAGCCCAAGAGCCGCGCCGATGAAGACAAGCTCGGTCCCGGCATCCACAAGCTGATGGAAGAAGACGCCATGCTGCGTTTCTTCCGCGATCCCCAGACCAAGGAATTCCTGATCGCGGGCACGGGTCAGCAGCATATTGAAGTAGTCGTCTCCAAGATGAAGAAGCGTTATCACACCGAAGTGGTGCTGAAAGCTCCAAAGGTGCCGTACCGGGAGACGATTCGCGGCAAGGCCGACGTGCAAGGCAAACACAAGAAGCAGACCGGCGGGCACGGCCAGTACGGCGACTGCAAAATCAAGATGGAGCCGCTGCCGCGCGGCGGCGAGTTTGAATTCGTGAACGATATTTTCGGCGGCTCGATTCCCAAGAACTATATTCCCGCCATCGAAAAAGGAATCAAAGATGCTGCGGCGCGCGGCTATCTGGCGGGATATCCGGTGGTGGATTTCAGGGTGATCCTTTACGACGGCTCCTACCACGATGTGGATTCGAACGACATGTCATTCCAGATGGCGGGCCGCATTGCATTCAAAAAAGCCATGGAGGTGGCGAAACCCACGCTGCTGGAGCCGGTGATGGCGGTCGAGATCACGGTGCCGGACGATTTTGCCGGCAGCATCATGGGCGATCTGAACAGCCGTCGCGGACGCATCCAGGGCATGGACAATAAGGGCGGCAACACGGTCGTAAAGGCCGAAGTGCCGATGTCCGAGATGCTGACCTACGGCGTGGATCTAACCTCAATGACCCAGGGCCGCGGCAGCTTCAACATGGAAATGCATCACTACGACACCGTGCCCGGAATGCTGCAGGAGAAAATTGTGGAGAAAGCCAAGGCGGCGCGCGGGGATGTGAAGGAAGAGGAAGAGTAGTAGTGTCTAATCGTTCTCTCGGGTCATGCCCAATGGCATTTCCTTAGATTGGATGGACTCCTTAAGGCGTCCCTCGTTTTCCCATAGCCATGACCGAAGGACGTATAAGACAATCTCTTGCTTGGTGGTTCCTAGGCGCCCGTATACTTCCAAGGCCTCAAGCATCCGGGCGGTAGTGGGGTCAAGTTGGAGGTTTAATGGTTCAGTCTCGACCCTACGTTTGGGCCTACCCCTTATCGGAGTTGGTTGCTCTGGTTCTGGCATTCTAGTATTTAGAATATACTTTTAATTAGTTTATAATTGAATTATAAATTGTCTTGACCGTAATGTATAAATTCTGAGAGAGTTTGTTATGTTCGTATTTTATTCGCCACAAAAATGGTCGGGTGTGCCTAATTTCTGGCATCTATAAATTAGCTGCGTTCGCGGTGAATTGGAGGTGGCATGACAACGGCTGAAACAATTCGACCCGAGGATGTTGTGGTCGGCCTGCTCGCTGAGGTGAAGCAGAGGATGGGGTCAGACCGTTTCGAGGCCGACCCCGTAGGTATGCATACCAGATTTTTTGAGTGGCGCGACAGACCCGAGTTTTCCAATCTGTTCGATCTGTTTGTTTTCGACACACGGGATTACTTCCCATACTCGGAGACACTAGATCGTGTGCTGGACGGGCTGCAATTAGCGGGATACCTTGAGAGAACAAATCCGAGGGGCACCTACTACGTGATCACGCAGGCATTGGAAAATTTGTTTGAGAGTAATGTGAAGTCAAGATTTGAGGGCCCTCAGCTTAAGGCATTGGAGGCTCTAGCCGGGAAATTCGTGCAAGGCATAAAGACCGATCGACGTGCTCCGGTGAAGCGTTGATGTGAGCGATCCGACTGATTCTGCAACACAACTAGCAAGGGACGTTGCCAAGTTTGCGGACCAGTACCTCGGGAAACCGCAGGTGCCACGTACGCCAAAGGTCATCCATGATGCTCTTTGGGGAACGCAGCGTCTTCATAGACACGAAGTTGCATTAGTTGACACGCCGCTGTTTCAAAGGCTTCGGCGCTTACACCAAACCGGATTCTCCTACCTTACTTATCCTTCGACGACACACACCCGTTTCGAGCACAGTCTGGGTGTTCTTTACCAAACCGAGAAACTGGCTCGCGCTTTGCACGACAAGTACTCCGAACTCAACAGCGACGTTGTGTCTCTGGACAGAATTAGGCAGCTTAGAGTTGCCGCTTTGCTCCACGACTGCTCCCACGGTCCTTTTTCCCACACCAGCGAGGAGATCTATAGCACCTTCCCAGAGATGCAAGAGCTCATTGGGCCCCGCGGAAAGGGGTTTGAGGGTTCAAGTGCTAGCGAAGTGCTTGCTTACTTCATCCTAAACAGTGAGCCATTCAAGGAATTTATCGAGGGACTTAAGGAGCATGTAGCGCTGGACTTAAATCCCAGGTGGTTGTCAAGCGTCATACTGGGGAATCTGAAAAAAGATGATCCCCTGAATGCGCATTACGCGGAGATACTTAACGGGCCGTTCGACGCCGATAAACTCGACTACATTTTTCGCGATGGGCACTACAGCGGTCTCCCTTTGGGAGTTGATTTGGATCGCCTTTGGCTGGCAACGGAGATTCACACCGTTAAGCCAGGTGACGTGCCGGATTTTCCAAAGCCAATGCGCAGGTTGGTAATGGCACGCTCCGGTATTAACTCGTTGGAACAGATTTTTTCTGCCCGGATGAATCTAACAGCGAGCCTCTATCACCACCACAAAATTCGGGCCTGCGACTGCATGCTAAAAGCTGTTTTCTTGTATTGCAGGGAAAATGGTGTGAAATTGTGCGGTAGAAGAATCGATACTGCCGCTGACTTCCTACACTTTACGGACGTGGGCATCCTGAGCGAAGCCGAGCGGACGAAGGATCCTAATGTCCGGGAAATGCTCTCCAACATTGTCGATAGAAGGTTGTTCAAGCGGGCGTTGGTGATTTCTATGAATGGTTTCGAGCGCCCGGGATCTGAGCAAGATGATGCTGAATCAAAGGAAAAGTACAACTTGGTCCACAAACTCATTGGGACGACCCTCGCCGAGCAGCGGAAGCTTGCGGTCGCGATTTGGGAGGCCGCGGGTAAGCCGGGACGTAAAGAAGAAGTGTGGCTCGACTTTCCGAAAGGAGTCAAGTCTAAGGATCTCGCAATCACTTTCGTGAACGTTGGGCACATGGATACGCCGATGTTTCGTACTCTCGAAAAGTTCATCCCGATAGAGCAGTGGACCAAGCAATACCTCCTACAAAAGTGGCGGGGACACGTATTCTGCAAACCCGAGCACGTGGCGAAGATATCTCCGGCTGCCAACGATGTCTTAGGCAAGATCTACAACATCAAGTTTAATGAGTACGCATTTACACCTTGCGATTTGGACGCTCAGCGCTAGAGTTAATTGGCGCGTCGAGCGACCAGAATGAATTCCGGCAAGGAGACCGATGGTTCAACAACGCCCGGTCAAGCCAAGGGCGGCTGTCGAAGCAACGGGTTCACCCCTAGCGCCTCTTGAGGGACTCCAGGGCGTCGAGGGTGCGCGGCCAGTCCGATTTCAAGAGGCGGGACAAGCTGCGATCGGCGAGGAGTTTTCCACCAGTCTGGCAGCGCGCGCAGTAATTGGTTTCGTTATCGGCATAGCGAATTCGCTGAATCTTTTCGCCGCACCTTGGGCAAGGCTCGCCGTAGCGTCCGTGGACGGCCATTTCCTTGCGAAACGCAGTGACTTTTTCCGGGAAGCCAGCCTCGGCTTCAGTCCGCAGGCGATCTATCCACAGGCTGAGCGTATCTCTTGTCGCGGCAAGAAGCCTTTCCCACTCCTGCGGCCGCAGCTTGTGAGTGAGAGCGACGGGCGACAGTTGGGCGGCGTGCAGGATTTCATCCGAATACGCGTTGCCGATGCCGCTGACAATGCGCGGATCGGTAAGAGCTCTCTTGAGGGTGCGATTTTCTATCGTCAGCGCCTCGCGAAAAGAATTGAGGTCGCTGGCGAAGACATCAATTCCTCCCGGGTCCGCGGAATCTAACGCCTCCTCGCCGGCGAAAACGGAGAGCGATGCGCGATGTTTGGTGCCGGCTTCCGTAAGGACGAGAGAGCCGTTGGGAAAATCGAAGGCTGCCAGGCTTTTGCGGCCGGCAAGTTTCGCCTGGGGAGGCCTCCAGTGGAGGCGGCCGGCAATCATCAGGTGCAGGACCACCCAAAGATCGCCTTCCATTCCGATGGCGATCCGCTTGCCGATCCGGCGCAGCTCCCGCACCGGGCGTCCCTCAACGTCCTTGATGGGAGGCAGCGTGGTGCGAAGCAGAAAAGGGCTGGCCAGCCGGACCTGTTCGATCGGCTGCCCCATGATGCGTGGTTCGAGCGCAGTGATGTAAGCGGCGATATCCGGCAGTTCTGGCATTCGAACAACCTTCGATGTTGCAGCTCACCTGTTAGTTTTTGCCGGAGAGACTTCCGCCCCCCGTTTGACATTCCCGATGCATGCTTTCTAAAATATTTTAGTCGCAAATTGTTCGGTTGCGGCTCCGCAAGAAAGATGTATACCTCACTGCTAGAAATTCGATTTTATGATTAGGGTCCAGGAGCTTACCAAGAGGTACGCGCGCACCATTGCCGTGGATCAGATTTCGTTTGAGGTGGCCAAGGGACAGATTGTCGGATTTCTCGGGCCCAACGGCGCGGGCAAAACCACGACAATGCGCATGCTCACGTGTTTTCTTCCGCCATCGGCGGGCACGGCTACAGTGGCGGGCTTTGACGTTCTCGAACAGCCGCTTGAGGTCAAGAAGCGAATTGGCTACCTGCCGGAGACACCGCCGATTTATCCCGAGATGGAGACTTCGGAGTACCTGAAGTTCGTCGGCAAGCTCAAAGGGCTGTCGGGCGCTGAACTGCAAAAGCGGGTTGACTATGTGACCGAGCGCTGCGCTGTGGCCGACGTCAAGAACAAGCTTCTGGGAAAGCTGTCGAAAGGTTACCGGCAACGGGTTGGGCTGGCGCAGGCCATCGTTCACAATCCTGACGTGCTGATTCTTGATGAACCTACCGCCGGGCTCGATCCCAAACAAATCAATGAAACGCGCGATCTGATCAAGAGCCTGGCGGGGGATCACACGATTATTCTCAGCACCCACATTCTTCCCGAGGTGGAACAGACCTGCGAGCAGGTGATCATCATTAACAAAGGCAAGCTGGTAGCGACGGATTCGGTGCGTAACCTGCAGGCGAGGGCGCGCGGCGCCGAGTCTGTCCTGGTGGAGGTTGCCGGGCGCAACGGGAGTCTGGAATCGGCGAAGGTACAGCAGCGCCTGGAACAGGTTTCCGGGGTTGGCCGAGTGCATTGCAGGCAGCAGGCGGACAGCCGCGCGGTGTTCGAAGTGGAGAGCCAGAAGGGACGCCTGGTGCGAGGCGATGTCGCCCGCGCCGTGGTCGAATCAGGATGGGATCTCAATGAACTGCGCCCGGCGGCCATGAGCCTGGAAGAAGTCTTTCTCCAACTTACTGGGACGGAGACGCCGGCGGCCGATAAGGCCACAGAGAAAGGGGACAAGAAATGAGAAACGCCTGGATCATTTGCCGCAAAGAGCTGGGCAGCTATTTCGTTTCCCCGGTGGCGTACATTTTGCTGACCATGTTCGGCCTTATCTTTGGTTTCTTCTTCTGGAATGCGCTGGGTATTTTCGTGATTGAAGGCATGGAAATGCAAATGCGCGGCCAGTCGTTTCCGATGAACCTGAACGAGCAGATCATCCGGCCGCTGCTTTCGAACGTCAGCGTGATCGGGCTGTTCTTCATTCCAATGATCACAATGCGGCTGTTCGCGGAAGAGAAGCGTACCGGCACGATCGAATTGCTGGTAACGTCGCCGGTTCGCGATCTGGAGATTATCGTGGGGAAGTGGCTGGCCGCGGTGATCCTGTATTCCTGCATGTTGCTGTTCACGGCGCTGAATTTTGCGTTTCTGTTTAAGTACGGCAATCCGGACTGGAAGCCTTTGGCGGTCGGGTATCTTGGCCTGTTGTTGCAGGCAGGAGCGCTGCTGGCCATTGGAACGTTCATTTCCACGCTGACCAAGAATCAGATCATCGCGGGCGCGGTGACGTTTGGAGTTTGCCTGCTGTTGTGGGTGCTGGGATGGGTGAGCGGATACGAGACCGCAACCTGGGCGCGCGTGCTCGCCTACATGTCGGTGATCACGCACTTCGAATCGTTTGGCAGAGGAGTGCTCGACAGCAAAGATGCCGTGTTTTACCTGACGGTAATTTTCCTGGGACTATTTTTCACCGCGCGTTCCATGGAATCTTTGCGGTGGAGGTCGTAATGGCGAGCCAGTGGCTGAAAGCCAGACAAACCAGGTATGCCGCTTATGCGAGCATTTATATCCTGATCGTGATTAGTGTGGTGGTCATTGCGAACGTGCTGGCGGACCGCTACAACAAGTCGCTGGATGCGACCTCGAACAAGCGCTACAGCCTTTCCGAGCAGACGGCGAAGATCGTCAAGGGATTGAAGCAGGACGCGACCATCACTTACTTCGACCAAAGCACGCGCTTTCGCTCGGGGAAAGATCTGCTCGACCAATATGCCAACCTCTCTCCCAAGGTGCAGGTGAAATATGTAGACCCGGACAAGAGCCCGGAGGCCGCGCGGGAGGCTGGAATCAGGAACTTCGGGACCGCGGTGGTTCAGGTAGGAGCGAAAAAAGAAGAAGCCAAAAGCATGACGGAAGAAGGCATTACCGGCGCCTTTATCCGCGACCTGAAGAGCACGACGCGCACAGTCTGTTTTGCCTCCGGCAGCGGTGAACATCAAACCGATGACAGCGACCGCGAGGGCCTCTCCCGTTTCAAGGACCTGCTGGCCAAAGATAATTACGAAAATAAAACGGTGGACCTGCTGCAGACAGCAGAGGTTCCCAGCGACTGCACGACCCTGGTAATCGCGGGGCCGACGAGGAATTACGAACAGCCGGAAGTGGACGCGATCAAGAAGTACGTTGAGGGCGGGGGACGCGCGCTGCTTATGCTGGATCCGCCATTGAAGATTGGACGCTCAGAAATCGCCGACAATGACGCGCTGGCGGCCTTGCTGCAGAGTTGGGGCGTGACCATGGATAAAGACCTGATCCTGGATATGAATCCGATCGGGCAGCTCGTAGGCCTCGGACCGCAGGTGGCGCTGGTGCAGAGCTATGGCTCCCAACCTATTGTGAGTGAGATGAAGGGGACGACGACTGGATTTCCTCTCTCCCGCTCCATGGAGATCAAGAGCACTGACAAGACCAGCGTGGAAAAGCTTTTCGATTCTTCATCCAGCAGCCTGGCGACCAACGACTTGAGCTCCAACCGGGTCAACGTCAACGATCCGAAGAACAAAAAAGGACCGCTGACCATTGCTGCGGCCGGAACTTACAATACCGGCAAAGAAAATGCTCAGGGGCGTTTCGTGGTAATGGGAAGTTCGGGCTGGGCGGCGAACCGGTTTATCGACTTCAACGGAAATAGCGATCTGGCATTGAACACCCTCAACTGGCTTTCGTCGGATGAAGACTTGATTTCGATCCGCCCCAAGCAGCAGGAGGATCGGCGCATCACCATGACTCGCGCGCAGTTGAACTGGGTGCGTGCCACTAGCCAATTTATCCTGCCGCTCGCGGTGGTGATTGCGGGCGCGTTCGTGTGGTGGAAGCGGCGGTGAGAATCTCTTCGCCGGTGTCTGGTTAAAGTTCTAACAAGCGTCATGAACATTCGCCGCCTGGTTGTTGCAGCCGCTGTCTTTTTTATTCTCGCCGGCGTTCTCTACTGGTCGGAGCATCACCAGCCTTCCCAGGAGGCGGGCAAGGTTTCGCCTGACACTCCGCCGGTCATCCTCAAGCTGGACGAATCAGCGATCACAAAGCTGGACCTTAAAAGGAAAGATGTCGATCCAGTCGTTCTGACGAAGGGCGATGCGGGGAAGTGGCGAATCGTGGAGCCCAAGCCCTTTGACGCCGATCAAAACACGGTTGCGGCAATCGTCACGGCGGTGTCTTCGTTGAGTGCCCAGCGTCTCGTGGACGACCATACTGCCGACCTGAAACAGTACGGGCTCGACCCGCCGGCCTTCGAACTGGATGTCAGCGAAAGGGACAACAAGACACAAAAGCTGCTCATCGGGGACGAGACGACCGCGAGCGGAGCGGTATATGTGAAGCTGGCGGACGATTCACGAGTCTTCACCATGCCGAAGTACATGAAGACCAGCCTGGACAAAAGCCTGAACGACCTCCGCGATAAACGGCTTCTGACCATAGATCCCGAAAAGGTCAGTCGCATCGAACTGGCGCATACGACCAAGAATCAGGATATTGAATTTGGCCGCAACAAAGAGGAATGGCAGATTACCAAGCCCAGGCCGATGCGCGCCGATGGCGTGCAGGTAAGCGAATTACTCCGCAAGCTGACCGACGCCAAGATGGACCTGAGCGCTTCTGACAATATCGATGCCGCGAAGGAATTCGCCAAAGCGACGCTCGTCGCCATTGTCCGAGTAACGGACGAGTCAGGCACCCAGGAGCTGCAGGTTCGCAAGGCGGGAAAGGAAAGGGACAAGGCTGCGTATTACGCGAAGTCGAGCGCGGTCGACGGGGCCTACAAGGTTGACTCGGAGCTGGGCCAGTCGCTGGATAAGAGCCTGGATGAGTTTCGCAACAAGAAGCTGTTCGATTTCGGATACGAGGAGCCGAACAAGATCGAGCTGCATGATGGCTCGAAGGCCTACTTCCTCAGCCGGAGCGGCGCGGACTGGTGGGCGAATGGCAAGAAGATGGACGCGGAAAACGTACAGGGTTTGATTTCGAAGTTGCGCGACTTGAGCGCGGAAAAGTTTCCCGATTCCGGTTTTACCACTTCGACCATCACTGTCTTTGTCACTTCGAATGACGGCAAGAGGACGGAGAATGTGCTGATTGCCAAGTCGGGCGATGTTTATCTCGCCAAGCGCGAAAGCGAGCCGGCCTTATACCAGCTGACCGCGAGCGCGGTCGATGATCTGACGAAAGCTGCAGAGGCAATCAAGCCGGCCGCCGCGGCTCCGGCCAAGTAGGAAGCCAAACTCAGGCCTGCAAGACCTGGATGTCGGTAGCGGCGAAAGCAGTCCCCTTAGCCAACAGCGGTTCACCCACAATTCTGGCGAGAGCATAGGCAAAGCAGTCTCCGACATTCAGAGCGGCGGGGTGATGGCCTTTCCCGTACTTGCGCCAGGCGGAGCGCGCAACTTCGACCTGTTCGGCGTCCACCGCTGCGACCTGCAGATTCAGCCGGACCGAAAACAGATCAAACTCCCGCCCGGCAGCTTCGCCGCGTCGAGCTTCCAGCACAATTCCCGTCTCGAGTGCATTGGCGGCCGAGATGATTCGGCTCTCAGACTGGATGATGAGATCGAGGAACCGAGCGCGCTCGGGCTCAGCCAGAAAGATCGCGAGCAGGGCAGAAGTGTCGATCACCATCAGCGTGGCAATCCCTGTTCGTCGTAACCGAGGATTTCGTCGTCCGGCCGTGAGTCGCGCGTGGGCATGGCATCGACCCGCCGCAGCAGGTCTTCGATCTGACTGGCTAAGACAGGTTGGCGCCGCCGTCCCTTTAGCCGTTCCCAGCGTTCCTGGAGCGCTTTTTGAATGGCTTCCGTAAGCGTCTCGCCGGTCTCGCGGGCCACCTGGCGAGCCAGGCGTTCGGTTTCATCGTTTTTGATGCTCAGGGGCATTCACTATTATATACTTATATCCACCCCTATATAACAGTGGCAAGCATAAGTAAATAAAGGCCATTCCTGCCGACTTACGCAAAGACCTCCCCCGAGCGAAGTCGAATGGCGGCGTGTATGCATCTCGAAGGAGTTCGTATCCAGTTCACGCAAGATGCTTCGCGAGCTCAGCATGACTTTCTGGTTAGAGGGCGAATTTATCTCGTACCGGCGGTTGAAACAGATACCACACCATCATCACCCGGAGGATCGTCCCCAGGCCGCTCCAGACCAATTTCCCAAACTGAAAATCCAGCATGGCGCTGGAGACGTGGGGGAGCAGGAGCACGACGCCGATCATTGCGGCAAGAATTGCCAGCCAGCGAGCCCAATTATGCAGCCTCCAAAGCCCGGCGGCGGTGACGGCGCCGATCACCGCCACCAGCAGGAACATGTAAGGCCCGGCCAGTTCCAGTCCTCCGAGCAGCGGAGCGCCCGTCGCCATGGAAACAGCTCCGGGCCGGGCCAGCATGGTCAACCCGATCGCCAAGAGATAGGTGCCGGCCAGAAGAAAAGCAACCGCTATGGCGCTAACGCCGGCCGGGCGCTCAGGAGTCACTTCTTGTTTTCTTCCGGCTTCTTTTGAGCCGTGGGCGGCAACAGGCCATTCAGGCGGAGGTACATGGCCGCAGCGCCGTAGTGATCAGACCAGCTGCCGGCCAGCGCCAGTGCGGCCCAGGCTCGCACGCGCGACTTGCCGGTAAAATCCTGGATCGGGTCGGCCAGTTTGGAATCCTCCGCCTTAGCGAGAGCGGTGCCGCAGAAATCGAACGAGGCTTTTACGGCGGCAACCAGTTTTTCCTTGGGAGCGGTTTCAGGCAACTCTTCTAATTTCGGCGCGGGCACATCGCCGACTTTGGAACAGAAGAAATAGTTTCCTTCTGCGATATGGGTGGCGAGATGGCCGAACGACATCTGTTCCGGCGTGGGTTTGAAGCCAAACTTATCGGCGGGCATTTCTTCGATGGCGGCGACGGTGTTCTTCTCGCGTCCGGCGACCGCGTCGCGCAGAACGTCGGTCACTGGGTTTTTGGACGATTGGGCGAAGGTGGCGGCGGACAGCAAGAGCACGGCAAGGGTCAATTTCATATTGCCTCCAAACGCCTTAAAGAATAACCCAGCGGAGGCCTGGCAGGGCGTTGGCCGCGGTTGGCTGGCTGGAAAGCCCGCCAATTTGGGGGAGCATGATGAGACGAGCTTGTCTAGCCTCAGTTGGAACAGATCCGTCGGAAGCAATCCACAAAAGATGGGAGCCTGGATAGGGTTGGTAGTGGTACTGAGGTCACACCAGGGATTGACTGCACGGGCCCGGATCAAGATGGTTTCTGCGCAGCACGAAATCTCACGTCCATAAAGTGCTTGGGAACCCGATTCTCAGCCGGGGTCCTTGCAAGAAACGCCTTCGCTGAAGCGTCATGTTTCAGGTAGGCGTCGAGGAATTTCAGAGTATAGAGCGCAACCGAGGCGTAACTAATGTTGGCGTCTTCCCGTCCATAATCGGCGACCTGGTTTTCCGCAAAGCGTTGCGCACTCTCCTTGCGTTGAAACATCGAACTGAATTCCGGGTGTGCCATGCCCAGCATATTCACTGTAAGAAGATCGCCGTGCATCCAGGCGTTCAGAACATCTGGACCATTTTTTTCTGCGGGAGGAAGGTCGTCCTTTGCCAAATCTTCAAGGCTCACACTTCGCGCGAAGAAAAGAAGGGGTATGCTCATTCGCTCCGGATGGACGTCCCCGGAGCTTTTCACAAGACCGGGGTAATAGCGCATGCTGCCGTCCAGGGATACTAGGGCATCGATGCGAGGATCTCGTGCCGCTGCAAACAGGCTCGAAATCCCTCCCCAACTCCAACTGACCACAGCTACCTCGGAGGAATCCGTATCGGCAAGCGACTTGGCATAACTCACAAGAAAAGAGATGTCTCGAGCTTGCGCATTAATCCCAGCCAGGTCGTCCGTCATATCGCGCGTTGACAGCCCCATCGACAGGCTTGCGAGAACCAAATAGCCATGACTGGCAAGATATTCACACAGATCGGCATTCTCCCACGAAACGGAGGAATCGCTGGGGGCGTAGATAATAACCGGGTAATGCCCCTTTGCTAGGTTCGCGTCCCGCACCGCCCACAACGGGATATCAAAGGATTTTTTCAATAGCGAACGCCATCGATTCTGTTCAGGACGGGGCGCGTCAAAGTGGATCTCCGTGTCGGCAAGCTGGGCGTAGTCGCCGACCGTCATCGGTTTACCTGTGCTTCTCAGTGACGGATACCAAATCAGCGTCTGCAGCGGACGGGCATCATCGCCCGCAGTGGGCTTTGACAAGTTCTTGGGAGAAGCGGCGTAAGTGCGTGCGCGATCGTACTGATCGACGACCTTCAAACCTACCGGATACGGCCCAGGCTTTTGCAGGAATTGAAATAGTGATGCTTGGGAAGCTGCGGATGAAGAACTAGTCCATATGCACAACGCGATGACAATAAAAATCCTCGCTGTCAAGATCTCGGTTCTCCCAGCTCTATGCGTGAAGGGCCTTCAGGTTGAATTACCATTCGTTCCCCAATCAGCCCTGCCTAGTGATTGCCGCGTTTGATTCCTCCTTATCTTAGCGCTTATGGAAGTCTCATCCAGTAGGCAGCGGCGCACAGAGCTACAATGAATTCGACAGGTGAAACGGAAGCGGGAAATGCACGGATGCAACCATGCTGAGGGACAGCCTGGAGGGCTCATCGCGCCGATGCTTATGTGGTGCGAGAGTGATCCTCTCGCACCATGCACCGACCGGACCCAGTAATCGGACGATAGACCCCATGCCTTGAAAATCCCCGCCCCGCAGGGGCGGAATCTACACTAACGGAGAACGTCGCTTCTCCAATTTCAGGCTGAACCAGCACAAGCTTCGCTCGCCCGCCCCGGACGAGACGTCCGGCCTACGTGGTTCGCTATGGGCTCTCGTTATCGGCTTACGACGTGATGGCGATTTCGGGAGTGGCAGCCAGCAAGCTGCGGGTGTAGGGGTGCTGCGGCTGTTCGGTGATCTGGCGAGTGTCGCCGATCTCAACCATTTTTCCGCGATACATGACGGCGATGCGATTGGCAAGATAACGCACCACCGGCATGGAGTGCGAGATGAAGAGATAGGTAAGGCCGAAGTCACGCTGCAACCGGGCCAGCAGGTTCACGATCTGCGCTCCGACGCTCACGTCGAGGGCGGAGACGGGTTCATCGGCTACGATAAATTTCGGGTGCAAGGCCAGGGCGCGAGCGATTCCGATGCGCTGCCGCTGACCCCCGCTGAATTCATGCGGAAATCGGGGCAGGATGGACGGGTCGAGACCAACCGCGCCGAGCAGTTCGGCAACCCGGGCGCGACGCGAGGACGGCGTCAGCTTTTCGTGAATGATCAAAGGCTCGCTGATGATGTCTTCCACGTTCATTCGTGGATCGAGCGACCCAAAGGGATCCTGAAAGATGATCTGCATGTCGCGGCGCAGGCGGCGCATCTCACGGTGACTGCTAGAGAGTAGGTCGCGGCCGTCAAGGCGAATGCTGCCTGAGGTGGGTTCGATCAGCCGCAGCACCAGGCGGCCGAAGGTGCTTTTTCCCGATCCCGATTCGCCGACCAGGCCCAGAGTTTCACCGGCGTAGATGTCGAGCGAGATGTCATCTACGGCGCGAACTTCGCCTTTGGCGCGGGCTCCGAGCGCGGATTCGCCGAGCGGGAAAACTTTCGTCAGGTGGCGAATTTCAATCAGGGGCGGATTCATTCGAGCTTGCGGCCGGGTAAGTCAAAGCTTCCGCGACGCCGCAAGGAAAATGCAAAGGTCCTTCGCTGCGCTCGGGATGACAGCTTGCGACATTCGATCTCACGCAGGGACTGCCGTCGGCTTGCTGGCAATCAACTGGCGAAGCACGAATTGCAGAATCCCCCCGTTGGCGTAGTACTGGGCTTCCTGCGGAGTGTCGATGCGCACCAGAGCATCGAACTCAGTGGTCTTGCCACCCGAGGTGGCGCGCACTTTCACCTGCCGGCCCGGAACAAATTTCCGTACCAGTTCGTTGACGCCGGCAATCTCGATGACTTCCTCGCCAGTCAGGTTGAGTGACTGGGCGGTTTCTCCGGCCAGGAATTGGAGGGGCAGAATGCCCATCCCCACCAGGTTGGAGCGGTGAATACGCTCGTAGCTTTCGGCGACGACGGCGCGCACACCCAGCAGACGCGGGCCTTTGGCCGCCCAATCGCGGGAGGAGCCGGAACCATATTCTTTTCCGGCCAGGATCACCAGCGGCACGCCTTCGGCAATATATTTTTCCGAAGCATCGAAAATCGACATCTCGCCGCCGCCGGGAAGATGGCGAGTGAACCCGCCTTCCAGGTTGGGAACCATTTTGTTGCGCAAACGCACGTTGGCGAAGGTACCGCGCACCATCACTTCATGATTGCCGCGGCGCGATCCGTAAGAGTTGAAGTCAACCGGCTTGACGCCATGTTCCATCAAGTATTTTCCGGCAGGGCTGTCTTTCTTGATCGATCCCGCGGGGGAAATGTGGTCGGTGGTAACGCTGTCACCGAGCACGGCCAGGATGCGCGCATTGCGGATGTCCTCGACTGGCGCTGGTTGCAGCGACATATCGTCGAAATAGGGCGCGCGGCGAATGTAGGTGGAATCCTGCTCCCAGGCGTAAGTTTCGCCTTTGGGCACGGGCAGGCCGCGCCAACGGTCGTCCCCGTGATAGACCTCGCCGTAGCTGCGGGTGAACATATCGGAAGAAATCGACTTGCGAATCGTCTCTTCCACCTCGCGTTGCGGCGGCCACAAGTCTGCGAGGTAAACTTCCTGTCCATCTTTTCCCTTGCCGATGGGATCTTTGCGCAGGTCAAGATCAATGCGGCCGGCCAGCGCAAAAGCCACCACCAGCGGGGGCGACATCAGGTAGTTGGCGCGCACTTCGGAGTTGATGCGGCCTTCAAAATTTCGATTGCCGGAAAGGACGGAAGCAACCACCAGGTCTCTCTGGTCGATGGCTTCCGAGACCTCTTTGGGTAGTGGGCCGGAATTTCCGATGCAGGTGGTGCAGCCGTATCCCACAATGTGGAACTTGATTTTTTCGAGATAAGGAAGAAGTCCGGCTTTCTCCAGGTAATCGCGGACAACCTTCGAGCCCGGGGCCAGCGAGGTCTTTACCCAGGGCGGAACTTTCAATCCTTTCTCCACTGCTTTTTTGGCGACCAGACCGGCTGCCACCATTACCGAGGGATTGGAAGTATTGGTACAACTGGTGATGGCGGCGATGACCACGCTGCCGTGGCGAAGCGATTTCTTTACATCGGCGGGAACATGTTCTTCGACTTTATGATTTTCCACGCCCACTGAGGTTGGATTACCGCCTTCCTGCTCCCAGCGATCTACCTGCCTGGGCAAGCTGCCAGAAGCGGCGCTGCCGGAAGCCACAGTGATGGGCGCTGCCGTCTGCGCAGCCGACTTAGGCTTCATCAGCGATGGCAAGGCGGCCAGAAATGACTGGCCCGCCTGGGAGAGAGGCACTCGATCCTGCGGCCGCTTGGGGCCGGCCAGGCTGGACTCGACCCTGGTGAGGTCGAGAGTGAGCAACTCTGAATATTCCGCTTCCGGGGTTTTCTCATCGTGGAACATGCCCTGCTCGCGGCAGTAGGCTTCAACCAGCGCAATCTGCTCTTCGGAGCGGCCGGTGAGGCGGAGATAGTTGAGGCTTTCCTTGTCCACCGGAAAAATGCCACAGGTGGCGCCGTACTCGGGCGACATATTGCCGATGGTGGCGCGGTCGGCGAGCGGCAACTCTTGCAGTCCGGGCCCAAAGTACTCGACAAATTTGCCCACTACCCCGTGCTTGCGCAACATTTCGGTGATGGTCAAAACCAGATCGGTCGCAGTGGCACCCTGGTGGAGCTTGCCGGTCAGCTTGACGCCGACAACTTGCGGAATCAGCATAGAGACGGGCTGTCCCAGCATGGCAGCCTCGGCTTCGATTCCGCCGACGCCCCACCCCAGCACGCCCAGACCGTTGACCATGGTGGTGTGCGAATCGGTGCCGACCAGCGTGTCCGGGTAAGCGGCGCGGCGGCCGTTCAGCTCCTGAACGAAGACGACCCGAGCCAGGTATTCCAGATTCACCTGGTGGACGATTCCGGTATCGGGTGGCACGATGGCGAGATTGCGGAAGGCGGTCTGACCCCAGCGCAGGAAAGCGTAGCGCTCCTTGTTGCGCAGGAATTCCAACTCAGCGTTGAATTGAAATGATTGCGGCGTGCCAAATTCATCGACCTGCACCGAGTGGTCAATGACCAGTTCAGCCGGCTGCAATGGATTGATCAGACCGGGATCGCCGGAGAGGCGTTTCATGGCGTCGCGCATGGCCGCCAGATCGACTACCGCGGGAACCCCGGTAAAATCCTGCAACAACACCCGGCTGGGCGTGAAGGCGATTTCCTTGTCGGGCTTGGATTTGCCGTTCCAGGCAGCGAGGGCGCGGATGTCATTTTCGGTGACGTTGCGACCGTCCTCGGTGCGCAGCAGGTTCTCCAGAAGAATGCGCAGGGAATAGGGCAGGTGCCTGGTGGAAACGCCATTGTCATCGAGCGCTTTAAGCCGGTAGATTTCGTATTCCTTGCTGCCCACGCGAAGGGCAGAGCGGCTGCCAAAGCTGTTCATAGGTGCTTGCCTTCCTGATTTCTAGTTTAATCCCTGGCCCCGAGTTTGCGTAGTTAGGTCACAGGATTCAGGGGGGATGAATTCTTATCCTGGAACGCGTGCCAAGGAAGTCAGCGAGGTGGGTTAAAGGCAACTTTTAACGAAGGGCGGTTGTCAATTTTTAGTTGTCAGTTGGATCTTTCTGCTGCTCATTTCCCGGCGGCGCTACTGAGTCATTGCGCCTCCAACCCGGAGCGGCTAGCATCTAACCAAAGGCGAATGGGGACAGCCACCACTACCGCGCCGGAGCGACGTCCGCCCAAGCTGGTTTACGGCGAGATCCTCAGTTTTGCCTACGAGACCTTTCGCAGCAATAAAGTACGTTTCGCGCTGACCGCTCTGGGGATGGTGATCGGGACCGCTTCCTTAATCCTGGTCGTGACTATTGGCATGACCGGCAAACAGTACGTCCTGAACCAGATTCAGGCCATTGGAACCAACCAGATTGAAGCTGAGTATCAAAGCGGAAGCCAGCGCATTGCCAACGTCACGCCCGACCCTCTGACCATCGACGACATGAAGGCGGCATTGCAGGAAGTGCCGGGGATCATCGCGGCCTCTCCGGTGGTCTCGCTGAGCGACCGGGTGCCGGTTGGCGGCGGCAAAGAGCGTGACATCTCAGTGCTGGGAGTCTTTCCAGACTACCGCGTGGTGCGCAACCTGGTGATCGTGACCGGCAGGTTTTTCGACGAGCAGGACGAGCAGCAACACAACAAAGTCGGGGTCATCACCCAGAAAATGGCGGATGAACTCTTCGGCTCGCAGCAGGAAGCCATCGGCAAAACCATCAAGCTGAGCGGGCTGCCTTTTACTATCGTCGGCACCTTCCGGGAGCGGGTAGACACCTTCGGGCAAACCGAAGTCGTCGACTACACCATGCTGATCCCCTACACCGTCAGCAGATACTTTACCGATACCCCGACCGTCAAACAGATCTATTTCTCGGCGGCAGATCCTGCCATGGTACAGCCGGCCACCGATCAAATCCGTCGCGTCATTCAGAGCCGCCACCGGGCCGAGTCGGTCTACAACGTAATGAACCTCACTCAGCTGGTGGTGCTGGCGGAAAAGACGGCCAACGCTTTGACCCTGGTGCTGCTGCTGGTGGCAGCGGTGGTGCTGCTGGTGAGCGGCATCGGCATTATGAATATCATGCTGGCGACGGTGAGCTCCCGCATTCGCGAGATTGGCATCCGCAAAGCTCTGGGCGCTACCAACCGCGAAATCCGCTTTCAATTCCTCGCAGAAGCCATGACGATTTCCCTGGTAGGCGGGCTGATTGGAGTGGTCATTGGTCTGGCCCTTCCGTATTCGGTGCGCTTTCTCACCGAATACCGCATCCCGATCTCAGGTTTGTCCGCCATTGTGGCGATCCTGGTGTCCTCGCTGGTAGGCGTCATTTTTGGAACTCTGCCCGCAACCCGGGCAGCGAAGCTGGATCCGGTGGAGAGTTTGAGGTATGAGTGAGAAGGCTTCTGGCTGCTGGCTACTTGCTACCAGCTACTCACTCTTAACTTCAGGCTGTATGGGTCAATGTATTGGTTAGAAGCATAAGCGATGGCCAGGAGCCAGCTAGTAGCAGGAAGCTTCTTCCAAAAACACGAACGCCGGGCTGGTTGGCCCGGCTTATTTGTGTTTTTCACCTTACGGGAAACGGCTTAGTTCTGAGGTCCCCGTAGATTTCTTACATCCCTTGGTCACCGCTTACTACATCACCAGCGCCAGGTTCTCCAGCTCCTTTTGCAGCACCGGCATGGAGCAGCCTGACATCTCAACTCGGCCCACAGCGTCCATGGCTGCTTGAGGCGATACTCCGTAGCCACGTCCCATGAGGAAGACTTGCAGGAGTTCGGCGGCTTCGCGCGAATCGATCAGGCCTCCCTGCAACAGATCGTTTCGTAAAGCCGTAAGTTCGGTACTGGAGAATCGATCTTTCATGGTCGTTATCACCTCCGACCTTGACTTCTCTAGTTCTATTAGACTCATTGGCTGCCAGCAACGTTGCATGCAATTTTGCTGCCGCATTCAGCCCACTGTTTC
Source organism: Terriglobales bacterium (assembly GCA_036265205.1). Classification (GTDB taxonomy): domain Bacteria; phylum Acidobacteriota; class Terriglobia; order Terriglobales; family Acidobacteriaceae; genus JAIQFF01. The sequence continues at coordinate 105,800 of DATAPL010000049.1, forward strand.
ATATACGAGCGAAGCAGTAGTTTGGTTTCTTAAACCCCTTAGGATGCGACAAGTTGCAGGGATCACCATTCCCGGCGGTAAAAATGGCGTAGCACGAACGGGCCATGCCGGTGCGTCTCGCGTCATCTCGGGATTGACAAGTTGTGTCGTTATGGGACGACACAATATGGCTTTCAGGAGGGCTCAGTAATAGCTTCGTCCACCAGCAGAATCGGGATGCCATCGCGAATCGGATACGCCCGCCGGCACTCGCCGCACTTCAACGTCTGTCCCTCGTCTTTCAGAACGAGCGGCTTCTTGCAGACAGGGCACACCAGGATGTCGAGCAGGTCTTGGGGAATCATGGGAGTGAATTTTACGCTGAAAGCTCTCAGTCGTCAGCTCTGAGCGACTTGGCATTTACCGATAGCTGAGAGCTGAAAGCTGAAAGGTGGGTTACGATAAACTTGATTCCTGGCGCGGAGGTGGGAGTTTCATGGCTGCGATCATTCTGGACGGCAATAAAATCGCCGCTGAAATCCGGGCGGAGGTGGCTTCCGAGGTCAAAGGCATGGCGGAAGCAGGCATGCGCCCCGGCCTGGCGGTCGTCTTGGTGGGGCACAGCCCGGCCTCGGAGATCTACGTTCGTGGCAAAGTGAAGAGTTGCGAAGAAATCGGCATGTACAGCGAAAAGCTCACCCCGCCGGACACTATTTCGACTGAGGAATTGCTACGACTGGTTCAACAACTGAACCAACGTGACGAAATTGACGGCATTCTGGTGCAGCTTCCCTTGCCCGGCCAGGTGGATTCCAAAAAGATTCTGATGGCGGTGGACCCGGCCAAGGACGTCGACGGCTTCCATCCCGTGAACGTAGGGTTTCTCTCCACTCAGCGCCCGGGGCTTGTCCCTTGCACGCCTGCGGGAATCATGGAAATTCTGAAACGCAGCAATATTCCAGTGGCAGGCCAGGAAGCGGTTGTGGTGGGACGAAGCGATATCGTGGGCAAACCGGTTGCGATGCTGCTGATCAACGGCAACGCCACGGTCACGGTCTGTCATTCCAAGACCCGGGATTTGCCCGGCGTGTGCCGCCGCGCCGATATCCTGGTGGCTGCCATTGGCAAGGCGGGAATGATTACACGCGACTTTGTGAAGCCGGGAGCGACGGTTATCGACGTTGGCATGAATAAAGTGACCGAGCGGGCAGAGTTCGAACGCTTGTTTGCCGGCAATGCGAAGCGCGAAGAAAGTTTCCGGGCCAAGGGATCGACGTTGGTGGGAGACGTTCATCCGGAAGTCTCGGAAATCGCGGGAGCGATCACGCCTGTGCCCGGCGGCGTGGGGCCGCTCACCATCGCCATGCTGATGTCCAATACGGTCAAGGCGGCCAGGATGCGCAGGGGCGCCCGGGCGCTTGCCGCGGAGCACGCCTGAGGTGCTTAAGGTAGGCCTGACCGGCGGCATCGCCGCGGGTAAATCCGTCGTCGGCGAAATGTTCGCGGCGCTGGGAGCGCACGTCATCCAGGCCGACGAGATCGCTCACCAACTCATGCAGCCCGGGCAGGCGGTCTATCGGGACGTGGTGGCCCACTTCGGAGGTGGGATCGTCGATCCGGACGGCAGCGTGAACCGGGCCCGGCTGGCCGAACTCGCCTTCGGCAGCAAGCCTTCGCGGGTACCCCAGTTGAATCAGATTGTCCATCCAGGAGTAATTCGCCGCCAGGAAGAATGGATGGCGCAAGTCGCTCAAGGCCATCCCCATGCGATTGCTGTGGTGGAGGCGGCGCTTATCCTGGAGGCGGATATGGCGAAGAGGCTCGACCGGCTGGTGGTGGTGACTTGCCGTCCTGAACAGCGCATCGAGCGCTGGGCCAGGCGTCTCAAAGTAGATGAGGGGAGCGCGCGCCGCGAAGTGACCCGCCGCATGGCAGCGCAGCTTCCCGATGAAGAAAAGATCAAAGCCGCCGACTATGTAGTCGATAACTCGGGGTCGTTAGACGAGACCAGGCGCCAGGTGAAAGAAATCTACGCCGCCCTCAAGGCGGAATCATAGCCGTGAGTATGTGGGGCGGACACTCCTGTCCGCCTTACACCTGACCCCGGCCAGCCTTTTCGAAAAAGAATTAGAATCAGGAGGGAAGGACTTCCGAGATGAAGCTGTTTCGCCCGCTTTTCCTGGCCATAGTTTTTGCCGGAGCGTTCTATTTCTTCACGACCTACCGCTCCGGCCAATTCCATCCCGCAAACTGGTTTGGCCATCATGGCAACCGGGTGGAAATTACCGAGGCGGCCGTCACCGAACCGTTCGACACTGAAGAGCAGAACAATATCGGCGTCTATCGCAAGAACATCGATTCGGTGGTGAATATCACTTCGCGGGCCGTGACTTTCGATTTCTTCTACGGCCTGGTGCCGCAGGAAGGCCAGGGATCGGGTTTCATTATCGATAAGCAAGGCCACGTCCTGACCAACTATCACGTGATCGCCGAAGCCCGCACCGTGAAAGTCACGCTGCACAACGGAAAAGAGTACAGCGCCACGGTGGTTGGTACCGACCGCCCGCACGATCTGGCCGTGATTCAAATCAAGGGCTCGGAGTTCACCCCCATGGTGCTGGGCGACTCGCGCAATTTGCAGGTGGGACAGAAGGTTTACGCGATCGGCAATCCCTTTGGACTCTCCGGCACCATGACGCGGGGCATCATCAGTTCGATTCGCCCGGTGCAGGAACCCGATGGCATGCGCATTGAGGAAGCTATTCAGACGGATGCGGCCATCAATCCCGGCAACTCGGGCGGACCTTTGCTGAACTGGCACGGCGAGGTGATCGGGATCAACACCATGATCGCCTCCAACGTGGGACAAAGCGCAGGGATCGGTTTCGCTATTCCGGTAAACACCGCCAAGGCGGTGCTGAATGATCTGGTCACTTTGGGCCGGGTACGGCGTCCGGCGCTGGGTGTGCAAACCATTGCTATTACTCCGGAACTGGCGGACCAGATGGGGCTAGCGGCAGACAGCGGCCTGCTGATCGTGCAGGTTGTTCCGGGAGGCGCGGCTGATCGCGCCGGATTGCACGGCGGCAGCGAGCGAGCTTATCTGGGGAATGCTCCCATCATGCTGGGCGGCGATTTGATTGTCGCCATTGATGGCCAGGAGATTCAGGACCAGCAGGATCTGAGCCAGGTGATGAACAACCACCGGGCCGGCGACACCGTGCGGCTGACGATCTTTCGCGGAAAGAAGATGATGGATATAAACGTGATGCTGGGCGAAGCCCGGCAGCAGGTATAAATCCTTCTTCCGTTCGTCCCAGATCTTAAGCAAACCTCAGCGGCTAAAGCCGCTTTACCGCCGAGAGAGGGCGGCACGACTGGAGTCGTGCCCTTCCCTATTATTTAGTGATTTACGAAATTCTTGCCAAACGCTCTTTATTTGTTTGCAAACCAGTCAGGCTACCGACTCGGCGGAGAAGTCTTCGATTTCGCTGACTTCCTTATCCGACAGAATCAAATCGCCGGCGCGCATGACCCCGTCCGCCTGACGAGCATTGCGGGCGCCGACGATAGCGCCGGTGACCGCCGGGTTGCGCAGGGTCCAGGCAATCGCTACTTCTCCCGGCAACCGGCCATGGCGTTTCCCCACCTCGCGAAGGCGTTCGACCAGGGCAAGATTCTGCGAGAGCTTGGGCTCGTTGAAATTAGGGCTCCCGCTGCGCCAGTCATCCTTGGGCAGCTTGGCCGCGCGCTCGCGAGTCATGGCTCCGGTCAGAAGGCCTGAGGCCATGGGCGAATAAACGATCACGCCGATGCCCTTCCGCAGACAATACGGCAGGGTGTCGCTCTCGATTTCACGGTCGATCAGGGAATACGGCGGTTGCAGCGATGTGACGGGCGCGATTGCCGCTGCCCGACGCAGTTGTCCGGCGTCAAAGTTCGAGGCCCCGATCCAGCGCACCTTGCCCTGCTTTTTCAAGTCGGCCATTGTGGCCCAGCCCTCTTCCAGTTCGGGCGAATCGGGATCGGGCGGCCAGTGAATCTGGTAGAGATCGATAACGTCAACCGCGAGGCGGCGCAGGCTGTCCTCGACTTCGCGACGGATGGAATCGGCGCGCAGAACCTTGCGCACGGTGCCGTGCTCATCCCACCGCAAACCGCATTTGGTGAAGATGTACGGCCTTGCGCCTGACCATTCTCGCAGCGCCCGGGCTACAACTTCCTCGGAATGGCCCAAGCCGTAAACCGCGGCGGTGTCAATCCAGTTCACTCCCAGTTCGAGCGATCGATGAATGGCCGCGATGGAATCATGGTCATCCTGCGAACCCCATGCGAACTGCCAGCCTGAGCCGCCGATGGCCCAGGCCCCGTATCCTACCCGGGTAATCTGCAGGTCGGAGTTGCCAAGCTGCCTGGTTTGCATTTCAATCTCCTTAGAGGGTTTTTGATTCCGGGGCTTCCGCATTCGATTCATCCCAGCCAGAAAAATGAACGTCGAAATTATTCAGCGATTTTGCCTCTCTCTTCCCAGTGCGACTGAGAACCTGCAGTGGGGAGACAATCTGTGCTTCAAGATTGGGGGAAAGCTTTTTGCGATTCTGCACCTCGATTCTGTGCCGCCCAGCTTGTCGTTCAAGTGTGCGCCTGAGACCTTCGCCGAGCTTGTAGAAAAAGAGGGCATTGCTCCGGCTGCCTATGTGGGCCGCTACAAGTGGGTCTCACTCGAGCGCCTGGACGTCTTGCCCTGGTCCGAACTACAGGATTTAGTGCAGGAGTCTTACGGGATGGTAGCGGCAAAGGCGAAAGTAGGAATGCCCGCGAAAAGGAAAGTGCGCAAATCGAGCAGGGGCGGAAACAAGATCCGAAAGCTACGATAAGCGCTTTCAGTCATAGCTCGCAGGCGCGCCTGGCACCTGATTTGACTCTCACTTAGCTGCTGGGCTAGCCTCTGACAGTCCCACCTTCTATGCGAAGTCATTGCAAGTTATTCATTCTCCTGGTCTTGATTTCGTTTGCCGCAGCGGCGCCAGCCGCCGGCTCGGCCGTCATCCCGGTGCAGGCTTCTCACGGGATGGTGGCGAGCGTCCATCAGTTTGCTTCGCGTGCCGGAGTGGAAATGATGCGGGCAGGGGGCAATGCGGTTGACGCAGCCGTGGCCGTAGGATTTGCGCTAGCGGTGGTGCATCCTCAAGCCGGAAACCTGGGAGGCGGAGGCTTCATGCTTATCCGCCTGGCGGATGGCAAGACCCACTTTGTGGATTTTCGCGAGAAAGCTCCCGGAGCGGCGACGGCGAACATGTACCTGGACTCGCAGGGCAACGTCATCGAGGATGCCAGCATTATCGGCTACAAGGCCATCGGCGTTCCCGGCTCGGTCGCAGGCCTGGTGTATGCGGAAAAGAAGTACGGCAAGCTCTCGTTGGCGCGAGCGATGGCGCCTGCGATCAAGCTGGCGGAGGAAGGCTTTCCGCTGGCCGCCGAAGATGCTCGAGACCTGCGTGACGACAAGCTTTTGAGCCGGTTTCCCGAGTCGCGCCGGGTCTTTCAGCGCGATGGAGATTTCTACAAAGCCGGGGAGATTTTCAAGCAGCCTGACCTGGCGCGCACTCTGAAACGCATCGCCGCCAATCCTGACGATTTCTACCACGGAGCTTTGGCGCGGGAGCTGGCGGCCGCGATGCAGGAAGGCGGCGGACTGATCACGGCTGACGATTTGGCTAACTATGAAGTAAAAGAGCGCGAGGCAGTGCGGGGGAGCTATCGCGGATACGAAATCATCAGCGCGCCGCCGCCATCGTCGGGCGGGATTACCATAATCGAGGCCCTGAATATTCTTGAAGGCTACGATCTGGGCAAACCTCGGGGACGTTCGGCTCCGGCACTGCATTTGACGGTGGAGGCTTTTCGGCGCGCCTTCCTCGACCGGTCGGAGTTCCTGGGCGATCCGGATTTTTCCAAGATCCCGGTGGCACAGTTGATCGACAAGCGATATGGTGCAGCCTGGCGCGAATCAGTCGACCCGGCACACGCCAGCGCCAGCAAGGATTTGCGGCGGCCGGCAATCTTCAGCCAGCTGGAACAGTACGCCAAAGTTCACGCTCCGGCCGGTGCGGTTGCGGAACCGGATCAAACCACCCATTACTCGGTGGTGGACGGTGACGGTAACTCGGTGGCGGTTACGACAACTTTGAATGACTGGTTGGGCTCGCGTGTGACTGCGAAGGGGCTGGGCTTTCTGATGAATGATGAGATGGACGACTTCTCCTCAAAGCCGGGCACGCCGAACATGTACGGGCTCATTCAAGGTCCGGCTAATGCGATTGCCCCCGGCAAGCGGCCGCTCTCGGCGATGGCCCCGACCATCGTGCTGAAGGACGGTAAGCTGTTTCTGGTGCTTGGCTCCCCAGGCGGGCCGCGGATTATCACCACTGTGGCTAACATTCTGATGGGAGTCGTTGACTACGGGATGAACATCCAAGAGGCGGTAAACGCGCCGCGCTTCCATCACCAGTGGCTGCCTGACCTAGTCAGCGTAGAGCAGGATTTTCCTGCCGACCTGGTAAAGCAGCTCCAGGCGATGGGGCATAAGGTCGAGTTCGGCGCCCAAGAAGGCGGATCCAGCGCGCCGTACTGGAGCGACGGAGAGTGCATCATGATTGACCCCAAAAGTGGAGAGCGGCTGGGCGCCAGCGACAAGCGCAATAATGGCAAGGCGATTGGATTCTAGGTGCAAGGCTAACCATGCTCAAGGCGATGTCCACGCTGGTTTATGCGAAAGAAAGGCTGCACCCCGGCCTGCTGGATGGATTGGTGCGCGGTGGGGCGCAGGCCATCGAAATTTTCGCCTCCCGGCAGCACCTCGACTATGCGAACCGGAAACAGCATGTGCGTGAAATTGCCGACTGGTTCCGCTCTACCGGAATGCCGCTTCATTCGGTGCATTCGCCGCTCTACGCCGATTATGAGGGCGGCCGCTCCGGATCGCCGCCAGTGAACATCGCTGCCACCGACCGGGCGCAGCGCATCGAAGCCATGGATGAGATCAAGCGAGCCATCGAAGTGGCGGAGCAAATTCCCTTCCGTTTTCTCATCCAGCACATCGGCGTGACCGGCGAGGCATTCGATGACCGCAAGTTCGACGCCGCGATGACTTCGATCGAGCACCTGCGCGCCTTCGCCAAGCCCTTGGGCGTTCGTATTCTTGTGGAAAATATTCCCAACGAATTGTCAGCGCCGGAAAAGCTGGTGGAGTTCATACAGGACAGCCATTTTGACGACGTAGGCGTGTGTTTTGATGTGGGGCATGCACATATCATGAGCAAGGTGCCGGAGGCGTTCGAGATTCTGAAGACTTACATTCATTCGACACACATCCACGACAACGCCGGCGATCGCGACTCGCATCTTTGGCCCGGGTCTGGTTCCATCGACTGGAAAGAGGCGATGGACTTGCTTCGTTCGGCTCCGCAAACGCCCCCGGTGTTGCTGGAAATCGAAGCCGATGAAAAAGTGAATCCGGTCGAGAAAATGCGCGAAGCCTTCGAGAAACTGGAAACAGAATAATCGTGGCGCCGGCGCTACTAGAACACCTATGCCATCTCCAGTTACCACAATTTCCGATATCGGCAAGCATGAAGGCCAAACCGTTACCATTCGCGGCTGGCTCTACAACCTGCGCGAAAGCGGGAAGCTGCTGTTTCCGCAGTTTCGCGACGGCTCGGGCGTGATTCAAGGCGTAGTGCCCAAAAGCGCGGTCCCGCCCGAGGTTTTCGAGGCGATTAAAGGACTCACGCAGGAGTCGAGTGTGATTGTCGAAGGCAAGGTTCGCGCCGACAAACGCGCTCACGGCGGCTTTGAGCTCGATGTATCAGGTGTGCAGGTGCTGCAGCGCGTCTCCGAGAGCGATCCGTATCCCATCTCGCTGAAAGAGCACGGGGTGGAATTCCTCATGGAGCACCGCCATCTTTGGGTGCGCACTCCGCGGCAGGCAGCGATTCTGCGGGTGCGTGCCGAGATCATCAAAGCGGCGCGCGATTATTTCGACGAGAATGGATTTACCCTCACTGATCCTCCCATTCTGACCCCGGCCGCCTGTGAAGGAACCAGCACCCTTTTTCCTGTCGACTATTTTGAAGAGCAGGCGTATCTGACCCAGTCTGGACAGCTCTATATCGAAGCCACGGCTATGGCGCTGGGCAAGGTGTATTCATTCGGGCCGACTTTTCGCGCGGAAAAATCCAAGACCCGCCGCCATCTCACCGAGTTCTGGATGGTGGAACCTGAAGTGGCTTATGCCGAGCTTGACGATCTCATGGATCTGGCCGAAGGGCTGATCAGTTTCATCGTGAAGCGCTGCCTGGAGAAGCGGCGTGGGGATTTACAAACTATCGGGCGCGATGTGACCAAGCTGGAGAAAATCGAAGCTCCCTTTCCCCGCATCAGCTACGACGAAGCGGTAAAGATGCTGCAGGAAGCCAACGCCAAAGGCGCGTTGGAAAGCAAATTCGAGTGGGGCGGCGACCTGGGATCGCCCGACGAAACCTACATTTCGTCGCAGTTCGAAAAGCCGGTGATGGTGCACCGTTATCCCGCGCAGGTGAAGGCGTTTTACATGGAGCCGGATCCGCAACGGCCGGAGCTGGCGCTGTGCGTGGATGTGCTGGCGCCGGAAGGTTACGGCGAAATTATTGGCGGATCGCAGCGCATGGCTTCCTATGATCTGCTAGTACAGCGGATTCACGAACACGGCCTTCCCGAAGAAGCTTTCAAGTGGTACCTTGACCTGCGCAAATTTGGCAGCGTTCCACATGGCGGCTTCGGAATGGGCATCGAACGGGTTGTAGGCTGGGTTTGCGGATTGGAACACGTTCGCGAGACTATTCCGTTCCCCAGGATGTTGAACCGGTTGTATCCATAAGATCTTTTTCACCGCCGAGCCTCGTTGCGCGACTCAGTGTTCTCCGTGACCTCGGGGTTGAATCAAGCTGGTAAGGCTTGCTAGAAAATATGACTCCTCCAACCGCCTCTTCCTCCAACATCGTCCCTAAGAAGATTCGAGTTATTGGAGTTCCACTTGATCTGGGACAAGCGCGCCGAGGCGTTGACATGGGACCTTCGGCGGTGCGCGTGGCCGGGCTCGAGGCGCGTCTCGAAGAATTGGGACATACAGTCGAGGACGCCGGCAACGTCTCCGTCGCCATCGCCGAACAGAAGAAGGCGGGCGATCCCTCAGCCAAGTATCTGAAAGAAATAACCGCCACCTGCACCAAGGATGCGGAGCTGGTCATAAAAACGCTCGAGGCTGGGATGATTCCTCTGGTGTTGGGGGGCGATCACTCGGTTGCCGCCGGCACGGTCGCGGGAGTGGCCGAGTTTTACCGCCGTCTGAACCAGAAAATCGGACTCATCTGGATTGACGCCCACACCGACATCAATACTCCGGAGACCTCGCCCAGCGGGAATGTACACGGCATGCCTTTGGCCGCCATCATGGGATTGGGGCCCCCTGAGCTGGCAAACATTTTCAGCTTCTCTCCCAAAGTTAAGCCAGAGAATTGCGTGCTGGTGGGAGTGCGTGACATTGACGCCATTGAGAAGGAAAATGTCCGCCGCGCCGGCATTGGTGTTTTTACCATGCGGGATATTGATGAACGCGGAATGCGCACCGTCATGGAAGAAGCTCTGCGTATGGCAGGTCGCGGTACCGCCGGCTACCACGTCTCGCTGGATATGGACTGGGTCGATCCCGAAGACGCGCCCGGTGTGGGCACGCCGGTTCGCGGCGGTGCCACTTATCGAGAGGCACACCTCGCCATGGAAATCATCGCCGACCACGGCCGTCTGCTGAGTTTCGAAATCGTGGAGGTGAATCCAGTGATTGACGAGCACAACCGCACCGCAGTCCTAGCCGTGGAGTTGGCGCTGTCAGCGTTCGGCAAGAAAATTCTCTAGCTGCCGGTGTGGGGCGGACACGCTTGTCCGCCGCATACTTTACTTAGCATTCATGCAGGCGGGAATTTCAATATTGGGCTGGCCGACGAGCGGGCCGTAGTTCATCTGAACCCCGCCGGCACCGTTCGGATCGACCAGTTCGATCCGCAGCGGTAAACCTGTGTCCTTGGCCACGAACAGGTGTACCGTGCCTTGAGTCTTCGCGTTGTCGTAGGAATAGAACTCGTACCCGTCCGCCATGGCTCCGTTTACATTCTGATCGCCGATGGAGTGGATGTCGGTAAGCTGGGTGGTAGACTGCGCGCCCGCCGCGAGCTGCGGGACGTCGCGGCACTGCCAGGAAAACATGTCCCGCTCCTTCTTCAGCATTTTGGGAACTTCCACATGCGTCATTGCTACTCCTGCCGCGGTCATTCCTGCGCCGAGAGCGCCCATCGGGCCTTCTGCCGCTGCGCGGGCTATGGTGGTCGCGGCCATGCGGTCCAACTCCGCCAGATCGTGAGCTGCCTTTTCCTCGCTTTCCTTCAGTAATCGAGGCACTGCAGCGGAAGTAATCAGACGCGCCGCGCGGCCGTTTTGCACCACCGCGCGAATTTCCCAGTCGTCCACCGTTCCCGGGACGTCTGTGGCCTGCATTTTGTAGTGCATGGTGTATTGGCGCGTATTGCCCACCACCAGCATTTCCTGCGGGCTGAATATGCTCTGGGCCATCGCGGCCATTCTCGGATCGTTGGTCTGCATGGTCATGACCATGTGATAGCCCGGCTGGGTCTTCAGCCGCATGAAAGAAGCATAAAGCGCGCTGTCCAGCGGAACCGGCACTCCCGCGTGGCCTGGAATCGAGCCAGCCGAGCCTCCACCCTTCGCGGATCGCCTTGCGTTGCGCTGCGCCATCGAGGCTTGCATGCGTTCCCGCATTTCAGGAGGCATGTTGTTCATCATTTGCTGCATCTGGTCCGGTGACATTCCCTGCGGGCTCATGCCTTGCGAGGCCATACCCGAGGCTGCATCCGGACCCGGCTCCTGCGCGGCGGGAGCCGCTTGCGCCGCCGCAGAATTCTCCGCTGCCTCGGCTGCGCTCTTCTTCTTGGCCTCCGCTGCAAGCATGGCGCGGATCACCTTGCTGCTCACGCCCGCCTGGCTCAAACCTTGCAGCCCGGTGGAGGAAAGATCGAACTGCGTATCACTGCCGGTGATGGCCGCCACAATGGCAGTTTCCGCCATGCCGGATTTCACCATTTTCACTACGTCGGCGTTGGTGAGCGGGGTTTTCTGTTGCGCGGTCAGGGCGGTCAGGGCAAAAAAAATCGCAAGCACGACGCCTGCGAATCTTGACGGTTGCATCCACAACCTCCGCTTGCGCCGGTAGACCGGCGACTTGAGAAGTAGGGGCCCGACAAATTAGGAATTAAAGATATCTCGGATCGAATCAGGAACGGCCTCCGCCTTGGCCGTTCCCGTTTTTCTCCGATGCCTATTGAGTGACTGTTTTCACCGCATCGCCGGTTTTGAATCCGGTGCCTGAAACCGTAGTCGCGACGGCGGAAATATCGTCAACGTCAGTGACCTTTATCACGCCCACGGTCGTACTCATGCGACGGATTACCTTACCCGACGATGGATCCTTGATTTCGCGGCTTACCCGCTCGACATTCAACTCGTCGCCCACCTTCACACCAGCCTTGGCCCCCACATTCAGGATGATCTGTCCGCCATCGACGGCAGCGATCAAGCCTTCGACCACGATGGTGCGGGTCACGAGCTTGTCCTTGTCGGCGATCACCTCGATGCTGGTCTGGTCCACGGCAGCTTTGGTGGCTTCGCCGATGATCGTATTCTGGAAGTCACTGCTGCCGAAGTCGACGTTGCCGGCTCCCGAGCCCGCCCAGTGTCCTCCTCCGCCCAGCAACGAAGTGCTCTCGCGCTTGGACTCGCCCCGGCCTTCCGCTACCGCCAGAATCTCACCCGTATCCACATCGATAAGGCGCGCAGTAAGGGCCACGATGGCTTTGGATTTCTTGTGTCCAAACCCGCCCAGGCCGAAACCGCCCAGCGTGTTGCCCGCGCCGCCCAGGTTCATGTTTTTGGTTTCATTGCCGAAGGTAGTAATGCTGCCCACGATGATGGCATCGACGCCCAGCAGTTTTCCCAGCTTGGCCGCGGAATTCGAGTTAGCGCGGTCGCTATTGGAAAAATTCTGCTCGGCCATGATCTTGTCCAGAGCCTTGCGCTCGATCACCGAGTAGCTGCCGTCTTTTACCAGGTTGGTGACCATAAGATCTGAAATTCCCTTCCCTATGTCGACGTCCTGGCCGAAGATCGAAGACACGCCCCCGTGCACCGTGGCGTAATCGAAGTCCATGACCGCCACCCGCTTCTTCCGACCCTGCGTAGGGGAAGGAGCCCCGGGAGCCGGCGGTGGCGGTGCCTGCGCGCTTACTGGTAAGGCGAGAAAAAGACAAAATAACGCAGCAAGAGACATTGCTTTTCGCATGGCAGAATATTCCCTCTGAAAAGAAATCAGGACCAAAGAAATTTCACGGTCCCGGTCTGGGCGAAGCTGCTCGGGGGTGCAGCCCTCGTCAACCCGGACGGTATGACATTGTGCAAGAATGGAGAGGTCTAATCAAGTCCATATCATGAAGAAACTCCGCGTCGGCATCCTGTTTGGCGGACGCAGCGGAGAGCACGAAGTGTCGCTGCTCTCGGCCGCGTCGGTCTTCAACGCCATCGATAAAGCCAAATTTGAGGTCGTCCCTATCGGGATTACCAAGGAAGGGCGCTGGCTGACCGCGGCGGACGCCGAAAGATTGTTGCAGGGCAAGGGGGTTGGCGAACCCGGCCCCGAAACTCACTTGCGGGCTGGCGATCCTGGGGCCACTGCCGGAGCCGCCGTCCTGGCCAGAGGCGAAGCAGTAATTGTCCCTCCGGAACCGCAACGGCAGCCCGGGTCGTTAACCCCGTTTCAAAGCGAAGCCGGTCTGGCTCGCCGGGTGTCTGACCGCGCGATCAATGTGGATATCATCTTCCCGGTCCTGCACGGGACCTTCGGCGAGGATGGGACCATCCAGGGACTGCTTGAACTGGCGGACATTCCCTATGTCGGCGCGGGCGTGCTCGGCTCAGCCGCCGGCATGGACAAAGACGTCATGAAGTCACTTTTCATGGCTGCCGGACTCCCCATCGTGAAGCATGTGACCATTTTGCGCAGCGCCTGGGAATCCGGGCCCAAAAAAGTCCAGAAACTGGTGGAGAGCAGGCTGAAGTATCCGGTCTTCGTGAAGCCCGCTAATCTGGGTTCGTCGGTGGGAATTTCAAAGGCGCACGATCACAAGGAGTTGGGTCCGGCGATTGAAGAAGCCGCCAAATTCGACCGCAAGATCGTGATCGAACAAGGGGTGGGTGGAAAAAAGCAAAAGGCCCGCGAAATCGAGTGCTCGGTGCTGGGAAACGACAAACCGGAGGCCTCGGTGCCGGGAGAGATCGTGCCCGGAAAAGAGTTCTACGACTACACCGCCAAATACGTTGACGAAGGCAGTAAGTTAATCATCCCAGCCAAGCTGAGCAAATCCGAGACCAAAAAAATCCAGCAACTGGCGATCAGCGCTTTTCAGGCTGTGGATTGCTCCGGCCTGGCGCGCGTCGATTTCCTGATGGACCCCAAGAACCGCAAGATTTACCTCAACGAAATCAATACCATGCCGGGATTCACCGCCATCAGCATGTATCCCAAGCTGTGGGCAGCCTCGGGGCTGACCTATCCTGACCTGATCGAACGGCTGATCCGCCTGGGACAAGAGCGGCACGAAGAGAAGAAAAGAAACCAGTACAGCCGGTGAGGCAGTTTTCGGTCTCTAGTTTCCGGTCGCCAGTGTTTTTTCTGGAAACCGGAAACTAGAAACTATCAACTGTTCCACTCAGTGTCCCAGGAAGCGCTCCAGAACCCCGGCATCGGCCTCCGCCAAATCGGCGTACTTCTTGGCTCGGGTTACGTCTCGGTGTTGCAGCGCTTCTTCAGCTTTATACAAATTTGATTTCAGGCTCGCCTGCCGTTCCACCATATCGCTGCGCAGGCCGTAGCCGCTCGCGGCCTGCTGCTGTTGCAGACGGTCCAGGCCGCTGTTTACCGCGGCGGCGCGGTTGGAAAGCTGGTCAATCGTCTTCTCTAACTCATCCATCTGAGCCAAGTTGTCGGCACCGCCCGCGGCACCACTCTGCGTTCCCCCGGGTATATCTCCTGCTGTGCCATTTGGGGGATTGTTCTGCGCCATAAGTTTCTTGGCGTGATGCGTGGCATTCGATTTCGCCATGGCTGCCGCTGGAGCCATCTGCTGCGGCTGCATCGAATTCGAATTGTCGGCAGAAGCCGCAGCGCTTGGCGCAGCCGTCGGGGAGGCCGAATTCGAATTCATCGTTCCGGCAGCTGCATCTCCCGTAGCAGCTGGGCTCGGCTGCGTTCCGGCGGCCGGCGCCATATCCGAATTGGAAGAACCTTGGCCGCTCTGGGCCTGGTTAGACGAGTTTTGATTAGGTGCGGCTTGATCCGATGGAGCCTGGCTGGCGGAGTTGTCGGCCGTTGCAGGCGTAGCCCCGGCGTCCGGTGATTTCGCATGCGTCCAGCTGCTGCGAGGCACGTAAATTCCCGCTACCACCAGCACGGCTAGCACAATCAGAGCTCCCAGCGTCATGTACAAGCCGCGATGGCCGCCCCCTTGCGCAGGCGGCGGCATTGGGACTGGCGTCGAGGTGGGGACAGGCGCCTTGGCGGCCTGCGGCGGCGCCGTCGGCGTAACTGGCGGCTTGGACGCGAGCGGAGCCGTCGGTTGCTGAGTCACGGGCGTCTGCATGGAGGTCACCGTAGACGCGTCCAGGACGCTTTGCGGGACCGCCGGCGAGTCAGTCGCCGGCACGCTGCTCAGGGCATTGCGGAAGGCATCCGCGGTCTGGAACCGCTGTGCCGGGTCCTTGGCAATCGCCATGAGGATAATTTCGTTCAGCACCGCGGGCAGGCCGGGATGCAAATCGGCAGGCGGCTTGGGCGACTCCTTCACGTGCGCCGCCATGATCGAATAATCGCTGGTGGCCACGAAGGGGCGCTGTCCGGTCACCATCTCGTACAAGGACACTCCCACCGAATACAAATCCGAGCGCGCATCGGTAGGCTCGCCCTTCACCTGTTCGGGCGACATGTAGCTCAGCGAACCCATGGTCGTGCCGGTCATGGTCAAACTGCGGTCTTCGCCGCCTCGCGCGATGCCAAAATCCATCAGCTTGATCACGCCTTGCGGAGTCAACATCATGTTGGCGGGCTTGATGTCGCGGTGAATCACATTCTGTTTGTGGGCATAGCTGACCGCGTCCAGCACCTGGCGGATATAGTTCAGCGCGTCCGGGACGGCAATCGCTCCATGCTCCAGCTTTGCCGCTACCGTTGTGCCTTCCACATACTCCATTACCATGTACAACTGGTTGTCGGCGGTGAAGGCAGTACGAAGCTGCGCGATATTGGGATGGTTCAGGCTGGCCATCAGCTTGATCTCGCGCAGAAAACGCGCCGCCAGCTCCTGCCGTCCGGCGAGGTCGGGAAGCAACACCTTCATCGCCTCAATGCGGTCCGAGATGACGTTGCGGACCCGCCACACCCTGCCCATCCCACCGCTGCCCAGTTCATCCAGAATCTGATAGTCGCCGATCCGCTTGATTTCGTCGGTCATATGAAGATCTCTCCTTGGAACTTCGAACGTTGGAATCAGACTTCCGGCTTTCAGCTTCTGGCTTGAGGTCCAGAGCTAAGGGCGAACAGCCGGAGCCGCCATTTCTTCGGGGGACGGGACTTCAGGCTTCCGTTCAGGAATGCCACGGCTTTCAGGGCCACAATTATGCTCCGCCTGAATCCTGAGGGTCAAGGCTGTTGCTCGACCATTGCTTCCCAACGCGTTCTGGCAACGGACAGCTTGTACTTAGCCGTGTTCAGGCTTTTCGTGGCCTTATCCAGGACGTCTTTTGCGCTCTGGGAACCCGCCTCCAAGCTGCGCAGAATCTTGAGGTTGGTCTCGGCCTCTCCGACGTAAAGCGCAGCCGCTCCCATGTTCTCCGCCGCGATGGGATCAATGGAATGCGCGCGCTGCGTAGCCAGGCTGAAATCCGCGGGCATAATCACAATCTGATCGGGCAGCTGAGGATGCCGGTCGGGAGCGATCCGCTTGAGCCAGTCTTCGATCACATGGATAGCGACCTTGAGCTGCAGGGTCACAGCCGCCTGGTCGGTGCGGACCTGCTGGTCCATCTGCTTGCGCAACAGGGAAAGCGTCTCCGCTGCAATTTCGGCTTGGCGGGTAAACACGTCCACCTGCTCCTTGCTGGCGTCCGCCTGGCGCTTGGCATGACCCGCATAATAGACGTTGATCGCGGCCAGAACCACCACCAGCAGCACGTTGGCGATGGCAGTGTAGGCCATCACCTGATTGACGCTGAGACCAAGTACTTGCTCTGACATTCAGGAGCACCGTCCGGGGGAAAGATTCGGGCAAGTATAGACCGAACCGATGTAGGCGCGAGCGTCGAGGTGCACTGTGGGCGCGAGCGTCCCGCTCGTGCAGAGGCGTCCCCTTTGACGCCAGCTACAGCTGAGCTCTCTCCCAAGGCGGAGGAACTTTCACCGACGCCATTCCAGCGGCCGAAGCAGCCTGGATGCCCATCTCCGTATCTTCAAAGACCAGGCAGGATTCAGGCGCGATTCGAACCCTGGCAGCGGCGATCAGAAATGCTTCCGGATGAGGTTTGCTTTTCTGATAGTCGCCGGCGCAAACCAGGGTGTCGAACTTGTCGAGAATATTCAGCGTCTGGAGTGACGCCTTGACCGATTCCCGAGTGCTTCCCGAGACCACGGCTAGAGGAATTCGGCCGTGGCTGGCCTCAATATGCTCCATTACCTCGGGGACAGCCTTCAGCTGAGGAAGGTTCTCCAGGTAATATCCTTCCTTCCGCCGCGCCACATCCTCCACCGGCATGTTCAAGCCGCATTTTTCATTCAGTGTGGCGATGACTTTCGCGACCGGCATGCCGCCCCAGGCACAGAAAAGATCTTCGCTGAATTCGCAGTTCCACTCCGAAAGAGCTTTGCTCCAGGCAATGTAATGAAGCGGCATGGAATCGGCGATAGTGCCGTCACAATCGAACAGGTAGGCCTTGAAGGATCCCTCCGGGAGCGCAAGTCTCATAATCAGATTCTTTCATGTCAGCGTCACCTACGCTCGCCCCGTGACTACCATCCCAACCCGACGCTCCTGGACCGTCTCCAACCCTTGCCTCTTGACGTACCCCCGTCTTCCCCGCTACCATTCATCAAGTTTGCTCTTCGGAGCAGACCTTGGATTTCATGCAGAGTGGCTGAGGGACGAGCCCTGAGAAGCCACGACAACCGGATCAGAAGTCATCTTCTGGTCGCCCGGTGTCAACTCTCGCCCTACACAGGGGGAACATGAGATTCGGGGTGCCAGAATTTCCAGCATCTCGTTCCTCTTTTCCTCATTTTAGGGAAAGAGGATTTCGTTTTTCAGGGGCACTTTTTTGACGGCTCGTCCCGACAGACCACTCCGAAGCGAGTGGCTCAATGACCTCGGAAAGCTGTAACTACGAACTACGCTGTCGGGAATGCGGCCAGAGTTGGGGAAACCAGGCCCGTTCCATCTGCGACGATTGTTTCTCTCCGGTTGAAGTTTTCTACAACTACGAAGCCGTCCGCTCCAGCTTTACCCGCGAGCGAATTGCCCAGGGTCCGGCCAGCATGTGGCGATATTCGGCCCTGCTGCCGCTGCCGCAAAATTATCAGCCCAAAGTTCCCGCCGGCTTTACCCCACTGCTTGAGGCTCCACGCCTGGCTGAACAGCTAGGCGCGCAGCACCTCTATTTGAAAAACGACGCGGTCTGTCAGCCCTCCCTGAGTTTCAAGGATCGCGTCGTCGCAGTGGCTCTGTCCCAGGCACGCAATTTTGGTTTTGATACCGTTTCCTGCTCCTCGACCGGAAACCTGGCCAACGCCGTGGCGGCGCAGGCGGCCCGCAATGGATTCAAGGCGGTGATTTTCATCCCGGCCGATCTCGAGCCGGCCAAAATCCTCGGCACCCAGATTTTTGGCGCCAGGCTGGTGCGCATTGCCGGAAGCTACGACCAGGTGAATCGCCTTTGCTCGCAGATTGCCGACGAGCGGCCCTGGGGATTCGTCAACGTAAACCTGCGTCCCTATTACGCGGAAGGCTCGAAAACCGTTGGCTTCGAAATTGCCGAACAACTCGGCTGGCGGCTGCCCGATAACGTCGTGTGCCCCATGGCCGGCGGATCGCTGATCATAAAAATCAAGAAGGCCTTTGACGAACTCGTCCAGCTTGGGCTGGTGGAAGCGAAGCCAGTGAAATATTTCGGTGCCCAGGCCACCGGCTGCTCTCCGATTTCAACCGCGGTAAAGGCCGGCAACATCGACATCGAGCCCCAGAAGCCCACGACCATCGCGCGTTCGCTGGCCATTGGAAATCCCGCCGACGGCCATTACGCGATCAAGGTCATCACCCAGAGCGGCGGCTGGTCCGAGGATGTTTCCGATCCCGAGCTGGTTGAGTGCATCCAGCTGCTGGCTGAAACCGAAGGGCTCTTCACCGAGACTGCCGGAGGCGTGACCGTGGGTACGGCGCGCAAGCTCTGCGCTCAAGGGCGAATCGCGCCCCATGAGACGACGGTTCTTTGCATTACCGGCAACGGTCTGAAGACCACGGACGTGCTCGCCGGAAAGTACGAACTCGAAGAACCTATCGCGCCGAAGCTGGCTGAGTTCGAGAAATACATGGAACGAACCCTTGACGTTGCCAAAGACGTTCCCGAGCCGGTGGGAGCCTAGATGACCATCACGGTTCAGATTCCGACGGCGCTGCGCCGGCTCACCGCAGGAAACGCGCGGGTTACATGCTCGGCTGCGAATCTGGGCGAACTGTTTACCGCGCTTGACCAGCAGTTTCCCGATCTCAAGCCGCACCTGCGGGACGAATCGGGCGAAATCCGCCGCTTCCTCAATGTGTACGTGAACGAAGAAGATATCCGCTTCCTGGGCGGAAACGCGTATGCATTTCAGGACGGAGACGAAGTTCTGCTGGTGCCGTCCATCGCCGGTGGAGTCAGCTAATCGCTGTCATCCTGAGCGGAACAATGCGTTTCGCGGAGCGAAACGTATAATCAGTCGGCCCAGGGTTGCGGTTTGCGATCCCAGCGATGGTCCTTCAATTTTCGCAGCAGCTCGGCATCGAGCGGTCCGGCATCGCTCATCGCAATGTTCTGCCGCACGTGATCCAGCTTTCGCATGCCTACAATAATCGTGCTCACCGCGGAATTCGACAGGATAAAACGTAGGGCCATCTCGGGCAGGGTCATGGAAGGCGGCAACAGCGCTTTCAGTTTGTCCACCCTTTCGAGAGTCGGCTTGAGGTTCTTCGGGCCAAAATACATGGCGCGCCAGTCGCCCTTGGGAAATTTCGTTTCCAGCGTCATCTTTCCACCCAGGCTGCCTTCGTCGAGCGGCACGCGCGCGATGACTCCGATGTTCAGCTCCTGGCAAACCGGAAAAAGTTTATCTTCGGGCGCCTGATCGAAAATGTTGTAGATCACCTGCACCAAGTCTACCAGCCCGGTACGCAGGGCCTTGACGCCGTTTTCCGGCTCCCAGCGGTTAAGACTGAGGCCGAATGAACGGATGGTCCCGTCATGCTTAAGCTTTTCCACCGTGCTGCGAAATTCCGGTACGTCTACCCAGCTATCGTCCCAAACGTGAAATTGCAACAGGTCGATGGAGTCGGTTCCCAGCTTTTTTCGGATTAGATCGGCGTGTTTTAAAACATGCGCCGCGGGAAAAACGTCCTGATACTTATATGCTGACCTTGCCGGCCATTTGCCGTTCAGCGGCGGGATCTTCGACGCCGCATACAAACGCTTGCCAGAATTTCGCGCCAGGATTTCGCCCAGCAGGCCGTCACTTTTGCCGTTGCCATAGGCCCACGCCGTGTCAAAGAAGTTACAGCCCAAATCGGTGGCCAGTTGGAGCGCGGCCAGAGACTCCCGGTCGTCCGAACCCGTCCACCCGCTCATCCCCCAAAGCCCATGCGCCATCTCGCTGACATCGAAACCGGTACGGCCAAGCTTGCGGTATCTCATGATTCTCCCTGGTGCGGTGAAAGCACTTTAGATTGTATTAGTTATGGGCAGGAAAAGAAATTTGTGAAGCTTGCTGCAAGGGAGTACAATCTAACTAACTGGTTAATTAATAGGAGATCAGGCATGAAGGCCGCTCTATCGAAACCGCGCCTGGGCTCGCGCGGCCGCCCCGAAGAAAGCCGCGCCGCCATCCTGCAGGCTGCGGTTCGGGAATTCTCGCGCGAAGGCGTTGCCGGCGCCCGCACCGACGCCATCGCCCGCGCCGCCCATGTAAATAAGGCCCTGCTGTACTACTACTTCAAAGATAAGGAAACCCTCTACGGCGCCGTCCTCAACCAGGTGTTTGGCGGACTCAAGGCCAGCATCGAGGAAAAATTGGCAGCCAATCTGCCGCCGCGCGACAAACTGCTGGCTTACGTCGGCGCTCACTTCGATTACATCGCCAGCCACCCGCTTTATCCCCGTATCGTGCAATCGGAAATGATGAGAGCCGGGCGCGGCAGCGTGCCCCAGCTCGAACGGATCGTCAAACAATATCTTCGTCCCCTGTTCACCAAAGTGGCTGCCGTCATTCAGGAAGGGCAAGCAGCTGGAGACTTTCGTGAGGTCGACCTGGAGCAGTTTGTCCCTTCCATGATCGCGGTGATCGTTTCCCATTTCACCAACGCCCCTGTCAAGCGTCTGATGACCGGCATCGATCCGCTTTCAACCGAGGTTCTTGCCGCGCGCCGCGCCTCGGTGCTGGATTTTATTGCTGCGGCGCTATTCCGTGAGGGGCACGATTCCAACGGAGCACGAGCGTGAACGCACGCAATAAATTTCTGATTATCCTCGCGGTAATTCTGACCGCTGCGACCGGCTACTACCTGCTTTCTACGCCACGCTCGAGCGATCTGGTGCTTATCGGGACGGTGGATTCCAACCAGGTCATCATCAGCCCGCAGATGCAGGGGCGAATTGCCAAGTTGCTGGTGGATGAGGGAACGCAAGTCAAACAAGGCGACCTGATCGCGGTGCTCGATCCTTCAGAACTGGAAGCGGAGGCGCGGGCCGCGGCCGCCATGATCGACAGCTTGCGCTCGCAGGTGTCCGCTACTCAGGCCACCAAAGAAGCTACGCAGGGTTCGACCTCAAGCAACGTGGTCAACGCCCAGGCGCGGTTGCAGTCGGCTCGCGCCCAATTACTGCAGGCGGAGGCCACCTTGCAGCGCACCGAGAGTGACAGCCGTCGCATGATCGAGCTGGCCAATCAGGGAGTCGCCTCCGATCAGGACCGGGTGCAGGCGGAAAGCAACCTGAAAGCGCAGCAGGCAACCGTGCAGTCACTGAAAGACCAGGTGAGCGCGGCCAACGCCGATCTGAATACTGCTCTTGCGAACACCCATCAAGCCCATGCCGCCGCCAGCACGGTGCAATCAACGCGCGCACAACTGGCCAATGCGGAAGCCCAACTCAAAGAGGCCGAAGTTCGCCTGGGTTATACCAAGATTTACGCACCGGTGAGCGGCACGGTTTCGGTGCGCGCCGCACGCGAGGGCGAAGTACTGACCGCAGGCCAGCCAATCGTCACGATCATGGACCTGGGCGACACCTGGGTGCGGGCGGCTATTCCTGAAACCGACTCGGATATCATCGGCCTGGGAGACACGCTGCGAGTCCGGCTGCCCGGAGGCACCGTGACCTCCGGCAAGGTCTTCTTCAAGGCTCCGGAAGCCGACTTCGCCACCCAACGCGACGTAAGCCGGCGCAAACGCGATATCCGCACCATCGTTCTCAAAGTTCGCCTGGATAATCCCAAAGGCGCTTATGTGCCTGGAATGACGGCCGAGGTCTTGGTCTCGCCGGAGCAGCTGAAGGCTTCCGCCGCCAATCATGGTATGGAGAAACAGCAGTGATTGCAGATTTAGGATTTAGGTTGACGAGTTCACATGTCAGTTTTTAGTTCTCAGCTATCAATTCGGCGAGTGCAGATCGATGATGCCAACCATGGTTGCTGACTTCAGGCCGAACGGCGGGTCGGAAGCGCGCATCGCGTCCTCCAATGGGCGGGGTGTGGCGGCGGACGCGGAAAATGCGATCGAAGTGGACCATATCGTAAAGAAGTATGGTGACTTCACCGCAGTGGATGATGTCTCGTTCAACGTGAAAGAGGAGGAAATCTTCGGCCTGCTGGGGCCGAACGGAGCGGGAAAATCGACCTTGATTCGCATGATGACCACTCTCATTCCGATCACCGCAGGGTCCGCCCGGGTTGGTGGTCACGATGTGCAGAAAGACCCTGACGGAGTGCGGCGCACGATCGGCGTTATCCCTCAGGCGCTGACCAGCGACCTGGATTTGACCATCGAAGAGAATCTCAACATCTATGCCAAGCTGTACGACGTTCCCGCGAAAAAGCGAAAAGCCACCATCGACGAATTACTGGAACTGGTGGACCTGACGAAATGGCGCGGAGCGCAGACCAAGACGCTTTCCGGCGGCATGCGGCGGCGACTGGAGATCGCCCGCGGACTGGTGCACAGCCCTCGCATATTCTTTCTGGATGAACCCACCACCGGCCTGGATCCTGTCTCCCGCGTGGCGGTGTGGGAGATGCTCACCAACATTAAATCGCACCGCCAGCTGACCATTCTGATCACCACTCACTATATGGACGAAGCCGACCGCCTCTGCGATCGCATTGCCATCGTGGACCACGGCAAGCTGGTGGCGCTGGACACTCCGCCGGCGCTCAAGACGAGTGTGCCCGGTTCCAATGTGATTGAAGCGCAATTCCAGAATGCACCTCCGGATTGGGAACAGACCTTACACAACCTGACCGGCGTGACCTCGGTACAGCACGAAGGAGCGGGCATGTATCGCATTCTCACCGGAGACGGATCGCGCACCACTACTGAACTGGTGGAAGCCGCGGTTCGGGCCAGGGCAGTCGTGAACTCCCTTTCAGTGCAGAACACTACTCTGGACGACGTGTTCGTCCACTACACCGGACGGCAGCTGCGCGATGAACTGGTAAAGGCGCACAGTTTCGTCATGCCGCCCCGGCCAGGAATGCAGCCATGAACCACATTTTGGCTATTGTCGAACGTGAAATGAGAAAGTTTTTCCGCTCCCCGGCGCTGATGATGGTGTCGATGATCTTCCCGCTGGTGCAGCTTATCGTGCTGGGAAACGCCTTCGGTGGCAAGATACGCGACGCCCGCCTGGGCCTGGTCGATCAGGACGGCGGAACCCAGGCGCTCAAGATCCGTGAAGCGTTCGACTCGGTCCGCGCCAATATGCGGACCTTCGAACCTATTTACTACCGCGACCAGAAGCAGGCCATGGAAGATGTGCGTAACGGGAAGATCGAAGGCGCGGTGATTATTCCGCCTCAGTATTCCCGCAAGGTATACGAACACGACCAGCCGCAGATCGCGCTGGTGGTGGATAACAGCGACAACTTCATGAGCAGCGCTCTGGAAGACGAACTCAACCAGATAACCAACGCGCTGAACAATCCGACCGTCGAGCCTCGGCTGTTGCAGCAAACCGTGTTGCAGATCGTTGAGCTCTATCCCTACATCGAGTACATGAAATTCCTTCTGCCCGGCTCGATCACGCTGGCCATATTCATGTCGGTGATGATCGGCGGCGGAATGCTTTACATCGATGACAAGGCTCGCGGCGTTCACGAAGGCTATCTGGTAACCCCCATCACCAAGGCCGAGCTGGTGCTCGGGCTGAACGCATCCAGCGCTGTGAAGGCAGTGATGGTGGGAGTCGTCATCACCGTGATCGGGTCGCTGCTGGCTGGGGTCGGAACGCTTTTCAGCTTTTCGACTGCGGCGGGCCTGCTCATCATGATCCTGCTGACCGCGGTGGCCTTGAACACCATGATGTTCCTGCTGGTGGTAAGAGTGGACGACCCGCTCGTGCCCCGCGCCATTTTCGGCATCCTGAATACCTTGTTATTCTTCCCCAGTGGCGCCGTCTATCCCATCCAGGCATTCCCCTGGTGGCTGCGCGGCATCGCCAAAGTGGATCCGTTTACGTTCGCCGTCCACGGCTTTAAGATCTTGCTGCTCAAAGAGGCTGGTTTGTCAGCAATCGTTCCCGACATGATTTATCTTTCCCTGTTCGCAGTGGTTGCGTTGAGTATCGCGACTCCGCTGTTCAAGCGAACCCTGTAGGATCGAGTGTCATCCTGAGCGCAGCATTGCGGTTGGTTTGCGAAAACGCAAGGCGGAGTCGAAGGACCCTACAGTTCAGCTTCGCTTGGTTTTGCTGGTGCCTGTAGATACCTCCCGACTCCGTAGCCGCTGCGCCGCGCGAAGCAGCCCCTCCGCTTAAGATGACAAGGGAACTTTTACCTCCGTACGCCAATCTATTATGCTTAGAAGAACATGACCCTGCTGGATGCCTCACCCTACGATCCCGGACCGGCGCGACGGCGCAGAATCAAAATTCTCGTCGCCGTGCTTATCGTTATTGTGCTGGGAACAGTCGTCTGGATGAATCGTTACTGGTCAGAAGAACATGTCGTCGGCAAGTTTTTTGCCGCGCTGAAAAATAAAGACTACGACACCGCATACGGCCTGTATTTTGCCGACCCGCAATGGAAGGACCACCCCGCGAAATACTCCAGGTATCCCCTGAACCAGTTCACCCAGGATTGGGGACCGGGCGGGCAATGGGGCGTGATAAATAGCTATAAGGTGAACGGCGCCAGCACCTGTTCCAGCGGCGCCAGCGGAGTGGTGGTGGACGTAATCGTCAATGACCGCGCCGAGCACGCCCAGCTCTGGGTCGAAAAATCCGACAAGACTCTGAGCCCCCCGCCTTGCGAGCTTCTCTTTCGCTGATCTAACCCAAGCTGACCTTGCCCTGAGGCTATCTGGGCTATGCGGTTTTCCCCGCGATTTGTTCCAAAGCTTTTTGCAGCGAGGCTTCATCCCCCACGTTGAGACAGCTCTTGGAGCGGTCGATCTGCCGCATCAACCCGCAGAGCACTTTGCCAGGACCAACTTCCACAAACACCTGTGTTCCTTTGGCGATCAGCAGACGCATTGAAGAATGCCACTGCACCGCGCCCGTGACTTGCCGTACCAGAGCATTCCGGGCTGCATCGGCGTCTTCGATCGCCGCCGCATCGACGTTGCAAACTACCGGGACTCCAGGCTTCTGCAACGACAAGCTTTTTAGATCCTCCGCCAGGCGATCCTGCGCCGGCTTCATCAGCGAACTGTGGAAGGGCGCGCTGACCTGCAGCATGACCGCGCGTTTGGCGCCGCGTTCGCTGGCCAGTTTGGTAGCGCGCTCGACTGCGGCCGCATGTCCGGAGATGACGATCTGTTCGGACGAATTGATATTTGCCGGCTCGCAAACTTCGCCTTGAGCGGCATCCGCACACACTGCTGTCAACTGTTCCAGATCCATCCCCAGGACGGCAGCCATCGCACCCACGCCCACAGGAACCGCTTCCTGCATATATTTCCCGCGGTTGCGCACGGTGCGCACCGCATCCGAAAAATTCAGGGTACCGGCGGCCACGTGCGCGGAGTATTCGCCCAGGCTGTGTCCAGCCACAAAACTCGGGTGGACGCCCTTCTCCTGCAAAACCCTCCAGGCCGCCACCGAAGCCGTCAGGATGGCCGGCTGGGTGATCTCCGTCATTCGCAGTTTTTCTTCCGGGCCTTCGAAGCATAGTTGCGACAGCTCGTAACCCAATGCCTGGTCCGCTTCTTCGAAGGCTTGCCGGGCGACGGGATATTTTTCCGCCAGTTCCTTGCCCATCCCCACTGTCTGAGATCCCTGGCCGGGAAAGAGGAATGCGATTTGAGGTGTCGTCATATTTTGGTTTTGGTATTTTCGCACTTCGCCAGGGGCAGAACCTGTTCTGCGTGCTGGGCATCAAAGCTCGGCAAACTTAGCGAGCTTCACTCGCCTGCCCAGACGCGGACGTCTGACCCTGGGCGGCTCGTTCCAGTCCCGACAGTCTTACAGCCTTAAGTACTCACCGTGACTGCGGGCCGCAGTCCCGCCACTTCCTTCGCAATCTTGTCGTTGATATTACGCTCGGCAAATTCGGCGGCCACGCGCAGAGCGTTCTTGATGGCGTTCATGTTTGACGACCCATGAGTAATAAAACACACGCCTTTGACTCCCAGCAGAGGAGCACCGCCATATTCGGTATGGTCGAGACGCTTTTTGAAGTCGGCGAAGGCGCTGCGCGAGAGCAAATACCCCACCTGGCGCGTGATGGTGGCTTTCAAGGTTTCTTTCAGGGTGGCGCGGACCAGGTTCGCCACGCCTTCCGAAGTTTTCAGGGCGACATTTCCCACAAAGCCGTCGGCGACGATCACGTCTACTTTTCCGCTGTAAATATCGCGCCCTTCGACGTTGCCGACGAAATTCAGCGGCAGCCGCTTCAGCAGCTGGAAGGCTTCGCGAGTTAACTCGTTGCCCTTACTTTCTTCTTCTCCGATGGAAAGCAGGCCTACTCGCGGGCGCCGTGTGCCGAACATGCTGCGAAAATAAATTTCTCCCATCACCGCGAACTGTTCCAGGTTTTCCGGCTTGCAGTCCACGTTTGCGCCCACGTCCAGCAGGATGGCAACCGTGCTGACCGCCGTAGGAAAAACTGCGGCCAGCGCGGGACGGTCAACCCCTGGAATTCCTCCCAGCACCATTTTCGCCGTAGCCATGGCCGCGCCGGTGTTGCCGGCAGTGACGAAGCCGGCGGCGTGGCCTTCACGCACCAGTCTCACCCCCACATGAATGGAAGAATCGCGCTTGGAGCGGACCGCCTGCACCGCCTTGTCATCCATGGTGATGACTTCACTGGCGTGCACGATTTCAATGGGGAGTCCGGCAGCAGAGGGATAACGGTCGAGCTCGGCCCGCAACTCGGGTTCGCTGCCTACCATAAGAACGCGAACGCCGTGATGCCGCGCGGCCTGAATCGCACCTTCGATTTCAGGTTTCGGCGCCCGGTCCGAACCCATCGCGTCCAACGCTATGACGCTTGGCATGGAGATTCAGGCTAGCTGGCTTCTTTGACTTCCAGAACTTCGCGTCCCTTGTATTGACCACACTTGGGGCAGGCACGGTGCGGCATCTTGCGTTCGTGACAGTTGGGGCACTCGGAGAGCGAGTGAGTTTTGAGGCCGTCATGAGCGCGACGGGTGCTGGTGCGCCGCTGGGAGTGTCGCCGTTTTGGATTAGGCATTTAAATTCCTCAATAGTCCAATCTGAAATCTGCAATCGAAAACCTTCGTTCTGAATCTGGTGCGACTCATTGATCCAGTTTGCCGCGAATGTCTTTCAGGGCTGACCAGCGTGGATCCTCAAGCGGTTCAGCGCAGTTACACTTTTCA
>DATAPL010000050.1:0-1784 GCA_036265205.1 Terriglobales bacterium
TGCGGGGGCGAAGAAGGACGGTTACCCTCACCTCCAGCAACCGCATTTCCAACTCGTGCAGCGGTGGAGTCTTTATGTGTTAGCGATGGTCAGGCGGCGGTGGCCCGAGGGTAGTGAGAAGTTGAGCGGCGGTTCTGCCCCGATTCTCATAGAATCTGGTTGGCAAACCTTTTGAAGGGAGAACCGCCGTGAAACGAAATTACCACACGCTGGATAATCGGGGTAAAGTCAACGAACGGAAACTGGCCGCCTTCCTCGGCCAGAACAGCCAAGAGATCTTGCCCATGGTGGAGTTGATCACCGAATCGCGGATGGCGATTGACGATCTGGTGAACGCCATGGGACGAGCCACGATCGAGACGGTGTTGCAGCTCTCAGCCGAGCAGGTGGCAGGTCCGCCACAGCAGGGACGAAGGCGGGCGGAGGGAATCTTTTGGCATGGGAAGCAGACCGGCAGCGTGTACTTGAAAGAGCGGAAGTTGAAAGTGCAAAAGCCGCGCCTGCGAAAGAAGGGTGGCGGCGTCCAGGCAGAGGTCGCGGTGCCGGCCTACGAGGCGATGCAGGATCAAACCGGGATGGGATCCCGGATGCTGGACATCTTGCTGGAAGGGGTATCGACGCGGCAGTACGGGACGGTAATTCCGAAGATGGCCGACACGGTGGGGGTCTCGAAATCCAGTGTCAGTCGGGCGGCTATCCAGGCCTCGGAAGCACAATTAGAAAAATTGCTGAACCGCCGTTTTGACGATGTGGATCTGTTAATCATCTACGTCGATGGCATGCACTTCGGGGATCAGTGCGTGATTGGTGCGGTAGGGGTCGATGAACACGGGCAGAAGCATGTGCTCGGGTTGCAGGAAGGAGCCACCGAGAACGCGGCCGCGGCGAAGGATTTGCTCGAGGACCTGGTACGGCGAGGAGTCAAACCGGAACGTAGGCGGCTGTTTGTGATCGATGGTTCGAAGGCATTGCGGGCGGCGATCAATGCGGTGTTCGGCAGCGCGAGCCTGGTGCAAAGGTGTCGCCAGCACAAGCTGCGGAACGTGGCCGAACGGTTGCCGAAGGATCAGCAGGCGCAGACCAAATCGCTGATGCGAGCAGCCTGGAAACTCGACGCGAAAGAAGGAATTACGAAACTGGAGAAGATGGCGAAGTGGCTGGAGAGGGAACACCCAGATGCGGCCGAGAGCTTGCGGGAAGGCATGGAGGAGTGCTTCACGATCAATCGGATGGACATACCACCTTCGCTACATCGCTGCCTGGCCAGCACGAACTTGATTGAGAATCCTCATTCGGGAGTTCGCCGGCGGACCAGGCGAGTATGTCGATGGCGCGACAAGCCGATGGCGAAGCGTTGGGCAGCTGCGGCCATGCTGGCGACTGAGAAGAATTTCCGTCGGGTCATGGGTCACAAGGACATGTGGGCGCTCAAAGCTATTCTCGATGGCAAACACGAGAAAACCGTTGACCGTCGCGAGAAAGTTGCTTAAGATGCTGTTACCGCCGCTCAACAACCTTCCACTACAGCCGGGCCACCGCCTAGCGACCGGCCGGCATCCGTTTCTACATCGTATTTTCGGACATAGCTCAGCGTGCCGTCTGTAGCAATTCGAAAGACTGTCAGGCTGGCCGGAACTGTCCTCACGCGGTCCGCTTCACGCACCGCGAGCGACATTTGGTTGGCCGCGACGAGGACGCTGGCGCTGGAATCGAGCGTGAAAGTTCTCGGGTGCAGTCCGCGTGTGTCGGCGCTTTGAATTCGCTTGGGCTCGCCGCTGTTCCGA
>DATAPL010000051.1:0-85450 GCA_036265205.1 Terriglobales bacterium
TCCTCAGGTAGTTGACCGCAAATGTGTGCCGCATCGCATGGATGCATCGGGCGGGCGGCTCAAACCCGAGACTTCGGCACAACTGTTTGACATCTCGTAGAACGTTCCTCCGTCCCTGTTTCGTCCCCAGTTGAGTCGCAAAGACTAGACCTTCCTTCGCCTCGGTTTTCCGCTGAAAGAGAAACAGTCTCTTCCGAAGTTCGAGAGACATTGGAACGAGTCGGTCTTTCCTGCCCTTGCCGTGCAACAGGACGAGCAGGTTGTCGAAGTCGACATCTTTCCAACCCAGACTCAAGGCCTCATCAATCCGACAGCCCGTGTCAGCGAGGAGAGAAATAAGGGCCGACAGACGATGCCCAGTCGCTTTCTTCGGCTTCCAACCGAGGAGGAGTTGTATTTGCGAAGCCGAGTACGTCGGCAGGATGAGCTGCGGCTCTTTCATCTGCGGGACTTTGAAGGGAGAGCCAGACCACTTCAGATAGGCATTGATTGATCGGATGGCACTGTTGCAGCCGGTCGCCCTCAGGCCCTTCTCTCGCATGCGGACGACGACCTGCTTTAGTTCATCCTCGTTTGGAAATTCTGACGGCAACCACTTCAGGTTGTGGGTATGCCAAGAGACGGTTGAAGGAGTGACGTTGTGAAGGTACTGACGTTCACGAATAAACTGCTCGAATTTGGGCAACATGCTTCCTCCAAGGCGAGGGGTCAATGAGCCCCTGAATTAGAGGAAATTGCTCGTATGTTGTTGAATGGTCGGGACGGGCAGATTTGAACTGCCGACCCCTCGCACCCCAAGCGAGTGCTCTACCAGGCTGAGCCACGTCCCGACTGGAAGGAACCGGCCGCAATCTCAGAACGCGGCGGTGGGGTTGACACAAGGATTTTACACCAGGCTTAGCGATTCTTGCGCTTGGGGACGGGCTTTTCCTCTAACAGGGCAAACTGGATTTTTTTCTCCACCGGATCGATCCGGTCGACCAGCACACGAACTCTCTGCCCCAGGCTGTAGATCCTGCGGCTGCGCTGGCCGATAATTTCGCGGGTATTTTCGTGGTAGGTGTAGCGGTCGTCGGTGAGCGTGTCCAGCGGGACCAGGCCCTCGACGAAGAGATCGGTCAACTCCACGAACAATCCGTACTTGGTCACGCTGATGATCAGGCCGTCGAACTCTTCACCCACACGGTCCTGCATGAATTTGACCTTTTTCCATTCCATCAACTCGCGCTCGGCATCGTCGGCGCGGCGCTCCGACTGGCTGGATTCTTCCGCGATCTCGTGCAACTCCTCGAGCGGGATGGGGCCGCCAGCCGGACGAACAACCTCGCGGTGAGCCGAGTGATCACGCCGCTTTGACCAGGGTGTAGCGCCGGCATCCTGCAAATGTGCCTGCTCCAGCGCACGTTCCGTCCGCGATCGGGCCGGCGGGACGCCGGCGCTACCTTCGGATTCATCGCGCAACACGTCCTTCAAAATGCGGTGCACGATCAGGTCGGGATAACGGCGGATGGGCGAAGTGAAATGGGTGTATGAGGTTGCAGCCAGGGCAAAGTGGCCGAGATTTTCCTCGGAGTAACGCGCCTGTTTGAGCGAACGCAGCATGAGGAAGGAAAGAATGCGCTCTTCCGGCTTGCCGGCAATTTTCTCCGTCAGCTTTTGATACATGCGGGGCGTGATGTGCACTTCTTTCGGAATCTCGATCTCGCGCGGACGCTTGCCGGTGCCATAGTGGGCCCGGCGATCGGTCTTGGGCTGCACCCGCTGAATGGGCAGCGGGCCTACGCCCAGAGAGTAGCCGAACGTCGCCGCAATCACTTCAAAGTCGTAGACGCGTTTGGCATCAGGCTTTTCGTGGATGCGATAGAGCGACGCGATGCGCCTGGTCTCCAGGTAGGAGGCCACAGACTCGTTGGCCGAGAGCATGAATTCCTCGATCAGACGGTGGGCGATGTTGCGCTCCGAGCGGGTGATGCTTTTCATCAAACCAAATTCGTCGAACTCGATGACCGGTTCGGGCAGATCGAAATCGATGGAACCGCGGCGCTCGCGCTTGCGGTTCAGGATCAGGGCCAGGTCGCGCATCAGTTCGAAAGCGGGCACCAGTTTGGCATAACGCTGGCGCGCGCCGGGATCGCCCGCGAGCACGGCATTGACGTCGGTATAAGTCATGCGTTCGGCGGAGCGAATGATGCCTTCGCTCAACTCGCAGCCCAGAATTTCTCCGCGAGGATCGATTTCCATCACACAGGACATGACCAGCCGGTCGAGCTGCGGACGCAGGCTGCAAATGTCGGCGGAAAGCTCCAGCGGAAGCATGGGCACGGCGCGATCGGGGAAATAAACGCTGGTGCCGCGCAGGCGGGCTTCCTGGTCCAGCGCGGAATCGGGGGTAACGTAGTGGGCCACATCCGCGATGTGCACCTGCAGCTCAAAGTTTCCGTTTTCCATGCGGCGAACGGCCACGGCGTCGTCGAAGTCCCGCGCCGTTTCACCGTCGATGGTGACAATCTGGACGCCGCGAAAGTCACGCCGCTTGCGGACTTCGGCGGCAGGGATGATGGACTCGGCGCTCTGCGCTTCTTCGAGAACCGCGGGCGGGAAGCGATGCGGAAGGTGAAACTTGCGAATGATGATTTCCACGTCCGCGCCAAAGTCGTCTTCGTAACCCAGGATTTCAACCACGCGCCCGCGAGGATTCTGCGTGGCCGTCGGCCAGTCGGTAATTTCGACGTCAACCACCACATTTTCCAGGTCGTCCCAATCGGCGCGGCGCGCGGCTTCCGCGCCAAGGACGCGATGCCGGCCTTCGCCTGAAGGTGGGCGCGAGCGTCCCCGCTCGTGCGGGGCAGGCAAATGCGTTTCGTTTTTTTGCAGGATCCCACGCGAGTCTTCCGTGCCGCGCCCCACACCAGCGGGGACGCTCGCGCCTGCATCGGAATCCTCCGGATACTCCATGCCGGGCGGAATGATGATTTCCTGGGTGATTTTCTGGTCGATGGGAGTGACGTAGTTGCGGCGGCTGCCGTAGTGGAATTTTCCTACAACAGTCGAGTGGGCACGGCCGATCAGGCGCAGGATCCGGCCTTCGGCGCGGCCGTCGGGGCGGATGTTGCCAATCTCCACCAGCACGCGGTCGCCATGCATGGCCGAGCCGATGGCCGGTGGCGGAATGAAAATGTCTCCCGCCAGGCGCGCCTTCAGGCGCTCGTCGAGCGAACCGGCTTCAGGGATGACGAAACCGAAGCCGTCGCGGTGCATGCTGAGTCGGCCGACTGCCATGTTTTTCCCGGCAGCGGGTTGAGGAATGGCGTAGCGGTCGGAATCCACCTGCTGCAACTGGCCGCTGGCCACCAGGTTCTGCAAGCGCTCGGAAAGCTCGCGGCGGGCATCACCGCGCACGCCTAACTCGCGCACCATCTGCTTGAAGCCGGCAGTGCGCTTGGGCTGGCGTTCAATTTTCTTCAGGATGGCGGCGTCGGAAAGCATGGCGGCTACGATGGCTTTCAGGAAGCTGCGGAAAAGTACTTCTCCTGAAAAATCCGGCGATGATGCAACTCGTGGCCTGCCATCATATAAGCGAGGGCGCGCACGCTGACTTCGTTCTTGTTGGCGACCCCGCGGCGGGTCCAGGCCGGTTCATCCAGCCCGCGAAACAGCGCGACGCTGGCCTTGCGGACTGAGTCGAATTCCTCGATAAGGGAAGCCAGGCTGCGCTGGCCGAAAGGCCCGAACTTGACGTAGTCATCCTGCTCGAAGCCTTCCATCGGAGTTTGGTCGTTGCGGGCGATACGCAACGCGCGATAAGCAAACACCCGTTCCGTGTCGAAGACGTGCCCGAGGGCCTCTTTCAGGCTCCACTTTCCCGGAGCGTAGCGGAAGTCTCCATCCGACTCCTTGCGCGCAGAGAGTAGCGCTCCGGTTTGGCGGCCCTGCGTCTCCAGAGTGGTCAAGATGTCAGCATCCGGGACCAGCGAAATATATTTTTGATAGTAGGGAGCGTATTCGTTGGAGTCGGGCTTTCGTATCGAGGATGTTTTGGTTGTCATGAGTGCCTTCGCGATGAATTCAGGATACCTGAACCGGCGGACGAGTGTGGTTCCGAACCTGTGAGTCCGTGTGTGGGCGGGGATCCAAAGGCCCACTGACTTATGAGTCTGGGTGTGCGGTAGGGGTCCCCCCGCTTGCTCTTGCCGCGCCAGCGCGGCTCAAGGCTGCGCTCGGGACGACGGTGCGTTCGACTGATGATGCGCTAGTTCAGTCCCAGTTGGGTTAGCTTGACCGCGCAGTGAATGTTGCCGTTACAGCCGCCGATGTTGACGTTGGTGCCCAGGGTGCTGAAGTACACGCTGGACGCCTGCGCCTGAGTGCTGGTGTTATCCCAGATAATGCCGCTGGTACCGCCGGGATAGGTCAGCCCGCTCAGGGTTCCGGTGATGGTGCCGGTGCTGATGTCATCGGTGCGAAGCAATCCATCGTTGCCCGTTCCCACCAGGCTGCTGATGATGATGTCGTGATCTCCGCCGCCGAAGTTGACGTTGGGGTTATATATCTCGGTAATCGGACTGCAGGGAACGCCGGCCGAGGTTCCGCGTGTAATTCGGCCGGTGTAAGCGGCATTCATGGTCGGATAGGCGGTGAATCCCACCCAGTAAAGATAAGAAGTGGTGTCAGTGGCGCTGGTGCCACAGAGGAAGAGCTGACCAATGTTCGGGGTCGGGCCAAAAAAGTCGTTATCAAAGGCGCCGCTATAAAGGTTCGCTTCGGTGGTGTTGTTGCCCCTGCTTCCGAAACCGACATGGGTTCTTACCAGGCCGGTGAGATCTTCATTCACCTGGGCGACCACAGCGCTATTGCCATTGGTGCCGTCGTTGCCGGAGAAGGCGAAGATCTTGTCGCTGGAACCGTCCAGCAGCACCGGGTCGGGTATGCCGTACGCACCTCCACTGGCGGTGCAGTTGGCTCCCGCCGCAGTGCCGGTACGGCCGGGGGGATGAGCCGTGGTGCAGCGTCCGCCTCCGATCATTAGAGGTCCAGCAAACAAGACGGGTGGCGCCACGCTGACGTTAATGGTCCAAAGCTCTCCCAGTTGGTCACCCACAAACAGGCGGCCGGTATCAGAATCAAGAACTGAGCCATTGGGCGTGGCCGCCGCGCCACCAGTTCCAGCGACCGGCAAGGTGAAGGTCCAATCCACGGTGGGATTGGTATTGGCCGCACACTTGAACACGCAGCTGATGCGGTAAATCTTGCCATCGTCGCTGCCGACAAACGCTTTGTCGGTGTCGTAATCAACCCAGGGCGAGGACAGAGTATCGGTAGCGGCAGCAGAGTAGGTCAACGATGTCAGGCAGGAAGTGGCCGCCGAACATCCGCCTGCCGCAGTCGGAGTGGCCGCGTTAGTGGCTGAGGTTCCCTGCCCAGCCTTCCAGGTCAGCACGTGAAAGACGGCAGAATTGGTGGCGCTTTCGACGTACGCGATCTGGGTGCCATCCATAGAAATGACGGGCGAGGTGATAACCTTGCCTCCGCTGACGTTGGTGCCATCGTAGGCCCAGTTCACGGTCGGCGCGGCCCCGCACAAGCCTCCAGTACCGCTGTAAATGTTCGTGATTCCCACCAGATTGGCCTGGGTCGCGCTGCCGACCACGTTCAAGCCGAATACGACATAGTCGGTGGCGCAGTTGGTGATGGTGATGCTGGAGTCGGGATTAAAGCCGAACTTCGCGGGAAACATATTCGGAGCCACGCTTCCAGTGCCCAGGGACACGCTCCAGTCTCTCGCCAAAGCGCTGTGGCTCTGGTCCGGAATACCAGGTCTGCGTCCCACGCGGATGGGCCGGAGACGGAACGACTTGCCAGAACTTTCGCTTTCCTCAAATGGGGAACGGGAAGACGACGACGACGGCAGATTTCGCTCGGCCAGATGAAAAAGCACTCTGGGTTCCCGGCGCGCGCGCTCCAGGCTTCGCGTGCTGAGGGGACCGCTGACTACGATGTGGTGATAACTCCAATCGACCACACGCCCAACGTGCTCGCCGGAAGTCGTCTGACCCCGCCCTGCCAGACTCAGAGAGACGGTAAGCACCAGGCACAACACTGCGTTTCGGCAAAAGCATTTCATCTAAGACTCCCAAGTGAAGGACGGGAATGTGTTTAACGACCTTCTTGTTGCAACTTCTCTGACAAAGATTAAAGGAATCTAATCAAATCAGTGCCTACCTCTTGCTCCGTTGGCGTTACATTAGTAACGCCGCGAGTAACCAATTCGTGCAACAGTGGCGGGGTGGGGTGTAGTTTTGTGGCTCTGGGTAAACGCACGAGCTCGGGCGGAAATTGCATCCAGCAGGAAGTTTTTACCCGCACCGTGTGCCCGAGGCATCTAGCTTGAGCACACTGCTTTAACTGTGCATGTCCCGCGATATCAACAAGCATCCTGATTTTCACAGGTTCGATTTTCAATTTGGTGGAGTAAAATGCCGATTGGTCAACGAAGTGCGGCCCTGACGCAGAATCCCTACGAGGAAAGGACTTTTGTCACATGTGGAAACCCACGAATCAGCCCACGACT
Organism: Terriglobales bacterium; assembly: GCA_036265205.1. Lineage (GTDB taxonomy): Bacteria > Acidobacteriota > Terriglobia > Terriglobales > Acidobacteriaceae > JAIQFF01. The sequence goes on from DATAPL010000051.1 coordinate 6,569, forward strand.
CCGAGCCGGCCAGGTGAGCCGGAGCGTACTGCTACGCCCGCGCCAGCGCCGAGTTCTGCCGTGAGCGAGCCCACGCCAGCTGCGCCGCGCCCGGTGGCGACCAGCACAGCGGATCAGGCAACTATCGGCAAATCGCTGGTGATCAAAGGCGAAGTGACGGGTTCCGAGTCGCTCTACATTGACGGCCGGGTGGAAGGTTCCATCAATCTGTCAGGCAACCGGGTAACGGTCGGCCGCAATGGCGTAGTATCGGCCAACATCAACGCGCGCGAAATCGTCGTGCTGGGCAAGGTGCGCGGCAATCTCACCGCCAGCGACCGGGTGGATATCCGCAGCGACGGGTCGCTCACCGGCGACGTCGTGGCGGCGCGCATCTCCATCGAAGACGGCGCCTTCTTCAAGGGCGGAATCGATATCCGCAAAGCCGGGCAAAAGGCGAATGGTGAAGAAGTGAAGACGCCGGCGGCGGCTGAAACCGCGTCCGCAGCCAGGGTCTAGCGTTTTCGGGAGAGAATAACGGGCGCTCTTGGTTACTCCGGGAGCGCCCTTTTTACTGGATTTTGTTGCGCGGCCATTGGCTGCGAACCGTTGGCTGCGAAACAGCGGCTCGGTGGACTGGCTCCGGCGGGTGACTTACCACTCACTACCTACGGCTCAATCCCTCCACTCGTCTCTGCTGCCTGCACTTCCGCAACCCGCGGATAGCTGATTGGTTTGCGGCGGCGAAGATCTCCGGGCAGCGACGATCGCGTGAGCCACAAGCCGGCCGCAACCGCTCCCGCCCAGGTGATCGTAGTCAAGCCGAGAGCTTCAAGATCGGCGACGCGACTGTTGTTGACCATAAGCCATCCGGCGATCTGACGACTCAACAGACCCGCCGCGACCGAAGTTATCCCTGCCTTCCAGATCTCTGCCCAGCGCAATTCACTCACTCGCACCAGCTGGCGGCGATGGAGCAGAACGGCCAGAGCCAGAGTGTTGGCGACAATACCGAGGTCAGAGGCCATCGCCAGACCGACTGTCGAAAAATGGCGGAACAGCGCCGAGTACATAGGGATCGACGCCAGCGTAATCAGGCTGCTGGCCAGCATAGGCGTGAGAGTATTCCCGGCAGCGTAAAAGGCCCGCGAATACAATCCCTGCGCCGACCAGAAACAAAGCGACAAGGAGAACCAGAAGAAATAGAGAGCAGTCTCCCGCGAATCAGAAAACGTGAAATGTCCGCGGCGGTAGACCAGATCGATCAGAGGAAGAGCCGCCGCCATCATGAAGCTGGTCGCCAGTAGCGCGGTGGCGATAATTCGGTAGATGGATCCGTTGACCGTGTCAGCAAACTCGCGCAGCCGCTTCTCCCCAAACAGCTTGGCGAAAAAGGGCAGCGAGGCCTGACTGGTGGCCTGTCCCAGGACTGCGATCGGCACTGCGAACAGGCGCTTGGCGTAATTCAAGCGCGTAATATCGCCGACCGCTCCGGAAGCGAAGTAACGCAGGATCCAGTCGTCGGCCGTAACCAGCGAGACGCCCAGCATGAGCGGAATAGAGAGCCGCACCCACTCGCGGAACGCGGAGTTGCGTATGTCGAACGAAATGCTGTAACCGGTCCCGACGCGCGCCGCGCCGATGGCATTGATCAGGAATGGCCCAAGGAAGCTTCCCGCCAATGCTCCATAGGCCAGCGACGCAATGCCCAGCCGTCGCGAAAGCAGCACGCCGCCGACGATGATAGCGGCGTTATAGAGCAACGGTCCGAAAGCGGGAAACAGAAACAGCCGCCGGGAAAGCAACACCGCGGAAACCACGCCGCCGACGTAGAAAAAAAGCTGGGCCGGCAGCAGAATGCGGGTGAGGTAAATGCAAAGCTGCATTTGCTCCGGGCTGAACTTGGGAAAGAGCAGACGCGAGATTTCTGGCGTGAAATATTCCGTCAGGAGGATGCCCACTCCCAACACCGCGGTCATGACGGTGATGATGACGGAAAAAGTTTTCTGCGCGTCCGCTTCTTTTTTCTCCGCCAGAAAGCGGGTGTAGATGGAAACGAAGGTGATGGAGGCGGTTCCGCCCGCGACCAGATAATTGAGCCAGTCGGGACTGGTGAAGCCGGCGACATAGGCGTCGGTGGCAGGCCCGGCGCCGAATGCATAGGCAATATAGGCTTCGCGCACGTAGCCGATCACGCGCGAAAGCATGACCGCGGACATCAAAAGCAGCGTGGCGGAGAAGGCGCTGTGCTGGTGGGAAGGGCGAAGGAAGCGCAACAGACGTGCCAGACCCTGGACGGGACGCGCTTCTGAAGAATCTGCGGAGTTCGCCATCAAAGGGCGATTCTACACGCAAACATTGCGCCCCCCTGATACGCCGGATGGTTCGCTCCCCAGAAGTGCAAAGATGGGAATTATCCGTGCGGTGTCGTCCTGAGCGGAGGCGTAAGTTCGCGTCGCGAACTTCCTTCAGTCGAAGGATCTCTGCCGAGGCTATGCCTGTCAGAAGGCTCGAATTGTTACTCCCCGCTTTCAGCGCCAGCTCACGAGGTACAGATAAGCTGCGAGGGGTCCTTCGACTCCGCTCAGGATGACAGATTTTTATTTCTCTTAAACTCCTTCAGTTGGTGGCGGCGTGGGAGCGCATGTCTTTGTAAATCACGCCACCCTTCATGACGAAGTCCACATGCTCGAGAGAACGGACGTCAGCCAGGGGGTCCGCGGTGACCGCGATGATGTCGGCATATTTGCCGGCTTCGATCGTGCCCACATCCTTGGAGCGGCCGATGAGGTCGGCAGCGCTTGAGGTGGCGGCGCGGATCGCCTGTGCCGGCGACATGCCGAACTTCACCATGTAGAAAAACTGTTTGGCGTTGTCGCCGTGAGGGTAAACGCCAGCGTCGGTGCCGAATGCCATCTTAACGCCGGCTTGAAAAGCTTTGCGGAAATTTTCACGCTGCAGGCGGCCGACCATGCGCTCTTTGTCGAGATTCTCGACCGGCAAACCATACTTGGGCGCTTCGTTCAAAATGTAGTCATCGTTATAAATGTCCATCACCAGATAGGTACCGTGCTCTTTGGCCAGACGGATCCCTTCGTCGTCAATCAGGCTGCCGTGCTCAATGGAGTCAATGCCTGCCAGGATGGCGTTCTTGATGCCTTGCGTGCCATGGGCGTGCGCGGCAATCTTACGGCCCGCCATGTGCGCCGTCTCGGCCGCCACCTTGAGCTCTTCCAGGGTGTATTGGGGCGCGCCCGGACTGTCGCCGCGCGAGAGCACACCGCCGGTGGATATGATCTTGATCACGTCAACACCATACTTCACCTGGGCACGAACCACGTGACGAATCTGATCGGCTCCATCGGCAATCTGGAAATCGCGCTCTTCCGGAAACATCATCACCTGTGTCTGCGGCGAGTAGTTGTTGAGATCGCCGTGGCCGCCGGTGATGGAAATGGCGGGGCCGCTGGCCACAATTCGCGGGCCAACCAGATAACCTTCGTTGATTGAATTGCGCAGGTCTACCGCCAGAAAGGGCTTGGAGCCGACGTCGCGAACCGAGGTGAATCCCGCCTCCAGAGTTTTGCGGGCGTTGACTACCCCTGCGAAAGCATTGTCAAAGGGCGTGTCCTTGAATCGGTAAATCTCGTTATAGCGATCGGCACGCGAGTCCAGGTGGGTATGGCAGTCGATCAAGCCGGGAAGAACGGTGGCGTGCGAGAGGTCGATCACATTGGCGCCCGGCGGAATCTTAAGGTCGGCGGCCGGACTCACGGCCTTGATGCGATCGTCTTCGACTGCAATCACCATGTTTTCCCGCACGTTGTCGCCGGTCGCATCAAAAAGGCGGCCGACCAGAAGGTAAGTCACTTTCGGGGCCGGCTTCTCGGCGGATGGATTCGGCGGGTTCTGGGAAGAACCGAAGTGGCTGAGAATCAATGCGAAGAAAAGGGATAATGCAAAAAATCTCTGGGTGGAGATTGGTTGGATCAAGGGCCGCTCCTGGGCTTCGGAAGTGATGAAGTTCAAAGTGCTGAGCAGTCTGGCGGTTCGACGTATTTTCTGTCAAGGGGAAAGGCTTGCGACCGGTTGTTATTCCGAGCCCGCTTTGCGGCCGAGGAATCTGCTTCGGTTAGCGATACAGCAGATTCCTCGCGCGATAATGCCGCGCTTTGGAATGACAAATTCTGCAGCAGTCTGGGTTTCTGCCCGCGCTCTCTCTAACCTCGGGTCGTGGACCGGCTTAAGCGGAGGGGCAGTGCCTGGCTTCACTTCCCGTATTCGTTCTTCACCACTTCGCCGCCCTTCATTACGAACTTCACTCGCTCCAGTGTGGTTACGTCCTGCAACGGGTCGCCATCTACGGCGATGATGTCCGCCCACTTGCCGGATTCGAGCGTGCCGATCTTGTCGGACCAGCCCAGCAGGTCGGCGGCGTTGATAGTAGCCGCCTGGATGGATTGCAGTGGAGACAAACCCAGTTTGACCATGACGGCAAATTCATGGGCGTTGAGGCCGTGAGGATAGACGGCTGCGTCGGTGCCAAAGGCCACCTTCACGCCGCTGGCGAAAGCGTGGGCGATATTCTTCCTGGCGGCCGGCATCACGTCCTTGCCTTTGGCAATGAGTTCGGGTGGAACGTGCAGGCGTTCCGCGTTGGTAAGAAACCAGTCTGCCAGATAAAGGGTGGGCACCAGATAGGTGCCATTCTTCTTCATTTCGGCGATGCCGGCATCGTCAATGTAGGAACCGTGTTCGATGGAATCCACGCCCGCCTGCGAGGCCCAGAGAATTCCCTGCGCTCCGTGCGCGTGGGCGGCAACTTTGCGGCCGAGGCGGTGCGCGTCGGCCACAATCGCCTTCAACTCATCCAGCGTGTAGGCCGAGGCCTGGGGATTGTCGCCATGAGAGAGCACGCCGCCGGTGGCGCAAATCTTGATGAGATCGGCGCCATACTTGATGGTCTCGCGAACTTTGTGCTGCACGCCTTCAACCCCGTCGGCCACGCCTCCCGCAGAATAGTGGAAGTCGAAGGGCAGCAGGTTTTCGTCGCAATGACCGCCGGTGATGCCCAGAGGGGGCCCGCTCACCAGCATTCGCGGCCCGGGAACATCGCCGGCGTTAATGGCGTCGCGCAGGGCAACGTCGCTGTAACCGTCCGCGCCCACGTTGCGCACGGTGGTGAACCCGGCTTCCAGGGTGATGCGGGCGTTGCGCGCTCCGGTCAGAGTCGACCGGGGAATGGAGATGGAAAGCGCCTGAGGCCCGACGTCTTCCGGATTGCCGGTCAGGTGGGTGTGGGCGTCGGTCAGTCCCGGCAGGACAGTGGCGTTGGGCAGATCGATCACGCGATCACTGGACGAACGATTGGCCTCGCTCATGGCGCCGACGCTGACAATCTTGCCTGCTTCAATCACGATGGCCTGATCGGTAAGAGTTTTGCCGCTGCGCACGTCCAGCAACTTCCCGGCATGAACGATGATGCGTTGGGAGGCCTTGCTGGCGGGCTCCTGGGCAATCCCCGGAGTGGTCCATACGGACGACAGCAGAATGACGATCGGAAAAAACTGCCTGGCTGCTTTCTTCATCTTCTCCTCGTTAAAATTTGGATGGCACAGAATTTAGCTCGCACAAAACTGGCTCGACGTAGACGCGGCGACTGAACTGCCCAGCAGACTGCATCAAGCTTCTTTACCCATGCTTGCGGCCGTCCAGCCCCCACTGCTGTCCTGCATCCGCAACGAAAAAGATGACGAACAGGAACAGCAGCGGCAAATGGTCGAGTTCGGCGCCAAAGTAGCGCCATACAGGCATGCCCGGGCCAGGACCCCACCAGGTGGCGAGGGTAAGGCTCACCATGTGGAGCGCTCCCAGCACCGACGCCGGCCGCACCCAGATTCCCAGCAGCAGGCTCGCTCCGATGAACAGTTCGAGCGTTCCCACCAGGTAACCAAAAAAGACGGCGTGCGGAAGAATCAGGTCGCTGAGAATCGGCTGGTAGAAACTTACGGCACTGCCTTGCGAGAAGCTCTGCAGGTATTGCTGAAACCCGCCATGGGTGAACTCAGAACCAAAGATTTTGTACTGCCCGAAAAGCAGAAAGAAGACGGACGTGGCAATGCGAACTACGGCGATGGTTTTGGGAAGAGCCCCGGAAATGTTACGCATCAGGTCCTGGAAGCGTCAGATGGCAGAGCAACCCAGATTCCTTTCCCCTGGTCGTTTCGCTAACCCGGGCGCAAACAATCCCGACGGCGAACGGCGACGACAACATTCTCCCTGTCGAGACGGCCGCGCGGGCGCCCAACCCTTGGGCCGGCTAGCCTCCGGGCCCGTCGTTGGTGACGTATTGCTCGAGCGAGTCCAACTCCTGGCTGAGATCGCCGATGCGTTGTTCCAGCAGGTTGCGTATGGAAAGCATGCCAAGAAGCTTGCCCGAGTTGTCCACTACAGGGAGGTGCCGGAAATGGCGTTCCAGCATAATTGCCAACGCTTCGCCGGGACTGGTTGACGTGGTCGCGAGTTCAACCGGGGTGGTCATCAACTCCCTCACCGGGGTGGCCTCAGGGTTGAGCTTGGTGAGGGCCAGCTTGCGCAACACATCGCGTTCAGTAAAGATGCCCGCTACCCGGCCTTCACTGTCAACCACTCCCACCGCCCCAACATGCCGATCCAGCATCAGGCGGATAGCGTCGGCGACGCTGCCTTCAACCCGCACCGCTGCCACGTCCGCGTCACATAAATCCAGAATGTTCATAAAGTACCCTCATCCCGGTCCGAACCAGGGTCCCCGCCCTTGAATCGGGCCCCAACGACCATGGAGATTCCGGCATTATGCCTTGTGGGCTGCCAGTGTCAAGGATATAAGTCACAAGTCAGGCGGATCGGTTTCCGGAGCTACGACGGCCCCCTTCCCCTTGGCGCACGAATTTGGGTGCTGCCGGAGTTCACCCGGTCATTGCCCCCCCCGAGTTGGACTGCGGTGGCCAGAGGCAGGCAGACGGGTTATCCTTACAACACTCAAAGGTCGCGCAGGCAGCTTGGTCTCGGGTAGCTGGACTGCGGATTTTAGCAGGCGTTGTCACCCTGGCGTTTTCCGCATCTATCTGGACTATTTCAGTCACGAAGTTTGGCGTTAACGCGGTGACTGGATTCCATAGTATGAGGCACTCGCCGAGCATCTCGGCCGCAACTCTTTTTAAAAGGAGAATATGAATATGTCGCTGATGCCGGATCCAACTTTTTATCCTTCGCCGGGCATGGCCATGCAGGCCGCCCCCGAACACATCGCTTATGTAACCATGCTCAACGTCGGCAAGAATGGGAAACGGGATGCCATCGGCGTTGTTAACGTCGATCCCGGTTCTTCCATGTATGGCCAATTCGTCGGCCAGGTGGATTTTCCCAACGGCGACAACGAGCTGCATCACTTTGGCTGGAACGCGTGCAGCGCCTGCCTTTGTCCGCAGAACCCGCATCCGCACATGGAGCGCCGTTACCTGGTAGTGCCGGGCATCGGCTCATCCCGCATTTTCATCCTGGACACGAAACCGGACCCCAACCATCCCAAGATCGTGAAGGTAATTGAGGCTGAAGAATTTACTAAAAAGACAGGCTACACCGCGCCTCACACCATTCATTGCGGCCCGGACGGCATCTACGGCAGCGCTCTCGGCTCGGCCAGCGGCGATGGTCCCGGCGGCATCTTCCTGATGGATGCCGAGACCTTTGAGTTGAAGGGAGCCTGGGAGAAAGACCACGGCCCGCAGAGTCTGGCCTACGACTTCTGGTGGCACCTCGGGCACGACACCATGATCACCTCCGAATGGGGCACGCCAAACATGGTGAAAGACGGTATCAACCCGGAGCTATTGCTGGCCGGAAAGTACGGCCACAAGATCCATATCTGGGACCTGGACAAGCGCCGCCACCTGCAGGAAATCGATCTGGGCACGGAGCAACAGATGGTGCTCGAGTTGCGGCCCTCCCACGACCCTAAGAAAGCCTATGGATTTGCCGGCGTGGTCGTCTCGCTGAAAGATCTCTCGGCCTCCATCTGGATGTGGTACCGCGAAGACGGCGGCAAGAACAGCAAATGGGCAGCCCGCAAAGTAATTGAAATTCCCGCGGAGCCGGCCGATCCGGACCAGTTGCCGCCACTGCTGAAGGGCTTCAAAGCGGTACCCCCTTTGATCACCGACATCAATCTCTCAATCGACGACCGTTTCCTCTATGTTTCGTGCTGGGGAACAGGTGAATTCATTCAGTACGACGTTTCCGATCCCGCGAACCCGAAGAAGACCGGCTCGATTCACCTCGGCGGCATCGTGCGCCGGGCGGCTCACCCGAAAAAGCCCAAACAGGCTTTGAACGGCGGTCCGCAGATGGTTGAGATCAGCCGCGACGGCAAACGGGTTTACTTCACCAACTCGCTTTACTCACCGTGGGACGAGCAGTTTTATCCCGACGGAGTAAAGAGCTGGATGGTGAAGGTCGATGCCAACCCGAACGGCGGAATGAAACTCGATGAAAAGTTCTTTGTCGAGTTTGACGGGCTGCGCGCCCACCAGCTTCGGCTGGAAGGAGGCGACGCTTCGTCGGACTCCTACTGTTACTCGGACGCGAGATGACGCATGTAGGGCTGACTTCGACCGCCGTGTGGCTGATGCTGCTCCTCGGCGCCTACCACGGGCTCAACCCTGGCATGGGCTGGCTTTTTGCGGTGGCGCTGGGGATGCAGGAGCAAAAAGGGAGCGCAGTGGCGCGATCGCTCGTCCCCATTGCACTCGGCCATGCGCTGGCCATTGCCAGCGTAGTGCTGGCAGCCGCGCTGGTGGGCATGACTCTGCCGCTTGCAGCGTTACGATATTCGGTGGCTGCGATTCTGGTTGGCCTGGGAATTTATTGCCTGGCGCGGCATCACCACCCGCGCTGGGTCCGTATGCAAGTGGGCTTCCGCGACTTGACCGTCTGGTCCTTCCTGATGGCTTCCGCGCACGGCGCAGGTTTGATGGTAGTGCCCGTGCTGCTCGCCAGCAGCACGGTCGAGGCCCAGGGCCAAATGACTGGCCACCACCACCTGCCTGCAAACACCAGCCCGTTAACGGGCATGCTCGCCACCGGAGTTCATACGATTGCCTATCTTGCCGTCACCGGGCTCATTGCCGGGGTCGTGTATCGAAAGTTTGGCCTCGCGCTGCTCCGCAAAACCTGGTTCAACTTTGACCTGCTTTGGGGAGTTGCCCTGGTGGCCACGGGCGTTGTCACCCTCCTGATCTAGGCGTCTCATTGACCCCGTCAACCCCGGCAGCGCCTGGCAACCGCAGTGTCGGGTGTAATATTTGGCCGGTCTTTTTTCGTATTTTCAGGTGTTCGTATTTTCAGGCGTTCGTATTTCACGGATGCGACCGAGGATGAATGTGGCGAGTGCAGCCTTAACTCAACAGCGGAAGGCGGCTCGCGTCGCAGTGGTTGAACAACATATTCGACTGGAGAACGAGCATGACCTTGAAGGCGTTCTCCGCACCTTCGGCGATGCGGCGCAATACGATGACGAGCCGTGGGGAGAACACTATCAGGGGCGGGACGGAGTCCGTCAGTTTTACGAACAGCTGATGAAGGCGCTGCCAGACCTGGAAATCGAGGTCCAGCGACGGCATGTGGCCGACGATGCCATTCTCGTGGAAGTCATGATTCGCGGTACCCACCTGGGCGGATGGCGTGGCCTTCCGGCGACCGGGCGGCGGGTCGAGTTCCCGCTCTGCGGCGTGTACACATTCGACGCCGACGACCGCCTCGCCGGGGAAAAAATCTATTACGATCGCGGAACGGTGTTGAGACAGCTCGGCATTTTCCACGAGCCGCAAAGCGCGCTGGGACAAGTCTCCATTCTGGCGACTCACCCTGCCACAATCGCGCGGGCGCTCGCGAGGAAGCTGCTTCGCCGGTAAACACGAGCCGTTCCGGCTGCGCTACCTAACGTCGTTCCGGAACACTCCACCGTCTTTCATCACGAAAGTCACGTCGCCCAGCACTTTGATGTCACGCAGCGGGTCGCCATTCACCGCGATCACGTCGGCGTAAGCTCCGGGGGCGACCACGCCAATCTGGCCGGTCATATCCAGCATTTCGGCGGCGCGCGTGGTGGCACTCTTGATTGTGTCCATGGGTGACATGCCGAATTCGGTCATGCGCGGAAATTCCTGCGCGATTGGCTCGTTCCAGGGAATGCCGCCCATGTCGGTTCCGAAAACAATTTTCACTCCCGCCTTCAGCGCATTGTTGAAGGAAACGCCGTGTTCCGCAACCCGTTTGCGGTCGCGTTGTCCCATGGGCGTATCCGCCGGCGCCCAGTCGTGATAGTAAGCCGCCAGCGTTGGGCAGTACCAGGTTCCCTGCTTCACCATCTGGGCGATTTGCGCGTCGGTAATTTCCAGGCCGTGTTCGATGGAGTCGCAACCACCGTCCAGGGCGCGTTGCAGGCCGATTCCGTTGTAAGCGTGACAGGCGACCTTTCTGCCCCAGCCGTGAGTTTCGTCCACGATCGCCTTGAGCTCTTCCACCGTGAGCGTCGGCTGTGAAATCAATTCGCCATTTTTCCCTACCCAGGAGCGATGGGTCATATAGACCTTGATCCAGTCGGCGCCGTGGTCAAGCTGTTCGCGCGCCGCCTTGCGCGCCTCTACCGGACCGTCGATGAGCTGGGCGCCCTTGGGCATATCGAGCTCTGGCGCGTAGCCTTCGAGGTTGTAGCCGCCAGTGCTGGAAATGGCCCGGGTAGCGACGAACAGTCGCGGCCCAGGGATGTAGCCGCCTTCGATGGCCATCTTGATGCCAACGTCGCCGTAGCCCGCGCCTTCGGTTTCCACGTCGCGCAGCGTGGTGAAGCCCTGTTCCAGGGCGCGGCGAGCCGCAGCCGTAGCCCGCGCCGCCCGCAACGCCAGCGGATATTTCAGAATGTTGGCGTCATAGCCTCCCTGCGCCGGATCTTCGCCTTGAAGAAAAATGTGGGTATGGGAGTCAATCAGGCCAGGCAGCACTGTGGCGCGAGAGAGATCGATGGTGCTGGCGCCCGCGGGAATCTTGGCGCTGGCGGCATCGGAAACGCTTTCGATTCGGTTACCGCGGATTACGATCACCTGATCCCGGCGAGGCTGGTCCGACTTGCCGTCGATGAGCACCCCGGCGCGGATCACGGTGACCGCGGGCGGTGTGGTTTGAGAGATAGCCGAGATAACCAGAGTCAGGGCGGTGACAAGAACTAGCGGCGGGCGCATGTCCACCTCTTCGGGTGGGGATGATACATCATGACAGCAGGTGGTGTGTGGGCGGACACTCCTGTCCGCCGCTCTTGGTTCGGATTTTGGGGTCGAAGATAATTCTGAAAACTGGAACAGCAACGGCAAAAGCAACTTCAACCGCAACCCCAACAGCGGCGGACAGGAGTGTCCGCCCCACACCTGGTTAGCCGGTGATGACTGCGTCGGCTTCGACTTCCACGAGCATTTCGGGCGAGATCAGGGCACTCACCTGCACCATCGAGGTTGCCGGCCTGATGTCCCGGAAGAACTCTCCGTGAGCTTTGCCGATTTTTTCCCAATCCGCGATATTGATGACGAACATCCGGGTGCGCACCACGTCCTTCAACGATGCGCCCGCCTTGGACAACGCAGACTCGATGTTCCTGAGGGTCTGAATGGTTTGAGCATAGGGATCGCCGGCGCCCACGACTTTGCCATCCGCTCCCGTGGCGGTTGTTCCTGCCACATAAACCTGTGAGCCCACTTTCACGGCACGAGAGTAACCGACGATTGGTTCCCAGGTGGTGCCGCTAGAGATGTTCTTTCGTTCCATGAATGCCTCCGTAACCTCTCAACTTATTGTATCCGCGCCGAAGACGTGGAAATTAGCAGCCGACGGGGCAGTCTGCCAGCAGGTTTTCGCGTAAAACCTTCCCTCGGTTTTGAACTTCTAACTAATTAGAAATTTTGATTTGCGTGACTTACAAAAGTCACTTGCCTTGGCCGATGAGCTGGGGTTAAGTAGAGGAATAAAGTGGCGTTCAGCAAAACCCGTGCCACTCGGGGTTTGTGAGGAGGTGAGCCCACGATGATTCCGGAATCGCATCCCTTGCAGCAGTTGTTCGTCGAGCTTGTGGGCCGCCACTACGCCGAGGAAATCGGGCTCCGCGATCCTCAGATCGTGAACTACGTCGCCCACCTCATGGCCGAGTTTTGCGATGTGGAGCAGCTATTCCGAGTCCGCAACGCAGCCGGACAGCCGTTGACCGATGTTGGCGAGATGCTGGTGGAGTCGAATCCCGTATTTGGCCCAGCCCCTTCCTTCGACCGCGAACGCCAGGTGCGCAAACACATTGGAGATTACACGCTTTTCTTTACCGGAATGTTTCCCGAGAGCATCAATCATTTCCGCCTCCGCCGCCACCGCCTGGAGAATTTCGTGGACTGGATCAAGGCGGGCAAGGAAAGCTACTACGTGGTTTCGAAGTTCGAACATTTCGAATACGCCAAGGTAGCGCCGCTGTTCGCCAGCCTCTCACAGCACTTCGAACAGTGCGTCTACGGACTGAACCTGGTGAAGAACGATCTGCGGGAAATGCAGCATCCGTTGGCGCAACGCGCGACCGAACTTCTGATGTAAACGTTCAGCGCACCCTCACTCTGCAGCACGATCGTGATCCTGAGGTCCCCGTTCTTTGCGGGCCAAAGGGATCTGTGTACTTGCCGGCGGCGGTGGTGCCGACGGCTGAGTGCAGAGGTCCTTCATTGGCAATTCTCCGCTTCGCGGAGGATTGCGCTGCTTCAGAATGACATCGATGAGATTTTCAGATACCTCGGATGGGAGTTGGTTTCGACGGAATCGCTGAAAGTCCCGTCCCGCAAGGGATTGGCGGCTTTAAACTCCCGCGGCTTTGCCCTTGCTTAACTTCTGCTCCTCTTTCACCGCGTACATCTCGTGGTCGGCGTTATCGAGAAGGGCATCGAGAGTCCTGCCTTCCGCCCACTCCGCCACTCCAATGCTGAGACTCAGTTCGAAGTTCTCCAGATGCTTCTCCCGGTTCCAGTCGGCCAGGCCTGATCTTATTCTGGCTACCACATGACGGGCATCAAGGCTTGAGGTGTCGGCCAGAATGATCAGAAACTCATCGCCCCCGTAGCGGAACACGGCGTCGGAGCCGCGCACGGAATGCTTCAGCAGGGCAGCGGTGTTGGCCAATACCACGTCGCCGGTAAGGTGCCCGAATCTGGTGTTGACCTGTTTGAACTGGTCCACATCGATCAGCATGAGGGTAAGCGCCTTCTTTGAACGCCGGGCCTGGCTCATGAACCTGCCGGCCATTTCTTCCAGCGAGTGGCGGTTGTAGATCTCGGTAAGCGGGTCGGTAAAGGATTGCTGCTGCAGCAGTTCCTGCTGAATGGTCCGGGAAATCAACTCTTCGCGGACGCGGCGTATTTCCAGCCGCCGGGTCAACAGATAAGTATTCAGCAGAGCTAACAGCGCCACCAGGCCGAGCACCAAGGGACGGGAGACCGTAATTTCAAAGTGAATGTTGCCCTGCTTAAGGAAGGCTGCCGGGAACAGAACGGCGAGCAGTCCGGCGCCGACCAGAAGGCCGGTGAGAGACACGATCAGCCAGAGTTCTCCATCCCGCTTTTCGAGCTGCGAGAGCTGCTGGCTAACCCGCGCCAGCACTCCTTCTGTCTGTTGATGCATGCTTTCCCTAATCCGGAAACGGTCTGTCTAGCGCCCCAGTTTAGTCGTTTCCAACGCCAAGCGCCCCGGTACGAAAGTAACGTCGGGCGTCGGGCGTTGGGCGTCGCGTTTGGATCATGAGCCGACAAGCGAACTGGTTCCGTGAGATCAGGGCCAGTGAGGTTCTAAGGTCTAAGGTTCGAGGGGTGCGAGGTCCGAAGTCCGGGGTCCGAAGTCCGAAGTTAGCTATTGACGGTCTTTGCGGCGCAGCAGGGCAGCGCCCAAGGCGCCTCCCAAGCCTGAAAAGATGACGAATCCGACCAGGGTAGCGACCAAGCCTGAGGTTACGAGAAGAGCGATGCCCTGCGGAGTTTTGAAGAACTCCATGGCTTGCTGCACTTGCGGATCAGGGTTGCGGGCTGCTGCTTGTTCCACCAGCTCAATTACCTTCTGGCGGATTTCATCCCAGGCATGAAGCATGGCTGTGCCCGCACACAGCAGAATGGCAAAAATGCAGCCACCCAGGACACCACTAGCCATCCCCAAACGAGAGCCAACCGCCGGGGTGATGTTAGCCAGGGGATTGCGGCGCCGGTAAAAGACCACCGAAAGGGTGCCGCCGATGAACATGCCCAAGCCGAAAGTTCGCAGCGGGGTCAGCATGAGAATCGCCGCGATCAAGCCTGCCAGCGCGGTTGCAGGCAGGGCTTGTGACCAGTCAATTCCAGTCGCCAGAACCGGCCGCAAAAATGGGCCAGGCAGCTGGACGTCCATATCGGAGAGTATGGCAGGGGGCGCAAACGACTCCGGAACCGACACTCGAATCTGCGGAGCGTTGCACTGCGGGCAGAAAGCTATACCCTCCTGCAGAGGCGCGTGGCAACGATGACAGAGATACTCCACCGATCTCCAAGTTACAGCAGCGCGGCGAAAAGAGGCAAGGAAGGGGCGCCGGAAGATCGCAGATTGAGGATTGCGGATTGGGGATTGCAGATTGGAACTAACGCCGCCTAACTAGCGGTGTCAGCCATTTGGGAACTGGCCTGTGTATTTTCAATCTTGAATCTTTAATCAGATCGTCTCTTTGCCGCCCCTCATCTGGACATACACCAGGCCGAAATCCGAACCTTTGCCGGAATTTGCCGGTTGGATGGAAACGATGCGTTGATTCTTTTCGGTTCCCACCTTCAACTCGATCACCTTTCCGTTGTTGTCACCTTCGCACTTCAGCTTTTCAGAGTCCTTGGAGTCATCCCCAGGATTCATGGTTGCGCCGGGGTTGCTCTTGCTGGTGTGACACTCCAGGACGCTGCCGTATTTCTTCAACTGGTCGGAGTAGTAGGCGACCAGCTTTTCGGGCGGATCGTCGGACAGATATTCGATCGCCACGACTCTCAGACCGAACAGGCTGCTGGAGATATTGACGTTCGCGCTCTTTTCCTGGCCGTCATCATCGACTTCTTTGCGGCGCGCGCCCGGGTACACAGGAAGGCCGATATCCCGAACATCGGCACCCTGGCTGACATGAAGCGCGCCGATAGGAGTTTCGATGTCAACCTTCTTGTCCTTGCCTTCTGCCCCTTTCTTGACGTTTATATCGCAGCCGGGCAGCACTAACAGGGTGCCAACCGCAAGGACAAAGGTTAAGACCACCGGCGAATTACCGTTGCGCAAATTGATTGTGGGCATGTTGCGATCCTTGTTCTGCCGCGCGCACCGGCCGCTCAATGCCGGCGCCACGCTGAGCAATATTGGGAATGCTGACCGGCAAGTGGCCATGAATGGCGATTTCGCCAAAGAGTGCTTTTACCGCGCTGGTCTCTGAAACGCTGGCATTGGAAAATGTACACAGGTAATTCTGGACAGCGGGAAAATCCTGCGCCACATAGGGATTTCCCATGGCCAGAACCGCAGTTTTTTCAGAGGCGCGGTCAAGAATCGACTGCAGCAAAGTGGCGCTGGCGTCGTTCAGGGCAACCGAGTTGGCCACGCCGTTCGCACTCTTTGCGTCTTTCATTGCTTTACCCGCTGTTGGCACCAGATAGACGGCAGCAATTACGGCCTGGGCCTCGTCCACAGCCTTCAGTATGTCGTTCGACATGACGGAAGCGATGCGCGGATCCACATAGATCACGTTGGCATCCGGCACCCGCGCCTTGATGGCGCGCTCCAGAACGCGGCCAGAGTCGGTGCGCACATCTTCCGAAAGCACTACCACTACGGTCCCATTGCGTACTTCTTCCACATGTTGATACGGAAGCCCGGTCACAACAGTTCCAGATTGTTTCAGCGGCAATAGTTTGCCATTGTCCCGCACAAGGGTAACGGCGTCATCGGCGATTTGCTGTCCCAGGGGCAGATTTTCAGGTTTGCCGACTACCTTGGGAAGTTCATCCACGTCCACCAGCCGGGCCTTGTGCAAGCCAAGGGAAGCTTTTGCCTTCAGCAGCTTGAGGACCGAGGCATCGAGCTGGGCGGCGGGAATTTCGCCGCTGCGGGCAGCCTGAAGAACGGCGTTGTAGGAAGCATCCAGGTCGGCTGGAATCAGCAGCAGGTCGCTGCCTGCCTTGAAGGCATCCACCGCAGCGCGTCCGGTATTGGTGGAATACAGGCGAGTGAGGCCGGCCATATCGAGGGCGTCGGTGATCACGATTCCCTGAAATCCAAGCTGCCTCTTCAGCAGGTTGGTGACGATCGCGGGCGACGTTGTGGCTACGCGGTTGGCGTCCGGCTCAAGCGCCGGCACGGTGACGTGGGCGACCATTACGGAATCGACTCCCGCGGCGATGGCCTTGCGGAAGGGCGCTAGTTCGACGGAATCCAGCCGCGCCCGGTTCCCGGTCACCTGGGCCACGCTGAGATGCGAGTCGGTCGCGGTATCGCCGTGGCCGGGAAAATGCTTGGCCGTAGTCATCATCCCGTTGGCGCGCGCTCCGCGGATGTAGGCAGCCACAAGATCTCCGACCTGCTGCGGATCTTCTCCGAAAGAACGCGTATTGATGATGGGATTTGCCGGATTGGAGTTGACGTCGGCGTCGGGAAAGAAATTCCAGTGCACGCCAACGGCGCGGGATTCCTGGGCAGTGATGCGTCCGAAGGCTTCCGCGTAGTCGAGCTTGCCGGCGGCTCCAAATGACATGGCGTGAGGAAAAGTCGTGGCCCCGTGCAGGCGCATGGTGACTCCGCGTTCGAAATCGGCGGCTATCAGCAGCGGTAGCTTCGATTCGCGCTGCAGGTCATTCAGCAATTCGGCGGCTTCATAGGGCTGGTTACGATAGAGAAAGGGCGGCTCCCAGCGCACTGTCATGGCAAATCCACCGATGTGGTACTTGTGCAGGCTGTCGAGCAACTGGAGATACTCCGGGCTGTTGACGTTGAGGAACTCGGCCCGCACCCAGATCATGAATACTTGCCCAATTTTTTCCTCCAGGGAGAGCTTGCGCAAAGTTTTCTCCGCCCATTTCTCTCCACCATGGTCGAGATGAATGGGGCCGGCGTGCTGATATTTTTCCCTGGCCAGGGCGGGCATAGAAAAGGAAAACAGGAGGAGCAGGACAGCGAAGGGACGAATCATGGAAGGACGATAGCATGATGGCAAACGAGTGTCAGCTAGTGATGCGACTCGGCGACGACTTATCCTGAGCGAGTCCGTCTCTTCGGTTTCGAAGAGGTAGGGAAGCCGAGGGGTCACTGCCAGCAGCGCTTCTGCTGGCAGCAATTGCTAGTGCGTTCTTTAATTACCAACTTCGCGACAGAAAGCCCGGCGGGTCCGGTTAAGAAGGTAGGGTCCTTCGACTTCGCTCAAGATGACGCTGGGTGATCAGTTCCCGGCGGCTCGCACTTTGCCGAATTCTTCCGCGCGCTCGCACACGCTGAGCACGTGCTTTGGCAGCTTGAGGTGGCTGCCTTCTTCGAGGATGGGAATCAGTTTGTCGAACTCCGGCCCGGAGTGCGATCCGGTTACGACCAACCGAATGGGATGAAACAACTCTTTCCCCTTGGCTCCGGTTTCGGCCTTCACCTCGTTGACCAGCAGCTTAAAGCACTCGGGCGTGAGCTTCCCGGCCTTAGCTGACTCATCTTCCATAATCTTGATGGTGAATCTCGCCAGGACCGCGTCGGTGTTTGGCCAGGCCAGTACTTCTGCGTTCTCCGGCGCCGCCAGCGCGGCTTTGGCATCGTAGTTGAAGATGAACGATGTGCGCTCGGGCAGTTGCTCCAGACGATCGAGAGAGGGCGCCACCAGTTCTGTGATTTTCGACAGCCAGCTCTCGATCACGGGCTCGAGCTGCACTTCGGGGATACTCTGTGCGGCAAGCCACTTGCCGTCCTTAAGCTCTATGTAGCCTGCCTTGGAGAGGAACCACGCGGCCAGGATGGTAAGTTTTTGCACGGGCCAGCTTTTGATGTAGTGCCGGTTCAGCCAGTACAGCTTCTCCATGTCGAACACGGCGGCCGAAGGAGTCACTCGCTCCAGCGAAAACTCCTTCTCCAGCTCCTCGCGGCTGAAGATTTCCCGCGTGCCTCCCGGCGGCGCCCAGCCAAGCAGGACCAGATAGTTCACCAGGGCCTCGCGCAGAACGCCCATCTCGCGAAAATTAGCGATTGAAGTCGCGCCGTGGCGCTTGGAAAGCCGCTCGCGGTCGCTGCCCAGAATCGTGGAAAGATGCGCGAACTCCGGCACCGGCCAGCCCAGGGCCTCATACAGCGCCACTTGCTTGGGCGTATTCGAAAGATGATCGTCGCCGCGGATCACGTGGGTAATCTTCATCAGCGCGTCATCGATCACCACCACGTAGTTGTAGACCGGCATTCCGTTGGAACGCAGAATGATGGGATCGCTCACTACTTCGTTGGAGAACTCGACATCGCCATGCACGATGTCGTGAAAGCGGATGGGATGCTCGGGAATTTGTAGCCGGATGGCGCACGATTCTCCGCCGGCACGCCGCCGCCCAGATTCCGCCGGATCAATCGCCCGGCATTTGCCTGAATAGATAGGCTGGCGATGCTCGGCCTGAGCGCGTTCGCGCTCTTTCTGCAACTCGGCTTCAGTGCAGAAACACAGATACGCTTTGCCCTCGTTTACCAGACGCTCTGCATGCTCGCGGTAGATCGCCAGACGGTCGGATTGGCGGTAAGGAGCATACGGGCCGCCGACGTCGGGACCTTCGTCCCAATCGAGACCGAGCCATTTGAGGTCGGCGATGAGCTGATCTTCGAAACGGGCTTCACTTCGTTCGACATCGGTGTCTTCGATGCGCAACGCCATGATGCCGCCGTGACGACGAGCAAACAGCCAGTTGAATAGAGCCGTGCGCGCGTTCCCCACGTGAAGATGCCCAGTTGGAGATGGGGCGAATCGAACTCGGACAGGAGATTTTGAAGGCACCGAAAGATGTTAGCAGACCAACAACTCACGCAGGGGCAGGTGTTCCACATGACGAGCGAAGCTTCGCGGGTTTCGCATGTAGCGCCGGCATCTCGCCGGCTGTCCCGAGGGCATCTTGCCCTCGTCGGTGGGTGCGGGAAGCCCCTACGACAGCCGCCGGGACGGCGGCGCTACCTTAATTTTCTTTGCTGAAAACTGAGAGCTATTAAGCCTGGCGCTTCGGCGCCATGTAGGTTCTGGTGATGCGGTCGTGCCAGCAGAGTTCGTCTTCGTCGAGCAGGCACCAGGCGTAGCCGAGACCTAACGACACTCCCGAGAGCACGGATGCCAGCACTCGCCAGCGGCGCAAGCGGCGCGGTACGGGATCACCGTCAAACATCTGCAACTCCAGGCGGGCCAGCCGCAAGCCGGGCGTAGCCCCGCTATAAACCAGCAGCAGATACTGGTAGGCCGACCACAAGGCGCCGATGAGAACCACCGCGGTTCCGGCAACCTTCGCGGGCGATGGCACCTCAGCCGTAATCCTGAAAAAAATGTAAACAAATGCGGCGATGGCCGCTATCACCAGAAAAGCATCGACAGCGGCGGCGGCCATGCGGCGTCCCATGGGCGCGGCGCGCAGCGGAATTTCGAATCCCGGCCTGCGCTCGTTTTCCGGCTCCTCCGCCGGCTCGATCGAGATGCCTCCCAAGGCCGGTGGCGGGGGCACGAGTTCGGGAGCCTCGATGATTCTGGGGCGGTCGAGCACCGGTTCAGCCAGTTCATCGAGCAGCCGGGGAGCGGCGCTGTAGCTGGAGAATTCGATGACTTTTGCCGTGGCTTCATTGCTGGGAGCGAAGCTCAGGCGAGGATGGTCCACCGGCTCGGCTAATCTGATACGCGGCGCGGCGGAAGGCGACGGGCTCTCGACACGATCCTGAACAACAGGGGTCGAGGTAAGCGGCTCGCTCGAAACAAATGCGGCGTTTCGAACCGGCTCGGTCTCGAACTTCAGCTGCAATGAGGGATAGCGCGGTTCGCGCGTCCGCCTGCGGGCGCGGTAGTGGCTGAGCCGGGCTGCGACTTCACGCCGCCATGATTCGGGGTCGGAGCTGTCGACCGGCTCCTCAGGTTGAGCTGCCATTCCCTCGCCTCGCGCTTCGGAGGAGCCTGTGGCAACTGCATCTGGGAGGGAATCTCGATTGCTCGATCCGGTGAGCGCTTCGGACACTTCTGGTTCCACCACAAATTTCAGCGATTTGTTTGACACAGCGGGTTCGAGGCTGGCAGCAAATGTCTGCTCGCTGGCATCGTACGCTTCAGGATCGATCAGAGTCGGCGAAAATGCCTGATTCGCGCCGGCCGAAGCATCATTTAGAGGATCGGGTTCAAATCTTGGTTTCATGAAGGAACGGTCCGACAAAGAAACGATCGGACACCGGACGCATCTTTCAGCGGCGAACGGCAGAACATGAACTGGTCGCGCAAGAAAAACCCGGGGCCCAAAGAACAATCTACGGCAGCATCTCGAACGTCGTCCTGAATCAGGCTTCGCACTTTGCCACTCAGGCTGGCGCCGTGCTAACGTCAGCTTACCCCATGGTGGATGGTTTCACCCGGGGTTTCGTCCGCTTGCGATGACATCCCGCACTCGATTCCTTATCACGGCGGCGTTGGTTTGTCATCTGCTAGTCGCACTCTCCATAGTTACCAGCCAGTTGCTTTCTCCAACCGCCGAGGCACAAACAACTTCGCCGCTGCCGTCCGCACCTTCCGCGATGAGAGAGGAAGATGTCACCATCCGCGCCCAGCAGCAGGAAAAAGATGGTCCCGTCTTCAAGCTGCGCGGCCAGGCGGAAATTCACTACGGCACCTACATTCTGTATGCCGATTCGGTGGACTATAACTCCGATACCGGAGATTCCACGGTGGATGGCCACGTGGTGCTCGATGGCGGGCCCAATGATGAGCATATCGAAGCCACTCACGGAACCTACAACATCCGGGCCGAAACCGGACGCTTCGAACACGTGACCGGCACCACCGGTATGCGCCTGCGGGGAAAGCGGATGATTCTGACGTCCCCCAACCCCTTCGCATTCACCGGCAAAGTGGTGGAAAAAACCGGTCCGGACCACTACCGGGTCTACGACGGGACCATCACCACCTGCGAACTGCCCCGGCCGAAGTGGGAGTTCAACGCTCACAAGATTGTGGTGGAAGTCGGGGGAAATGCCACCATTTACCGCAGCACGTTCCGGCTGCAAGGCGTTCCAGTTTTTTATTTTCCCTTTGCTACCCATCCTATCGAGCGCTTGCCGCGGCAGACGGGATTTCTCATCCCCAACATCGGGCGTTCGTCCATCAAGGGCAACATCATCGGAGACTCGATATTCTGGGCCATCAATCGCAGCATGGACCTGACTGCGGGAGCCGAATATTACACCCGCCGCGGCTGGGCTCCGCAAATAGAATTTCGGGCTCGTCCAGGTGAGAATTCTTACGCTGACCTGAACTACTTCGGAGTTTTTGATCGCGGCGTGGGAACACCTCCGGTGGACCAGGGTGGCCACGAGGTGAAACTCAACGCGGAAGACACCTTTGCCCACAACTTTCGCGGCGTGGCCAGCATCGATTATCTGAGTTCGTTCGTGTTTCGCTTGGCTTTCAACGATGTCTTTAGCCAGGCGGTGAACTCGGAGGTAAAGTCCGAAGCCTTTCTGTCCAACGCCACCCGCGGTTTCTTTTACAACGCATCCACACAGCGCTATCAGAACTTTGAGAGCACCACTCCGGGCGACGTCATCACGATCCTGCATGCGCCCAGCTTCGAATCTTCCAGCGTGGATCACGAGGTGGGCCGCTCGCCCTTTTATTGGTCCTACGATGCCGCTGCTGAAGGCCTCTCCCGCAGCGAGCCATCGTTCCGGACAGCTCCGCTGGTGGGACGCTTCGATTTGAGTCCTACGATGTCTTTGCCTTTGGTCTTGCACGGTTGGTCGGTGCGTCCAGAAATTACGCTTCGCGAAACTTTCTACACGCAGCAATTGGCGCCATCCAGTTCGGGAGTGGGCGTAGCCGAGAGCGACCTCATTAACCGCAAAGCCGTGGAAGGAGCGATAGAGATTAGTCCGCCGGCGATCGATCGTGTGTTCGACCGCGAATTTTTGGGGCGCAAATGGAAGCACGTAATCGAACCCAGAGCCACTTATCGCTACGTGACCGGAGTCGACAACTTTTCTCAGATCCTGCGCTTTGACGAAAGAGACATTTTAAGCAACACCAACGAGGTTGAATACGGGGTGGTGAATCGCCTCTATGCCAAACGCACTTCCGCCAAGCCCGAAGACTGCGACGCGACCGGCATGTCGTCGCTGATCGTGGGACGGCCCGCCGGCGAGAGCCGCATCCCGTGGGAACGCCAGCCAGAACCGGGCCGGGTTCCCTGTCAGGAAGAACCGAAAGTGCGTGAGATTGTTACCTGGGAGCTGGCGCAGAAATACTTCCTTGATCCAACTTTCGGCGGGGCTCTGGTACCTGGACAGATTAACGTTTTCGCCACCACCGTCGATTTCACCGGCATCGCGTTCCTTACCGACGCCCGCCGGCTTTCGCCGTTGATTTCGCGGCTAAGGTTTCAGCCCACCAACCGCACTGAGGCCGAGTGGGATATCGACTACGACTTCAGGCAAAGCCGGATCAATGCCAGCACGGCATTCGTCAATTATCGTTTCGGCTTGTACACCATCGGCGGCGGCGCAGCCTTTCTGCAAGCTCCGAGCAGCGCGCAGATTCCCCCTTCCAGCGTTCCGCAGGCTTTCAACCAGTTTCGCGTGCTTTTTGGCTACGGACAACCCAATAAACGCGGCTTCAGCGGAGCCACCAACCTCGGATTCGACGCCAACCTGGGATTTTTGCAGTATTCCGCCGCTCAACTGGCCTACAACTGGGATTGCTGCGGCCTCAGTGTCGAATACCGGCGTTTTGCCCTGGGCTCGGTGCGCAATGAGAACCAGTTCCGCTTCAACTTCGCCCTGGCCAACATTGGAGCCTTCGGAAATCTGAGGCGGCAGGAGAAGTTGTTCTAGGGCAGGTCGTTTGGTTCGGTTCTCGCGTTTATCACCCGCAGTGCCTGAAGGCTGTGTGAGAGCTGACCCACTACGATTCGCCGTGATGCTCAAAGCATCGTAAGATATGGCCATGCAGGTTGATCCCAAACTTGCCGCCAAACAGGCCGTGCTGGAGGATCATCTCCGCGCCCTGGGGCGAACTCTGATCGCTTACTCCGGCGGTGTAGACTCAGCCTTTCTCGCCTGGGCGGCGCATCAGGTATTAGGTTCTAAAATGCTGGCCGTGATCGCCGATTCTCCCAGCCTGGCTCGCGCCCAGTTGGCCGATGCGACCGCTTTCGCTGCCGAACAGGGCATCCCGCTCGAAATCATCGTGACCGATGAACTGGACCGGCCCGATTATGTCCGCAACGACTCTTCGCGCTGCTTTCATTGCAAGGACGAATTGTTCACCGTGATGGAAGAATTCCGCGCTCGCCGGGGTTTCGATGCAATCGCGTACGGAGTCAATCTGGACGATCAGGGCGACTTTCGTCCCGGCCAGGCAGCCGCACAGCAGCACCGAGTGGCAGCTCCACTCCGGGACGCCGCATTAACCAAGCAGGCGATTCGCGACCTGGCTCGCCATGCCGGCCTTCGCATCTGGGACAAACCAGCTTCCGCCTGCTTGTCCTCCCGAATCGAGTACGGACGTGAAGTTACCCGCGAGGCTCTCAGCGTTGTCGAACAGGGCGAAGACGCCATCCGCGCCCTCGGCTTCCGTCAGTTCCGGGTACGCCATCACGGAGACATTGTGCGTATCGAGATCGCACGCGACGAACTGGAGCGCGCGCTCACTCCGGCAATGGCGGCCGAATTTACCCGAATCTTCAAAGCGCTGGGCTTCAAGTTCGTAACTCTCGACCTGGAAGGCTTCCGATCCGGCTCGATGAACGCGTTGCTGGCAGCCGAGCTTTTGACTCGCGGGCGCTGATCGCTCTCACTCTCACTGTCATCCCGACCGGAGCGCCCTGCCAGCCGCCGCCCTCTCCACCGTGTGAGATAATCATGGTTTACTCCAATGTACAGGCGGTTTTTAGTGACGTTGCTGCGGCGTGCCATACTTGTGCTTTTGCTGGTTTGCCTGGGTTGTTCGGCTCAATCGGCGCCTCCCGAGGTGGCTCGCAGGATTGAGCGCCAGGTGCGGGTGTTTTATACCATTCCGGCCAATGTGAAGATCAATCTAAGCTCGCTTAAACCGAGCGAATTCCCCAACTACGATGCTATTACCATCTCCTTCGACGGGGGCGAGAAGAAAAAGGACTACGACTTCCTGCTTTCGAAAGATGGCAAGACGCTGCTGCGGGTGACCAAACTCGATCTCACCAAGGACCCGTTTGCCGAGGTCATGAAAAAAATCGACGTCAGCAACCGGCCGACTCGCGGTGACAGCCACGCCAAGGTCGTAGCCATCAACTACGATGACTTCGAATGTCCTTTCTGCTCACACATGCACCAGACCCTGTTTCCCGAGTTGCTGAAGGAATACGGCGACCGCGTGGTCTTTATCTACAAGGATTTTCCGCTGGCCGAGATCCATCCCTGGGCTACCCACGCCGCGGTTGACGCCAATTGCCTGGCCGCGCAAAACCAGGACGCATATTGGGATTTCGCCGATTACATCCACGCCAACCAGAAAGAAGTAAATGCGGAGAAGAGTCAGGACGGCCGCTATGCCGCGCTCGATCGCATCGCCGTCGCGCAAGGGCAAAAACATAACCTGGACGGAGCGAAACTTCAGGCCTGCGTTAAGGCACAGCAGGACGATGTAGTGAAGGCTTCGGTTCGCGAGGGCGAAGCGCTGGGCGTGGAGGCTACTCCCACAATGTTTGTCAACGGGGAGAAAGTCGACGGGGCGTTGCCAATCGGCGCGCTTCGTGCCGTGCTGGACCGGGCCCTGGTGGAAGCCGGAGTGCCGGTTCCGGCGCATCCGGTCGAGGCTTCAGGCGCGCAGCCATCGCCGCCGGTCACAAAATGACCGCTTGCGCCGAGTCTCTATCAACGTCTGGTTCGCGGTCAACGCGGAGGAATTAATTTGAACATACACCCTGGTTTGCGTCGCTCCCGGCTTCATCGAAGTCTGGTTGCATTGTCCGTGATTTCGCTCCTCATCTTTGCCGCAGGCTGTACGTCCAAACCTGCCAGCGACGACGTGGCCGCCACCGTGGACGGCCGCAAGATCTACCGCGCTGACGTAGAAAAGTATTACCAGAACCAGACCGCGGGCTCCGACCAGCAACCGGTGGGCGAGCAGGCTACCAGCCTGCGTCTGAGCATTCTGCGCGAGCTGATCGACAATGAAATCCTCATGCGGCGCGCCGAGAAGCTGGGCCTGTTGGCCACCGACGAAGAGGTTGACGGCAAGCTCAACGAAATCAAATCGCCCTACACCAAGGAACAATTCGAAACCCGGCTCAAAGAAAAGAAGATTACGGTGGACGACTTTAAGCGCGACCTGCGCCGGTCGCTGACGGTGGACAAAGTACTGAACAAAGAGATCACGTCCAAGATTAATGTATCGGACCAGGACGTTACGAATTACTACAACGCGCACAAGGCGGAATTTAATCTGATCGAGCCGCAGTATCATCTGGCCCGAATTCTAGTGACCACCACCCCCAATCCGCAGGTCCATAATCTGAAAAATGACAAGGCGCAGAATGAAGCTGACGCGCGCAAGAAAATCCAGATGATCGTAAATCGCCTGGACAGCGGCGACGACTTCGCCACTCTCGCCATGAACTATTCGGAGGATGCCGAGACCTCGGGCAATGGCGGCGACCTGGGCTTCGCGCCCGAGTCCTCGCTTCATAACACCGATCCGGGCACCAGGGAT
Organism: Terriglobales bacterium; assembly: GCA_036265205.1. Lineage (GTDB taxonomy): Bacteria > Acidobacteriota > Terriglobia > Terriglobales > Acidobacteriaceae > JAIQFF01. The sequence continues at coordinate 32,577 of DATAPL010000051.1, forward strand.
GCCGTAACCAAGTTAAAGCCCGGCCAATACAGCGCCGTCATCCCGCTGGCCAACCCGATGAACAAGCAGGTTGCGGGCTTCCAGGTGGTGAAACTTATTTCCAAAGAGCCCGCAGGACAACGCGAACTCGCCGATCCGCGGGTTCAGCAAGCCATCCGCACCCAGCTCCGGGACCGCCGCGAACAGCTGCTCAAAGCGGCCTACTACGAGGTATTGCGCGATCAAGCCAAGGTAGAAAATTATTTCGCGCAGAAGGTGCTCGACGGCAACGGAAACGCCCAGTAAGGATTGTGACTAGCTTATTCCACAATCGCCAGCACATCGCCGGCATTCACCGCCGCGCCCTCGGCAACTGACAACTTCAGTACCACTCCCGCCTTGGGCGATTTGATCTCGTTCTGCATCTTCATTGCCTCCACCACCACTACGCCCTGGCCGGCTTCTACCCGTGAATTTTCTTCGAGCAGAAATCGAATGACCTTCCCCGGCATGGGCGCGACCAGCTGCCGCGCGCCTTTATCATGATCGGCGCGTTGCCGGCGTTCGCGCAACGATCGCGGGTCACGCACTTCAGCCGCATGCGCATGGTCCCCAACCCATATCGTCAAATCAGCCCCGGCCTGCTCGCGTCTGATCTCATAAGCCCGGCCTTCGATCAGGATCGACAGGACGTCAGGCTGTGCCAGCACCGCATCCAGCGGGACCGCATGTCCGTCCAGCTGGCAGCGCCATCCTTCAGCGGCGCGGTCCAGTTCGACGCGATGTTCGGTTTCGTCAATGGTGACGTTGTAGATCATTAATCTCTCGATGCGGCACAGCACGAGCGGGACGCTCGCGCCTACATCAATCCTTCAGTTCTGGCTGTCCGCTTCCAGTTCGTGGCACCGTCCGCCGCATCCGTTCCGTTGTTACTCCCAGCTTTCGGCGGCGTCTCCAGCGCGGCAAACAGCGCTGCCGCTATGGCAGCGACATCGGCAGTGTCTTTTTTCGCTTCATCTTTTCCACGGGGATGGGACGCCAGCAAACGCTCCAGATATCCGGTATCGATCTGGCCCATCCGGAAAGCTTCATCCGCCAGAATCCGCCGGAACAGGGCGACGTTCGTCTTGATGCCGGCCACAAAGAATTCCTCGAGCGCGCGCGCCAGCCGGGCAATCGCTTGCGCCCGGTCATCGCCGTAGCCGATGAGCTTGGCCAGCAGCGGATCGTAGTCAATAGGCACGGTCCAGCCCTCATACACTCCGCTATCGAGCCGGATTCCCGGGCCCGCCGGCGCCTCCAGCATGGCGATCTTGCCCGGGCTGGGGAAATAATTATTATCCGGATCTTCCGCGTAGATACGGCATTCGACGGCGTGTCCGCGAATGGCGACCGCTTCCTGCGTGAAGGGAAGTTTTTCGCCGGCTGCGATGCGAATCTGCAGATTCACCAAGTCCAGCCCGGTGATCAGTTCCGTCACCGGATGTTCCACCTGCAGACGGGTATTCATCTCCAGGAAATAAAAATTCTTCTTTTGATCAACCAGGAACTCGACCGTCCCCGCGTTGCAATACTTCGCCGCTTCAGCGACCCGTACCGCGACTTCTCCCATCCGCCGGCGCATGTCAGGATCCACCAACATGGACGGCGCTTCTTCCAGCACTTTCTGGTGCCGCCGCTGCAGGGAACATTCGCGCTCGCCAAGGTAGACGGTGCTGCCATGCTCGTCCGCCAGGATCTGCATTTCAATGTGCCGGGGGTTGAGAATGGCTTTCTCCAGGTAGACCTCGGCATCGCCAAACGCCCGCTGCGCCTCGCTTTGCGCCGCTTCGAGGGCGGCGTGCAGATCCCGGGGATTGTGAACCAGCCGCATTCCTTTCCCCCCGCCGCCGGCCGCGGCTTTCAGCATGACCGGATACCCGAGTTTTTCCGCCGCCTCCCTGGCCTCATCGATCGACTGCGCCCCGCGGGACGTTCCCGGGACGAACGGGATGCCTGCCCTTTCCATCGCCTGCCGGGCTTTGGTTTTCGATCCCATAATTTCCATGGAAGCCGCGCTGGGCCCGATGAACTTTATCTTTTTCTTTGCCTGCGCGCAGGCTCGCGCAAATTTCGCATTCTCCGAAAGGAATCCGTAGCCGGGATGAATCGCCTCCGCTCCACAGGCTTGCGCAACCGCCAGAATCTTGTCGATGTTGAGGTAGGATTCTGTCGCGGAAGCAGGCCCGATGGAGTACGCCTCGTCGGCCTTCAGCACGTGCAACGCGGCGCGATCCACCTCGGAATAAACCGCCACCGTGGCGATCCCCAGTTCGCGGCAGGCACGGATCACCCTCACCGCGATCTCGCCTCGATTGGCAATCAGAATCTTGCTGAACATAATGTGGGCGCGAGCGTCCCGCTCGTGCTTGCTGTGATCAAAAATCAAAAGCCCCTTCCACCCGGAAGAGGCTTTCGTTGGCTAAAGAGCTGGAGACATCCTACTTGTTCGGCATAGTGATGCCCTGGTTGCCGGGTTGTTTCTCCGCTTTGATCTTCTTGGTGGCCATGGTCTTGTCGACCCATTCGTCGGCAGTTTTCAGGTCCGCTGCGCGGGCGGCCGGATCATCGCACTCCAGATCGCCCTTCTCGCGATACAGCAGGTTCAGGTACGCCATGGCATCGTCGTAGTCGGGCCGCAGTTCCAGGGCTTTCTGCAGCATCGCGATTCCGTCCTGGATCACCCCCGAATTCTTCTCGCGAAGCATCTCGCAAATCTTCTTGTTCCCTTTATCCTTCATGATCCACTCATCCGGCTTCAGGCCAACCTTGGCGCGTTCTTCCATGCGCGGCTGGTAGCTCTGAGTCCAGTCGATGACCGCGACCGAGTAGTAAGGCTCGGGATCGTTGGGATCCATTTCGTTGGCTTTGCGATAGTAGGTCTTGGCGTCTTCAAAGCGTTTCATCTGCAGGTACAGGTAGGCAATTCCCTTGACGCTATTGATGTTCTTGGGATCGCGGTCCAGCACGGCCTTGTACTGTTCAATCGCGTTCTCGCCCATGCGATTGTTGTCCTCGCTGTCGACGCCGGGAATGTATTGCTGGGCGAAGGCGGTGGCCAGATAGAGGCGGGCATTCAACAAACCGGGATCAAGCGTAACCGCCTGCTGGAAATGGTTGATGGCCTCTTCGTACTTGGCGTTCTTATAGGATTGCACGCCCTTGTTAAGCTGGTCACGCGCCCGCAGCTTGCTGCAGCCGGTGGTGGCCAGCAACACCAGTGCGAGCGCAGCCATTGCCAGCATTCGTATGCTTGTTTTCATTGCGCTGTAAGTCTCCCTTGCCAGAAAGTCGTCAGGCTTGTGCTGTGCCAACGGACCAACAGCACGCCGCGATGCGCGTGCACGGATGAGATGGGCGAGCTATCAACCTGATTCTGCCGACACCGGTTCAGCAGAAACGCCATCCGCCCCACAATGGTGTACCACAAACCTTGGCCGAACTCTAGCCGCCGGCTTCAATCTTGGCGGTGATCAGGCCCACTTTGTCGACACCCGAGGCATGCGCGATGTCGATCACGTTGGCCACGTCGGCGAACGGAACCGCGTCGTCGCCTTTGACGAACATCACTTTCTCGGCGCGGGTCTTGAAGATGTCGGTCAACCGGCCCTGCAGGTTCTCCCAAGTGGTGTCTTCCTGGTTGATCTTGAGTGCGGGAGCCTGCCCGGCGCCGCGATCGATCAACTGGACCACGATGGTGCGGTCAGGGGTATTGTTCTTGGGCGCATTCGGCGGCGGTGGCTGAGGCACCAGCGCATCCAGGCCCTTGGGGGTTAACGGCGTGATCACCATGAAAATGATGATCAGCACCAGCAGCACGTCGATCAGCGGCGTAACGTTCATGTCCGCGCTCTGACCGCCGCCCGATCCCATTGCCATTCCCATAACGTTCTCCTCGAATCTCCTGGCTGTAAACCTCTAAGCCATAAAATCTGCGCCGCGCGAACTCCGCGGTTATTGCCCGCCGGCAGGCGGAGTGGTCGCAGCTGCCGGAGGCGGCGTGGTTGCGGCCTTGCGTTGCTCGGTCAGCAGGCCCAACTGGTCGACGCCGGCCGCGCGCACGTTGTCCACTACTTCAACTACTGATCCGAAGCGGGCGCGCGCATCTGCCTTGACGAAAACTCGCTTGTCCACCCGGCTGGCCAGACGGTCTTTGACCTTGCCGGTTAGCTGGTCCGCGGGCAGCTTGTCAGTCCCAAAGTAGACAGTCCCGTCGCGCATGATCGAAACCAGCAGAGCATCTTCCTTGTCGGCATCCGGCATGGATTCGGGGTTGTTAACCTTCGCCATATCCACACTGACGCCGTGCTGCAACATGGGCGTGATCACCATGAAGATGATCAGCAGCACCAGCATTACGTCCACCATGGGGGTGACGTTGATGTTGGAGTTTACCTTGACTCCTTCATTCCGCTTATTCAGCGCCATAAACTCACTTCTCCTCGGCGAACGTTTCCCGTCCGCCCGGGCTGAGCACGTTGCTCGGTCCTCAGCCCCTCCTGTTATTAAATCCGGCGCCGGACGTTTGCCCGGCGCCAGATCAGCAACTCGGAGGTTGTAGCCGTACGCCTTACCTGAAAAAACTAGGTGCGACGCATACCGCGGCGCTTCAGGAAGTAATCGATCAGTTCGCTCGACGAGTTATCCATCTCGACGTCGAACGCTTCCACGCGACCGGTCAAGTAGTTGAACATCATCACGGCCGGAATGGCCACGAACAGGCCGATGGCGGTGGTCACCAGCGCTTCCGAAATACCGCCGGCGACAGCGGCCAGACCGGTAGCTTTTTCGGATTGAATGCCTTTAAACGCATTGATGATGCCGACCACGGTGCCCAGCAGTCCCACGAAGGGGGCCGTCGAGCCGATGGTTGCCAGGCCGCCCAGGCCGCGCTTCAGTTCGGCATGAACGATGGCTTCAGTGCGCTCCAGGGCGCGCTTGGAGGCTTCGATGGTCTCGCCCGGAATCTCACCGCTTTCCTGGTGAGCGCGGAATTCCATCAGGCCCGAGGTGACAACTTTAGCCAGATGGCTTTTCTTGTTGCGCTCGGCAACCTTGATGGCTTCTTCGATCTTGCCATCGCGCAGGGCGCCGGCCACGGCAGGAGCGAACGCTCGCGATTGTTTGCGCGCGGCGCTGAACGCCATGGCGCGATCAATCATGACTCCGATTGACCAGCCCGACATGATGAACAGAATGATGACCACTGCCTTCGCTGGAATACCCATCTGGTGCCACAGCGAAATCGGGTCCCAACCCACTGCGCCCTGTTCCTGGAAAAACCAGGCAGCCGCAGTGGACATATGCGTGAAAGTGAGTGCTGCTAGATTGGCTACGAACATGAGTTGCTTTCCTCCTAGAGCTTGTCAGATGGCAAAAATTGCTGTCTACGAATGTGCGTTCGTTCTGCCTGCACTGGTGACCGGGTTTAGCCTCCAGCCAGGGTAAAGTTGACGGTGATCTGGGTTTCCACTTCCACCGGCTCGCCGTTCAAAATATAGGGCTTGTACTTCCACTGCTTGACCGCTTCAATGGCGGCCGGAGCCAGCATGGGGTGGCCGCTGATCAGGCGCAGGTTCTGGATCGAACCATCCTTGCTGATCTCAGCCTGCAACAGCACTGATCCTTGGATGCGTGCCTGCCGCGCCAGGGGCGGATAGTTAGGCTGAATCTTGCGAATCAGCAAGCCCTGGGTGACGCCTTGCGATACCCGCACCCGCTGCGGGGTCGCAACTTTGGGAACCGCGACCGGCGTGGAATTGATAATGCCACCAATCACTCCACCCATCGCGCCACCCGCGCCCGGAACTCCACCCACCACGCCAGCCATCGACGAAACCGGAGGCGGCGCCTCTTCTTCCTTGATCATCTGGACTTTCTCAGGAATCTTGGTCGGGGTGCGAAGTTGGCCGTTGATGATATCGGTCTGAATCTGCTTGACTACCTTGACTGGGGCAGCGGCCGGAGGTGGCGGAGGTGGCGGAGGCGGCGGCGGCGCCACCAGGAATGTCATGAGCTGGGTCTTTGGCAGAGCTTCCGTAAACAGGAGCGGCAGCAATACCAGCACGCCAATCAGCATCACCTGGAAAATAAAGGAGATAACTGTTGTCATGCCCCGCTTGGTTTTTAACTTGTTTCCCGATTCAATTAGGCTGTCTTCAAACATAAGGATTCTCCCGGCACAGACCCTACGTAATCTTAGACACCGCCTGTTGCCCCTTTGCTCCCAAACCAGCTTTGCATCCTACACGCCCGCTGCACGAAATCAAACTACTGAAATAGCGGCCTAGATTCAGCCCGTTAGGGACCTAAGATGCCGTCAACCTACTGGCCGCTGGCTAAGCCCCGGCCCTTTCCTGCGGTTGCCTTGCCTTTTCCCGACTGAACCATCACCGGGGCCTTCTTGCCCCGGCTTGACCGCCAATCCTGATAAGCCACCAGAATGGGGGCCGCAATCGCGATCGAAGAATAAGTTCCAATCAGGATTCCGATGACCAGCGCGAATGAGAAGCCATGCAGCACTTCCCCGCCGAACAGATACAGCGCCAGAACGGTTAGAAATGTTAACCCGGCTGTCAAGATCGTCCGGCTCAGGGTCTGATTAATACTCCGGTTTACGACGTCTGACAACTTTTCCCGCCGCATCAGCTTCAGGTTTTCTCGAATACGGTCGAAAATAACGATGGTGTCATTGTTCGAGTAACCGATCAGGGTCAGGATCGCGGCGATGACAGTCAGCGAAATTTCTTTGTTGGCGAGGGAAAATGCGCCCACCGTGATCAGGGTGTCATGGAAAACCGTGATCACCGCGGCTACGCCGTAAATCCATTCGAAACGGAAGCCCAGATAGACCAGCATGCCGGCCAGGGAATAGACCACCGCCCACCGGGCCTGGCTCTGCAACTGCTTTCCTACCTGTGGTCCGACGATCTCTACCTGGTAGACACCGAAATCCGACAGGAAGAATCCTTCGGGCAGGATGGCTACCACGGCAGGGTCGGCGACCGCCTTAAGTTCATCGAAGGAATTCAAAACTCCCCCCCGCGTCTTGTCGCGGTAGTCAACGATGGCTTTGGCCTGCGCCGCATAGCGCTGGTTGGCGTCGGTGCCGGCATGCAGGGGATCTTTTTCGAGCAGGTAATTGGCTAATGTCAGAGAGCTGGAGTTATTCAGATCCAGCCTGCCCGCCGGAGCATTGGTCTCCAGCGCGTTGATGATCTGAATCTTGCCTTGATCGAGTGCTTTCTCGCTGGTCTCGCGCACATCGAGATCAATCAGCACTTCATTATTGGCGGCTACGCCCAGGCGCTGGATTTTGGCCTGGCCCAAACCAACTTTTTCCAGAGCAGCCCGGATGGCGTTGTCATTCGGAGGGTGGGAAAACTTTACGTAGACCAGGGTGCCGCCCCTGAAGTCCACGCCCAGCGGGATGCCGTGCCAGAACAGCATCGACAGGATGCCCGCAATACTGAACACCAGCGAAAAGGCGAGGAAATACCACTTCTTGCCTAGAAAATCGATGTTGGGCTCTTTAAAAAATTCCACGCTGTCGTCAAACCTCTCTCAAGCCTGTGTGGGCCAGGCAAAACCCGGCCCTTCTCAGCTAAATGCTTAACGCCTCGCCGCGTTGCTTGCGGCTCAAAATCCAGTCAAAAATCATGCGCGAAACAAACACCGCGGTGAACAGGTTCGCCAGCAAGCCGAAGGTTAAAGTCACGGCAAAACCCTTCACCGGCCCGGTACCGAAGAGGAACAAAATCGCCGCCGACACGATGGTGGTGACGTGCGTATCGACAATGGTGACCCAGGCGTGAGCGAAGCCCTGTTCCACCGCCGACGGCGGAGTCTTTCCATTTCGGAGTTCCTCGCGAATGCGCTCAAAGATCAGGACATTTGAGTCCACGCCCATGCCCACGGTAAGAATCACGCCGGCAATTCCGGGCAGGGTCAGCGTGGCGCCGAAGTATCCCATGAAACCCAGCAGAATAATCAGGTTCAGGATGAGCGCCAGATCGGCGTTGATGCCCGCGCCGCGGTAGTAAATCAGCATGAAGATCAGCACCGCCAGCATGCCGATAATGGCGGCGCGCACTCCCGCGCGAATCGAATCCGACCCCAGAGACGGGCCCACCGTGCGTTCTTCCAGATACTTGATGCCTGCGGGCAACGCGCCCGAGTTGAGAACCAGAGCCAGGTCTTTTGCGGCCTGCTCGCTCATGCCGCCGCCGCTGATCCGTCCCTGATCGTGAATCTGCTCGTTGATGGTGGCAACTTCGCGCACCCGGTTATCCAGAACCACCGCCAGCTTGTCGCCCACATGGGCGCCGGTGAAAGCGGCGAACTTCCTTCCGCCTTCATTGGTAAGAACGAAACCCACGTCGGGCGAATTGGTGTTCGAATCGCGCCCCACGGTAGCGCCGCCGGAGCGCAAATCCGCGCCCGCGACCGCCGAACTCCGGGTGACCAGGTAGAACTGCTCGCCGGTGTCATCACCGGTTGCCTGACTGCCTACGCTGCGGCCGCGCAGCAGCAAGGAATCCGGCGGCAGCACGCCATTATGCTGCTGCAAGGCATCCTGCTCGCTGGAGTATGGCCCGCCCAGCACCTGCTTGATCTCCAGCATGGCGGTGGATTGCATGATCTCTTTGACTCGCGCCGGATCATCCACGCCGGGGAGTTGCACCAGAATCTGGTATTGCCCGAGTCCGTGCTCCTGGATCACCGGTTCGCTCACGCCCAGCTGGTCGATGCGGTTGCGGATGGTTTCAATGGCCAGGGTTACCGCCCGGTTCTTCAGTTCTGCCAGGGCCTGCGGCTTCATGGTGAAAGTCCACGAATTGTCCGCGCCCGAGTTCAGGTCATACTCCGGCAGGCGCTCGCTCACGATCGAGCGCAGATCCGAAGTGGACTCCGGCGGCACTCCTTTCAGAACAATCTGGTCAGGATGGTTCACCGGGTCCGGCTTGGTGATTTCGGTGTAGTTGATCTTGTGAGTGCGCAGATCTTCTTTCACCCGCTCCAGAGCGCGATCGGAGTCTCCATTGACCGCGTCATTTACCTGCACCTGCAGGATCAGGTGAGTTCCACCTTTGAGGTCGAGCCCCAGATGAATGTGCTCCTGCAGCGATGCCAGCAGCCCGCTTGCCGAGAAATCCTTGGGAATGCCGAAGATGCCAAACAGGAATAGCACCAGGGTGGCGATGATGAGTCCGAGTTTCCAACCTAAAGTCTTGTTCATGGCCTGATTAATTTTTATAGCGCCGGCATCCTCCGGCTGTTCTCAACGGCGTCTCGCCCTCAGAAGCCCGGACGGACCAATATCACGCTGCCTTGTTGTTCTTATCATCCGGCGTGGCTACCGACGCCACCGACGCCCGTGTCACTTCGATGCGCAAATTGTCCGGTGGGACACGTAACTGGATGTAATCATCCCGCAGCGCGATGATGGTTCCGCGCAGCCCCCCGCTGGTCACGACTTTGTCGCCATTCTTCAGGTCGTTCAGCATCTGCTGCCATTTTTTCTGCCGCCGCTGCTGCGGCATGATCAGGAGAAAGTAGAAGATGGCGAAGATAAAGATGAGCGGGGCAAAACCCAGCCAGCCCCCGGCCCCCAACGTTTGCGCCGCCAACAAGTTTCCGACGTTCATAAACCAGACCTACCTAACCGATCTGCCCAAAATAGTTCACGACGGCGCCTCTCGGCGCTTCCTGGCCCTGTGCAATTTCCTGCAGGATTTCTCGTTTCCTCAGGCCGGAGACGTTTCAAGTTCAGGCATGAACCGGGGATGCCAGATTACGGTTTTGTTTGGGACCGCCGCCCAGAAACAGGTTGGGCGTTATTCCCAAGCGCAATAGAATGACGCACCGCCCGCATGGTGTCAAGGTAGAAGCTGAGGTTGTGGATAGTATTCAGGACCTGCGCCAGAACCTCATTGGCAGCATAGAGATGGCGTAAATAGGCCCGGGAATAGCGGCGACAGATCCGGCAGCCGCAGTTGGGATCGAGCGGGCCCGGGTCGGAGGCGTATCTCGCCTGCTTGATGGAAATCCTGCCTTCGGAGGTGAACAGCAGGCCATGGCGCGCCGCCCGTGTAGGCAGCACGCAGTCCATCATGTCAACGCCAAGGCCGGCATACTCGACAATTTCCTCCGGCGTTCCCACCCCCATCAGGTAGCGGGGCTTGTCGGCGGGAAGATACTGCAGGGTGGCTTCGACCACTTCGCGGGTAAGGGCACGCGGCTCGCCCACGCTCAGCCCTCCAATCGCGTAGCCGGGAAAATCGAGTTCAATGGTGCGTTCGGCGGACTCCTTTCTCAGTGAAGAGTCCATGCCGCCCTGCACGATGCCGAAAAGCGCCTGAGTCTTGTCGCCGTTTCCGGTTTCTGGTTTCTGGTTTCTCGTGTCTGCGCGGCTGGAAACTGGAAACTCGAAACCGCGAACTTCACCCCAGGGCACTTCACCCTTGTGGGCCTCGAAATATTTCTTGCTGCGCTCCGCCCAACGCAGCGTCAGTTCCATCGATTGCCGCACCCGCTCGCGATCCGCCGGATGCTCGGTACATTCGTCAAACGCCATAATGACGTCGGCGCCGAGGCCGATCTGCGCCGCCATGGAGCTCTCCGGCGTAAAAAAATGGGACGAGCCATCAAGATGCGAACGGAACGTCACTCCCTCGTCGGTCACCTTGCGCAGCTCGTTCAAACTGAAAACCTGAAAACCGCCGGAGTCGGTGAGGATGGCTCGCGGCCACGCCATGAAGCGATGCAATCCCCCCAGCTGCCGCACCTGTTCCACTCCCGGCCGCAAATAAAGATGGTAAGTATTCCCCAGAAGAATCTGCACTCCGAGTTCTTCCAGCAGATCCTGCGAAACGCCCTTCACCGAGGCCAGCGTTCCTACCGGCATGAACACAGGCGTCTCCACAACGCCATGCGCAGTAGTCAGCCGGCCCAGGCGGGCTGCGCCGCTAGTGTTTTCGATTTCAAATGAAGTTGGCACCCAGGAGGATTGTAACAATCACGCTGGAATATCAATTTTCGTATCGAAGGATCGCAAAGAAACTGAAATTCAAAGAACAAAGACACCCACCAGGGACACGAAGGATCACAAAGGACTTCGTTCGTGTATCTTCGTGTCCCTCGTGTCCCTGGTGTTTGATGGTTCTACGGGGCAGCCGTCAGCAGAATGGGCTCACCCCTCGTAATCACCAGCGTGTGCTCGTAATGCGCCGAAGCGCGGCGGTCGGCGGTGCGCACCGTCCAGCCATCTTTCGCCACGGTGGCTCGTCCCGAGCCGGCCGCGATAATCGGCTCCACTGTGATTACCAGGCCTTCAGTGAGAATCTGGCTGGCTTCGGGATCGGCATAGTTGGGGACGCGGGGCTCTTCATGAATGGTGCGCCCGATGCCGTGTCCGCCCAAGTCGCGAATCACCGAGAAGCCGCTGCGCCGCACTTCGCGTTCGACCACGCGTCCAATTTCGGAAACGCGAAATCCGGCGCGGGCCACAAGCATGGCTTTGGTAAAAGCGCGCTCGGCGCACGCCATCAGACGTTGTTTCTCTTCGGAAATTTTCCCCGAAGCCACCGTCTCGGCGGCGTCCGCCATGAATCCATCTTTTTCGATGGTGACGTCGAGCTTGACCAGGTCGCCATCCTGAACCGTTCTCTCTCCCGGAATGCCGTGCACGGCTTCGTCGTTCAGGCTGATGCAGTTCACGCCGGGAAACTTATAAACTAGTTGCGGAGCCGATTGCGCTCCGTGCCGGCGCATGACCTCGGCGCCCACTTGATCCAGCTGCGCCGTAGTCACGCCGGGGCGGACAGCCCTCTTCATAGCCTCCAGCATCTGGCGCACAATCGCACCGGCGGCGCGCATCCCGGCAAGCTCTTCTGGATCGTTGATGGACATAGCGTCTCCCTAAGAAATGCAGGCGCGAGCGTCCCCGGCCGTGCAGGATTTGCCAGAGCCGGTTTCAAAAAACAGCACTCGCTGCCGGCCCGGCACGAGCGGGACGCTCGCGTCCAACTATGATCCGGTAATCTTCAGGCGGAATTCTTCTGGCAGGCGCTCGCGAATCTCCGCCGGCAGGCGATCATGCACGTGGCGCGCGCCTATCTTGGCTGCGTCCACCATGGTCATCGGCGCCGGAGTAGCGACCGCAACTGCAACCCAGATCAGCGCAGAAAGCGCGAAGCCGAGCAGCGCCGCCAGCTCGAGCCAGAAACCGTGCCGGGGACCGACGTGCCGGATCACTCCAAAAGCCAGCAGGAAAACGACCGCCGAAAGCGAGGCCAGAGCGATCAGGGAAAGATCAATGGTGCGGTGCAGGCGTTGGCGGGAGCGGCATCGTTCGCAGGCGTCGAAGTGCTCTTCGTAGTCGGCGCGCATCTCGGGCGCGATGCCGGAGATATCGTAACGCCAGCCGGCTAGAATCTTACCTACGATAGGATCCACGCACTCGCTCATACTCAACAGTCGATTACAGCTGGATGGCTTGCATCGGCTCCGATTGCCGTGCCACCATCACCCTATTGTGCAACAACGTTTGGCGGGGGCCCAAGGCCTTCTCCGCGGCATGCCGGGCGAGCTCGGGATGGTTGTTTTGCTCGGAGATATGCGCCAGCACTACGTAAGATGCGCCGCCATCGTATTCGGTGCACAAGAATTTGGACAACTGGTCGTTGGACAAATGCCCGGTCGGACTACCGACACGCTGCTTGACCGACCAGGGATAAGGCCCTCCGCGCAGCATTTCCAGGTCGTGATTGGATTCAATTACCAGAACGTCGCACCCTCGCAACTCGTGGCAAACGTTGGGCGGCGTGTACCCCAGATCGGTGGCGATGCCCACCTTGACGCCGTCGGCGCGTAAGGTTAATCCCACCGGGTCGGCGGCATCGTGAGGGATGGTGAACGGGGTTATCTCGATATCGCCGATCTGAAATCTGCGCCCGGCGGAGAAAACTTCCAGCCGCGCCAGTTGCGGAAGCTCTCCTGCATCGTCACGCAATGACCTGGCCCAGGCCTGATGCGTCGCACCCGTCATGAAAACCGGAAGCTGAAATTTTCTTGCCAGCACCGCCAGCCCATACACGTGATCGGAGTGCTCGTGCGTGATCAGAATCGCGGAGAGGCTGCGCGGATCATCGCCTGCGGCGCGCATGCGCTTGACGGTTTCGCGGCAGGAAATTCCCGCGTCTACGAGAATTTTCGTTCGCGAACTGGAAACGATTGAACTGTTCCCCCGGCTGCCGCTGGCCAGCACCGAGATCGAAACTGCCATGGTCGCAGGATACTCGCTGCGGCTGTGGAAACGCGAGTAACTATTGGGATGAGGCGGGCGGGCAGCTCTCGCTCTCAGCTATCAACATTCGGCTGTCAGCTGAGACTATTTCGCACTCTGTCATCCTCAGCGGAACCAGACGATTCGCGTGCGAATTGTCTGGCGAAGTCGAAGGAGCCCTCGGAGCTGAACCGGCGGGGCGGGAAAAAAACGGCAGCGGTGAGAACGCTGACAGCTGAAAGCTGCCCTCCTCACTTGCGCATCAGCTCCCGCATCCCCCGGCGCACCGTAGCCCCACCGTAGGCGCCGGCGATGCCAGTAAGGAATCCCAAAAAAGATTCGTAGATTTGTGCGCGATAGGGTTTTTCGGCCAGCAGCAAATATGCTGCAGCTTGCGAAACCGGCACCAACACCGCGACCAGCAGCGTCCAGCGCCAGGGCCGCTGCGGGCGCAGCGCTCCCAGCAGCATGGTGGCGGCCAACACGAACAGCGCCGTAAGCAGCAAGTCGCCGGCCTTGACGTCGAGCCATCCAGCGCACAATCCCAACCCGGCGCCGAGGAGGTAAATCTTTAAGTCGCTTTTTTCTGCCACTGGTTTAACAGTCTTCTGTCCTTGGTCGTTGGTCGTTCGCCCACGAGCTGCCATCAAGCCAGCGGCAAAGCAGCGATTGGCTAACAACGAACGACTAGCGACCGCCGACCGAATTCAGTACTTATGAAATCCTCTTCCGCTTTTTTTCCCCAGCCAGCCGGCGTCCACCATTTTGATCAGCAGCGGGCACGGCCGGTACTTGGGATCACCCAAGCCGTCCTGCAGAACTCGCATGATATCGAGACAGACGTCGAGCCCGATAAAGTCGGCCAGGGTCAGCGGGCCCATGGGATGCGCCATGCCCAGCTTGAAGACTTCATCCACCGCTTCCGGCGTGGCCACTCCCTCCATCACCGCGTACATGGCCTCGTTCAGCAGCGGCATGAGCACGCGGTTCGAAACAAAGCCGGGGGCGTCATTCACTTCGACCGGAGTCTTGTCCAGTTTCAGCGCCAGATCGCGCACCGTCTCGAAGGTTTCCTGGGTAGTGGCCAGGCCGCGAATTACTTCCACCAGTTTCATGACCGGCACGGGATTGAAAAAATGCATTCCGATAATTTTCCCGGGGCGGCGGGTCGCTGCAGCCAGCCGGGTAATCGAAATCGAAGAAGTATTCGACGCCAGAATTATTTCAGGCCCGCAGATGCGATCCAGATCGCGAAAGATTTCGGCTTTGACGGCAAACTTTTCGGTGGCGGCTTCAATCACCAAATCGCAGGGCGCGAGCTGGGCGCGCTCCAGCACCGGCGCAATGCGCTTCAGGGCGGATGTTTTATCCGCAGCCGTGGTCTTGCCTTTGGCGACTTCGCGCTCGAGATTTTTGGCGATGGTTTCAAGCGCCCGGTCGAGGAAGCGCTGCTCCACATCGCACAGCAGCACCGGGTAGCCGCTGCGCGCAAAAACGTGGGCGATGCCGTTGCCCATGGTGCCGGCGCCCACCACTCCGACCCGCTCGATTGCCATGAAAAACTCCCTTCCCAGTCTGCGACCTGGCCTCAAACCGGGGCTCAAAGCATGCCAGTCTATCACTGGCAAATGATTGCACGGCTTAGATTTAAGGTTCACTTAAGGTTCAAAAAAATATCTTCCTCAGTGCAGCCAATCACAATTGCGCTGGCATCCGACGTTTTAGCACCGGGCCAGGTAGAGCTGAAGAGCGGGCGCGATCGCAAGAAAGTTCTTCAGACGATGGAACCGGGTTGGGAGGAAATATGCGAAGCATGCGGCTGGCAGTCCTGGCAGTGGCGACGACGCTGGCATTCAGCGGTCTGGCCCTGGCTCGGGATCATGATTACTGGAAGGACAAGCATGTCAACAATCATCACGAAGTGAATCACGTCTGGGATCACGCTCGGAGTCACGACACTTACAGAAGCAATTCTCACTGGTGGGAAGGTTCACGCCAGCGCGAGCGGGAACATGAGCGCTGGGAACGTGAGCATCGCAACGATGGCTACTATGGCAACAGCCGGGTTTATAACCGCTACCCCAGCGGCGGCTACGGCTATCCCAACGGTGGCTACGGCTATCCCGCCGGGGGCTACGGTTATCCCAACGGCGGCTACGGCAACCCGGGCACGGTTTATGGACGCGGCGGGTACGGCGGGTATGGCGGGTATGGCGGATCGTCCAGCAGCGCCGGCTACCGGCAGGGAATGCAGGATGGCTCCTACCAGGCCCGTAAAGACATCGCTGAAGGCAAGCCGTTCAACCCGAATCCGCGAGGCTCCAGCCACTCCGATCACGGGTACCACAGCTCCATGGGAGACAAATACCAGTACCAGGCCTCCTACAATCAGGGCTACCACTCCGGTTACCAGGCCAACTATGGCGGCGGCCGGGGCGGCAATCGCGGTTGGGGATTCTAAAAGAACAGCCTTCGCGTTGAGGGCACTTCACAAAAAAGGCCGCCAGCAACTGGCGGCCTTTGGCTTTTCCGCTTTACTCCACCACGAGCGTGATAAGGAAAGAGGACACGCTCAAGCTCATTGAATCGCTGAGTGCTGAGTGCTGAATGCGGACGGCTGACTGCAGACTAACCGCGTCCAGAATCTACTCATGCTGCAGGGCTTCGTCGATACCGATCTTGCCGCCCTTCTGCACTTCGATCACGCGATGAACCGGTTTGTATCCTGACATGGTGATGTCGACCACGTAGGTGCCGGGACCGAGGTAAAGGTCAAGTGGCGAAAGCTTGTCCATGATGCGGTTGTTCACGGCTACCTGTGCGCCTTTGGGCTGGGTCTTGACGCTGAGCGAACCCATGCCGGCCGTGTCCCCGCCGCCAAACAGTTTCTTGAATTTCCCACCGACTTTTATGTCGTCGGTTGAACCCAGCATTTTGAGGCTGGGCGAGAAGCGGAAAATCTGTCCCGGCTGCAGGCTGGCGCTGGTGGTTTCCTCCAGGTAGCCTTGTTTTCTGACCACGAAAGTATGCGAACCCGGCTTGTCCACGGAGAGCTGCGCCGGTGTGACCCGCCCGCTATCTTTGCCATCGACGAAGATCTGAGCGCCGGCCGGCTCGCTGCTCACTGCCACCTGGGCTGTGATGGCCGCCAGTTGCACCACCAGAAATGATTTGCTGCCGGAAGCCACGTCGATAGTGCGACTCTCCGCCGCGTACCCGGCGCGAGCCACCGTCACGCTGTGCTGCCCTGGACTCAGACCGGGCAAGTTGAAAGGAGTGACCCAACTGGGGTCGCTGTGCCCGTCGATGTGAACTTCCGCGCCTTCAGGCGTGGAATTGATGGTCAGCTGTCCGGGAATCACCGCCGCAGCGGAAACCGCCGGAGCTTTGCTTCTCTTCCGGCTGTATTTCGGAGTTACCGAGACTACCGCCTGTTCGCGAGGAGCCGCAATATGCTCCGGCACCGCCGCAGGTGCGGCAGTCGCGACTGGAGGCTGCGCGGCGCTCCAGGCTGGCTTGGCCGCGCTCTGGGGCTGCGCCGCCACCGGAGTGGACTCGCTTGCGCCTTCCTCGGCGGAGTTTTCCGAATGGATGCGCCAGGCGATCATGGCAACAACCAGCAAAATCACCCCGCAAGCTGCCGCAATTGAATAAACAAATAACTTTGGCGGAGTCTTTTTGATTTCCTTGACCGCTTTACGGGCAACTTCCCGCGGCTGTATCTTGGGCTTTTCTGGCTGGACCGGGCTGGTCCAGGAATGTGCCGGGGCTGCTTCCGGCTCGGCTTCGGTGGCCGGTGGCGCTGGCGGCGGAGTGTAGATCTCTTTCAGCGGCGGCAGTTCGCTGATTTCGGAAAAACTCGGACCGCGGCTTGCTCCCGCTGCCGCTTCCGCCATCGCAGGATCCACATTCAGTGCCGGGGCTTTTGCTGGCGCCTCTTCGGTCTCCGCCACTGCGCTGGCTCGCTCCTGAAAAGTGTTTTCCGCCTGGGGCGCGGGTTTGCCTGCAGCCGCTTTTGCCGCGCTGGCCTGGCTGACGGCGAAGCCGCCGCCGCTCTCCCACCCCGCGGCCGCAGCCGCAGCTTTGGCGGGCGAAGCGGACTTTCCGGCGCTGCTTGCCACTGGCGAAGACAGGTTCGGCGATGGCTCTGCGCTGCGAGGGTTGGCCGAAGACGGCACGCTCGCAGACTGTTCCGCTGCTGATTTCTTTTTCGCCGGCGTGCTGGCTGCAATCGCAGGTTTCTGCTCCTGCGGCGTATTCAATCCCTGTGCCGGTTTTTTGGCCGCGGTCTTGTTTGCGGCCTGGGCGGCTGTCTTGGTCGCGCTTTCCTTGCAGCGCTCCAGATCGTTCACCAAATCCTGGCCGCTCTGATAACGATCCTCCGGCGAACCCGACAGCGCTTTCATGATGACTTCACTGAGCGCGGGATGAGCTTTGGGATTGATCTGAACCGGGGCCACCGGTGTGGCTTCGTAAATCGCCTGCCGCACCTGATCGGCGTCTTCTCCCGCGAACGCCTTGCGCTCCGTGACCATCTCATAAAGAATCGCGCCCAGGCTGAAGATGTTGGATCGGGCGTCTACCGGATCTCCGCGCAGCTGCTCCGGAGATACATAATGAAGCACCTCGGGCGCTTTGCCGGATGCCTGGCAGGTGAATGCGCCCATGCTGGAAGCTCCAAAGCTCAGGATCTTCACCGTGCCGTCCCAGGTGACCATGATCTTCGCCGGTTCCAGGGAGTAGTGCACCACGTGATGACTATGGGCGTGATCCAGCCCCTGACACGTCTGCCGCGCAATGTCCTGCAGGTCCCAGATGGAAAAGCCCTCTTTGCGGGCCAGCATGGTGCCGATACTGTTGCCTTGCACGTACTCCATGGCAGCGCAGAACTGTCCTTCAATTTCTTCCAGACCGTAAAGCACGGCGATGTTATGGCTGCTGAGCGGCTTGGTACCCTCGGCTTCCTGCAGGATGTGATCGATCAGAACCGAGGCTTGATCTCCCAGCATTTGCAGCTGGATGGCCTTCAGGGCAATAGTCTGCCCGCTATCCGGATCAGCGGCTTTATAGACAGCGCCGATCTCCGATCGCGTGATCTCGCTGAGGATTTCGAAACGTCCGATCTTGTTGGCCATTGCTCGCTTAACCCCGCAAATCACAAAACTGACAGTCGTGCGGCATGGGCGCAGGGCGCCGTTCGGTTGGGGGAAAAGTACGATTAGGATATCCCGGCTGAAGATGGGATGGGAGTTACGAAGGAACGTGAGGCCGTAATGTGACCTCCGTAACTGACAGAAATCAGTTTCCGAGGGATTCATTGAACCTGGTCAGTGCATCTGCCGCGACCAATTTGGGACGGCCGGGAAATCCGCCAGATCTACATTCGGGGTGTTTGCAACAACGCGGCAGCCCTGCGAGACTGCGCGAGGGGTCAGCGTTTCGGAGGGTGTTTCCAGTAGGTACCACACGCTGTTTTAGAGGCTTTTTTTGCGCCCGAGAAATAGCGCTTGCGCTGACCGGTCAAAGGCCCGGTCCACAACTACGACTCTAACGGATTGATGTCAGCCAGGCCTGCAGCAGATGCCGCACTTTGGAGCCTTCCATCTTGCGCCGCACTGCGTCCATCACGACGAAGCTGGCGCGGACGCCGCGGCCGCGAAATCCTACCCAGTATGGGATGTAGATTTCCCCCGCTACCGGCTCGGCCGAAATCTTGAGATTGCGCACGCGAAAAAACCCGGTGCTGAACAGCAGGCGCTGCACCTTCTCCGTCAAAATCCTTTTCTCTTCGGCTTCATCCAGCAGAGGTTCTGAGGAATTGTGCGTTTCCAGATAAACCACTTCACTTTCGCCGGGGAGGTGGTCGAAGTGATAGAGGTCAAGCGAGCCGTTGACCGCATCCAGCCCAAAGATGCGCTGATCGCGTTTGCCGCCGTTGAGAATTTCGACCTGGAAAAGTTGGAACGGGATGTAGAAATCGGCCACCGATTTCAGGGGACCCGACGCGGTGGTCCGCAGAATGTCCGCTAAGCCCGAGGAGAACTGTTCGGTGGCCTCTTCGCGAGTGACGTTAGGTCGCAGACAGCGGATGCGTGCCATTTCTGGTATCTCAATCGGGTGCGCCGAAAAATGATGGCCAGAAAACGCCTTACCGGAAATGAAACCAGAGCCCGATCACGGTAGCCAGCAGCACCAGGCTGAACACCACGTTGAGCCGGTGCTCGAGCGCGGTTTCGGCAGCCGGCTTGCGCCCCAGAGCCTGCACCGGTGTGACTTCCATCTTCTCGTCGACCGTGGCGAAGGTCAGCCCCGCCAGTTTCTTTCGTTCCGGGGCAGGCGTCAGCAGGCTGACCCCGATCAGCACCGCGCAACAGATGACGAACATCAGGATGGAATAATGGAGAAAGTTCATGTCCACCAGCCCGCGGAGGAAGCCATTGTCGAAGGCATGTCCGCCCGCCGCGCGATCCATCAACTCCAGCACAAAGCGCGCCGCTCCCATCACGAACCCGGTCAGGAGCGAAGTGATAGCGCCCTGCGAGTTCAGCCGCGGCCATAGAATTCCCAGGATGAAGCAGGCAGCGATCGGCGGGCTGATGTATCCCTGCACGCTTTGCAGGTAGACATACAGCTGGCTGCTGATCAGATGAATGAATGGCACCCAGGCCAGTCCCAGGACAACCATCACTCCGGTCATGACCCGTCCAAAACCCACCAACTGGCGTTCGGTGGCGTCGGGCTTGATCTTTTTGTAGAAGTCGAGCGTGACCAGGGTAGATGCCGAATTGAAAACCGAACTCATCGCCCCCATAAGCGCCGCCAGCAGAGCTGCGATCATCACGCCGACCAGCCCTGTGGGCAGCAAATTAATAATGAGAGTGGGATAGGCAATGTCGCCGTTCAGCACTTCGCCGTGTGGTCCGAACTTGAACAGGTCGCGGTAAAGAGCGACCGCAATCAGGCCGGGCAACACCAGCATGAAAACGGGCAGGATTTTCAGAAAGCCGGCGAAGATGGTTGCAGCCTTGGCGTGGCCCTCGTCCTTGGCGGACAGCACCCGTTGCACGATGACCTGGTCGGTACACCAATACCAGATGCCCAGAATCGGCGCCCCAAAGAAAATACCAGTCCAGGGGAAGTCGGGATCGTGGATCGGCTTGATCATCTGGAAGTAGTCAGGCGGCAGGGCGGCGCGCAAGCCTGCGAATCCTCCCACTTCATGCATGCCCAACACCGTCAGAATGACCGCGCCGAAGATCAGGATGAGGGTCTGCACCAGGTCCGTATAAATGACCGCTGCCAGTCCTCCGGCAATGGTGTAAATGCCGGTGGCAATCACCAGGATCACCGCCGCAGTCAGAGGACTCCATCCGACCACGCGCTCCAGCACGATGGCCGCGGCATACAAATGGACCGATATCTTGGTAAAGACATAGGCCAGAATGGAAATCGCCGCCAGGTACACGGCGCATGACCGGCTGAAACGCCGCTCCAGAAATTCCGGCATGGTAAACACATTGGAGCGGAGATAAAAAGGTACAAAAACCCATCCCAGCAGCAGCAGGATCAGGCAAGCCAGCCACTCGAAAGACCCGACAGCCAGCCCCGAAGTGGCTCCCGAACCGGCCAGTCCGATGAAGTGTTCAGTGGAAATGTTGGAAACAAACAAGGATGCCCCGATGGCGAACCAGCCCACATTGCGGCTGGCCAGGAAGTAATCTGCAGAGGTGCGTTCCTTGCGGGCGAAGTAGAAACCGATCGCGAAAATAACCACGAAGTACACTGCAATGATGGCAATGTCTATCCCGGTCAGGGCTTTATGGGTGAGATGAGCCGCGGTTTCGACCATACCCCTCCAATCATCGCTCAATTGTGTTCTGGAACGTGCGTCATGCTAGTGCATTCCCCACCTGCAGGCAACCGGGGTATGCGGCTAGACAACACAGGCATGTTATGCAACTTTTTTCGCCTTTAGTTCGTAACTTTCTGAGCCTCTTGATCGTTGTACTTATCTAAGAGGATTGAACCGATGACATTGCACGACAACTGGTTGCCGATCTCTGACTTTATCGTCTATCCTGAACAGGTCCCGGCAGTAGGCCCCAGTCGTGCCCGTCCCGTAGTCCCCCGGAGCGTGAGATGACCCTGACTCGCTTTGTCACCAAAAATGCCTTCCGCAACAAGCGCCGCAGTATCCTGACCGTTCTCAGCATTGGCGGTTCACTGCTCCTGCTCACGTTTCTAATCACCATCTGGCGCAGCTTTTACGACAGCAAGCCCACGGAGCAGTCGGCGCAGCGCCTGATCGTGCGTCATAAGGTTTCGCTTGTCTTCAATTTACCCAGTTATTACCGGCAGAAGATTCAAGCTATCCCGGGCGTAAAGGAAGTGGTGAACCAGCAGTGGTTTGGCGGGCAATACATGGATGACAAGCCGGAACACTACTTTGCCCAGTTCGGCACCGATCCGCAGGAGATTTTCAAGGTTTATCCGGAATTCAAGATCCCCGCCGACCAGCTCGAAGCCTGGCAGCATGATCGCGCTGGCGCGGTCGTGGACGTGGGCCTGGCAAAGAAATTCGGCTGGAAAATTGGCGACCGCCTGAATATCACCGGAAAGATCTTCCCGGTGAACCTGGAACTCACTATCCGGGGAGTGTTTACCCCGCCGGATCCGACCCAGTCGATCTATTTCAACAAAGACTACATCGACGAAGGCTTTCCCAAACTCAAAGGCAGCGAAGGCTTCTTCGCGGTCCTGGCCGATTCGCCACAGGACGTTCCCAAGGTGGCGGAGGCCATCGACGATCAATTTCGCAACGCCGATCGCCCCACTAAAACAGAGAGCGAGCACGCTTTCCAGTTGGGATTCATCGGAATGCTTGGCAACATCAAGGCCTTCATCATGAGCATTTGCCTGGCCGTGGTCTTTACCATCCTGCTGGTCTCGGCCAACACCATGGCGATGTCGATCCGCGAGCGCACCCGCGAGGTGGCAGTCCTGAAGACTTTGGGCTTCACCCGCAACACGATTCTGGGACTGTTCGTGGGCGAGGCGGTTTCGCTGGCGCTGGTGGGAGGGTTGATCGGCTCCCTGCTGTGCTACTTCATTGTGACCGGAATGGCGGCGCAAGGAGGCTATTTCACCGGCATGAAGGTCACCCCGCTCACTATTGCGGCGGCCTTGTTTATCGCGGGAGTGGTGGGATTTGCCAGTTCGTTCATACCTTCCTATCACGCCGCCAAGGTCAATATCGTGGACGGCTTGCGGCACATCGGGTGAGCTGAAACGAGCGCGATTAAGGAATTGGAATTAAGGAAGTAAGACAAATGGCCATTCCCCTCAGCTACAACGTGCGCAACCTGCGGCTGCGCAAGAGCCTCACCATCATGACCGCCCTCGGCATCGCGCTGACGGTTGCGACCGCGGTTTTCATCATGGCATTGCTGGCCGGTCTGAACCGCGCCTTTGGGAGCACCGGCGATCCTTTGAATGTGTTGATGCTGCGCAAAGGTTCTGACTCGGAGCTGGCCGCGGGTGGAGTCTCGCGGGACGCCATGCAGGTATTAAAGGATTTGCCCGGAATCGCCAAGAACAGCAAAGGAGAGCCGCTGGTTTCGGGCGAGGACATTCTGGTGGTAGTGCTGCCGCGCAAGGGGGGAACGGGAGAGACCAATGTCACCACGCGCTTCATGACTCCCATCGGCATCGAGATGCGGCCGTCGATCCACATTGTCCAGGGACGCTGGTTCACGCCAGGACAGCGGGAAGTGGTGGTCAGCAGTTCGATCAACAAGCGGTTCGAGCACGCCAACCTGGGCGACACCGTGCATATCGGCAAAGGCGAGTGGCCCATCGTGGGCATTTTTGACGGCAGCGGAACCGCGCACGATTCCGAAATCTGGGGCGACATCAACCAACTGGTCACCGACTTCGAGCGCACGGTTTACTCCTCGGTTCTGGTGCGGGCGACCGACCCTATCGCAGCCCAGGCTTTGAAGAACCGCGCCAACGATGACCAGCGCCTGGAACTCAATGGCCTTCTCGAACCTGACTACTACGCTTCGCAAACCAAGTCCGGGGCGCCGATCAGGATTGTGGGCTGGATTGTGGCCTTCATCATGGCCGTCGGCTCCTGCTTCGCGGCCGCCAACACCATGTACGCGGCGGTGGCATACCGCGGCCGCGAGATTGCCACCCTGCGGGTGATTGGATTTTCGCGGCCCAGCATTCTGACCTCGTTCATGCTGGAATCGCTGCTGCTTTCGTTGCTGGGCGCGACCCTGGGAATCATTCTGATGTTGCCCTTCAATGGCATGACTACGGGAACGCAGAACCAGGTTACCTTCAGCGAAGTCGTATTCAGTTTGCAAATGACGCCGGCGGTGGTGATGAGCGCGGTTATCTTTGCCCTGATCATGGGAGTGGTGGGTGGATTTGCTCCCGCCTGGCATGCCTCGCGCCGGGATATATTGAGTGCGCTGAGAGATTAGAGTAACCGGCGGGTGGCATGCTCCACCGCACAGCCCGCGGGACGCCGGCGCTACAAGGCGACGCTGCATAAACTATGGCTATTGACGCAAAACACGAAGATCTGCGCAGCCTGCGAATCGATCGCAGTTCGCGCGGCGGCGGCGAAGGTGAGCCTCCGGTCTGGGCTCGCCGCTACATCCTCATTGGAATCGGGTTGCTGGTGCTGCTCGGCATCGTGGCGACCGCCTACCGGCTGTTTTCGCACGACGCTCCGGAGGTGGAAGTGGTTCGTGCCTCGGCCCAAAGTAGCAGCGACGTCGGGGGCGTGGTGCTCTCTGCCAGCGGTTACATAGTCGCTCACCACAAGATCAACCTGAATTCCAAAGTCACTGGCCGGGTGAAGTGGATCGGCGTGGAAAAAGGCGACAAGGTCAAAGAAGGCCAGATCCTGGTGCGGCTCGAGGACGACGAATTCCGCGCCCAGTACGATCAGGCCAGGGGCGCCGCCGAGAACGCGCAGGCCTATCTGGAAGAGCTGCAGAACGGATCCCGTCCCGAGGAAATTCAGCAGGCCCAGCACAATCTGGACGAAGCCAAAGCTACGCTAGCGGACGACAAGATTACGCTGGATCGCACGCACGACCTGTTCGATCAGGGCGTACTGTCCAGGCAGGCTCTGGATGACGCCACGGCAAAGTTCGAAGCCGACCAGCAGCGGGCGAACTCTCTCGACAAAGCCTTCCAGCTGGCTAAGCTCGGTCCGCGAAAAGAAGAGATTGCCCGCGCCCGCGGCGCATTGCAGCAGGCGCAAGGCCAGGCGGACTATGCCAAGTCCCTGCTCGACGCGACCGTGATTCGAGCGCCGGTGACTGGAACCATTCTCGAGCGTGCCGCCGAAAAGGGCGAGCTTGTGACTTCGGGATTTGCCAGCACCGCCGAGGGTGGCCCGCAAGGCCTGGTCGTCTCCCTGGCAGATCTGAACGACCTCCAGGTCGAACTGGATATCGCGCAGGACGATTTCGCCAGGCTGGGACCAAAGCAAAAGGGCATGGTTACGGTGGACGCCTACCCTGATCTCAAGTGGGACGGAGTGATTGCGGAAATCTCACCGCAAGCCAATCGCGCCAAAGCGACAGTGCAGGTGAAGGTACAGATTCTCAATCCGGACTCCCATCTTCGGCCGGACATGAACGCCACCGTCAAATTTCTGGCGGATGAGACCAAGCACACCGGGTCGCAGCCTCAGGGCGTGTTCGTGCCCACCCCTGCCATTCGCGATCGCGATGGCAAAAAGTTCGTTTTCCTGTCGTTCGATGGCAAGGCACGAGCGCGGGAAGTGAAGATCCTCTCGCAACGCAGCGGCGGCGTTGTGGTGCAGGGACTCAATGGCGGCGAGGATGTCATCACTTCGGCGCCGCAGGATTTGAAAGACGGCGACAAAATCAAGATCAAAGGACAGTCATGAGTGCAGCAACCGTTCCCCATACCGCAGTTCAAACCAAGGTGGTGCAGGCCCGCAACGTCAGCAAGGTGTTCAAGCGCGACGCTTTCGAGGTCAAGGCGTTGGACGATGTCTCCATCGAAATCGCCGGCGGCGAATTCCTCGCGTTGATGGGACCGTCCGGCTCCGGCAAGACCACCTTGCTGAACATGATCGCGGCCATCGACCGCCCGACCGGCGGTGAACTGCTGGTCCTGGGCGAGAACATCTTCCGCTTCAGCGACGGGCAGTCGGCGCACTGGCGCAACGAACATATCGGCTACGTCTTCCAGACGTTTAACCTGATCCCGGTTCTCACCGCATTTGAAAATGTCGAGTTGCCGCTTCTGCTCACCAAGCTCTCGGCGCAGCAGCGCCGCGATCACGTGATGACGGCTTTGAAGCTGGTCGGGCTCGAGGAGCGTGTCAGCCATTTACCCAAGCAACTCTCGGGCGGACAGGAACAGCGTGTAGCCATCGCCCGCGCCATCGTCAGCGACCCGACGCTGCTGCTGGCGGATGAACCCACCGGCGATCTCGACAGCCATTCCGCGACCGAAATCCTGGAAATCCTGAAGCGTCTCAACGAAGATTTTCACAAGACCGTCGTAATGGTCACTCACGATCCGCACGCTGCGTCTTACGCGCATGTGACCCGTCATCTGGAAAAGGGAATGTTGTTACCGGGATAGCGGACTGCTTTGCAGCGTTTTCAGAAGAGCCGACTGCGGCAGGAACAGTAATTCTTGCCCGGAGTTCGAGGTCGTCCCCGATTCGCGCGGGGCGAGGGCCCGCTCTACACAGACCAATACGCTCCGGCTACATTCCGGATAGGGGAACGCTGCCGCGGGCGGGAGCGAAACCGCTGTCCGCCGGGTCGGCTACCCATTGCCAGGCGCGGCGTCCGTTTTCCCGAACGACGGTGCGGGCTTCGCCGTACTCCACCAGCCGGTTCAAAACTGTGGTCACCGAGGCCAGAGGATCTTTGTGGCGCAGCAGCACCGGCGGAATTCGCTGCTGAATTTTTTCGCACACCTCGCGTGCGCCCATGGGACAAGCCGCTTCCATCAGCACCATCCGGCACGCCTTGGTGAATCCCGGCTGGCGGCCGCCACTCTTGCGGTCGACCAGTTCCAATAACTCTTCGCTGAGGACTTCATCGCCGAAGAGGTTGGCGAGTCCGACGATGGTCTGTTTCACCGTGCCGATGCGCTTCATCACATCCGCGCGCTGACGCATCAACTGGCGCAACTCTTCATGCGCCGCCCGCACCACTTCCTGCACGTGCGGATCGTTGCTGCTGGGAAGGTTCCTGTTTCCCGTACCGTTGCTGCCACCTCGCCCGATATCCATGACCAAACCTCCAAGCCGACTACCCAGCGCGTGCGAAAAATCCGCTTTCGCACACCTCCCCGTACATCTTGATACGCAACCCTCAGGCCGATGGTTCCATCAATAGAACGATCTGCATTTCAGGGTTCGCTGGGGCAAACATTTCTTGGCGATTACGTCTGCGCGGCCTGCCCCTGTTCTCCTGCTTTAGACGGGGTGAAGGATGAAAGGTTAAGGCGAAGATTTGTAAAATCTAACGTAAAGTAGATTCCGAGTCACACACTCGATTCCGGTCTCGAATCCTGCGATCAGCGCGGTTTGCGCGAGCTCAGACCAGGCATGCGGATTTCCATATTTCTCTTCCTGATTTTGCTACCAAAGTTAGAATTTAACGACGTGCGGGGCGTTCCTTCTTGACAAAACCGCGACAACTGGTAAAGTTCGACTTATCCGGTTCAATTTCTGACGAAATCCTGGGTGCTGACGCATGAAGAATGTTTACGAGGTTCTGAGGCAGAAAGAGCTTGAGCTCGCGAGGCTGGAAAAGGAAGTCGAGGCACTGCGTGTAGCCGCCCCTCTTCTGTCGGAAGACAAGGAAGGCAGCAGTGACAATAAGCCGACTTTGGCCGCATCCGCCACCACCCAGCAGCCCATCCGTATTCCGCAGCCGGCGAATGCCGCTCCCCAGGCCGCCCGTGCCGCGGGGTGGGAAGATACCGCCAAGCGCTGGCCGTAGCCGATTCGAAAGCTAACCCGGGCGCTTGCACCCGAAGGTAGACTAGTCTGGCCTGGAGCGTCGCTCCGGGCCAAAGTTTTCTTGGGGCCAGACGAATCTTGACTCAGCGCGGGTCGAGCCTTCAGGCTCGAGCTGGTCAAATTCAGCTATGTCGACTCGGTCAAGCATGGGCGCATCGGGACACTCTTCAGCCGACCTCAGCGGCGCGCGCCGCCGTATTCCTCGCTATCCCGTAGCCGTTCCGGTGGATGTCACAGTGCTACGCGCCGGCCTGCCCAGCAGCATTCCGGGCCGGTCGCTCGACATCGGCGAAGGCGGGGTGGCAGCCATGCTGGCAGCCGAACTGCAAACCGGCGAGTGGGTGGCGGTAGAGTTTCAGTTGCCCAACGCGGTCCACCCGTTGCAGACAAAAGCCGTGGTGCGGCATCACAACCAGCTCCGTTGCGGCTTCGAATTTCTGGGCCTCTCCCGCGACCAGCGCTACATGATCCGGCACTGGGCGGGAAGCGCGCAACCGGAGCAGTCGCCGCTCGAATCCCCGGTAATCGCGCTGCCGGCAAAACCGCCCACCGCTCTGGCCCATGTCCCGGCAACCGCGCGTTCGCGCTCCAAGTCCCTTAGCGCGCCGACCCGCCGCCTGCTGTGGATGACCCTCGGCCTGCTGCTGGTGGCGGGCAGCGTAGCTGCCTGGGAGTGGCATCGCGGCTGGCAGCAACTGCAAGCCCGCACCGCGAAAAACGATGCCCATGCGCAACCGCCCGCAGCCAAGGTGCCGGCTGAGGTGATGGAACGGCTGCTGCTTCGCAAAGTCGAGCCCGTTTATTCCGAGGCGGCGCGGCGCGCGAACCTGCAGGGTGTAGTCGTCCTGGATGCGGTGATCGCAGCTGATGGCAGCGTCGTAAGTCTTCATCCCCTCAGCGGGCCGGATGGCCTGGCCGCCGCCGCAATGGACGCGGCACGCTGGTGGCGCTTCCGTCCTTACCGCGTACAGGGTGAGCCGGCGGTGGTAGAGACCTCGCTGGCGGTTGAGTTCCGCCCCTGAGCGTTGCCCGGAGCCACCCACACCGGCGCCGGAGCCTTGCTTTGATCCAATCTTGCTCCGCCCGTTCGGGTTTTGCGTCCTCAGCCCTTCATCTGCGACACTGGCTGCGATTCCTCGAAACACGCTATGGGCAGAATCCACGTCCTCTCTGAGAATGTCGCCAATAAAATTGCAGCGGGCGAGGTGGTGGAGCGTCCCGCCTCGGTGGCCAAAGAGCTGCTGGAAAATTCGCTGGATGCGGGGGCGACGCGCATTCGAATCCAGGTGGAGGCCGGCGGAAAAAAAATCATCCAGATCACCGACAACGGCTGCGGCATGGTGCGCGACGATGCTCTGCTCGCATTCGAGCGTCACGCTACTTCGAAGATCAACCGCGCCGAGGACCTGCTCAGCGTGGCCACGCTGGGCTTTCGCGGAGAAGCTTTGCCTTCTATCGCTTCGGTTTCGCGCCTGCGCCTGGAGACCCGGGCTGCTGAAGAGGCCGCGGGAACGGTGGTGGAGATCAACGGGGGCAAAATTTTCAAGGTCGAAGAAGCCGGATTGCCGGAGGGCACCAGCATCGCGGTCCGCGATCTGTTCTTTAACATTCCGGCGCGAAAGAAATTTCTCAAGGCCGAGTCCACCGAGCTTTCGCACATCGCTTCCCTGGTGACCCACTACGCCCTGGCCCATCCTGACAAGCACTTTGAGCTGCACTCGGCCACCAACGCCATTCTGGTGGCTCCGCCGGTGGCGGGATACGGCGAACGGGTTTACCAAATTTTTGGCAAAGAAGTTTTAGACCAGCTGATTCCGATCGCAGCTCTCCAGCCGCTGGAGCGCCTCGGCCTGCCCCAACCCCCACCCTGGCGCCGCAAAGACAAAGACGCTCAGTGTGGCGCGGACGCCCCTTCGGCAAGCTCAGGGCAGGCTCCCGCCCGCGACCAGCCGGACATCAGCAACACCGCTGAAGAATCAGAAGAGGCGATGGAGGAAGCTCCATCCTTCGGCGAACTCCGCGTGCACGGTTTCATCTCCAAGCCCGAGATCCAGAAACTCAACCGCAACTCGATTTACGTATTCGTCAACGGACGCCTGATCCGCGACCGGCTTATCCAACACGCCATCACCGAGGCCTATCGCAATATCCTGCCGCCGACGGTTTATCCGGTCGTGCTCCTGTTCCTTGCCCTGCCCAACGGCGAGGTGGATGTCAATGTGCATCCTTCAAAAACCGAGGTGCGCTTCCGCCAGCAAAGCGCAATGCACGATTTCGTGCGGGACTCGATCCGCGCCGCTTTGATGAAGGCGCGTCCGGTGCCGCAGTTTGCAGTTGAGATCAGCGCCCACCCCAGCGCCAGCCCGTCTCTGATTGCAGGCTCGCCAATATCAGGAGCGCCCGCCGGCTCCCGCGCTGGCACGGCGGAAGTTGCCGCCTGGGGCGGGCTTTATGTTTCGGGCGGCCCGCAGCCGTTCAGCTTGCAGGCTCCGGTTCCAGCGCCCATCAACCACCGCTTTCAGTTCGGCGAGGGCTTTTCCGTGGAAGGCAATGCTGCGCTTTCCCTGGTGCCCGCCCCAGAACCGATCCTGAATTCGACCACCGCCGACGCGACCAGCAATGATGCGACTATTCATGACACTTGCGCCCCGCCCCTTCCCGACGATGGTGAAGCTGTCGGCGATCTCGCTCCGGCCCTGGCATCGCTCAAGCCTCTGGGGCAGATTCGCGAATCGTTCATCCTCGCGGTAAATTCCGAAGGCTTGTGGATTGTCGATCAGCACGTGGCCCACGAGCGCGTGCTGTTTGAAAAAATCCTGAAGCAACGCGCTGTCCAGAAAGTTGAAAGCCAGCGACTGCTGCTGCCGCTGGTGATTGAACTCACCCCGGCGCAGCAAACGGTTTTCACTGAGATCTCCGACGAACTCGCCAAGAACGGATTCGAGGTCGAACCCTTCGGCGCCCGCAGCGTGGCGGTAAAAATCGCGCCTGCCGGAGTCGAGTCTCCCGCGGTCGAGCACATGCTGCACGAACTGCTCGACCAGTTTTCCCGCGAAGAGCAAGCCCTCAATCTGGAGAAAATCCGGACGCGCATTGCCGCCTCCATCGCCTGTCATGCTGCCATCAAGGTCAACATGCCGCTCGAGCAAAATAAAATGGAGTGGCTGCTGGCCGAGCTGGCCAAGACCGACTGCCCCATGTCGTGCCCGCACGGAAGACCGGTAGTTCTGCGATACTCTCTGAAGGATATTCAGAAGGCGTTTAAGAGAATCTAGAAAACAGCTTGGCTTCTGGCGGGTAGCTCCTGGCAAAGCTCCAACCGCCTTGATCTCGAGCTGGAAGCCAGCAGCCAGCAGCCAAAAGCTACCCTATGGACCTCGACCAGCTTCGACGTGAGAAATGGCGCCTCAACGGGACGCCGCTGCGCACGCTCGAAGAAGCCCATCGCTTCGTCGAGTCGGTGGGATTTTGCCTCATGTATCCCATGCGGCCGGCCTTGCTGGTTCCTACTTTCATTGGGGCATGGACGGGATCGGACAAGAATTTGCCTGCCCAGCAGCATGCCTTTGCCGACCCGCGAGCCCGCGAAGCTACCGAGATTATGGTCCGCCTGTTGCGCAACCATGATGCTTACGAAGCCAACCAGTTTGAGGAAAATAACGCTTTCCTGGTGGCGGGCTCGATCTTTCCCTATTTTTATGCGCTGGTAGGTGAGCGCAATCCCAAGCAGCCCCCCAAGCCCAAACCGCGTTCGGAATATTCGCAACTGGCCTGCGATGCCTTTGAGCTGATCAGCCGCGCCGGTCCTATCTCAAAACAGAAGATGCGGGAAGACCTGGGCGGAAGCATTTCTTTCGTCGCGCTGGACCGCGCGCTGGGCGAGTTATGGTCGAAGTTGCGCATCACCCGCGTGGACTACAAGCCGGAAGAGGGCGCGTTCTGGGATGTTCTCTATCGCTGGGCTCCGGATGCGGTGCGCGAAGGCATCGGGTTGTCTGTGGCCGAAGCGCTGTCGGCGCTGCTCTCCAAATATCTGGACTGTGTAGTCGCAGCTGACCAGCAGGAAGTTGAGTCGTTTTTCGGCAACTTCGTACCCCGCTCGCGGGTCAGGGAAGCCATCAACGCGCTGCAGGCAGCCCGCGAACTTGATTTCATCCGCGCGGGCAACCGTACTCTGATCCAGATGGCGCAACCGAAAGCTGCTACGAACCGCGTGGGGCCGGGTGCCCCCGCCCGTCCAGGCAGCAGTTCTCAGTAAGGGTAGGCTAGTGTGGGCGCGAGCCAGTGCGGACGCGAGCGTCCCGCTCGTGCGGGAGTGGCAAGAACCAGGTTTGGACAGCCGCCCCGGCGGGTTGCCCCGAAGGCTTTCTCGGCAGTATCTACATTCAGCGGAATTCTTGCCTGCAACAGATTTTCACTGCAAAGCCCTGTCGGGATGCACTCGACTGAACGACCGGGGCGGGCTCCCCACCTGGGGACATTGCCACTGGCCGCACGAGCGGAGCGCTCGCGCCCACATGATCTTTCCCCATGTACAATCATTACCTTCCAGCATGACCATGCCCCCTGCACGCAAGCTCATTATCGCTATCGACGGCCCGGCCGGCGCGGGCAAGAGCACCATCGCGTCGCGACTGGCGCGCAAGCTGGGTTATGTCAATCTGGAAAGCGGCGCCATGTATCGCGCCCTGGCGCTCAAGGCAATCGAGTGGGACGTTTCTTTTGACGACGAGCCGGCCCTGGTCAAGCTGGCGCACAATTCGCGCATTCAGATCGAGCCCACCCTGGGCGGGAACCGCGTCCTGCTCGATGGCCGCGACGTCAGCCTGCGGGTGCGGGAGCCTGATGTAACCGACGCCGCCTCCCGCGTCTCAGTGCATCCCGGGGTACGCGCCTGGATGGTAGCCCGCCAGCAGGAGATGGGAGCCGGGGGCGGAGTGGTGATGGAAGGCCGCGACATCGGGACAAAAGTTTTTCCCGCGGCGGATGTGAAAGTTTTTCTCGACGCCGACCCCGTGGTGCGCGAGCAGCGCCGCATGAAGCAGCAACAAACCATGCAAGGCGCCGCCGCTCATGCCATGGCCGCCGAATTGCGCGAACGCGACCGCCGCGACCGCACCCGCGCAATCTCTCCCCTGGTTGCGGCTCCCGATGCCCTGCTGCTCGACTCCAGCAAGCTGTCTGAAGATGAGGTGTTGCAAAAAGTGGAAGAACTGGTGCAGAAGAAGCTGCGAGCATAATTCCGCTCGCACCTTACTCATAACATCCTGTTGCCTGTTGCCCCTGTCATCCTGAGCGTACTCGAAGGACCCCTACAGCAAAAGCGTCGCCGGTTTTCTTGCCGACTCAACACGACTCGCGAAGTGCCCCGGCGCCTGAAATGGAGACAGTGCAGCCTGTAGACGTGCTTCGACTCGCCCGACCGCCAAACTCGCTCAACATGACCGATGGATAAGGAATGAAGTGCGCTCACTCCCGGCGACCATCCTGCAAAGCCCAAGACGGGACAACATAAAAACAAAGTGTTCCCATCACAGACCGCATACCGCTCGCGGTGATATACCCAATGAGTTCTCTTCTCCAGTCTGGACTCGTCCACGATTTCTGCGTTGCCCGCAGGTGCGAGTCCTATGTCCAGTTTCACGCGTTCTTGGGGTCATCTCTTCTTTATATTCAGTCTGCTGTGTGCCGCATCGGCCGTTGCGCAGGATGCCGGCACCGGCGCCATTCGTGGCATCGTCCTGGATGCTGCGGGTGGCCGGATCGGCGCCGCTACGGTGGCGCTGGTGAACGCCGCCACCAACTTCCGTTACACGACCACAACTGACATCAGCGGCCGCTTTGCCTTCGACCTGCTTGCCCCGGGTGACTACTCGGGACGGGTTGAGTCGCCGGGAATGTCGCCGCAGACAACGCCCCGCCTGCACGTGGATGTCGGCGGCACTGCCGAGCTGGAGTTCAAGCTGGAGGTGGCGGGCGCCAAAGAAAGCGTCACGGTTGCAGGCGAGCCGCCGCTGGTCGAAACCCAGCCCAGCGGATTGTCCTCGCTGATCGACGAACGCGCCATCAACGACCTTCCGCTCAACGGCCGCCGTTACACCGATCTTGCGCTGCTGACTCCGGGAGTTACCCAGGATCCGCGCGGGCTGAACTCAGGCGCGAACGGCGACCTGGCTTTCGGGGGCATTCGCGGCTTTCAGTCCAGCTACCTGGTCGACGGAGGCGACAATAACAACGCCTTTTTCGGACAGGCTCGAGGCCGCTACCGCGCGCCTTACCAGTTCTCAAACGAAGTAGTGCAGGAGTTTCGCGTTTCCTCGAACACCTATGGCGTGGAACTCGGACGTTCCGGTGGGGCGGTGGTGAACGTAGTCACCAAGTCTGGTTCCAACCACCTTCACGGCACCGATTTTTATTACATGCGCGACAGCGCTCTGGCCGCTCAGCATCCCTTCATGGACTTTAAACCCCACGACCAGCAGCAGCAGTTCGGATTCACTCTAGGAGGCCCGGTTCACCGCAACCGCGCCTTCTTTTTCGTGGGCTTCGATCAGCACAGCTTCCACATTCCAGCGGTGATGCGCTTCGACAATGGCAGCTCGGTGGTGGTGCCTCAGGCGGGGGCCGGCCCTGAAACTCCCGGCGACTACGAAGCCACCGATCAGGCTCTGGTGTTCGCCAGTGCTGCCCAGCTTTCAAAGCAGGCGGGAACGTTTCCGGCGTCCATGCTGGGAAACGCCGGCTTCTTCAAGCTGGACCTGGTGTTGAGCCAGCACAACAATCTTTCCATGCGGCTGAACACCTCGCGCTACTACGGACACAATAACGTCTTCCTTGATCCCGCCAGCCCGCTGACCGCCTTCGGGATCAGCGATAACGGAGAAGAGGACGTCTCCACCGAAAGCGGCGCCGCAACCTTGACCAGCAATCTTTCCTTCCGGGTGGTAAGCCGGTTGCGGGCCCAGTTCTCGCGCGATCTGCAACAGTCCAGCCCTAACAGTACCGACCCGTTAACCAAAATTCCCGGCCTGATCGAGGGCTTTGGGCGCTCTTCCATTTTGCCCCGCCAGACCCGGGAACATCGTCTGCACTTGTCGGAGACCCTGAGCGTGGAGGGCAACAGAAATTCCTGGAAGTTCGGTGGCGATGCGCTGCTGACCTGGATCTACAACTTCTTTCCGTCACTGAGCGGCGGGGAATACATTTTCGACCCCATCAAGGTGAATCCTTTCAGCTTTGAACCTATGGAGTCCGGCCTGGAGCTCACTTCGCTGCGGGCATACGCGCACCAGGTCCCACATTATTATCTGCAGAGCTTCGGCCCGGCGGCCACCCATCCCGATACCAACGAATATGCGGGCTTTGCGCAAGACACCATCCGGGTGAGCGATCATCTGGCGCTCAGCCTCGGAGCCCGATACGACTTGCAGACTTTTACGACGAAAGAGCTGCAATCGAATCCGCTGTGGCCGGATGCGGGCAAGGTTCCTTTCAACACCGACAACGTCGCGCCCAGAGTCGGCCTGGCCTATTCGATCGGAAATGAACGCCCGCTGGTGATTCGCGCCGGATACGGCCGCTTCTACACCCGCATTCCGCAGATTTATACCTCCACCATTCAGAGCGAGAGCGGCCTGGGTACGAATTTTCTCTTCCTCAACAACAATAACTTCTACGATCATCAGATCTTTCCCCAATACCCCAATCCGTTAGTGAATTGCCCGGTGAATGCGGCAGATTGCGAACCTCCGTCCGCTTTCGCCCAACTGGAACAGGCTGACGTCTCCGCGTTTTCGCACAACTTCAAGACCCCTCGAGTCGAACAAGCCAGCCTCAACCTGGAGCGCGAAGTCGCGCATCGTCTGGCGGTCGGCGTTTCCTACATGTACGTTCACGGCGTGGATTTGATCCGGGCACGGGATGTGAACCTGCCCCCGCCGGTGAACGTGAGCTATCCGGTGTACGACGCTTCGGGCACGAATTTTCTGGGCACCTATGACAGCGTCGATTCTTTCTCCACCTGGCAGCAGACCCAGTCGCTGACTTGTCCCTTCCCGCCGTGCATCAATCCGCTGGCGCGTCCCATTCCGCAACTTGGGTCCATCAATGTTTTCGAAAGCGCCGCCTCGAGCGTCTACAACGGAGCCACCCTTTCCATTCGCCGTCGCATGACGAACGGGGTTTACTTCATGTTGTCCTACACCTTCGCCCACGCCGTGGATGATGGCCAGGACGCGCTGGTGGCGGGACGCCCCGCCACGGTGCAGAATTCGTATGCGCCGAATTCGGAAAAGGGTCCGAGCGTGACCGACCAGCGCCATCGTTTCGTGTTTTCTTGCGTGATCGCGCCCAAACCTTTTCACCGCAATCACGAGTGGCTTGCGAGATTGTTCAACGATTGGAAGACTTCGGGTGTAGTCACCATCGGCAGCGGCAGGCCGGTAAGCGCTACCGTGACTGGCGACGCGAACCAGGACGGCAACAATAGCAACGATCGCCTTCCTGGGGTTTCGCGCGACTCCCTGGTGGGACCGGACTACGCAACTACCGACATGCGGCTGGTCCGACGTCTCCGCATCGGCGAACGGGTAAAGCTGGAGTTGATCGCAGAATCTTTCAACCTGCTGAACCGCGACAACCAGCGGGTCCAGATCACGCAGGATGGGTTCATTACCAATTCGGCGCAATTCGTTCAAACATCTAAACTCATTGGAATCAATTACTTTCCGGCCCAGTACCGGACTCCAAGCAGCTTTCTGCGAGCCACTGACGCCTACGCTCCGCGGCAGGTTCAGCTTGCGCTGAAGCTGATTTTTTAAGGCCGAATTGAGGGCGGAATCCGTGGCAGGCGCATTTTTCCTGCTACATAACTTTACATATTCACTTGACTTGCCACAGGAACCTTGCAATAACTATCCCGTCCAAGTGGGACCAGTTTGGGGGTGTAGTTCAGTTGGCAGAAGTAAGACTCCAGGAGGGCGAGTCCCTCGAGAATGCGTTGCGTCGCTTTAAGCGCAAGGTGCAACAGGAAGACATCATTAAGGAGGTCAAGCGGCACTCCTTTTACCTGAAGCCGGGCGAGAAGAAGCGGGTCAAAGAAGCTCTGGCCCGCAAGCGCAGCAGAAAAAAGGCACGCAAAGAACAAGACTGAGCTAACCTGGGCCGCCGCTCCGAGTGGTGGCCCATTTCCTTTTCCGAATCGGGTTCCAGTTGAACGTTCAAAAAGCAGCAATCCATGTTGCAAGCGACATGGCGGGCCGAGTCCAGGGGCAACATTCCAGGGGAAGGTTTGAGGGGGCAAAGACCCTGAGTCCACGCGCGTCACGCAATTCGTCTGGCGAGGGCACAGGGAATGGGCTGAAGGGAGCATCTCTCAATGGAATTTCAGGACAAGGTATTAAGGTGCATCGACTGTGGCGCGGATTTCATCTTCACCGCGGGCGAGCAGCTGTTCTTTCACGATAAGCAGTTTAAGAACGAACCGAAACGCTGCAAGGCGTGCAAGACCAAACGAGTATCGGTGTTGGGGGCAGTGCCGTCGGGGCAAAACGGCGGGTTCGCCAAGGTCGAAACCCGCACTACCTGTTCGGAGTGCGGCAAGGAAACCACGGTGCCGTTTAAACCCACGCAGGGGCGGCCGGTATTCTGCCGGGAATGTTTCCAGCAGAAGCGGCAAGTGGCGTCGGCCTGAGTTGATGGAAAACTTGTAGACGATTCCCAGAGTCGGCGGCTTGTTTCTCTTCCTCCCGCCTTCCCGATTCCAACCGAATCCTGTCTGCCGGTGGCGTAGTCTGTGCGGCGTCGGGGTGTACTCTCGCCTTTCGCGCTCAGGCCGTGCCATGAGCGCGGATTTGTGCCCGGGCAAATGCAATCCATCAGCCGGGTGTTGCCGGCAGTTTCCAAGACCGCGAACCGCAAAGGGCTCACGAAGGAACCCAGGAAGACTTACGCCTTCGTGATACTTCATGCCCTTCGTGGGTTCTGCCGCGTGTAAAGCGACCCCGCCACTCAAGGGCCGGCTACTTTGGTCAGCGAGCTTAGCCACTACTGTTGGCCACGTCAGCGGGCCACGCTAGAATGAAGTGTGGCGACTTTTTACGTGGCAAATTTCGGCTGCCGCGCAACTCAGGCAGATGGTGCCGCCATCGAGCGCCAGTTCCGGGAGCACGGGCTGGACCGCGCCGGTGAGCCGGAGACAGCAGGCATCGTTGTCCTCAACACCTGCACCGTAACCGCCGCTGCGGACCACGATGCCCGGGCGGCAGTCCGCCGTATTCATCGAAAAAACCCAAAAGCCAGAATCGTGGTCACCGGGTGCTACGCGCAACGCGCTCCCGAGGAAATCGCCGCCCTTCCCGGCGTAAGTTCGGTAATCGGCAATTCGCACAAGCACCAGCTCGCGGAAATCGCCCTACTCGCTCCTTATATCTCAGATGGCGAAAGTGGGCCGAGCCAATCCGGCTTCGTTCCGATCACCCAGCTCACGCCTGATGCTCAAGGTCAGAGGTCTGCTCTCCGCAGTCCGATCTTTGTCTCCGACATATTTGCTCACACCGAACTGCAGGCCGCCCCGGTGTTTGAGGCGGCAAACGAACGGACGCGTCCCAACCTCAAGGTGCAGGATGGATGCGACAACCGCTGCTCGTTCTGCGTTATCCCCTACGTTCGCGGCCACAGCCGGTCTTTGCCGTTGGCTGAAGTCATCCGCGAAGTTGAAGCGCTGGTGTCTGCCGGCTACCGTGAAGTAGTAATTTCCGGAATCAACCTGGGCCGCTGGGGACGTGACCTGAGCGGTTCCGCCGCGTCGCGGTTCGAGCACCTTGTTCGTGCCATCCTGAACGAGACCGCGCTGCAAAAACTCCGCATCAGTTCGGTCGAGCCCATGGACTGGAGTGATGAACTGATCCACCAGGTGGCAAATTCTCCGCGCATTGCCAAACACGCCCATGTGCCCATGCAATCCGGCAGTGACGCCGTCCTTCGCCGCATGCATCGCAAATATCGCCCCTGGCACTATCGGGAGAAGATTGAACAAATTCATGCGGCTATGCCCGATGCGGCTATCGGAGCGGACGTGATGACAGGGTTCCCCGGCGAGACAGACGCCGAATTCGAAGAGACCCGCCGCCAGATCGAAGAATTGCCCTTCACCTATCTGCACGTCTTTACTTATTCGGCGCGCCCCGGCACGCCGGCAGCAAGCATGTTCAACCAGGTTCCGACTCAGGTTGCTCGCGAACGGAATCGCATTCTTCGCGATCTCTCGGAAACAAAACGCTTGGCCTTCATGCAGCGGCTTATCGGCAGGGCGGTGCAGGCTATTACCCTGAACGGTAGGAATGACGACGGAAAAGAAAAATATACGGAAGGCCTCACCGACAATTACCTGCCCGTAAGAATGCAGGGGCTCCACCCGCCAAACCGTTGGATGTCGGTACGCATCGAGAAGGTCATGGACGGAACCCTCGCGGGAATCGTCGCTTAGATTCCCCGCGGAGCCAACGGCAATTTCAGTTTATTTATTTTTTTGCGGTGAGCCGGTCGGAGATTTTGTCGTACTTGCCCTGCGACAGGATGCGGCGAGTAACGAGTTCGCCCGGTTCATCGTAAGGCCGGTTTGCAATTACGGCATCCGCTTCCGTGCCCGTCAGGGGCAAGGAAAGCAACTGTTCGCGCGTCGCGGTGTTCAGGTTGAGCGGCTTGTCGCGGCTCCAGCCTTCGCGCACTCCAGCGGCTACGGCTTTGGCATCTACCTTAAGCTCGGCTGTCGCGCGGGCAGTCTTCTCTTTCAGTTCCTGCGGATTCTGATTCGGAGTGCATCCTACCCCGCACAGGCAAGCCACCACGATGATAGAGAGAAATCGCATCGACAATTAGCCTCGACTTTTCGATGAATTTCGCGGCGCCCCGGTTGGCTGGCTTTTTGTTCGAGGCGCCCGACGAGGCTGAACAGGATTTGCCGGCAAGCTGGTCTACCAGGAGGCAGCCCCATCCTCGGCGCAGAAAAATGTCTCGTGACGGAGCAAGGCTTCCACCCCGCGCAGTACCTCATTGCCGCTGCTTTTGGTCACGGCGCCGCGATACCCCGCAATGAGCGCCTCCCGCGCCAGTTGCCGCGAAACTTCCTGCACGCTGATCAGCAACATGGGCAACTGGGGATGGGCTCGGGCGATGGCGGGGGCCGCCTGCAGCCCCGTCATGACGGGCATGCCCAGGTCCATCACCATGACATCGGGTTCAAGCTGCTCGACTTTTTCAATAGCTTCAGCGCCATTGCTGGCATCACCACAAACTTGCCAATCTGGTTGCTTTTCCAGCAAGCGGCGCAACAGTAAACGGATAGTAGCATCGTCATCTGCGATCAAAATTCGGGTTGGCATCGACAGCACCTCTTTACCGCTAACGCAGGACGGCCCAGAATGTGCTCATTCTGCGATCCGGCTCGCGGCCAAAACAGCCGAAAAGTAAGCCAGACAGCTCCCACTACGCCACATTGCCGTCTGCCGGACAATACAGGGAAGTCCCGATCCATTGATCGAGGTGATTCCCTACCCTGATTTAGATGCAGTAAGCCGGTCAAACGCGGGAAATAGCGGCCCTTACTTAAGTACTAGCTCGCCAAAAATCCGTGACAAATTGATCCTTAGCAGTCATGGTAAGACGGGGCACGGTGATGGCGACGATGCGGAGAGCGAACACCCGAGTTGTTTCTCAGGTTGTTACTAAGGACACGCTGCTGTTCGACTGGGCAA
The DNA here is from genome assembly GCA_036265205.1 of Terriglobales bacterium. Taxonomy (GTDB): domain Bacteria; phylum Acidobacteriota; class Terriglobia; order Terriglobales; family Acidobacteriaceae; genus JAIQFF01. The sequence continues at coordinate 72,673 of DATAPL010000051.1, forward strand.
AATTTCAGCCCCGCGCCGCCTCCCTCTGCGTACCTGCGATCGCACTCTCTCTGACGGTTGGAATCGGCGCCGGACACCCTCGCCAGGGAGTGATGGCGGCGGCGGGCGCCTTCTCGGTCGGTTTCGGATCCTTTCAGGAGTTGCGCCGTTCGCGACGCGCTCCCATGCTGCTGGCCGCGGCAGTGATGTGTGTATCCAGCTGGATCGGCGCCCTGGCGGGACTTTCAAATACCGGCGCGGTTCTGGCCTGCACTTTCTGGGGCTATCTTTATGGCACGGTGTGGACGCTTAGTCCTGGCGTGGCGTGGATCGCCCTTCAAGGTGTTATCTGGCTGGTGATTTCAACCGCGTATCCGGTGCATGGCGTGGGGGCTCTCACGCGCGGGTCTTTCGTGCTTGCCGGAGGATTGCTGCAAATGCTTTTCGTTCTCGGGTTCTGGCGAACCTCCGGCTCGGTCACTCCGGCTTTCGGCGGAGCCGGGCAAGACAGCGGGTCAGAAACTCTCGCGGGCGCGCTCGAGAACAGCCGGGAACAGCGCGTTCAAGCCATGCTGCAGTCATTCTTGCGATCGCATCGGCTCTCGATCGTTGGCTGGCGTTGCCGAACGGCTATTGGATTCCTATGACCGCCGCCATCGTGATGAAGGGGACTCTGCGGCAGACCTTTCAACGGGGGCTGGCTCGGATCGTAGGCACACTCGCCGGAGCAGCCCTGGCAACGTTGATCGCAGCCCACCTGCGCCCCGACCCGTGGATTCTTGCGGCGCTGGTCGTTCTGTTCGCGGGGCTATGCTACTTAATGATCTATGTGAACTATGCGACGTTCGCGATCTGCCTGACGTCTTACGTCGTGTTCCTGCTGGCGCTTGCCGGACTGCCCGAAGGCGCGCTCATCGCGCACCGTTCCATGAATACAGTCCTCGGTGGCGCGATCGCATTAAGCGTCCACGCCGCCTTCGCACCCCTGGAAAGATGATGGGTGGGGCGGACACTCCACACACGATCATCGCCGTCCGAATACTTCGCGCAGCAGATTCGTGGTTTGCGCCGCTGGGTCCTGACGAATCTTGCGTTCTTCCTGGCCGAGTTCGTAAAACAGCCCATCCAGCGCTTTCGACACGACGTAGTGGCTGATATCGAGATCCTGATTTTTAGCGAAGGGAATGGCCTTGTACTGGGCTACCAGCGCGTTGTATTGGCGGGTAACGCCGTTTGTGGCCATGGTCTTCTCCACCACCGGACGGAATGCAGCCGTCAACTGGGGCGTGGTCTTCTCCTTGAAGTAATCGGTAGCGGCAGTATCGCTGCCGGAAAGAATCCGGTGCGCGTCTTCGAAGGTCATGGCAGTGATGGCATCGATAAAAATCTTTCGCGCCGCCGGAGCGGCGGCCTCGGCGGCCCGATTCATGCTCAACACGAAGTCATCCACTTTCGGCCCATAACCCACCATGCGTAGCCCCTTTTCGAGGGTGCGCAGATTGCTGGGCATAAGAATCTTGATGGCTGGGTTGCCAAAATAGCCGTTGGGACGTCCCGTGAGCTTGACCGCCTGCTCAGCTCCAATCTGCAACGCCTGCTTCAGGCCCGAGGAAATCTTGCTGTCGCTCAATCCCGTCTGCAGGCCAAGGCGCCGGGCAATCTCGGAGGCCTGGGGAAAGCAGAGTGATGTCATCAGCAGGACGCTGGCGCCCAGCCCCAGAATGCGATTCATGGCCAACACTCCTTGCGATCTCTAATTTGGACAGCTTGCGATCCAACACTCCCTTACCAGCCGTACTTACCAGTACCAGGATGATCCCCTACCGCAATCGCTCGGAAACAAAATTTCGCCGACAGGCTACCTCAAGTCCGGTTCAGGCACCTAAGTCTTCGACGTTACACGACGTCGCTCGAAAACGTAACTAAGTTTTGACTTCATTCAGGAGGATTTCATGGGAAACGAGACTGAGAAGAACCAGCAGAATCCAGGACAGAAGCAATCCAACAATCCCGGGAGCACTTCCGACCCCAACCGGAAGGATCCGTCGCAGAGCGGAGAAAACGTCCACAACCCGCAGGATCCGACCCGCAAGAATCCGGGGCAGGATAGCGGCACCGCCGGCCGCAAGGACCGTGAAGGGTCCGAAGACGTCGAAAAGCGCCGCGCATCCTAAGGCGCTATAATCACCACGTCAAGCAGCCACGGCCGTAATGCCGTGGCTTTTTCTCGTCCGGCAGAATCTCGCCACGGCATTGCGGACCGGCGTGGACCACCGCCATGCTATACTTTTGACCTCGTCTAACTTGTAGTAAACGGAGGGTTGTATCGATAAACGTTTTATTCGAACAAACGAGCGCATTCGGGCGCGGGAAATCCGCGTGATTGATGACGAAGGCCAGCAGATCGGCATTTTGACTCCCTACGATGCGCTCAAGTTGGCCCGCGAGAAAAACCTGGATCTGGTCGAGATTTCGCCCACCGCGACTCCGCCCGTATGCCGGATCATGGACTACGGAAAATTCCTTTACCAGCAGGAAAAGAAGGAACGCGAGGCCAAAAAGCACCAGAAAGTGATCGTGGTCAAGGAAGTGAAGTTCCGCATTAATGTGGACGACCACGATTACCAGACCAAGAAGAATCACGTGCTGCGCTTTTTGGACGAGGGAGACAAGGTTAAAGCAACGATCTTTTTCCGCGGCCGAGAAATGACGCGCACCAACCTGGGACGCGAAATCCTGGAGCGGTTGATCAAGGATATCGCCGACAAAGGCATCGTAGAGTTCCGGCCGCGGCAGGAAGGCAATACATTGCACGCTATCCTGGCCCCCAAGAAGGACGCCGGTCAGAAGCAGCCGGCGCAGTCGCAGCCCGCGCCGGGCCGGGTGAATCAGGCGTAGTGAATCGTAGTCAACCTATTTAGATAGCAACTGGCAGGAAGCACCTGGCATTGAGCCGGCTGAGGAAAATGCCGCTGCAGCCAGGCCTTTGGTCGCGAATTGCCAGACCGCTGAACTGAGGATTTATGCCGAAACTGAAAACGCACAAAGGTGCCGCAAAACGCTTCAAGAAGACGGCCACCGGCAAGGTGAAGCGCCACCATTCTCACCTGCGCCACATGCTGACCTCGAAAAATAAGAAACGTAAAGGCAAACTGCGCCAGGCTGTGCTGGTGAGCGACGCAGATACGCCCAAGATCAAGCGCATGATTCCGTACTAGAAACTTTTCTTTGTGTGGACGCGGGCGACTCGCCCGCGCAGTGGCTGCAGTCGATTCGACAAACGGCCCAGGCGTGTGAAGAGGCAAATCAGACTTCGAGTCTCCTACCTCCAGCCGCCGTAAATCGCAGTTAAAAAGGAGCTAAACATGCCTCGCGTAAAACGGGGAACCAAGCGCCGCGCCAAGCGAAAAAAAATATTAGACCGCGCCAGCGGTTATTTCCTCACTAAATCCAAACTTTACCGTTCCGCCAAAGAAGCCGTGGAACGCGGCCTGAAGTTCGCCTACTCCGGGCGCAAGCAGAAAAAACGCCAGTACCGCTCGCTCTGGATCGTGCGCATCGGCGCCGCCGCCAAATTGAACGGAATGAGCTACAACCAGTTCATCCACGGGTTGAAAAAGGGCGGAGTGGAACTGGATCGCAAAATCCTGGCGGACCTGGCGGTGAATGACCCCGGCGCCTTTAAGAGCCTCGCCGAGCAGGCGAAGGGCGCTCTCGGTGGGGCAGCGTAGAAACCAGCCTTTAGCTTTTAGCCCTCGGCCCGGCGGGTCGCTTTGCACCGCTCTGGCGATTCCGCACTTACACCTTGAACGCTCAGCAACTGAGAACTGATTACGGTTTCATGTACACCGTCCCCAAACTGAAGAGCTACACGGCAACGGCGCTGGAAAAGGCGTCGGAGAGCCTTCTTGCTGCTCTCGAAAAAGAATCCAGCGCGGTCAAGAACGAAGAGGACTGGAAAGCATTTCGCGACCGCTGGATGGCGCGCAAGAATGGCGTGCTCACCCAGATCAACGATTTGTGGCTGAAGCAGGCGCCGAAAGAATCGAAGCGCGAGGTTGGGCAACGGGTCAACCAGCTCAAAGCAACGGTTACCGCGACGGTAGAGAAGCCGCGATCTGGCGCTGTCGCAACAGCCAAACGAGCGGGGGATAGTGTTACGACGCGCGCGAGCGTGGCGGCGCCGTCGCTCGATTCTCTCGACATCACCCTCCCCGGCATTCGGCGCCCATTGGGTGCTGAGCATCCGGTGATCAAGACTGCGCACGAGATCGTTTCCGTCTTCCGCAATCTCGGCTATTCGGTGCAGGAAGGGCCGGTCATCGAAACCGACTATTACAATTTTGAGGCGCTGAATTTTCCGCCCAACCATCCGGCGCGCGATACCCAGGACACGCTGTTTATTGCCCGCCAGGAATCGAAGCCTCAGCGTGAACGCCTTTTGCTGCGGACCCACACTTCTCCGGTGCAGATTCGCACCATGGAGAAAATGAAGCCGCCCATTCGCATCGTGATCCCGGGCAAGGTGCACCGCAACGATCCGCCCGACGCCAGCCACTCGCCCATGTTCCATCAGATCGAAGGCCTGGCGGTCGACACCAACATCACCTTCTGCGACTTGAAGGGCACGCTCGACCACGCCATGAAGGAGCTTTTCGGTTCCAGCGTGAAAACCAGCTTCCGCCCCTCGTTCTTTCCCTTTACCGAGCCCAGCGCGGAGATGCTGGTGTCCTGTTTCATCTGCGGTGGCAGCGGAAAGCGCGGCAGCGAACCCTGCCGTCCCTGCAAGCAGACAGGATGGATCGAGATTCTCGGCTGCGGCATGGTGGATCCCAATGTCTACGGATTCGTCGGTTACGATCCCAAAAAGGTCAGCGGCTTCGCCTTCGGCATGGGTGCCGACCGCATCGCCATCCTGAAATACGGAGTGGATGATATTCAGTTGTTCTTTAACGGCGATGTGCGGTTTTTAGAGCAGTTTGGGTAGGAGCTGCTAGCTTCTGGCGCTAGCTTCTGGCTTTTGCCGGGCCAGTTTGCGTCCGTAGGTTTGTAGCTAGTGGCCAGAAGCCAGTAGCTAGAAGCTTTAACAATGAAACTCTCACCACAATGGCTGCGCGAATTCGTTGATCCCAAGGTGGACAATCTCCGCCTGGCGCAGGATCTTACTGCGGTCGGCATCGCGGTCGAAGGGATCAGCGGCAAAGCCGAAAACGCCATTTTCGAAATGGAAATAGGCACCAATCGCCCCGACGCCATGAATCACTACGGCGTGGCGCGCGAAGCCTCGGTGATTTACAACCTGCCGCTGCGACCGCTGGCTGCGAAGCTGCCGGCAGCGGAGGGCAGCGAAAATTTCACCATCGAGATTGCTGATCCCTCCGGGTGCGCGCGCTACACCTCTCGTATTCTTCGCGATGTAAGTATCAACCCGTCACCCGCAGCCATTGCAGCGCGGCTCACCCTGGTCGATCAGCGCTCCATCAACAATGCCGCCGACGCCACCAACTACACACTGTGGGAGATGGGGCATCCCACCCACGTCTTTGATCTCGATTTGCTGGAGGGCTGCAAGATTCTGGTGCGGCGGGCGTTCAGCGGCGAAACCCTCAAGACCCTGGACGGTGTGGAGCGCAAGCTGACGCCGGACGATCTGGTCATCGCTGACGCAAAAAAACCGGTCGCACTCGCCGGCGTCATGGGCGGGTTTGACACCATGATTACCTCGAAGACCCGCAATATCTTGATCGAGGCGGCATGGTTTGATCCATCGACGGTGCGCAAGACCTCGCGACGCTTCGGCCTGCACACCGATGCCTCGCATCGCTTCGAGCGCGGCGCGGACTTCGAGGCCACTGCCCTGGCCTGCGACCGCGTGGCTGCCCTGATCCTGGACTCCGCCGGCGGCAGGCTGAGTGGGAGCAGGATCGACACCGTGGCAAGGCACGTCGATCTGGCTCCGGTGGCGCTGCATCTTTCCGAGGTGCACCGCATCCTCGGAGGCAAGCTGGAAACCAACGAAATTTTCCGCATTCTCAAGCAGCTGGGTTTCGAGATGATGCCGGAGCGCGGCGGCGACCCAGATTTCACCGTGCGCATCCCCAGCTGGCGGCTGGACGTGGAGCGCGAGATCGATCTGGTGGAGGAAATCGCGCGCATGCACGGCTACGACAAATTCACCAACACTCTTCCCGCGTACGCCGGGGCGGTAGTTGAGCCGCCGGGTGCCGAAAAAGACAGCAAACTGCGTTCGTCGCTGTTGGCTCTCGGCTACAACGAGGCAGTTTCGCTAACCTTCATCTCCCATCAGGATGCTGAACTTTTTTCCTCGTCCCCGGTGGTTGAGCTAGCCAATCCGCAGAGCGAAGAAGCATCGGTCATGAGGAGTTCCCTTGTCCCGGGCATGCTCAACATGCTGGCCTATAACCTAAACCGCGGCGCCGGCAACGTCCGTCTCTTCGAAGCGGGCAGTATTTTCGAGACGGCGGGAGCGGCAACCATTGAACCTAAGCGAATTTGTCTGGGATGGGCTAACCCGGGTTCAACACAGCAATTTTCCTCGGGCTGGGGCACGCGCGACGGAGGGTTCTTCGAGTTAAAGGGTGACGTGGAAAATCTTCTGCACGCCTTTCAGCACGAGTCGCTGACGTTCGATGCCCAGACGGCGGACTACTATCATCGCGGCCGGTCGGCGCGCGCATTGCTGGATGATGTGGCTGTCGCCGAGTTTGGGCAAATCGATTCGGAAATCGCCGCCGCCCGCAAGCTGCGCCATGATGTGCTGATTGCGGAATTTGATCTCGAACGGCTATACCAGCACGGACTGCGTGTGGTCCGCTACGAGCCTCTGCCGCGCTATCCGGCGGTGGAGCGCGATTTTTCGTTCGTCTTCGATGATGCAGTAGCCTTCGAGAAAATTTACCGCACTGTGACCGCGCTCGGGCTAAAGGAATTGAGGACCTTTGCTCCAGTGGAGGTCTTTCGTGGCGGCAATGTCCCGCCCGGCAGGTATTCCATGTTGCTGCGAGCGACTTTCCAGTCTTATGAACGCACCCTTCGCGAGGATGAAGTAGCGGAGTGGTCGGCGCATATCGTCAAGGCTCTCGAAGGCCTGGGCGGAAAGCTGCGTACGTAGACCCTGCCGGAAAAACAACCTGTCATCCTGAGCGAAGCATGAAGCCCGCGCACGCGGGCTGCATGCGAAGTCGAAGGACCCCTGCTTCACCTCTGACTCTTGCAGATGATCTGAATTTCATGGGTGTGTGGAAGGATTGATCTCATCTTCTTATACACTTTTGAAGTGGGCTCTCGTTTTGTCCGGTTAGCGGGTTGGTTCGGTTGGCTGGCTCTCACCGCGGCCCTGGTTCTCACGGGATTACCTCAGACGGCCTCGCCTCAGGTTGAAAGACAACTACCAACTTTCTACAAAGATGTGCTCCCGATCCTGCAGGACCACTGCCAGAGCTGCCACCGCCCGGGGGAAGTCGCGCCCATGCCGCTGGTGACTTACAAACAGACACTGCCCTGGACAGCCTCCATCAGCCAGGCAGTCCAAAATCGAACCATGCCGCCCTGGTTCGCCGACCCGCGCTTCGGCCACTTCTCCAATGATCCCTCACTGAGCGAGCAACAGATTGCCACCCTGCTGGATTGGGTCAAAGCCGGCGCTCCGGCGGGGGACTTGCATGATGCGCCCCCACCACCGTGGTGGGGTGAAGGGTGGGATATTGCGCAGCCGAACGCAATTCTGGAAATGCCAGCGGCTGTGCACATCCCGGCCGATGGGGACGTGGAGTACACATATGAAATCGTGCCCACGCATTTCACCGAAGACAAGTGGGTGCAGATGGCGGAGCTCCATCCTTCCAGTCCGCAATATGTGCATCACGCCGTGGTCTACATTCGACCGCCCGGCTCCAGTTGGCTGCATCACGCGCCAATCGGCGCGCCCTTTACCGCTTCAACCCTCAGCGATCCGCAGGATCGGCTGGATGCGCATGGCACCACCAGCGATCTGCTTCTGGTATACGCCCCCGGCAGTTCGCCGGATCACTGGCCCGACAGCATGGCAAAATTCGTTCCGGCAGGATCGGATCTGGTCTTTCAGATTCACTACACGACCAACGGCCAAGCCGGACAGGATCAAACTCGCCTCGGCCTGGTTTTCGCGAAGGCGCCGCCGCAGCAGCGCGTCATCACTTTGCAGTTGAATGACCACGCCTTCATTATCCCGCCCGGGGCCGACAACTTTCGCGTGGAAGCACAGGGCACGCTGCCCCATGACGCCACCTTGCTCAGCCTTTTTCCGCACATGCATCTGCGCGGAAAACGCTTCGAGTACGACATCGTGCATCCGGATGGCTCGATCGAGACTCTGCTGCGCGTGAACTATCACTTTCACTGGCAACTGAGCTACCGCCTGGCCGAGCCTCGACTGCTGAAAGCGGGAACGAAGCTGCGCGCGGTAGCCTGGTACGACAACTCGCGGAATAATCCGCACAATCCCGACCCGACTGCGACCGTCACTTGGGGCGACCAGACTTACCAGGAGATGATGGTGGGATTCTTCGATGTGGCGGTCCCGGCGAAAATGGACAAGGAGCAATTCTTTGTGCGTCGACAGGGCGCACTCTAACCTGATTGCCCGTGGTCGAAGGCCCTTTCGATTCGCCCGCAGCACCGGCGTGAAGGGGTGTATGCTACCGTGGTTTCACGGAGCCTGAGAGTATGCCCGTGCAGAATTTTGCCCGCGTTCTTTTTCTCTCTGCATTTCTCATGGTTTCGCCAGCTTTGGGTGGCGCCCAGACGCGCGGAGAGCGGCCGCGTCCGCCCGACGGCGGGGTGCAGCAGAGGCTTGTCAGTATTCTGATTCCGGCAGTTCCGCACGCCCCCTTCAGCGCCACTGTGTCTACCGAATCTGTCCGCATGCTGGCAGACGGCAGCCGAATTACGCTGGTCAATCACAGGGCCATCGCGCGCGATGCCGCCGGCCGCATTTTTCAGGAGCGTCGTTTGCTCGTGCCCCCCGACCGAGAGCGTGAGTCGGTGATCACGCAGATTGAGATTAGCGATCCCGTTGCACACCAGCTTTATATCTGCAAACCCGGTGAACAAGTCTGCCAACTGGAGTCTTATTCGCCTCCGGTTTTTGCCGGAACTCCCAGTGCCATCCCTTCCCAAGAAAGAACGAGCCGCGAAGATCTGGGCAAACAGTTCATCGGCGGATTGGAGGCTGTGGGAACTCGAGAGACAACCGTCGTGGAACCGGGAGCGATCGGCAATGATAGTGAGTTGCACATCGTTCGGGAGTACTGGTACTCGCCTCAACTGAGCATCAACCTCAGCAGCAAGCTTCAGGACCCCAGAATCGGAACCCAGGATTTCGAGGTGTCGGACGTAGTTCCCGGAGAACCCGACCCAAAGCTTTTCAAAATCGCACCCGGAAGCGAAGTCATCGATTTGCGCCGGCCTGTACAGCTGCCTTCTGAGGATCAGCCGCACCACTGAGGTTTTTGTTCTAAATCCTGGTCCACAGCCCGCCTTCAGCGGGCTGTGCTAGGCTGGCGATTATGGCAGACACCGCCATCCAGCAGAAATCCTTTCTCAGCGGCAAGGTCGAGCACTTCACCGAATCGGTCATTCGTGAGATGACGCGCCAGGCCATGCTGTATGGCGCCATCAACCTGTCCCAGGGCTTCCCCGATTTCCCCGCCCCGGCGGAGATCAAACTTGCTGCTCAGGAAGCCATTGCGGCTGACGTCAATCAATACGCCATTACCTGGGGAGCGAAGAATCTCCGCAATGCGATTGCCCGCCAGATGCAGGTGTGGCAGGGCATCCAGGTCGATCCCGAGCGCGAAGTCACGGTTTGCTGCGGCTCGACCGAGACCATGATTTCGACCCTGCTGGCAGTGTGCAACTCGGGCGACGAAGTGGTGATCTTTGAGCCGTTCTACGAAAACTATGGCCCCGACGCGGTCCTGTCTGGAGCCAAGCCGCGCTTCGTGAAGTTGCGCCCGCCAGCTACGCCCGGCGGCGAATGGATGTTCGACGAAGGCGAGCTGCGGGCGGCGTTTCACAATCGCACCAAGGCGATCATCGTGAATACCCCGAACAATCCAACCGGCAAGGTCTTCACTCGCGGCGAGCTGGAACTGATCCGCGACCTGTGCGTCGAGTTCAACGTTCTGGCCATCACCGACGAGATTTACGAGCACATTCTCTTTGACGGCGCGCGCCATATTTCAATGGCCGCGCTCGAGGGAATGCGCGAGCGCACCATCACCATCAACGGCCTTTCCAAGACCTACAGCGTGACGGGATGGCGTGTGGGATGGGCGGTGGCGCCGCCCGCCGTCACGGACGCAATCCGCAAAGTGCACGATTTCCTTACCGTGGGCGCGCCTGGTCCGCTGCAGGAAGCCGGAGCAGCGGCCCTGGCTCTGCCTGCGAGCTACTACCAGGGATTGGCGGAGGGATATCGCCAGCGGCGAGACCGCCTGATCCCGGTATTGCAGGAGGTTGGTTTCCGCTGCTTCCAGCCGCGTGGCGCCTATTACGTCATGACTGATATCGGCGCTTTTGGATACGCCAATGATCTTGAATTCACCAAATACCTGGTAAAGGAGATCGGGGTGGCCGCGGTTCCGGGATCAAGCTTTTACAACGACGCCCGCGACGGAGCCCAGCAAGTGCGGTTCGCCTTCTGCAAACGCGACCAAACGCTGGATGCGGCCGCGGAACGGCTGCGTAAATTGCGCTCCCGGAAATAGTTTGGGAAAAGTACGCCCAGCAACCAGAGTGATTTTCGCCCGCTGTCATCGCAATTACTTAAGCGGTACTTCATTACCACTCCGACCAACCGCTAAAAGCTCACAAGCATCTGATCCGTGAACAGGTTTCTGCGGTATACTGCGCTGAAGTTCTCAATTTTCCTTTTAGGAAGTGGTGGCACCATGTCCGTGAGAATGGCTGAAGGGGTATCTGCCCAGGTTCCTGCTGACGATTTTCAGGCGCTCGAAGAGAAAGTCTATCGCACCATTGAGCTGTACAAGTCAGGGCGAGAGGCCCAGAAGGCTGCGGAGCGCGACACCCAGCGTCTGCGCCAGCAATTGGAAGAACGCGAAGAGGAACTGGAAGGCTTGCGCCGTGAGATGGTCCGGCTGCGCAAGGAACGTGAGGAGATTCGCGGCCGGGTGGAGAAGATGCTGGCGCAAATCGAATCGATTGCAGAGGAGCAGGCGGTCAGCTGATTCGGGTCAGGGCCTCCTTCCCGAGGAGAAACACTATGGCAACGGCCACGAAGCATCCTGCGGTGAAAGACCCCAGCAACAACGCTGTCCGGGTGGAGATTTTCGACCAGGCCTACAATCTCCGCGGCTCCGATGCGGAATATATCCTCAAACTGGCCGAATACGTTGACGGCAAGATGCGGGCCGTTGCGGAACAGACGCACACTGTCGATACCGCGCGCCTGGCGGTGCTGGCCGCGCTGAACATCGCTGACGAATATCACTTGCTCAAACGCAATCAGGATGTAGGTTCGGGCGACTACCTGCGCCGCGCCCAACATTTGTCGAGCGCGCTGGACGAAGTGCTGGGAGACAAGCGCCGGGCAGGATAGTGTCATCAACTTAAGCTCTTACCCTCTGTTGCTCCTGGCGGCCTCGGTAACTCTTGCCCAGGAACCAACCTTCCGCAGTCAATCCAATGTGGTGATTGTGCCCGCCCTGGTCCGGGACGCTACCGGACACGCGATTTATGGATTGCACGCGACCGATTTCGTCATTGAGGACGACGGAGTCGAACAACCGGCGCAACTGGATGAATCACTTGAATCCGAACCACTTTCCCTGATAGTGGCGATTCAGACGGGGCGGCGAGCAGGGCGCGAATTCGGCAGAATGCAAGGTCTAAATTCCATGTTGGGCCCCATTCTTGACGAGCCCGACACTCAAATCGCGATCCTCACATTCGATAGCCAGCTGAACCTGGCGCAGGATTTCACCGGGGACGGAGCGCAGATCGCCAATTGCCTGCACAACTTGCAAGCAGGCGATAGCGGAGCGGCTATCCTCGATGCCGTGCAATATTCAGTGAGGTTACTGAATAAGACACACGAAGGTCGCCAGAAAGTGCTGCTCCTGATCAGCGAGACCCGTGACCACGGCAGCCATTTTGCCAAAATTGACGATGTCGTGACTTTGATCGGCAACAGCAACGCGACTGTGTACGCTCTGGCGTTCTCCCCTACGCTCTCCAACATTTTGGACACAGAACGGGGCAACAACCAGGACGAGATGAAACTGGGAGTCGATCTGATCGCGCTGCTGGCGCAGGCTAGAGCCGCGACGAAACGCAACACGCCAAAGGCGATTGCCTCCCAGACCGGTGGCGAATACGAGCTGTTCGAGTCGCGCCAACAATTCGAAAATCGATTGATCGATTTCACCAATCACTTGCGCAACCGCTACGTGCTGAGCTTCGAACCGAAAAATCCCAGGCCCGGGTTGCACCAGATTCACGTGCGCCTCAAGCAGCCTGGCACCGCGACCGTGCTCGCCAGGAGCCGCTATTGGGTAGCTGCGCCCGCTCCGTAGCAAAGCCCAAGCCGTTCCCCTTACGAAAGTCGCTGGCAAGCCGATTGCCAACTTTTTAGGTCCCCCCTATTGCCAATGCGGGGAGGTTTACCCTAGCATCCTGACTGAAAGCCGACCTGCCGGGTTGGTGATGGCGGGTCACCGATTTTTGAACCAATGCTGAATGAACGGGAGCTCGACTCGAACTAGGATCCGGTGTGCAG
>DATAPL010000052.1:0-121092 GCA_036265205.1 Terriglobales bacterium
GTGGCGGAGGGAGAGGGATTCGAACCCCCGGTACCGTTTCCGGTACAGCGGTTTTCAAGACCGCCCGTTTCAACCGCTCACGCATCCCTCCGGGCCGGGCGAGAAATTAATTATAGCTGGTACGACTGCGGCAATGCTGTCAAGACCACTTGGCGGTTTGAGGCAGCGTGTGCCTCTGATGTATAAGACAAGCCTATGAAACTGGCAAGGTTGCTGCTTGCATTCGTGGTTGGGATGATGGCTATCTGCACGCAGGCGGCCGCTCAGACGCCGGCAAAAACTTCGGACGACAAAGCCGGCCTGACGGCTCGCACCGCTGGGTTGCAACGCCACGACGGATTTCTTCCCTATTACTGGGACGAGAAGAAAGGCGCCATTCTTTTTGAATTGTCGCCAGCCGCGCTCGACCGCGAGTTTCTTTACTTCACCGGGCTGGGAAGCGGGATTGGTTCGACCGAGGTTTTCGCCGACCGGAGTTCTTTTGGCGGGGGATGGGTATGCCGGTTTCGGCGGGTCGGGACGCGGGTGCTGGTGATTCAGGAGAACACCAGCTTTCGCGCGCCGAATAGCGCTGCGGAGCTTCAGCATTCGGTGGAGTACAGCTTTCCCAGTTCGGTGCTGGCTTCGCTGCCGGTGGAAGCGGAGCAGGACGGAACCGTGCTGGTCAATGGCGATAGTTTGTTGGTGCGAGATGCCTTCGACCTGCTGTCGCAGTTGCGGCGGCCGACTCGCGCCGTGGGCGGGATGATGGTACGCGAGCAGGCGTCGAAAGGCGCGGACTGGCGGCTCGATAAGGATCGCAGCGTGATCGATCTGGAGCACACAGGAAGCTTTCCGCTGAATACAGAAGTGGAAGCGATGCTGACCTTCGCGACGGATTCGGAGAGCGATATGAACCAGCCCGATCCGCATGCGCTCAGCGTTCGTGAACATCATTCCTTTGTGGCTATGCCGAGTCCCGGGTATGAAGCGCTGGAGCAGGACCCGCGGGTGGGATTTATCAGCGTCAGCTTCCAGGATTTTTCGCAGGCTTATGATCGCCCGCTGACGCGCTATCTGGTGAACCGCTGGCGTTTGCAGAAAAAAGATCCGGGCGCGGCGTTGAGCGAACCGGTCAAGCCGATAGTGTTTTATCTCGACCGCGCGATTCCCGAGCCGGTGCGCTCGGCGGCGCGCACCGGGGCGCTGTGGTGGAATACGGCATTTGAGCAGGCGGGATTCAAGAACGCATTGCGCATCGAGGACTTGCCCGAGGGAGCGGATCCTATGGACGTGCGCTATCCGACCATTCAGTGGACGAACCGCTCCGGGCGGGGATGGTCGGTGGGGCAGAGCCACGTGGATCCGCGTACGGGAGAGATTATCCACGCGGTGGTGCAACTGGATTCGCACCGCATGAGGACGGTGAACAATTACTGGGAGTCCACGACTCCTTCCGGGCGCAGCGCCGAGAGAAATTCTTTCGAACCGGCCCTGGATACGTTCGCCGCGCTCGACAACCTCGATCCAAAGACCAGCGAAGAGCGGGTGATGTTGAGCCGGCTGGCACTGCTTACCTGCCACGAAATGGGCCATGTGCTTGGCCTGGAGCACAACTTTGTGGCCAGCACGTACGACCGCGGGTCGGTGATGGACTACTTTGCGCCGCGAGTGCACATTCGGGCCGATGGCAGCGCCGATCTTTCCGACGCTTATATGCAGGGCGTGGGCAGCTACGACCGCCACGTCATCGAGTGGGGCTACAGTCAGGGCAAGCCTGGCAGCACGGCGGAGCAGGAGCAGGCGCGGCGGGATGCGATCGTGCGGGGAGCAATTGCGAAGGGAATTGTTTGGGGGAACATAGACGACCCGCGCTGGAATTCCTATGACGACGGGCCCGATCCGGTGACCTGGCTGAAGGAAGTGCTGCCGGTCCGCGACGCGCTGCTGGCCCATTACAGCCCGAAGATGCTGCGGGCGGGGGAGCCTAACTCGCTGCTGGCCTCGCGACTGGCGTTGGTCTACCTATTTCATCGCTACGCCCTGGGAGCGGCGATCAACGTGGTGGGCAGCGCGGAGGTGCCGTTATCTCTGGCCGGCGATGGCCAGGCTCCGGTTATTATCTGGCCGGCGGAAAGCCAGAAGGAAGCGGTGCGGCTCGCGTTGCAAGCGTTGACCCCTGCCAAGCTAGTTGTTCCGGCGGAGGTATGGCGGGCACTGGCGCCGGTGGAGAATCGCGATCCTGATCCGGAGAGCTTTACTTCGTCGGCGGGATATCTTTTCAGCCCACAGGACGGAGCGCGAGCGGTGGCTGAAATCGTTGTCGGTGGATTGCTGAATCCGCAGCGCATGCAGCGGCTGGCGGTTATTTCGCGCCAGGAGGCGCAGGCGCCCTCGCCGGGAAGTGTGGTATCGGCGCTGGTGACTGCGGCATTTTCAGATGATGCGAAGACGCCGGCAGAACGTGATCTGGCAGGCGTGGTGCAAGCGGAAGTGGCTGAGCGATTGATGGCGCTGGCGGCGAATGCAGAGGCCACGCCGGAGGTACGAGCGGTGGCTTTGGCGGGAGTGCGAGAGGTACAAGGCGCCGTAAAAAAGAACGCCGCTCGGGGGCCGGTGATCGAGCAACTGGATCATGAGATTGGCCTGTTTCTACAGAATCCGGCGCAGAATACGCCTAAGGTGAAAGCGTCGGGGGCGCCTGCGGGGCCACCAGTTTAGGTGGCCGGCTTGAATCAAATTCGGAAATCTAAGACATAGAAGATCAAGAGCAGCACAGGGTCAAAGGCAGCACAAGATCAAAGGCAAACAAGAGCAAAGGCAAACAAGATCGAAGTCAAAAGCGGCGGGCGAGGGCGCCCGCCCCAGATTGGGTGGGGCCGGGCTTCATAGGCTGTTATGTCGGCTTCGTGCTGGAGGGTCAGGCCGATGTCATCGAGGCCTTCGAGCAGGCAGTGGCGGGTGAAGTCGTCGATTTGGAATGCGGCCGAGAAGCCCTGCTCGTCTTCAACTTTGCATCGCTCGAGGTCAATCTGGAGCTGGTAGTCGGAGTGTTCGGACGCGCGGCGAATGATTTCTGCGACTTCCTTTTCAGCCAGCACTACTGTCAGAACGCCGTTCTTCACGCAGTTGTTGGCAAAGATATCGGCGAACGACGGAGCGATCACGGCACGGAAACCGAAATCTTCCAGCGCCCAGACGGCGTGTTCACGTGACGATCCACAGCCGAAATTCTTTCCGGTAACCAGAATGCTGGCACCAGCGTAGCGGGGCTGGTTCAGAGAGAACGAAGGATCGAGCGAACCATCCTTGCCGCGGCGCCAGTCGTAGAACAGAAATTCTCCGAAGCCAGTGCGTTCGATCCTCTTGAGGAATTGTTTGGGGATGATCTGGTCGGTGTCGATGTTGGGGCGATCGAGCGGGGCGACTTTGCCCTTGTGAGTGCGGAAGGGTTGCATCAGTTCTCCAAGTTCCCAAACACTGTGGGGCGGATACTCTTGTCCGCCGACTTTGATTTTGAGCTTGCGATACAAAAAACAAAATTCAACAGCGACGGACAAGAGTGTCCGCCCCACCCTACTGAAATTTCCACTTACGGATATCTGTGAAGTGGCCGGCAATCGCTGCGGCGGCGGCCATCATGGGACTGACCAGGTGGGTGCGTCCACCGCGTCCCTGACGGCCTTCGAAGTTGCGATTGCTGGTGGAAGCGCAACGCTCACCCGGTTGCAGGATGTCCGGATTCATGCCCAGGCACATGGAGCAGCCTGATTCGCGCCATTCGAAGCCGGCTTCCTGAAAAATCCGGTCCAGACCTTCTTTTTCGGCTGCGTGTTTCACCGTTTGCGAACCCGGGACAACCATGGCTCGCACTTTTGGATTCACATGATGGCCCCGAGCCACGCGAGCTGCGGCGCGCAGGTCTTCCAGGCGAGAGTTGGTGCAAGAGCCGATAAATACACGGTCCACTGGAATCTCTTCGACGCGGGTGCCGGGCGTGAGGCCCATATATTCCAGCATGCGCTCGGCGGAACGGCGGTCGGCGTCGGTTTTCAAATCGCTAAGTTCCGGGACCCGACCGCTGACCGCGACGACCATGCCTGGGTTCGTGCCCCAGGTCACAAACGGAGAGAGCTTTAGGGCGTCAATTTCCACGATTTTGTCGTAGCGCGCGCCGGGGTCGGAAGGCAGGCTGCGCCAGCGGGCCAGCGTGTCCTCCCACCCACCGTTTTTCGGGGCAAAGCGCCGACCCTTGATGTAGTTGAAGGTGGTTTCGTCGGGAGCCACCATACCGGCACGGGCTCCGGCCTCAATGCTCATGTTGCACAGGGTCATGCGGGCTTCGACCGAGAGCGCGCGAACGGCTTCGCCGGCGTATTCGATGACGTAGCCGGTGGCGCCGTCAGTGCCGATCTGGCCGATGATGCCGAGGGCAAGATCCTTTGCAGTGACACCCTCGCCCAAGGCTCCGCGGACATCGATCAGCATAGTTTTGGGCTTGCGCTGCGGCAGGCACTGGGTTGCGAGGACGTGCTCGACTTCAGAAGTCCCGATGCCAAAAGCCAGCGCACCGAAAGCGCCATGAGTACTGGTGTGGCTGTCACCGCAGACGATAGTCATTCCCGGCTGCGTGAGACCGAGTTCGGGACCGATAACGTGAACGATGCCCTGATCGGGCGAGTCCATATCGAACAGCGGAACTCCGAATTCCTTGCAATTCTTTTGCAATGCCTGAATCTGGCGGGCGGCGATGGGATCGGTGATGGGAGTGCCGCGCGGCTCGGTCGGGATATTGTGGTCGACGGTGGCGACGGTGCGGCTGGGCTGGCGGACCTTGCGTCCGGCCACACGCAGGCCGTCGAAAGCCTGCGGCGAGGTGACTTCGTGCACCAGGTGCAGGTCAATATATAAAAGCGGAAGGCGGCCGGGGGGAGAGCAGACGACGTGCTCATCCCAGACTTTCTCGAATAAGGTGCGTTTTTCAGCCATGGCCTTCGAACAAATATTTTATCAGGGTTGCACGTGCGGGGCCGGGTCTTCAAACCGGCCGCCGGCCTCGAGGCCATGATTTCTGGTGGACTGTCAGCGGCGCTTCGCACCGCCTGACCGGGTCGTAGGCCCGGTCCCACACGGCCTCCGGTGGCACATCGACCTGGCCGCACACGGTTATGAGATTATGATGGGTCGTTCTTGCTCAGCAGAAGATGTTCAACTGAAGATGATCAACGGGAAACGCATTGCGGTTGTGCTGCCTGCGTACAACGCGGAGAAGACGTTGGAGGCGACCGTCGCAGAGTTGCCTGACCTGGTGGACATTCGCATTCTGGTGGATGACCACAGTTCCGACCGCACGGTTGAGATTGCTCAGCGGCTGGGGTTGCAGTTCTATGTGCATGACCAGAATTACGGCTACGGGCGCAACCAGCAGACCTGCTATCGCGAGGCTCTGGCGGCGGGCGCGGATGTGGTCATCATGGTGCATCCCGATTATCAGTACACGCCGCTGCTGGTGACCGCGATGGCGAGCATGGTGGCCTATGACGTCTACGATGTAGTGCTGGGATCACGGATCATCGGCGGGCAGGCGCTGCATGGTGGCATG
Source organism: Terriglobales bacterium (assembly GCA_036265205.1). Taxonomy (GTDB): domain Bacteria; phylum Acidobacteriota; class Terriglobia; order Terriglobales; family Acidobacteriaceae; genus JAIQFF01. Next base: position 5,582 of record DATAPL010000052.1, read on the forward strand.
CCGTTCTACAAATATGTTGCCAACCGGTTCCTGACGGCGTTCGAGAATTTGTTTCTCGGCATCAAGTTGTCGGAGTACCACACCGGTTATCGCGCCTTCAGCCGCAAAGTCCTGCTGGACCTTCCACTACTGGAAAACTCGGACGACTTTGTGTTCGACAACCAGATGCTGGCGCAATGCGTAAATTTTGGCTTCCATATTGGCGAGGTATCGTGTCCGACAAAATACTTCGAGGAGGCGTCTTCCATTAATTTCAGGCGCAGTGTGACTTACGGGCTGGGCGTGATCAGGACGACGTTGCAGTTTGCCTTGCAAAGATTGGGAGCAGCCCAGTTTCGGATTTTCAGCGCCAAGGGGCGGAAATTGCAGACCGAGGAGGCAAGCTACTACGCGCCCGGGGGAGTGGAATCGGACTCCACGGTTCCGCCTTCGTCCTGAAGGGTTTTGCGGAGTTGAGCTGCTTCAGTTTGACATCGTCGATACCTCCTCCTAACCTTGACAGTCTCCGGCTATGAAAATTCTTGTGATCGGCAGTGGCGGGCGCGAACATGCCCTGGTATGGAAACTGGCCAAGTCTCCCCGGGTTTCGCGGGTGTATTGCGCGCCTGGGAACGGCGGAATCGCCGAGATCGCCGAGTGCCTGCCGGCCGAAATGAAAAGTGTTGACTCGCTGGTGGCGGTTGCCAGCCAGGTTCGTCCTGACCTGACCGTGATTGGCCCCGAACTGCCGCTGGCGCTCGGAGTGGTGGACGAGTTCACACGGCGCGGATGGCGGGTTTTCGGGCCAACCAAAGCGGCGGCAAAGCTGGAGGCGAGCAAGAGCTTCGCCAAGGAATTCATGCAGCGCCATCGTATTCCTACGGCGCATTTTTCCATCTGCAACTCCATTGACGATGTGCTGACCGCCCTGCCGCATTTTCATGCGCCGCTGGTGGTGAAAGCGGATGGCCTGGCCGCGGGCAAGGGAGTGGTGATTTGCAAGACCAAAGAAGAGGCGGCGGCGACGGCAGCGGAGATGTTCAGCGGAAAGAGCCTGGGCGAAGCGGGCCGGCGGGTAGTTCTCGAAGAGTGCCTGACCGGGGATGAGCTTTCGTTTCTCGTGCTGAGTGACGGGGAGCGGGTGGCACCGCTGGTAGCCGCGCAGGATCATAAGCGCATTGGCGACGGCGACACCGGCCCGAACACCGGCGGGATGGGCGCGTATTCCACTCCGAACATGCTGGACGATCAGATGACGCAGTGGCTTTTGCAGCACGTGGCGCGGCCCGTAGTAGCAGGCATGAAGGCGGAAGGGGCAGAGTACAAAGGCATTCTCTACTGCGGACTGATGATGACGGCGCGTGGCCCCATGGTGCTGGAATTCAATTGCCGTTTCGGCGATCCGGAGACGCAACCGATCCTGATGCGACTGGAAAGCGATCTGCTCGAAGCGCTCGAGGCTTCGATCGAGGGCCGGGTCAGCGAAGGCGACTTCCGATGGTCACAGGACGCTTCGCTTTGCGTGGTGATGTCGTCGGGAGGGTATCCCGGCACCTTTGAAGTGGGAAAGAAAATTCTAGGTCTTGACGAAGCCGGCAAAGCCGAGGGAGTCAAGATCTTTCATGCGGGGACAAGCCGGCATGATGGCGGGTACTTCACCGCCGGCGGGCGCGTGCTGGGAGTGACGGCGCGGGCAACGGATTTGAAGAGCGCAGCGGATCGGGCGTATCAGGCCGCGGCCAAGATCGGGTTTGAGGGGGCGCACTATCGCAGGGACATCGCTGCGAGGGCAATCAAAAAGTAGTTTCTGGTTATTGTTTTTTATTTTGCGGCTGGTGGTTTGTGATTTTCAGTTCCTAGTTCCCGGTTCTTAGTTCCCGGTTTCGGTTCCGGCTTGCTATTCAATTTTATATAACAGATACAAGGGAGATTCATGAGCGCAAAACCTCGGGTTTCGATTGTGATGGGAAGTGATTCTGATCTCGACATTATGCGGGAGGCGGCAAAAGCTCTGGAGGAATTCGGCATCGAGCATGAGATTGATGTCACTTCCGCGCATCGCTCGCCTGAGCGCACGGCTGAATACGCGCGCAAAGCGTCTGGCCGTGGGATTCGCGTGATTATCGCCGGAGCCGGGGGCGCGGCCCACCTGGCTGGCGTGATCGCGGCGCATACCTCTTTGCCGGTGATTGGCGTGCCCATTCCATCGACATCGCTGCAAGGCATGGATTCTTTGCTGGCGACGGTACAGATGCCGGCTGGAATCCCGGTCGCGACGGTGGCCATCGGCAAGCCTGGGGCCACGAACGCAGGCATTCTGGCAGCGCAGATTCTGGCGCTCTCGAGCGATCCCCTGGCAAAGAAGCTCGAAGCTCATAAAGAAAAACTGGCAAACGGGGTGGAGGAGAAGTCGAGGAAGCTGCGAATAACGCTGGGAACGTCCTGATTCCGGGTTGTGTGGGGCGGACACTTTTGTCCGCCGCTTTTGACGTTTGGTGGTGTCGAACCTCGATCAAAACTCAAAGGCGGCGGACAAGAGTGTCCGCCCCACACCAGGTTCAGGTTACAGGTTCAGACTCTTTAGATATTGGCGAAGGGGTCCGCCCAGGTCGGGACGCTTTAGGGCAAACTCTACCGTCGCTTTCAGAAATCCCAGCTTGTCGCCGGTGTCGTGGCGTTTGCCGTCGAAAACAAAGCCATAGATCTTTTCTTTCTTCAGCAGCTGTCTTAGTCCGTCGGTGAGTTGAAGTTCGCCACCGGCACCGGCTTTGAGGTCGGACAGGGTTTCGAAGACCGCGGGTGTGAGAATGTAGCGCCCGATGACCGCCAGATTAGAGGGAGCGTCTTCCGGGCGCGGCTTCTCCACCAGGCCGACGACTTCATATAACTTTCCATTGGATCCCGGGACTGGCTTGCCCTCGAGCACGCCGTAGGCGGAAATTCCCGGGCCTTCGACCACCTGGGTGGCGAGCACCGAGCATTGAGTTTTCTCGAAGACGTTCATGAGCTGTTTCAGGCAGGGCACTTCGGCATCGATCACGTCATCGGCCAGCAGGACAGCGAAAGGTTCGTTGCCGACCAGCTCGCGAGCGGTGAGCACGGCGTGGCCGAGGCCCAGGGCCTCTTTCTGACGCACGTAGGCGATGTGAATCAGGTCCGAGATTTGGCGCACGATCTGGAGCAGATCGGTTTTGCCACGCTCCTCCAGCATTTTCTCCAGTTCGTAGCTGACGTCGAAATGATCTTCGATGGCTTGCTTGCCACGCCCAGTCACGATGATGATCTGGTCGCAACCAGCGGCGACCGCTTCTTCAACGCCGTACTGGATGATTGGTTTATCTACCAGCGGCAACATTTCTTTGGGTTGCGCCTTGGTGGCCGGCAGGAATCGGGTGCCCAGTCCGGCAGCGGGAAAAACCGCTTTGCGCACTCTCATAGTCATAGCGTGCTTCCTCGTCGTTTGAATCAGATAAACTCTGTCTAAATCTAGCGCTCCGGACGCCTACAGAGTCGGACTGTCGTCCCCAAGCATGCTCTTGCGAATGATTTTCATGGGCACCGATCCCTGCCGCATGAAGCGATCATGAAACTCCTGCAGGTTGAACTCGCTCCCCTTCAGCTTACGGTAATCCTCCCGCAGCTTCAGAATCTGAAGCTTGCCCAGGGTGTAGTAGAGATAGGTAGGGTCGGAAGTGCCGCGCTTGGCTTCCTCTTCAGCCACGGGCGGGACCTGATAACCCTCAGTCACGAAAAACTTCTGAGCCTGGTCGAGGGTCATGGTGCCGGTGTGCATTTCGATCCCGACGATAAAGCGGGCATCGCGCAGCAGGGCGTCCAATAATTGTCCGAGTCGCAATTTAAGATCATGATTGCCGTAACCTTCGTCGAGCATCATCTGCTCGGTGTAGTGGGCCCAGCCTTCAGCGTTGCTGTTGTTATAGAGCAGCTTTCTCGTCTTCGAAGGGGCGGACTGAATCCACAGAAACTGGGTGTAGTGACCGGGATAAACCTCGTGAATGGCAGTGCTGACAATGGTGCCGCGGTTAAAGCTCTGCATCCACTCCTCGATTTTCTCCGGCTTCCATTTCGGGTCAGGGAGGGTGACATTGAACATCGCTTCCTTGGCTTTGGTCTCGTAGGCGCCGGGAGTATCCATGGAGGCAGTGGTCAAGGCGCGGGCGAAGGGCGGCGTCTCTTCCACGATAGGCGGCACGGTTGAAGGGAGCGTGATGATCTTCTTTTCTTCAATAAACTGGCGCAGCCCGCCTAAGGTGTCGCGGAAGGTTTGCAGCAGTTGATCGGCCGGGGGATGATCTTTGCGCAGATCCACCAGAATTTCCGCAGTAGTGCGGTGGGGATCAATTTGCGCAGCCACTTCCTTCAGCTGTTGCTGGTTGCGCCGCAAGTCCGCATATCCGATCTCGAGTAAATGACCGAGAGGGATATCCAACATTTCGTCGTAGAGCAACTTTTCGCGAAAGGTATCTGATCCCAGACGGAAATCGCCTTTCGAGGCAGGCAGCAGATTGTTGCGCAGAAACTTCTGATACTTAGTCAATGCCTGCACGGCCGCGTCGTTGCTGGATTTGAACTCGTCCAGCAGCTTGGCATCCTTCACCGCCTGAAATGCCTGCGGAACATCCTCTTGGAAGAACTTGATGGTGTCGGGCAATTGCTGCAACGCCACCTCGGTATAAACTCGCGGCGGATTGGTGAGATTCTGCCGGGCTGCATCCAAGGCTTTAGGAATCTCCCGCTCCCGGGCGATCAGGGAAACCAGGCGCTGCTCGGGCGGTGCAAAGTTGCGCCGCATGATGAGGAAGACGCTGTAGCTGACGCCGGAAGGGTAAACGTCCGGATCCCTTCTCCACATCTGAACGGTTTGCAGCTCGAGCAGGTCGGACTGGATGGTAGAAGACAAAACTTCCAAATCGCCGCGGGATTCTTCGGACAGGTCGCTGCTTTGAATACCGCCGAATCTTGTCAGGAAGCCCTGGAGTCCGGAGATCTGGGCTTCGATCGCCGAACGGGAGTAGTCTTCCAACCGGGAGTCATATTGGTGGAATCCGGCCTGCGTTGCGGCGGTGGGGTTAAAGCGGAAGTAAAAATCGAAAAACTCGTCCACCAGGTGGTCGAAGGCGGCATGAGTTGTCTGGGACGATGTGCCGGCCGACTGAGCTCCGGCGCCTGGAATGAATAGGGAGAATTGCATCGCGACACACAGCAGGGACATCAGGATTGGTCTGATCATTCAATGGGAAAGGCGTCTCGAGATTTACAGGTATAGCGCGACATAGGAACAGGAAACCGTAACAGAAATCAATCGCGAGCGTAATTCATCGATCACCGCTCCACCGCTCCATCGATCAACGCCCATCATCAAGGCTCATTATCCATGCTCACGAAATCAATGCTCACGAAGGAACCGAAGGCAAGCTCTGGGCCGCGGGCGACAATTCTTCCAAGAGCCCGCGCAATTGCGCCAGAACTTCCGGGGGCGACATGGCTTTCGAAATGTATTTCAGCGTTCCGTCGGGAGCAAACTGCGCTCCGCGCTGCGACGAGACGAATTTTGCCAGTTTGCCGGGATCGATTTCTGCATTCTGGCGGAATTTTATGTTCACCAAATCGCGTTTGCGTTCGATGGCAGTCGCGCCTATCCGCGTTGCCAGCAACTTCAGCGCGGCATACTCCAGAAGGTTGCGCACGGGAGCAGGCGGCTCGCCATACCGGTCCTGCAATTCGGCACGAACATCGCCGAGTTGCGACTCGGTTTCCACTCCAGCCACTCGTTTATACATGCGCAGCCGCTGATTTTCTTCCGGAATGTACTCTACTGGGATGCGGATATTGAGTCCCAGGTTGAGTTGGGTCTCGGCTTCGTCGGCGGCAGCCTCGCCCTTCATCTCCCGAACGGCACGATCCAGCATCTGGGTGTAGAGCTCGAAGCCGATGGCTTCGATATGTCCGCTCTGCTCGCCGCCCAACATGTTGCCAGCCCCGCGCAATTCAAGATCCAGGGCCGCGATCTTGAAGCCGGCGCCGAGGTCGGAAAATTCTTTCAGCGCGGCCAGGCGCCGGCGTGCAAGGGGCGTCAGCTCGATTTCGGCCGGCAGCAGCAGGTAGGCATAGGCCCGGCGATTCGACCGCCCTACCCGGCCACGCAACTGATAGAGCTCGGAAAGCCCCAATCGGTCAGCCCGGTTAATCAGGATGGTGTTGCACAGCGGTATGTCGAGGCCGTTCTCGATGATGGTGGTGGAGACCAGTATGTCGGCTTCGTGATGCATGAATTTGAGCATCACTTTCTCCAGTTCGCCTTCCGACATCTGCCCGTGACCGACGATGATTCGGGCTCGCGGCACCAGGGCCTGAAGTTTGGCGGCGATCTCCCAGATACTGTCCACGCGGTTGTGGACGAAAAAAACCTGGCCGCCGCGCTCCAGCTCCTGCTCGATGGCCGACTGGATCAGCTTTTCATCCCAACTGGCCACGACGGTCTGAATGGCAATGCGATCTTTGGGTGGCGTCTCGATGACGCTCATGTCGCGGAGTCCGACGAGGGACATGTGCAGAGTGCGCGGGATAGGAGTGGCGGACATGGTGAGCACATCCACCTGCTTGCGCATCTGCTTGAGGCGCTCTTTGTGGCGCACGCCGAAGCGTTGTTCCTCGTCGACGACCAGCAGGCCGAGGTCGGCGAACTTCACATCTTTCGAGATCAGGCGGTGAGTGCCGATCAGGATGTCGATTTTTCCGGCTTCCGTTTTCTGCAGAATTTCTTTCTGCTGTTTGGGAGAACGGAAGCGGCTGATCATTTCGATGGTGACGGGAAAGGCCGCAAAGCGCTGCTTGAAGGTTTCGTAGTGCTGGAAGGCCAGAACGGTGGTGGGCGCGAGCACGGCCACCTGCTTGTTGTCGCTGATGGCTTTGAAGGCAGCGCGCATGGCAATTTCCGTTTTGCCATACCCGACGTCGCCGCATAGTAGGCGATCCATGGGCTGGCCTGATTCCATGTCGCGCTTGACATCGGCGATGGCGGTTTCCTGATCTTCGGTTTCGCTGAATTCGAAAGTATCTTCGAACTCGCGCATCCACTCATTGTCAGCTGAGAAGGCGTGACCCTCGGCCATTTTGCGCTCGGCGTAGAGCTTGAGCAGCTCGTCGGTCATGTCCTTCATGGCCTTGCGCACGCGAGCTTTTGTTTTGGCCCAGGCAGCGGTGCCCAGGTGGTTCAGCACCGGCTTAGCGCCCTCCGATGAGCGGTACTTCTGCACCAGGTCGAGACGCGTCAGCGGCACGTACAGGCGCGCGCCCTCGGCGTATTCGAGCAGCATGAATTCGGCATTGCCGTCGCCCTGATTGATCTCTTTTAACCCCTGATATTGACCGATGCCGTGTTCCACGTGGACCACGTAGTCGCCAACCTGCAAGTCGCGAAAATCAGAAAGAAATGCCGAGGTCTTGGATTTATAGCGTTGGGGGCGAGTGACTACTGAATCCGACTCATCGAACAAATCGCGCGCGCCCAGGATGGCCAGATTGGCTTCCGGAAACATGACGCCATCGGGCACGTAAGCCTTGGCCAGAGTGGCAGTAAGCAGCTCGCCCGAGAAATAGGAAGTTTCGTCGGCGTAACTTTCTCCGCTGCGGGTGCGACTGCCGAGGCGGAAGGAGACGGCATACTCGCTGAAGATGTCGGCCAGGCGCTCGACTTCGCCGGTATTGGGAACCGCGATAAGAACCCGCTTGCCGTCTGCAATGAGGTTCTTGACTTCCTCGAGCATGGCCGGAACCGAGCCGTGGAAGCGCGGCGTGGGCTGGGACTGGAAGGCAATGGCCGGTGCGGAGTCGTCGCTGCGATCGATTTCAAGATGCTCGACATCCGCTCCTGGCAGGGCGGATAAATTCTTCCACCAGTCTTCCGGCGGGAAATACAGGTCCGCAGGTTGTACCAGTTTGCCGACACCGCTGTTCTCGTGGGCTTGCTCGATGCGCGACCAGACGTGATCGAACTCAGGTTTGAGCGTGTCGGGTTCGTCGGCAAGCACCAGCGCGCGGGGCAACAAATCGAACACGGTGTGCCTGGCGCCGGCCACGGGGGTGTAGAACTCCCATCCCGGAAAAACCGTAACGCCGCCTGCACGCACTGCCTGCTCGATGATTTCTTCGTTGCCGGTGATGCGCTTACCCGAAAGGCGGGCATGAACCGCGCCCAATAATTCCTCTGTAACCGGGGTTTCGGTAAGGGGAAGAAGCAGCGCTTCATCCACGGGATTGGAGGAGCGCTGGGTAGCGGGATCGAATTTCCGGATGGACTCCACTTCGTCGCCGAAAAATTCGATGCGCACGGGACGCTCGTCTTCGGGCGAATACACGTCGAGAATGCCGCCGCGCAAGGCGTATTCTCCAGGCATTTCTACGACGTCGGTGGAGTGGTAACCGACGGTATTGAGATGGGGAAGCAGCGTCTCCACGTCGAGCATTTCGCCGCGGCGAACGGTGCGCGCCAGGTCGGCATAATACTCGGCGGAGCGCAGGCGCAGCGCGGTGGCTGCGATTGGTGAAACCACGAACGAGGCAGCTCCGGTCGCAATCTTCCATAGCGCTACCGCGCGTTCTTCCTGGATTTCCGGGTGCGGCGAAAGATTCTGAAAGGGCAAAACATCGTGATTGGGAAGGGAGACGACAGAATCGGGGTTTGCGGCGCCGGTGAGCTCACAAAAGGCCTGCAGCATGGGTACCATGTCTTCGGCGGTGCGGTTATCGGGAACCACGACAATGAGCGGCCGCCCGGATGCCTTTTGCAGCAAGACCAGAAGTAAGGCTTTTGCGGTAGGGATCAGTCCGGAGACACGAGTCCGCCCCGTGCCCTCTTTGAGATGGGAGGCCACACGCGAAAAGGCCGGTAACTTTTCTACGTCCGCGAAGAGATCGCGAACGAAGGGGAGAACCATGCTTCTTGATTTTAGCAGGGCCGGAAGGAAAGCGGTTTCTGCCATGTAGGCGCGAGCGGCCCGCTCGTGCTGTGTGGTCCGTGGCGCCGCCGCACGAGCGTGGACGCTCGCGCCCACATCAGAAACCGGTTCGCAGCAATGGCCGGGTCAGGCAGGTGGGGCCACCGCCGCCGTTCACGCATAGTTCGGAGCCGGGGAAAGTTCGCACATCGAATCCTGACTGGCCGAGTTTCTGGTTGGTTTTCTGGTTTTCTTCCAGGGCGAGGAGCCGCTGGTTGCCCAGGGAAAGTACGTTGCAGGCCAGAGTTTCGCGTTCCGAATAGTCGATCTCGATCAGTTTGAAGCCACGGTCTTTCAGCAGTTCGACCGTCTCGACTGACAGCCAGGGCAAATCGACCAGCGCGGTATGTTCGTCGAGCAGGCTCATCAGCGACATGAGATGCAGGCAGGCGGAAGGGCCCGGACCGTAAGGGAGCGGCGCGGAAATCACATTCATCCCGAGCGGTCGGAGCAAATCACCCATCTGGGCGATTCCGGCGGCGTTGGTGCGGTAGCCCTGTCCGATCAGCAAAGTCGTAGAGTCGAGCCAAACCATATCGCCGCCTTCGGTCTTTCCCGGCGGCTGAACCTGGCCTGCCGAAGGCACGCCGGCACTCCGACAAAATTCCAGATGGTGCTGGGCTTCCGGGACGCGGTTCGGCTTGCCTGGATTTAGCCCGATCAGGCCGCGATCGGTAGCCAGGGATGGGTCATGGGTATAAACCGCATCGAGAGTCAGCCCGCCTGCGGCGGGCAGTTGCAAAACTTCGGCCCCGGCGGATTCGAGTTGCAAGCAAAGTTGTTCGTGCTGCGCTTGCGCGGTGTGGAAATCCGGGGCGTGCAGAAATCCCAGTTCAGGCCAACAATCCGCGCGTCCGGGCTGGTCCCACCCGGCAGCGCGAGGGGAACACACCAGCACGCGCTCCAGAGCCCCCACCATGGAGTGGCCATTGAACGACAGGACTCCGGATTTGACTGAGCCGTGCAAAGATTGCGAACGCCTTCCCGTCATGCAATCTAAACAGGTCTTATGGCAAAAGCAATCTGGGAAGGCACGATTCTGGCGGAATCAAACCAATGCGTGGAAGTGGAAGGCAACCAGTATTTTCCTCCGGATGCGATCCGGGCGGAGCATTTCAAGCCAAGCGCGACTCACACGGTGTGTCCCTGGAAGGGAACAGCCAGTTATTACGACGTTGAAGTGGGCGGCAAACTCAACCACGACGCCGCCTGGTTTTATCCCGATCCGAAACCGGCGGCGAAGCAAATCAGGGACTATGTGGCGTTCTGGAAGGGCGTCAAAGTGGAGAAATAGAACCTGAACTGCCGGGAGGAACCGAGCTCCGCCGGTCAGACAGATCGGCGCCCTCATCAGAACCCCGGTCAGAACTCCAGATGGAAGCGCAGGCCCGGCGCGAGCACTGGACCGCGGTCGCGGTTATAGCCGGGATTGTTGATGTGTTGCAGGTCCGCGCCAGCGAAGATCCCCCGCCACAGGTGCGCGTTATAGTAACTCTCGAAAATGTTTTCCCGCCCATAGTTCAATGCGCCATCGCCCAGTAGGAAACCCAAGCCTCCCAGAGCCAGGTATTTCTGGTGATCGGCTGAAATGCCGTTCGACACGAACACGCCGCCCAGCTTGTCCTGGCTGCGATGCCAACGAGTTCCGGCCAGATCGGCACCCAGCTCAACCGTCTGATCGACTTCGGTGTAGGCGTAGGATTCGTGCTGCCCCTCATTCCATCCCCAGCGCGCGAAGCCCCGTACATGATGGGGCAACTCCTGCTCGAGATTGACCCCAAATCCGTACTTCACGGTGGTTTGCAGGGGATGAGCGCGGATTTCCGGCCGAGGCGTTCTGCCCGCCAGAAAGTCGTTGATGGCCTGGCGGTAGACACCCATGTTGGCATGATTCACAAACGACAGCAGGCGCACCGTCGTGGCGCGGTTCGCAATCAGGCCAGGGTGGATTTCCAATTCATAGTTCTCGGCCCGCGCGCGCCGAAGATTCCAATCCAGGTCGGGACCGTTCGCCACTTTGGGCATAAGGGACTCGCCGAATCGAAAGGCCCAATTACGGTCGTGATATTCGGCGATCACGCCGAACGTGTAACCGCGAGTATCGGCGGCGTAGTCATAGGTGCCGTTGTTGTCGACGGTCCAGTTCATGAACTGGGAATGACTGTCGCTGCCACTGTCATTGAGATCGAAAAAGTCGGCCATCCCGAATTTGCCGACGCGCAGTTCGAGGCGGCGGACTGGGAGGCTGGTGGCCAGAGCCAGGGGTCCGCGCTCAGTCTCGATCGATTCCGAACTCAGCGGGATGATCTGGCGAATCAAGGCCCGCGCCAGATACGGGCTGGGACCGAGCTGCGGATTGCGTACGACATCGACGTTGACGAATCCGGCCAAGCCGAGCGCGTCACTCAAGCCGCCGCCGTCGGCAGTTTCCACGTCCGCAAAAACCTCGGTGGTATGGCTGATCTGGTAGCCCAGAAAAATTGTGGCCACATTCGATGTAGCATGCTCAGGCTGAGGACGGAAGCTGTTCGGGCCGCTGTATGGCGCGTCAAATGACGGATGCCACTGAAAAATAATATTGTCCTGACCTGAGATCCAGTACGGCGAAGTCTGAGAGTGAGGGAACAGGGTGACGGCAGGATCTTCAGCCGGCTGCGCTTGTCCGTAGGCAATGCTGGTCCGCCCCAGCGATATCGACGCCCAAAGTCCGGCCCAGCATACGAGGTTTTTGAGGACTCTCGGCATTTTAGTCTTGGCACTTCCAGCCTGCGAAGAACTTGCTCGCAGCGATTCCGGCTCGTCCCCGTCAATCCGGATGGAGGAATACCGAGTATACATGTTAACTATAGTTAATTACCTGGAACAGACAGGATGGCGGGAGTGTTGGAAAGCAAAAAAGACAGCCCGGAGCCCCCCGAGACTGTCCTTAGGCTCTCCCGGTTAGAAGAGCGTGTCACTGTGCTCAGGATAGAGAAGCAAGGTTGCAGGATTGTTGCGGGATTATGAATTTACGGTAAATTCCACAGCCATTGACCACTAAGGGCACGAAGGTACACGAAGGAAAGCTTCGGTCTTCGGACTTCGCGTCTTTACTTGGCCATGATGTTTGCCGGTACCACCTCGCGGGCGGGGCGCCCGCGCCACATGGGGCGGTTGGCTGCTATATTTATTGGTTCTTGCGGTGGAGCTGAACCCATGTCCCGCAACCTCGAAGCCTCACGCAAATTGCAGAAACGCGCCGAGCAGGTTATCCCCGGCGGAGTCAATTCGCCGGTGCGGGCCTTTCGCGCGGTGGGATGCGATCCGCCATTCATCGTGCGCGGGCAGGGATCGCATCTTTGGGACGCCGACGAAAACCGCTATATCGACTACGTGGGCTCGTGGGGGCCGCTGATCCTGGGCCATGCGCCGCCGGGGGTGCCGGAAGCGATCACCGCGGCGGCGAAAAACGGGACCAGTTTTGGGGCCTCGACCGCAGCGGAGGCTGACCTGGCGGAAATCGTGATCTCGGCTTTTCCGCACGTGGAAAAGATCCGCTTTGTCAGTTCGGGAACCGAAGCCACCATGTCGGCGATCCGCTTGGCGCGCGCTTATACCAACCGGAAATACATTGTGAAATTCGAAGGCTGCTATCACGGGCACGCGGACGCGCTGCTGGTGAAAGCCGGTTCGGGCGTGGCCACGCTCGGCATCCCGGGCTCGGCGGGAGTTCCGGAGGAGTTCACCCAACTTACTTTGGCCCTTCCATTTAATGACACGGATGCGCTGGAGCTGGCCTTCAAGAAGTTCAGCCACCAGATTGCCTGCGTAATCGTGGAACCGGTTGTCGGCAACATGGGATGCGTACCGCCAGCGCGCCTCTACCTGGACGCGCTGCGGGAAATTACCCTTCGCGATGGCTCGTTGCTCATCTTCGACGAAGTCATGACCGGCTTTCGCGTGGCCTTCGGCGGGGCGCAGGAGTTGTACGGCGTCCTTCCCGACCTGACCACCTTTGGAAAGATCATCGGAGGCGGGCTGCCGGTGGGAGGATATGGCGGGCCGGTGGAAATTATGGATATGGTAGCGCCGCTCGGCCCCATGTACCAGGCGGGAACTCTTTCCGGAAACCCGCTGGCGATGGCCGCCGGACTTGCGACCTTGCGATATTTGCGCAGCCACAAAGGAACCATCTACACGGGACTGGAAATTCTGAGCGGCCAACTGACCGAGGGGGTAATGGCGGCAGCCCGCGACGCGGGAGTAGCCATGTGCTGCAACCGCGTGGGCTCGATGTTTACGTGGTTCTTTACTCCCGGTCCGGTTACTGACTGGACGGCGGCGGCGAAATGCGACACGGAAGCCTTCGCCCGATTTTTCCGCGCCATGCTGGATAAAGGCGTGTACCTGCCGCCTTCGCAATTCGAGGCCGCCTTCCTGAGTGCAGCTCACACCGCAAAAGACGTTGAGCAAACCGTGGCAGCGGCCAGGCAGGCGTTTGCGACCGTGGGCGTGGGATAGGGCTGCTGTGTGGAACAGTCTCCGACCCCGGTCGGGCGGCTCAAGGGCGGCGGGTTGCTTTATCCAGATTTGCTGCGATGCTGCGCATCGCCTGACCGGGTCAGAGACCCGGTCCCACACGGTTGTCTCTCTCCATCATCTGCGGGATAGTCACGAACTCATAGCCTTCCGACTTGTAGCGGGAGATCAGCCGGTCGCTTGCCCTGACCGTGAAGGAACGGTCGGCGCCCAAGGCTCGATGTCCGCCATCATGCAGCAGGATGACGTCCCCACCGCGAACTTTTCCGGTCACCTTCGCCTCGATTTGCTCTGCCGACGAAGCCTCCCAGTCATAGCCGGTTACATTCCACATAACCGTTTCCAGGCCCATGTGGCGAGCGATGCGCAATACCGCCGGGCGCCGGGCGCCAAACGGAGGCCGGAACAGGTTGGAGTGCGGACCGACCGCAGCGCTCAGGGCGCGCTCGCAGCCGCTCAACTGGGCTCGAATCTCGCGCGCGCTCTTAAAGGTCAGCCAGGGATGGGTGAACGTATGGTTCCCGACAATGTGCCCGGCTTTTACCACCTCGCGGGCAATGTCGGGGCGGCGCTCGAGAAAGCCGCCAATCAGGAAAAAAGTGGCGTGTACATTGTGTTTGGCCAGGACTTCCAGCAAGTGCAAAGTGTGGGGATCGTTGGGCCCGTCATCGTAGGTGAGCGCCAGTTGCCGGGAGGGGCGGCTTGTCCCAATGAAGGTCCGGCCGAACCACTGCCCAGTCGGCGCCATCGATTGATAGCCGGCGGAAGTGGCGGCGGCGACGGTGGCAGCGCCGATGAGGTAGCCAAGCACGATGCCGCGATTGTAAATGGAGCGGCTATCGGGGGTCGTTCGGAGTCAAGGGCCGGCTCATTGCCGGAGGCGGCGGACCGGGATCGCGAGTACCCAGTCCAATCAGCATCGACATATCTTTGGGATAGTTCACATCACGTCCGCGGGCCAGGAAATGCGAATAGACCGACATCCCTGCTCCATAAAAACCGAAGCCCGAAGCGACCACCCGGGAGCGTGCAAAGGCTCCCACCAGAGTGCCAATCAGGCGAAATCCGGAAGCGCCGCTGGCAGCGCCCTTGCCTACGTCTCCGCCGTCGGCTCCGTGGATGCCGGCGTCGCGATCGTTGTCCGCCACCGATGAAGTCGCGAGAGCAATCGAAATTGCCGTGGTCAAGTACCGCGTCCTTGGCGTGGTGACTTCTGCCCCGCCCTCCGAGTCGAGACTCAAGTGTTCACCCTGGGCAACCGCCACACCCTCGAGGCTGGCTTCGACACTGTGCTGAATTCCGTCGGGAGGAACCAGTTGGTGGAATACGATTCGCAGATGTCCGTTGCGGCCCAGTCTGCGGGCTGGCCGGGCTTCCAGCACCGAGCCCTTGATGTGGCTTCCTTCCGGAAGAAACAAGTGGTTGGAGACGACCAGCGGCTGACTGATGACCGCTTCTACTGGGTCGCCCTTCTTCGAACTGGACGAGTTCAGAGCCGTAACCAGCTGAGCGTGTACCACGCTTCCCGAAGGAGGGGCTGTGCCAACCGCCGCCAGGGTTTCCGCCGTCAAAGGCTCGTTTCCGAACTCAAGCGGTTGTCGAAGATCGGCGTTGAAACTGGTCCCCGCGTCCATGTACTGCGGATGGTAGGGCAGTTGTTCCACGCCGTATCTCTCCAGGCGATGCATCTTGGCTGGTGCGTGCAGCTGTTTCTTCACGTTGTCCCAGTCCCGCTTGACCTCCTGCCGGGCTTCGCGCACTTTACGCGATGCCATGTTCTTGCCTGCGTCCTTCACCGTATCTCTTTTTTCTGCCCCAGCCGGAACAAACTGGAGAACACCGCCTGAGCCTCGGCCCACAGACGTTTGAATGGGCAGATGGCGGCCGTCGGCCAGCACCAGTTCATTGAAGTCGATGTGGACCTCGCGATAGGGGGAGAAATCGGCATTCAGGGCCGCCACAGTGCGCTTCTTTTTCGAAATGACATCGATGTGATCGATCTTGCCGTTGACCTCGCTGCCGACCGGCACGACGAGTTTGTCGAATGCGAATACCGGCTCTATGACTTTCCCATGAACTGCCTGGCCAACCTGGCGGACGCGTAGCTCCTGATCGAGCGCCACCTTCAGCGGGGTTCCGGCATGTATGGTCAGAGGAATGGAGGGAGCGGGGGTTGTTTCGGCCCTGGAACTGGAAGCTGGCTGAGGTCCCGCGGGACGAACCTTGAGCGTCTGGCTCGCAGCCCAGGCGTTGCAAATGAAAGCCAGACAGAGCGCCCAAATAAGCTGCCGCATGGGCTTTCCTCTTTTCTCGGCCGTGGGAATGGGGCTTCGCTCTTCGCAAAGCTGAACAAGAGAGAATCCCGAAAAAGATACGGTTGATGATACTAGAAATTTACAGGACGGAACTGGCCGCGCCTGTAAACCATTCCTGCCATTGGATGTGAGCCTTCGACGGATTGTTGTACGCGACTACACTCTGCAAACAGCCGGTCCGCTGTTAACTCTTTCCACAATTGCCTCCGGGGCGAAGGCGAGATATGCTGCGAGAGAACTTCGAATCCTCTGACGTCTAATCCATGGCCAATCTCTTTGAACTGCCTCGATATATTGCGGTGGAAGGTCCCATACGCGTCGGCAAAAGCACTTTGGCGCGAATCCTGGCGGAGCGGCTCAATGCGCAACAGGTTATGGAGTCCGAGGACAATCCTTTTCTCAGCGCCTTTTATAAAGGCGAGGCCGGAGCCGGCTTTCAGGCGCAGTTTGCGTTCATGATTCGCCGTTTCGAACAGCTCAAGGCTCTTGACCTGGGGCCGCGCTCGCGAAAAACCGTGGTGACCGATTTTGTTTTTGAAAAAGACAAGGTGTTTGCCTGCCTCAATCTCAGCGACCTGGAGCTGGAAACCTATAACCGCTACTACAACTATTTTCGCGAGCAATTGCCCACGCCCGATCTGGTCATCTACCTGCAAGCCACGCCCGAGGTACTGAAAAAACGCCTGAAAAAGAAGAATGCGCCGGGCGAGAAAGCCATCAACGAAGATTATCTCGAGGAAGTGATCAAGGCCTACGAACACTTTTTCTTTCACTACACGTCCTCGGACCTGCTGATCGTGAACACCTCGGATATCGATTTTGTGGAGCGCAACCAGGATCTACAGGAACTGCTGAGAAAGGTTTCGGCGCCGATCAAGGGGACGCAGTATTTCCTGCCGCTGGGCAGCCAGGAAGCGGCCTCAGCGTAGGCATCATTGTGTGCTGAAGAAGATCGCACTGCTGCGTGACCGGGTGAGCGACTGGGCGAGTTACCCTTTCTCGGTTCCCACCATCGGCCATCTCGACGAGCTAACTCTCCGCTCAAGAGTATGTTTCTTCGCCGGCGAGAACGGTACCGGGAAGTCCACCCTCCTTGAGGCAATTGCGGGCCACTACGGATTCGGACCGGAGGGGGGGCAACCGCAATTTCTCGAACGATAGCACTGAAAGTAATCATTCAGTCGATCCCTTGGTGAAGGCATTGCGCTTATCCTTCGATCGCCGGACAGGCGCAGGATTTTTCCTTCGGGCAGAAAGCTTCTTCAACATGGCCTCCCAAATAGACGCGATGGGCGTCAGTGAATCTTACGGAGGATGCAGCCTTCATGCTTGCTCGCACGGCGAGACTTTCTTCACTGTGCTCGAACACAAGTTTCAGAGAAATGGCCTATTTTTACTGGATGAGCCTGAAGCCGCGCTTTCACCTCAACGACAGCTAGCATTCGTTGTTCTGCTCCACGATGTGTTGCGGAAGTATAAGGACGCGCAGTTCATCATTTCGAGCCATTCCCCGATACTTCTCGGATACCCTGGCGGTCAGATCCTCTCATTCGACGAAGCCAACATTCACGAAATTGAGTACGACGAGGCTCCGCCGATGCAGATCGTGCGTCGTTTCGTTAATGATCGCGAGAGTTTCCTGAAGGAATTGCTTGAAGAACCGCCATCACTCTTCGATGAGGGACCTGAATAGCGCCCATTTCCCGCTTGATTTCTTCGGCCTTCTTCAAGGGACCGGTCTGGATTGAAAAGCGCGACGTTTTCGTGATTCACGACCGGCTTTTGGCCGACTATGGCGGGGCTCCCGGCTTCTTTGGCTCGCCCACGATAGCAGCACGCTTATACCAACTCCACCGGCATCGTCGAGATGGCCGCGCTTTACACGACGGGCATTGTCCGCAACCGTCCGTTTGTGGATGGAAACAGGCGAATTGTCTTACCAAGAACAGCCTCAACTTCTTCTTATCTCCCAGAACTGCCGAGCTTCCTCGTTCGGGTGTAGGACACCCTGTTCGGCCCTCGTGCGTCAGACCTCGGACCGACCAGACTGGCGTCCGAGGGCCGACGCCCGCGGTCCGGTTTTGCGTACTTTGCAGTCCCTATCGACCAGCCAGCAGTTTGCGGCTACAATAGCTTTCGTAGCATCCAAGATGTAGACAGGCTCTATCCGCCCGGTTGCGGAGGGGCACTGGAGGACATCGTGAGTCTGGTTCCGATGGGCGAACCTCGCCCCAAGATTACGGTCGCGTCTCTGCGCGACAAGAAACTCCATCAACAACCTATTACCTGCCTGACGGCCTACGACTACTCGTCGGCGCGCCTGATTGACGAGGCCGGCATCGACATTGTCCTGGTCGGCGACTCGCTGGCGCAAACCATGTTGGGCTACGAGAACACCCTTTCGGTCACGCTGGAAGAGATGCTGCATCACACGCGGGCCGCGCATCGCGGAGTGAAGCATGCGTTGCTGGTGGGGGACATGCCCTTCGGCTCCTACCAGGCCGATGTCAACCAGGCTATCGGTAACGCCGCGCGATTTGTGAAAGAGGCCGGGGCGGAAGTGGTGAAGGTCGAAGGCGGCGAAAAACGCGCCGAACTGATTCGCCGCATCATCGATGCCGAGATCCCGGTGGCCGGACATATCGGGCTGACCCCGCAGTCGGTGAATGTGATGGGCGGCTACAAGGTGCAGGGCAAGGACCTGAGCAGCATCGAGCAGTTGATGCGCGATGCCGTCGCGCTGGACCGCGCCGGAGTGGCCTGCATCTATCTGGAGGGCATCCCGCGTGAAGTTGCGGCGATGATCACTGCCGAAGTCAAAACTCCCACCATCGGAATCGGCGCCGGACCGGATTGCGACGGGCAGGTGCTGGTCTTCCACGATGTGATGAATCTGACCTTCGGACCTCCGGCAAAGTTCGTCCATCGCTACGGGGACGCGGCGGCGCTGATTACGGATGCGGCGCTGGCATTCCGCGCCGATGTGGAGGGGCGGCGATATCCTTCGGACGCGGAGTCCTATCATCTGCCCAAGGAAACCAGAGCAGCGCTGGAAACGGTTTTGGAGCGCAAGCGGGCGATGAGGCGATAAAGTAATCGAATGATCCAGTGGCGGCTTGGTGTCCTGGCGACAATGGTCGTCCTGCTAATTTCCTGTTCTTCGTCTCCGAACGGAGCTGATCCGGCATCGCTTGAGGCCAGCGCCGCCGCGCGCATCCAGGCGATTCCTCCGGCCAGCCCGGAGAAATATCGCGGCCAAATCGGCTCCAAGGGTTGGCAAAATCCCTATCTGATTGTGAAGACCGGCGGGGTCGCTCTGCTCGATCCGGATAACCACGAAGAAGTGCTGTTCAAACCCGAAGAACTGACCCAGGCGCTGGGCAGGCTGCCTGCCTCGGCGTGGCCTTACGGACGCGTGGTCGCAGTCACGGAAAGCGCCGTGAGAGTGCAGGGAGACGACGTGCCGATTCGCAAAAACCGGGCAATCGTGGCCGGCACTCTGGAAAGCCTGCACGTGCTCATCCATTGGATCCCAGCAGCCTGAGACGAACCCGCCACCACCATGAAAATCTGCGCCACGATCGATGTAATGCGCGCCGCCAGCCGGAGCCAGCGTAACCCCGGCAGTCGTCTCGGCCTGGTACCCACCATGGGCGCCCTGCACGAAGGCCACCTTTCGCTCGTGCGGGCCGCCCGCGCGCAATGCGAATTGGTAGCAGCCTCGCTGTTTGTAAATCCGCTACAATTCGGCCCCGGGGAAGACCTGGCAAAATATCCGCGCGACTTTGACGGCGATCGTGCTTTGTTTGAAAAAGAAGGCGTCGATTTTCTCTTTGCCCCCAGTGTGAAGGAAATGTATCCCGCCGGCGCCGTCACTTATGTGACGGTGGAGGGTCTCAGCGACAGGCTTTGCGGCCGTTCCCGTCCCGGACACTTTCGCGGTGTGACCACGGTGGTTTCGAAGCTTTTCCATATCGTGGAACCCGATCTGGCTTTTTTTGGACAAAAGGATGCGGCGCAAATCGCAATCATCCGACGCATGGTGAGGGATCTGGATTTCCCGGTGCAGATTGTGACCTGTCCCATCGTGCGGGAAGCTGACGGCCTGGCTATGAGTTCACGCAACGCTTATCTCGATTCGCAGCAGAGAAAATCGGCGCTGGTGTTGTACCGTTCACTGATGGAGGTGCAGCGTAGTTTCGACCAAGGGGAGCGCATTCCAGCCAAGCTGATCGAGGCCGGAAAGCATATTTTCGAGGAAGAGCCGGCGGCGAGGCTGGACTATTTTGAAATCGTAAATCCGGAAACCCTGGAGGGTCTCAGCGAGATTTCGGGATCGGCGTTAGTGGCGGTCGCGGCGTCTGTGGGCAAGGCAAGATTGATCGATAACATCGTGTTGAATCCATCGTGAGCCGGTCCGTGTGGGCAGGCGCCTTTAGCTCAGGCCGGCAAATCTCTTAAGTCAAAATCAACATCAAAGGCGGCGGGCGGGGTGCCCGCCCCACACTGGTTCAGGAAACGAATTTGTTCTCGGCAATGATGTAGCGCAGCGGGTGATCGGCTGCCTTGGTGATGCCGATACGTGGCGTCACTTCGATGCGGTGCGGGCGGAAGCCATCGTCTACGATGAAGAGATCGGACTTCGGGCTGGTCAGATTTTTTTCGTTGTCGCGCTCGCGGGTGATGCCGAAGGCTTCCGCGAGGCGTCCCGGGCCGCTGGTCAACTTCCGTAGCTCGCGAGTGTTCTGGGCGTCGAGGGGCGATGGCAGAAGCGCGAGGCCTCGCGCTTCTGCCATCTGCTCGATTCCAGAGATCGGCTCGAGCGCACGGAACAGAACTCCTCCGGCTTCTCCGTCGGGAAGGCAGGAGACGTTGAAGCAATAGTGATTGCCGTAGATGAAATAAACATACGACACGCCGGGCGGACCGAAGAGCACGAAGTTGCGGGCGGTGCGGCCGCTGGCGGAATGAGCCGCGGGATCGCCCGCGCCGAGGTAGGCTTCCACTTCCACAATTCTCCCGGTCAAGAGCTTCCTGTTCTCCCGCCGCACCAGGATCTTGCCCAGCAGATCGCGGCTCACTTCGCGGGGATCGCGTGAGTAAAAGGCGCGAGATAGGGGCTTGCAAGAGTTTTTCATACGATTAACATATTTCGGACTTACGGTCTTTGCCATTCACATCGGTCACCGCATAATATTGCCACGATCAATTCTGAAGGAGGATTTCATGCTTGGGAAATTCCTGAAAACGATTTCTGTGCTCACAGCGCTGTCTCTGGCGGCAGCGGCGCAAACCATTCCTGCAGGCACGCATTTGACAGTGCGTTTGGGGTCCGAAATCAGCTCGGGTACGGCCAAGGCGGGCGACAGGTTTGATGCGACGCTGGCGCGCAGCCTGGTGGTAAATGGCAAGACCCTGGCCAGGTCCGGCGCGCCGGTCAGAGGCAAGGTAACATCGGCGAAGTCGAGCGGACGGCTGCACGCCCCGGGGGAGCTGGCTCTGCGGCTCACTTCGGTACAGGTGAATGGCAGAATGGTTCCCATCACGACGCACTCCTATTTTGCCAAGGGAAAGGGTCACACGAAAAGCAATGCAACGAAAATTGGCGGCGGGGCAGCGGCGGGAGCGCTGATTGGCGGCCTGGTGGGAGGCGGAAAAGGTGCGGGCATCGGAGCGCTCGCCGGCGGAGGCGCGGGGACCGGCGTGGCGGCAGCGACCGGCAAAGAGGAAGCAGTGGTCCCGGCAGAGGGATCGTTGACCTTCACAACCACGACGGCCTCGTCGACGAGGTAGGATGGCGGCCAGCAACCAGAGCCCGGACATCGCGATGATCGACTTCTGGAGATCGGCAATCCGGCAGCAGTTCCACGCCGCCATCGACATGCTGGCCAATGCGATCAAAGCCTGTCCGGATTCGCTGTGGTACCGCGAGGGCCAAAGCGCGTTCTGGTACCTGGCCTTTCACGTGCTGTTCTTTCTTGACCTTTATTTATCGTCGAAGGGCGAATCTGAATTCCATCCGCCGCCGCCGTTCGGCCTCTTTGAACTCGACGACGAGGGGGGCGTGCGGGAGCCGGTGCACGGAAAAGACGAGCTGCTGGGCTACGTCGAACACTGCCGCAAAAGATTGGACGAGGTGATGGCGGGTATGACAGAAGCCTGGGTTGTGGAGCCCTGTCCTTTTCCGTATCGCGCGATGAGCAACGGGGAGCTGCTTCTTTACAACATGCGGCACGTGCAACACCATGCGGCTCAGCTGAACATGCGGTTGCGCCAGGAGACAGATTCGGCGCCGCGCTGGGTGTCGAAGGGCGGGCAGAAGGCGAAGGCCTAGGTTGCTCTAAAGCGGCGCCGGGTCTGCCGGCCTGGCAGGTGAGGACATCCTTCGACTCCGCTCAGGACGGGCTTTGCCCCTACGTGGTTGCGGCGCGGCGAACTTCTAGGCTGCGCCTTTGGCGGCGGTCTTCAAGTATGCCAGGACCTCTTCGGCGTGGCCTTCGGGCTTTACCTTGTGGAAGATATGTTTGATCTTGCCGTCGGGGCCGATGATGAAAGTCGTGCGCACCACTCCCATCACTTTTTTCCCGTACATATTCTTTTCCTGAATGACACCGTAAAGGTTGCACACTTTCTTGTCGGCATCACCCAGGAGGGTGAAGGGCAGATCGAACTTTTCCTCGAATTTCTTTTGCGCGGTTGGCGTGTCCGGCGAGATGCCGAGCACGACGGCTCCAACTTTCTCGGTCTTTTTGTGGGAGTCGCGGAACTCGCAGGCCTCGATGGTGCAGCCGGGCGTGTCGGCTCGCGGGTAGAAATAGAGCACCACCCACTTCCCGCGAAAATCCTTTAGGGAAACCTGTTCGCCATTCTGGTCAGGCAAAGTAAACTCGGGGGCTTTATCATTGATATCCATGGCTGTATTTCCTCGCTGCAGAGAGTTATATCGTACCGGAAGGCGGGCCGTCATCCTGACTGCCCTGGGTCTGATGCTGGCGCAGATGGTCCCGGCGCAGTCCGCCGGACATAAAGGACCTCCCAAAGGGCCGCGGGCGCTGGGCTTACTGCAACTGTCAGCCAGCGGCAAAGCGCGGCTTATTCCAGTGACCATTCTGTATGACGGAGAATTTTACGATGCCAGCGCGTACAAGGCCGCGCCGGTACCAATGGCGCTGGAGAGCGGTACGGTTTATGAAGCGGTGCGCACCGGCGTTTCCCAGGGTTTGTTCACCGTGAGCAGCGCTTTGCAAGGAAACAACACGTGGATTGGGGAAGGAACCTGGCAAACGGCCAGCGAGCGCACTGCAGCGGCGGCTGCCTCCGCCAAGAGAAAAGAAGCGCGATCAAAGCCTGCTCCAGAGCCGGTGGAAGGACCTCCGGTGTTGAGACGGGCAAGTTCGAAGCCGGCTGCCCCGCCGCCCGCACCGCCAGATGCGCCCAGTCCTGCCCCGACTGCCTCCAGTGCTGCTCCTTCGACTCCTGCCGCATCCGCCCCAGGCGCCCCGGCAGAATCTTCTACCCCCGCCCCGGTAGCTTCGGAAGAGGATCCCGACCGTCCCATTCTGAAGCGCGGGGCGCCGTCGCCCGCCGAGATGAAGAAACCAAGCCAGACCGTGTCTGCGGCGGGAAAAAAGGACACGCACAAGCCATCGACGGCGGCGCCACCCGCGCCGGGATCAGTGCAGCTTATTCCGGCGATCTCGGATGCGAACGGTCCCGATTTTCGTCCGTACGCGTACTCGCTGAAGCCGGATGAAGAAGATAAATTGCGCAAGAAAATTCTGGTGCTGGCTGCAGATGAAGTGCGGGCGCGAGCTGAGCAACTCGCCAAGGAGGCGGCGGAGGCGCAGCCCGCGAAGCGTCCGGCTACCAGGCCGCGAGCCCAGGTCAAACCACCTCAGCCCAGCTTCGAAGGCGTGCAGCTTCGGGTGTTCGATCTTTCGAACAGCAATGAGGCTACGCTGGTGTTGACCGCGAAAGCGCGCATGCCGGCGCGCCCCGGCGCGCCCAATGCCGACCTGCAATATCTGGTGACAGTTGTGGCGCGCAACGATATTTACGGAGACTTGCACAAAGCCTTTGCCAGCATCACGGATACCCAGCATCTCGATGTTCTGCCTCGCATGGAGTTCATCGACGCGGTGGACGCAGATGGCGATGGGCGCGGCGAGCTTCTGTTCCGCGAAATTTCAGACGCCGGCAATGCGTTCGTCCTGTATCGCGTGATTGGCGACCAGCTGTGGCCGCTATTTCAGGGAACGCCCGGGCAGTGAAAGCTACCGTCTGCGACTGAATTAACCACGGAGGACTCAGAGGGCACAGAGGAATCTACTTCTGGGTCATGACCAGCTCGCCGTTTTCTACTTTCATTCCTCCGACGTTGTCCGGGAGCTTGAGGCGATCGCGCTGCTCGCTGAGTTTTTTCTGCAAGGCGTCGTTGACCAGCGAGACTGGAACATTCAGATCGCCGACCTTGAACTCGGTGGGATCGAAGGTGGCATAGCCATCCTTGGATCCCAGGTGGCCGGAGAGCGTGACCCAGACATCTTTGCCGGCAATCTGGGTGAGAAACTGGCCATGGGCCACGTCGCCGTCGAAGCTCACCTGGTAGTCTTTGACTTCGGGCTGTCCGGGGGCCACAGGGGCATCGGGCGAAGAAAGTCCGGAGATTGCCTGGGCTGCCGCCGCCATCGGGATCTGGCCGGCCGCCTGCGCCAGGGCCGCACTCACTTCGTTGGAACTGAGATGGACTTCAGCAGGAGGCTGACCGACCTCCTTGGGCTGATCTAATTGCTGGACTTTTTCCTGAAACGACTCGGCATTGGCCACAGCGGCGGCAACCGGCTGCGGTTGCGCCACCGGCACCGGTTTCTTCAATACGAGGAAGAGGGCTATCACCGATGTCACCAGCGTGGCTATGCTGATGATGCGATCAATCTTCCATTTCTTCATGACCCGCCCTCCGCTTCCAATATGTTACCGAGACGGGCCGGACGGTTCACATGACGGAAGGTACTGGCCGGGTGGTTACCAATAATCTTAGATTCTTGGTCTCACCCCAACCCTAGCCCAGCTTCTTTGCCAACAACTCATTCACTAGTTGCGGATTTGCCTGGCCTTTCGAAGCCTTCATCACCTGGCCGACGAAGAAGCCTGCCACGGTTTTCTTGCCGGCGCGGTATTGCTCGACCTGCTTGGGGTTGGCGGCAATGATTTCGTCAATGATCTTTTCCAGGGCGGAGGTATCGCGGGACTGCTCGGGCCTGCCTTGTTCTTCGTAAATCGCGGAAAAATCCTTGCCCCGCTCGAAGGCGAGATCGTAAAGGTCTTTCAGCATTTTGCCGGAAATGGCGCCGCTCTCCACCAGGTCGGCAGACGTGGCTACGCCCTGCATCGAGATTGGGGACCGCTCGATCTCCAGGCCATTGGCCTTCAGCCTGCCCATGAGTTCGCTCTGCACCAGGTTGGCGACGCGCTTGGGACTTTTGGCTGCCTTGGCAGCCGATTCGAACTGGTCAGCCAGAGCCTTGGTGATGGTGAGCACTTGCGCATCCTGCTCGGTGATGCCATAGTCCGCCACCAGCCGCTTCCGCCTGGCTTCAGGAAGCTCCGGCAGGGTGTCGCGGATTTCGCTCTGCCATTTTGCATCCACTACCAGCGGGAGCAGGTCGGGCTCGGGAAAATAGCGGTAGTCGTGAGCCTGCTCCTTGGAGCGCATGCCGTAGGTCTTGCCTTCGTTGGAGTTATACAGGCGGGTTTCCTGCGTGATCTTGCCGCCGGATTCAACCACACCGATATGCCGCTCAATCTCATACTCCAGCGCCTCGCGGATAAAGCGGAACGAGTTGACGTTTTTCACTTCGGTTTTGGTGCCGAACTCTTTCTGTCCGCGCGGACGCACGCTGATGTTGGCGTCGCAGCGCAGCGAACCTTCCTCCATGTTGCAGTCGCTCACGCCGGTATAGAGGATGATCTCTTTCAGGCGAGTCAGGTATTCGTACGCTTCATCGGGCGAGGCCAGGTCGGGCTCGCTGACGATTTCAATCAGGGGCACGCCGCTGCGGTTGAGATCGATGGCGGTGGTCTCAGACGAGTGGGCAAAGCCTTCATGCAGGCTCTTGCCCGCATCCTCTTCCAGGTGTACACGGGTGATGCCGATCTTTTTGGTTCCACCGTTGATTTTGATATCGATGGCGCCGTGCTCGGCCAGCGGCTTGTCATACTGTGAAATCTGATAGCCCTTGGGTAAGTCGGGATAGAAATAATTCTTGCGGGCGAAGATGGAAGTCTCGTTGATGCGGCAGTTCAGAGCCATTGCGGCCAAGGTGGCGAACTCCACCGCCCTGCGGTTCAGCACCGGCAAGGCCCCGGGAAGACCCAGGCACACAGGGCAGACATTGGTGTTGGGCGGATCGCCGAAGCGGGTTGAGCAGGAGCAGAAAATCTTGCTCACGGTCAGGAGCTGGACGTGGACTTCCAGCCCAATCACCGGCTCGTACTTGGCGCGGGCAGAGACGGATATGTCCGGCGTGGTGGCCATAATCATAAGATTATAAAGCCGGCTGGCAATCCTGGGTTCGGCCTACGCGGCTCGCGGCAGCGCGTCAGTCTGATTTCGCTGGTGCGCTAAGGTATTTCTCCAGCGCCACTTCGAAGTACATCAACTCGTTCCCCTTGGCATCGCGCACGCCGGTGAGGTAGAAGTGCGCACCGGCCAGGGGCACGGATATGCCGGTGACGTCGAAGAATAGAAATCCGGACTGGCTGCTATGAGGCTCAACCGCTTTGGCCACGAACTGGGCATTTTGAATCTCCTCGATGGCCTGCTTGCTCAGCCCACCCTTCACTTTTTTTGTGGGAAAAGGAACGGGATAGCGGTTGGTGCTGGCCGAGGGACGGGTGAGGCGGCGGGCGATATCGTCATCGATGGCGGGAGAAATCTTAGCGCGGTTGGCCGTGACCAGCTGGGCTTTCATACCGGCTAACTCGACCGGTTGGTCGCCGTCGTTGGTGACCACCACAAAAATCGGCACGAAACCGATTTCGTTGTACTGAATTGAAAATATTTTCGCTTTGTCCGCCAAATCGTAGGGATCAACCGCGACCGCAACCCGCTCGGCCGGATGGTCGTCGTGCGCGGGATATGTTTTCGCCGGCTGCGCCTGAGGCATGGTGAATTCCTTCGCCGCCATGCACAGCAGGGGGAGCGCGGCGATCAGGGCAAGCGCTGCCAGACGAATCGTCGCGATACGAATCGAAAACATTTTGAGGTTCAGCTGAGACATCATCGTTGATTATAGGATGCGCCCGGGATGCGTAGTGGTGCCTTCGGCGATGCAGCTTGCGGGTAGAATGTCCTTTCCTTCATGTACCTGATTTATAGCGCGCTGCTGGCCGCAGGCTTGTTGATCAGCCTGCCTTACTGGATGTTACGGAGACGGCACGGCAAGTATCGCGAGGGACTGCGCCAGCGCCTCGGCCAGGTTCCACCCGGGCTGGCAGGGCAGACCGGGCAGACGATCTGGATCCACGCGGTCTCGGTCGGTGAAGTACTGGCAGTCAGCGAACTGATCGGGGAGTTGCGCCGGCGGCTTGCCGGTTATCGAATAGTGATCTCAACCACCACTGCGACCGGCCACAAATTGGCGAAAGAGCTTTTTGGCGAGGACAGTGTCTTCTACTTCCCACTGGATTTTGGATTTGCAATCCAACCTTATCTGACGGCCTTGAAACCCGCGCTGATAGTAATTGCGGAAACTGAATTCTGGCCAAATTTCCTGCGACTGGGGCACGCAAGCGAAGCCCGCATTGCCGTGGTGAATGCGCGTATCTCAGATCGATCGTGGCCGGGATACCGGCGGGCGCGCCGCCTCCTGGCTGGAGTTCTGCGCAACGTCGATCTTTTCCTGGCGCAGACGGAAGAAGATGCATGCCGGCTGCGCGACATCGGCGCGCCTCCTGAGCGCGTCCAGGTGAGTGGCAATTTGAAGTTTGATGTGGCGGCGCCCCCCGCCCCGGCGATCCTCGGGAGCCTGCGCTCGGCGTTCCAGCTGGCGGGGGCGGGGCCGGTGGTGGTTTGCGGCAGCACGGTGGAGGACGAGGAAGGAATATTGTTGCGGGCGTTCGAAAATGTTCTGGCCAGTCACCCGCGAGCGGTGATGATTCTGGCGCCGCGACGGCCTGAGAGGTTTGGCGAGGTTGCGAAGCTGCTCGAACAACTTAACATTCGCTTTTGGCGGCGCTCGTTATGGAGCGGCGATGCGATTGCCGGCGGCGTATTGCTGGTTGACACGATCGGAGAGCTTGCCTCGCTCTATGCGCTGGGGGACATAGCATTCGTGGGCGGCAGCCTGGTGCCCCGCGGCGGACATAACATTATCGAGCCGGCCCGACACGGTGTGCCGATCATCGTCGGCAACCACACTGAGAACTTTCGCGATATTGTGGGGCTGTTTCAGAGCCGGGATGCAGTGCGGGTGGCTGGGCCGGCAGAGTTTCCGCTAGTCCTTATGGAACTGCTTTCGAATGAAGAAGAGCGCGCCGCTCTGGGGCGGCGCGGGTCTGAGACTTTGCGATCGCAGATGGGTGCGACCAAGAAAACGGCAAGAGCGCTGGAAGGGTTACTGTGAGTGCCGGTGTTGGCGCGCGCGCCCTCGCCCGTGCGGCGCGATAAATTAAAGTCAAAGGCCAGCGGGCGGGGCGCCCGCTCCACGCGTTCCGTGGTAATTGATAAATGAATCCGCTTAGTTCTCTTTTCGGGGTTGGGGTTTGGGCGCGCAATGCGCTCTACGATCGCGGCGTTGCCCGCGCGCAGAAACTTCGCGGTCCGGTAGTGAGCATCGGAAATCTGTCTGTGGGGGGATCGGGCAAGACACCGTTTGTTTTGCTGCTGGGAGAGTTATTGAAAGGACGAGGGGTTAAGTTCGACATCCTATCGCGCGGTTACGGGCGTAAGACGCAGGGCGTAGCCCTGGTCGATGCCGGCGGTTCAGCCTCAGATTTTGGTGATGAGCCGATACTGATGGCGCGGCGGCTGGCCGCCCCGGTCATCGTTGGCGAAGAACGTTATCAGGCCGGGATTTTTGCCGAAAGGAAATTCGGGCCGCAATTGCACTTGCTGGACGACGGATTTCAGCACCGGTCGCTGGCACGCGATTTCGATATCGTACTGGTGACACCCGAGGATATTCGCGATCGGCTGCTTCCCGCCGGGCGACTGCGCGAACCGGTGGCCTCTCTGCGCCGGGCGGACGCGATCGTGCTTACCAGCGGCGCCTCGCCGGACGCACTGCCGCTGGAGGGCAAACTGCTTTGGAGGGCACGACGCGGCATTCTTCCCACCAAGGGTATGGGGAGTCCGGTGGTTTTCTGCGGCATTGCCCGGCCGCAGAATTTCGTGCTTCAACTGCGCACGGCAGGGATCGAGCCGGCGGCCGAGGCTTTCTATCGCGACCACCATGCCTACAGCGAACACGATATCCGGGATCTGCTTGCCCTGCGGCAGCGCAGCGAGGCCGACGGCTTTGTGACCACGGAAAAGGACGCGATCAACCTGGGCGGATTTCTCTCCGCGCTGGAGCCGCTGGCCGTGGTTCCCGTCAAGATGGAGCTAGTGGATGCGGCTAACGCTGTGGATACTATGCTGCGCAGGATTGCGGAGCGAACCGCTTCGACGTGAGAAAATCAACAGTCCGGCAACGAGAACTTGCAGCATCGGCATTACTTCGCCTTCACTCATGAGCAAGCACGTTAAAGAGACTGATCGGTTAAAAAAGATCGTCGAATCGTTTCCCAAAGTCACCGTCACCGTGCTTGGCGATCTGGTGGCTGACGAATTTGTTTTCGGCGAGATTTCCAGAGTTTCGCGTGAAGCCCCGGTGCTGATTCTCAAACATCGGGAACGCAGCCTGGCCCCGGGTGGGGGAGCGAACGCGATTCATAATCTCGCGGACCTGGGCGTCAACGTGCTGCCGGTTGGAGTTGTAGGCGACGACGAGGCTGGGCGCCTGCTGATCAAGGCATTCCGCCGCAAGCATGTCCCGGTCAGCGGGGTGTTGAAGGACAAGACTTACGCCACCGTGACCAAGACTCGCATTCTGGCAGGTTCCACGCACTCGGCGCGGCAACAAGTGGTGCGCATTGATCGAGAGCCCGAGGCCGAGCCCAATCTGCATTTGAAACGGGAACTGGTTTTGGCGGCGCGGG
Organism: Terriglobales bacterium; assembly: GCA_036265205.1. Classification (GTDB taxonomy): domain Bacteria; phylum Acidobacteriota; class Terriglobia; order Terriglobales; family Acidobacteriaceae; genus JAIQFF01. The sequence continues at coordinate 35,613 of DATAPL010000052.1, forward strand.
AATATGCGCGCGCATCCGATGTGCTGCTGGTTTCAGATTACGGCTATGGCGCGGCAACCCCGGGGATTTTGAATGCGGTCCGCGCCAAGGGCAGGTTGCGCGGAGTTCCGGTGGTGCTCGACTCGCGCTACCGCATGCTGCAGTATTCCGGAGTGACAGCAGCCACGCCGAACGAGCCCGAGGTCGAAGCAGCATTGGGGGTGCGGATCGGCCACGACTGGCGGGGCCTTTGTTCTGCGGCCGAGCAGATCATGGAGCGGATGAACCTAGAGTCGCTGGTAGTAACTCGCGGCCGCGATGGCATGGTGGCCTTCACTCGCCGCCACAAGCCTGCAGACATTCCGATTTTTGGGTCGGACCAGGTGGCGGACGTAACCGGCGCAGGCGACACCGTGATTGCCGTGTTCACGGCCGCCCTGGCGGCGGGAGGCAGCGCGGAAGAGGCGGCTCACTTGGCTAACTATGGGGGCGGAATCGTAGTCATGAAGCGCGGTACAGCGACGGTTTCGCAGAAAGAATTGCTGGATGCTCTGGAGAAAGCACCGCCAGCGTTGCGGGCCCATTAGTTCCAGTAATTCCAGCCAGCTTGCTGTTTCCGGGAACCAGTGAACGCAAACAAACTTCTTACTCGCGAAGAGTTGCGGCAACGGACCGCCGAATGGCGCCGGGCGGGCGACTCCATCACTCTGGCGAATGGCGGCTTCGATCTGCTGCACGTCGGCCATGTGCGCTACCTGCGTGGGGCCAAGCAACTGGGCGGACGACTGGTTGTCGCGGTCAATTCGGACGCGTCGGTACGCAAGCTCAAGGGCGAGGGGCGTCCGCTGGTGCCGGAAAAAGAGCGAGCCGAAATCCTCGCGGCTCTAGCGGATGTGGACGCCGTGGTGATCTTTTCCGAGCCCGACGTACGCGCGCTGATTCGTGAGATCCGTCCGGATATTCACGCCAAGGGCACGGACTACACTGCCGAAACTGTTCCCGAACGCGACGAAGTGATCGCGTGCGGCGGGCGAGTGGAAATTGTCGGCGATCCCAAAGATCATTCCACTTCTGAAATGATTCGCTCGCGGCTAGGGCAGCCGCGGCCGTGAGCATGCCATCGCCCGCCGGGATTTCTGCGGAAAGCCCCGCCGCGCCGGAGATTGAAAATTTACTCATCGTGCGGCTGGGCGCCATGGGCGACGTCATCCACGGCCTTCCGGCGGCGGCGGCTTTGCGCGACGCTTTTCCTGAAGCCATGATCGGCTGGCTGATCGAGGAGCGCTGGGCGGAATTGCTATGCACCTTGCCCGCGCCGCGCTGGGGGCCGCGCTCGCCGCAGCGGCCGGTGGTGGACCGGATTCATACGGTAAACACCAGACAGTGGCGGGCCGCGCCTTTTTCGCTGCAAACCTGGGAACGCATTGCGGCAGGGTTGAGCGACTTGCGAGCCGTGCATTACGAGGTTGCGATTGACCTGCAGGGAGCGGTGCGTTCGTCGCTGCTGGCAAAGTGGTCCGGAGCGGAGGTTATCTACGGCGCGACTCAGCCGCGGGAAAACCTGGCATCCATGCTTTACACGCGGCAGGTCATCGCGAGGGATGGGCATGTAGTGGAACAAAATGTATCGCTGGCCGAGGCGGTCGCAGGCCGTCCGCTGAAGAGGCCGCCGGCCCAGCTTCCGCTTGATCCAGCTGCGGAACAGGAGATCGATCGCTGGCTGAAAGAACGGAAGCTGCAGGAATTTGCCCTGCTTAATCCGGGCGCCGGCTGGGCCGCGAAACAATGGCCGGCAGAGCGCTATGGAGAGGTGGCCCGACACCTTGCGGATAGTGGAGTAAAGTCATTAATCAACTTCGGCCCCGGCGAAGAAGAGATAGCACGCACCGCGGAGGCAGCCAGCGGCGGCGCCGCAGACCGGTTCACCGGATCACTAACCCAGTTGATCGCGCTGACTCGCCGCGCCCGCTTGTTTATCGGGGGCGACACCGGTCCCATGCATCTAGCCGCAGCCTTGAAGGTTCCGGTGGTTGGAATCTTTGGGCCGACCAGTCCGGCGCGTAACGGTCCATTCTGTACTCGCAATATTGTGTTGCGCAGCCCTTCCAGCGCCACCAGTTACAGACATGTGGCCCCACCGGACAGCGGCTTGCTGGAGATCAGCTGCGAACAAGTGGTTGCGGCCGCACAGCAGCTGCTGAAGGAGCGCACTGTCAAGGAGCAGCATGGCTAGCTGGGCTGCCATCGCGCGCCGGATCAGGGTTCCGCTGGGTTTCGCATTCGCTGTTCTTTATTTCTGGCTGGCAAAGCCGACGGTGGGATCGATTCTCATCGGCGCGGGCCTGGTAATGCCCGGCCTGATAGTGCGGGGGCTCGCTTCGGGGTATCTGCAGAAAAATGAGCAACTCGCCACCGGAGGACCGTACGCCTATACGCGCAATCCGCTTTATCTGGGTTCGCTGATTCTTGCGATTGGGTTTGCTTTGGCGGCGCGAAGCTGGTGGATCGTGGCTGGCATCGTCCTTCTTTTTTTTGCGATCTATGTTCCAGTGATTCGCGCCGAGGAAGTATTTTTACGAGGACGTTTTCCGGAGTTTGATGAATATGCTCGCAAAGTGCCTGCCCTGTTCCCTCGCCTGAGCCGGTTCGGAGAATCCGGCGGGTCGTTCTCCCGAAACCTGTACTGGAAGCATCGCGAATACAATGCCGCGCTGGGATCGGCGGGCATGATGGCAGGGCTGGTGGTGAAGTTGATAATGAAGCGCTAAGCCCTTCGATTCATGTGGGCGCGAGCCTCCACGCTGGTGCGGGCAGCGTTCGGGGTGCATAGATCTGGGTTCGTGCGCCTAAAGCTGGGATCGTGGCGCTGCAGCACGAGTGGGGCGCTCGCGCCTACATTTATCGGCTATCATTTCTGGGCCAAAAGAGCTTTTGCTTTGCCCAGTTCGGGGCGATCGGAGTTCGATCCGGCGCAGATTTTTACCAGTTGCGCGTAGTAGGCAGCAGCTTTCTCGCTCTTGCCGGCCATTTCCGCTGCGCTGGCGGCGCCATAGACTCCATTGAAGCGGTTGGGATTGAATTTCAGGTCGGCCTCATACTCTGCCAACGCCTGGTCTGGATGTTTCGTCTCCAACAACAGGTCGGCAAGCATTTCGCGCGCGGGGATGCCCTCGGGTTCGTCACCGGTGGATTCTTCTCCTGCGGCGAGAGCGCCTAACATCTTGATGGCTTCGTCATCTTTTCCTTCGGCGTGAGCGACCCAGGCACCAGCTTCTTTTTGTGCATTCTCGACATACTGCGCGGAGGTGAGCTTCTTTTTCTTCAGCATCTCCAGCCGAAACGTTTCGAGTTGAGCAATATCCTGGTGAGCCTGGGACAGATTTCTGGAACGGGCAGCCCCAATCGCGCGCGCCCAGTAAGTGGTGGCTTTGTCCGTAGAGTCAGCGCCGGGCGCAGTTTCCAGGGTCGCCGCTTCCTGCCAGTGGTGCATCTCCAACGCGTACAGAGCGGAGAATTTCGACAGAGCGTAGGCGCGAGGGTCATAGCCTTCGCCGTACATGTCCTTCATCGGCGGCAAGGCTTTCACTTCTGCAATAACGCGTTGCGCGTCAGCTTCGCGTCCGCTCTGCAAATAGGCGTAGACCAGGAAGTCCATGGCATGAAACTGATGACCCTCACCGCCCATGTGCATGGCCGCGGTCTTGCGGGTCGCGGCAATGGAAGCCAGGTTGGAGTCGATGTCATCCTGCCATAGACCCAAGCGGGCAAATATATGCGACGGCATATGCAAGGCATGGGGAGCGGCCGGGGCAATTTTGGCGTAACTGCGCGCCGCGGGCAGGCCAAGCTGTGCCAGTTGGGGCTTGTCATAACTGTGAATCAGATAATGAGCGACTCCGGGATGATCAGGCTCTTCTTTGAAAAGAGGTTCCAGCACAGCCACGGCCTTCTTGCGTTGAGCGAAAGTGGTGTCGCCGTCCGGCTCGGACGCCAGCAGCGAAAGCGCATAAAATGTCGCCGCTTCACGATCGTCGGGATATTGCTGGTAAACGCGTTCCATCGCCTGGGAATAGGCAGTGGCGCGTTGCTCGTGAGATCCCTTGCCGGAATAGAATTCGCGCAGGGCCGCAATGTAGTCGCGTTCGCGACTGGTGGCGGGATGCAGAGCTCGCGCCTTCTTAATCTCGGCCTGGCCTCGCTTGACGGTGGCGCGGTTGGGATTGTCCCAGAGCTGGTGCCACAAACTCATCGCTACTCCCCAATGAGCCATGGCACAGGAAGGGTCATCTTTCGCAATCTGGGTAAATTCCTTTTCCGCTTCCTCATACCAGAAGGAATGCAGCAGCGCGACGCCGCGCTCAAAAGGCTTCTGGACAACAGCCGCGCAAGAAACCGGAAAATGCACGGTTCCCAGCTGAGCCGACGTCAAATCCTCATGATGGTGGCCTTCATCGGCCAGGGACAGGACGCTAAACAGCGTCAGGGCAGCAATTACAAGGGCAATGCGCTTCATGGGAAACTCCACGGAGAGCGAGTGTAGACCGGCAAGGAACGAAGGGTCAATCGGAACGGCTTCGGCATCTTTGAAAGTTCAGAGGCAGATTCCTCGCCCGCGAACCGGTTCGGAATGACAATCGATCACAACCGGCAAGGGGCAGAGTGTCTACTTCAAGTGTTCCACGAGAAACAGATCCGACAGGTTTCGGGTGTAACCGAAAACGTAGTGCTGTTCGTCAGCGGCGATACGAGGGCAGGCAACGCCGACGACTCCTGCGACGTCAGCCGGTGCAACCGTTTTCCATGGTGTCCTGGCTCCGGTAGAGATGTCCAGACGCGAGACTGTGCAAGAAGTCTCTCCGCGCTTTCCCACCAGCAATGCGCTGCCGTCCTTGGTCCAGCGCATGGGGGTCTCGCCGGATTGCGAACCGCGAACCGGCTGCGGATCGCCGCCATCTACCGGGACTAAGGCAATTCCATCGCTGGTCACGGCCGCGACATGTTTGCCATCGGGCGAAATGGTATGTGGGTATGGCCCCAGGCTGTAGCCTTCGGAAGTGATGGGATGAGGCTGGCCGCCGTCCACGCCGGCGACATATACCCGAGAGGCATGACCGGGTTCGTGGCCTTCAAACAGCAACCGTTTGGAATCGGAAAAGAACTGCCCGGTAAATGGGATCACATTGCCAGTGGGGAGAGAACGCTGTTGCCCCACGCCTGTAGGCAAGAGTACGAAGTCAGGCGGAGACATGTTTTGCCGCAGAACCAGAACCCACTTACCGTCTGGCGAAAACGCGTAGGCCGAACCCTGGCCCAGGCGCACGGCGGAAGTCCCGGTGGTGTCTCGGGTGAAGACTGCGTATTCGCCGCCGCCGGCCTCGCCGGCCTCGATGAACAGCATGAGTTTTCCGTCCTCCGAGATGTCGGTGGGGACGGTCCAGTCTTGCCAGCTCAGGTCGCGTTCCTTGCTTTCGCCGGGCGCCAGGCCGATGGCTCCGGCACGCATGGCATCGCGCGAAATCAACGCGCGGCCGCCGGCGCCGACGTCGTGCAAAGTGAGAGTTCCGGGAGCGCTGAGCAGTTCGCGAACCCTGCCCGATAAAGTCACGCCGCGCAGCGACCGGCTGAAGCCAGTGGCCGTGGCGGTGAACCAGATCTCGTCTCCGGATGGCGACCACGCCGCGCCCAGCGCGCTGGCCCAGCGTTCGGTGAGGTCAGTCTTCTTGCCGTTGAGGTCAACCACGCTGATGGTTCCACCGTCATCTCCCAGAAGATTGTGGTCGATGAATGCCAGGCGATCGCCCTTGGGCGAGAAGCGCAGGTGGCTGATCCAGCCGGCGGTTTCGTAAAGCACCTTGCCGATGGGATACTCGATCCGGCTCTGGCCGTTCACCACGTGCACGGCGGCGAGCGCGTTGCCATCGGGCGTCCAATCGGCGGCTTCGACGTTGTCCAGCAGTTCGCGGGGAGCATCAGCGCCAATCGAAACCTGGGCGAGCGTACCGCGATGAGTGAAATGATTCGGACTGACGCCGAAGCGGCGCAGCACCGCCATTTGTCCGGCGGGCGAGACTGCCATTACTTCCGTCCCCGGCAAGCCGAGGTCACGGGATTCGGTGGAATTCGGGGAGCTGATAAATACGGCTTCGGGATCGCCCTCCCAGGCCGCGCTGTAGACCGCGGAGCGAGGGTCGGGAGCGAATCTGGCAGCCAGCAAAGCGCCGCGACGAAAACTCAATTCCCGGAAAGTGGGCACGGCAGGGGTGGCAGATCGTTCACCCGCGAGAAAGCCTGCAATGGCGGATGCGGCCAGTGCGAGCAGGGCGACTCCCGCCCAAAGCGGGCGCCGGATTGGTTTGCGTTCAAGAGCAGCGCCTGGCGCGGGACTCTCGGCAACCGTCCCGGGGGTCGCCGCGGCTACAGAACCCGAGGATCCGGCGACGCCCGCAGCCTGTCCTTGTCCCTGTGACGAGGGATGCCAATCACGTTGCAGCCGCTTCAGATCGGCCCGGATGTCGGCGGCGCTCTGGTAGCGCAGATCGCGATCCTTTTCGAGAGCCTTGTTGACGATGCGTTCCAGTTCAACCGGAACTTCGGTGTTCAAGCGGACCGGCGAAGTCGGGACCTTGTTCAGAATCGAGTTGAAAATTGCCGCCGAAGTGCTGCCTTCGAAGGGCAGGCGGCCAGTGCACATTTCGTAGAGCACGACTCCGAAGGAAAAGATGTCGGTGCGGGCGTCCAGTTCCTCTGCCAGAGCCTGCTCGGGACTCATATAAGCGACTGTGCCCAGGGCCGCGCCCGGCGAGGTCAGGTGCTCGAGTCCCATTCCGGTTGCGGCAGTGGCTTCCGACGGTTCGAGAACCTTGCCGCGATCAATGCCAACTTTTGCCAGCCCGAAATCGAGGATCTTGGCGTGATTGCGGTCGGTGACAAATACGTTGGCGGGCTTGATGTCCCGATGGACGATGTTTTTGGAGTGAGCCGCTTCCAGCGCGTCCGCGATTTCAATGGCCAGACTAAAAAGCAGTCGGAGTTCCAGCGGATGGAGGGTGATGCGGTGCTTCAGCGTCGTCCCTTCCAGAAACTCCATTGCAATGAAAGATTGGTTTTCGTGCTGGCCGATCTCGTAAATGGTGCAGATGTTGGGATGGTTCAGGGCGGAAGCGGCCCGGGCTTCGCGGCGGAAGCGCTCAAGAGCCTGGGAATCCTGGGAGAGTTCGTCAGGGAGGAACTTTAAAGCGACGAAGCGCCCGAGCTGGGTGTCTTCAGCTTTGTAAACCACGCCCATCCCGCCGCCACCGAGCCTGTCGACAATGCGGTAATGCGAGATGGTCTGGCCGATCATGAACTCGCGCCATGTTAGGCGGGATGCCGGGCCAAGTCAATGAGCAGAGGGTGCGGCAAGGGCCGGAAAAAGCCTTTTATCGGTTATAGATCGGGCCTTGCAGCGGGACAGATGGGGGAGCGTCATATAAATACTCCTCGGCCAACCTCCGATTGCCGCGGGGAACGAACATTATGTCACCGGCTTGCAGGGTTACGTCTGGGGTCTTCGCTTGCATGATCTTCTGAAGGTCTACTGGAATCTCAGTGGGGCCATATTCACCTTTTCGAATGATCTTGGCATGGTGCAGGTCGGCGGCGGGGTTCGTCCCTTCCGCAGTCGCCAGTGCCTGCAGTACGGTGACGGGACCAGTGCTCTTCAGAGCCACACCCATGGGCCTGTGTACGTCGCCGACCACGTAAATAATGCCCGTTTTGCTTTCCCCTATCGGGGGTTTCGCATCTGCGACGCGCGACTTTTCTTTGCCTGATTCCTGGCTCAGAGAAAGTAGAGGAACGGAAATGAGACACGCCAAAAACAGGAAACGTAACACCATATGCAGCCTCACCCAGCCACTCATTCTACAACGACGAGGGTCCGCTGGACATTTGAGATAGTTCTCGAAATCAGCGATACACCACCTCGGTCAATGAGTGTGCGGCGCCGTTACGCTAGCGAGCGGAAGGTTACTTACCCGGATCATTCGTCCCCGTCGCCGGTTCGCCGACCAGCTTCTTCAGGTCATCCAAAAGAGTAGCAGTTGAGCGGGTAAATGCGATGGATATAGCCGGCTCGGGACGGTGCCCAAATGATAACTTTGGGTTGACGGCTTCGTTGAACCACCACAAAGGCACGTGCATCCTGGCGTCGAGGATCACCAATCTGAGTTCTGTGTAGTTTGAGGAAATACATCCCGAAGTGCTGGTCCCGCCAACCGAGGAGAGCGAACTGGTGAAGCTTATCTCCAGGATCAGGTCCGCGTCAGAGGGAGCGGCCACCAGCTCGTAGTGTCCCCAACTTTTCATTGCCGCATAGAACTCGTTGTAGGTGCGATCAGGCCCACCAAAATACATAGGCAGACTGGTTCCGGGGGCATTTGAAATAAACACTTTCCTGGCAGCTGCGATCGGCGAGGGGACGGGCGCCGGTGGCACCACGTTTTTGGGTTTATCCTCCGAGAGGAGAGGCAGCGATAGAAGACCCATCACAAAAAGTACAGTTAGAATTCCCCGCTTCGCAATGCGAAGCCGCGCGATTGTTAGCATAGATTCTCCGTCCGCTGAAATTGGGAGACAGATGCCTCGCCATGATGTTCAAGTTGGTATCCTGCGGCCAGCCGGAACAGCCAGCGCAAATGCCCCATGGTTTTCATATTTTAGCTGCTAACCGTCAGGACGGGCGATTGCAACTATGAGCCGCCGAGCTCCCCCAGAAAGCTCCGGCCAGGGTGTGTGTAATGGCGGTGTGATGGCAACTACCATCGTGGTTCGCACATTGCTATAATTTGGCGTCCATCTATTAAGACCAGGGCCTAGCCGGTTCGGCGCTAACCGAACACAAGTTCTGCCACAACCATTTCTCAAACCAAAAATTAAAGAACTGGAGAGACTTCTCATGCCCACTATTACGACGAAGGACGGTACAGAGATTTACTACAAGGATTGGGGAACCGGTCAGCCGATTTTCTTCCATCACGGCTGGCCCCTTTCCGCCGACGACTGGGACGCCCAGATGATGTTCTTCCTGGGGCACGGTTACCGGGTGATCGCACATGATCGCCGCGGGCACGGCCGTTCCACGCAGACGGCAACCGGCAACGATATGGACACCTACGCTGCCGACGTCGCCGAAGTGGTGAAAGCGCTCGATCTCAAGAACGCTATTCACATCGGCCACTCCACAGGCGGCGGCGAGGTGACGCGCTATGTCGCACAGCACGGCAAGGGCCGAGTCGCCAAAGCCGTTCTCATCAGCTCCGTTCCTCCGCTCCTGGTGAAGTCGGACAAGAACCCGGATGGCCTTCCGATGGCCGTGTTCGACCAGCTTCGCGATGGGACGGGATTTCATCGCTCGCAGTTCTATCAGGATATAACTATCCCCTTTTATGGTTTCAACCGCCCGGGCGCAAAGATCTCACAGGGCATTCGAGACAACTGGTGGCGGCAGGGAATGATGGGCGGGGCCAAGGCTCAATACGACTGCGTCAAGGCGTTATCGGAAACCGACTTCTTTGAAGATCTGAAGGTCATCGACGTTCCGGTGTTGGTGATGCATGGCCTGGACGATCAAATCTGCCCCTTCGAGAGTAGCGGAGCAAAGTCGGTGAAGCTCTTGAAACACGGCACACTTAAAACTTACCCCGGGTTCCCGCATGGCATGCCGACGACGAATGCGGACCAGATCAACGCTGACTTGCTGACGTTCTTCCAGGGCACTGCGGCCGTGGCCGCTTAACCGATCCCCGGCCTTCGCGCTTGCGAAGGCCGGGATCGCTTGTTTCAATAGTGGCAAAGGAATCCTAAGGCACTGGAACGGGGTTAGCCGCGCCTTGGCTACTTTTTTACTGCAGGCGAAAGCGTTCGTTCATCAGGCGCTGCAATCTGGGTTTGTAGAGGATGTCGTAGGCAAGTTCTTTGTCGGGAAACATGGCCAGCGCGGCGCGCTTGGCGTTGGCGGCCAGTTCTGAGGCCTCTTCCACGGTGAGGTTCTGGTCCTGACTGATGACGGACATGACCATGCTGATCATGAGTTGAAGCCGGCGGATGTTTCTGGCTTCCTGTTCGCTTTCGTTAAGCGTGGCCGCGACTTCCGCCCGTTGCTGTGTGCCCATTGCACCCTCGATCCCGGCCGCAACCGTTGCCGGCGGCCTATCCTGCTGCTTTAGATGTGCAGCCGGCGCGGGACGTTGCGGTTTAGCTTCTGGCCTATTCTGTTGCTTTTCAAAAGCGAACGCAATATCCGGTAATGGTTCAGTCGGGTAAATGCGCCTCAACTCTTTGTCATTCCGAGCCGGCTTGGCGGCGAGGAATCTGCTTCCGCCCGCAAACAGCAGATTCCTCGCGCGATAAGGCCGCGCTTCGGAACGACAAGTCTTTACTGGGATGTCGCGCCTCTTAGTATCCGGTTGTTGCAGGAGTCTTAAGCGCGAAACTGGGTTTACAATTAGGGGTTGAAGATCGAAGCGGGCCTGATACCCTATCCGTCCGCCGTGATGAGAGGAATTATGAACGACGGTCGTGCGGTGCGTCCCAACCCCAACGAAAAGCTGGTGCGAGTGTTCGATACAGAACAGGAATCGGAAGCGCTGGTGGTGCATGGCCTGCTGGAGTCATCTGGAATTGATTCAGACATCACTTCCCTGGACGCGCAGCAGGATATTCTTCCCGGAGTCGGGGGCACGGTTATCCTAGTGCGCGAGGAAGATGCCGACCAGGCGCGGCGTGTGATTGAAGAATACCGCCAGGCGCCGGGCGCCGATGAGACCGCTGAAATCGATATCAGCGGAATTCAGGAAGACTAGGGCGGACGGTTTTACCATCCAAATAGAAGGTGACCGCGCCGTCGAGATCGGTCCGGTAGGTCCTGACATGGGCTGTGGCCAGACGGGCAAGAACTTGTTCTCTTGGGTGGCCATAGGTATTGCGCGTACCCACTGAAATCACGGCAAATCCTGGATGGACCGCGGCCAGAAGCTGCGGAATGGTGGAGGTCGCGCTGCCATGATGGGCAACCTTGAGCAAGTCCGCCTCCGGCTGCTCCCCGGCGATTCGCTGCTCTGATTTCCGCTCCGCGTCTCCTTCCAGCAAGGCAGAGGTTCTTCCATAGTTGAATTTCATCACCAGGGATTCGTCGTTGCGCCGCAGCGCGAGACTGGCGGGATCCGGCGCCAGCACGCGGACTTGTGCGCCACCAAAGTCAAAGCTGTCGCCGGTTCGGTGCTGGATTACGCGCACGCCCAGATTTCTGGCTTCGCTGACCAGGGATTCCATCTCAGGATCCGAGATATCACTCAGCCACAACTCGCGCGGCCGAAAATTGGCCAGAATCGCGGCCGCTCCACCCATGTGGTCGGCGTGGGCGTGGGTGATGGCGACTGCGTCCAGGCGGCTGATGGCGCGGGACCACAAGTAGGGAGAAACCACATCTTCGCCGATGTCGAGATCGGAATGGACCCAGCGCGGCAGGCCTCCAGCGTCCACCAGCAAGGTTCGGCCGTTGGGGGAGACCAGCAGGATCGAATCACCCTGCCCGACGTCGATCGCGGTCATCTCCAGTACCGCCGGCTTGATGTGGGGATGCGGCGGGACGGCACATATCCAGAATGAAGTGGTCGCCAAGGCGGCGACTCCGGCGGCGGCGAGCCATGGACGCCGGCGAACTAAAGCCATAGCCAGCACGATTGACAGAGCGGTGAGAAGAATGAGGTCGATGCGCGGCGTGGGCACTCGAAGATCGGCCACCCGAAATCCACCCAGCCATCGCACCGTGCCGGCGATTCCTTCCAGCGCGATGCCGGCGATCGCCGCGGGAATCCTCGCCAGTGCGGATGAAACATAACCGACCGCCATTGCCGTGACGGCCGCCGGCATGAGGAGTTCCATCAGCGGCACCACCAGCATGTTGGCCGGCAATCCCACTATCGTGGCGCGATGAAAGTAGTAGGCCATGGGGAGGGCGAGCCCGATTTGCATAATCACGGAAATCAGCAGCAACTCGCCGAAGGTAAGCAGGGCGCGCGAAGACAAGGCCAAGGCGGGCAAGGGGATGCGGAGACCGAAAAAGCGTTGCAGCCGGGCTGCGATCATCCTCAAGTCGAGCCGGAACTGCACTACTTTCGCGGGCAGGGCAAAGTCGTAAGCAATGGAATCCAGGTGCCGCAAGCCCTTGGCGAAGGGCTGGGTCGTGCGTTCGAGAATGGGTATCCCGATCGCCGCGACCAGCCATACACACAGAAAGGTCAATTGGAAACTGGCGCCGAATAAAACCTGCGGATTAAAAATCATCAGGCCCAGTGCGGCCGCCCCAATGGCATTCAGCATGGACTTCTCGCGATAGAGCAAGCGCGCTCCCAGATAGAGCGCCAACATGAGAGTCGCGCGCCAGACAGGAGAGCCGAGCGCGGTCAGGAAGGCGTAGGCGATCATCAACGAGACGGTGACTGTTCCGGCGATGAGATCGCTCGCGCGCATCCATCGCACGAACCAGAAGGTCACCAAGGCAAGGATGCTCACGTTCATCCCCGACACGACGAGAACATGGTAAGTGCCGGAGCGTTGAAAACCGGCCCGGGTCGGGCGGTTGATAAAAGCGTCTTCGCCGATCACCATGGCGTCCATGAGGGCAGCCTCGGGCGGCTGCCACAGGGCATGAACTTTCTCGATGATGCTGCGATGAATTCGAGAGCGCCAGAGTTCGATCCGCTGCCGGAAAAGCCGGGAAGAATTTCCACGTCTGAAGATTTGGCAGAAGCCAGTGCTGCGATTCCGTTCTCTGCGAGGTAGGCCTGGTAGTCAAACGCGCCTGGATTGCGGAAATTGCGGGGGAGAGAGAGTTTGGCGGGAAAGCGCAGGCGCTCTCCGTAGTGGAATAAACGCACGGACGGAAGGTCTGTCTTTGCCGGTTGGTCCGGCGCTGTTGGGCTGCGGCTGGGTTGCTGGTCGTACACACTGATGCGAAGGCCGGAGTGGACCTCGAAACTTTCGTTCCCGCGGACGACCTGCTCGGTTTCGACGTCAAGTCTTTGGCGGATATCGCCGGGGCGTTCTTGCTGCAGAGTTCCTTCTTTCGTGACGTGGGCGGTGACCAGAGTTTCCGATCCGTCGGCATACTGGAGAAGAGCGGAGTCGCCGGCGTTACCGGGAATGCGCACTTGCACCATCAGAGCTCCCAGAACGAACAGCGCGCCTAATCCGAGAATGAAGGCTGAGCGCCGGCGGCGCCGGAGCAGGTATGCAGCCGCTGCGACAAAGACGATCCAGGTCACCAGCCACCAGATTGGCGGCCGCCAGGCGTAGACGCCGATGGAGATTCCTCCGGCAAAGGCGAGCGCGGCCCATAGCAGAGGCTGTCGCCCGGCGGGGATGGGAGGAAAAATAAGGCGCGAGTCAGGCGACGAATTCATAGTTTGCTTTTGGCTGGCTAGTGCCTGCTGTCTCTCCCGTTGGCCTCTCCCGTTTACGGCGGAAATGGCATCTCGGAAGAGCGCCGCCGAAATCCCCGCGCGAAGGGCACGGCTTTCCCACATTTCTGCGCGGAAGAGAAATTCCGAAAACTAGCGGACGAGATGGAAGACGCTCTCCATGTGAAATGTCTGAGGAAATAAATCGACCAGGTGCGCTTGCTCGACCCGATATCCCGCGCCCACCAGGCGCGCCAGGTCTCGGGAGAACGTAGCTGGATCGCAGGCCACATAGATCACACGAGGCGCGTGCAGCTTGACCAGTCCCTGAATCACCTTTTCGCCCAGGCCGCTGCGTGGCGGATCCACGACAACCAGTTCCGGGCGCAATTTGCCGGCTGCATTTTCCAGATACTGCTCCGCGGTCGAGCGCACTGCCTTCACGTTCGCGGGCGAATTGTATAGCAGATCGGCGTGCGAAGTCGGTGACGACTCAACCGCAATCACTCGGGCAAATTCCCGATTCAGGACGGATGAGAAGAGTCCGCCGCCAGCATAAAGATCGAGCGCGGTGCCTGTAGCTGAGTCCCTGCCCGAGGTTCCGGCGACGAGCTTCACCAATTCGTCCGCCAAATGGCGGTTGACTTGAAAGAATGCTCCGGCGCTGACCCGGTAAGAAGCGAGTTTGGTCTGATAAATAAGGTGGCCGGCGCCGCTGACCGCGAGCTGTTTTGCTTCGCCCTGAAGGTCTACTTTCGTAGCTACTCGCGTGCTTCGGGCTGCGAAACACACGACGCCGGCGACTTCCGGTAACGCAATTCGCAAATTGGCGGCAAGTAGTTCTGTCGCGCTTGCGATCTCCGGCGTGCAATAGGCTTCCACCAGAAGTTGTGTGTCGTCCGCGTTGGCAAAGAATTCCAGCTCGCGAATTGCCTCTGGCACCTGGCCGCCGCGCCCCAATTGCCACATTACGGTCAGGGCGCGGTTGATCAATGGCGAACTGATGGGACACTCTTCGACCGGCAGCAACTCGTGGGAGTTGAGCTTGAAGTATCCCAACGCGAATTGAGGAGTGCTATGAACCCTGAACCGGGCGCGATTGCGGTATTGCCAGGGAGCAGAAGGATGAATATGCAGTTCAGTGTCGAGCTCCAGCTTGGCGATGCGCCGTAAATTTTCTTTCAGGATGGCAGCTTTGATCTCGAGCTGATGATTGTAGCCGGTGTGCTGGTAGTGGCATCCGCCGCAGCGCTGAAAATATGGGCATAGCGGTTCGATGCGGCGTGGAGAGGCCTGAAGGATCTGGCTCGCCTGAGCCCGCGCAAAACCTGGCTTCTGTTCGAGCAGAGACGCTTCGACTTTCTCGGCTTCGAGAACGAAGGGCACGAAGACGGCTTTGCCCCGGCCACTCTCATCCGCGGGCAAGCGCGCCAGGCCGTCGCCGCCATACACGAGCTTTTCGATGGTGAGTTCCAAGGTTTGATTCTACAGAGGCAACAGTGGTGTGGGGCGGACACTCTTCCGCTGCTTTGATTTTTGCTTGCTTCGGCGAGACGGCGCTGGCAATCTGAGGAATTTTGCCTACAACCGCTTCAAAAGTGGCGGGCAAGAGTGTCCGCCACACAGACTAGGCGATTCACATATAGAACAGGCTTAGTCTTGGCAAACCGTAGCGTTCCAGCAGGCGTTTGTGAATATATTGCTTTTGGAGCTGACCAATTTGCGCGGCCGGCATTTTGCGCCGGTATGGAGCCAGTTCGCGATCGGCATCGGCCCGCACATTGACAATCTCCTGGTCGGGAGTTCCAGCCAGCAGCATCGCGAATAATTTATCTTCAAGCACGGTAAGCCGCCGCTCGAAATCTTCCAGCCTGGAAGAGTGCATCTCGCTTTCCATCTCGGACGCGAGGGCGCGCAGGGTGGCGGCCGTGTCGCGGGCCAGAGCCGATCCTGAAATCCCGGGGCTCTCCGGCAATTTTGCGGCCAGCAGTTGATCGGCGTTGCGGCGCAGGAAGGACACGATCTCCGCTGCTTCAAATCCGGCGGGTTTGGCATTCTGTTTTTCGCCGCCGGCAACCCCCACGGCAGATTCTTTCATCTCTTCGGCCGCCGCCAAAACTTCCTGCGCGCAATACGCCAAACTGTTGACCTTACGCTGGGACGGGCGTTTTGCGTAACGTTCAAAGGCCCCGTCGATGCCGCGCAACACCGCTTCGAGGGGAATGCCGGCGTCCTTCCAGGTTTCAATCAGCGCCCAGTCCAGAGTGGAAAGCAGCAGGATACCGCCGCGGCGCCGCTGAAAGTGCTCTTCGATTTCGGTGAAATAATTGAAGTAGTTTTCCACGGGCCGTTCAGCGAGGTCGCGGCTTGCGGCCGGGCCAGGGCTTTGCGGCTCGCGGGTTGGACGCGTGAGGCGGGTCCTGCGCCACGGCTTGACGGCCGGACTTCGGGATTGTGTTGCGCTCCCAGATGATGCGCAACCCGTCGAGGGTCAGCAGTTCATCCACATGCTTGATGTATTTTGATCCCGTCCCGATCAGCGCCGCTAGCCCTCCGGTAGCGACGACCGTAACCTCTTTTCCCATTTCTTCGAGGAGCCGCTGCAGAATGCCATCCACCAGCCCGAGATAGCCGTAGTAGAGGCCGGATTGCAGGCTGCCCACGGTGGTGCTGCCGATCACGCGAACGGGTTTGCGAATGTCCACACGCGGCAGGCGTGCTGTGTTCTCGAACAATGCGTCGGCGGATATTCCAATGCCGGGACAGATTACGCCGCCCAGATATTCGCCCTTCGCGGATACGCAATCGAAGGTCGTGGCCGTGCCAAAATCCACGACGACGCATGGACCGCCGAATTTTTCAAAGGCGGCCACCGAGTTGACGATACGATCGGCTCCGACTTCGGCGGGATTGTCATAGAGCACCGGCATTCCGGTTTTGACGCCAGGTTCGATAAAGAGCGGCCGAGTATTGAAGTAACGTTCGCAAACCTCGCGCAGAGTGGAATCCAGCGGCGGCACGACGGAGGAAATGATGATTCCGTGGATGCCTTTGACTTCGATCTTGTCCATGGCAAACAGGTTGCGGAAGAGCACGCCATATTCGTCCACGGTCTGGGTTGCGATGGTAGCGACTCGCCAGTTGGCCACCAGGCGCTCGTAGCGACCTGGGCCAGCGCCGTCATCTTTCGCTGTTTTGGCGAAAACTCCCAGCACCGTGTTGGTATTGCCTACATCGAGGACAAGCAGCATAGCCAGTTGATGACTCATGTGGGGCGGATACTCTTGTCCGCCGCCGTTGGTGTTGATGTTGATTTTGATTTTGATCTCGGGCTTAACTGTGCTCCCAGATCAACCCAACCGCAACACCGGCGGACAAGAGTGTCCGCCCTACACGGTTCTACTTCAATCTTACCGTTCCGCTTAATACCGTTCTCACGCCCTGCGCCGTCCGGACCTGCAGGAAACCGCGCGCATCGAGCCCTTCGGTCACGCCCTCAAAGCCGCCATTCTCTTCCACCCGAACCTGCCGGCCTCGGGATGACGACGACCGCTGCTGAAATCGCTGCAAAACCGAGTCGTGAGCGCCCGGCTTCTGCAGCAGGTCGCGATATTCGCGGTCGAGCGATTTTAGCAAAGCCGCGCACAGCTCTACTCGCGACCATTCCGTGCCGCTGGCCAGGCTCAGGGATGTAGCCGCCTGCTGCCAGTCGTTTGCAAACCGAGCCTGGTTTACATTAATCCCGATGCCCACCACGATGTAGCGGACGCGAGTGGGTTCCGCGTTCATCTCGGTCAGGATGCCGCAAAACTTCCTGCCATCGATCAACAGATCGTTGGGCCATTTCAGGTCGGGAGATACCCGGGGGTCGATCTGCTGCACCGCGGCATGTACAGCCAGGCCGGCTGCCAGGGAAAGAATCAGCGCCTCTGCCGGTGGCAACACCGGACGCAGCACCACCGAACAGTAAATCCCGGCCGAGGGAGCCGAGTCCCAGTGATGTGCGCCGCGGCCTCGTCCTGCAGTCTGTTCCTCGGCCAGGAAGACGCTGCCTTCGGGCGCGCCTGCAGCCGCGCTGTTCATGGCCTCGGTGTTGGTCGAGCCGATTTTGTAGTAGTGATGAATCTCCTCGTGAAAGATGGTGCCTCTAAGCAGCGGCGATAGCATGTCGGGCAGCAGCAAGTCGGGCACCGATTTGAGCTGGTAGCCGGTCGCGGGATGCCCCGCGATTTCGACTCCGAGGGTACGCAGTTGCTGCACCAGCCGCCAGACTTCGGAACGATTGGTGCCGATCTCGTCGGCGATCTTGGTGCCACTGACCACCACGGTGGCGTTATCCATGAGCAGGCGCACGATCCGCCCCAAACGCAGATCAGTCCTCTGCGGCGAAGGGTTGCTGTGCGGTGTGGGGGCCCCTGCACGCGAACGCCGGCTGGATTCCGGGATTGTGCCTGCTTTCCTGATGCGTGAATTATGCGGGAGAGAAGTAGAAAGAACAAATCATGCTGCGAGACGGCCTAATTCACGCTCAAACCGGAGCGACGCGCAGGCTCATGTCCACAGCCACAGCCGCGTAAGTCAGAGCGCCCACAGAAATAAAATCCACGCCAGTCTGGGCGTATGCGCGTACGTTTTCCAGGCTGATGCCTCCCGAGCATTCCACCGGGATATGGCGTTCTCCCCGAGCGCAGCGGGCGACCGCCTCTTTCACCTGTTCGACCGACATATTGTCCAGCAGGACAGCTTCTGCGCCGTGGGTAAGCGCTTCCTCCAGCTCCTTCAAGGTCCGCACTTCGACTTCGATGGGCTGCGAACCGCGTCGGTTGCGATGGGCCCGCTCCAGCACCGGGGCGATGCCGCCGGCCAGCGCGATGTGATTGTTCTTGATGAGCACGCCGTCGGAAAGATCGAGGCGATGATTCATGCCGCCACCGCAACGTACCGCATATTTGTCCAGCACGCGCAGACCGGGCGCGGTCTTCCGGGTATCGAGAATACGAGCCTTGGTTCCGGAGACGGCGTCCACAAAATTGCGAGTCAGGGTCGCGATGCCGCTCAGCCGCTGCAGAAAGTTCAAAATAACGCGCTCGCAGGAAAGAATTACGCGGGCATTGTGGCGGACGACGGCGATGGTCTGGCGGTCGTGCAAGCGCACGCCGTCAAACACTTCGGGATGGCTGGTGACTTCATAGTGTGAGACTACGGCACCATCGAGGGCGGCGTAGACATCGAGTATGCGGGAGACGCAACCGACTCCGGCCAGGATGCAATCCTGCTTGGCCACGATAGTGCCGGCAGCACGCTGGCTGGGGTCGATGCAGGCGTAGCTGGTAGCATCGCTGGTGGCGCGATCCTCCAGCAGGGCATTCTCGACGATGGCGGTGATGCGACGGCCGTTCCAGTCCATAGTTCGCCAAAGATGGTTCGCCGATTCAGGGCTGGACAACTGTTGTTGCTGAAAACCAGTTCTCAGTCCTCAGATGGCAGTTCCCAGTCTACGATGACCCAGTTTACGATGATCCAGTTTACGATGACGGCGGCCCCAACTCGTCCAGCTTGTTCTGATTCTTCGACCGCAAGACCTCCAGCTCAGAGAAGCGCGCGCGCATGCCTTCGATCACTTTCGCCGGGGCCTTCGACAGGAACTGCTGGTTGCCCAATTGGCGCTGACTGTTGCCCATCTCTTTTTCAATCTGTTCCAGTTCCCTGGTGAGGCGCTGGCGTTCGGCGGCGACGTCGATCTTCTTTTCGTACACAACCTGCACGTCGAACCGGGCCGTGGAACGGACGCTGGCAAATTTTGATAATGAGTTTTCTACGAAGGTAACACTCTCCACGTGGGCCAGGCGCTCGACGGCATCGCGGTTTCGCTCGATGAGAGACTTGATCTCAACCTCGGGAGTGAAAATCTGGATCGGCACTTTCTGTTTCTGCTCAACTTTCAATTCGGCCCTCAGGTTACGGACGCTCACGATCAAATCCTGCAAAATGGCCATGCTGGTTTCGGCTGCGAGATCGATCTGCTTCTCGTCGGCTTGGGGATATGGGGCCAGAGCGATAGATTTCAGCGGCGGCTTGCCGTCGTAAACAGCCTGCCAGATTTCTTCGGTGATAAACGGCATTACCGGGTGCAACAACCTCAGCGATGCGTCGAATAAATTCATCAGATTACGGCAGGCCACGGCGGTGGACTCTTTGCCGGCGGGACCTTCTGCGTTCAAGCGGTTCTTGATCAGCTCAATGTACCAGTCGCAAAAATCGCCCCAGAAGAAATCGTAGATGCGGTTGGCGGCTTCATGAAAGCGGTAGTCGCGGAGCGCCTCATTCACATCTTTAGCGGCTCGGTTGAAGCGCGAGCGAATCCAAATGTCTTCCAGAAGATCGGATTGAACCAATCCGGTGCTGGGCCTGAGATTCGGGTCCAGGCGGTCCACATTCATGAACATGAACCGGGCTGCATTCCAGATCTTGTTGGCGAAGGCGCGATAGCCGTCGGTGCGGCTTTCGCTGAACGCAATGTCGGTGCCCGGTGCGGCCATCGCAGCCAGGGTGAAGCGAGTGGCGTCGGTGCCGAAGCGCTGAATAATGTCGAGCGGATCAATCACATTGCCTTTGGTCTTCGACATCTTCTGCCGCTCGGCATCGCGAACCAGCGCGTGGATGTAGACCTGGCGGAAGGGCACGCTGTCGTCCTTCTTGTCAGCCCAGCCGCTGGCTTTTTTCAGGACCGGGTCCTGCTGGTGACCCTGCATGAAGTGGCAGCCGAACATGATCATGCGGGCTACCCAGAAAAATAAAATTTCGTAAGCGGTGATCAGCAGCGTAGTCGGGTAGAAAACTTCCTGATCGCGCGTCTTTTCCGGCCAGCCCAGAGTGGTGAAGGGCAGCAGCCCGGACGAGAACCAGGTATCCAGAACGTCGGTGTCCTGCTTCAGCTCCGAACCGGCGCATTTGGTACATTTCGCCGGCGCTTCGCGGGCGACGATGATCTCCCCACACTTGCAGTGCCACGCCGGAATGCGGTGGCCCCACCACAACTGGCGGGAGATGCACCAGTCGTGGATGTTGTGCATCCAGTTCAAGTAAATCTGCTTGTAGTTTTCGGGGACGATCGTGATCCCGCCGCTTTCCACGACCTCGGTAGCCCGTTCCGCCAACGGCTTTATTTTTATGAACCACTGCGTAGACAGGCGCGGCTCGACCACCGTCCCGCAGCGATCGCACTTGCCCAGGGCGATGGTGTAATCCTTCTCGCCTACCAGAAACCCTTGCTTGCGGAGATCTTCGAGGACGCGCTCGCGGGCGGCATAGCGGCTCAGCCCGGCATACGCTCCGGCGTTCTGGTTCATGTGTGCATGCTCGTCCATGATGTCGATCTGCGGCAGGTTGTGTCGCAAGCCGGCCTGAAAATCGTTGGGATCGTGCGCTGGGGTAACTTTCACGGCGCCGGTACCGAACTCGGGGTTGGCCAACTCGTCGGTGATGATGGGGATCTCCCGGTTCATCAACGGCAGCAGGACTTTTTTGCCGTGCAGGTGTTTGTAGCGCTCGTCCTTTTCGTTTACCGCGACGGCGGTATCGCCCAGCATGGTCTCGGGGCGAGTCGTGGCCACGGTGATGAACTCGCCGCTTCCGACCACCGGATAACGAATCTCGTACAGCTTGCCCTGAACCTCCTCGTGCTTAACCTCAAGATCTGAAATCGCGGTCTCGCAGCGCGGACACCAGTTGACGATGTATTTGCCGCGATAGATCAGCCCTTGCTCGTGCAGGCGAACGAAAACTTCGCGCACCGCGCGGGAAAGGTTTTCGTCCATGGTGAAATATTCGCGATCCCAGTCGACGGAGTCGCCCAACCGCTTCATCTGATCGAGGATGGCGCCGCCGTAATGCCGCTTCCACTCCCACACTCGCTCGACGAAGGCTTCGCGTCCCAGGTCGCGGCGTTTCTTGCCCTCGGTGGCCAGCTGGCGCTCGACCATCATCTGGGTAGCAATGCCGGCGTGATCGGTGCCGGGAAGCCACAACGTCAGAAAGCCACGCATGCGATGCCAGCGCACGATAATGTCCATCTGGGTATGGTTAAGCATGTGGCCCATGTGCAGACGGCCGGTGACGTTAGGAGGCGGAAGCAGCAAGGTGAACACAGGACGGGTTTCGCCTGGCGGCGGCGTAGGAACGGAAAACAGCTTCTCGTTAGTCCAATACTCGGCCCAGCGCGCTTCAATCGCGCCCGGCTCGTACGATTTGGGTAAGTCGTGAGGCATGGATTTAACTTGACTTCACGCCGGCCATCAGCTTTCAGCACTCAGCTTTCAGCCAGGGACTGGCAGGTCGGCCCCAATCTTCCGGACGCGAATCACATTGGTCAGGAGCTGAGTGCTGGTTGCTGAATACTGATTGCTGGGTACTTCGATATTACAGTCGGGAGAAAACAGGGGTCAAACGATAGGGTTCCATGCATAGGGATTTCCCCTACGGGTAATTCCACGCCGATTTGTCCAATCCGAACGTTACTCCTTCCCGTACCACTACGAGTAATGCTTTAACTCTTTCGGAAGGGTATTTTTTAAATGGACAAATTCAGAGAACTAGTCGGCAAGGCGCACTCGCGAAGAAGTTTCATTGCCGGGGCTGGGGCAATTGGCGCGACTTCTTTGATTCTTGGTTGTGGCGGCTCTACTCCCAAGCCGACTCCGATACCAACTCCCGCGGGCATTACTGACGCAGACGTCCTTAATTTCGCTCTTAATCTGGAATATCTGGAGGCCGAATTCTATTTACGCGCAGCTACCGGTCAAGGACTCTCGGCTGCGGACACAGGTTCGAGTGCCGGCGCTGTAACCGGTGGGTCGATGGTCAGCTTTCCCACCGCGACCCTGCAACAGTATGCGTTCGAGATCGCGCAGGACGAGCTTAATCATGTGCGTTTTCTTCGTCAGGCCCTGGGCTCCGCAGCCGTAAGCCGCCCGGCGATTGACCTCAGCAATAGTTTCAACGGCTTGGCAATGGCTGCAGGGATAGGCAGCACCTTCAATCCCTTCGTCGACTCGAATAGTTTTCTGGTAGGCGCATTCGTGTTCGAGGATGTCGGCGTCACCGCATATCATGGCGCCGCCGGCCTCCTCAAAGACAAGAACAACCTGGGTGCGGCAGCCGGAATTATGGCGGTCGAGGCCTATCACGCGGCTGAAATTCGAACGCTGATCGTTGCCGGATCAATTGCGAATCCGTCCGCTCCTTATCTTGACGATGCCAACAAAGTGTCGGCATTACGTGCAACTTTGGGCGGAGGGAACGAAACCATGCTCAGCGCCACCACAATCGTGGCAGCGGATTCGACCAATGCGATCGCCTTTGACCGTAGCACTGATCAGGTGCTGCACATCGTTTATGCGGCTAGAGCGGGGGTCGCCACCAAGGGTGGCTTTTTCCCGAATGGAATGAACGGAACCATCAAGGCGACTGCAGCCTAAAAGGATAAAACTCATGGAAATCAACGATAAAGATAAGGACATGCCGCGCACCGAAACCCAGATCGTCGATTCGATTATCTCCAATCGCCGTTCCCTCCTCAGACTTGGCGGGAGCGCTCTCGCTGGCCTGGCGCTGGCTGGAATCGCCAAAGCGCAAGCCACAATCTCCGACACCGACATCCTGAACTTTGCCCTGAACCTGGAATATCTCGAGGCGGAGTACTACACCATCGCCACTTCAGGAATGACCATCGATCAGCTGGGCGTTGGAATTACCGGTACCGGAACCCAGGGCGGAGTCACGATCAAGAACAATTCTGCCGCAAGCGCAATCGTTCCTTTTGCTACTCCTGCCTTCCAGTCGTACGCCCAGGAAACTGCCGGAGAAGAGCGCAAACATGTCTCGTTCCTGCGTAACGCGCTTGGCATGTCTGCAGTGGCGCAGCCGGCGGTTGATCTGGTTAACAGCTTCAATGGGTTGGCGGTCGCGGCTGGCATTGGAGGCTCCTTCGATCCATTCGCTAACGAGATCAACTTTCTGCTTGGCTCCTATGTATTCGAGGACGTGGGCGTTACTGCCTATCATGGGGCGGCGGGCTTGATCACTACACCGGCCAACCTCGACGCTGCGGCCGGCATTCTGGCGGTAGAGGCCTACCATGCCGGATTGATTCGAACTGTGCTCTACGGATTGGACGCGGCCAACCCCTCCTCCGGCATCAATGCGACCGCGACCAAGATTTCCCAGGCTCGAGCCGCGCTGGATGGCACGAACAATGATGATATCGGTTTGGGGGTCGTCGCCAATTCACTTGGATCGGCATCGACCGTCGTGAATGCTGACGCCAACACCATCGCTTTCAGCCGCACCACTGCCCAGGTGCTTTCTATCGTTTATGCCGGTGGTACAGGAAGCGGAGGATTTTTCCCCGCCGGACTGAACGGCACGATCAAGTAAGACTGAATGGGACTGCTGTCTTTCCGACCGCAAACCAGCTAGTGCCACAATCCGACCAGGGTTAGAACACGAGAGGAGACGTTATGTTTGAAGGACTGTTTCAACCAATGCACCTTCTGGTGATCTTCGGGATTGCTTTACTCGTTTTCGGTCCGAAGAAATTGCCCGAGCTAGGAAAAGGAATCGGCGACGGAATTCGCGGCTTCAAGGAAGCCATGCATCCGCAAGCGGAAAAGACATCCGCCTCATCCGACCCGATCTCTGGCGACCATGTGTAAACGGAGGGCCTTATGGGAACAGAGCTGTTGATCGGACTGGCGCTCGCATTTGTGGTGCTGGGTCCCGAGCGGATGCATTCAATGCTGGGTCATGTGGGCAGGGCAAAGGCCCAGTTCGACAAAGCGGGAAGAGAAATTCAAGCTCAATTGGCCGCGCAGCCGGAAAGTGTACCCCGAGCAGATAAGAATCTTTCGTCCAGCCGTTAGGGTGCGGGCAGTTTCGGAGATTTTTTTGATCTGGAGCTAAGCGGGTTGCTACTCGACTGTGCTCGGGAGCGGGAAATCTGCCGGGCCAGGCTATCTTTTCTTCTTTTTCTCTTTCTCTTTCTCTCTGTCTTTGTCTTTCTTTTCCGAGCTCATTTTCTTGGCGATCTCTTCCACCAGCTTGGGACGCAGCTCGGCCAACATGGAGTCTACGATGCTGGCGATGGCGGTGGATTCCTCGGGCGCTTCGGCGGCTGCGACCTCAATTTCGGCGGGAGCGGCTGACGCAGGGGCCGATGGGGCGGGTGCAACTTCTTCTTCGGCTGGGCTGGACTTGTCTTCAGAGGCTGGAGTCTTCACGGCCGGCGACGCTGCCTGCGACTCGGCGAGCGATTCACGAATCTGCTTCCAGTTTCGCCAGGCGGCGGCCAATTCGGCCTCGCGCTGAGGTTCAACCTCGGCCGGCTTGCTCGCCGCCGGCTCGGGCACGGCAGTCGCAGCGGATGCAGTTTCCACGGGGGACGAATAATCCGTGGCAGAACCCGCGGCAGCGGCCGCCGCGAAGGCAGCTTCTTGCGGAACGGAAACGGCGTCGGTCGTTGACGCTTCGATTGTTGAACTTGCAACGGCTGAGCTGGCGATTGCGGAAGCGGCTGCCTCTGGCGCAACTTCCTCGACTATCGCTGGCGCCGCAGTCGATGAATCCGGCGCGGGAGATTCGATACTTGCGGATTGAGTGGCAGCGGTATCCGCGATTGAAGTCTCGACTACACTGGCTTCCGCCGCGATTGCAGCGGGAACGGATTCTGCGGCCGCGGCGACAGACTCCACGCTGCCCGCGATCGCAGAGATTTCAGGTTCCGCCGTCGCAACTGCCGCCGGCGAACTTGGGACATCGGCTGCTGTCGCGGTTGCGAGCTCGGCAGATTGGGCCACGGCGCGCGCGGCGTGAGCTTGCTCCATCTCCTGGTCCAGAGCCAGCTTGGATTCCTCCGCCGCGACCGCTACCGCTTCTGCGATCCAGCGCGGACCGGTGATCTTGACTCCAGAGATGTCTGAAAAGGCGTGGCCGGAGGCAGCTGCGTCATGGCCTGCTCCGTTAGAACCTGAAGCGACGGGTGGCACGCTTTCCAATGCGCCACTTGAGGGTGAAAGGGAATCAATCGCGGCCATGACCTCAGCATCGCCGCTGGCCGGCTTTTCGGATTGCGAAATTTGCGTTTCGGAAGCTAAAGCCTGCGCAACTGCCTCGACCGCGGGCGCTTCAGACGCAGCGGGAGCCTCTGCACTTTGCGCTGTTACTTCGACCGAGGCGCTATCGCTGGCGGCAACTGCATCGGACGGGACTTCCGCAACTGCACTCTGAGCTTCCGGCGATGCCGCGACTGGGATGTCCTGAGCGGTTTCAGGTGCAGGAGGCAGAGTGGGCGAGGGCACTTCAGCATCGACCGTCGGAATGTTCTGGGCCGGCGCAGCGATTTCGGCAGGCGAAGAAGCCACCTCTGCGGGCGCCGCTTCCTGAGTGGCCACGGCGTCCGTGGAGGCGACGGCCTCCGGGCTGGTCGCTGCCGTCTCCGGCTGTCCACCAAAAGCGGCTGCTGCTGCCGTGATCGCGGCGATTTCTTCGGGAGTGATGTCCGCCGGAAGTCCGGCAGGAATTGGGCGCTCAAAGTCGCGGCTTGGCTCCGCCGGCTTGGCGAGGTCACTCGATTGGGGTTCGCTCGCTTCAGGAACACGTGACTCTGCGGCGCTCGAGCTGCCGACAACGGCTTCCGGAGCGTCCTCTTCCGCTTTGGGCTTCATACCGGGACGAGGAATGGTCAGCCGATTCTTCCAGCCAGTTTCCTTGTCGCCGAAGCGGTCTCCGTCCGACTGCTCGATGGCAGCCAGCGCCTTGGCGAAACGTCCGGTCTTCTGAGGTTGCGGCTGGGCGACGATTTTATCTTCGAGGCGGGTGAGCACCGTGAGCAGTTCGGTGGCTTCAAAGGGCTTGATGATGAAGGCATCCGCGCCTACACGCCGCGCCTCTTCCTGCTTGAATGGCTCCAGCTTGCCGACGGTGAGCAATACCGGAATCTGCCTGGTCTCGTGGGATTCCTTGATACGCTGACACACTTCCAGGCCACCGTAGCCCGGCATGTAGACATCGAGCACGATCAGGTCAGGCTTGTTTTCAGCGATTTTCTTAAGAGCTGCCGAGCCGTTGTTAACCGTGACCACTTCATAGCCGGCGTCGCTAAGGATCCTCCGGCCCATGTTCTGGGCAGTCACGCTGTCATCAGCAAGCAGTATTCTTCGCGCCAAGGGATTTCCTTTGGTGAGGGGGAGACAGCCTGAAGTTAATTGGTGCTGAACCGTAAGTCAATGAGAGGAAGAGGGTAAACACGTTACCACTGGTCAGAGACGAGTGGGGGGGAATGGCCCCTGGGTTGCTTGATGGTGACCCTTCCCGGAGCCGCCTGGGGAAAAGAGCAAAATCTGCCTCAGAAAGGCACAACCTTCCGCAGACCCTTCTTTTTCTTGTGCTTGCTGGAGGACATGGCGTCGTCAACCTCTTTGTCATCGGCGGTGGACGAAGACGATGACGCTCCCGGCGTGCTCTGGCCAGCGGCCTGCCCACTCCCAGCCTGGCCGTTCGCTGCAGGCTGGATTTCATTGACTTGCACGGGGGGAGGCGCCGCCTGATCGGCGGGCACATTGGGCTTCAGTTCGTTAGGGTCGGCGGCGACGTTGGGCTTGAGCTCGTTAGGATCCGCGGCGGGCGCGGCGGAATTATCCGCAGGAGGGGCAGCGGCGGCATCCGCTGCCGCGGGAGTGTCGGAACGGGGCGCGGGCTGGTCGGTTAGCGGCGCTCCCCCCTTGCCCACAGTTTCGATCGAGACCGAGTTCTTGTCCCCAACCGCGCCGCTGCCCATCATGGCGCGGGTAGCTTCCTGAACCACTGAAGTAGCGCTTACAACCTGGGGATCCACCAGCGTGGGCTCTCCTACTCTGGTGGCTTGGGCGACATCGGGATGCTTCTGGAAATTTCGAATCAGCTTGGAAACCGTGCTGCTTTCGCGGCGGCTGTCTTCTTCGGCCTTGTTCAGGGCGATAGCTGCCTTGGTAGGCCGGGGCACGGGTTGATGCAGAGCCTCCAGGCGGGCCTTGGCATCTTCGGTGCGCTCCATCAGCGGATAGCGAGTGAGGATTCGCGAATAGGCGTCGGTGGCGTTCCTGGTAAGGTCATCGATCAAGCGTGCTTTGGCGGTTTCGTTGCCCGGCCTAGACCGTACCATGGCGATCTCGCCTTCGTAGGCCTGACCTAACATGTATAGCGCCTCGTCAGCGTGACTGTAGAGCGGATACTTGTCCATGAGCGATCGCAAACGAGCAATGGCCGCAGGATAGGATTGCTTGAGGTAATAGAAGCGTCCTACGCGATATTCGCGCTCAGCAATTACTTCCTGGACCTCCAGCAGACGCTGCTTGCCTTCCGCCACGACCTTCTGGTTGTCGGGATATTGCAGGATCAGCTGGCGATATTCTTCCTCCGCGCGCATGGCGTGGGTGTAGTCGCGATCCGGTTTCTCCATCTGCTGATAGTGAATGTTAGCGATCTTCAGCTGGGCTTCGGCGGCTTCCGGCATGTTGGGAAAGAAAGTCTCAAAGTCCTTGTATTCGATCTCCGCCTGCGCCAGCGAGGTTCCGCCGCCCTCGGCATACCAGGAGTCGGCTACCGCCAGTTTGGCGCGGGCGATGAATTCCGAATCCGGATAGGTGTTGATCAGGGTCTGCAGGGTTATGCGCGAAACGTCGAAACGGTTGTGTTTCATCGCATCCATCGCCCGGTCGAACAAAACCTTATCCGGCTGCTTGGAGCCGACGTTGGCCAGCGGATTGTTGACCTTCTTGTTGGTGCAGGCGATGCTGAAAGCCAGCCCTGCCAGCAAAAGAATGACGGGAGTACGACGTAACATGAGAACCCCTTAGAAAATTGCGTGGGCGATCCGTGGCTGTGTATGGGCCGGGTCAGAGACCCGCCTCTACACGCTCAAAATCTAAACTCTCTGCAGCGTGGCTTCCACCGCAGTCTTCAATAACTTTTCAGCATTAGTCTTTGGATCGCCTTTACCGAACACGGCGTTGCCTGCCACCAGAATTTCTGCCCCCGCCCGAACCACATCGGCTATGGTGCCAAGGTCAATACCACCATCAACTTCAATACGATAGCCAAGTCCACGTTCTGCCCTGAGATCGGCCAGGCGGCGAATTTTGTGGACCGCTCCGGGGATGAACTTCTGAGCTCCAAAGCCGGGATTGACCGACATCACCAGTATATAGTCTGCCAGGTCGAGCACCTCGCTGAGCGTGTCCACGGGGGTCGCGGGATTGATCACCACGCCCGCGCGGCAACCATGATCCTTAATAAGATGCAGGGTGCGGTTCAGGTGCGGGCATACCTCCTGATGCACGGAAATCCAGTTGGCCCCGGCGTCGCAGAACTCGGCAATGAACTGGTCGGGGTTCTCGATCATCAGGTGACAATCGAGCGGCAGCTCGGTGGCCCGGCGGAGCGACTTCACCAGCGGCGGTCCCATTGTGAGATTGGGGACGAAGTGACCGTCCATGATGTCTACGTGGACGACAGTGCCGCCGCCTGCCGTGGCGTCGTGCACCTGATCCGCCAGATGGGCGAAGTCGGCCGCCAAAATCGAGGGTGCGAGTTCAATCAACCTGGGCCTCGCGGGAACGAGCAAGTTCCCAAATATTACCACGCCTGACCCTGGCAAACCGCCCCGGAGTAAGGCTTAGGCGCTGGCGAAAATCGGTGGTTCCATCGCCAGCTATGTGGGGCAAAGCTATTTAGCAGCAAAGAGCATATAAGGCCCGAATCAGCCCAAGAAAATTGGCTCCGTAACCTTTTTGGTGTCCAGAAGTTTATATAGTTAGAGGCACGATGGCGGTCAGGCGACCAGCGAAGGGCTCCCGCGAGGATGCGTCCGTTCCTCAGGGAGACGACCGTCTGCTGGTGGAGGCCGCCAAAAAAGACCCCAGCAGGTTTGCCGAGCTTTACGAGCTTAATTTCGCGCGGTGTATGCCTATATCGCGCGACGCGTAGGCGATCGCGATGTGGCTCAGGACCTGACCTCGGAAGTGTTTCATAAAGCGCTGGCCGGCATTCAGAGTTTTGAATGGCGAGGCGTGCCTTTTGCCGGCTGGCTGTTGCGGATTGCCGCCAATATGATCGTGGACCGCTCAAAACGTTCGGGCAGGGAGATTTCCAGCCAGGAAGATTGCCCGGAGCCTAGCGCCCAGCCGAATCTCGAAGAACTTGATCGCAGTGGGTGGTTGTTTCGCCTGGTGGAACAACTGCCGGAGGACCAGCGGCGGGTGATTGGAATGCGCTTTGCCGAAGAAAAAAGCATTCGTGAAATCGCCACTGAGTTGGGACGCAGCGAGGGCGCAGTGAAGCAGTTGCAATTTCGCGCCCTGCAAAACCTGCGCGCCAGGATGGAGGGTGCCAATGCCTAAGCGCTCTCTGCCGAATCGCGCCCTCATCGACCAGCTCGACCTGGCTGTATCGCAGCTGCTGGCAGCGCCAGTAGTGGCGGTTCCATCCGCCGACGCGGAGTTGCTGCCCTTGCTGCACATCGCAGCCGAGTTGCGCCAGTTGCCGCGCGAGGATTTCAAAATTCGTTTGAAGAAAGATCTGGAAAGGATTGCAGACATGCCTACCGCAACAGAAACCGCAACCGCAGTTCGTACTTTCGCCGCGCCGCGCCTCAGCTTCAAGAGCGTCGCCAAGGCTATGGAGTTTTATAAACAGGCTTTCGGAGCCAAGGAAACCTTCCGCTTTGAAAACGAGATGGGAATCGGCCATGCGGAAATGAAGATCGGAGATTCGGTGATCATGTTCGCGGAGGAGTGGCCGGACGGCGGCCGCTACAGCGCCGAGACCTGGGGGCACTCGCCGGTGAGCATGGTGATCGGCGTGCCGGATGTGGACGCCTTCGTCGAGCATGCAATAACAGCGGGCGCCAAGGTGGTGCGTCCGATCAGCGATCAGTTCTACGGATACCGCGAAGCGACTCTAAGCGATCCCTTCGGCTACGCCTGGAGCATCTCCACGCAGAAAGAAGAAATGTCAGTCGAGGAAATGCACCGCCGCTTCCGCGAGATGATGAAGGCGCAGGAGAAAAAGAAGCCGGCTGTAGATCCGATTCCCAAGGGCTATACCACGCTCACCACGTACCTCGTGGCGCAGGATGCGGACGCTTTGATCGATTTCATGAAGAAGACGTTCGATGCCGAGGAGCTTTTCCGCAGCGGCCCCGGCTCAGAGGGTGGCATGCACTGCGAAGTCAGGATTGGCGATTCCATGCTGATGGTCGGTGGCGGCGGCGCGGGCATGAAGTGGCGCGGCACGCCCATGCCAAGCGCGTTCCACATCTACGTTCCTGACTGTGATGCAGTTTATGCACGCGCTCTGGAAGCGGGAGCCACCTCGGTCGATGAGCCTGTCGACCAGCCTTACGGAGAACGCTCCGGCACGGTAAGAGACTCCGCCGGAAACTCCTGGTATATCGCGACCTACAAGGGCAAGAGCTACCGCTGGGAAGGGGCGCCCACCATACAGCCTTATCTGCACCCGCTGCGCGCGGAGCCGGTAATCAACTTTGTCAAACAGGCTTTCGGGGCTCAGGAACTCGGACGCTACGCATCTCCCGATGGCGTAATCCATCACGCTACGATCAAGATCGGCAACGCTTATATGGAAATGGGAGAGGCCCAGGGTCGGTACCAGCCCATGCCGACGATGTTTTATCTCTACGTGGAAGACTGCGACGCCCTGTACAAGCGCGCTCTGGCCGCGGGGGCCACATCAATCTCCGAGCCTCAGGACCATCCCTACGGAGACCGCAGCGGAGGGGTGACGGATCCGTTCGGCAACAAGTGGTACATCGCCACGCACGTCAAAGATGTAAGCATGTAGTGACACAGCATGTGCGGCGCGGGCGCCGCCCGCCCGCGCTTTTTCGGAATCGGGACCAAGCAGGTGGGGACAGCCGCCGGCTGTCCAGTCGAGCGCAGCTCGACGAGTTTTTGCTTGGTGGTTCAAAAGCCCATCGTGAAGCTTCGCTCCGCTGGACTACTGGGGCGGCCGTCCCTTCTTGGTTGGTGAGCACCGCTTGCACGAGCGGGACGCTCGCGCCCACATTTACGATTTGTTTACTGCGGGAGTTTGGCGTACTCGGCTTTGGCTTCTTTCAGGATGGGAACATCCGGGTCGGCATCTTTCCACAGGGCGAAGAAATCCTGGTAGGCGGCGCGGGCGCCGGCACTGTCGCCGGAGATCGCGCGCGCCCGGCCCAGTTGCAGATGGGCGAGCGAGCAAGTCACCATGGTCCCGCAGACTCCGCGGTGACTCAGAATGTTCTGGAATTGTTCCGCAGCTTCTTTGCCCTGATGAAGGTGAAGATAGGCCTGGCCGCGAACATAGCTGGGCATCAAACGCGCCGGCCAGCCAAACTCCAAAGGCACGGCGGGCTGCAGCGCTTCGATCGCCTTCGCCGGGCCTCCACGGTTGACTTCTATCTGACTCCGGATCGATGGCACCCAGACATTGTTGACCAAGGTGTCGTCGGGAAAGCGCTTGGCCAGCTCATCCGCGACGGCAGTTGCCTGGGCGGCATCCCCGGCGGTAGCCACTGCGAAACCCGCTAAGGGCAATACAAACCGGCCGCGATCCGCGGCCAGCGCAGTCCGCACTAACTCGCGGGCCTGGGCAGCGTTCCCAACTTCGGCTTCCGTGCGCGCCTGGCGGACCATGATTCCTGCCATGTTCTCCGGTAGCTTTGCCCGCTGCGCGCTTTCCACCGCCTGCCGGTAAGTCTCCCTCGCCTGCTGCAGTTTCCCGCCAGCGGCGGTTGCCTCGGCAACGGTTTCCAGCATAACGAACTCGTCCCGCCTGCCCTTGGCCCAATCCGCCTCGTGCTGCATGGCCGCCTTGTCGCCTTCCAAAAAAGCCAGCAGGTAAAGATCGGCGTGCTCACCCACTGCGTCCAGCTTGAGGCTCACTTCTTTTTGGCGGATGGCTTTCGCCTCCGCAAAGCGGTCCAGCCCGATGTAGGCGCCACCCACAACGCCATAACTGAAAGCGCTGTTCGGATCCAGGCGAATGGTTTCCTGGGCTTCCGCCAGGGCCTGATCGTACTTGCCGGACCAAGCATAGTCGATGGCGAGGTTATTGGTGGGAATCGAATCCCGTGGATAAGTCCGCTTCCAGAGCTGATAGGCCTCGATCGACTTGTCGAGCTCACCGGTGACAATTTCGTAGTAGTGGGTGGAGATGTAGAGCTTTTCCAGTTCGCTGGCCCGTTCGCGCCGTTGGAAGGCCTGAGTCATATTTTCCCTGGCCAGAGCACTCTGCCCGGTGTTGGCATAAGACTGGGCCAGACGCGCATAAGCCACGGCGAAATTGGGATCCAGTTCGAGGGCGTGCTTGTACAGCGGAATAGCGGTGTACTCCGAACCTTTGTTGCGCTCAGCTTCGCCCAGGCTGAAGGCTTTGAGCGCCTCCAGCGATGATGTGGTGGCCTCTTCGACGGGTGCGTCGAATTTCTGCACCGACGCCAGCGACTCGCCCAGCTTTCCGCGCAAACTCGAAGCTGCCTTGCCGACCGCTGCCAACACTTGCTCTTTCTTGTCCGCCTGAACCTGTTCGCGGGCCAGGCTGTCGCCGGTCTGGCAGTTGACCGCGTTCACGTCCACCACGTATTGAGTGCCGATACTGCTGATGGCACCGTTCAGGACGGCTTTGATTCCTTCGCGCTGGCAGACATCGCGGGCCAGGTCAGGGGTAAGGCGCTCATCGGGCGAGCGTCCCATGAACTTCAAAGTGTCGCGAACCCGCTCTTGCGGAAACACATTCAGATAGGGCGACTGTTCGAGCTGGACGGCCAGCGCCTGCTTGAGAGTTCCATCGAAGACCGGATCGCCGGTGGTGTTGACGAAGTCAGTGAGCAGGATGGAATCTTTTTCGGTCAGCGAGTGTGAACTCTTGCGATAGAAGAGAGCAGCCGCGCCTGCCGCCAAAATGAGCGCAACGACTGCGGCGATGTACCACTTCTTTCTTCCGCCCGCCGTGGGAATCCCTGGCGACGAAACTGGCCCGGAGACTGCGGCTTGCACCGCCGGAGCAGAAGGCGCAGCACCCGACACAGCGGCCGAGACGGCGGATGATACCGGCGTCACTAACGGTTCGGCAACCGTGCTGGCCGATGAACTTCTGCCCGAGTCGATCTCGCGCTTCAACCGTTTCAGGTCTCCGCGCATCTCCGATGCGACCTGGTAGCGCAGCTCGCGGTCCTTCTCCAGAGCTTTGTTGATGATGCGTTCCAACTCAGCCGGCAAATTAGGATTCAACCGCACCGGCGCGGTGGGAGCGCGGTTGAGAATGGCGTCAAAAATTACCGCCGACGTATTGCCGACGAATGGCTGGCGGCCGGTGGCCATTTCATATAACACGGCGCCGAAAGAGAACAGATCGGTGCGGGAATCAATGTCCTCGCCGCGAGCCTGTTCCGGTGACATGTACGCCACGGTTCCGACCGTGCTGCCCGGACTGGTGAGGTGCGCAGCATCGACGGCGGCAGTGGCAAGAGACGCTCCTACCGGTTCCAGTTCCGGCAGCGGGCGGCCCGCAACTTTGGCCAGCCCGAAGTCGAGAATCTTGCCTTGCCCGCGCTTGGTGAGAAACAGGTTTGCCGGCTTGAGATCGCGGTGGACGATGCCGGCGGCGTGGGCCACATCCAGCGCGTCGGCGATCTGAGCGCCAAAGTCGACCAGTTGATCCACCGAAATCGGCCTGCCCTCGATGCGGTATTTCAGGGTGGTGCCGTCGAGGTATTCCATCACGATGTACTGGCGGCTCTCGTCCTCACCGATGTCGTAGATGGTGCAAATATTGGGATGATTGAGCGCGGACGCGGCCCGGGCTTCCCGGCGGAAGCGCTCCAGGGCCTGCGGATCCTGGGCCAGTTCGTCGGGTAGAAATTTCAGGGCCACGCGCCGCCCCAGGCGCAGGTCTTCAGCCTCGTAAACTACGCCCATTCCGCCGCCACCCAGTTTCTGCAGGATGCGGTAGTGCGAGATGGTTTGGCCGATCATATTTGCACGAACACGTTTACCTCAACATGCGAGAGCCGTCATGTTAGGCCGCGGGCTTTGGCAAGTCAATTTAAGCGAATTGTCGTGCGTCGCGGACGCCCCTGGCCGCGAGAGGAGAGCCCAAGATCAAGTCAAAATCAAAGGCCGCGAGAGGAGAGTCCAAGATCAACTCAAAATCAAAGTCAAAGGCCGCGGGCGAGGGCGCCCGCGCCACACGGACTTTACTGTCTGTGGAGATGCGTTCTGATCCACTCGATGGCGCCGGTGAAGCGCGCGTGACCGGGCTGATTTCCGTACCACAGCACAAAGCCGCCAAAGGCGAGCAGAAAAAGCAGCACCGCATTTACGATCCAGCGGCGGCGATGGGGTGGCTGGGGCGCAACTGTGGTGGACTCTGGCGCCACGGCAGTTGTTTCCGTCGCCAGAACTGCGGTCGCGCGGCGGGCGCGGAAGCTGGCCAGCACCAGCAACGCATTGGTGACCAGGATCACGGCAAAAGCCAGGCCCGGAACGAAGGCAAGATCGCTCCCCCGCGCCTCTGCCACGCGGATAGCCAGCACCACCGTGATCAGTCCGCGGGGCATGACCCAGAGAATCAGCTCGCGGTTGTGGGCGCCAATTCCCTTCCACGCCCAGTGGCTGGAATGGATCGCCAGCCAGCGCGCCAGAAACAGCGATCCCAGAGTTCCCGCCATCAGCAGGGGATGGGAGCGAAAGATACCCAATTCTGCGACGGCGCCGATCAGCACAAAAAAGAAAGTCCGCACCAGGAACGCAAGCTCGGAGTGGAAGGTCAGCAGCGCATGTTGTGATTCCGCCATCTGCGCGATGGGCAACGACAGGCCCAGGTCGGAATCGACTCCGGGAAAATTCGACAGAGTCAAACCAAATCCGAGAACCGCGATCAAGCCGTTCGCGCCCAGCGCTTCCATTCCCGCGTACAGCACGAGGACAATGGAAAATGTAAGCACTTGCCAGAAGCGCTGCTCAGAGAGCACGGGCAACAGGCGCGACCACAGGATTCCGGCGGCCACCGAAAATAGCATGGCTATCCCGACCTGATTCAGGAGGCCGTGAGCCAGACCTTTCGCGACAGCGCCTTCATGGCCTTCCATTCCCAGCAGCAGCCCCACGGTGAGGACAGCCAGAACGTCTCCCCAGGACGCTTCGAGCATGAGCGTCACCCGGACCGCCTCATCGGCTTTGAGTTGCTGCAACACCGGCAGGACAACCGTGCTGCTGGTGCAGCCGAGCACTGCGCCGACGAGCAGGCCGTCCGTCCGCGGCACGCCCAGACCCTTGGCGACGATGACAGCCACCAGGATGGTGCTGAAGACATAAGCCAGCGAGGCCAGAAGAAAACTTCCAGGAAAATGCCGCAGAGTGTCGCGAAGGTCAAGCTCGAGTCCGCCTTCGAAGAGCACAAGAATGATGGCCAGCGTGCCCAGCAGATTTGTGGTCTTTGGGAGTGTGCCAGGCTGGACCAGGCCCAGGACCGGCCCGAGCAGCACTCCCAGCATCATGAGGACGAGGACGTCCGGAATCCGGGTCAGGCCGAAGACGCGGTTGGCCACGAAAGCCATCACCAGCAGGCCCCCGACCAATCCCAGAATTAACGCTGCTGACATTGCCACTTCATCTTTCTGAATTTTGCGATGACGGAATCGCCTCAGATTCCGAAACCGGATCGTGCCAACCTCGAGCATCTTACCGCGTGCTACTCTCGTGACCTGAGGTAAAGCTGATTGGCATTTGCCGAACAACTCGTTCCCGTGGCCTTCAGCCTGGCGGCCGGACTGTGCTGGGGGACCAGCGACTTCAGCGGAGGCTACGCTTCGCGGCGCTCCGACTCGTTCCTGGTGACGGCGCTGGCGCACGGCTCTGGCTTCGTGCTCATGCTGGTTCTGGCGCTCTCGGCCCACGCGGAACTGCCCTCGCGGACGAGCCAGCTTTGGGCTGCGGCAGCCGGGTTGTCGGGCGGACTGGCGCTGGTCTTCTTCTATCGCGCGCTCTCCAAGGGCATGGGACTGACTGCGCCGGTGGCTGCTGTCCTCGGGGCGGCCATCCCCGCCGCCTTTACCATGATCACTTATGGACCGCCGGGCAAACTTGGCCTGGCTGGCTTTCTGCTGGCGGGGCTGGGCATCTGGCTGATCTCGCGTCCCGACGGTTCGGGCAACCGCCGCGGGGTGCTTATCGCCGCTCTGTCAGGCATTGGCTTTGCCGGCTTCTTTCTATGCATCAGCCGTACCGGCGACAGCTCGCCGTTGTGGTCGTCGGTGTTTTCGCGTGTCACTTCTTTGCTGCTGGTGGGTGGCATCGTTTTGTTTCGTGGACGCAAAGGCCCGCTGCTCGGTTCAGACGCGCGTATCGCGGCCTTCGCCGGTTGTCTGGATGTGACCGGCACAGCGCTCTTCATCCGGGCCAATCAAACCGGTCGCCTGGACTCCGCGGTGGTGCTGTCTTCGCTCTATCCTGCGCTGACAGTTCTGCTGGCGTGGATCTTTCTCAAGGAACAATTCACCCGCTGGAAGATGGTGGGCATCGTGGCGGCGGTAGCGGCCGTGCCCCTGATAGCGCTCCAGTAGCAGAGAGCTTTTCGATGTGGGCGCGAGCGTCCCGCTCGTGCGGCGGTTCATCGATTCGTCTCTTCAGGCGAACCGCAGAATGCAGATTCGGGGACGCATGAGTAAGTGTCCTAAACTTGCAAGTTCAGGACACTACCGACGCAGGAGCGTGGACGCTTGCGTCCACATTGACTGCTATAATCAAGAATTGCGCTCATGCCTACGAAGCGTCTGATTCGATCCACTACAGTTCTTTGCGTCCGCCGCAACGGCAGCGTCGTCATGGCCGGAGACGGCCAGGTCACGCTTGGCGAAGGCGTTATCAAGCACTCCGCCAAGAAGATTCGGCGGCTGTATCAGGACAAGATCCTGGCTGGATTTGCCGGCTCGACGGCAGATGCCTTCACGCTTTTCAGCCGCTTCGAATCGAAACTGGAGCAATATCATGGCAACCTGGGCCGGGGCGCAGTGGAGTTGGCGAAAGACTGGCGGACGGATAAATTTCTGCGTCATCTCGAAGCCCTGCTGCTGGTTTCCGACAAGGAGCAGACCTTCCTGCTTAGCGGTCAAGGCGACGTAATCGAACCCGACGGCGGCATTGCCGCGATCGGCAGCGGCGGTCCCTATGCCCAGGCGGCGGCGCAGGCGCTGGCCGAGCACACCCAACTGTCAGCCCGACAGATCGCCGAAGAAGCAATGAAGATTGCGGGCAAAATGTGCATCTATACAAATGACAAGGTGACGATTGAAGAACTCTAAGTGCGGACGTCGGGCGTCAGACCTCAGACGTCAGCAATTCCCAGCCGAGGTCTGACATCCGAGGTCCGAAGTCTGATTTATGGCTATCTATTTACCCGCTACCGCTGAAGAAGAACAGATCGCGCTGGATGAGCTGACGCCGCGTGAAATTGTCGCGGAACTGGACAAGCACGTGGTCGGACAGAAGGACGCCAAGCGCGCTGTCGCCATCGCGCTGCGCAACCGCATGCGCCGGCAAAAACTTTCGCCTGATCTGGCGGAAGAAGTGATTCCGAAAAACATCATCATGATCGGACCCACCGGCGTGGGCAAAACTGAAATCGCGCGCCGTCTGGCCAAGCTTGCCAACTCTCCGTTTCTAAAAGTGGAAGCTTCGAAGTTCACCGAAGTTGGTTACGTCGGACGCGATGTCGAGTCCATGATTCGCGACCTGGTGGAAATCGCCATCGAGATGGTGCGCGAGGAAAAGCTGGAAGACGTTTCCGACAAAGCCGAGCTCAACGCCGAAGAACGCTTGCTGGATATTCTGCTGCCGCCGGTCACTCCGCGTCCTTCAGATGGGTCAACGGGCGGGCTGGTGCTGGAGGGAACAACTTCGTCCGGCGGAGAATCGCAGAGCCGCACCCGCGAGAAACTGCGCCAGCAGTTGCGCGAAGGCAAGCTCGACGAACGCACCGTGGAAATTGACGTCCGCGAGCGCAATTTCCCGTCCTTCGAAATCATCTCCAACCAGGGCGTGGAGGAGATGGACGTCAATATCAAGGACATGCTGCCCAACATTTTCGGACAGCGCACCAAGAAGCGAAAGATGAAGGTGAACGAAGCCTTCGAATACCTGATTCAGGAAGAAGAACAGCGCTTGATCGATATGGACCAGGTCACCCGCATGGCCATCGACCGGGTGGAAGATTCCGGCATCATCTTTCTCGACGAAATCGATAAGATCGCGGGGCGCGAAAGCGGCCATGGGCCGGACGTTTCGCGCGAAGGCGTGCAGCGCGATATTTTGCCCATCGTCGAAGGCACGACAGTAAACACGCGCTACGGCATGGTGCGCACCGATCACATCCTATTTATCGCTGCGGGCGCATTCCATGTTTCGAAGCCCAGCGATCTGATTCCGGAGTTGCAAGGCCGCTTTCCCATCCGGGTCGAGCTGCAATCGCTCACCATGGAAGACTTCATTCGCATTTTGACCGAGCCCAAATCCTCTCTGGTGAAGCAGTACACCGCACTGCTGGAAACCGAAGGGGTGAAACTCGAATTTACCCGCGAGGCGCAGGAAGAGATTGCGCGCTATGCCTTCCGGGTAAATGAAGGCACGGAAAACATCGGCGCCCGCCGCCTGCATACCATCATGGAGCGGGTGCTGGATGAAATCAGCTTCGATGCGCCCGACAAAAAAGGCGAACACATCAAGGTGGATGCCGACTACGTGCGCAAAATGCTGGCCGACATCGTGAAAGACCAGGATTTGTCGCGCTACATTCTGTAAGTCTCCCACTTTGGAACTGAGCAGTGATCATGTGGCCGCGGGCGATTCGCCCGCGCAATATTTCATGGTAGTTTCAGCCATGCTCCGCCGGTACAACTATCGGGGACGATACCTACCGCATATCCAAAAAGACAACCGAGCGCTCTTTATCACCTTTGCCACGCATCGTCGCTGGCGCCTGCCAGACGCCGCCCGAGACTTGGCTCTAGAAGCCTGCCTTCATACGCATAGCCGAAAATGTACTCTTCAGGCGGCGGTCATCATGCCCGACCACGTTCACCTGATACTGACCCCGTTGGCCGACGAAGAAGGCTCGTTTTCGATTCCCCAGATTATGCATGCCATTAAGAGCGAGTCTGCTCACCGCATCAACCAGGCTCTGGGACGGAAAGGCAAGGTTTGGCAAGACGAATCATTTGATCATGTGCTGCGGGGAGAAGAGAGCCTCGCGAGCAAGGTGGCATACACGATGGAGAATCCAGTGAGGGCCGGGTTGGCAAGGACAGCCGCTGAGTACCGGTGGCTGTGGCGACTGACCGAACCAATACTTCCGACTGCATAGTCGCAGATGCGCGGGCGAGTCGCCCGCGACCAAACAATCAAATTCCCCTTCCCGGTACCTTGCCGAGGTTCTGCTATGCTTTCTCGAAGCTAATATGAAAGCCATCGACCGGCAGCGGCTGAAGTCCCTGATGCAGCGCGAACAGACGCGCTTTGTGAACGAGCGGCCCAAGTCTAAAGCTCTGTTCGAGCGGGCAGGCAAATCGCTGCTGGGCGGCGTGCCCATGAACTGGATGATCAAGTGGGCCGGGGCTTTTCCCCCATTCGTGCGCGAGGCACAGGGAGCGCAGTTTTACGATGTGGATGGCCTGCGCTACATCGATTTCTGCCTGGGCGACACCGGCGCCATGACCGGCCATTCTCCCTTCGCTACCGTCAAAGCCGTGGAAGAGCAGATGAAGCGCGGCATCACCCTGATGCTGCCGTCCGAAGACTCGATTTTCGTGGCGGAGGAACTGCAGCAGCGCTTCGGTTTGCCGTACTGGCAATTCGCGCTCACCGCCACTGACGCCAACCGCTTCGCCATACGGCTGGCGCGGCAGATCACGCGGCGTCCCAAGATTCTGGTTTTCAACTGGTGCTATCACGGCACGGTGGACGAAAGTTTTATCACGCTGAAAGACGGGGTCGCGCAGTCGCGGCGCGGCAATGTCGGTCCGCCGGTCGATCCAACCGTCACCACCAAAGTTGTCGAGTTTAATGACCTGGCGGAACTCGAAAAAGCTTTGGCTCCCGGCGATGTGGCCTGCGTGCTGGCGGAGCCAGTCATGACCAACGTCGGTATCGTGCATCCCGAACCCGGCTACCACAAGGCGTTGCGGGAGCTGACCGAAAAACACGGCACCTTGCTCATCATCGATGAGACTCACACTATCTGCGCCGGCGCCGGCGGCTACACCCGGGCTGAAAATCTCGATCCTGACATTTTCATTTTCGGCAAGGCCATTGCCGGCGGCGTTCCCGGCGCGGCTTACGGCTTCACCGAATCGGTTGCGTCCTCCATCGCAAAAGGACAGAATCTGGAAGACTGCGACACTGGCGGCATCGGCGGAACCCTGGCGGGCAACGCGCTTTCTCTCGCGGCCATGCGAGCCACATTAAGCAAGGTGTTGACCAAGGATGCTTTTGCCAGGATGATCCCCGCCGCCGAACGCTGGACCGCGGGAGTGCAGAAGGCGATCGCGGAAGCCGGTGTGCCCTGGCACGTCACTCGCCTGGGATGCCGCGCCGAATATCAGTTTTCTTCCCAGCCGCCCAAGAACGGCGCCCAGGCTCACGACGCTATGGATTTCGAACTGGAACGCTTCATGCACCTGCACGCCATGAACCGCGGCATCCTGCTGACTCCGTTTCATAATATGGCGCTGATGTCGCCGCAGACCGATAACTCGGATGTGGACCAGCACACGCGCGTCTTTCGTGAAGCCCTGAAGGAATTAGTGGGCTAGCGCGCTTCTGATACCCTTTCTATTTCCGCCGCTCAATCCAAGATGAACCGAGCCAAACCGAAGTTCCTGACATGCATGCTGGGCGCGGCAGTGTTGGCTGCCTGCGGCACGCCCGGGGTGCCTATGCCTCCAGCCTTGGAGCTGGCTAAACCAGTCACCGATTTACGCGCCGCGCGCAAAGGGGCGAGAGTCTATCTGGCGTGGACGGTGCCGGTCAAAACCACGGATCACCAGACAGTGCGCCATCCCGGCCCCACTCGCATCTGCCGCAGTTTGAAGGTGGGCATTGACGACTGCAAAAAACCAGTCGCAGAAATCCCTGCGTCCCAGTTCCCCGTGCCTGAATTGCAGAAGAAGACCGCCGCGCCGCCAAAAATTCAGGCCACTTACACCGACATTCTGCCGCAGGATTTGCAACGGCAGGACCCCACCGCCGATCTCGTCTACGCGGTGTCGGCGCTGAACGAAAGCGGGCGCAGCGCGGGGCTTTCCAACCTGGTGCAGGTTCCGTCGGCCGAAACGCTGCCGCCCCCGGACAATCTTCACTCCGAGGTGGAGAGCGACGGCGTGCTGCTGTCCTGGACTTGCCCTGCGGAGGTTCCGGCCAACCCTGCGATCGCGTATAAATTGCGCATTTATCGTCGTGAGCGCGGCGGGCAGGGTCAGAAAACTGACACTCGCCTCGCCGAAGTGAACTGGGTTTCGTGCGCAGAGAACAAGGCTCCTCAATTTCTCGATCAGACTTTCGAATGGGAAAAGTATTACGACTACCGCGGCGCGGTGGTCACCGTCATCGCCGAACCGGGCAAGCCGGAGGTTGAGGTGGAAGGTGATGACACTCCCGCAGTCGAGGTGTTTGCGCACGACATTTTCCCGCCGGCGGTCCCGGCTGGCCTGCAGGCGGTGTTTTCCGGAGTTGGGCAAAAGCCGTTCGTCGATCTGGTTTGGTCTCCGGACACCGAAGCCGATCTTGCGGGTTACAACATTTTTCGCCGCGAAGAGGGCGGTCAGCCGGTGAAAGTGAATTCCGAGCTTGTAAAGTCGCCAGCCTATCGCGACAACGACGTGGCGCCAGGAAAGAAGTATTTTTACTCGGTATCCGCGGTAGATGAGCGCGACAATGAAAGCGCGCGATCGCCGGAGGCCAGCGAGCAGGTTCCATAATGCAGGCGCAAGCGTCTCGCTCGCGCCGGGCCAGGCACGCGGCGTCCGCTGCACGAGCGGGACGCTCGCGCCTACATTTTGGTCAGTTAGAGGGTTTATGAAATATTGCCGTTTTGAATTGAAGGGCCAGCCGCATTACGGTCTGGTGGAGTCGGTGGTTGGGATGGAACAGATCACCCGGCTATTGCTCAATCCGCCGGAGGATGCCAGCGAAAGCCTGGAGGACTTACCTACCAAGCGGATGGATCATCTCGCGCTGGCCGAGGCCGCCCTGCTGGCGCCGGTTCGCCCCTCAAAGATCGTTTGTGTGGGACGCAACTACCGCGATCATGCCGCCGAATTGGGCAACGAAGTTCCAGTTGCGCCGCTGATCTTTTTGAAGCCGCCGTCGTCCCTGCTGGCGCCGGGCGGCGAGGTACGCCGTCCCCAGGCCTCCGAACGGGTGGATTTTGAAGGCGAGCTCGGAGTCGTGATCGGCAAAAAGTGTTACCAACTCGGACCGGACGATGACGTTCGGCCTTACATTCTGGGGTACACCTGCGTCAACGACGTAACCGCCCGTGATCTGCAAAATAAAGACGGGCAGTGGACGCGAGCCAAGGGGTTTGACACTTTCTGCCCGGTGGGCCCGCTGGTCAGCGATGAAGTCGATCCCTGGGTGGGTGTGTGCGTGGAAACCAGAGTCAATGGAACGGTGCGGCAGCAGGGCAATACCAGGGATTTCATCTTCCCGCTCGAAGTCGTGATTCGCTACATTTCCCAAGTAATGACGCTCATGCCGGGGGACCTCATTCCCACCGGCACGCCCAAAGGCGTTGGTCCGGTAGCGGCTGGAGACACGATGGAGGTGACCGTCGAAGGCGTCGGGACACTGAGAAATCCGGTTTCTTGATGTAACACCAGTGTCTGGCCCGTGGTCGTTGGTCGTTGGCCAAGATCAAGGAGCCCAGGGGCGATAACCGTGGTGGGATTCATCGATTGGTTTTGATCTTGGCGAACGACCAAGGACCAACGGCTGCTGTGCACCGCGCCTACATCGTGACTTCCCTGATCGTTTTTCAGGCCTTATTCTGTTTCTGCAAATCATGACGCCGATTCGTCTTTACGCTTTGATACTCGGGATGGTGGTGGTTTTGACCATCGCTTACTTCCTGCTGCGCCGCAAACCGAAGACTGCCGACGATCTGGAGCGGGAGCGCCGGGAGTGGCTCGACCGCGTCGGACGC
This sequence comes from Terriglobales bacterium, assembly GCA_036265205.1. Lineage (GTDB taxonomy): Bacteria > Acidobacteriota > Terriglobia > Terriglobales > Acidobacteriaceae > JAIQFF01. Next base: position 79,319 of record DATAPL010000052.1, read on the forward strand.
ATTACTGACGGCACGGTTATTGATGTGCAGGAGATGACCACCGCCGACCACCGGCCCGCCACGTTGCTGATTTACCAGTACGATGTGGCCGGAGTTTCTTATGAGGCGTCGCAGGATGTGACTTATTTGCGGCAGCTCATCAATCTGCATTCCTGCCGCCTCGGCCTGCCGACCTCGGTGCGCTTTGATCCGCAAAACCCTGGAAATTCAATTGTGGTGTCGGAACGCTGGATGGGGCTGAGGCAGTAGGGCAATCTTCAGTCGCCGGTCGTTGGTCACGGCTCAACCCCTTTCCCGTCAACACCAGCCGCGCGTTCCCCGGTCGGGCGTGATCTTCCGTGGAGTTCTCATTGGTCTTCGGTGACGTTCTCAAGCCATTGGGGCGTTGCTACTGTTCAGGCCAGCCGGGAATCGAAAGGCCGGCCTGACTCCAATATGGCAAATACCACGACATCGTCGTCCAAACTCAAGATTCTTTATGGTGAGGGGGATCCGGAAGTACTTGCCGCACAGACAGTTACGATCGTGCAGGCGGGATATCAGGTGATCCAGGCCGAAGGCCGCGCGCAGGTGCAGGATGCCTTGAAGCGGGAACCATTCGACCTTGTAGTGCTGGGGCCGACATTGACCAAAAATGATCGGCATCATCTGCCATACATGGTCAAGAAGGCGAATCCGCAGACCCTGGTGCTGGTAATGCATACCGACGGAGAAGGACATCACGCGGTAGATGCAACCCTGGAGACCGGGCGCAGCATTAAGGCTCTGTTGGAACGGATTGCATCCATGAGTCCGCAGCAGGCGGCGGCGAAAGCGGCTGGCAAATAGGCCTGTGGTCATGGGCTACTCGCCCACGATCTTTCAGTTTTCGAGGAGCTTTCGGACCTAAGGCGGCCATCAAGGCCGCCTTTTTCATTTTCTGAGTTTCGCCCAGGGATGTGGTTTAGCACGAATTCGAGTAGTAAACAGGTGGGACATACCATCGAATCTCGGTGGTTCCAGATGGGCGATTGACGTTGCGTTGAGCCGGGAAGTGGGAATTAACCAAAACCTGAACCACGAAGGCCACGGAGGTCTGTCGTGAACGCAGCATCACCAACGGCAAGACTCAACTGCATTACTGTGGAATGGAAACCCACCCTTCCAACGGTTGAAAATCAAAATTACAACGTTTGAAGAGCAAAAGTGGAACGGCCCCATTAAAATACCGGCATGACTCAACTCTGGATCTGCCATGAACAGTGATCTGCCAGGCCCCACCACGAACGACAAGGAAAAGAAAGTTTACGTATGCCTGAGCGGGCTGCCGCTTACATTCCATCTGGAGTGGCCATTTCACAAGTCCACTTCGGGAGCGGATTTTTGGGTGCTGCATGCCGACATCATGCTGGAGAACTCCCAGGGGCTGCACGCGCCGGTATCGGTGAACCTGTCGGCGACGGTGCGTGAAGTGATGCCGTCGCTCGAGCCCAACGACATTGAAGGGCCGGTCATCAATGCGTTGCGCAAGGAAGTCGACCGCAAGCAGATTGAGTTTCTGAAGTCAGGCAAGAGAGTGCCGGTACAGTTTTCCAGCCGCTACTTCGATTTCAAGCGCAATAAGTGGGTGTTCGGAAAGGCTACCGACGAAGAGATCGCCCTGCTCATCGCGCGTAAGGTGTACTGGCAGACAAAGGTTGCGGGAGGGCCGGTCTGGGTGGGCGATCCCGTCGAAGCGCTGTCGGTCGAGACCTCAACCGCCCACCTGCTTGATGTAGCCAGAAAACTGAGAGACCAGGAGCTGATGACGCTGGAAGGCGAGTGGGCCTCAGCCAATGCATCCCTGATGGCGCAGGCGGAAAGGTTCGAAGCGGACATGCGCGCGGCCCTGGCCGAGCTGGAACAGAAGCACGCATTTGAAAGAGGCTAGGATTGCAAACGCAGACGCGAACCTCGCGTTCGTGCGTCTTCCACATGTAAGCGCTGCGGCATCGCTCGCCTGTCCCCAATCCCACGGGCGTAAGCGCTCCGGAATCTCCTGCACGAGCGGGACGCTGGCGCCTACACCTATTGCTGTTTGCCAATGACTCCGTTGATCTCCACTTGAGAATCGTTCTGGATCGAGTATGCGTCGGTGCCGGACACGAGGTAAAAAACCAGGTTGTTGGAAAGACTGCTGATGGAGCCGCCGGCGCGACCGTTGGCTGAAACGGAGTAGTTTCCAGAGAGAACGATCGGTCCGCTGGCAGAGCCGTTGGCGTTGGTAAGTTCATTCAGTATCAGTTTCCCCGATCCGTCCCACTGCAGCGTTCCCACCCGGTCTTTGGTGATGGTTGTGCCGGTGCTGAAATCGAGCCCGTTCATGACAAAAGCGAACTGACCGTTCATCGTGGAATTGGAGAATGTTGCAGTCTGTTGCAAGTCAAGCGTGCCTTCCTGAACGTCCGACGAATCATTGACCACGAAGAAGCCGCGGGAAGGGCTCACCATCCAGATAATCAGGCTGTTGTTGGCGGCGGTAGTCAGAGTGACCAGGAATCGGCCGCTGGAAGGCTGCGTGTAGGTTCCGGTAAAAGATATGTTGTTTCCGCTGTTGCCATCCTGCACTGAATCGCGCGCTCCTGCCGTGATCGTGCCTCCACTGGCGGTGAAGCGGCCCACCGTGTTGACCCCGCCCAGATTGGCGGTGTCCCCCTTGCTGCCGAATGCGTAGCTTCCGGAAAGGTTGGGCGTGCCGTTCTGCAGCTCCGCTTGACCCAATCCCGTAACGGCGGGAGTGTCGGACAGGAAACGTATGTTGTTGGCATCCACGATGTAATAGAAGAAGTTCGAGGTGGCTGGCGAGCTATCGGTGAGCGTGGCCGTTCCCCGTCCGGTGGCGGCGTCGGGAGCATTAAACGAACCAGCGGTAAAGGTGAGCGAACTAAGGCTTCCTCCGCGATTCACGTCCTCGGCGCCGGCGCTGACCACGCCGCCCGACATGGTGAAGGCGCCGACACTGCCTACCGATTGCACTGCGTTGATGTCATGCTCGCGGAAAACAAATGTGCCGTTGGGGACGGCTGCGATTGCCGCGGGGTTCTGCTTTTCTGCCAGTCCGCCCGCGCTCAAAGTGGTATCGCCTTCGATCAAATAGACTTTAGAGGCGCTCGCCAGGGTAATTCCGAGGGTGATGGGTCCCGCGGCGCTGGTAAAACTCATAGTGCCGGTGCCGTCGTTGTTAACGCTGTAGACTCCCGTGCCAACGTTTGAAAAGACCGTGCCGCCTTCGGAAAAATCGTCGGTGACGCTGGTAATAGCTCCATTCCCGTTGGCGACCAGCACTCCGGCTTCGCGATAGGCCACACCATTCGGATTGACGCCGAAATCAAACCCCTGTATCTGATAGACAAATTGGCCATTGAGGCTGGCGTTGGAATAGTTTCCCTTGGGAATAAAGCCGGGTATGGTGCCGCTGCTGCTGGATCCGCAAGCCGTACACAGCAATAACGAGAACAGCGCCAACAACAAATACGATTTTGTCATAACAAAATGTGCGGCGTGAAGCGCCGGCTCCTTAATGCGGGTGGACGGGTACAGTCACTTTGAACACAAGCAGGCGAGGAAAGTTGTCCCGCTGAACGTCTAGTTTTGTATACGCGAGGGGAGAAAGGGGAGACAAATAAGCGATCGGGATCGAAGCCCTATCCTTCTGCAATCTCGGCACTTGCGGGCGTAACCGGGATCGCTTTTCCTTTCTGCCTGCGAATTGTCCAAGCGACCACCCGATATCCCAGCAACAGGGCGAGAACGAAGGCATACTGAGCTGGCTTGGTGATGTCGGCTTTGACCAGCCACCAGTAATGGATTACCCCGGCGATGGCGCTGACGTAGATCAGGCGGTGCAGGGCCTGCCAGCGTTTTCCGCCCAGGCGGCGAATCCATCCTTTCGTCGAAGTCAATGCCAGCGGTATCAGCAAGACGAAGCCGGTAAAGCCGATGGTGATAAAGCGCCGCTTGCTTATGTCCACCAACATCTCATGCACATCGAAGAATTTATCCAGCCAGATGTAGGTCAGGAAGTGCAGCACGGCATAGAAGAACGCGAATAGCCCGAACATACGGCGATAGCGTATCAGCCATAGTTGACCGGTCAGCTTTCGCAGCGGCGTAACGGAGAGGGTGATCAACAGAAAGATCAGGATCCAGTCGCCGGTGGAGTGGGTAATCACCTCGATGGGATTGGCGCCGAGAAGGCCCATGTAGGCTTTCCAGCCCAGCCGCGTCAAGGGACCAAGGCAGACGAGAAAGACAACGGGTTTGAACCAGCGAATCATAAGCTGTTCATGTAGAGATGTGGGCGCGAGCGTCCCGCTCGGGCGCTTTTTTCCGGCGCGTCCCCGCTTTGCTTGAAACTTTAGAACCTTCAGACTTCCGAGTTGCTGGCGCTGCCTTGCACGAGCCTGGACGCTGGCGCACACGAACTTTGGCTAGAAATTCTTTTTCAGGTCCATCCCGGAGTAAAGCGATGCCACCTGATGGTAGCCATTGAACATGAGCGTGGGCCGCTTCAGAAACTCTCCCAGGCGCCGCTCTTTCGCCTGGCTCCAGCGGGGATGATCCACGTTGGGATTCACGTTGGAGTAGAAGCCATACTCGCTGGGAGCGGACCGATTCCAGGTATTGATGGGCTGGCTACCGGTGAATGAAATTTTGACGATGGCTTTGATGCTCTTGAAGCCGTACTTCCATGGAACCACCAGGCGCAACGGCGCGCCATCCTGATTGGGGAGAAGCTCGCCGTACATCCCAAAGCAGAGCAGCGCCAGCGGGTGCATGGCCTCGTCCATGCGCAAGCCCTCGACGTAAGGCCATTCCAGCATCTGGCCGCGCTGGCCTGGCATCTGGCCGAGATCGAAAAGAGTAGTAAATTCGACGAACTTGGCTTTGGGCAGCGGGTCGGCACGCTTGATCAGTTCGCTGAGGGAGAAGCCCACCCAGGGCACGACAATGGACCACCCCTCCACGCAGCGGTGGCGATAAATGCGCTCTTCGGGCGCGGCCATCTTGATGATGGCATCCACGTCGAGCACCTGCTTTTTCTTGACGTGGCCATCGATGGTGACCGTCCAGGGACGGGTTCTCAAGTTTTTGGAGAGGCCGGCTGGGCCGTACTTGTCGGTAGAAAATTCGTAGTAGTTGTTGTAGTTGGTGACATCTTTGTAGGGCGTAATCGCTTCGCTGGTGGAGAAAGGACTCTTCTGAATGCCGTCAATTTTGGCGTTGCCATTAGCGACAGCAGTGATTGAAGGCGACGCCACTTCGCGCACTCGAACCCCTGCCATGGCTGCCGCCCCAACGATCGCCGAGCCGGCCAGAAATTTTCGCCGGTCCAGATACAAGCCTTTCGAAGTTATCTCGGATGAGACGATGTCGGCAGCTTTCTTGATCAACATGGGGGAGGCCTCTAATAAGTATACGAATTGCCTGCGGAGCCGGATTCGACCCCTGGCGTAACTTCTATTCTCCGTTAGATAAGACGCATTTGGCGATTGAAAGTTGCATGTGGCGAGCCGGCGGGGATGAACCAAAGACCACTGATTTGAGAGTACTTATTCCCGCCAAGTGTACTTACATGGCGGCCAGGACTTCGCAGGCGCGGCGAATTTCGTCGCGCTGGGCAGCGCTTAGAGCTAGGAACTCAAAGCCATGACGCAGGCCGTCGCGATATCGCACCAGGGCGCGAAACTTTATGGGGGACGCCGCCATTGGCAGTGACATTTCCATGGAGACAACCTCCCCGGACTCCAGAGCGCCGGTCATGGTCGCGCCGATGCCATCCTCCCCCAGTTCGTTCGAGCGCCCCCAGAGGGAAATGCTTTCGCCACCACGGAAGACATGAACTGAGATGTTGATGTTAAGAGGGTAGCGGGCAAAGCGGCGAGGAGATTTGGAACCGGACTGATCGTTGGTCAGGGAACCGCTCATCGCAATGACTTCCCTCCACCGGTGGTGGTCAGCAATCCGCCGTCATCCTGGAACCGACTGTGAACGGCTTAATTTCCGTGGAGCGGGTATCCCGCCTCCAACGGCAGCTTGCCTTCAATCCGCAGTACTGTGATGCCTCCGGTGATGGAGTACACATCGACCAGACCAACCGCGCCGGGGGTAGATTCCACGGCTTCCACCAGGTTGCGGTCGGAATCCACGACGATGATGGCGGGATGATTTGCCCGGCCGTGATTGGCGCTGGTGATCAGGGTGCTGACCTCGTCCTTCGACATGCCATAGACTTTTTCCAACACCAGCTTCATCTCGGGCGAGGCAGGATTCCGGCTGAAAAAGGTCACCGGCCTGCCCTTGGGCCAGCGACTGGTCTGGCCCTTACAGATTTTGACCAGCTCGGGCATGCTGACTTCGGTCACGCCGTTCGATTTGTTGGACACCAGCGCCAAATCCTTGGCCGCGGCGGCTGTGCTCCAGCTCGCGACCACCAGCAACAAGCCAAAGACATCAAGGCAACGCACAGATTTCTCCCTACGCGATATCAGCGGATGCAGTGCCATCGATTGTCCTCTGAAGCACCCACAATGCTCAATGCCAACCAGGGCCGGGTTACCAGCCGAGGCACTACGAAGATGCGTGTCGTATTATCTCCTGCATGGCTGCCTTGCCCGAGCCGTCGCTGATTCTGAGCTTCGAGGAAGCGCGTCACCTGGTGGAACACCATGCCGCCCAGTTGCACCCACACGGCAAGGAGCTGGTGGAGCTGCTGGAAAGCGCCGGACTGGTTTTGGCCGAGCCGGTCGTGGCCGATCGCAATTTCCCGCCTTTTTCCAGGGCGATGCGCGATGGCTACGCAGTGCAGTCCGCCGATCTTATTCAACTTCCAGCAATGCTCGAAGTAATCGGAGAGATCAAGGCCGGAGCGGCGAAAGATGATATCCCCACGCTGCGATCGGGCCAGGCGGCGGCCATCATGACCGGCGCTCCGGCTCCGCCGGGCGGCGACGCCGTGGTGATGATCGAACATACTTCGCTCGATGGCAGCCGCGTACAAGTCATGAAAGGAGTAGCGCCTGGAGAAAATATTGCTCCCGCGGCTTCTGAGGCCAAGCGCGGAGAGCGCCTGCTGTCTCCGGGATTGCGGCTCGACTATGCTGCGATTGCGGTGACGGCTTCCACTGGAAAGAGTCACGTGCTGGTTTACCGCAAACCCCAGGTCGCCGTGCTCGCAACCGGCGACGAAATCGTTGATATCGATGTTCAGCCCGCGTCCAACCAGATTCGCAATTCGAATAGCTACTCGCTGGGGGCGCAAGTGCAAGCGGCAGGCGGGGAGCCGGTGCTGTTGCCGATCGCTCCCGACGAGCCGCAGCGTTTGCGCGAACTCATCGCCGATGGGCTGGAAGCCGACCTGCTGCTGCTGGCGGGTGGAGTTTCAATGGGAAAATATGATCTGGTGGAGAAGATGCTGGCAGAATTGCGGGCTGAATTTTTCTTTACCGGCGCGCAGATTCAGCCGGGCAAGCCGGTAGTCTTCGGCCGCATCCCGGGTGAAAGCGCGCCCGGCCCCCCGGCAGTTCCTCAAACTTACAAGTATTTTTTCGGCCTTCCCGGGAACCCCGTCTCGACGATGGTGACGTTTGAACTCTTTGTGCGCCCGTTACTGGAAGCATTGGCCGGTATGGCGCCGCGCAAGCTGACGTTCCTGAGGGCGCGCCTGAAATCCGAGATCAAAACCAAGACCGGGCTGAAGCGATTTCTGCCGGCAATTCTCTCCGGAGAATTCGAGCACGCAGAAGTGCAACTGGCGCGCTGGCAGGGATCGGGAGATGTGGCGGCGGTGGCGAGAGCAAATTGTTACATCGTAGTCTCGCCGGATCGCGAGCACACCGCGGCCGGAGAGTGGGTTCCGGTGATGCTGATGTAGGCGCGAGCATCCCGTTGGTGCGGGATCGGCCGGAGAAAGACCGGAGCACACGCTTTTATTGAAATTGCAGCGAACGGGGACGCACGAGCGGGACGCTCGCGCCTACATCAGCTGCGCCATGTAAGATAGGCTTTCTTGCGATGCCCAGGAATCTCTCGCACTATGACCGCGCGGGCCGCGCCACGATGGTGGACGTTTCCACCAAAGCGGCTACGAAACGGGAAGCGTCGGCCAGTGCCTTTGTCGTTCTGAAGCCGGCGGTGCTCAAGGCCTTGCCCAGGAATCCCAAAGGCGACCCGCTCGAAGTGGCGCGGCTGGCGGGCATCATGGCGGCCAAGCGCACCTCCGAACTGATCCCCATGTGCCATCCCCTGCCGCTTTCCCACGTTGATGTCACCATGCGGCTATGCGAAAATGGCGTCGCTATTAGCTCAAAAGTTATCACCACGGCGGTTACTGGAGTAGAGATGGAAGCCCTGGTGGCGGCCAGCATCGCCGCGCTGACCGTGTACGATATGTGTAAAGCGCTGGACAAGGGAATCGAGATCCGGGAAATCGTGCTCGAAGGCAAAACCGGAGGCAAGAGCGGCGATTACACCCGTGTCCGCCAAAAAATCTAGTCCTGTCATGCCGAATAACGTCAAACTCCTGCTGGTGGATGACAATCCCATGGTGCTCGGAATGCTCCAGGGAGCGTTGACCCCGCTGGCCAAGGTGACTACCTCCAACGATTCGGCCGACGCCTTGCTGAAAGCCGTGGATGACCCGCCCGATCTGCTGGTAAGCGACTACCGCATGCCCGGCATGGATGGTCACCAACTGGTGGAAAAACTCAAGAGCCGTCCCAAGACCGCGGGAATTGCAGTGATTTTGCTGGCCAGCAAAGCCGACATCATGGAGAAATTTTCCAACCATGAACCAGTCGATGACTTTGTGGAGAAGCCATTTTTCCTGAAAGAAGCCACCCAGCGCATCAAGCGCGTGATCGACAAGATCGCGCTGGAGAAAATGGCCAAGACCGCGCCCTCAGACGGTGTGCTGCGCGGCAGCCTGGCGCAGATGAACGTGATTGACCTGGTGCAGTCGCTGGAGATGGGACGCAAGAGTTGCGCGCTCACGCTTAGCCTTGACCGCGACAAATGCGAAATGTACTTCAAGGAAGGCCAGGTAACCCACGCGGTCTACGGTTCGCTCACGGGCGACCCGGCGGTCTTCAAAGTGCTGGGATGGACTGGAGGTAACTTCCAGATTAACTTTGAAGGAAAAACCAGCAAACAAACTACCACGCTGAATACTCAAGGCCTCCTGATGGAAGGCCTGCGCATGCTGGACGAATCCAAGCGCGACAACGATGACGCCGAGGAAGAAGAGGAAGATGTCCTCCTCGACTCCTGAAGGCTCGCCGGCCGGGAATTCGCCGGATGAAGGATTGACCGCCGCTGTCCTCACGGTCAGCGATTCCTCAGCTCGCGGCGAGCGTGCCGACCTTTCCGGACCGGCGGTTGCGGAAATCCTAAAGCAGCGCAAGTTTGCGGTAGTCGTTACTGAGATCATCGCCGACGAGCAGGCAGAAATCCAAAAGACCATCATTCGCCTTGCCAGCCAAGTCCGGCTGGTAGTGACTACCGGCGGAACGGGCATTGCCGCGCGCGACGTAACCCCCGAAGCGACGCTGGCCGTGTCCGACCGGATTCTCGAAGGCGTGGCCGAACGCATGCGCTTCGAAGGATCCAGGAAGACTCCTATGGCCGCGCTCAGCCGCGGCCTCTGCGGCGTGCGGGGAAGATCGCTGATCCTGAATGTGCCCGGAAGCCCACGAGGCGCGGCCGAATCGCTGGAGGCAGTGGTGGATCTGCTGCCGCATGCACTGGCGCTGCTGAGCGGCGATACCCGGCACACTTAAAAAGATGCGGGTCAGACACTCCTATCCGCCGCTTTTAGACCTTTTCAAACGATAGTTAAAAAATCTGAAGTCAAAGGCGACGGACAAGCGTGTCCGCCGCCCCACACGAGCTCGCGCCTACATTTGTTCGCGTACACTGCTAGTCTTAGATTTTGAACACCATCAAACATATATTTCTGCGCTATACGGCATTCCTTTGGGCACTGCTCAAACCGCTGGGCGCCTGGGGCGTGTTCGTCATTGCTGCCCTCGACGGCGCCGCCCTCGGCCTGCCCATGGACCCAATCGTGGCTACTTACGTGTATCAGAACCGGCCACGGTTTTTGCTGTTCGTACTCATGGCGGCGGCGGGATCGACCGTGGGCAGCATGGTGATTTACGGGATCGGATATCTGGGCGGCGAGGGACTGCTGCGCAAGCGCATCTCGCCGGAGCGCTTTGAGAAGTTTCATCTGGCGTTCGACAAGCACCCAATCTGGAGCTTGATGCTTCCCGCCATGCTGCCGCCGCCCACCCCTTTCAAGCTGTTCGCCTTGGCAGCGGCGGTTTCGGAAATGCAGTTCAGCCACTATCTGCTGGCTATTTTTGCCGGGCGCTTCGTGCGTTTTCTGGCGCTTTCCATCCTCACCCTGGTATTCGGCCCGGAGATTGTTCGCGTTTCAGGGACGATCTTGCGCGAACACTGGGCATGGGTTTTGGCAGCGGTGGCGGTGGGATTGGCGGTCTGGCTGGTGGTGCGGCGGGTGAGAAAGCGATAGATGAATGCAGGGATTGGTTAGAGAAACCAATACCAAAGGCGCGCTTTGCGTTCGCACGGGCGGGACGCCCGCGCCCACATTAGCTATGCCGCTGCGGCGTGATCGTCTTTGCCGAACACTTCGGACAATGCCGAGAGCGCTACGGGCGTGGCGAAAAAAGCCGCGGTGAAAAGCAGGTCGCCTGCCAGGGCGCTGCGGAAGAACGGCACCGCCAGAGTGTATGACGTCATCAGGCCGCCGAGGTTTTTGGGATACATGTCATAGGCGGCCCACACGGCAAAATTGCTGATCACAAAAAAGGAAACCGAACTGGCCAGAGCGGCGCCGATCACCGGCAACGGTTTGGCATTGTCCCGCAGCCTTGTCCCCAGCCACAAAATTGCCGCGTACCATGCCCAGGTTACAAAGTGATCCCAGACAAACGGGTAGGTGTAAACCAGCTTGGTAAGAACAACGTCTGACGCTGCCATCGCCACCAGCGGCACCCACAGGAAGCGGCGCGAGCCGCGAGCTCCGAAGAATAGCAGGGCCGCTGCGACCGGAGTAAAGGTCCAGGGGTGGGGTACGAAACGAACCGCAATGGCAAGAACCAAAAACAGGTAGGCCAGCATTATCACCTCGAGAATCGTCAGCAATGATTGTTGCTCGCCAAGCACGTGGCGTCAACTGGTTAGTGGGCTGTGCGCTACTTTGGACTTCGCGCGGTGGAGGCTTGATTCCTGGATTCGTGAACCACCGGCGGGCTTTTTGGCTGTCAAAGTCAAAAGCGACGGACAAGAGTGTCCGCCCCACACGTGCCGGTGAGTTATCGGCTGCGGGAGCCGAAAGTTTCTCTTACCACCTTCAGGTCGTGGTCGAGTTGCACGCTTGCGCCCAGGACGCCCCGGCGTATCTGGTCCGGGTAGTCGTAGCGGAGATCGCGAAAGCGAACCACGTAGCCCGGCCCGGACGGCTCAGTTTCCGTGATGGGATACTGCGCCCAGTCCAGATAGACCCGTCCCAGGTAACTCTGCTTCGCGGCCAGGGTAACCGGAGTTTCTTCCGGCTTTGGTTGGATTCGCATTCGGCCTTGCGGATCGGCGTCGGGGATTGAGGAATCTACCAGCATGGTGGCGAAAAAATCCCGGGTTTCGACCACGCCGTACCAGCGAAAAGGATTCAGCCAGTAGGGATAGGCAGACACACGGATAGGATCGACTCCGGCGTAAATCCGCGATTGCAGGGTATTGACAGCGCGGCGGTGCTCGTAGTCCCGAAGGCTCCAGAGAGCCAGCATTCCAAGCAGAGCCAGGGACGCCGCCAATCGTCCGTGCGGGCCTCTGCTGCGCACGCCAATCTCGTCGTTAATCAAGGAGAACAGCCCCGGTACTACCAACCCGCCGACCAGCAAAACCCAGAGGATGGGTTCCAGGATGAACACGATGTCCCAGGAATACCACTTTTCCCAGAAGGGCCAGAAGGGGCGGACTCCGTAGTTGTTGGTGAAATCGAGCAGGATGTGGGTGAGGCCGGCTATGTAGGCTAAGCCGAACAGCAGTCCCCAGCGCGGCGGCAGGTTCGGATCTTTGACTTTGCGGCCGCGGATGCGCCAGATGAAATAGATCAGCCCGAGCACGACAGCCTGCACCAGCACCAGGCCCAGAAACGAATGGGTGAAGCCGCGGTGGTGGGCGAAACCGAAGACGGGATTTTTGAGGTTTCCCAGGATGTCGATGTCGGGCGCTTCGGCAGCCAGCGTCATGGTGGCGGTGGCGAGGGCGGTTTTGCGGTTGAAGCCGGTACGAGCCAGACAGGCGCCGGTAAGGAAGTGGGTGATGGGTTCCAAAGGACGATTGTAGCGTCTATGTCGCGGGAGCGCCTGCGAAGCGGCAACTGGATTTTGCAAGGTGATTCTGGGGAGACTTTTTAGGAAGAAGCGACGCGTTTGGCATGTTACTTGGTGGAGATCCCCTGGCTTGAACAACCAACGTCAAAGGCGGCGGACAAGAGTGTCCGCCCCCGCACTAGTTCGGGATGAGGACGGTCAGGGCATCAGGGGCGATGGTGATCTCGGCCGGCAAGGTACCCAGCAGTTCGCCGTCGGCTTCCACATACATTTTGGAATTGGACTGGGAATGGCGGGGAGCGTGGCAATGTACTTTCAAGGCATTTACCAGTTCGACGCCGTCCACTTGCCAGGCCGCGCCCAGAAGGCCTCGGGCGACGTAGCGCAGATACACGGTCCGGCTCCTGGTGTGAAACAGCACCAGGCGTAAATCGTCGCGCTCGAGCGAGGCGCCGGGCGCGAGCTGGCGCAGCGCGCCGCCGAAGTTTCGAATCCGGACTGCCAGGAGCTGGGAGACTTCGGCCTTAGTGCCATCCACCACGACGGGAAATTTTTCCAGTGGATGAGTCAGCCACAGACGCAGGGCCTTGGCATAGTAGGCAAGCATTCCCAGGCGCCCCTTGATCAGTGGGTTCAATTTGTAAAACAGATGCGCATCCACGCCGATGCCGGCGGCCACGATGAAGAAACGGGCGGCGCGCTGGCCGCCGGATTCGAGGTATTCCACCCGGCCCAAAGAAATGCGGTGTGGTTTGGCCTGCAGGCTGGCGCGCGCCGCAGCAACTGCGGAGAGCGGCAAACCGAGATCGTGAGCCAGGGCGTTGGCGGTGCCCAGAGGAATGATTCCCAGGGCCGCGCCGCTGCCAACCATGCCTTGCAGGACGTCATGCACGGTGCCATCGCCGCCGCAGGCAAAAACGGTGTCGCAGCCTTCAGCGATGGCTTGACGCGCCTGCTCGGAAGCCTCGGCCTGACCGCGGGTGGGCTCGGCGGCGATTTCGATTCCAGCCTGCCGCAGGACGGTCAACGCCGCCTCCACGTCCGCCACCCGCCGCGCCTGGCGGCGGCCGGAGAGAGGGTTGTAAAAGAGGGCAGCCTTGCGCATGGAGTCAGATGGATTGTACTGGAGCGCGATTGCGGAGTTTGAACTTCCTCCACCTTCTGCGGAGGTCGTGCTGAGCTTGCGAAGCATCTTGCGCGCAGCGGATAGGTACGAGGCTGCTACCGTGGCGATGCGCGCCAGATCCTTCGGGACTAAAGGCCCCTCAGGATGACTCCTGATGAGGCATGGCTGGTTCATGCTACTCGTCCGCATTCCGGAGCCATACTGCTGGATCGATGCACCGGAGCGGTGCCGCCGGACCCGGGTGCCATTGCGCCGGACCGGCGTTTTTACTAAGCTAACTCTGCTTAGGGGCCTTCGGCGGTTATCTCGCAAAATTCAATTGGCTGAGGAGGTACATCCTCATGAAATTCTGCTTGTCCGTTTTGCTCACCCTCTTCCTGTGCGGCGCCATGTTCGCCCAGGAACATCATGTGCACGCTGCGGCAAAACCCGCCACGCTGATTCCGGGCCTGGGGGACTTGCATCATCCTGTGACCACTAAAAATCCGCTGGCGCAGCAGTTCTTCGATCAAGGTTTGCGCCTGATCTATGCCTTCAATCATGACGAGGCCGCTCGATCCTTCCAGCAGGCCGCAAATCTCGATCCCAAGCTGGCCATGGCCTACTGGGGTGTCGCGGAAGCGGTAGGGCCAAACTACAACGATCCCGCCAGCGACGAGCGCTTTGCCCAGGCTCATGAATCCATCCAGAAAGCAGTCGAGCTTTCCGGCGACGCGACACCCGCCGAGCAAGCCTACATCCAGGCTATGGCGCTGCGTTTTCCCGCCGATCCCAAGGCGGACAGGAGGCAGGCGGCCGAGGCTTATCACGATGCGATGCGCGAAGTAGTGAAGAATTTTCCCGATGACCTGGACGCGGCCACGCTATTCGCCGAATCCGGCATGACCCTGCACCCCTGGGGCTTGTGGCACCACGATGGAACTCCGGAGGCGGGCACCGAGGAAATCGTGGCTACTCTGGAATCGGTGATCAAGCGCGACCCCAACCACCTGGGCGCAATCCACTATTACATTCACGCGGTCGAGGCTTCGGCGTCTCCCGAGCGAGCGCTGGCAGGGGCGACCCGTCTGGCTGCTCTGGCTCCGGCGGCGGGGCACATCGTGCATATGCCGGCTCATGTGTATATCCGTACCGGGGATTATGCTTCCGCGGTGAAAACCAACCAGGAGGCCGCGATGGCTGATCGCGCCTACATCAAGGCCAGCGGCGCGCAGGGCCTTTATCCGATGATGTACTACAGCCATAACCTGCATTTCATCGCCATGTGCTCGGCCATGAACGGAGACTATCCCGAGGCCAGGAAGAATGCGGCCATGCTGGCCGCTCACGTGCGGCCCCATGTGAAGGAGATGCCGCCGCTGGAGGGGTTCGTAACCATCCCCATCGCGGTGGATGTTCGCTTCCGCAAGTGGGATGAAATTCTGAAGATGCCCAAGCCCGATCCTGCTATGCAGACGGAAACCGTTTTCTGGCACTTCGCGCGCGGCATGGCGCTGGCCGCGAAGGGAAGGCCAGACGAGGCGCAAGCCGACTACCAGGTCGTGGCCGAGGCAGAAAAGAACACGCCGGAAGACATGATCTTCGCCATGCCGGTAAACAACAAAACAAAAGACGTGCTGAAAATTGCCCGGGATGTGCTGGGCGCGAAGATCGCTCTGGCGAAGAAAGACACCGCTGCCGCCATCGACCAGTTGCAGGAAGCCGTCACGGTTCAGGACTCGCTGAAGTACAACGAACCGGAGGACTGGTTCTTTCCGGTGCGTGAGTCGCTGGGCGGGGCACTGCTGATGAGCGGCGATGCAGCCGGAGCCGAGAAGGTCTTCCGTGAGGACCTTGATCGCCATCCGCGCAACCCGCGTTCGCTCTTTGGCCTGGAACAGGCGCTGAGAGCGCAAAAGAAAGACTACGATGCCGGATTTGTGCGCAAGCAATTTCTGGCGTCGTGGAAGGGCGCCTCGCAACTGAAGGTTGAAGACCTGGTCTAGCGGGGCTAGTGTGGCGCGGGCGCCCCCGCCCGCGCAAAGCCGGGGAGTGAAGAGAAAGAGGGCGGGAAAAACCAAGTCAAAATCAAAGTCAAAGTCAAAGGCTGCGGGCGGGGGCTCCCGCACCACACTGGCTTTTTAGAATCATATAGACGCAGTGCGGGTAATCTCTCCACATCACCTGCTTCCATAAGGTCAAGCCAACTCTTTCTGCTACCCGGCGCGAGGGCAGATTTTCCGGGCGGATGAGAGAGATCAGGCGGTCAGCGCCGAGCCGGGAAAAGCCGTAGTCGAGGCAAGCCCGGGCCGCTTCCGGGGCGTACCCTTGGCCCCAGAGATCGCGGCGCACGTGATATCCCAATTCGATCTCGTCGGTTCCGTCGACGTTCTGCCGGGTCAGTCCGCAGTCTCCAATCACTTCGCCGCTGGACTTCAGGACCATAGCCCAAAGTCCGTGTCCGGCATCGGAGTAACGGTGCCGGTTGCGCTCGATCCAGGCTGAGACTCCGGCACGGTCCAGGGCCGCCGGATAGTAGCGCATGGTCTCGGGATCGGAAAGGACCCTGGTCAGGGCATCTACGTCTCCCCGGATAAATTCGCGAAGCTGGAGGCGCTCGGTTTCAAGAATTAGCATGGTTAAGTGTGGCGCGGGCGCCCCCGCCCGCGCAAAGCCTGGGCCCGGTTGAGAGTGTGGGTCAGGGCAAGGTTGAAATCAAAGTCAAAGTCAAAACCAAGGTCAAACTCACAATCAAAGTCAAAGTCAAAACCAACGTCAAAGTCAAAGGCCGCGGGCGAGGGCGCCCGCGCCACACGGTCAGCCGAATATAATCTTTCAGTCATGGCCACCGCGATCAAGAGTTCTGAAAAAAGAATCGAAGCGCTGCGGGAAAAAATCCGGCATCACGAGTACCGCTATTACGTGCTCGACGACCCCGAGATCTCGGACGCCGAATTTGACCAGCTCATGATCGAGCTGAAGAAGCTCGAAGAGGAAAACCCTGAACTGGTCACACCGGACTCGCCCACTCAGCGGGTGGGAGGCAAGCCGCGTGAAGGCTTCGTAAAAGCGCCGCACTCTTCGCCCATGCTTTCGCTGGACAACACCTACAATGAGGACGACCTGCGCAACTGGGAGCGGCGGGTCCACGAGCTTAGCGGCCGCGATGACATCGACTACGTCTGTGAACTCAAGCTCGACGGGATGTCCCTGGCCTTGCATTACGAAGACGGGCGACTGGTTCGCGGCATCACTCGCGGAGACGGAAGCATCGGCGAAGATGTCACCCTGAACGTGCGCACGGTGCGCTCGATTCCACTTTCCATCCCCCGGGAAAAGCTGAAGAAGGCGGGGATTCCCGCCGACTTCGAAGTCCGCGGCGAGATGCTGATGCCGATCGCGGCGTTCAAGAGAATGAACGAAGAGCGCGAAGCCAAGGGACTTTCCCTTTTCGCCAATCCTCGCAATGCGACCGCGGGAACGGTGCGTCAGCTCGAACCGTCGATCACTGCGCAGCGGCGGCTGGATTACTTCGCCTATGCGCTACTGCGGAAGGGTCGAACTCTACTCGACCGGCATTGGGAAACCCTGAATGCGTTGGAATCAGCGGGCTTCAAGGTGAACCGGAGTCGCAAGCTGGTGAAAAGTTTCGACCAGATATGGGCATTCATCGAACAGGAAGAGCCCAAACGCGAAACTCTTCCTTATGAGATTGACGGCATCGTGATCAAGGTAGATCGCACCGCGCTGCAGCAGGAACTCGGCTACACCGGGAAGGCTCCGCGCTGGGCCATCGCTTACAAATATGCGGCGCGTGCGGGCATCACCAAGGTCGAAGACATCCTGGTGCAGGTCGGGCGCACCGGAAAACTCACGCCGGTCGCGGCTTTGAAACCGGTTCCTATCGGGGGAACTACCGTCAGCCGCGCCACCTTGCACAACATGGATGAGATCGAGCGGCTGGGGGTGAAAATCGGCGACTGGGTGGAGGTCGAGCGTGGCGGCGATGTGATTCCCAAGGTTACACGGGTGATCGAAGACAACGATCATCCGCGCGGGCACAAGCTGTTTCACATGCCGGAGAGATGTCCGGTCTGCGGCGGGCATGTGGTTCGCACCGAGGGGGAAGCCGATCACCGTTGCATCAATGCCAACTGCCCCGCCAAACTGCGGGAAACGATCCTGCACTTCGCCTCGCGCGGCGTGATGAACATTGACGGCCTGGGCGACGCGCTCGTCACTCAACTCACTGATCGCGGAATGGTCAAGAATGTCGCGGATATCTACCGGCTGACGAGGGACGATCTGCTGAAACTGGAGCGCATGGGAGAGAAATCCGCCCAGAACGTGCTCGACGAAATCGGGTCATCCAAGAAGCTGCCGCTGGAACGGGTGATCTATGGACTGGGCATTCGCATGGTCGGCGAGCGCACCGCGCAGTTCCTGGCCGAGCACTTCGGCTCGATCGACGCGCTGATGAATGCGGGCGAGGAAGAACTGCAGGAAGTCAACGAAGTCGGCCCGCGCATTGCACAAAGCATCGTGGAATTCTTTCAGGAGCCGAAGAACCGGGCGCTGGTCAAACAGCTACAGGAGCTGGGGCTGCGGTTGACAGGGAGTAAAAAGCAACGCGGCACCAAGCTTGCCGGGAAGACTTTTGTGCTTACCGGCACGCTGGCTCAGTTCACCCGTGACGAAGCCAAGAAAATGATCGAGGACGCCGGCGGAAGAGTCTCGGGATCGGTCAGCAAAAAAACGGATTTTCTGGTTGCCGGAGACGATGCGGGATCGAAGCTGGATAAAGCAAAAGAACTGGGGGTCAGGGTGATCGGAGAGAAGGAAATGCAGGAACTGCTGAGCTAATCGGGTCCGCGTGGGGCGGACAAGAGTGTCCGCCACACACAGCCTATTACATCATCGCCGCTTTTATCCTTTCGTAGGTTTTGTCCAGAGTCTCGGGCAGAACCCTGGTTTCCCCCACCACTGACATGAAATTTGCATCCGCTACCCAGCGCGGCAAGACATGCAGGTGGACGTGTCCGGCGACGCCTGCCCCGGCCGCCTTGCCGATATTCATTCCCAGGTTGATTCCATCCGGCGTATAGAGCTTGCGCAGGACTCCTTCCATTCGTTGCGACAGATCCATCATCTCGTGGGCTGTTTCGGGGGGCAGCTTTTGCAGTTCATCCAGATGAGCGAAGGGGACGATCATCACGTGCCCCGAGGTGTAGGGATATGTGTTGAGGACAACGTAGCAGTGCTGGCCACGGTAGACGATCCTGGCCTTCGCGTCATCCCCGGCCCGGGGAAGATCGCAGAAGATGCACCCGGAGGTCTTGTCGATGCCGGAAACGTAGGCGTAGCGCCAGGGAGTCCAGAGATAGTCCATGGATGGGCAGGGTAGCAGATGTGCCGGAGGGCTTCTAGCTACTGGCTTCTGGCTCCTAGCAGGGCGTGCTGGTGCTGGAGGCCAGAGGCTAGAAGCCACTAGCTGCTTTTGGCGTTTGACACTGTTCGGAAGCGGTTGCTATAGTCGAAGAGTTCCCTTTGGACGCGGGTTTGCTTTAGAGACGTCCGACCGCTGGGATTGTTCCAGTCCGTCCGCCAGGGCGGGCTCAACACAACCTTAGACTAACGCCAGCCGTCCGCTAAACCGTCCCGCATCCGTCCCCGCACCCACGTGCGTGGCAAACCCGAGAGAGGCCACTAACCTTGCCTGACGATAACGCCGCCCGTAACCTCGATTCCGCGACTTCGACCTCAGTAGCAGAACGTCCCGCGGACTCGCTGGAGGGCTCGACCGTACACAACGACTCCCCTCAATCGTCCCAGCCGGTTCACACGGAAACCCAGAATCTGGACGAAAAACCAGCAACCACCGAAGACTTCGCTTCGGCGCTCGAGAGCTTTACCACCGAGACCGAGGAAGCGGCCCGCGAGGACAACGTCATCAAAGGCACGGTGCTGAAGATTACCTCCACCCATGTGGTGGTGGATATCGGCGCCAAGTCCGAAGGCATGTTGCCGCTCGCCGAAGTGCTGGATCACACCGGCAATCCCAAGTTCAAGCCGGGCGACGAAATCGACGTGATGCGCGACAAGGGTGAGGCCGAGGAAGGCTACATCAACCTCTCCCACCAGAAAGCCCAGCGCCTGCGGGCATGGGACGAGATTGAGAAAGCGCACAACGAAAAGAAGCCGATCAAGGCGGTAGTGGTTGAGCGCATCAAGGGCGGTCTTACCGTTGACATTCTGGGTGCGCAGGCGTTCCTGCCCGGCTCGCAGGCGGACTTACGTCCAGTGCGCAATCTGGACGTTATGAAGGGCGACGTGATCGAAGTCGCCGTCATCAAGCTCAATAAGAAGCGCGGCAACATCGTGGTCTCGCGCAAGCAGCTTCTTGAAGAGGAACAGAACGAGAAGAAATCAAAGACCCTGGAGCATCTGGAAGAGGGCGCGGTTCTCACCGGCGTGGTGAAGAACCTGACCGAGTACGGCGCTTTCGTCGACCTAGGCGGAATCGATGGCCTGCTGCATATCACGGATATGTCCTGGGGACGCCTTACTCATCCCCGCGACCTGGTCAATGTGGGCGACCAGATCCAGGTGAAAGTGCTGAAGTTCGATAAAGAGAAGCAGCGGGTTTCGCTGGGATTCAAGCAGCTCACGCCCGATCCCTGGCTGGATGCGTCACACCGCTATCCGGTAGGCGCGCACGTGAGCGGGCGAGTGATCAGCGTTACCGATTACGGCGCTTTCGTAGAGCTGGAGCAGGGCATCGAAGGCCTGGTTCATGTCAGCGAGATGACCTGGTCCAAACGGATCAAGCATCCTTCGAAGCTGGTGAACGTCGGCGACCAGGTGGATTGCGTGGTGCTCAGCGTGAATCCGCAGGAACGGCGTATTTCGCTGGGCATGCGCCAGCTGGCGCCCAATCCCTGGGACGCATTGCATGACAAATACCCGGTAGGCCAAACCGTGGAAGGGCGCGTGAGGAACCTGACCGACTTCGGCGCGTTTATCGAAATCGAAGAAGGCATTGACGGCCTGGTTCACGTCAGCAACCTGAGCTGGACCAAGCGGGTGAAGCATCCCTCGGAAGTATTAAAGAAAGGCGATCGAGTGAAGGCTGTTGTCCTGGCGATCGAGCCGGACAAGCGGCGGCTCTCGCTGGGCGTAAAACAACTTCAGCCTGATGTGTGGGAAACCTTCTTCGAGCAGCACCACGTGGGCGATGTGCTGCACGGCAAAGTCCTGCGGGTGGCCAGCTTCGGCGCGTTTGTCGAGATTGCCGAAGGCATCGAAGGCCTATGCCATAACAGCGAGGCCATTGACGCCAATGGCCAGCCCGTCACCCTGGAACCGGGAGTTGAGCACGACTTCAAGATCATCAAGATGAATCCGGAAGAAAAGAAAGTCGGACTCAGCATCAAAGCGGTGGGCGAAGAGGCATCGCGTTCTGAGGTCGAGGCTTACAAGCAGCCGGTTTCCAGCACCGGCGGCTCGACCATCGGGGATCTGATCACCTGGAAGCGAGCCGGCGGCGAGAACAGCTGATCGTAATGTGGCGCGGGCGCGCTCGCCCGCGAATGCTGGGAGTCAAAAGCAAAGACAAGTCAAAAGCAAAGACAAGTAAAACCAAAACAAGTCAAAAGCAAAAGCCGCGGGCGAGGGCGCCCGCGCCACACATCCAGCTATTTCGCGTCGATCCGGAGATTGATGTTTACCTGGGAACGGGTGTCGAACTGGCTTACCGTCTTGGTATCGCTCTTACGGCCCTGGTATTGGGCATACACTTCGTAATCGACATTTGGAGACAGCGCCGGGAAGCGGTAGTTCCCGTCCGGTCCGACGATAAAGGTCTTTACCGCACGGTTACGGGTGTTTGACAGATAGACCACCGCGTTGGAAATGGGTGCATCCTGCTTATCAATGACTCTCCCGGTCAGCAGACGGCCAGCATCGCCACTTTTGTCCTTGGCGGCAGTCGGCAGACTGGCCAATCCAAGACCCAGCAAAACCAACGTGAGAATCACGGCGTAGCGTTTCATCATCAGGCTCCTCCCCGGAAACACCCAGCCTATTGTTTTAGATGCAGACCGGTGTCCTCCCGCTCATCCTTATCGATGTGTACTTTTACCTCCCCGTCCTGATGTAACTCCTTGCCGGTAGGGGATTTATATCCCTTCAACTCGGCCCAGACCAGATAATCGGCCGGGCCCACGGGCACGCGCTGGGCAAATTCGCCGTGGTGATCGGAAAGCAGCTCCCATTTTGCCTTCTTCTGGTCAGCCCGTCGAATCTTTACTCGCACTCCATAAAGGGGACGATCATCCGGCCCCCAGACCGTTCCGAAGATGAGCGCGTAAGGCTGGCCGGGTTTCTGGGCAGCGGGTGCGGCCTTGGCGGCTGGTATCTGGATGGCAATCAGGCAGAGAACAATCAGGACCCAGAGGCAGATAAGCGACGACAGCGGACGGGCGCCGGACAGCCTACGAGTAATCACCGTCCTCCGCTTCCTCGACTTCGTCGTCGTCCTCAATGACCTCTTCGACCGGCTTCAGCTCGATGGGATTTACGGTGATGATTTCAAAATCGCTGCCGCACTCCGGGCAGGAAACAATTTCGCCTTCGTCGACTTCTTCCTCGTCAATATCGAGATTGGTTTCGCATTCCGGACAATAAATCATAATGGCCTCCATCCTAAATAAGAGTGCTCCTGTTAATATTTAGATTCTCCGGGGCCAGAGGTCAAGTGGCTGGGTCCGGCAAAAGGGCACGGCTACAAGCTTACCCGTCGACATCATGTTTCGTCTCAGAATTCCCGTAATTTTCGCGCTGCTGCTTTTTTTCTTCGTGTCCGTACTCTACCGCACGGTTCTGCTGGCGGAGAGTCCGGGGCCTGACAAGCTGACTGCCGATCCCCAGATCGCTGCCGCTTTGAAGCAAATCTCGGCGCAGAAGATTCAGGCTGAGATAGAAAAGCTGGTGAGCTTTCAAACCCGCCTGACCCTCTCCGCTCAGGATCCCGAGTCGATCAAAGCCGGCCACGGGATTGGAGCGGCGCGGGAGTGGATCAAATCGGAGTTCGAGCGTTACTCGCAGGATTGCGGCGGCTGCCTGGAGGTCAAGACTGACAGCTTTACCGAAGGCCCCGCGGACCGGATTCCGCAAGCCACAGTCATCACCAATGTTTATGCGGTTCTGAAGGGGAGCGATCCGGAAGGTTCCAAGCGCATCGTACTGGTCACCGGTCACTACGATTCGCGCAACAGCGACACACTCGACGTAAGCGGAATCGCGCCCGGCGCCAACGATGATGCCAGCGGCACTGCCGTCAGCCTGGAATGCGCGCGCGTCCTCAGTAAACTGAAGTTTCCCGGGACAATTATTTTTCTGACCGTGGCTGGCGAAGAGCAGGGCTTGAATGGCAGCCGTCATTTCGCCAAGATGGCGAAAGATCAGGGCTGGGACATCGAGGCGGTCCTCAACAACGACATCGTAGGCGGCAACCGCAATCCACAGCAGGATGCAAAAGTGGTGCGCGTTTTTTCGGAAGGCGTTCCGGTTGCGGCTACGGAAGCCCAGATGCGCCTGATTCGCAACCTTGGGGGCGAGAGCGACTCGGCGTCACGCCAGGTGGCCCGCTACATGGCCGAAACCGGCCAAGCCTACCAGACTGCGGTTCAGCCCCTGCTGGTCTTCCGCCTGGACCGTTACTTGCGGGGCGGCGATCACCTTTCTTTTAACCAGCAGGGTTACGCGGCCGTCCGCATTACGGAGTATCGCGAGGACTACAACCACCAGCACCAGAACGTTCGCACCGAGAACGGCATCGAATACGGCGACGTGCTCAAGTTCGTCAATTTCGACTATGTGGCCAACGTGGCGCGGGTGAATGCCGCGACCCTCGCGTCCCTGGCGGCTGCGCCGGCGCCGCCCGCTAAGGTGCGGCTGCAAACCAAAGAGCTGGAAAACGATTCCACGCTTACCTGGGAGGCATCGCCGGGCAACCCTTCCTACGAAGTGTTATGGCGCGCCACCAGCAGCCCGGAATGGGAACACGCGCAGAAGGTTGGCAATGTGACCCACATCACTTTGCCGTTCTCGAAGGATAATGTGATCTTTGCTGTCCGGGCAGTCGATCAACGAGGCCATCGGAGCCTGGCGGTGGTACCTCAGCCCGAAAGATGAGAGAGTAGCAGTGAAGAAGTATTGATCTGATACAGCCGATCCTTGCGGAATCTGAAGTCGCGATTGGAGCCTATTGTGGTGCGAAGCCGGGAAATGACGTTGAGCCTGCCGCCGTTTACCCGCGCGGTGATATGGCTGCTGGCTGCCAATACGGCTGTTTTCCTGTTGCTGGAGCTGTTCAGCATGGCGCTGGCGGACGTAGTCCGCTGGGTGTTCGATTATCTCAGCCTGGTGCCGCAGCAGGTGGTGCTGCATGGCTGGATCTGGCAGCTGGTCACCTACAGCTTCATCCACGCCGGGTTCTGGCATTGGTTTGGAAACATGATCGGCATCTGGATGTTCGGCTCGGCCTTTGAAGGCGCCTGGGGCACTCGACGATTTCTGGAGCTGTACGGGTTCGGCGTAATCGGAGCCGCTCTGACTACCATTGCGCTCTCGTATACCCATGTGCTGGGTAATCCTCTGGTTCCGACGGTGGGCGCTTCCGGCGGCGTGTTCGCGATTCTAATTGCCTTTGGAGTGGTTTTTGGCGAAAACGAAATCCTGATGATTCCCTTCCCGGTCGCGCTGAAGGCCAAATATTTCGTGGCGATTCTGATCGTCGTCACTCTGGCGTTCGCGATTCAAGGGGGCGGCAATGTGGCTTATGTGGCCCACCTGGGCGGCTTGTTCTTCGGCTACATTTACGTGAAGTTTGTGCCCCGCAGCGGCCTTCCTCAACTCGGAGTGTCGGAGCGCTACTACGGCCTGCGCAACGGCTACTACCGCTGGAAGCGGCGCCGTGCTGCCCGCAAGTTCGAAGTCTACATGCGCAAGCACGACCGCACCGTCAGCTTCGACGAGCAAGGGAATTACATTCCGCCGGACGAAGAAAAAAAGAACGGCGGCTCGAAATCCGGCTGGGTTAATTGAACGTAGCCGCGAGCATCCCGCACGTACAGAACCGTCAGTGACTCATCCTTCGTCAGCGAGCGAATTCTGTAAACGCCGCCACCACTGACTCAGGCAGCCCTTCTCGCAGAGCTTTGCCCTTGAACCCGAGGTCGTGGCCAGCCCCTTCTACGACCAGTAATTGAGTCTTGGCGGGAATCAGCTTCAGCGCTGACTCCATCTCTTCGACGCTGCCGAACGGGTCGCGAGTCCCATGCACAAACAATGCCGGCACCTTCATCCCCGGCAGATGCTTCACCCGAAGCTGTTCCGGCTTGCGCGGCGGATGCAGCGGATAGGAAAGAAGCAACAGGGCGGCGGCAATGTCAGGCTGCTCGGAGGCCAAGATTGTGGCCTGCCGTCCGCCATAGGAATGCCCGCCAAGAAATACCCGTTTGCAGCCCTGCTTGCGGATTGCGGCGGCGGCATTCCTGAGCCCTTCACGATCGCGCTCCGCGTCTCCCGGCCGCGGTGGCCCAAAAGAACGCTGCTGCCGAAATGGCAGATCGCAGCGCAACACGGTAAAACCGGCGCCGGCAAAGGCATTCGCCAGGGCTACCAGGAGAGAAGCATTGGCATTCGAGCCGGCGCCGTGCGTGAGCACCAGGCCATCGACGGCTTCGCGTTCCGGACGATGAATAAATCCGCGCACCGGAACGCCGGAAGAATCGTCGCTGAACGCCAGGACGGCGGCAGTCATAGCAGGCTCAACTTAGAACTGGAACTGAAAACTTAAAACTGGGTTTTTTAAATCCATAACCATCACGCCAAATTATCAAACCATAGCTATCAACCCAAATCTAGCAAGGAGCGAGCGGGATTTGAACAAAACCAGACGATGTTTAGCGGCCAGCAGAACGCCCAGAGTTCCGACGCTTTCCGACCAGCTTCTTCCGACGGGAAATTACACGCTCCTCTTCGGCCGTCACCAGGTGGAGGCGCATGAAATTGGTGGACCCGGAGGCCATCTGGGTTCCGGCTACCACCCCCAGCACGTCTCCCGTCTTGACTCGGCCGCGGCGCACCAGTTCCTGTTCGGCAGCGAGTAGCATTTCTTCCGCGGTAAGCGCCTGATCGCGCGGGACCGGCTGCACGCCCCACAACAGGTTCAGACGGTTGCAGACTGGCAGAGCCCGGCAGAAGGCATAGATCTCGGCCTGCGGACGATATTTGGAGATCAAAAGCGCGGTATTGCCCGACTCGGTAAACACGGCGATCGCGCCCATGCGGAGATCTTCGGCCGCGTGCGCGATGGATTCACAAATAGCTTCGGCAATGGAAAGCCGCCGCTGCTGGCGGCGCCGCGGCTGAGTGAACTCCGCCATATTGCTTTCGGCTTCGACCACGATTCTGGCCATCATGGCCACGGTTTCGCGGGGATAGAGGCCGGTGGCGGTCTCCGCCGACAACATGACCGCATCGGTGCCGTCGAAGATCGCGTTAGCTACATCGCTGGCTTCGGCCCGCGTGGGCCGCGGATTTTCAATCATGGATTCCAGCATTTGAGTGGCGATGATCACCGGTTTGCGCCAGTCCGCCGCGCGCCGGATGACATACTTCTGAATTACCGGCACTTTTTCCGCCGGCATTTCGACACCCAAGTCGCCGCGGGCCACCATCACTCCGTCCGAGGCCTCGAAAATATCTTCCAGCTGCTTCAGCGCCTGCGGCTTCTCCAGCTTGGCGATTACCGGCACGTCGCGTCCGCGGGCAGCGATAATCTGCTTCACGCTGCGCACGTCGGCGCCCGAGCGCACGAACGACAGCGCCACCATGTCGACGCCACTCTTCAGGCCAAACTCAAGATCGGCGCGGTCCTTGGCGGTGAGCGCGGGAATGGAGAGCGCCACTCCCGGCAGGTTGATGCCCTGATGTTCCGCCAGCACGCCACCATTCACCACTTCGCATTCCACATCGCGGCCACGAATGCCGGTGACGCGTAACTCAATCAGGCCGTCGGAGAGCAGGATGCGTGCACCCGCACGCAATTCCTGCGCCAGTCCGGGAAAAGTGGTCGAGATCAAGCTGATGGTGCCGGCAATCGCGCGCGGCGTTATCGTGACCTGGGAGCCTGTCTTCAGCAGGACGGGATCATGTCCCTTGAGGCGTCCCGTGCGGATCTTTGGGCCCTGCAGGTCCTGCAGGATGCAGATGGTGCGGCCTTCCTGCCTGGCGGCGCGGCGAAGGCGGGCGATATTGCGGGCATGGTCCTGGTGAGTGCCGTGGGAAAAATTCAGGCGGGCCACATCCATCCCCAGCCGCATCAGCTCTCGGAGCATGGGCTCGGTGTTGCATGAGGGGCCGATGGTGCAAATAATCTTGGCGCGGCGGGCGGCCGCGAGAGCGAGGTCGGCGGAAAGTTCTCCAGCAACAAGATCCAGCTTGCCTGGTTTCAAGGTCAATGTAGGCGCGAGCGTCCCGCTCGTGCATCCCCGTTCCCCAATGATTTAGGTTTTACTGATTGTAATCCAGGCAAACGAAGGAGAACGAAACTAAACACGAATTAATCGCGCTTGCGAGACCGCGGAAAGGATCAGTTCAGAAGTTTCAATAATAATTAGCCCCTGCACGAGCGGGACGCTCGCGCCTACATTGGCGGTTAGGGCTTCCTTAAATGCGCGTTCGATTCGATCAGTTCGATTCCCAGTCTGGCGCGCGGGAAAAGCATGGCGTTGAATTCCGCTCCCACCAGTACGACCAGAGAGATCATGTACATCCACACCAGCAGCGCGATGCCTACGCCCAGGGAGCCGTAGAGGATGCTGTAGTCGGCATAGCGCTGCAGATACCAGCCGAACAGGGTGGTGGCGGCGAACCACATCGCCGAAGCCAGGGTGGCGCCCGGCAACACGCTGTGCCAGGGCTGAGTCCGCGGCACCGCGTTGTGATAGATGAGAGCGATCACCGCAATGCTGGTAAGCCCCGCGATAAACCAGCGGATGGCGGTCCACATCAAGAGAATGAAGGGGCCGAACTCGTGCCCGAGCTCAAACAGGATCTGGGTTTCGATGCGATTGCCGAAGGCCACCAGCACGGTAGAGAAGGTGAGCGGGATGCCGGCAAGGATTACCAGAGAGAAGGCGATCAGCCTTTCTTTCACCAATCCCCAGGTCTTGGGCAGCTCGTAGCAGCGGCGAAAACCCTCCATCCAGGAGATCATGACGCCGGATGCGGTCCACAAGGTGATCAGCGAGGCGGTGATCAAAACGCCCACCGAGCGCTGCGTCGTGCCCCGCAGATAGGCCAGCGCGGTGGCGCTTCCGGCAGGCAGAATTCTGCCCAACGCGTAGGAAATCTCGCGCAGATATTCCTCAGTCCGGGCCGAGGTAGCCAGCACCGCCCCGATGACCAGCAGGGCGGGAAAGAAAGTAAGAATGGCAGAATAAGCGGAGGCCTTGGCCGTGGCGAACGCGTCATGCTGAAACGCGCGCCAGAAGGCGAGGCGAAGCAGGCGCAGGAAACGCAGCATCAGTGGCCTCAGAGTATTGTGCCGGGGCACTGCATGCAACTGCGAAGTGCTGGTACGTTCCTGATCCTGCAATCGTTGTGGGTTGGCGTGCATAGGAACTCGAGCAAACAAACCGCCGGAACCAGGGGAAGGCTTGCGCCTCCCCGCGGTTCTTCTTGTCGTTTCTGGTGACCTTGATCCAGCCGCAAATTACTCGGCTGTCAGCTCCTCGGTTTCGCCTTCCGTTCGCATCAGCTCAAGCGCGCGCTCGGCTTCCTCGTAGGCTTGCGAAACTTCCTCTTGCACCTTGGCCGCCGCCTCTTCCATCTCCGGCGAGAGCCGGACGTTGCGATAGTATTCCATGCCAGTGCCGGCCGGGATCAGCCGTCCGACGATGACATTTTCCTTCAGCCCGCGCAGGTGGTCAACCGCGCCCTGAATTGATGCCTCGGTAAGCACGCGGGTGGTCTCCTGGAACGAGGCTGCCGAGATGAACGACTCGGTCGAAAGCGACGCTTTGGTGATGCCCAGCAGCAGCGGCCGTCCGGTGGCCGGCTTGCCGCCCTGTGCGATCACACGTTCGTTCTCCTCGCGGAAGCGGAACTTGTCCACCTGCTGTTCGAGCAGGAACGAAGTGTCGCCTACGTCCTCGACCTTCACCCAGCGCATCATCTGGCGGACAATCACTTCGATGTGCTTGTCCGAGATGTTCACGCCCTGCAACCGGTAGACTTCCTGGATTTCGTTCACCAGGTAAGACTGCAGTTGCTTCTCACCCAGGACGGCGAGAATGTCGTGCGGGTTGAGCGGACCATCCATCAGCGGTTCGCCCGCCTTGACCCGTTCGCCTTCCTGCACGTTGATGTGAACGCCGCGTGGTACCGAGTATTCCTTTTCGGTGCCGTTGTCGGCCACCACGTACATCTTGCGCTGACCCTTGGAGACCTCGCCGAACTTGACCGTGCCATCGATTTCGCTGATGACCGCGGTCTCGCGCGGCTTGCGGGCTTCGAACAGTTCGACCACGCGGGGCAGACCGCCCGTGATGTCCTTGGTCTTGGTAGTCTCGCGCGGGATCTTGGCCAGGACGTCGCCCGGATGCGCCGTGTCTCCGTCCTGCACCATGAGGTGAGCGCGTGAGGGCATGAGGTAGCGCTTGCTGGTCTTGCCCTTGATCACGATGGCCGGCTGGCGCTTCTCGTCAGGCGAATCCGCGACGACGTGCCGCGACAGTCCAGTCACTTCGTCGACTTCTTCGTGCAGCGTGACCCCTTCCTGCAGGTCCTTGAACTGCACCGTGCCGCCGATTTCGGTCAGGATGGAGAAGGTGTAAGGATCCCACTCGACCATGACCTGTCCGAGCGCGACCTGGTCGCCTTCGTTGACTTTCAGCTTGGCGCCATACACCACCGCGTAGCGTTCGCGTTCACGGCCTTTGTCGTCGACGACAGCGATCGAGCCCTGGCGGTTCATCACCACCAGGTCGCCCGACTTGGCTTTGACCGTCTGCAGTCCGATGAAGCGGACGGTGCCGTTGCTCTTGGCATCCAGCCGCGATTGCTCAGACACCCGCGATGCGGTACCGCCGATGTGGAAGGTACGCATGGTGAGCTGGGTTCCAGGCTCGCCGATGGACTGCGCCGCGATCACTCCCGTGGCTTCGCCCAGTTCAACCAGCCGGCCCGAAGCCAGGTTGCGTCCGTAGCACATCACGCAGACTCCGCGCTTCGACTCGCAGGTCAGCACCGAGCGGATTTTCACCCGTTCGATACCGGCTGCCTGAATGGCGCTGGCCAGCTCTTCGGTGATTTCGTTGTTGATGTCGACGATAATGTTGCCGTCGTAGTCTTTGATCTTTTCGAGCGACACGCGGCCGACGATCCGGTCGCGCAGCGGCTCGATAATCTCGCCGGCTTCGACGATACCTTCGACGTAGATGCCGTCGACGGTGCCACAATCGTATTCGCTGATAATCACGTCCTGGGCCACGTCAACCAGACGCCGGGTCAGGTAGCCTGAATCGGCCGTTTTCAGCGCCGTGTCAGCCAGACCCTTGCGGGCGCCGTGGGTCGAGATGAAGTACTCGAGCACGGTGAGCCCTTCACGGAAGTTGGCCGTGATCGGGGTCTCAATGATTTCGCCTGAAGGTTTCGCCATCAGTCCGCGCATACCGGAGAGCTGGCGAATCTGCTGTTTCGATCCGCGAGCGCCGGAATCCGCCATGACGTAAATCGGGTTGAGCGCGCCTTCCTTGTCGCGCTGCTGCATCTGTCCGAACATCTCGTCCGCGACCTTTTCCGTGATCGCCGACCAGATTTCGATGACCTTGTTGTAGCGCTCGCCGTTGGTGATAGCGCCGTCCAGGTATTGCTGTTGGACAGCCACGCCCAGCTTCTCGGCGTCCCGGACCAGAGTCTTCTTGTTGTCCGGAATCACCATGTCATCGATGCCGATGGAAAGACCGGCTTTGGTGGCATAGCGGAAGCCGAGGTCTTTGACTTCATCCAGCATCTTGACCGTGGTTTCCAGGCCAAAGCGCAGGTAGCAGTACGTGACCAGCTGCCCGATGCCCTTTTTCTTGAGCAGCCCGTTGATGAACGGCATGCCCTCGGGAAGGTGATCGTTCAGAATAGCGCGGCCAACCGTGGTGTTCAGGAAGCTGCGGTCCGAATTCACCGGCTCGGTATGGATGATCTCCTGATCGTCGTACGCGGCCATCAGATCGATCACTTCACCGGTGTAGCGCAGGCGAATCGGGCTCAGCGTTTCCACTTCCCCGGCTTCGAGGGCCAGCAGCACTTCCTCGATGTTGGCAAAGGCGCGGCCTTCGCCCTTGGCGCCGGGCTTGCCCTTGGTCAGGTAGTACAGCCCCAGCACCATATCCTGGGTGGGAACGGTGATGGGCTGGCCGGACGCCGGCGACAGAATGTTGTGCGACGAAAGCATCAGCACGCTGGCTTCAACCTGCGCTTCCGGAGACAGCGGAATGTGTACCGCCATCTGATCGCCGTCGAAGTCGGCATTGAAGGCCGTGCAGACCAGCGGATGGATCTTGATGGCTTTGCCTTCCACCAGCACCGGCTCGAAAGCCTGAATACCGAGACGGTGAAGTGTGGGAGCGCGGTTCAGGAGCACCGGGTGGTCCTTGATGACTTCTTCCAGGATGTCCCAGACGATCGGCTCCTGCTGTTCCACCATTTCTTTGGCTTGCTTGATGGTGGTGCAGTGCCCGGTCTGTTCCAGCCGGTGATAGATGAAGGGCTTGAACAGCTCCAACGCCATCTTTTTCGGCAAACCGCACTGGTGCAGCTTGAGCTCGGGACCAACCACGATCACCGAACGTCCGGAGTAGTCCACGCGCTTGCCCAGCAGATTCTGGCGGAAGCGGCCCTGCTTGCCTTTGAGCGTGTCGGAAAGCGACTTCAATGGGCGGTTGTTGGCGCCGCGCAGCACACGACCGCGGCGTCCGTTGTCGAACAATGCGTCGACCGCTTCCTGCAGCATGCGCTTTTCGTTGCGCACGATGACTTCGGGCGCGTGCAGGTCCATCAGCTTCTTCAACCGGTTATTGCGGTTGATGACGCGGCGATAGAGATCGTTCAGGTCAGAGGTAGCAAAGCGGCCGCCGTCGAGAGGAACCAGGGGACGAAGCTCCGGCGGGATGACCGGAATCACATCCAGAATCATCCAGTTCGGCTTGTTGCCGCTCTTGCGGAATGCCTCGACAACTTTCAAACGCTTGGCGTACTTGAGCCGCTTCTGCAGCGAGTTCTCGTGCTTCATCTTCTCGCGCAGTTCGCCCGACAGACCTTCAATATCGACGCGCTTGAGCAGTTCCTTGATGGCTTCCGCGCCCATCATGGCCTTGAAGCCTGCAGGACGGTATTGCTG
The DNA here is from genome assembly GCA_036265205.1 of Terriglobales bacterium. GTDB lineage: Bacteria > Acidobacteriota > Terriglobia > Terriglobales > Acidobacteriaceae > JAIQFF01. The sequence continues at coordinate 111,264 of DATAPL010000052.1, forward strand.
GTCGAGCTCGCGGTACTTGGCTTCGTCCTTGATGACTTCGTGATCTTTTACCGGCGCATCGCCGGGTTCGACCACGACATAGGCTTCGAAGTAGAGAACCGATTCAAGATCACGCAGCGAGATGTCGAGCAAATGCCCGATGCGGCTGGGCAGTCCTTTGAAGAACCATACGTGCGAGCAGGGAGAAGCCAGCTCGATGTGGCCCAGGCGCTCGCGCCTCACTTTCGAGAGGGTGACTTCGACGCCGCACTTGTCGCAGATGACTCCGCGGTGCTTCATGCGCTTGTACTTGCCGCACAGACACTCCCAGTCGGTTACCGGACCGAAGATGCGCGCGCAGAACAATCCATCGCGCTCCGGCTTGAACGTCCGGTAGTTGATGGTCTCGGGCTTGGTTACTTCGCCATGCGACCAGCTTCGGATTTTCTCCGGCGAGGCCAGGCTGATGCGGATGGCGTCAAAATCAGCAATCGGGTTTGCCATGTCAAAGGGGCTAGAACGATACAAGGTGGTCCTCCGCTTTCCCGCGGTCGTACGCCGCCGCACGCGGCTCCCGAAACCAGTGTCGAGTTTCCGGTTTCCAGTTCCTGTCTGGCCCGAATTCCCTTCACATCTCTGGCCTGCCGGATGGGGAGCAACTTCCCGCAGGCTCACTTTTCAAAATCTTCTAAAACTGTTGCGGCACGCCAGCCCTCAGCGATTCAGCTGAAGGCTGAGTGCTGACGGCTGAATACTCAATCCGCTGCCGCGCTCAGGACCGGCTTCTTCTCTCCGGCCTTGATCAGTTCCACATCCAGGCAGAGCGACTGCAGCTCGCGGATCAGGACGTTGAATGATTCCGGCACGCCCGGCTCCATGGCAGCTTCGCCCTTGACGATGGCCTCGTAAATCTTGGTGCGGCCATACACGTCGTCGGACTTCGCGGTAAGCAGTTCCTGCAGGATGAACGCTGCGCCATAGGCTTCGAGAGCCCAGACTTCCATCTCTCCGAAGCGCTGCCCGCCGAACTGGGCTTTCCCACCCAGAGGCTGCTGCGTAATCAAAGAGTACGGTCCGATGGAGCGGGCGTGGATCTTGTCGTCCACCAGGTGCGAGAGTTTCAGCATGTAGATGTAGCCGACCGTGACCGGCTGCTCGAACTTGTCGCCGGTCATGCCGTCGTACAAGTAGGTCTTGCCCGCTTCCGGCAAGCCTGACTGCCTGAGCAGGGCCTTGATTTCGCCCTCGCGGGAGCCGTCAAACACCGGCGACCCCATGAAAACGCCCTTCTTCAGGCTGGGAGCCACCGCCATCAACTCTTCGTCGCTGAGGTCGGCGATGGTATCTGCCAGAGTCGTGTCCTTGAACAACGCCTTGAGTTCGCGGCGGATCGCGTCTTCCTTGGTGTTCTCGGCCAGCATCTCGGTGATTTTCTTGCCCAGCTCGTGTCCGGCCCATCCCAGGTGGGTTTCTAGAATCTGCCCGACATTCATACGGGAAGGAACGCCCAGCGGGTTGAGCACGATTTCGACCGGGGTGCCGTCTTCGAGGTACGGCATGTCCTCGTCGGGCAGGATGCGGGCAATCACGCCTTTATTACCGTGACGGCCGGCCATCTTGTCGCCCACGCTCAGCTTGCGCTTCATGGCGATGTAGACCTTCACCAGCTTGATGACGCCCGGCGGAAGTTCGTCGCCCTTGGTCAGCTTGTCTTTCTTCTCGTTGACGATTTTCTTCAGTACGTCGATCTGGCGCGAGGTCATTTCCTCGATCTCGTCGATCTGCTCATTCACCCGCGGATCCTTGTCGGCGTACTTGATGCGCTTCAGGTTCCGCGTAGAGATGCGCTCGATGGTGTCGCGATCGAGTACCGTGTCCTTGGTCAGCAGACGCTTGTTGGTGCGCTCGTCGTGCAGATCGGCCTGAACTTCCTTGCCGCCCAGGATATTTTCCAGGCGCTTCAGGCGCTCGTCGGTAAGAATCCGGATTTCATCCGAAAGGTTCTTCTCGAGCTTCGCGATCTGCGCCGCTTCAATCGACTTGGCGCGTTCGTCCTTTTCCTGGCCTTTGCGGGAGAAGATCTTCACATCCACGATCACGCCTTCGATTCCGGGCGGACAGTAGAGCGAAGCGTCACGCACATCGCCGGCCTTTTCGCCGAAGATCGCCCGCAGCAGCTTCTCTTCCGGTGTGAGCTGGGTCTCGCCCTTGGGCGTGACTTTGCCGACCAGAATGTCACCCTGCTTGATTGAAGCGCCGATGCGAATGACGCCCGCTTCATCCAGATTGCGCAACATCGATTCCGAAACGTTGGGAATGTCGCGCGTGACTTCTTCCGGACCAAGCTTGGTGTCGCGCGCTTCGATTTCGTACTCCTCGATGTGCACCGAGGTGTAGTAATCCTCTTTCACCAGTTTCTCGGAGACCAGGATGGCGTCCTCGAAGTTGTAACCGCGCCACGGCATGAAGGCGACGAGAACGTTTCGTCCCAGCGCCAGCTCGCCATGATCGGTGCAGGGACCGTCCGCGATCACCTGGCCTTTGGTGACCCGCTGGTTCTTCTGCACAATCGGCTTCTGGTTGATGCAAGTGTTCTGGTTGGACCGCTTGAACTTGGTGAGCTGATAAATATCGCTGCCCACTTCGCGCGAAAGCTGTCCGGGATGATGTTCGCCTTCGACGCGAACGATGATGCGTTCGGAATCGACGGAATCGATGATGCCGTTGCGCTTGGCCAGAATCACAGCTCCGGAATCGCGAGCGGTGACGCCTTCCATTCCAGTTCCGACAATCGGCGCTTCCGCGCGCAACAGAGGAACCGACTGGCGCTGCATGTTCGCGCCCATCAGTGCGCGGTTGGCGTCGTCATGCTCCAGGAACGGAACCAGCGAGGCAGCCACTGAAACCAGTTGCTTCGGACTGACGTCGATGTAATCGACTTCGTCGCGGCTGACCAGCACAAAGTTGCCGGCCTTCCGGGCATTGACCAGGTCGCCGACGATCTTTCCCTTATCGTCGAGCTCCACGTTCGCCTGAGCGATGGTGTGGCGGTCTTCTTCCCACGCGGAAAGATAGAAGGAGAACGGTTCGAGTTCAGCCGCCCGCTTCTTCTTGTCTTTCAACTCAGCATTCAGCTTCTCAGCTTCATGCTTCTCCATGTGGTCGCCGACCTTGTGATCACTATCGCCGGCATTGACGATGCTGACGTAGTCGAGCACGCGTCCGCCTTTGACCCGGCGGTACGGCGACTCGATGAAACCGTAGTCGTTAATGCGCGCATAGCAGCTCAACGATGAGATCAGACCGATGTTCGGACCTTCCGGCGTTTCAATCGGGCAGATACGTCCGTAGTGCGTGGGGTGTACGTCGCGGACTTCGAAGCCAGCGCGTTCCCGTGACAGACCGCCCGGCCCAAGAGCGGAGAGACGCCGCTTGTGCGTAATCTCCGACAGCGGATTGGTCTGGTCCATGAACTGGGAGAGCTGTGACGAACCGAAAAATTCACGGATTGCAGCCATCACCGGCTTGGCGTTAACCAGGTCGTGCGGCATGGCTGTCGACATTTCCTGGTAGACGGACATTTTTTCTTTGATCGCCCGTTCCATCCGAACCAGTCCGATGCGGAACTGGTTCTCCAGCAACTCGCCGACCGCGCGTACCCGGCGATTGCCCAGGTGATCGATGTCATCCACGGTGCCGATGTTCTTACGCAGCTTCAGCAGGTAGCGGATGGTGCCGTAGAAATCTTCGGGCTCGAGCGTACGGTTATCGAGCTTCGAGGCGTCCTGGTTCTCGAACAGCTTGATGTTGAACTTCAGCCGGCCTACGCGAGAGAAATCGTACTTGCGGGGATCGAAGAACATGCCGTGGAACAAGGCAGTTGCCGTGTCCAGCGTCGGCGGATCGCCCGGCCGCAGCTTGCGGTAGATTTCGATCAGCGCCTCTTGCGGAGTCTTTACCGCATCCCGCTTCAAGGTCTGGCAGATTACAGTTCCTACGTCGTCGCGCTCAGGGAAGAACAGGTTGAGCTCGACCACGCCGGACTCGAGAATCTTCGCCACCTTGTCGGCCGTCAGCTCGGAGTTGGCTTCGAGCAGGACTTCGCCGGTCGTGGTGTCGACAACGTCGCTCGCCACCCAGGCGCCTTCGAGATCCGAAACGTCAATTTCGATCTCGCTGATCTTTGCCTTCTGAATCTCTTTCAGCGTGACGGCATTGATCTTGCGTCCCGAGTGCGCGATTTCCTCGCCCGACTTCGACTTGATGCTGTGGGCCAGCTTCATGCCCAAGAGGTTCGTGGGTTTCTCACTGGCCGGATCGAGCGTCCAATAAAGTTTGTTGTCGCGGATGACCAGCCGGTCCACGGTGTAAAAGGTCCGCAGAATGTCTTCGCCGGAGCGGAGGCCCAAGGCGCGCAGGAAAATCGTGCCCAGGAACTTGCGCTTGCGGTCGATGCGAACATACAGAACGTTTTTCTGGTCGTACTCGAATTCCACCCACGATCCGCGGTAAGGAATAATCTTGCCCAGAAAGTAAGTGCGATTGTTGGCAGTTTCGAAGAACACACCGGGCGAACGGTGCAACTGGCTGACAATTACGCGCTCAGTGCCGTTCACGATGAACGTACCGTTCTCGGTCATCAAAGGCACATCGCCGAAGAATACTTCCTGCTCCTTGATGTCGCGGATGGAACGGTTGCCGGTCTCGGCATCCTTCTCAAAAATAGTGAGCCGCATGGTGACCTTAAGCGGCGCGGAGTAGGTCATGCCGCGCTCCTCGCACTCGCTCACGTCATACTTCAGCTGCAGGCCGACTGGGTCGCCGCACTTGTTGCAGAAATCCGGAGTGTTGGCGTTGTAAGTGCCGCACTTAGAGCACAGCACATCGCCGGGATGAAAGGGATCGGTAATGACCGTCGAGCCGCAGTTCTTGCAGGTGGTGCGCAGGTGATGCAGACCTTTGAGGTGTCCGCACTTGCACTCCCAGTTGCCGATGGCGAAGTCCACGAACTCCAGTTGGGAGACGTTGCGGAAATCGCTGATCGGAAACACCGACTGAAACACAGCCTGCAGGCCGGCGTCGTCGCGTTCGCTGGGCAGCCGGTCCATCTGCAGAAAGCGCTCGTAAGAACGCTTCTGAACCTCAATCAGGTTCGGAATCTGGATGGTGGCTGGAATTTTTGAAAAATCAAAACGCTTACGGTAGGTATTATTCTTCGACATTCAGAGGCTCCCAAACTTTCAAAGCGCAGCCGCCGGCTGCGTAAAAGGCCCTTGGTGGCGACGGGACCGCGTCCCGCTCGAGCAGGTCAGAGGACCCGCCTGTGTACGGTCAGCGCGGCTACATGCCGCAGACACGAATGCGCCCTTGGGGGCATAGCTCCCCACGGGCGCCGGATGCGGCGCATTGCGTCAATAGAATTTTGTCTTTCCGCGCCAGTTCTCAGGCCTGTTTCCGTCCCGCTACACACGGAACAGTTTGCCAACTGTGTGCGACTCAACTCCGCTTCCCTAGGTCGTTGGAGTGAAGAGCCGCCTTACCGTGAAGTGGGAAGCGGTGTTACATAGATGCTAACACCCCCTCCCCAGGATTCACCAGTTAAATCGACGAGCGAAGAGCCCATTTGGGGAAGGGATTCGGGGGCTGAGTCAGAGCTGCCCCCACGATCCTTCGCCCCAAATCTGGCTCAGGATAGCCGCGCGAGGCTCGGACGCCTCGCGAACGCGGCTACTTCACTTCGACGGTCGCACCGGCATCGGTGAACTTCTTCTTGATGCTCTCGGCTTCGTCCTTGGTGACGCCCTCTTTTACGGTCTTGGGAGCGCCATCTACCAGGTCCTTGGCTTCTTTCAAGCCCAGGCTGGTAACTTCGCGGACGGCCTTGATTACATTGATCTTATTGGCCCCAACCGCGGTCAGAACGACGGCAAATTCGGTCTTTTCCTCAGCCGGAGCCGCGCCTGCCGCCGCCCCGCCCCCGCCCGCCATCATGACCGGAGCCGCGGCTGCCGCCGACACCCCGAGACGCTCTTCCAGCTTCTTCACCAATGCCGCCGCGTCAAGCAGCGACAAGCCTACGATTTGTTCCTCTAGCTGCTGCAGATCCGCCATTTTCTAGTCTCCTCGAATTTTGTGATCTATCTATTCCGTCTCATCGCAAGCCGGGTTTCCAGTGCGCTCAGCCCTCTTTCCGCCGTGCCAGACAACACCAGCGTGAGAAACCGCGCAACCCCCGCCCTTGATAACCTTCCGGACTCGTGTGGCGCGGGCGCCCTCGCCCGCGATTGCTGCCACTAGAAACCTTGCCTCTTTAATCGCCGGGCGAGGGCGCCCGCGCCACACCAGCCTAGGCTTCCTTGAACTTGTTCTTCTCCACACCCTGGTTGATAACTACCGCCAGGTCTTTGGCCACAGCATTGATTACCGTTGCCAACCGCTGCGCCGGTGCATTGATCAGGAACAGTAGCTTGGCATGAATCTCTTCCTTCGACGGCATGGTGGCCAGCGCCTGAATCTCCTTGATCGAGATCACGCGCCCTTCGACCACACCTGCCTTGAAGGTGAACTCAGGGTTGTCCTTGGCGTACTTGGAGACGGCTTTGGCCAGTGCCACCGGGTCGCCTTCGGTGTAGGCGATGGAAGTGACGCCGGAAAGATCCTTGAGCGCCGCTTCCGCCGGAGTTCCCTTGGCGGCCAGCGCGGCCAGCGTGTTCTTCACCACCCGGTACTTGGCTCCGGAGCTGCGCAAAGTCTTGCGCAATTCAAAATCCTGAGCCACCGTCAGTTTGCTGTAGGTGGCAATCACCAGGCTGGACACCTTCTTCAGCTCCTGGCCCAACTCCTCGACCTGTTCGACTTTCTTCGCTCTGCTAACCGGCATGATTCAATTCCTCATGAATGTCTGTGGGACCGGGTCTCTGACCCGTCCAGGCCGACCTCAAGGTCGGCTATTAAGCTTTCGCCGCCGCTTCCACCGGCGCCGTATCAATCGAAATTCCCGGCCCCATGCTGGAACTCAGGTAGCAGCCCTTGATGTATTTGCCCTTGGCCACGGTCGGCTTGGCCTTGATCACGCTGCTGATTACCACGGTCGCATTGTCGACCAATTTCTCTGGGGTAAACGAAATCTTCCCCACCGGCACATGCACCAGCGCGGTCTTGTCGGTGCGGAACTCGACTTTTCCGGCCTTCACTTCCTGCACCGCTTTGGCCACGTCGAAGGTCACGGTGCCGGTTTTGGGATTCGGCATCAGGCCCTTGGGCCCAAGCACCTTGCCCAAACGTCCGACGGATTTCATCACGTCGGGAGTAGCAATGAGCGCGTCGAAGTCGGTCCAGTTCTCTTTGTTGATTTTCTCCACCATCTCTTCGCCGCCCACGTAATCGGCGCCGGCCGCCTCGGCTTCCTTGATCTTGTCGCCGCTGGCAATGACCAGGACTTTCTTCGACTTTCCCAGGCCGTGGGGCAGCACGACTGTGCCGCGCACCATCTGGTCGGCATGTTTGGGATCGACTCCAAGACGCATGGTGATTTCCACGGTCTCGTCAAATTTTGCGAATTTGACCTTTTGCAGCAGCGGCACCGCATCTTTGAGCAGATAGGGGCGCGCTTCGACCGCCTCCCGGGCCTTGGTGATATTTTTCCCTGCTTTTTTCATTTGTTCTTCCTGTCTCCCACCGTCGCTCGCTGTTCCGAGGGACCGTAGTATGTTCGACTTGTGTTGCCGGTCTCCGTGCCAGCGTGGTCGCGGGCGACTCGCCCGCGCGCCCTGGGGGCTAAAGCCCCCTAAAACCATCCCGCAGCGGCACGACTGAAGTCGCGCCCTTCCCACTACCCGACCACTTCAATTCCCATCGAGCGCGCGGTTCCGCGTACGCTCTTCATGGCGGCTTCGACTGAAGCCGCGTTCAGATCTGGCATCTTTTGTTTCGCAATGTCTTCCACCTGTTTGGCCGTGACCTTGCCCACCTTGTCTTTATTAGGCGCGCCTGATCCTTTGGCGATTCCCGCGGCGCGTTTCAGGAGAATCGAAGCCGGGGGCGTCTTGGTGATGAAGGTGAAAGAACGGTCGCTGTAAACCGTGACTACGACTGGAATGATCAGTCCTTCCAGTTCCTTGGCTCCGGTGCGGGCGTTGAACTGCTTGCAAAACTCCATGATGTTGATCTGCGCCTGACCGAGAGCCGGCCCCACCGGAGGCGCAGGAGTAGCCTTGCCCGCCGCAATCTGAAGCTTTACTGAACCTGTAGCTTTCTTTGCCATTTAGCCTAACCTCTTAAAATTTCGTTCTCGTTGGGGCCGCTTCCCTATGCCGCCACCTTCTCCACCTGGTTGAATTCCAGCTCCACCGGAGTCGAGCGCCCGAAAATTGTGACCATCACTTTCAGAGTTTCGCGGTCTTCGTTGACCTCATCCACCACGCCGGTAAAGCTGGCGAACGGACCCTCGGTAATGCGAACCGTCTCGTTCTTCTCGAATTTGACTTTGAGCTTGGGCTTGTCCTTGGACTCGCCTACGCGATAGACGATGTGCTGAACTTCCTCTTCAGAAAGGGGCGTCGGCTGCTGCCCGGTGCCCACAAATCCTGTGACCCGGGGCGTGGATTTCACCACGTGCCAGACGTGATCGTCCATATCCATTTCCACCAGCACATAGCCGGGATAAAACATGCGCTCGACGGTGTACTTCTTGCCGTTGCGAACTTCCGTGACCGCTTCGGTCGGGATCAGCACTTTGCCAATCTTTTCCTGCAGTCCAAAAGCCTGGACGCGCGATTCCAGCGATTCCTTGACCTTGCGCTCGAATCCCGAATAGGAGTGGATGATGTACCACTTCATGTTGGGATTGCGGGCAGGGTCGGCCGCCGCCGGCGACGCAGTTTCCCCGCCGCTGGTTCCGGCTTCGTTTTTTTCTTCGTCCTGCATAGATTGCTCTGTACTGGCTGGCTGTAACACTCCGCTTCCTTCCCTAGACTCCCGTGATCCCGGACTCAGTGCCGGCCGGATCAGTGATGGCCGAAATAACGAAACACCGAATCGATGGCGTGCCCGATCACCAGGTCCACTACCCAGAAATACGCCGCAAACAGGAAAACCGTGACGATCACGACCACCGTGGTGGCCTGGACTTCCTTGAACGACGGCGCCGTGACCTTCTTCATCTCGGTGCGCACGTCGTTGTAGAAAGTCTTGATCCGTTCGGGCCAGGACTTGAGGCGATCGCCGAAATTATCGCCGGCAGCTGCGAGTGAATTTGCCATCTTCTTGGTCTCGAGTCCCATCACATTCCTGACCGTTTCATCTTCATCCCTCAAATTCTGGCAGGGGCGGAGGGATTCGAACCCCCAAGTTCGGTTTTGGAGACCGACAGTTTAACCGTTGAGCTTACGCCCCTGTTTCACGACTTCTCCAAAAAGCAAGTGCGCTCGCCAGATCCTTCGCACCGAACGCTCAGGATGACGCCAGCGGGCTCCCGCTTCGCTCACGCCCGCTGAACGGCGTCACTTCACTTCCTTATGCGGCGTGTGCTTGCGGCAGACGCGGCAGAACTTCTTCAACTCCAGCCGCTCCGTCATGGTCTTGCGGTTCTTGGTGGTGGAATAGTTCCGCTCTTTGCAATCACCGCACTGCAAGGTAATAATTTCTCGGGGCATAAATACAGCTCCTGGCTCTTAAGCTTCTGGCTCAAACCTTCTGAGAACCGTTCACCCAGTTACTGAATAATCTCGCTGATGGTGCCTGCGCCCACCGTGTGCCCGCCTTCGCGGATGGCAAAGCGCAAGCCCTTTTCCATCGCCACCGGCGTGATCAGCTCAATCACCAGCTGCACATTGTCGCCCGGCATCACCAT
>DATAPL010000053.1:0-301366 GCA_036265205.1 Terriglobales bacterium
TAAATGTTGTGCGCCGGCGTGTGTCCGCTCTTGTGTACGTTGCGCGCGTACTGCATCGCATCCGGCCCGGCGACGAATCCGCCGGTGATGCACGACATGAGCGAATTCGCGCCCAGGCGGTTTGCGCCGTGATACTGGTACTCGCATTCGCCCGCAGCGAAGATCCCGGGAATGTTCGTGGCCTGCTTGTAATCGACCCACATGCCGCCCATGGTGTAATGCATGCCAGGGAAAATCTTCATCGGGGTATCGCGCGGATCGTCGCCGACGAACTTCTCATAGATCTCGAGAATGCCTTCCAGCTTGCGGTCGAGAATCTTGCGATCGATGTGAGTCAAGTCCAGATAAACCATCGGCTTGCCGTCAATGCCGAGGTTGTGCTCGTAGACCACCTTGTGGATGGCGCGGGTGGCGATATCGCGTGGGACCAGGTTGCCGTATTTGGGGTACCACTCTTCCAGAAAATACCAGCGCTCTTTTTCCGGAATCGCCTTGGGATCTCGCTTGTCTCCGGCAGTTTTTGGAACCCAGACCCGCCCGCCTTCGCCGCGCGCCGACTCCGACATCAAGCGCAACTTGTCTTCTCCCGGAATGCAAGTGGGATGAACCTGAATAAACTCGCCGTTTGCGTAATAGCATCCCTGTTGATAGAGCGCCGATTGCGCCGAACCAGTGCACACTACCGAATTCGTTGACTTGCCGAAGATGGCGCCGTTGCCGCCGGTGGCGATGATGATAGCGTCGCCGGGGAAGGTTCTGACTTCCATGGAGCGCAGGTCCATGGCGCAGATGCCGCGGCAGACCTGGCTGGAATCGAGCACGGCGGAGAGAAATTCCCAGTGCTCGAATTTCCTGACCTTACCTTCCGACTCGTAGCGCCGCACCTGCTCATCGAGCGCATAAAGAAGTTGCTGGCCGGTGGTCGCGCCGGCGAAGGCGGTGCGGTTGTAAAGTGTTCCACCGAAACGGCGGAAGTCGAGCAATCCCTCTGGAGTGCGATTGAAAGGCACGCCCATGCGGTCCAGCAGGTCGATGATGCCGGGCGCGGCTTCGCACATGGCCTTGACCGGAGGCTGGTTGGCCAGAAAATCGCCGCCATAAACCGTGTCGTCAAAATGCTGCCAGGTGGAATCGCCCTCGCCCTTGAGATTCTTGGCGGCATTGATGCCGCCCTGAGCGCATACCGAATGCGAACGCTTCACGGGCACGATGGAGAAAAGATCCACGTTCCCGCCCATTTCGGCGATCTTAATGACGGCGGACAGTCCCGCCAGCCCGCCCCCGATTACGATAATTCTTGGTTGCGATGCCATGTGTCAAAGTCCCGCCTAGCGGGGAATGCCTCCGGGCCTTGCCGCTCCAGCGTAAGAATCATGCATCCCGTTCTCGGGACCGATTGGTTGCAGGGGCGTTTTTAGGAATGAACGCATGGTAAGGGCTCCTACCAGAATAAACACCGCCCCGATTGCGAAGCAGACATACCCAAACCGGCGACGGGCGGCGTCTCCGGTCGTGATTCCCCACTTGGCGGCGAACAGCCACAGCCCGTAGGCGAAATGCCACGAAGCGCAGAAAATTCCGACCGCGTAAAACAGGATCGCCCAGGTGTGCTGAAATTCCAGTTGCACTTTGCCGAAAGCAGCATCGGGATGGCTCAGGATGTGAATTCCACTGAAGCGCAGATGCCACGTATGCCAAACGATGTAAAAGAATGCGATGCCACCGGTCCAGCGTTGCGCAGTGAACATCCAGTTGCCCGCCCAGGGATAGTCGGCAATATTGCTCTCGCCGCGATACCAGATGTAGAAGCCATACAGTGCGTGGTAAAGAATGGGCAGCCAGATTCCAAATAGCTCAAGGTAGAAAACAAAAGGAAAGCTGGAGAGCAACTCCACCTGCTTGGTATAGGCGCCGGGCCCGCGGGTGGCGAAGGCGTTGGAGACGAAATGCTCGATCAGGAACGCGCCCACCGGAATAATGCCGCTCAGGGAGTGAAGCTTTCGCAGCAAAAAAGAGTGTCCCTGGCGCGCGCCCAGCGGAGGCACGCCTTTGGGAGCATGAAGAGCTGCAGGACTGGCGGTTGTCGCCACAAGACCCCTTGTGAAATCAGAGATGACTAGAGAACCTTTTATTATCTTGGGGAAAGAGAAGGGAAGTCAAGGAAGGGGCGTCCGTGTGGTGACTAGCTTTGAGCGAGGCGCCGAAAGTCGGAGTTCATCCTAGGGACCCTTAATCCCAAAGGATTTCGCCTGCATCACCACGGTAGCTGTCTCGGTGCACATCCGCCACGCACAAGATGCTTCGCAACCTCAGCATGACGCCCCGCCAGAATCAAATTCTTAAGTCGGTGATGCGCGGCTATCCAGCTGCTGAGAACCACTTTAAAAATGCGTGGAACGCTTTTCCGCGATGGCTGTACTGGGCCTTCTCTTCGGGGGTCAGTTCCGCAAACGTTTTTTGAATCGACGGAAAATAGAACAGCGGATCGTAGCCGAATCCGTTGGAACCGCGCGGGACGTCAAGCAGAACGCCTTCGGCCTCGCCGCGAAAAACCGCCAGCGTAGCTCCGTCGCGGGCGGCAGCGATCAGGCAAACGAATCGTGCGGTCCGTTGCTGCGGCGGAATTTTTCTGAGCTCTCGAATCAGCCGCGCGTTATTAGCCTCGTCGTCGGTGTTGTTCCCTACCAGGTGAGGCTGGTCGGCGGCATAACGAGCTGAATGTACTCCCGGAGCGCCGCCCAACGCGTCCACCTCCAGGCCCGAGTCATCCGCCAGAACCAATTCTCCGGGAGCATACCGACTGTAGGCCTCCGCCTTCTTGCGTGCGTTAGCTTCAAAGGTTGTGCCATCCTCGACCACGGTCGGGATGGACGAGAAATTGGGGAGAGGCTCGATGACTATTCCCAGCGCACCCGCAGCTCCAGCAAAATCGCGAAGTTTCCCCGCATTCGATGTGGCAATCAGGATGGGTCGCATGGTTCTAACCTTGGTTCCTGGCTCCTGGCTCGCGCCTGCTGAAAAGAAAAGCTCCCAATAATAGGATGCCAGTTACGAGCGAGATCAGTCCGCCTACCGTTCGATCTCGAGTGCGCGAGAATATGACTCGAACTCGATTTTTACCGGCTTCAACTGGAATTACCATCTGGCCGGTGACTTCGACGGCCGACGTTTCAACCGGGTGATCATTCACCTCCACTTTCCACGCCGGGTAGTTGAACAGCTCCAACACCAGCTTGCCCGGTTGGCTCACGGTGGCGGTGAAAACCCTGGTTTCCGGATCCCACTCCTCGATATGGATTTGCGTGCTGCCCGCTCCTTCGAAGCTTACCCGGTGCAGATCCTTCTTAATTTCGTAGGCGTCGGCGCCGCTTGGGACATATTCGTCGGTGCCTTCATAACCCGAGCCGTCGTGCTGGTTTTGCTGCATTTCAGCGACATCGGCAGCGTTATCCCACCAGGGAGGCTGAACCCGGTGCCAAACCCAAAACAACACGGCCAGCATAGCGACCAGGGCCAGGGCGCGCGGCAGCCATTTTCGTGACGCCATGGTCAGGAACAGCGCGAGAGGCACATTGAGACAAAGCAGCCAGCGCCAAGGGAGCTGCACAAAACGCAGTTCGGGGAGAAGGCGATAGATCCCCAAGGTAAAAGAAGACATGAGGAAGGCAGCAACCGCTCCCCAGGCCGCCAGGGTACGCCAAAGCTCTGGTGCGCGTGCCCGCCATTGCCTCGACATAAAAACTGCGATCGCCAGCAGCGTGAGTTCGATGGTTGCAACCAGAGAAACCAGCAGGTTGAAGCGATTGTGATCGGGGTTATCGATGAAGGTGAACAGGAAATTGTCCTGGGGACGGACTCCGGGAGACAAAACCTGCTCAATCTCTACCCACTTCTGTTCGTACAGGACAGGCAGCAGATAAAAGGCTGCCAACGCCAATCCGAGGCCCACGGCGGCTGCGCCGATGAACAGGGGCTGGGGCGAGCGGCGCAGGATCGCGACGACGGTGACCAGCAGCACCAGCGAGTAGGTCACCATGACCGCCGAGGGGACATTTGTCAGCCATGCCGCCGCCACAATCAGGCCCAAAGGCACAATCGTTTTGCGGCCCGCCTGCGGTGAACGGAGGACGTACAGCAAGAGCAGCGGCAAAAGCGCTCCTGCCATTAGCTCAGCGGCGGCGCTTCGCCAATAGACGATCACGATGTGATACGGATTCGCCGCATACAGCGCCGCGGCGAAAATAGCGTCGCGAGGTTCGAGGAACTCGCGCGCCAGCCGAAACATCGACCATCCCGCCAGCGTCAAAACAATCCACTCGTAAGCTCCGGGCACCAGCTTCCAGGGCAGAAAGGAACCCAGCGCCGCTCCCAACATCCACGACGCGGGCGGGTAGAAAATGAAACGCGCCTCGCCAAACCCATAGTGAGCGAGGGCGGCCCAGCGCGGATAAACGATCCCCTGCTTCCATTGGGTGAGCACTTCCATCCAGGAATTGACGTGGAATTCGAAGTCGTGTCCGGAAGGAATTCCGAGAAAGAAAGTCGGCAGCATCACGGCAAACGCTGCCAGCATGATGATCAGGATGGGCGACTGGGCCGAAATGCTTTGCCAGCGGGCATCGGGCGGTCTGGGCACAGTGGCAGCTGGACCTGGTGTGGACACTGAAGCTCCCGCGCCAATTCGGCGCCACGACGATTGTTGCCTAATGCATGAAAATCAGCAAACCGATCAGGGAATGCGAGAACGTGCTCCTTTAAGGAAGGCGAAGACGGATGACTCAGGACTGACAACAGAGAACTGGTAAGTAAAACGAAAATAACAAACTGAAAATAGCCGCCCAAATTTTAACCGCAAATTAATTTCCCTGAAACATTGACAGAGAGTGTTCGCTATAGACTTCAATTCATAGGGTGGAGCAAGCCTGCAAGGGCACGGGGGCCTGCATGAAAAATTGCAGGCCTCTTGTATTTTTGCCTGATTGAAGAATTGACAATGAGGGGCTAGGACGAGGCGACTTCTTCGGAGTTGCGCTGTTGGCGAAGCTCCTGAAGAAATTCTTCCTGACTAAGCGAGCCGGCCCGGTTGAGCAGGTCGAGGAGCAGATCTTCAGGCTCTCCGGATGTTTTGGCTCGGCCATAGTCTTCTTCATTGCGGGCGGTTAATGCCTTTGGGGTGATCAGCAGTTGCGGCACTGTTCCAGGACGACTGGATAGAAAGTTGATGAAGTTGCCAACCTGCTCGCGCTGTTCTTCGGTGCCGGATGCGAACTCGAGGCCCATGCCGGATTCGGGATGCATGACTCTTACCATGCCTTCCGCCTGCACTTCCAGGCCGGCTGCCTTCAGGCAAAGCACAACCCCAGAGCGCTCTGGGAACGGCGACTCGGTTTCCACGTAGCATCCGCCCAGGCTGAGATCGGTAAGCTTGCACTCTGAAACCGGCTCCGGATCTTCAGGAAGAAGTTCCGCGGCGTTGGTTACAACCCACTGGCGCAGCGTCTGGCGAAGGTTATCCGGCAGATCGGTATAGCGAACCCCCGATTCGCCGTTCGGATTTGCCCACGCAACTTCGCCTCGCAGATCAATCTCGGCGCCGTCGTTGGGAAGTATGAACCGAGCGCTGATGCGGGCCGCGGGACACAGCGGTTGAGCGGCCAGAACGTCCAGGCCATCCTCGCTCAAATCGAGCAGGATACCTTCCATCTCAGCCCCGTTTTCCACCCGCAGCCTGACCGGAAGTTGGACTGGGACGCGGAAGGAGCGTCGGCGTTCGCGCTTCATTAAAGCGATGGCAGCCCGCAGGCTGGCTTCAGCCTGTTGCGGCGAAATCGGCTTGTAGAGAACGAAGTTCGCCCCGGCGCCAAAAACGTGGCGCACTTTGGTCCGGTCGTTGAGCAGAGCCACGGTTACCGCATGGTTGCCGGAGGATGCCTGGGAGGCGTTTTGCAGCACCAGTGCGGCGCTGTGCGGATCGTCATAGTCGACGATTACAGCCTCGAACTTTTGCTCGGTCAGACGGCACAACGCGTCGGGATATCCGCAACACTGCACACCCAAGCCGAAGCCCGCCAGCACGGACGTCAGCACGTCCGTCGCCTGCTCGTCTTTACAAACCAGAAGAGACTGAAATGTCATAAGCGGGCCTTGTGGCCAATCTAAGGTTGTGCTGGATTAAGGCCAGCGCGGAGCGCGCGTCGGCTTGGCTGCCGGCACACTGCCTGCGGCTGAGCCGGCGCCTGCCGCCACGCTTTGGCTCTGTTCCTCGACTTCGGCCAGAACCGAGCTTTCGTCTTCGTTTTCAGCCAGCAGAGGTGCGACTTCGCGCAGTTTTTCGGCCGCCTGCTGCAAGGCCTCAATCTGCTTGGACAGCTGGGCATACTTGGCTTGCTTACGGCGCAAAACCTCGTGAATATCCTTCATTACAACCCCCTGCCGCGAATGTAAGTACTGCAGCAGCCAGGGTCAACGGCAATCCCGTCAGAGGCTGTTACGCCAGTAACCTGAACCCCATACCCGGCAGGCGTAAACCCTCCTGATTAATGAGTTAGGCCCTCCATATGGCCTGTTCGTGCCAGACGCTTAGCACGAAGGTGGGATTTACAGCTTGGCGGGAGGAAAGTACCTTCATACGTGAGCAGACCTGGGGGAGGGCTGTTCGGGCGTCCCAAAACTCGCAAGAGTTCGGGGCGCTTCTTATTTGGGGCATTTTTTCCCCTGCGGATGTAGGCGCAGGCATCCCGCCCGTGCGGCATCGCAAAAGCCACGCCCTATAGACTCCTAAGCCAGACTCCCGGACTTCGATTGTGCTTCCAACGCGAAGCGACAACCTGGAATCGCGCCGGACCAAACCTTGCACTTTACATTCTGCATACCTGGGATATGATGTGCGGCCACCTGGGGCTTCTGCAAATCCTACAAGCAACTGGGCGCATTAGGAGAGCGCATGTCATCTGTTCCCGCTCGTGGACGCTTTGCCATTGGTTTTGTATGTCTACTCCTCTCCGTCGTAGCCGCTGCCCAGCAGATTTACGTGCATCCGCGAGTGAATGAGCCGATCGACGAGGGACGATTGGTCCCGCTCCAGAACAATATTCACCCGCTGGCGCGCCCCCAGTTCGATGTTGCCGTGGCCCCGCCGAACCTGCCGATGGAACGAATGCTGTTGCTTCTCAAGCGCAGTCCCGAACAGGACACCGCTCTCCTGAAACTGCTCGACGACCAGCAGGACAAATATTCCGCGAACTACCACAAGTGGCTGACCCCAGAGCAGTTTGGGCAGCAGTTTGGTCCGGCTGATGCGGATGTTCAGACGGTCACTGCGTGGCTTCAGTCGCATGGATTTGAGGTAGCGAAAGTCAGCCCGGGCAGGGTGGCGATTGAGTTTTCCGGAACCGCCGCCCAAGTGCAGGAAGCATTTCACACCGCCATCCACAAATACGTGGTGAATGGAGAAGCGCACTGGGCGAACGCCAGTGACCCTGAAATACCCGCCGCGCTCGCGCCCGTGGTGCTGGGGGTGCACAGCCTGCACAATTTTTACGCCAAGCCGCTCATCGTCATGTCAGACCAGCGGTTTTCGATCACCCGGCACGCGGGTGCACGGCCGCACGCTACCGGCGCTAACGGTTTTCATGCTCTGGCACCGGACGATTATGCCGTGATCTACAACATCAACCCGGTTTATCAATCGGGAATCGATGGAAGCGGAACGACCATCGCTGTGGTAGGGCGCTCGAACTTCAGTCTGCAGGATGTCGTAGATTTTCGAAACTCGCTCGGCCTTTCCGCGAATTTCCCGGAAATAATCCTTGATGGCTCGCCCCCGGATGACCTGGGTGGAAGTGAAGAGGCAGAAGCGATACTGGATGCCACCTGGGCGGGGGCCGTCGCGCGCAACGCAAACGTAAAGTTCGTGCTCTCCGCCTCGACCAACACCACGGACGGGATTGTTCTCTCCGAGCTCTACATCATCGAAAACAACGTTGGGGATGTAATGAGCGAGAGCTTTGGCGGCTGCGAGGCAGCCATCACCAGCTCTGAAGCTGCCGGCTTCGCAGGGCTTGCGCAAGAGGCGGCAGCCCAGGGAATTACTTATACCGTCGGCACGGGAGATACCGGAGCGGCCGGCTGTGACAACCTCGGGGAGACTGTAGCCGCCGGCCCGGTGACGGTCAGTGTTTTAGCCTCCACCCCCTTCACCGTAGCGGTTGGCGGCACCATGTTCAACGAGAACGGCCACGACAGCACCTATTGGAATGCCACCAACTCGGCGACTCTGGCGTCGGTCAAGTCTTACATTCCAGAAAATGTGTGGAATGAAACCTGTACGACTCAATGTTCGGCGCAGGCTGCTCCGCTGGCCGCGGGGGGCGGGGGCGCCAGTGTGTATTTCAGCAAGCCTCCCTGGCAGACTGGCGTTGCCGGTATTCCCACCGACGGAGTGCGCGACCTTCCGGATGTCTCGCTTACCGCAGCCAGTCACGATCCTTACCTGTTATGCATCGGCGGCTCGTGCGAGTCGGAGGGGTTTTTCGGTGTCTCCGGCACTTCCGCTTCTGCGCCTTCGTTTGCCGGCATCATGGCTTTAATCGATCAGAAAACCGGCTCCCGACAGGGGCAGGCCGACTACATTCTTTATCGCCTGGCGACAGCCGAAACACTCTCGCAATGCAACGGTTCTAAGACGACCGCTCTTCCTGCCGCCACCTGTGTGTTCAACGATGTCACGGTGGGAAACAACGCTGTGCCAGGTGAGGCGGGATATGGCGCGCCGGGCGCGCAATACCAAAGCACAGTGGGATACGACCTGGCCTCAGGTTTAGGTTCGGTGAACGTAGCCAATCTGGTAAACAACTGGAACTCGGTTACGTTCAGGCCGACGACTACAACCCTGAACTTGACTCCATTAACTTTTACCCACGGCTCGCCGGCGAATGTTAGCGTTGCAGTCGCTCCTAACAGCGGCGGAGGAACAGCGACTGGAGATGTGTCGTTACTTACGAATTTGCCCGGATCCGTACAAGGCGTTGCTTTCCTCACATTGAGTGCCGGGGCCTCTACCGGCAACAGCGATGGATTGCCGGGAGGCACCTATCAGGTCCATGCCCACTACGCGGGGGATGCCACTTTTGCGGCGAGCGATTCTGCGCCGGTCACAATCACTGTGTCTCCAGAAAACAGCACGACAACTCTCTCGGTGCTTGGTTTCGACGCAGGAGGCAATGTTATTCCCTTCATCAGCCAGCCCTATGGCAATCCTGCGTACTTCCGGGCGGATGTTTCCGGACTCTCAGGAAATGGAGTGGCCACGGGCACGGTTTCCTTTTCCGGAAGCGGCCTGAACTTTCCCCAGAATCCCTACAGTCTGAACAGCGAAGGCGCGGCGGCGACATCGCTGGGGATTTTCACCATTCCACCCGGTCAGCATGCGGTCATGGCCGCCTATAGCGGAGATCCCGGCTTCAATCCCAGCGCCTCGGCGGCAACCAACTTTACGGTCACGCAGGCTCCAACCACCAGCACCGTGGTCCCGAGTGGCACGACTATGGTTTCAGGCACTGCGGTTACGCTCGCGGCAACAATAGCGACTACCAGCGGAGGTCTGGCGCCGGGGGGAACGGCGACATTCCTGTCGGGAGGCGTCCCGATCGCCGCCGCCGTCGCCCTGAACGGCAGCGATGGCAGCGGCAGCATTCAGAGCGGTGTTTTCCAGGCGGCCCAGGCAGCGGCGGCGCTGACCATCGCTCTGCCGGCCGGACAGGACAGCATCACGGTGCAGTACAGCGGCGATTCCAATTACCTCGCGTCGACTTCGGCGGCGGTCGTGGTCAACGTGCTGGCCGACTTCGCTTTTTCAGCGGGATCGCCAGCGATAACCATTCCCAGTCCCGGAGGCAGTGGGACGGCCACACTCACCGTGACCGGCCAACCCGGGTACAACGCTACCATCAATTTCCCAGCGGCCTCCTGCGCGGGATTGCCTCGCGAGAGTCTCTGCAGCTTCAATCCGCCTTCGATTACCGGCAGTGGCTCAACCACGCTTACCATCTCGACGACCGCGCCGCGCAGCGCTCGCCTGGAAGGCGGAAGCTGGTGGGCCACAGGTGCCGGAGGCACCCTGGCTGCTATTTTCCTCCTGGGCGGCGGGTCGAAACGCCGCACCTGGAATCGCTTCCTTGCTCTGATAGCCGTGGCCTGCCTGATAAACATCGTCAGCTGCGGCGGAGCCAGCAGCAGTAGCGGCGGTAGCGGAGATCCGGGCACGCCGGCGGGAAGTTCCACAGTTACCATCACCGCGGCTACCACTGCCGGAAGCCCCTCTCATACCGCGACTCTGACCCTCAACGTCCAGTAGGGCGTGTGAGTCCGGCGTATATTTTCAGGTAGCAGTTCAGTTTGAAATTACTCTTAAGGTCGGACGCCATTTTTCGCCAGACGCGTATTTTTCAGAGGTTTTTAGAACCAAAGCAAAGCCTAAAGGAAAAAGCGATGAAGATCAGGGTCATCTGGTGCTGCGTGCTGTTGAGCACCTTGCTGATGGCGCGCAACCCAGGTAACGAAAATAGCGCCGAGGCAAGCAAGCTTATCGCGCTGGAAAACGCATGGAACCAGGCACAACTCCACCACGACTCAAAAGCGCTCGATAGCCTGATTTCCGACGGCTTTGTTTATACCGACTACGACGGCACGGTGATGAACAAAGCACAGTTTCTGGCTGACCTGAAAGATCCGGACTACCGTGCCAGCCTCATCACCAACGAGGACGCCAGAGTGATTTCGTATCCCAATGCGGCAATCGTGGTTGGCACTTATCACACCAAGGGAACCTACAAACGCCAACCCTTCGAGCACTATGGCAGATTCACCGACACCTGGATGTTCCTCAACAGCAAATGGCAATGCGTTGCCAGCCACACCAATCTGATCAATAAGAAGTAGTCGTCAGGACGGAGGGTGATTCGGCCTGGAGTGCTCCAGGGCGCGGACTCTTTCCAACAGGTCGGCTGCAGCCTGCCCAGGCTCCAGGGTAGAGAATTCCTCTCCCAGCTCGAGCACGCGCGAGGCGGCGCACGCGGTTTGGAAGGCGTGTTCCGTGACTGGTGAGGCCTTGAGATTCGGTCCCACGATGGTCAGGCCGGGCCGGGTAGCTCGCAGCAGGATTAACGAATCGCGCAGGTTGTTGCTGGTGAGGATGTGATAGCCGGCGCGCCCCAGCAGTTCCCGCAAGTAAGCCAGAACGTCCGCCGATTGGTCGATGCACAACACCGTCAGGCCGGTCTGCGCGGTCCGCGCCGGCGCCGCCTGTCGCCGGTAAAACGCCAGCACCGCTTCTTCTTCCGATTCGTAGGTATCGAAGAGGGAGATCAGGTTGGTCATCTTCAGGACTTTGTGAATGTCGCCGGGGACTTGGCACAGCTTCAGGTCGCCACGAGCCGTGCGCGTGCTGGTAAGCAGTCGCACCAGCGTGCCCAGCCCGCTGCTGTCAATGAACACTATTTCGCTGAGATTGAGCAGAATATCGCTGCGGTCGCGCAGCAACTCGCTGACATGTTTGCGCAATGTTTCGGTGTCGCCGGCCACGATGCGTCCGCTGCACCGGATGATGGTGACCTGTCCGACTCCGCGCGTGTTCAAAGAAAGTGGCACAGCGTCCCTTGACAGAACCGCAGAGGCTTTCTGTTGATCGCGATATTATACCGCTTCGCTCTTTGGCCTGCGGTCGAGCGTTAGGGTCTGTGATAGTGTGAGTGCGCTTCATCACGGGGAACGGTTTGCAAAAGGCCTCGCAGTCTGGAAGGCAATGACACAGGTTTACACACAAAACCAGTTCATTATTGGTGTGGATATCGGCGGCACCAAAATAGCCGTCGGCCTGGTCGACTCAGAGGGTGAGATAAAAAGCCAGGCTCGCGCGCCCATGGTCTCCGACCGCGGCGCAGCGACAGGACTGGCGGCAGTGACTTCAGCCATCCAGCTCATTTCCTCCGGCATCGCGGATAAACCAATTTCCATCGGCGGGATTGGAATCTGCGCCCCCGGCCCGCTCGATCCCAAGACTGGAATTGTAGTGAATCCACCCAACGTTCCTTGCTGGCGCAATTTTCCCTTGGCCGAGGAAGTCGGGAAGATTTACCGCTTGCCGGTGAACATCGACAACGACGCCAATGCCGCCGCCCTCGCCGAAGTCTATTGGGGAGCCGGACAAGGATACCGCAACGTCTTCTACACAACCATCGGCACCGGCATCGGCACCGGCATTGTCTACGATCGCCGCATTTATCACGGGCGAACCGGGGCCGCGGGCGAAGGCGGTCACATGAGCATCGATTATCGCGGTCCGCGCTGCGGATGCGGCAAGCCGGGATGCATTGAAGCTCTGGCCGCCGGTCCGGCGATCGCCAGGCGAGCGCAAACCAAGCTCACGGATCACGGATCTCATTCCGCGATCCTCGACCTGGCGAACGGAAACATAGCTGACGTGAGCAGCGAGATGGTCGGCCAGGCTTATTCCGCCGGCGATTGCATGGCGAAAGAAGTCTTGATGGAAACAGTCGAGCTGCTGTCGATTTGGCTCAGCAATGTGGTGGATATGCTGGATCCTGAAGTGGTGATCATCGGGGGCGGCGTGGCTGCGATGTTATGTCCCCTGTTCGATGAAATCCGCTCCCGCTTGCCCAGGTATTGCATCAACTCGCGTTGCCAGGAAATCCCTTTGCTGAAGGCCCGCTACGGTGCCGACGCCGGCATTGCCGGAGGGGCGGCACTGTGTTCAACGGCGCTGGCATAAACTCGTGTCGCGTCTGGCGACGCCTAGCTGATGCCCATCTTCTTCTGCATCTCTTCCAAAGACAAACCCTTGGTCTCGGGATAAAAAAGCAGAACCACAATGAATTGCACAACCATCATTACGGAGAAAAATACGAAGGGGTATGCGCCGGAAGTGGCCGCCATGAGCGGAAAGATCAGGGATATACCGGCGTTCATGAACCAGTGCGAGAAGCTGCCCAGGCTCTGTCCTTTGGCCCGCACTGAGTTGGGGAAAACTTCAGACAGGTAAACCCAGATCACCGCGCCTTGCGAGAAGGCAAAAAATGCGATGTAACCCACCAGCAGCCAGACCAGAAGACTTTGATGCTGGCCGGTGAAAAAAATCGTGGCCACGCCTGCCAGGCATGCGGCTGTGCCTACCGAGCCCACCAGAAGCAGTGTTTTGCGGCCGAGCCGGTCAATCACCGACATCGCGATCATGGTGAAAAGCAGGTTGGTTGCGCCGATGGCTACGGCCTGCAGGTTGCCGGAGACTTTGCTGAAGCCGGCGTGGGCAAAAATATCATTCAAATAGTAGAGAATCGCGTTGATGCCGGAGAGCTGGTTGAATATTCCGATGCTGACCGCGAGGAAGATGGGGAAGGCGTATTTTCGGGTGAACAGCTTTTCGGCCGCCTGACTCTGCTCCTCTCCGATCGAGGCCACAATCGCCTGCAGGTCATGTTCGTAATCTTCGTCGCCCGTCATTCGTAGAACCGTTCGAGCTTCCTCCACTCGTCCTTTCTTTACCAGCCAGCGCGGACTGCGGGGAATGGTAAACAACATGACGAAGAACAGAGCGGCAGGAATCGCGGTGACACCAAGCTCCCAGCGCCATTCCGTGGCGCCGAAGTGCTGCAGACCGATGACGTAATTCGAGAAGTAGGCGAGCAGGATGCCGAAAACCACATTGAACTGAAATACCCCGACCAGGCGGCCGCGTAGCTTCGCCGGCGCGATTTCCGCGATGTACATCGGCCCCAGAACTGAAGAGCCGCCCACGCCAAGTCCTCCGATGAAGCGAAAGATGACCAGGGCGTACCAGTTCCACGCCAGCGCGCAGCCCAGGCCGGAGATCAGATACAACACGGCCATTACCCGCAGGCTGTCGCGGCGGCCGAAGCGCTCGCCCGGGAACCCCGCCAGCATAGCCCCCAGAACGGTTCCAAAAAGCGCGCTGAAGACGGTTGCTCCCAGCAGAAACGGGGTCAGCTGGTAAGTTTGAGTCAGAGCACTGGTGGTGCCGGAGATGACCGCTGTGTCAAATCCAAACAAGAGTCCGCCCAGGGCGGCCACGATGGTGCTCTTGGCTAAATATCCATTCAACTTCATGCTGACTCCAGCGCTTCAGGTTTATGCCGGTAATCGTGCGCAACTTGCAAAAAGCAGCCCACAAGTTATCACAGAGCGAACATCAATTCATTGGACGGAATCGTGGTGGACGCGAGAATATGAAATTGGAGGTCCAATGGACGCCGCTAAATCCTCGCCGGTTAAAGCAGGCACAGTTCCAGGAACGACGCAGAAAGCAGAAACCATCAAAGCGGTGATTCTCGACTATGGCGAAGTGATTTCCTACACGCCAAGGAGCGAAGAGTGGCAGCGCATGGCCAGCTTCTTTAACCTCGATCCGCGGGAATTCCGCCAGCTTTGGGGAAAGAACCGGCTGGCCTATGACCGCGGAGATATCTCCTACCAGGATTATTGGTCGATATTGGCGGACGATGCCAGAGCCAGGGTGCAGCCGGAGCAACTGCAAAAGGTTGGACTGTTGGATTTGGAGATGTGGGGTCACATCAACTCCGCAATGGTGGACTGGGTGCAGCAGCTTCGCTCATCTGGAATCAAGACCGGTCTGCTTTCGAATATGCCGGTCGAGATGATTCAATATTCGCGGCAGAACTTCGCCTGGTTAAAGCATTTTGACCACATTACCTTTTCGGCAGAGGTGAGACTTGTCAAACCCGAAGCCGGCATCTACCGCCACAGTATCGAAGGCCTGGGAGTGGTGGCTCGTGAAGCGTTGTTTGTCGATGACAAGGAACGGAATGTCGAAGGCGCTCGAGCGGTGGGTTTGAAAGCGCTTCAATTCAGTTCGGTCGGCAAGTTCAGAAACGATCTGACGATGCTAGAATTTCCATTGCTTCCGCTGGAAACGAATTCTCCAGCTAGAAGTTAACCTCTTCGTAGCGCCGCCGTCCCAGCGGCTATTTTGAGGGCGTCCCGCCCTCAGCAAGCGAGCAAGCTGGCAAGCGAATCAGCGGCGCCGAAGTTCGATGAGTTCCACGCCAGGGGGCGGCAACGCATTCGAGATTTTGATCTGGTCTCCGGTGGCCTGCGACTCTTCGACTACCTCCAAGTTGCGTTCTTCCGTGAGGCGATAGCGCCTGACAAGAAACGATTCGTTCTTCCCCCACGGAAGATTGCTGACTGTGAGTGTGTAGCCGCGATTATCCCGGTACTCGATGTCTTTTCTAGGAGGCAGGAACTTCATCTTGGAAAAATCGGGGGGAGGCAGAGTTTTCGGGGCCGAATCCGCCGGGGGCTGCATCGGTGGCGGCTGGAAATTTGCCGGAATTTCGTAATTGCTGATGAGTACCTGCACGGTCTTGCCGTCGTGTGAGCGCCCGGCGATGGCCGCGAACCCGATCGTATCGGATCCGTTGAGAGTGAGGCGCTCTGGAGTCTTGAGCATCGCTGCGGTGGCGCGGAACGTGTATGCAGGCTTGAAATATTCGCCGTGGACACCGAACAGTCCCATCCAGGCGGCGTCACCGCGGTAAAAATGTGCCAGGTCAACGGAGGAGTCCTGCAGGTAGATGACGGCTGCGCCCGCGAAGGCGGCATTTTCCATTCCCTGCAGGCGAAGCCGTTGGCGCTCGGTGAAGTCGGGAGTGAGGTTCCACTCACTCAACACACTTTCTGCCTGCTGAAACCCGTTCGCATCCAGCAGCTTCCTGATTTCCTCTCCTACCCGCACCATGTCGTAGGGATCTGCGGACGTCAAAGCGTAGTGGTGCCACGAATAGAAGTCCAGCGGTAGTTTGTGAAGGGCGCAATAGGCGATGAATCCTTCGCGATAGGGCCCGGCATTGGAAGCGATTGCCAACGCGTCGCCGCCGACTTTCATCGACGGATCAACCGTCTTTAGGGCGCGGGCAGTTTTTTCGTAGAGGCGATAAAACTGTTCGGGAGTTTCGGTCCAGAAAAATGGCAGATCTGGTTCGTTCCAGAATTCCCAGTAGCGGATGTTGTCGTGGAATCCGTCCGCCCAACCCTGGTTGTAATGCATGGCAATGTGCTTCACCACCGAAGCAAATTTGTCGAAGTCGGGAAGGGCGGTGTAGTCCGCGCCAAAGCTGCGGCCAATACGGTAATAAACCTCGGCGTGGGCCTTTCGAATTGATTGAATAAATTTGTCGGATGCCGCGAAGTGGTAACTCTCCGGCTTCTCCGGGTCAGCATTCCAATCAGGAAAAATAGCACTTGCGTTGGCGGCATCGACCAGCAAGGTACGTTGCCGTGAGTCTGCAACTAGCCACGCCAGAAGCGGATTGCCGGTCGAATAGCGCGCGGCCAGATCGGTTGGCCCCATGATGTCGTGGGTGCGAATAGTGTCGTTGTGCAGGTCCTGGTATGCCTCGGTTACATCCGGCAATCCTTCCATGATTGGATACGGAGGCCCGTTGAGCCCCTGAAACGATCGAACCGCACCCGTGACCTTGCCGGCATCCACCTGGAGAACGCGTAAGGACGCCGGCGGTGGGTTCGGCGGGGCGGGAGGAGTTTGAGCGAATGCGAAAGCCAGGCCCGACAGACAAAAGAGTGAATTGAATAATGTCCGGTTCATGAGATTTTCCTCTCGTCCTTAATCATTAATCTGCAACGACTACTCTGCAGGGGAGGATTTTAGCTCGGTCCAGAATCTGGTGATGTCTTCCAACGTGCGGCCCTTGGTCTCCGGGACCAGCCATAGCACGCACAGCAGATTCAAAAGGGCAGCGCTGCTGAAAATCCAGAATGTGCCATCGCTTCCCAGATGCTTCTGCATGAGAGGGAAACTCTGGTTGCCGAGATATCCCACCACCCACAGCGCGGTAGTCGCAATTGACATGGCGCGCCCTCTCACCTTGGTGGGGTAAATCTCGGAGATGACGACCCAGCAGGCGACTCCATTTCCGAACGCGTGGCCCGCAACAAAGGTCATCACAAAAATCAAGATTGCCAGCCCGCTGCCGTGGACGTGATAGAACCAGCCAACCAGGGCGAAGGAAACGCTCTGCAACACCGTTCCAGTGAGTATCAGCGTCTTGCGCCCGGAAAGATCGACCAGCCAAAGCGCAAAAAGGGTAAAAGCAAGATTAACCAGGCTGACTAACACAGATTGCAGAAAGGCGTCGCTGGTGGCGGTCCCGGCCGAGCGGAAGATTTCCGGCAGAAACGAAAAAAGTGGTGTGATGCCGCTCAATTGTGAAAATCCCGCCAGCATGATTCCGATCAGAAGAGGCCGCCGGAAGGTCGTGAACAATTCCGAGATGCGGCCTTCTTCGAGAGCCAGAGAGTCCTGTATCTGACTGGCTTCAGCAACCGCGGTTTCGTGGTCGTTAATCCTGTCGAGCACCGAGAGAGCGTCTTGGCGGCGGCCCATCTTCATCAGCCAGCGCGGACTCTCGACCGCAGGCACAATCGTGATCCCGAACAGCAGAGCCGGAACTACACCTACAAAAAACATCCAGCGCCAGCCGGTCGAAGTATTCCAGGCTTCGTCTCCCAGCCGTTGGATCAGCATGTTGACGAACACAGCGGCCAGAATGCCGAGCACGATGCCAAGCTGGTACAAAGTCACCAGCCGGCCGCGAAGTCGCGCTGGAGCGATTTCCGCAATGTACATGGGAGCAATAATCGAAGCCGCACCTATTCCCAAGCCGCCAATCAATCGCCAGATGACAAATTGAGCCAAACTGGCGGCAAACCACATACCCGCTGACGACACGGCAAAGCAGGTTGCACAAAGCGCGAGCCCTTTTTTGAGACCGATGCGATCAACCACTGCGCCTGCGCCCGCCGCGCCGACGGTGCAACCAAGCAGGGCACATCCCGCTGCCCAACCAACGCCGGCCGCATTCAGACTGAAACAGAGGCTCAGATAGTGGATCGCCCCGCTGATGACGATGTTGTCATAGCCAAACAGGAAACCTCCCAGCGCCGAAACCGACGCCGCAATAATCAGAGATTTCTGGTGTGGAGTAGAAGAACTTGAGAGAGGCGTCAAGAGTTCTCGCTCTTGGAAGATTGTCTTAGCATGGCTTGCCCGGCCAGAATGAACCCCAACGTGTGCGCCATGCCGGCGTGCCAGGGGGCTGGGCAGGTCATCTGCGGCGTGTGATCAGGAATGATCACGCCATCAAATTTGTTGCGCGCGAGAATCGAGAGAATGCGGATCATATCGACATCGCCTTCATCGATGAAGGTTTCGCGATAGCTTGGAACTTTTCCGACCACATTTCGCAGATGGATGTAGGCAATTTTTCCCTGCCGGCTGTAACGATCCACGGCGTCATACACGCTGCCCTCGGTCATCTCGGCCATCGTGCCCACGCAAAGTTCCAGCGCGTTGCTTGGGCTGGGTGCCGCGTCGATCAGGCGCTGGTACATGTGCGGCTGGTAAACCAAGCGAGGCTGCTGCCGCATGGTCGGCATCGGCGGATCATCGGGATGGGCCGCCATACGCACGCCGGATTGCTCCGCCACAGGGACGATGTCGGCAAGAAACCGTTCGAGACGGCGCCATAACTCATCATGCGAAATCGAAGGCAAAGTGCCCGGCGGCGCGGATGAGTCGTAAACCATGTTCCAAACTGTTCCGTTTGGAATAGGCACATCTTCGGCGGGTCCATCCATTCCCAGAGTGACGGCGTGTCCGCGACCGAGCGGCGCTGTGACTCTCCCGCACACTCCGGCCAAACTGAAGTTATAACCCAGCACCGGAACGCCCGCTTCGCCCATGCTGCGAATAATAGTTTTGACCTTCTCGATCTGTTGCGGGCGCTGCGGACCGTCAAGAAGAATGTCGTGCCAGTGAGCGGGATCAAGATTCTCAATGGCGGCGAGAACCAGCCCCGCGTCTTCGATCTCGTGACGAAGTTGATTTAACTCGGCGACGGTCCAAAGTTTTTCAGGATCGCCGGCAACTCCCCAGGGCTCGTACTTTGCGCCTGTAGGCTGGTTGTTGCGCGGGTTCGATGTGCCGCTGTTGAAGTAATCAACCAGGTGGACAACCACGTGGGTGCAGCCGCCCTGGCGCGCGAAATCGTAATAATCGCGCGTCAGCATGTGACGGTAAAGGCCGAGGCCGATTTTCATAGACGGTTGCCGATACCGGCTCCGTAGTCCGGGCTGAGTATCTGGCCGTTGATTTCGTTGGCCAGCGGCGAGCACAGGAAAACAAAGGCATCCGCAATCGATTCCGGACTGTTTCTTCTGCCCAGGGAAACGCGGAGGACAAATTCGCGGTAAGCCGGATCTTCGTCGAAAACTTTCAGCGAGCTGCCGGCAGCAACATTGCCGGGCGAAACCACGTTCACGCGAATGCCGGTAGGGGCGTATTCCAGCGCCATGCAGCGAGCGAAGTTCTCCAGTGCAGCTTTCGCGGACGCGTAGGAAGGAATCTGGGTATGAGGCATGCGCGCGACGTAGGACGACGTAAAGATGAGGTGGCCGGGAATTTTGCGCTCCATCCAGTGCGCGAAGACGGCGCGGGCCAGATTCACCTGGGCGAAATAGTTAAAACGAAAAATGCGGTCGTAGTCGGCTTCGGAGGTAGTAGCGAAGGGATGGAGTCCGCAACCGCCGGCGTGGCCGAGGACGGTATCGAGGGTAGGGAAGCGCTTGAAGGACTCATTCACTACTTGGTTCAGCGCGGCCGAGTCGGTAATGTCGGTTGAGAAATAGACATGAGGCGCGGCCGGAATTTTCCAGTCCCGCAAAATCTGCTTCGCCGCTGCCTCGGGCCTAATGTCCAGCAGGACCAGAGTGGCGCCGGCCGCAGCAAGCTTTCGGACCATGGGCTCGGCGATCGCGCCCAGCGCGCCCGTAATTAAGATCGATTTGCCGGAAAGATCGATATTTATCATCCGATGTTTTTTGGAAACCAGTTCATGGTTCTCAGTCTTTAGCTTTCCTTACATGATGCCGTGTTTTTCGAATGCGGCTACCGTGCTGCAGCCTTCTTCCAACGCTTTACGAACCAATTTTTCGCCGCGAGCTTTTTCCACCGCCTTGGCGAAAACCTCGTCAGCGGCTTGGGTGGGAATCACACACACGCCGTCGATGTCGCCGAACAGAATATCGCCGGGCCGAACCCGCGCAGCGCCAATCTCCAGGGGGACGCGAAAATCTACGACCTTGTAGCGCGGCGAGGAATCTTGACCGTACGAGCCCCAGGAGAATGTCGGAAAGTTCAGGTCGAGAACAGCTTTGGTATCGCGGCTATAACCGTTCAGGACGGCTCCGCTGCTGCCCAACTTACGAGCGCGGATGCTCATCAACTCTCCCCAGAGCGCGTTACGCGGAGACGACCCGGTGCTGACGTACACTTCGTGGGCACGAAGGTCGTCGAGCGCTTCCAGCATCAGCCCGAACGGCTTTTCCATGAGCTTGTTCGCCGTGCCAGATACTTTTTCGGCGAAAACATCCACCGCGAGTACCGGCATGGCGCGACCAATGACCACCATGTCCTGCCGCAACGGCCTGATTTGTGGAGGCAGAAACTGGTGCTGCAGGTCCAGTTTGTCCATCACATCTCCCACCACACAGGTGAACAACTCGCGCCGGATGATGGCAAAGAGTTCATCGTCATTGTTCCAGAGCTTCATAGCGATTTGAGAGTGCGATGTTTCGGTACTACGATTTTCCGCGCGCGCGTTGAATCCTTTCGACAAATTGCTTTGCCGTATCGGTGACCAATTGCAGGTTGCCCTTTTCCGCGCCGGCGGTGAGTCCGCCGCCGACGCCTACGGCGACAGCTCCCGCCTTGATCCAGTCGCCGACATTTTCGATACTCACGCCGCCGGTTGGCATCAGGGAAGCCTGGGGCAGCGGACCCTTCACCGCTTTCACAAAAGCGGGCCCGAGAGTCTCGCCGGGGAATAGTTTGACGATGTCAGCACCGCATTCCATGGCGTCGACGATTTCGCGCATGGTTCCGGCTCCCGGCATGTAAGGAATCTGGTAGCGGTTGCACAACCGGGCGGTCTCAGGACTTACCGACGGGCTTACGATGTACTGGGCTCCGGCAAGGATGGCGATCCGCGCGGTTTCCGAATCGAGCACGGTGCCGGCGCCGACGAGGATTTCGCCAGAAGCATATTCTTTGGCCAGATCTGCAATCACCGCGGCGGCGCCTGGAACGGTGAAAGTAATCTCAATCGAGGCCGCGCCGCCGCGGGCGCATGCCTCGGCGATGCGGAGCGCCAGATCTGAGCTATGAGTGCGAACGATCGCGACCAATCCCGATTCAATGACTTTTCCCAAAACCTTTAGTTTCAGCATAATTGTTTAGTTCAAACTACTTTTGTACGCTTTCCGGCGGAATGGCTGGATTCTGCAACTTCTGGAACTCCTGCGTTTCCCGTTCCGCCTCGGCAGTCTTTCCTTGTTTGCGATAAAGGCCGGCCAGGGCGAAATGGGTCTGGGCCGCCAGGCTACCGGCTTTCTCGATGGTGAGCAATCTGGTCCACGCTTTCTCGGCGGCCGCGAGATCGCCCGCCAACGCGGTTGCTTTGCCCAGGGAATAAAGGGTCTCGGGCATGTCGGACTCCAGGCGATTGGAGCGTTCTAACTCGGCCCTCGCCTCGCGCGCTTTCCCCTGCTGCAGCAGGGCCGAACCCAGACGATAGGCAGCTTCAGCATTTCCCGGCTGCAGCTTGCTTTGGGCGCGAAATTCTTCTTCAGCTTTTGCCCACTGTGAGGAACCGGCATACACCAGGCCGAGCTCGAGATGCAGCTCCGGAGTATCGGGACGCAGCCGCAGAGCTTCACGAAACTCTTTTTCAGCCTGAGGCATTTGTCGCAAGACAAAATAGTTTTCGGCCAGCGCCTGGTGCGCGCGCGCCGAATCGGGGTACGCAGCCAGCAGGGTGTCAATCGATTGCTTGGAGAGCAGGCCGCTGGCTCGCCCAAGATAGTAAAGCAAGTCGGGATCGTTGGGATGCTTAGCCAGGGCAGCCTGCAAATTTTCAACTGCCGCTTGCAATTGACCGGTGCCGATTTGCGCGATCCCCAGGGCAGTTTGCTCTCCTATTTGCTGCAGGTGGGGTATCGCCTCGGCGTTGTAGCCCTGCGCCAGCAACGCATAACCGAGAAGCTGATGCGCCGCGGCGAGATCAGGCGCTAGTTCTACCGCGCGCTTGAGAGGCGCGATAGCGGAGCCGTAGTCCTGGTTTTCCATGTAGGCCTGGCCAAGGTTGACGAATCCTTCGGGCAGCTTCGGTTCCAGCTCAGTTACTTTCTTGAACTCTGCAATGGCAACCTCGTAGTGCCGCTGCTTGTCCGCCTCGGCGCCCGCCTGCAGATGTCGCAGTGCCTCGGGTGACGCGGTCTGCCAGGCCAACCAAGCCAGTAACAGGATATGGATCACGGTTTCTCCGGTTCACGGACCTCGAGAAACTGGTCGGCGTGCACGTCGTTCAGGGTCTGGCGCGCGCCCGAGGGCCAGGTAATCTCTATTTTGGCAGTTTCGGCGCTTCCCAGTCCAAAGTGCAGACGCTTGTCGCTGGAAGAAAGATAGCTGCCAGACGATGTCGCGAATCGGGTTTGCCCGTTGACTTTCACGCGCGCTCCAAAGCCGTCTCGATTGCTGCGTATGCCGCGCAGCGAAACTACCAGCCAGTGTTGCTTGCCGCCGCGGTTAACGCCGCCCTGGTTAACAAAGACCTGGGGATGGTCGCCGAGGACAGTCATGACGACGTCTTCCCAGCCGTCGTTGTTCAAATCGCCGAAGGCGGCTCCGCGTCCGGCACAGGGTTTGGAACTGCCCACATCGGCGCGCTCGAACCTGCCGTTGTGGTTCATCGCCAGCATGGGCAATTCCCAATAATGAAGCGAAGGATCGATCTGCTCGACGTTATCGAGAACATGCCCTTGCGCAACAAAAAGATCCTTCCAGCCATCATTGTCGAAATCCTCCAGGCCAACGCCCCATCCCGAGCTGCCGCTGGAAAGCACTCCCAGTCCACTCTCGAGACTGCCATAGCTGAACGTTCCATTGCCGTCGTTGCGGTAAACGCCGTAAATCTCACGCGGAAGTTCGGTCACGATAACGTCGGGCCGGCCGTCATTGTCATAGTCCTGAAAGACTACGCCCATGCCGGACAGGCGCCGTCCGTCTTCTGACAAAGCGGCGCCGGCTTCCAGGCCGCGTTCGCTGAAAGTGCCGTTGCCGTTGTTGTGGTAGAGATACTGCTGCATGCCGTCGTTGGCGACGAATATATCAGTGAAGCCATCGCCGTCGTAATCCGCAAAGGCCACACCCAGGGCCCGGCCTTTTTTTGCCGCGATACCGGACTTCTGGCTGACATCGGTAAACGTTCCGTCGCCGTTGTTGTGATAGAGGATGCTGGTAGTGGCGGGAAATTCTTCCGGAGGACAGTAGGTGTGCCATTCTCCGCCGCAGGTCTTGCTGTGCCTGGTGTCCCACTCCATGTAGCGGGTTACGAACAGATCCAGTTTGCCGTCGTTATCGTAGTCGAAAAATCCCGCTGAAACCGACCAGCCGCCTCCAGCCAAGCCCGCCTTCGCAGTAACGTCGGTAAATGTGCCGTCGCCGTTGTTGTGGTAGAGGATATTTTTTCCGTAGCTGGTGACGTAAAGATCTGGGAAGCCGTCATTGTCATAGTCACCGACCGCGACTCCCATGCCATAGTTTCCGTCTCCGGCGTTCGACAAGCCCGCTTTTTCGGTCACGTCGGTAAAACCGCCATCTTTCTCCTGCCGGTAAAGCCGGTTCCAATAACGTGGATTTTTGCGATCGAAGTTTTCCGGCAGCTGCATGGGACTGGTGACGCGGCCGCCGTTCACCAGAAAAATATCGAGCAAGCCGTCGTTGTTGTAGTCGAACAGCGCGACTCCGCCCGGCATGGTTTCTATTAAGTACTTCTGCGGCGTGGGTGAGTTTTGCAGAATGAAGTCCAAACCGCGTGGCGTTTTGCTCTCGAACAGCGAAACCGGAACCGCTGCAAGCCCGAAGGCGATGCAGGAAAGCAGAACCGGAACGCAGACAATGCGCGGAATGGCAATGTGCAAACCAGGGCCCTCAGCCAATAAGCATATCGCGACCGCTGGCCAGGGCACAGTGCTCGCTGGTTCCTGGGTTTGCCTGGGAAGTTCTCCCCGGATTTGGATAAAAAGCGGGGCAGTCGATGTGCGCACGACAAGTTCTAGTTCGATCAATAGTTCAGGAAGACAGCGCTCGGGATCGTCAATCCGGCTCAGCAAAATTCGAGCCGCGATTTCTCCCATTCGTTGCAGGGGCTGCCGTGGGGTGGTGAAAGTTGGATTGCTGTAGGCGGCGGACTGGATATCGGATGAATGTTCTGGAAGCCGAGGGTAACCGATTAACTTCCTTACAAAATGGATGTTTTTCTTCTTGACAACGTTCTACGGGGTGTGACAAAACTCGCGCAGCTACAGTCATGCCAGTACTCGGCCCACGATGGCCGGGTCACCACAGGGCAGTTCAATTCTGTGCACTTCGTGTGGGGGTGGGTAATGATGTCACGCAGATTCCTTTCGCTGGTTCTCTCTTTGGGTGTTCTGTTCTCAACCTGCTTGTTCGTTGAGGGCCAGTCCACCTATGGATCGATTACCGGATCGGTAACTGATCCTTCCGGTGCCGCCATAACCGACGCCCGGGTCACCCTGACCAATTTGGGGACGGCTGAAAAGCGCACCCAGCCGACTGGCGCAGACGGCCTTTATGGATTCGTGAACCTGATCCCCGGCAACTACCGGGTAGAAGCGGAAAAACCAGGTTTCAAACGTGTCACTCAAGAACCAGTCGTTGTGCAAGTGCAACAGAATTCCAAGATTGACTTGTCGCTGCCGATCGGACAGGCGACAGAGACCGTCGAAGTGACTTCGGAAACTCCGCTGCTGCAGTCGGAGACCTCATCTCTCGGGCAGGTCGTCGATGCCCGCAAGGCAACCGAATTGCCGCTCAATGGACGCAATATTTACAATCTGGCGGCGGTTGCCCCATCTGTGGTGCCGCAGGGCAATACCCAGGGTTCTCCAGTAGGCAAGAATCCATTCGACTTCGCCAACTACCAGATCGGCGGATCGTTCGCTAAC
Source organism: Terriglobales bacterium (assembly GCA_036265205.1). Classification (GTDB taxonomy): domain Bacteria; phylum Acidobacteriota; class Terriglobia; order Terriglobales; family Acidobacteriaceae; genus JAIQFF01. Next base: position 25,156 of record DATAPL010000053.1, read on the forward strand.
GAGAGCGCCGAGTACCTAGACGGTCAACCCTTGAACATCGGCTATATCAATCTACCGGCGTTAGTCCCGACGGCAGACTCGATCGGCGAATTCAAAGTGCAGTACAACAACCTTGGACCAGAGTGGGGTAAGTTCTCGGGCGGCGTCATTAACCTGAGCACGAAGTCTGGAACCAACACCTGGCACGGTTCGGCGTACGACTATCTGCGCAACAAGGTCTTTAACTCCAACGAGTATTTCAACAAGGGTACGGAAATCGCATCCGGCCTGGCAAACGAACCGCCGCCGTTCACCCAGAACCAGTTCGGCGCGACCATCGGCGGAGCGATTGTTAAGAACCGGACATTTGTTTTCGGCAGTTATGAGGGTTTCCGCCTGCGGACGGGCACAGTGTTCAACACCACGGTTCCTACCCTGGCCGAGCGCGGCGGCGACTTCAGCGACCAGTGCCTATCAGGCTTCACTGGACCGGGCGGGATCTGCGGCGACCAGGACTCGAGCGGAAATTTCATTCACCAACTGTATGACCCGCTCAGCGCAAACCCGACTACAGGTGTGCGCACCCCAATCGCGAACAACAACCTGAATAACCTGTCATATCCGATGAACCCGACAGCCTTATTCCTGTTGGGCAAACTTATTCCCGACCCGTTGACTGGCGCTATCAGCAACAACTTCATTAAAGCGGCCAGCACCGGTGGAGACGTCGATGAGTACGTCGCTCGCGTAGACCAGAACATCACCTCCAACCAACGTGTTTTTGGTCGCTTCAGCTACTGGAAGCTGCTGAGCCTGGCGCAGGATCCGTTCGGCACCGGAATGTGTAAGGATCGCTGCCAGGAGAACACACGCAGCAAGAGCGTCGCAGTCGGCTACAACTGGGTGGTCAGTCCCACCACCATCGCCAACTTCAACGTCAGCATGAGCCGATTTCACTACCTGCGGCTGCCCATCAATTCAGCATTCGACATGACCCAGGAAGGCTGGCCGACGTCCTACAACAGCTTCATCCCCGACACCGAGCGCACGCCGCTTACGCCTTGTTTCGGCAACAGCGACTCGCTGGTCACCTGCAGTCAGGGACAGAGCTCGATTGACGATCACAATACCCAGTTCAACTTGTCTCCGCAGGTCACCATGATTCGTGGAAGGCATACCTTCACCTGGGGCGCTCAGCTCGAAGAAGGCTATGACAACTACCTTCAGACCAACACCGGCGGCGGTCTGATTTCTTTCGTGGGATCGTGGACCACCGATAAAGTCGGGAGCAACCTGCAGAACGGAAAAGATTTCGCGGACTTCCTGTTGGGATTCGGTCAAGGGCAAGGCTCGGCGTTCGGCAACCAGACCACAGGGTCGTTGGTGATCTCAGGTCCGGTCTCCGGAAAACAGACCTACCGGGCTTTTTACTTCGGCGACAACTGGCACGTATCCAGCAAGCTGACGCTCAACCTGGGTCTGCGCTATGAACTGCAAGGACCCTGGTCGGAACGCTACGACCGGATGACTTACTTCAATCCGAGCGTTGCCAACTCCACGGTCACTGGATGCAGCGGCGTGGCCGGCAGTCCGTGCCCTGGCGACCTCTTCCTGGTCAAAACCGGAGTGAACGACGGCCGAAACAACCTGCCGCTTTCAAAGACTCAGTTCATGCCGCGGTTAGGTTTCGCTTACTCCTTCGACCAGAAGACGGTAATTCGGGGCGGCTACGGAATCTTCTTCATTCCGAACTACGTATCGTTCGGAACTAATCCCTACATCGATCCAGTCAGCAGCGCCACCTCGAACTTCATTGCCAGCGCCGACAGCGGGTTTACCCCTGCCAGCACGCTGACCAACAGTGGCTGCTCTCTGCCAACTCCTGACAACCTGGTGTGCGATACGGCCACCGGCCCATTCTTCCCTGGCGCAACGCTGACGCCGGTAGCGGGCCGCAACCCGCAACCCAATGTGTCGCAGTATGCTGTGAATCAGAGCAACTTCTCCGCTACTGGCTACACAGTGCAAAAATACGGATACGTGCAACAGTGGAACTTCGGCATCCAGCGTGAACTGCCCTGGGGGTTTTTCGCTGACGTGGCTTACGCAGGATCACACGGCGTACATCTCCCTCAGTTCAACACCAACATCAACCAGATACCCGACAGGTTCATCACCCAGGCTGCACAGCAGGAAGATGCGGGCCAGCCGGTCACGATTGCACAGAAAGTGACGGCCTATCCCTTCAACCAGGTTCTCCCCGGCCAGTTGGGAGCCAATATCGTCCAGGGTCAACTAGACCGGCCGTATCCACAGTATGCCGGCCTCAACCTAAACGGGCAGGGTTGCTGCGGCAGCACCTACAACTCCTTGCAGGCCACGGTGAATAAGCGATTCGCCGGCGGTGGAACGCTGCTGGTGGCGTACACCAACGCCAAGCTGCTCTCGAACACCGATACTCTTACCTCCTGGCTGGAGGGTGGAGTCACCGGCGGCGTCGGCGGCATCCAGGACTGGAACAACCTGGCGGGTGAGCGCTCATTGTCGTCGCAGGATGTCTCGCAACGTCTGGCCATCAGCTACGTGCTCGACCTGCCGTTTGGCCGGGGCAAGAAATACATGGGCGGAGTCAGCGGAGTAGCTGACAAACTGGTTTCGGGTTGGGGCCTGGATGGCGTAACCGTCTTCCAGCGCGGCTTCCCGGTCAAGATCAGTTTTGGCCAGGGCACGCCACTGTCGTCACTCGGACTAGGAATCGGCGGGTTGAGGCCGAACGTGGTTGCGGGATGTGACAAGTCAACCTCTGGAAGCACAGCCGCTAGACTGAACGAGTGGTTCAACACCGCGTGCTTCACGCCACCGGGTGACTACGCTTTCGGCGACGAGTCGCGCGTGGACGCCACCCTCCGACAGGATGGCGCCAAGAACTTCGACTTTGCCATCTTCAAGAAGACGCAAATCTTCGAGAGCGCGGCGGTCGAATTCCGCACTGAATTCTTCAACCTGTTCAATCATCCACAATTCGGGCCGCCAAACGGAACCTGCTGCCTGGCACCTCCGAACGGGAACTTTGGACAGGTCACCAACACCATCAACAATCCTCGCCTGATCCAGTTTGCTTTGAAGTTTGAATTCTAAGTTGGCCTGACATCCGGACCGGGCTTTTGCCCGGTCCGTTTTTTTTCGGGCCTTTCAAGTCACGCTGTGCGTCGAATTCTCCTGTGTCCCTTCCCTGGGTTGATTTACAATCCTCTGCGCCAGTGCGCACATACAAATCCACCCTTAAGAATCGCGGATGAGAACTACCCATAGCATTGACTATTCCGAAGCCAGGAAGATCATCGACCGGATCGTGGAACGGGCGCTACAGATGAAGAAGGCGGCGGTCATCGCGGTGGCCGACTCCCACGGTGAACTCATTGCCTTCGCCCGCATGGATGGAGCGCCGGTCTCCTCTATTCGCATTGCCGCCAACAAGGCCTGGACCGCGGCGCGCGAGCGCAAGCCCACCAAGGAAATTGGAGAGAAGGTGCGGCATCCGGAAAAAGGTCACGACATCGCCTATTACGGCGATTCCAGGTTCGTAGGCTGGGGCGGCGGTATTCCAGTATGGAAAGATGGCGAGGTGGTTGGCGCGGTGGCAGTCAGCGGTCTGTCATCCAGTGAAGATATTGTTCTGGCGACCTTGGGCGTGGAGCTGATCACCAGCTAGAAATGCCAACGTCAAGGCGGTTCACCCCCAGGTAATTCATCGAAGAACCAAACGAGGCTACCAAACAAAGACCATGGCAAAGATGACCGTCACTTTTGGCGAAATCATGTTGCGGCTGGCTCCTCCCGGGTTCGAGAAAATTCTGCAGACTCCTCAGTTCGTGGCCACATTCGGAGGCGGCGAGGCTAACGTGGCAGTGGCGGTGGCGCAACTGGGCTTGCCCGCAGCCTTTGTGACCGTGCTGCCCGATAAGAATCCGGTAGCCGATTCCATCGTCGGCGAATTGCGCCGGTTCGGAGTGGATACGTCCCGGATCGTGCGCGGCAAGGGCCGCGTGGGTATCTACTACCTGGAGGGAGGCGCGAACCAGCGGGCTTCGAAGGTAGTCTACGACCGCGACAACAGCGCCATTGCTCTGGCCAAACCCGGCGACATTAACTGGGATCACGCTCTCGAGAATGCAGGCTGGTTTCACGTTACCGGCATAACCCCGGCGATTAGCAGTACAGCCTCAGAACTGGCTCTGCAGGCGGTGCGGAAAGCGCGGGAGAAGGCAATAACCGTTTCCTGCGATCTTAACTACCGAAAGAATCTTTGGAAGTGGGGAAAGCCGGTCGCCGAAGTGATGCGCGAGCTGGTAAAAAATGTCGACGTTGCCATCGCCAATGAAGAGGACGTGCAAATGGCGCTGGGGATTCAAGCCGAAGTAGACGTGCACTCCGGCAAGCTCGACCGCGCGCAGTACGAGAAACTGACCGCCAAAGTGCTGGGCGAATATCCCAACCTGAAGGCGATCGCCATCACTTTGCGGGAATCGAAGAGCGCTTCGCACAACGGTTGGTCGGCGTGTTTGAACGACCGGGAAAAATTCATGGTAAGCCGTTCCTACGAAATCACTCATATCGTCGACCGGGTGGGTGCGGGAGACTCCTTCGCCGCTGGACTCATCTACGGCTTCCAGCAGTTGCCTACCCACGGGGAGGCGCTTGAATTCGCGGTAGCAACCAGCTGCCTGAAGCACTCCATCCCCGGCGACTTCAGCCGCTCGACCGTGGACGATGTGAATGCATTACTCAAGGGCAGCGGCTCGGGAAGAGTGCAGCGCTGAAGGCCTGAGTAGAAATATTCGAAACGAAAATATGTAAGTACTCACGGAGGTTCGGCATGACGCGGACAGGCAGATTACGAACGGCTTTGACGGCGGCGCTGCTTCTGTTGTTGCTTCTCCCTGGAGTGTGCCAAACCGCGTCGCCGCAGGCGGACGTCGAAGCCCGCGTGGATGCGCTGCTCAAGCAACTTTCGATCGGAGAAAAGATTGACCTGATCGGGGGCGTCGATGACTTTTACATTCGCGAGATCCGGCATATCGGCCTGCCTCGCCTGAAAATGTCCGACGGGCCGGTCGGAGTCCGCAACTACGGGCCGTCGACTGCTGTGGGTGGAATCGCGCTGGCTGCGGCCTGGGATCCGGAACTGGCACAGCGGGTGGGCGTCGTCTTCGGACAGGACGCGCGCGCCCGTGGCGTGCACTTTCTGCTCGGGCCGGGCGTCAACATCTATCGCGCTCCGCGCAACGGCAGGAACTTTGAGTACTTCGGAGAAGATCCATTTCTGGCCGCGCGCACCGCCGTCGGATACATCAAAGGACTGCAGAGCCAGGGTGTGAGTGCTACCGTCAAACATTTCATGGGAAATAATTCCGAATTCGACCGCCACAATGTCGATTCCATCATCGATGAACGCACCATGCGCGAAATCTATTTGCCTGTTTTCGAGGCTGCCGTGAAGGAAGCGCATGTGGGCGCAATCATGGACTCGTACAACCTTACCAATGGCGTACACCTTACTGAGAACGGATATCTCAATAGCGATGTTGCCAAGAAAGATTGGGGCTTCACGGGAATTTTGATGTCCGATTGGGATGCGACCTATGACGGCGTGGCGGCGGCGAATGGCGGGCTTGACCTCGAAATGCCATCCGGCAAGTTCATGAATCGCACCACGCTGTTGCCTGCGATCAGCTCGGGAAAAGTAAGCGAAGCCACCATCGACGACAAAGTGCGACGCATTCTGCGCACCGCGGTCGAGTTTGGGTGGATGGGCCGCGAGCAGACTGATTCTTCTATTCCCCTTCTCAATGACAACGGGCGGCAGGTGGCCTTGGAGGTAGCGCGGTCGGGCATGGTTCTGCTCAAAAATGACGGGAACCTGTTGCCATTGGATAAGAGCCGGATCAAATCGATCGCCGTGATCGGGCCAGACGCGTATCCTGCGCGCCCGGTCGGCGGAGGCAGCGCGGAAGTCAAGCCGTTTGTCGCGGCCAGCTTTCTGGAAGGCATCGCCCAGTACCTTGGTACCGGCGCCAAGGTTTACTACGAACAGGGTGTACCGACTTTGGAGGAGCTTGCGGACCAGACGCACTTCACCACCGAGGCGAACGGCGGCCAGCCCGGTTTGAGAGCCGAATTTTTCGATAATTCCAGCCTCGCGGGAAAGCCGGGCATCGAGCGTATCGACAAGAAGGCCAGTTACGATCCGGGAGCGACCGCAGGCATGTCAGCCAATGACGGTTCGATTCGCTGGACGGGCTACTACACCCCTGCCAGCGCCGGCGATTACATGTTCTTTGTTCAGGGGCCAGGGGAAAACGGCGGGTACCGCCTCTACGTCGACAAGAAGCTGGTGATCGATGACTGGACCCAGGCGTATGCGTTCCTGAGCCAGGTAAAACTGCCGCTGACCTATGGAGCTCATCAGGTGGAGCTGAATTATTTTGTACGCCGGGGCTGGGGCAAATCGAAATTGAACTTCGGTATTGCCCGGACTGAGGATCTGGTCAGCGCGCAGGCCAAGGATATTGCCGCGCATGCCGATGCTGTTGTGGTGGCGGCGGGTTTTGATCCGTCGATTGAAGGCGAAAGCGCGGACCGGATGTTTGTTCTGCCTCCCGGGCAGGATCAGCTGATCAACCAGATCGCGGCGGTCAACAAAAACACCGTAGTGGTCATGACCTCCGGCGGCGGAGTGGATATGACTGCATGGGTTGACCATGTTCCCGCGCTGTTTCAAGCCTGGTTTCCGGGAGAGGAAGGGGGCACGGCGCTGGCGCAATTATTATTCGGAGATTACAACCCGTCGGGAAAATTGCCGGTGACTTTCGAACGGCGCTGGGAGGACAATCCTGCGCACGACACTTACTATCCCAAGAATGGGGACAGGAAAGTGGCCTATACCGAGGGCGTTTTCATCGGATATCGCGGGTTCGAGAAGTCGGGCGTGAAGGCGTTGTTTCCGTTCGGATACGGCCTTTCCTACACCACCTTTGCGTATAAGAACCTTGCCGTCACTCCCTCATCGGCTTCCGGGCAACCGGTGGAGTTGCGCTTTGAAGTCACCAACAGCGGGACCCGCGCCGGGGCGGAAGTAGCCGAAGTATTCGTCGGCGATCATCATTCCAGGATTCCTCGGCCTATCAAAGAATTAAAGGGGTTTGCTAAAGTTACGCTTCAACCAGGTGAAACCAGGCAAGTCAACGTCCGGTTGGATCGGCGGGCGTTTGCTTATTACGACGTCAGCAGGCATGATTGGGCGGTTGATCCTGGCGATTTTGATCTGTTCGTCGGCCCGTCTTCGGCGCAGATCGAATTGACTGGGAAGGTAGTAGTCGGGGCGCAGTAGCGACGAACGAGGCGCCCGGCACTACTTTGCAAAGCGCGCAGTTTCACTGTCGTGGCCGGTTTACGTTTTCTTGCGAACCCCGCGTTGCAAGTGGTTCCCGGCATCCATCCTTTTTCGCAAAGTGCGCGAAAAGAGGGTGGGGCACCCGCCGTGTTTCTTTTTCGCCGAAGTTACAAGCGTACCCACGTCCGGGATGCGGCTGATCGCTCGATTGCGTCCAGCACTTTTTGTACTGCGACGGCGGCGTCGAGGTCGCCATGAGCCGGCTCGTTGCGATTTAAAGTGCCCAGGAAATCTCCCATCATGGCAATGAAGGGATGTTCGTAGCCGATGATGTGGCCGGGCTTCCAGAAGTTTGATGAGTAAGGGTGGTCCGGACCCGTCACCGAAATGTTCCTCACGCCCTGCAGGTTTGGCGGTTCGGTCGCATCCAGAAATTCGAGTTGGTTCATCTCTTCCAGATTGAAGCGCAGCATTCCTTTCGATCCATTGATTCCGAATGTCATGCGATTCCGGCAGCCCACGCCGTAGCGAGTGGCCTCAAATGAGCCGACGCTTCCGTTGGCGAAGAGGACTAACATCAGGGTCGCATCGTCGACGTCACGGCCAGGCGCGAAAGTGTGAGTCATGGCCGACAGCTCGGCAATTGGCCCGTTGAGATAAAGCGCAGAGTCAATGGAATGCGAAAGCAGATCCCCGGCGGCTCCCATGCCGGCTTCGGAGCGTTTGTATCGCCAGGTCGTGGCTTTACTTGGGTCGCTGCCCGACTGGTTCAGGTAGGTGGCGCGGTAGTGATAAGTCTGCCCGACACGACCTTCTTCGATCAGCCGCTTGGCAAAAGCCACAGCGGGAATCCTGCGGTAGTTGAACCAGACCAGCGAGGGCACCTGCCGCATGGCTTGGGCCATGGTCTCAGCTTCCGCCAGCGAGGTGGCCAGAGGCTTTTCGCACAGCACGATCTTTCCGGCCTGAGCCGCCGCAATCGCAATCGGTGCATGCAACGCATTCGGAACGGCGATATCGACGATGTCAATGTCTGGCCGCCCAACCACGGCTTGCCAATCGGTGGCGACTTCCTGCCATCCCCACTGTGCAGCCGCGGTTTCGAGCTTGTTACGGTTGCGTCCACAGATGACTTTCAGGCCCAGCTCGTAGGGGACATCGAAAAAATGTCCCACCTGGCGGAAGGCATTGGAATGGGCTTTGGCAATGAAACCGGTGCCGATCATTGCAATATTCAGCTTGGATTTAGGCATGGTTTTAATTTAACAGGCGGCGCGGGGCCGTTCGTGGCCGAGCGAAGTGTATCACTGGCGGGTTGGAGGGCGCTGCGAAAACGCGATGCTATTGCGAGCGAAATAAAAAACCCCACTCCCGCATCTCTGCGAAAAGTGGGGTACTCGGCCGGGTAAATTCAATACGAGCTCGGTGCCGCGAGTTGCGCGATCACGCCGACTTCAATTGCTCCAAACGATCTCGGCTTTCTTGGCTGAGGCGTGCTCTTTCCGCCAGTTGCGCGCATAATCTCCCAGAGGCATCGCCTGCGAGGGCACGGCCACTTCCCACAAGGGCCGAGTGCCGTGAGCCTGAACGTTTACCGAAGACTGCAGCAGGCTCTCCTCGTGCCCCATCGCCCGAACCGAGGCATGGGCAGCGTGACTGTTGAATTCGATTATTACGGGTTCAGCGTTCAAGGCTCCGGCGCCGGCAGAGGATTGTCCAAATGCCACGGTCGCACAGAAAAAGAGTGATACAAGCAACGCGGTCTTCATGGAATTGTCTCCAGCTCTAAGAGGAATCATTGGATCAGGTGTGGGGTTTACCTTGACCTTCCTCCCGGCGTTTTAACTTCACTATGGCTATGTGCAAGCCCCATACCAAACCGGGCATAGCCGAATCTCGACTTGCGCGCCCTCCAGCCAGGCGGTGGCGCAACTATTTGCACATTCTTGGCTTGAAAACCCGCCAGGGACGCGGCTTTCAGGGCAACAGCAAAAGCAAGGACGTCTGATAAATCCCGCCCAGTCAATGCCTTACGATTCCGGCGGAAGGTTCGTTCCGGTGTATTCGCGTCCCGCTGTTTGGAATGCCCTACAATGTCTGCAGAACCTTGACCTGGAGGAAGCATGTCGATCGGAAAACTGCTGGTATCCGAGTTTGATGAAGAAATGAAGAAGACACGAACCGCGCTGGAGCGTGTCCCCGCCGACAAGGCAGAATTTGTCCCACATCCCAAGTCCACGCCGCTGGGAAAACTCGCGCCGCACATTGCGCAGCTCGCGGGCTTCGGGTTCTCAATTTTGACCCAGCCCGAATTGGACTTTGCCAAGGGAAGCTATAAGCCTTTGCCGATGGAGTCGGCGGCGCAACTCGTGCGCGTTTTCGATGACGGCGCGGCGAAAGTTCGCAGTGCTCTGTTGAACGTGCCAGACCAGGCGTGGACGGAAAGCTGGAAGCTCGCGTCTGGCGGCAAGCCAATTTTTGAAGGGTCCCGTTTCCTGGCCTACCGGCAGATGTTTCTCAACCACATCGTGCACCACCGAGCGCAGCTCGGGGTTTATTTGCGTCTGTTGGACGTCGCAGTGCCAGCTACCTACGGACCGTCCGCCGACGAGCGATTGGGTTTTTAGAGTTTCTGCCGATATCACAGATCTGGCGGGCCCGGTCCGAGGTGAATATCGGCGGAGGCTTCCTGGAGCAAGGCCGCAAGGTCGAGCGGGTGCGTGAACATGGCCAACCGGCCGTCGGGCGTGCGCGGCCACTGATCCCTGGGCTTGTCCCAGTAGAGTTCCACTCCGTTGTCATCCGGATCACGTAAATAAATCGACTGGCTGACCCCGTGGTCCGACGCGCCTTCCAAAGGAATCTGCGCCTGCAAAACTCGGTGCAGGGCGTGGGCCAGCGCGGCACGGCTTGGGTAAACGATCGCCGTATGGTAGAGCCCGGTAGCGCCGGGCGGCGGCGGAGACCCGCCCAGGCTTTCCCAGGTATTCAAGGCGATGTGATGGTGATACCCTCCCGCCGCCAGAAACACTGCGCTCTCGCCCAACCGCTGTGTGATTTCCAGACCGAGCACGCCAGAATAGAAAGCTAAGGCACGTTCTAGGTCGGCAACTTTCAGGTGCACATGCCCAATGTGGACGCGGGGGTCTGCAGTGTAGGACGTACCTCTATCTTGGCTCGGCTTGTGGGCCATCGGAGTGACGACTAAGCTTCAACCTCACTACGGGCAGGGCGCGCCCGCGGCCTGCCATCGCTTTACTTTGGCGGAAAACTCGTCGTGCGGCATGGGGACGGGAGTACGGCCTTCTCCCGGATTCCACGCCCACATAACCAGCTTGTCTTCCGTCAGATGTTCGACCAGCTGATCGAGATTGCGATTCTTGTTCTGCTTTGGATCTTTAATCGACTGGCAGATTTGCCCGTCGGTCAGGCCTTGCCAGATCATCGGCGTTGTTGCGGGCGGCAAGCCCCAGTTGGGTGCGCCCGGGGGCAGGTGGGCGCCGGCCAGATTGTGATCCTGATGACAGGTACTGCATTTTTCCGCGGTCACGCCATGACCTTCCGGGCCACGCCGGACGTTTATGCTATGGGGATGGCCGTCATCGCCTTGCCGAGGGAAGTCTCCCTGCGAATGGCAGTTCATGCATCGAGGGTTTCTTAGTACTGGAACAAAGGCCGTGAACAGCGCCCCGTCGTTTCCGGACGAGGCATCGCGCTTCGCAGACATTTCTGCCGCTGCCACGGGGCGCGCCAGCCACAAGATTCCGGCCAGCGCAAGCATCGTGGCCAGTGCGGTCATGAAGGGAATGACTGGCCTGGAGAATGGTTTCATACTGCCTCCGTCAGGCGGATGGGCAAACGCCGGATCCGTTTTCCGGTGACGGCAAACAAAGCATTCGCGATCGCCGGCGCGGCGCAGGGGACTCCTGGTTCTCCGATTCCACCAGCTTTCTCCTTGCTATCCACGATGTAGGTCTGAAGTGCGGGACATTCGTTCATCCGCATCACCGGGAAGGTGTTGAAATTGGTTTGCTGCAGACGGCCGTTTTCAAAAGTAAGCTCCTGAAAGAGGGCGGCCGAGGCGCCGAAGATTGCCCCGCCTTCGATTTGCGCGGTGATGATGCCGGGATTCACGTATTGACCGCAGTCAACCGCGCACACCATGCGATGCACTTTGACTTTTCCGTCGGTGACTGACACTTCAGCCACGTGAGCTACGTAACTGCCAAAGGCAAAGTGCACGGCAATGCCTCGTCCCACGCCTTGTGGCAGAGGCTTACCCCATCCGGCTTTTTGCGCGGCCAGGTCCAAGACTCCAAGATGCCGGGGCTGCTTTTGCAGCATTGCGCGGCGAAACTGGTACGGATCTTTTTGCGCGAGCGCGGCGAGCTCATCGATAAAACACTCCACCGCGAAAGCAGTGTGGGTATGTCCTACGGACCGCAGCCATTGCACGGGAACGTTGATATTGGCCTGGTGGGACTCAACCGCGAGGTTGGGGATCGCGTAGGGAAGATCGTCAATCCCTTCAACCGACGCTGGATCATATTGCTTTCCCTTCATCATCATCGCTTCGAAGGGTGTTCCTGCCATGATCGACTGGCCGACGGAGCGCGATCTCCAACTGACCGGATTGCCGGAAGCGTCGATGCTGCCCTCGATCCAATGGAGGAAAGCGGGACGGTACCAGCCTCCGTTCATATCGTCTTCTCGCGTCCATACCACTTTAACCTTCGCCGGAGCTCCAAGGGCTTTGGCGACGTGGACCGCCTCCACCACAAAGTCCGACTGGGGGTTAGCGCGACGGCCAAAGCCGCCGCCCAGAAATGTAGTGTGCAGTTGCACTTTTTCGTTGGGGAGTCCTGCGATCTTGGCGGCATTGGCGCGGTCGACGGTTTGAAACTGCGATCCAGTCCAGACTTCGCAGGAGTCCTGGCGCAGGTCCACCGCGCAGTTCAGCGGCTCCATCATTAGATGAGATAGATAGGGGGCCTCGTACACAGCTTCGAGTTTTTTTGCAGCGCCTGTGGCCGCGGCGTCGGCGTCGCCTTCTTTTCGGACGCTCACTCCCGGCGTCTTCGCCCGCTCACGGAAATCCTGCATCATCTTTGTCGTGCTGAAATTGTGCATGGCTCCGTCGTCCCATTCCATGCGGAGAGCGTCACGAGCCACCTTGGCTTGCCAGAAAGTGTCGGCGACAACTGCGACGCCGGAAGGAACCTGCGCGATCTTGCGAACGCCGGGCATGGACCGCGCCTGGGAATCGTCAAAGCTCTTCAGCATCGCCCCAAAAATTGGCGGACGCGCGACCACCGCCGTCAGCATTTCCGGCAGCTTCACATCAAGCCCGAATACCGCTGCGCCGTTGGTTTTGATCGGCGTATCGAGGCGTTTGATGGGTTTGCCGACCAGCTTGAAAGTTTTTGGATCTTTCAGTTGCACATGCGCGGGCGGCGTGATTTTTGCCGCCTCGGCAACAAGCTGGCCGTAAGTCAGTTTGCGGTTCCCCTGATCAAAGACGGCGCCTGAATCGGTGCGGCAAGACGTCGGGTCGATGTTCCAGCGCTGCGCCGCCGCGGTCACCAGCATGGCGCGAGCCGCCGCCCCGGCTTGCCGAAACTGCTCAAGGCCTGACCACACGCTCGAGCTGCCTCCAGTCAACTGCATGCCGAAAGCCGGATGATTGTATTTCGGGTCCACCGGCGCCGACTCAAAGCCGACCTTTGACCAATCGGCGTCGAGCTCTTCGGCAAGCAACATGGGCAGGGAAGTGTAAACGCCCTGTCCCATTTCCGAGTGATTCACGATGACGGTGATGCGCTCGTCGGTTCCGATACGCACGAACGCATTCGGCATAAAGGAATTCGCGGCCTCCTGGGCCGAAGCCGGGCTGCTGGCTCCAGGAAAATAAAATCCGATCAGCAGGCCGCCGCTTGCGGCCAGTGAGAATTTGAGAAAATCTCTGCGTTGCACGCTGGACGTTGCGTCCTTGCCAAGCCCGGGAGTGACCTGTCGAGTGCTCATAGCGCACCTGCCTTAACCATGCTGGCAGCCCGGTGAATCGCCCTGCGAATCCGCGGATAGGTTCCACAGCGGCAGATGTTGCCGGTCATCGCCTGATCGATGTCCTCATCGGTCGGCTGCGGCTTTTCACGCAGCAGAACCGCCGCGCTCATGAGCTGTCCCGACTGGCAATATCCGCACTGAGGCACGTCTTCCTCGATCCAGGCTCGTTGCAGAGGATGGCTGAGATCGGTCGACAGTCCTTCGATAGTGGTTACGGCTTTGCCCGCAGCTCGCGATAACTGCGCCACGCAGGACCTGACTGCCTCGCCGTTGATGTGCACGGTGCAGGCGCCGCATTGCGCCATGCCGCAACCATATTTTGTTCCGGTAAGCCCCAGGTGGTCGCGGATCACCCACAGTAAGGGTGTTGAGGGATCTACATCAAGGTTGACGGTTTTGCCGTTCACGGAGAAGTTCGTCATAGTTTTCTCCTGTTGCGCGCGACGGGCTGAAATACGGTTCCCGGGCGCCGCGCTGGCCAGCATTGTAGTAGCGCGACCATGTGAATTGGTAGCGGCGCGGTATATTTTCTCTTGCCCATGACTTCGGTCCCCCAACAATACGATGCCCTGGTTCTTGGAGCCGGAGCGGCGGGACTGATGTGCGCCATCGAAGCCGGCAAGAGGGGACGGCGTGTTGCAGTACTCGAAAAGGCCGAGCGTCCCGGCAAAAAAATCCTCATCTCCGGCGGCGGTCGCTGCAATTTCACCAATATTCATTGCGCGCCGGAAAACTTCATTTCATCCAACCCGCACTTCGCCAAATCCGCCCTGGCTCGCTATACCCCGGCAGATTTTATTGCCCTGGTGGAAAAGCATCACATTCCCTATCACGAAAAGACTCTGGGGCAGCTCTTTTGCGATCGCTCGGCACAGGACATTTTGGGCATGCTCGAAAGAGAATGCTCGGCCGCGGGGGTAAAACTGATCGTGAACGCCACGGTTCTAGATGTGCTGCGCAGCGACCAGTTCATGGTGCGCAGCGAAAACCGGGAATTCCGCGCTCCGGTGCTGGTCGTAGCCACCGGCGGGCTCTCTATTCCGAAGATTGGGGCTACCGACGTTGGCTACCGGCTGGCGCGGCAATTTGGGTTAACGATTCGCGAAACCCGGCCTGGGCTGGTGCCGCTCACTTTTAATGAAAAAGATCACCGCACTTACCATGACCTGGCAGGTGTCTCCACGGAAGTGATCGCCGCCTTTGACGGGCAGCGCTTCCGGGAAAAGATGTTGATCACCCATCGCGGACTGAGCGGACCGGCGATCCTGCAAATTTCGTCATACTGGAAAAAGTCAGAAGCTGTCCTTGTGGACCTTGCGCCCGATCGCGAAGCAACAGCGGAGTTTCTGCAAACGCCTGCTTCGCCCCGAAATGCGGGTGCCTTGCGAGCGGCGCTGCAGAAGTTCTTGCCCAACCGGCTGGCAAGCCGGTGGCTGGAGACATATCTTCCTGAGGGCTGGACGAACGCAGCTCTGCGCGAGCTAGAGAATCGACTGCACACCTGGACAGTTGTTCCCGAAGGCACCGAAGGATACGCCAAGGCCGAGGTCACGGTCGGAGGCGTCGACACAGACGAGCTATCGCCAAAGACCATGGAAAGCCGCAAAGTGCCAGGGTTGTTCTTCATCGGGGAAGTCGTGGATGTCACCGGGCAACTTGGCGGCTTTAACTTTCAATGGGCGTGGGCGTCGGGAGCGTGCGCGGGGCGGGCGTTTTAGCCATGCAAAGCCCGAGGTCTTCTGGGCGCAGTTGGCTAGGTTTCACAAGTTTCAGGTTAAGTGAGAGAATCGGCCCGACCCCGACCTGATCGGGCAGTCCGCGGAGGAAAAAATGCCGGCTCAGACGTTGGACCCGAAGTTTCAGGATCTCTTGCGCGGTCGCTACATTGCCACGCTGGGCACCGAAAACGCGGATGGTTCCATCCACCTGACCGCGGTCTGGTACCTCTTCGAGGATAACTGCCTGTTTATCGCGACGTCATCCCGGACCCAAAAAGCCCGCAACGTGGCTGCGCGGGCGAAAGCCTCGCTGATGGTGGATGCGCGAAGGCCCGGAACAGAGCGCGGTGTGACTGCGGCTTGCAGTGCGGAACTCATCTCCGGTGAACAGTCCAAGAAAATCAACCAGCGTGTGCACAGCCGCTATTTGAGTGCGGAAGCGCTGTCCGATCCCCAGGTCGGACCCGTGTTCGCGGCGTTTGATGATGTCACGATACGACTCACCCCGGTTTCGTGGATTACCTGGGACATGGCAGTCCTCGACGCTCAAGCCTTCGGAGGTCGATTAGCAAAGATGCCCGGATACATGCTGCCGGTGGATTAAATTCGTTTCGTCTCCAAGCCGGCGGCCCGTTTATGGTCCTCTCGAATTACCGCACTGCTATCCGCCGGCGATCGCTCCGATAACGATAAATGGTTCTTTCCCCGACGCAACCGCATCCGGCAGTGGGGCGTCGGGCGATTCGTGGGACAGGTCCTCCTCGCAGGCGAAGAAGCGCAGGAAGGCACGGCGCTGTAACGTATCGTGGTCCCGTATAGCGCCGCGCAGCATGGGATAGCGGGCCTCGAGCGCGTCCAGCACAGAACGCTGGGTGACGGGTCCGTCGACTTCAATCGCCGCCTCGTTGCCGACGTGTGCCAGGTTGCGAAGGTGGAAGGGAAGCACAACGCGAATCATCATCAAAATGGGTTCCGAATGGTTGGTTGCCGATTGATTGTCTGTCCATCCTGCAAATCCTCGGAGTAAAGGGTTTTGCAGGTCGTCAACGGGGCTGATTCAACCTGAGAATCGCTCACTCAATTGTCTGCACCTCCACGCTCAGCACTGCCGGCAGGTCCCGCACGATCGGGTTCCAGCTCTCGCCCGCATCGGCGGACGCGTACACCTGGCCGCCAGTCGTCCCGAAATAGACTCCGCACTTGTCTAACGAGTCGACGGCCATGGCGTCACGCAACACATTCACGTAGCAGTCTTTTTGTGGCAGACCTTTGGTGAGCGCCTCCCATTCATTGCCGCCGCTACGGCTGCGGAAGACGCGCAGCTTGCCCTCGTGCACATAGTGTTCGGAGTCGCTCTTGATGGGGACAACGTAAATCGTGTCCGGCTCGTGCGAGTGTACATCGATGACGAAGCCGAAGTCGGTGGGCAGGTTGCCGCTGACTTCTTTCCAGTTGTCGCCGGCGTCGTCGGAGCGCATTACGTCCCAGTGCTTCTGCATGAAGAGCACGCCCGGGCGCTTCGGGTTCATGGCGATGTGGTGCACACAGTGTCCGATCTCGGCGTTCGGGTCAGGAATATATTGCGAGCGCAGCCCGCGGTTGATGGGCTTCCAGCTGGCGCCTCCGTCGTCGGTGCGGAACGCTCCTGCGGCCGAGATGGCGATATACATGCGCTTCGGGTTGCTGGGATCAAGAATGATGGTATGCAGACACATGCCACCCGCACCCGGCTGCCACTTGGGACCGGTGCCGTGCCCACGGAGGCCGGGAAGTTCGCGCCAGTTCTGGCCGCCGTCGGTTGAGCGGAAGATGGCGGCGTCTTCCACGCCGGCGTAAACCGTGTCGGGGTCAGTGAGCGACGGCTCGAGATGCCACACCCGCTTGAACTCCCAAGGATGCTGCGTACCGTCATACCATTGATGCGTGGTAAGCGCCTTGGCGGATGCGTCATAAGCAAACTTATTACTTTCGCTTTTTGGAGGGCCGGGCGGGGCCGGCTCCCCCGCGGGCGTTCCTGGCTGATGCCAGGTCTTGCCGCCATCGTCTGAGCGCTGGATGATTTGCCCGAACCAGCCGCTGGTTTGCGACGCGTACAGCCGGTTGGGATCTGCCGGCGATCCCTTGAGGTGATAGAGTTCCCAGCCGGCGAAGTGAGGGCCGCTTACATCCCAGTTTTCACGCTTGCCGTCGGCCGTCAGGACAAACGCGCCTTTGCGCGTGCCCACAAGTACTCGTACTTTGCTCATTCTTGCCTCCAAATCACGGATGATGTATTTCGAACTTTAGCTGGTTAGAGGAATCACGGCGCGCAAACGGCTACCACGCAAAAGAGTCCCAACCAGACCAACACGCCGAGGAATATGGGGAACAGGAACCACGGGTCCTGTTCCCGCACCTGGGTTGCGGTCGCACTTCCAAAATACCCTGTCAGCAGGATTGCGCCAAGCACCGAGGTGCGAGGAATCGCATACCCAATCACGCAGACCAGAGCTGCAAGCCCGATAGGTACGAGCCGGCCCGCCGGGTGTCCTAGCCGCGCCGTTCCATCGACTGCAGCCGGCAGCTTTATCACTTTTATTGTGGCGTCGAAGAGCATCATAAGAATTACCAGGCCGCTGATGACGCGTCCGGCCCAGAGCATACTCTTCGAAGCGGGGGCGGCTTGAGTCATTGCCTCCACGAATTGTCCTCCCAGATCAGAATCTGCGAATTGGTGCCCAGGCAAGTGGCGCTAGTTCGACGGCAGCCCTGGTAGCTCCACCAGCGGCCGGATTTCCACAGTGCCTTTGCGCGCCCCCGGGATGCGCCCGGCAATATCGATGGCCTCGTCCAGATTTTTGGCGTTCACCAGAAAGTAGCCTCCAAGCTGCTCGCGGGTCTCGGCGAACGGGCCATCGGTCACCAGGCGCTGGCCGCTCCGCACCTGCACGCTGGTCGCGGTGGATACCGACTGTAGGGGGTTGGCGCTCAAATATTGCCCTTTGGACTGAAGCGTGTGCGCCAGTTGGCTGGATTCCCCGTAACATTCATGGCGCTCGGACTCCGTCCAGGCCCGTTCGTCGGCATAAATCAGCAACATGTACTTCATTTCCGTGCCTCCATCATAAAGTCGAACCACGGCCGGCTAAATCGACACCCCCACAAAAAAAATCTAAAATCAGGTATGTCGCAGGATGCCGCTGAGGCCGTCGAAACAGTTTATCGCGCCGACTGGGGTCGGGTTGTCGCCGCCCTGATTTCCCTGGTGGGAGACTTTGACCTAGCGGAAGAGTCTGCGCAGGAAGCATTTACCGCGGCGGTGGATCAGTGGCGGATTTCCGGCGTTCCCGAATTCCCCCGCGCCTGGATCATTCAAACTGCCCGCCATAAGGCCATTGACCGCATCCGGCGCAAGGTGCGGTTTGAGGAAAAGCTGGAATCGTACGCGGTCACCGACTCGGCCCGAACCGTCGAGGAGCCGAACTACGACAGCACGGAGATTCCTGACGACCGGCTTCGCCTGATCTTCACTTGCTGCCACCCTGCCCTCGCGCTGGAAGCCCAGGTCGCGCTCACTCTACGGACCCTGTGCGGCCTTGAGACTGACGAAATAGCGCGCGCCTTCCTCGTTCCCCCAACCACCATGGCGCAACGCCTGGTCCGCGCCAAGCGCAAGATTCGGGACGCTGGAATCCCCTATATTGTTCCTGAAACACAGGATATGGCCGCGCGCCTAGGCGCGGTGCTGACCGCGATCTATCTGGTTTTCAACGAAGGCTATGCGGCTACCCGGGGCGGGCCGCTGGTGCGGGCTGACCTTTGCGCCGAAGCCATCCGGCTGGGACGGCTGATGAGAACATTGATGTCGCCTCAGCCTCCGGCCGACGTCACAGCCCTGCTAGCCCTGATGCTGCTTCAGGATGCCAGGCGCGACGCACGGCTGGATGAAGCCGGCGACCTGGTTATTCTGGAAGATCAGGACCGCAGCCGCTGGAACCATCCGCAGATTGCCGAGGCTCTTCCCCTGGTTGAAGAGGCCTTTGGGGCGCGTCCCGGCCCGTACGCCCTGCAGGCGGCGATTGCGGCGGTGCATTGCCGCGCCGCTCGCTACGAAGACACCGACTGGCCGCAAATCGTGCAACTGTATGATCTTCTCGAGCGGGTCCAGCCCTCTCCGGTTGTCTCGTTGAACCGCGCAGTGGCGGTCGCCATGGTGAGCGGCCCGCAATCGGGTCTGGAGCTCATGGATGCTCTGGCCGCCAACAACAACCTTGAGAACTATCACCTTCTGCACGCCGCCCGGGCCGACTTGCTGCGTCGGCTGGGATCTTCCGTGGAAGCCGCCGAGAGCTATCAGCGCGCCCTCGCGCTGGCCGCCAATGAGAGCGAGCGGCGGTTTCTGGAACGGCGCCTGCATGAAGTAAAACCCCCGGCTGCCTAACTTGACGCTGCTTTCCCGGCCTTGATCGGCTCCAGAGATACGTCTGCCGCCGCCCGCAGGGCACGAGTAATGGCTGCGAATAGATCATCACTCTTGACCGGTTTCGAGACGTAGTCGTCCATGCCCGCCGCCAGACAGCGATCGCGATCCCCCACCATAGCGTGGGCGGTCATGGCGATGATGGGAATGTGCCGGGAGGGCAAAACATCCTGTCCGCGAATTCGCTCTTGCTCCCGAATCTTGGCGGTGGCCTCAAATCCGTCCATTTCCGGCATCTGCACGTCCATCAGGATGAGGTCAAAAGGCTGCTCGCGCCATCGGGCCACGGCCTGGATCCCGGAATCCGCGATCACTACGGTGTGTCCATGTTTTTCGAGGAAGCGAACCGCCACTTTCTGATTTACCAGATTGTCTTCCGCCAGCAAAATATTGAGCTGTCGCTGGGACTCCGCCGGAGACATGTTTGGCCGGGGTCTTGCAGCGGACCACTCTCCGGTTAAAGCCAGTTTTATGGCTGAGAGAAGTTCCGCTCGTTTAATCGGCTTGGGCAAATATCCCTTGATACCCAACTCTACACAACGGCCGGCGTCAATCTTTGACCCCGCGGACGTCAGCATTATGACAGCTACATCCGCGAGACTTGGATCTTGTCGAATTCTGGCCGCGACGTCGCAGCCATCCATGCCGGGCATCTGTGAATCGAGCAGTACCAGGCGATAGGGATGGCCCGCCTTGTTCGCCGCTTTCAGATACTCAAGGGCCTGGCGGCCGCCATCCACTTCGAAAGTTTTCATCTGCCAGTGGGTAAGAGTTTCACGAAGTACAGTTCGATTGGTCGCGTTGTCATCGACCAGGAGGACAGGCAGGTCGCGGAACAACTCGATGTCCAGCGGCGTTACGGCGGGCTTTGCAGGCTTTTGGCGGCCGAAAGGCAGGGTAAAATGAAACACGCTCCCGCGGCCGTCCTCGCTCTCCACCCAGAGCTCGCCCCCCATCAATTTCACCAGTTGCAGGGAGATCGACAAGCCCAGGCCAGTCCCTCCATATTTTCGGGTCATCGAATTATCGGACTGGGTGAAGGCTTCAAAAATCAGTTTCTGTTTGTCAGCGGGAATTCCGGGACCGGTATCGGCGACGCGGAAGTGCAGGAGGGTTTGGGACGCGTCCTGAGACACGAATTTAACCTCCACCGCCACTTCTCCCTGAGATGTAAACTTGACCGCATTTCCGACCAGATTAACCACTACCTGCTTCAGCCTCGTGGGATCTCCCAGCAGATCGTCCGGGACCTCCGGCGGAACGTGACAGCTCAATTCCAGCCCTTTCTGATGGGCGCGAATGCCCAGCGCGCTGGTCGTGTCTTCCAGTGTTTCCCGAAGGTTGAAATTGATGTTCTCCACATCCAGCTTTCCGGCTTCGATCTTGGAAAAGTCCAGAATGTCGTTGATCAGCGAAAGCAGGGAAGCGGCAGAGGTGCGGACGGTATCCAGGTAGTCGCGCTGCTCACGGGTAAGGTCCGTGTCCAGGGCCAGTTCTGTCATGCCGATGATTCCGTTCATGGGCGTTCGGATTTCGTGGCTCATGTTGGCCAGAAACTCGCTCTTGGTCTGATTCGCGGATTCAGCGGCTTCCTTGGCGGCGCTTAGTTCCACCACTAGGTGGCTCAACGCATCCGCCTGCTGGCGTTCCATTTCTGCGGCTCTGACCTGCTCCGTGATATCGGCTCGGATAGCGATGTAGCGCCGCGGCTTGCCGTCTGAAGCCAGGGTAGGAACGATGGTGGTGTCCACCCAGTAAAAGGAGCCGTCTTTTGCCCGGTTTCTGATGTCGGCGTGCCAGACGTCGCCCTGGCCGATGGTGCGGTACATCTCTGTGAAGAATTCTTTTGGGTGATAGCCCGAGTTGATGATGCGATGATCCCGTCCCAGCAGTTCCTTCCGTGAATACTGGCTGATGTCACAGAACTTGTCGTTTACGTAGGTGATGCGACCCTTGACGTCGGTAACCGCGACAATAGCATGCTGGTCGATGGCATATTGCTGGTCGGCAAGTTCTTTGAGGGCTTCGATACTGCGAGCCAGGGTGCCCTCCAACTCGGCCTCGGCTCGCCTGCGCTCGGTGACAACCGCCCCCAGAGAGAGACCGGTGAGCCCCAGGGCCAGCATGGCAAGTTGCAAACGGGGCAAACCGGATGGATGGGCGTGTGTAACCCAGGCCGCGAACATCATCCCGGTATTGATGCCAAAGGTGGTAAGAACTGCTCCCGGTAGACCGTGCCGCACCGATACCCATATCACGGGGATGAAGAGCAGATAGAGAGGCTGGTAAGGAGTTGCCGGAGCAAAGTCAAACACCAGCCAGATAGCAGTTAAAACCGAGCCGCATTGGATAACCTTCTCCGCAACTCCCAGTGTGGAATTACCCTTTGGCTTCGCAGTGCGTGGGACCGCTTGGGCCTTCATCCATGCGCCCAGTCGCGGGGTTACATATAGAAGCAGGAAGGGGGCGAAACTAACGATGCAAATCGCATCGCTGGTCCACCAATTTACCACCGTCTTGAAGGCCTCAGGAGGTTTTACCAGTCCGTCTCCCAGTACGCTCGAGAGTCCGATCAGTGCGGTGGGAATGGCGGTGACGAGCAGAACCAACGCGAAGCGTCCCACATCGCGCAGATTGCCAAGCTTGGGATCAATGCGCCATGGCCCTCTAAGCAGGGCTATCCCGCCCATGTAAAAGACGTACAAGGCTGTGGTCCCCGGCAGGCCGGACCAGGAAAATAATGGCAGGTGGTAGTTCACGACCGCTGCGACCAGCGCGGTGATCAGTACCAGAGGCAGGTAGCGCACGCCGCCGCACAATAGCAGAGCGACCGCAAGACCCACCGGTAAGTACCACGTGGGTGCTCCTTCCCACACTTGGGATGCTGTCGACGAGCCGTCCAACAGCAAGAATACGATCAGGAAGGAAACACTCAGCAGCAATTGCTTGTAGAAAGGGGCGCCACGCCAGTCGGAAGACTCGATAGGTGTGCCGCCGGTCAAGGCTGTCGCTGAGCCCGATTGATGAGCAGCGCGACCCGCACCGTCTCGTTCGCGCCGGCGCTGATTCCAGCTAGGTTGCCCGGAATTCGTGGAAGGCAGGGTCATCAGGGCATCGGTCATTCGATCAGACGGATTTGGCTGCTACCGGTGTGAACCAGCGCGCGCACATAAACGGCATTAAGCGTCCACCGGGTTTCGGCTGACAGGTGACGGGGCTGCGCACGAGGCATCCCCATTCCGGTTCATCGGCAGTAACCGCGTCACGGTTTAGTCTTTGCAGGTGAAAGGCTTTTGCAGGATTGTTTGTCGAAAACAGGCTTTAAAAGCTGGCCGTTAGCCGCATAGCCACACTTCGGGATGGACCGATGGCGTTACCCGAGAAAAGACCGCCGAAGTCGATGACGTCCAGAACGTCAGTCAGGTTCTGCCCGTCGATCTGGAATCGGACGTTCAAGCGTTCCGACTTGTAAACCTCGACACCGGCCGAAGCATTGACCTGAAACGCGGGATAAATGCGTCCGCGCGCGAAATTGATCCGATCCAGGACCTGCTGGCCGTATTGCGCCAATACAGTGGCGGGGTTCCCAACAAACTCGAAAGGCAGGCCGGTGTCGTACTGCATTCCGCCGGCGATCCAGAACCGCGGCCGGACCTGATACCGCAATCGACCACGGACGGTGTTGCGCTGATCCTGCGAAACCGGAAAGCGCCCGCGGCCAGGCAATCCCTGAGCGTCATCGCCCAAAAACAGGCCCCCCGTTACCGGAAAGGAGGCGAATCCGACCATGTAGGAATAGCTCAGGAATCCGCTAAATCCGTGCCAATCTGGCAATTCGAGCTTTGTTTCTGCTCCGTAAATCGTGGACTTGCGAAACGAGATGGGGAAGCTGATCGCCGTATTTGCGATCTGATCGTCGTCCGCATAATTCGAGACAAACCTTTCGAAGTAGTTCGCGTCCAGCCTGACTTTTCCGCGAAACACTTTCGTCAAACCCGCTTCATAGTAGTTCCCCTCGGAAGGTTCGACCGGCAGGCGCAGGAAGCTTGCCGGGGCGATGGACTCCACCTGGGTAGAGCTGGAAAGCAGGATATTTTCGAACGACGGAGTCTGAAACACTCGGTCATAGGAAACATGCACCAGCAGGTCGGCTGAGGGGAAGTAACGGGAAACAGAAACCCGGGGACCGGCCGCGTGACGATTGAGCAAGAGCTGATAGTGATCCCAGCGCAATCCGGCGCTGATCGTCCAGTTCTTCAGGCGAATCTGGTCCTGAACGAAAACTGACTGCTCAAGGTCCGGCCTGTTTCCCAGAAAACTGAAGTCAATCGGAGTGTCATCGTCAAACTGGGCCGGATCGGTGATGTGATAGCGAAGATTTTCGTTCAAGAAGGTGTTGTCAGACTCGAACCCAAATTTCCACTCGTGCCGCCCGTGATCGATGGTTGTCGTCCCCCGGAAATACGCTTCGCGGAAGAAGTTTTGCTGGAAGACCTGAATTGGGGTCGACTCCGCATTGGAGTTGAATCCAATGTCGTTTTCGCGAATCATCGTACGAAAATCAGTGACCGCATTGGAGGAGAAGGTGTGCTGATAAGAGGCGACGCCCATCGTCTCAATGTTGTCCGCAGTCTGGCGCTGTCCATTGGCCTGTTGCAGTTGTTCGTTGGGTACCTCGTAACGCGACAACTCGTGCCGAACGATGAACCGCAAGCGATCCTTCGAAGTCAGGTCGCGTTCGTAGTTGACGGAGAAATCGCCCAGCGTGCCTGTGTTCGTGTAGTTTTGCGGAACTACCGGATTCAGGTAATGGTCCGTCATGCTGCCGCTGGCGCTGGCGCCAAGAGTATTTCCGCCCCACGCGTACTGCCCCTGAGCGGAGGCGCCGGCGGTATCGAAGCTGCCGCCAGAGAGCACAACCTGGCCGTGAAAACCCGGCTGCGAATCCTGCAGCGTGTTTACTTCGATCACTCCACCCATCTTTCTGCCGTATTCCGCCGGAATGCCGGCAGTGTAAATGCTCAGCGATTGCACGTCGTCCGCGTCAAGCGCAGGGCCGAAACTCGGCGAGCGATTGTCCGTGAGCGGGATGCCATCGATCACAAACTGGGTCTGATACTCCGAACCGCGGGGATGCAGAACCGCATTTCCTTCATACAGCCAGCCGGGCTGCGAATTGACCAAATCCTGCAGAGATCGGCCCGGTATCGAACCGAGACGGTTTTGAATGTTGTCGGCTCCGATCCGATTGACGGAGCCGGCTTGATCGGGATCAATCAGGGTGTTGGCCGCGCTCACCGTCACTGATTGACTAAGCGTGGGCAACTGGAGGCAGAGGTTGTATTCGATCGGGATCGAGGAATGGATGTCGACGGGCTCGGAGAAAATCGCAAAGCCCGGCTGTCGTACTTCGATCTGGTACACCCCGTAGGAGAGCCGCTGCACATCCAGGCGGCCTTGACCATTGGTCGTGAGGGTATTTCGATACTGATTCGCCTCGCTGACAATCTCGATGGATGTCCTTACACCCAAGCCAGTCGGATCGGTCACCCTCAAACGCAATTCTCCGCTATTACTTTGTCCGAGAAGCGGCAACCCGCAAAAAAGGATGAATAAGGTTGCGTACGCCTTCATTAAGACTCGGCCTCTTGGGTTTTGGTTAAGGAGGGAGATTGACGCTTCTCCTGCGGGCGTCCCCTTGTTGCTCCCCACCATAAGAATTCCGCTTCTCTCAGCTTTGCGCAATGTCTTTCTTGAATCCCCAAGGGGAGCCCGCGGGCATTTGAAAAGCCTTGAACAAAAGAGTCATGAACGGAATGTACCCGAACCAAGGACGCTGTGGTTACACAAAAGTGCTGGATGTGGTACGAGGGAAAACATCGCCACAAATCTGCGAAGTGGCGAATACCGGAGGCGGTTCCGTCGATCATTGTGCTCCTCGCATGAAGTGCATTTATGCTGAAATCTGCGAGGCACCCAACTCAACCGGACGAATGTTACGCTGCGTGCCGGCTTTGCCGTACTACGGATACCTTCTGATGTTGCACAAGAATCCGGAAGCCAATTCCATGCGTGATGAGCAGCAGGGGCACGATGAATGTCGGAATGAAATACGTGGCGCCCAGTTGACCCGCCATCAGCCCGGCACGATTGGCCTGGTAGAACGCATTGAAGAGATCGACTGTACCCCAGAGACTGAAGATCCATGCAATGACCATGCCGGCTGCGCTGGGCAGCGATATCAGCGCCAGCAAGGCGAGCATCGCCGCAATGATGTCCCCATAGGCGGCGGAACGCGCAAAGGCAGACGGCAGGTCAGGCGATACGACCCCGGGCACCAGAAATGCCAATCCAAGGAAGCGGAAGCTGTGCAGGGTAAGCAGAGGCCGCAAGGCTTCGGCCCGGGACCGTAGGCGGAGTTCCGGCCAGATGTATCGGGCGGTGACGATTCCCCACGCCATTAAGCTGAATGCAATGCTGACGAAAAAACCGATTTGGGTTTGCATAAATTCCTCCTATTGAGATTCCAACCATTGAGGGCGGCTGGTGGCAGAAGTGCCCTTGTTTTTGACTGACGGTGCAGACGTGGCGGGGTCGGTGACGCCGTGCTCGCGCCGCCACACCTTGGATTCAGGCGCGGCCTGCGGCTGGGATGGGAACGGACGGCGCAGTTCACGATCGTAGCGATCGAAATTGAAGCCCGGGCTGAGCGGGGCGATCATGAACTGCGCGAACTCGCGAAGCCAGTTGCCAAGAGTACGCTGGTTGCCGGGTTGCGCCGCATAGCGACGAGCGATCGTCTCGAAGTCCTCTGGGGAGCGCCCCGTCACATCGAGCACATCGGTTGTCGGCGCACCAAGTTCAAAGGCGCCGCGCCTATGATCATCGATGTAATAACGCACGTTGCTTAAGACATCGATCGGCAGGCCGGCCATCCGTGCACCCTTCATGAACAGCCATGTCGGAGTCGGCACAACCCTGACCGATCGCCCAAGAGCGCGGCCGATCGCGCTGGCGATATCCTCCGCGCCGAGAAGTTCCGGTCCAGTGGGGTGGTAGCCCTTGCCGGCGTGCCGCGCCGGGTTGATCAGGGCTGCAACGGCGACTCGCGCGATGTCCTCGTTCGAGGGTGGCGCGTTGCGGCTTTCGCCATACAGCCAGGGGAAGACGCCGAGATGCGCCGCCAACCCAATCGTCTGCAGATACGCGTCAGCGAAAAAGCCCGGGTTGACGATCGTATGCGCGACTCCGGGCGTCATCGAAAACAAGCGGTCGACCAGCCAGTGCTGGCGGGTCATGAGCGAAGGATGAGAAGGACTCGATAGCCACTGGGTCAGGGCTACGACCTGTTCGAGCCGGGCTTCCCTGGCGGCGACCGCGAACGCCACCGCGCCCTGAATCATGTAAGGATCGAGAGGCGGACAATAATAGGCGCCCTGAACGTCCCTTAACGCATCGGCAACGCGCTCGACATCGCTCATGTCGGCGACAGCGATCTCGGCCCCTTGCGCCTTCATCCGCGCACTCCGGCCATCTTCCCGGCGTACCATGGCGCGGACGGGAAAGCCGGCTTTCAGCATTTCGCTGACGACAACGCTACCCGTCTTCCCGGTCGCGCCCGTCACAATGATTCTGGGCTTGGTCATAATTGTCTCCTTCGTAGTCTCCTTCGAAAGCCGGTTCCTCCTGCAGTGGCGCCATTGCGAGGGCTCACTGGAACGCAGCTGGGTTCAGCATCCGTAGGGGCGTCAGCGGCCCGACCGGAATGTAGACGTGATCCATCAAATGCGCTTTCGCGAGCGGCAAAGTTTCCATCAGGGCCCGCGCCTCGTCCTCGCTCTTCGCATCGACAAGCAGGATGACGCCTTTGCCATCTCCGCGCGAATACCACTCGCGAATTTTCCCATCGAGATAGAGCCTTACCGTCGCCTGAATCTCGTCCGGGATCACCGCCATGACTTGTTGAACAGTCACGCCCTGCCTGGGAGTCTGAATGACAAACACTGCGGTGGTTTTAGGTATGGCTCCGCTGGGCAAGCCTTGGCCGGCCTCGGGTTGCGATTGCGCGAAAGCCAGGGCCGGAAGCGCTGCCATAAACAAAGGGATCATGAAATTCATTGGGGTACCCTCTCGATTCTGTCTTTAATTTGGTACCGTCGGGTACCATGGCAGAAATGGTACCATTCGGTACCACCACCGGTCAAGGAGCGGAATGAATAAAACCACGATTTCAAAAAGACGCCCGGAAGGCGGAGACGAAACTGCGGTGCGCGAGCGCATCCTGGAGGCGGCTTTTGCGGCCTTCATGAAGAACGGCTACGCCATGACCAGCACGCTTGAGATCGCAACCCGCGCGCGCGTTTCGAAGCGAGAGCTTTACGCGCGAGTTGGCAACAAACAGGAGATGCTGATCGCCTGCATCAGCGAGCGGGCCAAGCGACTAAGCGTGCCTGCCGACCTGCCTGTGGTGCGCGATCGCGAGACCCTGGAACAGGTGCTGGCTTCGTTCGGGGCGACGCTCGTCCGCGAGATCAGCGACCCTGCGGTGATTACGGTATTCCGGCTGGCAATTGCTGAGGCGGTCCACGCCCCCGAAGTGGCGCGTGCGCTCAACTCCATAGGACGCGAGGCAAGCCGCGCCGCCCTGCGTAAAATCATGGCCGAGGCGCAGGCGTCCGGACTGATCACGGGCCGTCCTGCCGCACTTGCCGAGCAGTTCGCCGGGCTTCTCTGGCGCGATTTGATGGTCAGCCTGCTGCTCGGTGTCGCCGATCGACCGACCCCCCACGAAATCGCGGGACGCGCCCGCGACGCGGCAGCCGCCTTCCTGCAGCTTCATCCGCTACCGGGTTAATTTCGGATTAATTGCGGGACGGGTTAATTTGGGACAGACTAAACTGTCGCCAATTCCGATTGGGACTGGGAGAAAAGCTAGGGTCAGTTCCGTAGCTTAGCCAATGCTGACAACTGAGTAGGCTTCGATGTACTCCTCACCATTGCAACCCTGATAGGCGACGGTACGTGCATCAAGATCAACGTCGTAGCGAATGACACCAGCCCGCCATGAAGCGTCGAGAAACTCAGGGAAGGTGCTTTCACCGGCCTGATCGACGCGAAGCGCCTGAATGAGCGCGTTCTCATCAAACACCGGTACATCGGCGGCACCATTAACGAGAGGCGTGCCCTGCATGACGACGGGGCCTTCTTGCGTCAGGAATAGACTCTGGCAACTAGGGAGCGACCACACATTGCGTTTCACTCCAGCCTGTCTTAGGACTTCGGCCAGGTATGGGAAGCCACCTGCACGGGGACGGATCTTCTCGGCTCGCTTCATAGCCTGCGTCAGATTATCGACTGCTTTGCTCATGACACTTCTCCTTAATCGGTTGGGTAGATCGTGGATGCGGTTATGTTCCGCAATCTTGACAAGCAACTCGCGGAGGACGATCTTCTCTCTTGCACGGAGACAATCAAAGAAGGATTCGTCATTTCGGTCCGCGGTTCTGGCGAGAATGGGGAGGCTACGCAATCCCGAGCGCGTGAGGAAAAGTACACGGAATCGGTTGTCACCTTCTTTCCCTTTCGTCTGAACCGAGCCTTTCGCTTCGAGCTTATCTATGATCTTGGAGACTGCTCCGCGGGTCAGTCCCACCGTCGCGGCCAACTCACCCGGAGCAGCTTGACCCCGCTTGTGTAGCTCGCGCAGGAGCACCCATTTTACAAGCGCGTAGAATGGCGTGCCGGGTTTCGCAAGTGGCCGCAAAGTCACTGCGCGAAACCCGGTCTGCCATCATCGCGGCTATAACCGGCTCCTCGAGCCAGAATCCGACTTGAGAGCCGATCGAGAATCGCGGCCGCATCGCGAGCGAGCACCAACGAGCGCTGGTTCAGTTCGACGAGGAGAAGTCTATGTCTGGCGAAGTCAATAGGAAGCAGAATGCAATGCCGCAGATGCCAAGAACAAAAATCCGCGACTCCAGGAACGTGATCCGGTGGGTCGCAACTGCAAGTCTGCTGCTGGCGGCGGGTTGCGGTAAGCCAGCGGCTGTGGCGGGTCCTCCCGCGCCCCAAGTCGACGTGACGCCAGTGGTTCAGAAAGATGTTCCCATCACCCGCGAGTGGGTAGCCAATCTCGATGGCTTCGTGAACGCTCAGATTCAACCGCAGGTCAGCGGTTATCTTCTTCGCCAAACCTATAAAGAGGGTTCGTTCGTAAAAAAGGGGCAAGTACTTTTTGTAATTGATCCGATGCCCACGCGAGCGGCGCTCGAGCAAACTGAAGGACAGCTTGCCCAGGCAAAAGCCCAACAAGTGAAAGCACAGCAGGATGTCGACCGCGACCGCCCCCTCGCCGAAGCAAGAGCCATCCCGCGGAGTCAACTGGACGCTGACATCCAGGTGTTACAGGCTGCCCAGGCAGTTGTCCAGGCCCAGCAGGCGCAGGTGGCGTTGGCACGCATCAATTTGGGATTTACCAAAGTGCGTTCCCTGATAGACGGGGTTGCGGGCATTGCAAATGGCCAGATCGGCAATCTGGTTGGGCCGTCCACCGTACTGACTACAGTTTCGCAACTCGATCCGATCAAAGTCTACTTTGCTTTGGGAGAGGGTGAATATATGAAGGCCGCCAAGTCCATCAGTCAAATTGCTTTGGGCCTCGCGGCACCCAGCGAGCCAAGAAAAGTGCAGCTTGTTCTTTCTGATGGCAGCATTTATCCGAAGTCAGGCAAGTTGTACCTGGCAGACCGGCAGGTAGATCCTCAAACTGGCACCATTCGCATCGCGGCAGTCTTTCCCAATCATGAGGGTTTTCTTCGACCGGGCCAGTTTGGTCGAGTGCGCATGCAGGTGGAAGTACTTCCCAACGCTCTGCTCGTTCCCCAGGCGGCAGTCAACGAAATTCAAGGTACGTATCAAGTCGCCGCTTTGGGCAGTGAGAACAAGGCTGAATTCCGGTCGGTGAAAGTCGGGCCCCGTGTGGGAGCGGAGTGGGTGATCACTGACGGGCTTAAGGCTGGAGAGCAAGTCATCGTCCAGGGGTTTCAGAAAGTACGCCCTGGCGGGCCAGTGCAGCCGAAGCCCTACCAGGCGCCGGCAGGGGCCAACTAGCCATGTCGAAATTCTTCATCAACCGGCCCGTTGTCGCCATGGTGATTTCTATTCTCATGATCATCGTGGGGACCGTGGCAGTCCTTTCGTTGCCTAGCGCTCAATTCCCCAACATTGTGCCGCCGGAAATTGTAGTGACGGCCGCTTATCCCGGAGCGGACGCACAGACCATCGAACAATCCGTCGCCACACCCATCGAGCAACAGATGAGCGGTGTCGACGGGATGAACTACATGTATTCCAGCAACGCCAACAACGGGCAGATGAAGCTGACGGTCGATTTTGATGTGAAGACCGACCCGAATACCGACCAGATACTCGCGCAGATGCGGACGCAGCAGGCCAACTCGCAGCTTCCGGCCGATGTGACCGCTGCGGGTGTGACGGTGCAGAAGTCCACAGCGTCGCCCATGTTGATGGTCTCATTGTCTTCGCCTAACGGCACCTACGACAGCGTTTTTCTTGCCAACTATGCGTATATCAATCTGGTTGATCAGATAACACGACAGCCGGGCGTGGCCAACGTAACTGTGTTCGGCGCCGGGCAGTACGCCATGCGCGTCTGGGTGCGGCCCGATCAACTGGCGAAACTGCGCGTCACCGTGCCGCAGATCGTTGCCGCAATTCAAACCCAGAATGCGGTCACTCCCGCGGGACAGATCGGAGGCGATCCGGTCCCCAAGGGACAGCAATTCACTTACGCAGTCCGGACCCTGGGCAGGTTGAGTTCGGCCGATCAATTCGGAGAAATCATCGTCCGCGCACTACCCAACGGCGCCGTCCTCAGGCTCAAAGACGTCGCCCGCCTCGAACTTGGCGCGCAGAGCTACAACGTCAGCAGTCGCTATAACGGCAAGCCAGCCGCCACCATCGCCATCTATCAACTGCCGGGCTCGAACGCCCTCGAAGCCGCAAACAGCGTCAAGAAGTTGATGACCCAGTTGAAACAAAGCTTCCCTGCGGACTTGGAATACTCGATTTCTCTGGATACCACGCTGGCAGTGACTGAGGGGATCCACGAAATCGTCAAGACTCTGTTTGAAGCGTTAGTCCTGGTGATTCTGGTGGTCTACATCTTCCTGCAAGGCTGGCGAGCTACGTTAATCCCGCTGCTGGCGGTCCCGGTATCGCTGATCGGCACCTTTATCGTCTTTCCGATGTTGGGATTTTCCATCAATACGCTGTCTCTGTTCGGGCTGGTGCTGGCAATAGGCCTTGTCGTGGACGACGCCATCGTTGTGGTTGAAGCGGTGGAGCATCACATTGAGGAAGGGCTGCCGCCGAAGGAAGCGACCCTCAAAGCGATGGCGGAAGTTTCCGGCCCAGTGGTTGCTATTGCCTTGATTCTCGCAGCGGTTTTTGTCCCGACCGCATTCATCCCAGGGATCACTGGGCGCTTGTATCAGCAATTCGCGGTCACCATCGCCATCTCGGTTTTGTTCTCGGCTTTTAACG
The DNA here is from genome assembly GCA_036265205.1 of Terriglobales bacterium. GTDB lineage: Bacteria > Acidobacteriota > Terriglobia > Terriglobales > Acidobacteriaceae > JAIQFF01. The sequence goes on from DATAPL010000053.1 coordinate 57,335, forward strand.
CGCTGACGCTCAGCCCGGCGCTGTCCGCTCTGCTGCTGCGGCCAAAAAAAGAAAGTCACGGCCCGCTACGGAAATTTTTCGATTGGTTCAATCGCGTCTTCGGCAGGGCCACAGACGGCTACGTCAGCACCAGCTCTTTGCTGATCCGGAAATCCGCCTTCAGCATGATGTTGTTGGCATTAATCGCTGGCGGCGCGGGGTTTATGGGCGGCAAGGTTCCGTCGTCATTCCTTCCACAGGAGGACCAGGGATATCTTTACGCGGGAATTCAGTTGCCCGACGCCTCTTCTTTGCAGCGTACCGAAGCGGCCACGAAAAAAGTCGAAGCCATACTTTCGCAGATTCCGGGAATCCAGGGCGTGACCACTATTAACGGCTTCAGCTTGTTGAGCGGAGTTTCCAATACATACAGCGCATTTTTCTTTGTCACTTTGAAGCCCTGGTCCCAGCGTGAAGCCCCCGATGAGCGGGCCGATGCGCTGCTCGGCAAGATTAATGGGGCGCTCTACTCCGTCCGCGATGGATACGCGTTTGCTTTCGCGCCGCCTGCGATCCCGGGAATCGGGGCCTCTGGCGGATTCACCTTCATTCTTGAAGACCGCGCCGGCAAAGATCTCAATTTCCTTTCCCACAATGTGAAGACGTTCATGGACGCCGCCCGCAAGCGGCCGGAGCTGGCGGGATTGAATACGACATTTCTTCCTACCGTACCGCAGGTTTTCGTGGATGTGGACCGGGCCAAACTCATACAGGAAAACGTCCGCCTCAGCGATGTGTATCAGACCATGCAGGTGTTCATGGGCGGAGCACTCGTCAACTACTTCAACCAGTTTGGGCGGCAATGGCAGGTGCGAGTGCAGGCGGAAGGGGAGTATCGCACCCGGGTCGAAGACATGGGCCAGTTCTACGTGACTAACGCGAACAACGGAGCGGTACCTCTGAGCACGGTGACGCGGTCCCGGGCGCAGGCAGGCCCGGAATTTACCATGCGCTACAACCAGTATCGCGCGGCACAGATCAATGGCAACGCCGCTCCCGGCTACAGTTCCAATCAGGCTACACGCGCGCTCGAAGAAGTGTTCGCGCAATCCATGCCGACGGAGATGGGATTCGACTATCTGGGTATGTCGTATCAGGAGAAAAAAGCAGCAGAAGGCGTTTCACCGGCACTCGTCTTCGGCTTGTCCGGACTTTTCGTCTTTCTGATTCTGGCGGCACAGTATGAGAGCTGGTCTCTGCCTTTCAGCGTGTTGCTGGGCGTCCCCATCGCCATGTTCGGCGCGTTTGCCACGTTGTGGGTTCGAAACATGGAAAACAATGTGTACGCGCAGATCGGGCTGGTCATGCTGATCGGTATGGCAGCGAAGAACGCCATCCTTATCGTGGAATTCGCGAAGGCGGATTATGAAAAGGGACAACCGCTTGTGGATGCTGCGCTCTCCGCGGCTCGATTGCGACTACGCCCCATCCTGATGACGGCCTTTGCTTTCATTTTGGGGATGTTGCCTTTGTGGGCGGCGACCGGAGCTGGGGCGGCATCGCGCCGCGTCTTGGGAACGGTGGTGATCGGAGGCATGCTCGCCGCCACTTTGATTGCGGTGTTCATCATTCCGGTTACGTTCGTTGTTGTCGAGCGACTCTCCAGCCATTTCGGGAAGAAGGAAGAAGGGAAGCCGGCATGAAGATCGACATCAAGTGTGTAGTTCTGATTCTGTCGCTGCTTCTTGCCGGCTGCACGTTGCACCCCAAGTACAGGCGGCCGAACATTAACCTGCCGACGATCTACCGCGACCAAACGCCGCAAGAGGCGCAAGCGCACTCGTTGGGCGATGCGAAATGGTGGGAAGTGTTTCAGGACCAAAAATTGCAAGACCTGATCCGCACCGCCCTGCAACAGAACTATGACGTTCGCATCGCGGCCTCGCGCATTGTGCAGGCTCAGGCACAGTTCGGGGTTACCCGAGCGAACCAGTATCCTGCCGTTTCCGCCGGAGCGAACGCGCAGGTGTTGCGCTCACCGAAGAATAAGCTTCAGCCCGACTATCAGATCAACGCCGAGCAACTGAATCTGTCCGCCAGTTGGGAGTTGGACTTTTGGGGCAAATATCGCAGCGCGACCGAAAGCGCTCGGGCACAGCTTCTGGCCACCGAATGGGGACGTCGCGCAGTGGTGTCGAGCCTGGTGGCTAATGTCGCCTCGGGATATTTCCAACTACGCGACCTTGATCTGCAGTTGGAGATTTCCCGGCGTACTCTGGCTTCGCGACAGGAGTCGCTAAAGCTGCTTTCTACCCAGGAGAAAGGCGGGACTATCTCGCTGCTTGATGTGCGCCAGGGTGAGCAGTTAGTGTATACGGCATCTGCCGAGATCCCAGAGCTGGAGAGGCTCATTCAGCAGCAAGAAAATTTTCTCAGTGTTCTTCTCGGGAAATATGCCGGCCCTATTACGCGTGGCCAGACGCTCACCGAACAAGCACACCCCCCACAGATTCCGATGGGCATTCCCTCCGAGTTTCTGCAGCGTCGGCCCGATGTTGTTGAGGCCGAGCAAGTACTAATTGCGCAGAATGCGCAGATCGGGGTGGCACGGGCGGCGTATTTTCCGACGATCAGCCTGACCGGCGGCGGAGGAACCCAGAGTGGCGCTCTCAATAGCCTGTTCACCGGACCCTCAGGATTGTGGAGTTTTGCCGGAGGAGTGACTCAGCCCATTTTCACCGCGGGCAGGATTCGTTCGAACGTGAAACTGGTGGAAGCGCAGCAGCAAGAAGCGGTCCTGACGTACCAACAAACCGTGCAGGAGGCTTTCCGCGAAGTCTCGGATGCCCTCATCGGATACCAGAAAGCTCGCGAAGTCCGCGAGCAACTGGAACTACTGACCGCATCCGCGGCGGATGCATCGCATCTATCCGCGCTTCGTTACAAGGGCGGCGCCACCAGCTATCTAGAAGTCCTGACCAGCGAGACCAACTATTATTCGGCGGATCTTAGCCTCGCACAAGCGCGCGCCAATGAGCTTCAGGCGTTGGTGCAGATGTACAAAGCGCTGGGTGGTGGGTGGCAGGAGCAGTAAACCAGGAGCAGTAAACATAGTGGCTTTCGAAAATGAGTACGACAAGGAGTTTCAAAATGAAGATTCTTTTAGCGTTCGCGCCCTTTATCCTATTCGCCGTTGTGGAGAGACTGGCGGGCGTCACAGCTGGTCTTCTGTGCGGGACCGGCGCTTCGCTGGTCTTGATCATTCGCGATGCGATAAGTCCCAACCGCAAAGTAAAAGTCTTGGAAATTGGAACAGTCCTGGTTTTCGCGGGGTTGGCGCTTTACAACCTGGCGACTGGAGCAACCTGGTCCATGGTCGGCGTACGCCTGCGCGTTGATCTGGGACTGCTTATGATCGTGCTCGTATCTTTGGCCATCCGGCTGCCGTTCACGCTGCAGTACGCTCGCGAGCAAGTGTCGCAGGATTTATGGCAACTTCCGGAGTTTGTGCGCACGAACTACGTCATCACCTCAGTATGGGCGGCGGCATTCGCCTTGTTGGTAGCCGCTGATCTGATGATGCTGTATATGCCAACCCTGCCGCTCCGGGTTGGGATTTGGACTACCATCGCCGCGATCGTGGGTGCGATGAAGTTTACCCAGTGGTATCCAGAGCGCGCCAGGACTTCCCCGGAAGCCGCAGGACGCTGATAATAAAACGCATCATCCCGAGAACCAGCCGATATCGAGAGGGAACACCATGATCAAAGCAATCATCACTTTTGTGCTTGCGAACTATCCGTTGACCTTTTTGGTCATGGGACTGGTGGCTGCGGCGGTTGCAATCTGGCGCTCGCCCAAGGCAGCAAGTGGCGAACTGACCGCGGAGAAACTGCTGAAGTGGTACTGCTTCTTCGCCATCGGCTGCTACTTTCTGTATAACTTCACCGTCCATGTTTTCTTCGGCAAAATGTCGGCCGCCTTTATCGGCTGGCCCGACAGCCCCTTTCAATTCGAAGTAGGTACGGCCAGTCTGGGATTTGCGGTGGTCGGATTCATGGCGGCGTTCGGCAGCTTTGATCTACGGCGGGCGCCGTGGTTGGACCCGCCATGTTTAATCTCGGCGCCGCATTCGGCCACATCCATCAAATGATTGTGGCCCACAACTTTGCCCCCGGAAACGCCGGCATGATGTTTTACATGGACTTCGTGGTGCCCTTGTTTGGATTCCTGCTCCTATGGCTGAATCGTGGCAGCGCCGCCCACAGGATAGGAGGAGCGCGTGAGGCCTATTAGATGGATCGCGTCGCTGTCATGCTGTGGCCACGGTAAAAGTCGGACGCCTCTATTCTGATGCGGCCCAATCCGAAGTTGCCCGAAGGGCGCTAAGGAATCGAACTGGGGGACGCTGAATTTCTTGCTCCTCTGCTATCGTCCCCAAAATAAGGAGTAATGCAAATGGCAATTCTCAGCACGATCGGGTGATTTCTCAAAGACCCGGCAGCCGGAGCAAAAAAAACCATCATTGCGGGATGCGCGTTCTGCGGCGAAGGTTCATAGTTGCCTTGCGAAAAAAGTTCAAGGAGAGAGCCGTGAACATTGACAGCTGCACAAAATCACTTCTGCTGGCGATTGCACTTCTGCTGGGCGCGATCGCATTGCGTCCTTATGTAGCTCCGAATGTAGCTCCGACCACGGTGCAAGCCGATTCGGGATCGGGATATCCCGTTTTTGTCGAGCCCGGCATCTCCGTACTCCGCGCTGCGGACGGCAGCCAGCAGGTGCTGGGCAAGGTCGTGGTTGATCTGCGCAACGGAAATATTTGGGGATTCCCCACGATGACTCAGGATCCTTACCCGGCCGCAGGAGCCAACTCGAAACCGCAGACTTCCCACCCGTTTCTGCTGGGCAGGTACGCGCTGGCGGATATAGACAAGTAGCGCGAATTTGCGCGTAAAAGGGGTCGGAACTGCCAGAGACCAACCAGCGTCCAAGCAACTATGTTTGTAAACAGAAGAAACAAACGAAGATATAGTGGTGGAGGCGGCGGGAGTCGAACCCGCGTCCGAAAATGTTACAGGTCAAGAGACTACATGCTTATTTCGTTCATGCCCCAGGCGTTAGGCGTTGCCGCTTCCCCCGGGACGTTCGCGGCTGCCGCTTAGAACGAGCAAGAAACGCCAGCCGCTAGCCTGAAATCTTAACCTCCCTGCCCAGACGTAGCAGAGAAGAGCAGCCCTCTGTGTGACGCTCGCTCACCGCCCAAGGGCGAAGCGGTGGAGAGCGGCTGCCTAATTAATTAGGCTGCGTATGCCATTTCTTGATTGGCAATTATCATTTTGCACGCGATTACGGGTGTGTGCACCCCGGCATGCCTCTTGGCCGAAAGCATCTCCGTCGAAGCCGTGACGCCCCCACTGGTGGGAATGGCCTTCAAAGAACTGATAACAGGCTCAATGAGCCCTTGCGGTCACCTTCCAATCTAGGTGTCGCCCTAGCTGGAAGTCAAACATAGTACTTAGATTCCTCGGAGGTTACAAAAGGTGCTCGACCGGGGAGTACCCGGGAAGCACGGTTGGGGGATGGGAAACCGGCTGGGGCCCGCATCATAATTGACAGTACAAAACCAACAGCCGGGAGATTGAATGACCGCTACCAGACGATCTTTACTGCTCGCCACCATGATAGTTGGCGTAGTGTTTTCATGGACATCGGGGTTTTCGCAGCCGCGGGCGGAGGGTGCCGACCAACAACTGTTCCAGGCCATAAACCGGGAACGCGAAAGCCACGGACTGCCCCCGCTAAAGTGGGATCCGGCCCTGGCCACCGCCGCGCGGCAGCACGCGCAAGTTATGGCAGCGCAAAAGGCGATCGCGCACGGTTTCCCGGGAGAGCCGAGTCTTCCCAGCCGCGCTACTCGAGCCGGCGCCCGCTTCAGCTGGCTTTCGGAGAACGTAGCGGCGGGGCCAAGTGCGGAGAGTATCAGCGAGCAGTGGATGCAGTCCCCGAATCATCGCGCGAACCTGCTCGATGCCGATATGGACACCATCGGCGCTGGAGCCGCTGAGCGCAACGGCGTGGTGTTTGCAGTGGCGGATTTTTGCAAAGCCAAGCACTAGCCCTCGGCAGTTGAGTAGCGCGGAGGGCAATTGGGGCGTGAGCAATCTAAAATGGGTCAGCGCTTGCGGATTCCGTGTCGCTATTTTGCTGATGCTGGCTATCGATAAAGCAGCGTAAGCCGCTTGTAAGTCCATTGTCTGGCGAAGCCCGTGAATCCTGGGGCTCGCAATAGGCCGGGGCCGCCAAAAGCCTGCGCGAACTCTATTGCCTAGCCGGAATGGCTCAACTTATACTTCGCCATGGGTTTGGCGGAAATCAGCCGCTTCGATCACCCGGTTCTGCAGAATTATCTCGTCGATGGCGCCTATGACGAGACCTTTGAACGCCCGGGGAAGCCCCGCTCGCACTATGCTCCGCTGCTGGAGATGTTTTCGTCGTTGCCGGCTGACGAGATCCGGCGCCGCAAACATTCTGCTGACCTTTCTTTCCTGAATCAGGGAATCACTTTCACGGTTTATGGCAGGGAAGAGGGAACCGAACGAATTTTCCCCTACGACCTTCTACCTCGCCTGATCACCAGCGCGGAGTGGAGTCACATCGAGCGTGGGCTGACCCAAAGGGTTACGGCGCTCAATCTGTTCTTACGGGATATTTATCACGAAGGCCGCATTCTCGCTGAGGGTGTAGTTCCACGTGAAGTGGTGTACAGCTGCAAGCACTTTCGCCGCCAGATGCGCGGGTTGCAGGTGCCGCGCAACGTCTACATCGCGGTCGTGGGCTCCGACCTGATCCGCCTGCCCAGCGGCGAGTTCGTGGTGCTGGAAGACAACCTGCGGGTGCCCAGCGGGGTTTCGTACATGCTCACCAACCGCCGGGTGATGAAGCGCATCTTCCCCAATCTGTTTCGCCTGCAGGGAGTGCGGCCTATCGAGCATTACACCCAGGCTTTATTGAGCACGCTGCGATCGCTGGCTCCCGAAGGCCGGCCCGAACCCACCATCGTGCTGCTCAGCCCCGGAGTATTTAATTCAGCCTATTTCGAACACGCTTACCTTGCCCGCCAGATGGGAATTGAGCTGGTTGAAGGCCGCGACCTGGTTACTCACGACAACGTGGTTTATATGCGAACCACCACCGGGCTGAGACGCGTCGACGTCATCTACCGCAGGGTGGACGATGACTTTATCGATCCGCTGGCATTTCGCTCAGATTCAGTGCTGGGCGTCGCCGGTCTGTTCAATGCATATCGCGCCGGGAACGTCACTCTGTCCAACGCTTTTGGCACCGGCGTGGCCGATGACAAGGCGCTCTATGCCTATGTTCCCAAGATCATCAAATATTATCTCAGCGAAGAACCGGTGCTGAATAACCTGGAAACTTATCTCCTCACAGACTCGGCGCAGCGCGATCATGTTCTGCAAAATCTCGACAAACTGGTGGTGAAAGCGGTGGGAGAATCCGGCGGCTACGGCATGTTGATAGGGCCGCATAGCACGGTCGAGCAGCGCCAGGAGTTTCGCGAGCGTATTCTTGCCGATCCGCGTAATTACATCGCGCAGCCCACCATCCAGTTTTCTCGCGCCCCATGTTTTATCGACGATGTGCTGCAGCCGCGGCATGTGGATTTGCGTCCCTACGTGTTGTTTGGCGACAAAGTCACTATCGTTCCCGGGGGACTTACGCGGGTTGCGCTGCGCCGCGGATCGCTGGTAGTGAATTCGTCGCAAGGCGGCGGCAGTAAAGACACCTGGGTGTTGAACCAGTAAGTCGAACCACCGAGGAAACGATTTCAGCCATGCTCTCGCGCGTTGCCGACAACTTGTATTGGATGAGCCGCTATCTGGAGCGAGCCGAGCATGCTGCCCGCCTGCTGGACGTGAATCTGAACCTGATGCTGGACGAGTCTGCTTCCAGCGCGGACCGGCGCTGGCGGCGAGTTCTGGCGGCGCTGGGGAATCCGCCCAACCTGGCCTGGAGCGGCGATGCCTACCAGGTGGCGCAGATTCTGACCTTTGATCCCGGCAACCGTTCGTCAATTACTTCCTGCATTACTGCCGCCCGCGAGAATGCGCGCCAGGTGCGGGAAGAGATCAGCACCGAACAATGGCAGAGGCTTAACCACCTGTTTCACCAGGTCACGCGGCACAAACCGAATGAAACGGATGACGTGCTGCCGTCGGACTTCCTGCTGGCCGTGATTGAGGGAATCCACCTCTTTCAAGGAGTGACGGACTCAACCATGAGCCACGGCGAGGGCTGGCATTTTATTCGCGTCGGACGCTATATCGAGCGAGCTTGCGCCACCGCCACGCTGCTCGATCTTTATCACCGCGAATTTTGGGGACCTTCCGACCAGACTCCCGAAGCGGCCGAATATCTGGAATGGATTGGCCTACTGCGATCGTGTACTGCCTTCGAAGCCTTTTGCAAGGTGTACACCGCTGATTTCAGCCCAGACCGGATCATTGAATTTCTTCTGCTGAACCAGGAATTTCCCCACTCCCTGCGCTATTCCATCGACAGCATGCATAACGCGCTGGAAGCGATTCATGGCGAGGGTGGAAAGCGACGGGCGGTGCAGTTGACCCGGCTGGCGGGACGATTGCAGGCTTCGCTTAGTTTTGGCCAAATTTCCGAAATTCTGTCTCAGGATGTGGGTTCGTATTTGCAGGGCATCCTTCGCCAATGTCGCGAGATTCACGAAACCATCTACGAGCTCTACGTGAACTACTCAATTCACACTGCGCTGGCGGGTTAGAGGAACGGGCGGCAAAAAAGGAATGTTCTATTCCATCAAGCATCTGACGAAATTCCACTATGCCTCGCCCGTCAGCGAGAGCGTAATGGAAGCGCGCATGCATCCGCGCAGCGAAGGAAACCAACGCTGTCTCACCTTTCATCTGGCGGTAAGTCCGCGTTGCCGGGTGTTTGCCTACCGCGATCACGTGGGCAATAACATTCACCACTTCGACATTCCGGGCCAGCACTCGTATCTGGTGATCGTGGCGGAGTCTCTGCTGGACGTGCAGCCGGCGCTTGAGATTCCTGACTCCTTGCCGGCGGACGCCTGGGCAGAAGCCGACGCCATGGTGCAAATGGGGGACTACTGGGAGATGCTCCTGCCCAGCGAGTTCGCCGAGCCAACAGCGCAACTGCTGGAGCTGGCCGATCAGTTGGGAGTTTGCCGTCGCGACGATCCGCTGACCCTGTTACGCGAGCTCAACCAGCGGCTCTATGAGCATTTTGACTATGTGCCCAAGAGCACAAAGGTGGATTCGCCGATTGACCATGCTATCGAGAGCCGGCAGGGCGTGTGCCAGGACTTCGCTCACATCATGATCGCGCTGGTGCGCGGCTTGCGAATTCCCTGCCGCTACGTCAGCGGATATCTCTACCGACGCGCTCAGGACCACGACCGTTCGGTGGTGGATGCCACACACGCCTGGGTGGAGGCGTTTCTGCCGCCCCTGGGCTGGGTGGGTTTTGATCCTACGAATTGCCTGCTGGCGGGTGATCGCCACATTCGCACCGCCATCGGCCGTGATTATGCGGACGTGCCCCCGACGCGGGGAATCTTTCGCGGGCACACTGCCAGTGATCTTTCGGTGGCTGTGCGGGTGACAGCTTCGGAGTTCGCGCCGGAGCTCGACCAGGTACTGCCGGTGCCGGAAGAATGGTCTGTGCTGGTCGAAAAAGCACAGGAACCGCCGCCGCCGCCGGTTAAGAACATGCAGCAGGAACAACAGCAACAGTAGATCCCATCATCGCAAGCCATTCCGCTTCTGCACGAGCGGGGCGCTCGCGGCTACATTCTAGTTTTGCATCCTGGGGCAGTTTCTGACATCTCATTTACGGCGTGCCGTCTGTACAATCGAGGCTGTTGACCAAGCTATGCGTGCTTTCGTCCAAACCGGTATGAAGGAACGTTGTCAGGAGTGCCGACGGTGAAGGCGCAATGTCTGCCATTTCGTCAGATCCCTCACACCACAAGGCTTTTCAGCGATTATCTCTCCTGGTCTCCTTCCGTTCAGCCTTTCTATTCCCGCCCGCCACGCTTTGCCGACTGGATAAAAGACGAAACAGCCGCGATCCGTTATGACTCGGATCGCCGGCAGCGAGTGGCGGCGATTCTGCAGCGGCAGAATCAATCCTGGGGTGGGTCGGCGAAGACCCTGGAAAACATCGAGCGCCTTCGCGGCGGCGCCTCTGCCGTGGTCACGGGACAGCAGGTGGGACTTTTCGGCGGACCATTTTTTTCGTTGTTTAAAGCGTTGTCAACGCTAAAATTGGCGCGGGAAGCGACCGCGGCCGGTTGCGACAGCGTGCCTGTGTTCTGGCTGGCTACGACCGATCATGACCTAGAGGAAATCCGTCATGTTTCGATTCTGGGCCCCGATGGGACATTACAAAACCTGGCCACTTCGACCCAGGGCATTCCTGACGCTCCGGTAGGCACCGTGACCTTTGGCCCAGAGATTGAAGAGGTAGTCGAAGCGGCGGCAGCTTCATTAGGCGGTTCTTCTTCGGGTGATTCGGAGATTACCGGATTCTTGCGCGAGGCCTACCGTCCGGGGCAGAACTTCGGGAATGCTTTCGCTCGGCTCTTCTCCCGTTTGTTCGCCGATTGGGGCGTGGTACTGCTCGACGCTTCCGACCCGGAACTGCACCAGATTGCGCAGCCCATATATCAGGCGGCAATTGAGCACGCGGCTGCGCTGGACGATGCCCTGCTGGCTCGCGGCCGGGAACTGGAAGCCGCCGGCTATCACCAGCAGGTTAAGGTCACACCATCTTCCACCCTTCTGTTTACCCTGCGCGATGGGGCTCGTATCGCGATTCACCGGCGATCGAACGGCGCGGGCGCGCCTGACTTTCTGGTGGCTGACGAGAAGATTTCCCTTGCCGACATGCAGCGTCAAATTGCCTCCGAGCCGCAACGCTTCAACCCCAACGTCCTGCTGCGGCCGGTGGTTCAGGATTATCTTCTGCCCACTCTGGCTTATGTAGGCGGAGCGGCGGAGGTCGCTTACTTCGGGCAAGCCGCTGTGGTTTACCAGGCGCTGCTCGGCCGGGTCACGCCGATCCTGCCCAGGTTCTCCGCGACGGTTGTGGAAGCAAAACCTCAAAGCCTGCTGGAGCGTTATGGCCTGGCGGTTTCAGACGTCTTCAATTCTGCGGAAGGGTTGAGAGAGCGCCTGGCAAAACAGGCTCTGCCGGCGGAATTGCAATCGGCATTCGATCAGGCCGAATCGTCCCTGGAAAAATCACTGGTCGCGATTAAACACTCTCTGGAGCGCCTGGATAAGACTCTTGTAGAAGCTGCCGGTAATGCCGGATCGAAGATGCGTCACCAGCTGGAGCAGCTACGGTCACGAGCGGCGCGAGCTGAACTGCGACAAAGCGAATTGCTTAGCCGTCACGCGGAGCTGCTGAGCAACGCGCTCTATCCTAATAAGGTTCTGCAGGAGCGCGACATCGCCGGGGTGTACTTTGTCTTGCGCTACGGACCGGAACTGTTGCAAGACCTCTACGACACCATCCACACCGACTGTCTGGACCACCAGATTATTTCGCTGTCCGCTTGACGATTTGCTTACTACCGCGGGACAGGTTCATAACGCCCTATCCGTGCGGCGGTTTTTCTGGCATCGAACTGCGTCCTGTGGCGGCCAAAGGCCGCTGTTGCTGGCAGGGTCCTTCGATCCGTCAGATCCCCGCCAGATGCCGCTCAGGCCGAGAATACCTGCGGTTTTCTGGCGGGAATAGCGGTGGCCGCTGACTTCGCGCCCGGAAAAGGGTAAGATCGTCTCCTCTGTAAGCCGTGCTGTTCCAGCTGACGCCCAGACATCGCGCCCATGCACTTATCTCCGACCGCGCTGCTGACTTCTCTGCCAATACCTGCGTCGTGGCTGCAATCCGCCTCCCGGCTCCGGCTGCTGCCGGCGATGCTGTTCGACGAGTTGGACAAGAAGGGTGACGTTTACAGCATCCTCTGGGCTCTGGTGTTCGGATTCGCTACTCTTAACATTCTTGGCCTGGTCGCCAAACGCTTCGAGCCCTCGTCCAGAAACCGCCTGAACTTCGGGGAGACCCTGGCTATTCTGGTGGTCGTGGTGTCGATCATCCTTTTGGGCTGGGAGATGCTCAATTTGTTCAAGATCTTCCCCATCAAGCTGCACCCTCATGACTAGCGGTTTTGCGGTATCATTCGGGGATGGCGAAGAACGCTCCACGCTTCGAGGTCACTTGCCCATGCTGTAATGCTGTGCTGAAGGTGGATGCTGAAAGCAAGGCGGTTATCGCCCATACCGCCGCGGTTAAGCCGAAGATGTTTGCCGACATGGAAGAGGCCGCGCGGGCCATGAAGGAACAGGACAGCCGGCGCGACTCCATTTTCCGGCAGTCCGTCGAAGCCCAGAAGCACGCCTCCGATCTGCTGGAGAAAAAGTTCCAGGAGGCGGTGAAGAAAGCCAAGGAGTCTCCCGATACGGGCAGGCCCATCCGCGATTTCGATCTGGATTAGTTTTTCCCATCAACTTAGAAACCTTCGAGCGTAAAATCCGGCATGGCCTACCTTCCCCTCCTCATTGGCCATCGTGGGGCACGTTCGTCTCCGGGCGTTGCGGAGAATACGATCGCAGCCTTCGATCTGGCCATGCAACAGGGCTGCAATGGATTTGAGTTTGATGTTCGCCTGGCTGCCTGCGGAACCCCGGTTGTCTGCCATGACCCGCAAGCCGGAAAGTTTGTTATAGCGCGTACGGCGGCGGCCAAGCTGTCATCGCTTCCCACCCTTGATGCCGTACTGCAACGCTACTGCGCTCACGGTTTTCTCGATATCGAGCTCAAAGTACGGGATCTCGAATCGAAGGTCCTCACCTCTTTGCACGCGTATCCTCCGCAACACGGCTATGTGGTCTCTTCGTTCATTCCAGACGTGGTGATGGACCTGGAAGCCCGCAGCGCAACCCTGACAATCGGAATTATCTGTGAGACGGCTGCTCAACTCGCGATGTGGGCCAGGTTGCCGGCGGACTATGTAATCCCGCACCACTCGCTGGTGGACCGGCCACTGGTGGATGAACTTCAAATGGCGGGTCGGAAAATACTGGTCTGGACGGTGAATGACCCGGATGCCATGCTGCGTCTGGCGGAATGGGGCGTCGATGGAATCATTTCGGACGATCCCGAATTGCTCGCTCACACTCTGAAATGAATCCGGGCGCCTGTGAGGGGCCGATGCAGGGAAAAGCTCAGTCGGCGGCGGCCTCCAGCAAGGCATGAACCGAGGCGGGCTTACGCAGGAAGGAAGCACGCTCGACTTCGAAGGCTTCCAGTTCGGTGGATATCTGCTTGTCGGTCCACTTCATCGCAGTTCCGATGCGGGCAGCGGCTTCCCGGCTGCAGGTTGGCGACCAGCAGCCACCTAGTGCCACCGGCACGCGGCGCAGAAGTATATCGCCAAGAGTGATCGCGCACTCGTTGGTGATCGCGTCGACCGCCTCCGCCACAATGTGCTCGGTGTGCGGACAGAGCGGAGCCCGCAAATCAGGGCGCTGTGCCATACGCGAGATCTCGAGCGCCCGCCTGCCGTGCCATTCGACGATGGCGCGAGCCGTATCTTCGCTCAATCCCCCGGCGGCGCCGATCTCGATGATCCATCGGTCAAGCATGAGATCAGTGGTCTGGCCCGAAGCGATGGCAACTGCCGGGACGGATTGTCGAGTTACGCCGACCTTGGCGGCGCACTGCCTGGCCAGTTCAGCGGCGGTCGTCAACTTGCCGCCGATAACGGAAATCATGTGTTCCGCGCCGTCCGCGGCGTGATCGTGGAGAAAGTGCCTGCGGCTCACTGCTGAAGCCTCTTCCTTGGGCGAAAAAGGCAAGGGCCGAACTCCGGCAAAGGCATAACGGATGTCGCCTGCCGAAAGCTTGACCTGGGGAAACAGCCGAAGCAGGGAACGCACCAGGTATTCGACCTCTTCCTGCGAGGGCTGGACCTTGGCGGGATCGCCCTGGTCGGCGACTTCGGTAGTTCCTACAAGTATCTGTTGGTTCCAGGGGATGACAAAAATGGGCCGCTTGTCGACCGCTTCGGTGTATACCGCAGCATCGGGCGCGCCGGCGAAGCGTGGCACCACGATATGCGATCCGCGGACGCCGCCTACCATGGGGTGTTGCGTCTCGATGCGGGAACGCAGGCAGAGGCGGTCTGCCCAGGGCCCAGAGGCATTGACGATCCATGAGCCTTCGACGCGCTCTTCTTTGCCGCTGAGTTGATCCCGCAATAGCACGCCCACGGCCCGACGATGGCGGACGTCGACCGCCAGCACCTGGCAGTAATTGCGAGCGACCGCGCCCGCCGCGACGGCTTCAACCAGCCATTCCGCAACCAGTCGCTCAGGGAATTCGCACTGGGCATCTTCGTAACTGAAAATTGACCAGCGCCGGCCGGAATCGAGCAGGCGCTCCAGCTTATGTTGATCCTCCCGGCTGGAATCAGGCTGCAGCCTGCCGCCTCCCAGGCGCCGATACAGCCAGAGCCCGGTGCGTACGGCGAGGGCGCTGCGTCCGCTATTTTGATCGAGAGCCAACAGAAAATGAACCGGGTGCACCAAATGCGGACGCTCTTGCAGCAAGCGTCGCCGTTCCAGAAGAGACTCGCGAACCAGCCCGAGCTCAGCGTGTTCCAGGTAGCGCAGGCCACCGTGAATGATGCGGGTGGCGCGGCTGGTGGTGCCGGCCGCGAAGTCATGCTGCTCCAGCAAAAGAGTGCGGCGTCCGGCACGGGCACATTCCCGGGCTATGGCCACGCCGTTAATGCCGCCACCAATCACAATTACGTGAAAGCGCTCGCTTTCGAGTGGGCGCCGGATTGGAGGGGCGTAGTTCATGGGGCCGTCATCAGGCTTTCCAGCTTAAAGGATAATCTGATGGGAGTTTATGGGTCAGTAAAAAGAAAGGACAAGATCGAGGACTGACGAGAGAACCAGACCCGCATCATCGCGATAGCAAGTAGTACATCGTTAAAGTCATGTAAATAATTGAAATATTATATACATACTAGACTGCTGGACAGCGATTCGTCTGGAAATGACGCGCCCTGTCCGCCAAGTCCCGCCGCTGTGGATTGCGATATGGGTTCGGTTCATGTTCGCTGCCCGCTGGATGCTTCGCAAGCTCAGCATGACTGCCTGTGGGGGAGTCGCCCTTCGAATTCAGGTAAAACTGCAATCAGGCCTTCGTTGCTCGCGCCTGCGTTTCTCGTTTACAGTGATTGCTCTCATGCCTACCACCGGGGAACGCTTCGAACGAGCTGTTTCCATCATGGCTCGGCTGCGCGGCCCGGGCGGATGTCCGTGGGATCGGGAACAGACTTTCGATTCCATCAAGCCCTACACGCTGGAAGAAACCTACGAAGTGCTGGAAGCCATCGACAACCGCGATTGGGATGAGCTTCCCGGCGAACTCGGCGATCTCCTTCTGCAAGTGCTGTTCTATTCCGAGATGGCGAAGGAGCAAGGCACGTTCTCGATCGACGATGTACTGGACAGGTTGTCCCAGAAGCTGGTTGGCCGGCATCCTCATGTTTTTGGCAATGTGAAGGCGGAAACCTCGTCGGAAGTATTGCGCAACTGGCAGGCGCTGAAGGCGGAAGAAAAGAAAAAGAGGCAAGTGGCCAATGATTCTGAGCCGGCGGAATCGGTGCTGGGAGGCGTTTCGACAGCGATGCCGGCGCTGATGGAGGCTTACAAACTGAGTTCGCGTGCCGCCCAGATTGGTTTCGACTGGCCTGACATGGCGGGCTTGTTCGAAAAGTTGCAGGAGGAAACCGGAGAATTGCAGCAGCGTCTTGAGCAATATCCCGCGCCAGGTCCGCGGCCGCATTCGCAAGGTCCGGCAGGAGCCGGCAAACCGCAAATCCCGGAAGACCTGCGGCAACAATTGGAAGATGAAGTGGGAGACCTTCTCTTTGTGCTGGTCAATATCGCGCGGTATCTGGCTCTCGATCCCGAGTCGGCCCTTAGGAGCACCAACCGGAAATTCAAGCGCCGCTTTCAATGGATGGAAGAACAGTTGCGCACTTCCGGCAGCAGCCCGCAGCAGGCCTCCATGACCGAGTTGGAATCGCTCTGGCAGCGGGCAAAACGCGAAGATCGAAACCCACGGGTCAACCAGCGTGGGTCGCGATGAACGAGCTCGCCAGGATCCAGATCCGCAAGTGCCATAGCCTGGATGAAATATCAGCTTGTGTCGCCCTGCAAAAGGAAATCTGGAATTTCAGCGATGCCGAGCTTATGCCGCTGCGCCTGTTTGTGGTGGCGGAGAAGATCGGAGGCCAAATCATCGGCGGATTCGACCAGGGAAAGCTGGTGGGATTCGCGCTGTCATTGCCCGGAGCTCGCGGCGGACACTCCTACCTGCATTCTCAGATGCTGGCGGTGAGTGGCCCCTACCGCGACAGCGGACTGGGGCGACAGATCAAACTCTTTCAACGCGAGGATGCTCTTGCCGGCGGATTCGACCTGATCGAATGGACGTTTGATCCGCTGGAGATCAAGAATGCGTATTTCAACATCGCGCGCCTGGGAGCCGTCGCGCGGCGCTATCACGTGAATCAGTACGGCGTGACCTCGTCACCGTTGCAGGGAGGCCTGCCATCGGACCGGCTGGTGGCGGAGTGGTGGCTGAAGTCGAACCGGGTGGAGAGCCTGCTGGGATCCAGTTCCATGCCTCGGTTTGAGACGCTGAAGACGATCTCCGTTCCGGCACAAATCTACGAATGGAAGGCTTCCGAAGCGACTCGCGAGCGTGCCCGTGAAGTGCAGGAGTGCAACCGGCGCGACTTTCTACAGGCTTTTTCCGATGGCTTGACCATCCTGGGATATGAACGTGATCCGGCCCGGAATGGTAAATTCCTTCTGGGGCGGTGGGATGAACGCTGGGGCTATTCGTCCTAAACCACATGAAAATTGAATCGATTACGCTACGCGAAATCCGCATGCCGCTCGTCCATTTTTTTGAAACGAGCTTTGGCCGTCTGTATAGCCGTCGTATCCTCCTGCTCACGGCCCAGTGCGATGACACAGCGGGCTGGTCAGAGTGCGTGGCCGGCGAAGATCCTTTTTACAGCTCGGAGTGGATCGAAACCGCCTGGTCGACAATCAAGCATTACCTCGCTCCCGCAGTGCTGGGACGGACGGTGACCGCAGCTCACGAAACTGCCGGCCTGATGGCCAAGGTGCGCGCCCACCGCATGGCCAAAGCTGCCATCGAGAATGCGCTGTGGGATGCGGAGGCGCGGCAGAAACAGCAGCCTCTCTGGAAGTTGCTCGGGGGCACCACGCGCCAGATCCAGTGCGGGGTCTCGATCGGGATTCAGGACTCAGTCGAGCAGTTACTCGAAAAAGTTGAGCGCGAACTGGCGGCAGGTTACCGCCGCATCAAGGTCAAGGTAAAGCCGGGCTGGGATGTAAATGTGCTCGAACGAATTCGCTCGCGCTGGCCGGAGATTTTGCTGAGTTGCGATGCGAACTCCGCCTACACTCTCGATGAAGTTGAGCACTTGCGCAAGTTCGACCGCTTCAAGCTGCTGATGATCGAGCAGCCATTGTGGAACGACGACATCTACTATCATGCCCGGCTGCAACGCGAGTTGCAGACTGCGATCTGCCTGGACGAATCTATCCGCCATGCGCGTGATGCCGCGGCTGCAGTCGAAACCGGCGCCTGCCGCATCGTCAATATCAAAGTCGGCCGTGTGGGCGGATTCAGCGAAGCCAAAAAAGTGCACAATGTCTGCCAGGACAACAACGTTCCCGTGTGGTGCGGCGGAATGCTGGAATCGGGTGTAGGCCGAGCACACAACATTGCGCTGTCCACGCTGCAGAATTTTCGTTTGCCGGGAGACGTTTCAGCTTCGAAGCGTTACTGGAAGGAAGACATTATCGAGCCTGAGGTCGAAGTAAGCCCTCAAGGCACAATCGCCGTCAGTGACGAACCCGGCACCGGATACCGCATTCGCGAAGATCTGATCGAGAAACTCACGGTGCGAAAAGAAATGATCGTGCCCGACTAGTCATGCGCGACTTGCTAAGACGCGGCGGGTGATTGGTGATACAGCCGTCAGGGCTTGTGCTGGCGCTGCTTCTCAGACTCGTCGACCGCCTTCCTGAACTGCTCAACCGCTGCAACCTGTGGTCCCCTCAGCGCATCTCTGGCGCTGTATCTCCAAATCGGCGGCGCGTCCAGTGGGTACTCGACGTTGCCCAGATAGACCTCGAAGGTGTCATCTGACGGACCAATCTGGCTGTTGATGCGAGGCTGGCGGTCCGTAGGTCCAAGGCCTGGGTTGGTGAGATCAGGAGAACGAGTCGGCGCACCGCCGATGCGGGCGTTACCCTCGCTCGGCTCAAAAATCACGGGACGGTTGTCCAACGGCGAATTGCTGATGGCCGGGCCTCCGGCGTGTCCCTTGCGGACGGCGACGATCAGGTCAGACATCTGGCCATCCATCACAACCTCAAATTTGCCCCATTTTGAGAGCGCGCTCTCGACTTCAGCCCGAGCGGTTCGATTGGCCATTGGATCCATGAGAGGTTCGCCGGCGTCAGGACGAATCACCACCAGCACTCTTTGAGCGTTCAGCACGATGTCAGGCAGTTGTTGCTTCTTCTTGTTTTTTGCTTCGGCGGGGTGGATGGAAGAGAGAAGGAGAAGGAAACAGACGACCGGAACGCGAACCGACATAACTACCTCCGGCAAGTACCTGTTCGGCTATGCGAATTGTAAGCCGAGGCCGGGCGATGATCCACAGCTCATTTACCGCTTCCGGAATGGGTTTGATTTTGCGCCACCACCGCACCCTGCTTTTTGAGCAACTCCACTCCCTGAGCAAAGGTCAGGTTCGACGATACTGGATGAAAATCGCTGTAGATCTCCGTGGACTTGATATTGAGGTTTTTGAACAAAAGAATCTTACCGGTGAAAGCCAGCGCCATCCGGCTGATGGACCAGTTATTGTCGCCCACATCGGTCTGGTCGACCTGGAAGTGGCCTCCTCGATCCAGATGCCCCAGGATTCCCCAGCCGAACGACACGTCTTTGAATAGCGTTCCGTCAATTCGAGCGATGTGTTGTTTTTGCGCATCGATAAGCACGACACCTTGCATGCCGGTGAGAACCTGCTCCACGCGGGTCGGAGGGTCGTACTTGGGATTGGGATGAAACTTGAGCCGTACCAGTTCATCACCGGGCTTACCCAGTTCCGGTCTGCCAACTTCGGTGCCGTCGTACTGGAACAGGAAGGCATCCGGCAACGCCTTTAGAATGCTCTGCACCCGCTCGGAATCTTCTTTTTCCTTCTTGTGCTTGCGATCGAGTTCATCCGGGTCATCGATGAAGCGCTGAAGCCTTCCATATTCGCCCTGGCGCTGCTCCTGATTCAGGGGGCGGTCATTGTAGGCGATCACCAGGCCCGCCATGGCGTCACGGGTTTCAACCATCAGCTTGGTCTGGGACCCGGCGGGCGTTTCCTTGCGCTGGCGAAATATATATTTGGCGGACTGGTTGTTGCTGCTGATCTCGTTCTGGACGGCGCGCCTTACCAGTTCGTCGGGCTGGACCTGCGGAATTCCCGCCACGCTGCTACCGGCGAGCGAGCAGACGACTATTGCCAACAGGATTGGCGAAGCCGGGCGAGACAGGAAAAAGTTCATAAAAGCTGGAGCTGCATGCACTCCTAGATTAGACGAGAAAGCCTGAGCTGGTGTTGTATAAAACGCTTCAAATCAATGCCGGAATGGGGTCGTGCCGGAACCGTAAAGCTAAACGGTTGCGCCTGCTAATCGAGCTTTGTGCGGTTGCCCCGCTTCTCGCTGTGGGATATAGTTCGATGAAGCAGGAATGGCGTTCGCGAATTTTACGGGGTTTCCATTCAATCGATTTTCCTGGCCCTGGCAAGCAACAGGTGAATGAAAATTCCCGCGCTGCGTCATCTGGTAAATACATCCGAGGAGGCCGAATTCATGGAAATGCCAAAGACGACTGAATTTGCCCATATTGGCAAATCCGTCATCATCAAGGGAGAGCTTTCCGGCAGTGAGGACCTTTACGTGGATGGCCAGGTTGAGGGCAGCATCGAGCTGTCAGGCAATCGCTTGATTATCGGGCCGCACGGCCAAGTGCGGGCGCGAGTGAATGCCAAAGGGGTCATTGTGCAGGGCAAGCTGGAAGGAAATATACAGGCTGGCGAACGCGTGGAGCTCACCAAGTCGGCCATCCTCGTCGGCGATATTGCGACCCAGCGGGTCGCTATCGAAGAAGGCGCATACTTCAAGGGCAAGGTGGACATACAGCGAGAAGGCGCGAGGACGGAAGCCGCCAAGGCGGCGCCGGTTGCCAGCGCATCCGCGGCTGCGGGTTCGAGTTCCGCCGGGGCGAGTTCGGTGATGGCAAAGAGCGCAGTCACCGAAGGCAAGTAGTCCGCGACAGCCTTCCTTCAAGTTCCTCCTTGGTCAATCACTTGAACTCGGGAGCGACGCTTGAGACTGGAAAGCGAGTGAACCGGACGCCCGACGGTTGCGGCATCAGCAGCAAACGGCTTCATGAAACTTTTTCGCAACTCATCCGATAATGCCGCGCAAGACCAGGCGCCGGGCCGGGCATCAAATCGCCTGACTCGCCGCTCCAGCAGCCTGGGACAACTGGTCAAGACGCTGGATTCCGAAGAAACTCTTTGTATTCTCGATCTGGGATCGACTTCTCCCGCCAACATCCGCTATTGCACCGAGCGCGGTCACAAGATATACAGCGACGATCTGCTGCTCTCTTCCACCGACCCGTCTCTGGTGATCAAAGATGAAGCGGGCAAGCCGACTTTGGATAGCAAGCGCTTTCTGGAAGAAAACCTGGTGTTTCAAGCCGCATTATTTGACGTGGTGTTTTGCTGGAACCTGGCCGATTACCTGGACGAGAGCCTGGTAAAGCCGGTGGTGGGACGATTGTGGTCGTTACTCAAGCCCGGCGGCACTCTGCTGGCTTTTTTTCATACCCAAGAGGCGGGACCGGACGCGCCTTGTTACCGCTACCACATTGTGGGTACTGACACCCTGGAGATGCAGTTGATTGATACCCGCGGTGACGCTAAGAAGGGTGCGCCGCGCGCGGCTGCAAATCATTTCCGGTTGCAGCGGGTGTTCAATAATCGCAATATCGAAAACCTTTTTCGCGATTTTGCTTCCATCAAGTTCTTCCTGGCCAGAGACAATGTCCGCGAAGTGCTGGTCGTGCGTTAATCCATCCGCTGGCATTGTTTCCACTGAAGACTCTTCTCCGATTGCCCGATGTCAGCGGGTCTTCCTTACCGCATAACGCGTGATCGCGGGAGCGCCTTGCAGAAGATAAAGTAGCGGCTTGCGCACACTTCGGGGCAATTTCAACATAAGCCGGATTGTCGAAGATGCGCGGAATACGGGAAGCAGTTCACGCGTGTAGAGCTGGTGATAGCGAGCTGCCACGCCAGGCAGGGAAGTTCTTCCGGCGAAAAACTCCATCAGGCAGGTTGCCGCCAGGGCGCCGCTCCGTAGAGCCAGCGAAATGCCGTCCCCCACGAATGGGTCGACGAAACCCGCGGCATCTCCCACCATGAGAATACTGTTCTGTGTCGGCTGAGGATCGCGAAAGATGAGAGGTGAAGTACTTACCGGCTCGCTGAGCGAAGTCCAGTTTTGGGCCCGGTCCCGCAGCGCGGGGTGTTGAGCAAAGACTTCCGGCAGTGTGCTTGCGACGTCGGAACGCACCATGGCAGAGGCGTTGACCCTTCCCGTGGCTGAGGTTTCCCCGCAGACAGAAACCGGTTGCACTCCGCAATAGCCGCCGTTGAAAAAATACAGATCGACGGATGGCTGCGAGGAGGGTTCGGCGAAGTGAGCTTTAACGCCCAACCACTTCTCTCCGGATACGCCACTCCCGCCGATGGAGGAAAGATTCAGGTTCGACCAGCGGCCCGAGGCGTTCACCAGGGAGCGGGTTTCGAATTCGCCATCAGAGGTCCGGAGGAGGAACGGGCCGGAACCGGCGATGCTCTGAACCGTGACTTGCTGCCGCGCGTCTGCACCGGCGATCTGTGCCGATTGCCAGAGGGCGGCGTCTAGATCGACGCGGGCGATGCTGGCCGCGGCCGGATTCACGCTAGTCTGGAGCTTTCGGCCATCGACGAAAATTCGGGCGCGAGGAATGCGGAGTGCATCGTGCAACAAAGTTTCGCGGGCGCCGTTCAACAAGTGCGCGAGCAACGAAAGCGACTCGGCGGAGACAAACTCGCCGCAGACTTTGTGCCGAGGAAAGCGCCCTCGCTCAAGTACCAGTACGCGAGCGCCCCTTCGTGCAGCGGAGATGGCGGCAGAAGTTCCCGCTGGGCCGCCGCCGACGATAGTAAGGTCGTAAAGCATTCAGTACTCAGCCGTCAGCATTCAGCCGTCAGCACGGTCCACTCTTGTTATCCTGGGCGGCCTTCATGCTGCGAAGAACCTGCGCATTTGACGTACGTGGCGTCCCCCCGGGCATGGGTCTTTCGCTTTGCTCAGGATGAGAGAGCGCGAAATCCTGACAGCGCATCAATCAACTTAGATGCTTTCACGCTTTGAGGTGCTTCCACGCTACTACTCCCATTCGAAACAGGTAATGACGATGAATTTCCACGCGGGCTGCCCGGGTTCGCTCGAGTAGTGCACGCATCTCTTCAGGGGTGTACGCCTGGCGGACCGACGCGGGGGCGTCATGCCTGGTGATGCGGCTGCGATACAGCGGCATGCCGGCATAAACCAGAGACATATGAATCGAATTTCGCACCAGGTCATTAATCAACACGGCTACCCGGCAGACACGCAAGGCTTCATCGACGAATTGGGCCAGCCCCTCGGGGTTTAGATGATGGGTGAAGAGGTTACAGCTCACCAGATCGAAGCTTTCATCCCCAAAGGGCAGGGACAGGGCATCACCGACCACGGCTCGCGTCGCCAGGCTAAGGTGGGACGAGGCTCGATCCAGCAAGGTGACTTGCAGCCGCAATCCGCGCCGCTGCAGACGCTGGCGTGCGACCTCCGGAACGTAACCCGATCCGGCGGCGACTTCCAGCACCGACAAGGACGACGCGTGAATTTCTTCGGCCACGCGCCCGACCAGGTTTTCGGTGGTGGCAATTCCGCCGAACCAACGATTAATTCGCTGCAGGTCGTCCAGAGAGGCTGCGATTTCGGAAGGGGTGCCGGAATCGGTATCCAGCAACTCGGCAGTGGCTACTCGTTTCATCAGACGGCTTTCACCGGGTCTGGCCGCAGAAATCAACCTGCTTTCCGCCGGACTTAAAGCTCTTACAGGCGGAAGAGTTCAAACCTCTGCCAGTTCTTCTTCCAGCAACTGTTTGTTATAGAGGTCGCTGTAGTAGCCGTTGCGCGCCAGCAATTCGTCGTGGGTGCCCAGCTCCACGACCCGGCCGGCATGTAAAACCGCGATCCGGTCGGCGTTGCGGACGGTGGAGACGCGATGGGAAATAAAGATGGTGGTCCGGTCCCGCATGATTTCGCGAAGGTGGTTCAGGATTTTGTCTTCGGTGTGCGTATCTACACTGGAAAGCGCGTCGTCGAGAATCAGGATGCGTGGGTTGCGAATGATGGCGCGAGCGATGGCGGTACGCTGCTTTTGTCCGCCGGAGAGGGTAATGCCGCGTTCGCCGACCATGGTTTGATATCGTTCGGGAAATTCTTCGATATCGGTGGCGATATTGGCGGCCTCGGCTGCGGCACGAACCTCTTCGTCGGTAGCATTTTCTACGCCGAATGCGATGTTTTCGCGCACCGTTTCGCTGAACAGAAAAGTTTCCTGGGGCACGAAGCCGATCTGCTGGCGAAGCGCTGCCAGCGGGTATTCTCGAACCGGCTTGCCATCGATCCAGACGGTTCCCGGCGCCGCGTCGTAAATCCGCGGAATTAGACTCACCAGGGTGGTTTTTCCGGAACCGGTGGGGCCCACGATCGCTAAACTGCTGCCGGCTGGAATCCGCAAATTAATGTCGTGCAGAACCGGCGCCCCGTCGTAATCGAAGTTCAATCCGCGAAATTCAATCTCGCCTACTAACTGGATGGAGCGGGCCTGCTCGCTCGTCGCTTTCAGTTCCGCACTGTCCTCGATCTCCGGCTTTTCCACCAGGATCTCGTTAATCCGCCCCATGGAGGCTGTGCCGCGCTGAAAAATATTGATGACCCACCCCAGCGCGATGACCGGCCAGGTTAACTGCACCATGTAGGTGTTGAAGGCAACAAAGCCGCCCGGGGTAATGCGCCCGGAGAGAACTTCGCGTCCGCCCAGCCAAAGAACCAGCACAATTGCCAGGCCCAGCATGGTCTCCAGAGTCGGCCAGAGCATTCCCATCAGCCTTACCAGCTTGAGGCTGCGGTTGATGTACTCGCGGTTGGAAGTTTCGAAAGCGGCGATCTCCGGCTCTTCCTGCACGTACGCCCGGATTACGCGAGCGCCGGAGAAATTTTCCTGAGCCCGGGCAGAAATTTCCGAGAACATCGCCTGGATTTTTTCAAAGCGTTCGTGAATCAGCCTACCGAAGTACTGCACTACGATACTGACCGCGGGCAGCGGCAGGAAAGCGTAGAGCGTGAGCTTTGGACTGATCGAAAGCATGAAGGCCAGAGCTCCGGCCGTGAACACAATAGTGTTGGCCGAATACATGATGGCCGGCCCCAGCAGCATGCGAACCGCATTCAAGTCATTGGTTGCGCGCGCCATGATGTCGCCGGTGCGGGTGCGCTGGTAATAGGAATAGGAAAGGCCTTCGAGGTGCCGGAACAGGTCATTGCGGAGGTCAAATTCGATTTCGCGGGAAATGCCGATTACGATCCAGCGCGTGAGAAATTGAAAGATGCTCTTGATCGCAGCCACCGCAAGCAGCAGCAGGGAATAGATCAACAGCTTGTGCTGGGTCACGCCCTGATGCAAGTCGTCGATTGCCCGGCGGAGCACCAGAGGGAACAGGATCCAGACGCCGTTGTTGAAAAACACACAGATGGTGCCAACAATGTAGCTCCGGCGGTATTTCTTCAGGTAGGGAAGTAGTGGTCGCAGGCTTTTGGGCAGCATGTGCTTCTAATAGATGTGATTCTATCAGCACAGGCTTCAGGTTTCCTGAAGGTTTGGGAATCCGCCGGCTAGGCCGAATCGCCCCGGAAGGCCAGCGCGTAAGCCACCAGCAGCAGCACCACCCAACCCAGCAGGAAAAACCAACTTGAAGCGATGAGGGAAACGTACATTGCGTTCATGCTATTGCCTTTCGAACGGTAAAGCTCAGGCCTGGCCGCAATCGAAGTGAATCTTGCCAGTCAAGTTCTTGTAGCTCTCTACGACCTCACGAACGGCGTTCAATCTGCCAAGGCTTGTGAGATGGACATCGGTCAGCGCCAGTTCGACTTTGGCCATCCAGCACTCGACGGCGGTTTCGACCCCATACGCCATTTCCTCGGCAATCAACCGGACCAAATCGCGATTTACCGCTGTAGTTGCCACAGGCTAAATTCCTTTCTGGTTGCTGACTGCGTTTCGGAAGTCCTGCCTGGGCAGAACGGCAAGTAAAACCGCGGGCGAGTTGCCCGCGGGCACATTCAGCTGCTACTGGCTCTGAGTCTGGTTTTGTCCCTGTCCTTGCACATGATTCATGAACCGCTGTTCGTGCTCGGCGATGATGGAAGCCAGCTTGGTCTTTTGATCGGCCGTCAGAACCTGCAGCAGCTCGGATTCGACTCGGGCTCTTTGCACCATGAGCTCAGTCATGTTCTGCGACTGCTGCGAAGCCAGCTCGCGGACCTTGGCCTCATCGAAACCGCTATTCATCAATAGCTGCCGCATTTGCTGATGGCCCTGCGCCATCTGCAGCATCAAGGGTTGGAACGTGGGTTTCTCTTTCGTCATGATGCTCTTCACCTGCGCCTGCTGTTCGTCGGTCAAGTCCAGCTTATGCGTAAAGTAACCGAGCATCGGACCGCCCGGCATTCCCCACATGCCGTCTGCGCGCATCTGCGCGCGTTTTACGGTTTGTGATACGCCAATCGCCGCCAGCGCGGCCAGAAGCAGCGCCACCGCCAGCATCTTGAAATAACCGCTTTTCGTCATTGCTGTTTGCCTCCCACCGGCGCCTTCACTCGCCGGACCCGTACATCTTCTGTAATCATTAGAAGCCTTTTCCGGCCAGGCATGCGGTAAAGAGTCGGTCAAATGGAGTAAAGTTTTGTAAACAGTAACTCTGCGGCTTGACAATTCTTTACCGCAGGGGAATTTATGCTGTTGTAGAACTAGAATGAAGACTGTGGATCGAATTCTCGTTATCGACGATGACGTCGAGCTATGCGGCCTGGTCGGCGAATATCTGGCGCCGGAAGGCTTCGAGGTCGAATCGGCCGCCGACGGCAATCGCGGTTTGGAGCAGGCGCTAAACGGGGATTATCTCCTGGTAGTCCTGGATGTAATGCTGCCGGGATTGAATGGCTTCGAAGTCCTGCGGCGCCTGCGCGATAAATCGAGAATTCCCGTGCTGCTGCTGACCGCACGCGGTGAAGACGTGGACCGAATCGTGGGCCTGGAAATCGGCGCCGACGATTATCTTCCTAAACCATTTAATCCCCGCGAACTGGTGGCCCGCATCCGGGCTATTCTGCGGCGCACTCACCTCTCCGAAAGGGGCGGCAGCGGGCAGCCCACGGAAATCTTGCGCGTGGGCGAGGTCGAGTTGGATCCCGGTACCAGGACCGTATTGCAAAAGGGCAAGCCGGTCGAACTCACGTCGGTCGAATTCAACCTGCTGCACGTGCTGCTGCGCGAAGCCGGACGCGTGGTACCGCGGGAACGTCTGGTCGATATCGTGCTCAGCCGCAAATTCTCTCCCTTCGATCGCAGCATCGATATGCACGTGAGCAAGATTCGCAAGAAACTGGGCGACTCGGATTCGGGGGTGGATCACATCAAGACGGTTCGCGGTGTAGGCTACATTTTTACCCGTCCCCAGGAGCCGGCGGTCGAGAAGGCGCCGCCACTCAAGAGCGGTCCAGAGAAGGCCTCTTCCGACAAGACCCGGAGCAGCGTGTCATGAGAAGCCTGTTCCTCAAGATTTTTCTTTCCTACTGGATGGCGCAAGCTCTGTTTGTGGTCCTCGCCATACTGATCACCATGGCGGTTCGCGAGCGCGGAGAGACGGCCGTATGGGACGCGCAGCAAACCAGCGTGTTAAGTAAGTCGGTGCAGCTTTTCGAACAAAGCGGCCCCGCCGATGTCCGGCGCTACTTCGACGAATTGCGCGAGTCGCAACACGTGCGCGCGCTATTACTGGACGAGCACGGGAAAGATGTCTCAGGGCGCGACTTGCCGTATTGGGCGGAGTCTCTGGCGAAAGGCGTGACCCCTCCGCGACGTGACTTTTGGCAGAGCGTGACCCCAAGTCCGTTCCGCCGGCAAGTGATGGTCTCCGCCAGCGGGCATCGTTACACCCTGGTGGCCTTTTTGCCTCCAGGAGGGCCGTTTGGTCCGGGCGGAGTTCCGGGGCTGAGCATTCTCATCGGAATTGTCTCCTCCGGGCTGGTGTGTTATCTGCTGGCTCGCTACCTTACTGCGCCGGTCGTCCGTTTACGCGCGGCTACCCGCCGGTTGGCTGCGGGTGATCTGAGCGCTCGCGCGGGGGGCCTGACCGCCCGGCGCCGCGACGAAATGGCCCAACTGGTGCGCGATTTCGATACCATGGCCGAGCGCCTGGAAGAGTCGGTGAATGCGCAGGCTCGCCTGCTGAATGATATTTCCCATGAACTGCGCTCGCCGCTTGCTCGCCTCAACGTGGCTTCGGCTCTGGCGCACCAGCGCGCCGGCGTCGAGGCGCACAGCGCGCTGGAGCGTATCGATCTCGAAGCCGACCGGCTGAACGATCTGATCGGCGGCCTGCTCACGATTGCCCGTCTCGAGAGCGGCAACGATTCCAGGCAGAAATCACCCATCTTTCTTGGCGAAATGGTCGAGGAGATTGCAGCCGACGCCGACTTCGAAGGTCAGGGCCGGAATTGTGAAGTGAAGAGTGTCATCCAGAACGACTGCCAGGTAGTTGGTGTTCCTGCTCTGTTGTACAGCGCTATCGAAAACGTGGTGCGCAACGCCACTCGCTATACCAAGGAAGGAACCAGCGCCGTGGTCACGCTGGAGCGGGGAGAAGGGGAGGCAGGTCCGGAAGCGGTGATTCGAATTGTCGACTCAGGCCCAGGCGTGCCTGAAGAGGCGCTCGACAAGCTTTTTCGGCCTTTTTACCGCATCGACGATGCACGTGGGCGGCAGACCGGAGGTGCCGGTCTGGGCCTTGCTATCACCGATCGCGCAGTACGCCTCCACGGAGGCACGGTTAAGGCCTCAAATCGCCCCGAGGGCGGCCTGCAGGTGGAGATTCGCCTGCCACTGGCTGCGAGCGACGCCAGCCGCGATTCTTCCATCCACGCTGGACCCCATCCTGATGCCCAACCTCCTCGACAGGCTGTGCCGGTCGAAACTGCCGATCGCGCAAAGTAGCATAGCTGCGGGCAACTTTCTGGTTCCACAGCGGTTCCAATCATTCAGCGCTGGTTGCTCTTCCCGGATATTCCTGATACACAAATGAAGGTACATTTGCATCTTGATCGGCCGGCCTGAGGTCTGTTCCGGAGGCCGGAGCTTGAGAGAGGACAAGGATAAAGAATGGGGACGAGGTTTCGTTTCCTGCCAGGGTTAGCTGCTCAATTTTTCCCGGTTCGAGTATCGCTGGTTCTGGCCTTGCTGCTTCCAGTTTTGCTGCTCGGTTGGAACGCCTGCACCAGCAGTAATTCAACGACTACCTCGAGCACCGGGGCTCTCTTTGTCGCGACCCAGGGAGACTCGCTGGTCTCCGCTTTCAGCATTGATCTGACTACCGGCGCGTTGACCGCAAATGGCACCGGGGTGGCGACTGGAACGGTTCCGTCGGCGATGATTGCGGCGCCTTCCGGAACGACATTGTTCGTGGCCAACAGCAACCCGTCGGTTCCGGCGAACAGCCCGGCTTGCACCCTGCCTAGTCCCGGGACGATCACAGCCTACACAGTCAAGTCGGATGGCACAGTGACGGCGGTCAGCGGAAGTACGACAGCCGGGTCGATTCCCTTGAGCATGGCCATCGACTCGGGAGGGCATTTTCTGTTTGTCGCCAATCAGGGACTGCAGTGTAATTCGGCCTCCGGCACAATATCAGTATTCTCGATTAAGGATACGACCCTCACCGAAGTTGCAGGTTCGCCGTTTACGGCGGCTGCGCCGCTCGCGCCTACCGATCCAGGCCCGTCAGGAATCGCAGTCACGCCCGATGGAAAGTTTGTGTACGTGGCCAACGAATTCGACGGCACCGTGACCGGATTCTCAGTCGATACCACTTCCGGCACTCTTACCCGCGGAGCCACACTGCTGGCGGGAACCGCGCCCGCGGGCGTGGGCATGACGCCGGATGGTGGGTTTCTCTATGTGGCTAATTCGGGCTCGAGCAATGTGTCAGCTTTTTCCATCTGCAATCAGGTCGTAACCAACTGCAACGACCCCAACAATCCGGATGGCAGCCTCAATGTGATTGCGGGTTCTCCATTCCCTGCGGGACTGGGGCCGGCGTTCGCTATCGCCGCGCCGTCAGGGAAGTTCCTTTTTGTAGTAAACCGTCTCTCCAACCAGATTTCGCAGTACAAAATTGCTTCGGGAACGGGTGTTCTCTCGGCGAATACTCAAGCCACCATCTCCAGCGGTCTGAATCCAGTTTGGGCAACGGCTCGCGCGGGGACAACAGTCGTGACCGCTACATCGGGTACCACGGACTTCCTGTTTGTGGCCAATTTCGGAGCGTCCACAATCTCCGTCTATGGCTACGATTCCACGGTGGGCATTCTTGGCTTGCTGGGCGCCCCGGTCACATCTGGAGGCCAACCATCTGCAGTAGCCGCAGAATAGTTTTCGCAACGATAGATTCCCGGCTTCTCGCCTCACCTGGCTTGCGATCGTGCCCGCTCCTACGTAGGCACCTTCAGGATCAAATATCCGCCGGCCAATCCAAAAATGACGTCCGGAGCCCAGGCAGCTAGCACAGGCGGCAACTGGCTGACGTTGCCCATCGATTCCGACAAGCGGGAAATCATGATGTATAGAAGTCCTATTCCGACTGCGGTCGCCACTCCAGCGACCGCCCCGCGCTTGCCCGCGGCAAGAGCAAAGGGAATGGCCAGAACCGCCATGATCAGGCTATTCAGCGGGAAAGCGAATTTCTCCTGCAGTTGCACTTTAAGCCGAACTACGTCGAAGCCGCTTTGCTGCAAGTCGCGGATATAACGACGCAGTTCGTCATAGTTCATTTCGGATGATTGCCGCACTTCCTTTTTGAAATAACCGGGTGGCTCGCTGATGGATGCGAACGTGGCCACATCGAAGGTGCGATAGTCGGCGATGGCCGAGCCGCTGACGCTTCGCTCCCACCCCTGCGTGCAGACCCAGCGCTGCAGGCGTTCTTCCCAGTGTGCCTGATCGGCGTAAACCCGGTTGGTCAACTGGAAGGTCCTCGGGTCGAATTGAAATACCGAAAGATTTCCGAACTGGTTCCGGTCGGGATCGAAGAATTGATAGTAATAAATCGTGTTGTGCTGGCCGAAAATCCACTTGCGATCCGGGTTCAGGTAGGTCTGAGCCGGTTTGCCCTTGATCAGGTTGCGCAAGGCGTCCTGGCGTTTGTTGGCGTGGGGCAGATAGAACTGGTCGAAAAAGAACAGGCCACCCGCGAGCACCGTCGAAACCACCAGAATCGGAACGATCACGCGATAGATGCTGATTCCTGTGGCCTTGATGGCGGTGATTTCGTTGGACCGCTGCATCAATCCCAGGGTGACCAGCACGGCTAGAAGAATGCTCAGATGCAGGATGTTGTACAGGAAAAATGGAGCGACGTTGACCAGATATTCCCCGACCACCAGGGGCGAAATCCGGTTGCGCAAAATGTCCCCCAGCAACTCGAACAGGGTGAACACTTGCAGCAACATGAGGAAGGACGCCACGATCAGAGTCAGATAGATGAAAAAATCCCGCAGGACGTAGTCATCCAGGATCATGGGAAAACTTGCGCTCAGCACTCGCCGCCGGCTGACCGCTCGCTGGAAAGCGTCCTCCGAGCGATTGAAGCGCATCAGGTTCTTTCCCATCTGGGCCAACTTCGTCTTCAGTGGATTCCAGCGGGCGCGAAATGAAGCCAGCTCGAAAGGTCTTCTTTCAGCTCGCCACAGGAGAAACGCGCCGCCCACGAAGAAAACGATATTGGCCAACCATGCGCCTAACCCAGCCGGGACCTTGCCCTGGCGCGCCAGAGAGACTCCGATCAGGGTTACGGAATAGTAGGCGAACACCAGCAGAATCGTGAGCACGAATCCCGCCGACTTGCCGCCCTTTTTCGAAGAGAGTCCGAGCGGAATTCCCACCAGGGCCAGCACCAGGCATGAAGTGGGCAGCGCGAAGCGGCGATGGAACTCGATCAAGTACCACGGCGCCGCATACTTTTTAACTCGAGCAGCCTGGGCGCGCAGTTCGGAGGTAGGCAGTTCTGACGCCGGCAACGGCTCCTGGTTGCCAGTGTCGGTTTGCGGAATGGGTATCGGGATGTCAGTTTGATCGAAGGTGGAGACCTGATAGTGATCGGGCGAAGCGGGATCGGTTTCGTGCGTGGCCCCGCTGGTCAAATGAAGGTGCAGCATCTGCGGCCCTTCGCTGACCAGAATGCCTTGCCGGGCTAGCGTGATGCGCGGCGACGCCGGCGTACTGATGTCAGCGATGAAAACGCCCTTCCAGATGGCGGCGCCTTGAGCACTCTTCACATCCTGTACATAAAGCACCAGCTTGGGGAAGCCTTCGTAGAAAACCCGCGGCTGAACCTCAAACGACGCTTGCGAAGCCTTGAGCCGGTCTTCAAGACGACCCAATGCTGCTTGCGAGGCCGGCGCCAGATAAACGCCGTTGAACAGAGCCAAGGCCCAGGCGGAGACGGCAAAGATAGAAATCACCTTAAGAAATGTCCAGACACCGATGCCGCTGGCGCGCATGGCCGTAATTTCGCTGTCGGCTGCCAGACGGCTCAGCCCGATTAGGATCCCCACCAGAACGCCCATGGGAATTGTGTAAGTGAAAGCGATGGGCAGGGTGAAGATGAAGATTTGCAGCACGCTGGGCAACGGGGCGCTGTTGCGCACCACCAGGTCAAGAATGTGGCCCAGATCACGCGTGAATAATACAAAGGTAAACACCGCGATGCCGATGGCGGCATGGGAGATCACTTCACCCAGGATGTAACGGGTCAGAATGCGCATCGCGTGATGCCGAGTCTCTACCTGAAAGTGAGGATAGCACGGGTATGTTGCCTATGTGAGCGCGAGCGTCTCGCTCGTGCCGGCCTGACCAACCCAGTTTCCTGCAGGCGCGAGCTCTCTGGTGCAAATGGCAAGCACGAGCGTGGACGCTCGCGACCACATTACCTATTCGGGTTTCAGGAAGAGGGCTGAGAGCGGCGGCAGCGTCAAATTCACGGAATAGGGACGGCCGTGAACCGACTGAGGTTCGGCGTGGACTCCGCCCAGATTGCCCATGCCGCTTCCGCCGTATTCCTGGGCGTCGCTATTGAGCAATTCTCGCCAGAATCCACCGGATGGTACGCCTACGCGATATCCCTGGCGCGGCACGGGGGTGAAGTTGCAGACGATCACGACTTCATCCGCCGGCGAGCGGCCTTTGCGCAACAGGGAGATAACGCTGGCGGCGGTGTCATTGCAGTCGATCCATTCGAATCCTGCAGAATCGCTGTCCATTTGATGCAGCGCTGGCTGCTCTCGATAGACGCGATTGAGTTGCTCCACCCAGCTCTGCACGCCCTTGTGCACCGGATACTGCAGCACATGCCATTCCAGACTGGTGTCGTGCGCCCACTCCCGCACTTGGCCAAACTCGCAGCCCATGAACAGCATCTTCTTGCCCGGCTGGGCATACATGTATCCGAAGAGCAAGCGCAGGTTAGCGAACTTCTGCCATTCGTCCCCCGGCATTTTGCCGATCAGTGAGCCCTTGCCGTGAACCACTTCATCATGGGAGAGCGGTAGAACGAAGTTCTCGGTGAAGCCATACAGCATGCGGAAGGTCAACTGGTTGTGATGGTAGCGGCGGTGGATGGGGTCCTGCGAAAAATAGGCCAGGGTGTCGTGCATCCAGCCCATGTCCCACTTCATGCCGAAACCCAATCCGCCCACGTAGGTCGGCCGCGAAACCATCGGCCAGGCGGTGGATTCTTCTGCGATGGTCTGAATCCCGGGATGTTCTTTGTAGGCCTCAGTGTTGAACTGGCGAAGGAAGTCGATAGCTTCGAGGTTTTCCCGGCCGCCGAACTTGTTGGGAATCCACTCACCGGCCTTTCTCGAGTAGTCGAGATAGAGCATGGAGGCGACGGCATCCACTCTCAATCCATCCACATGATATTTGTCCAGCCAGAACAGGCCGCTGGCCATAAGAAAGCTGCGCACTTCGTTGCGGCCGTAGTTGAAGATGAACGTCTTCCAGTCGGGATGGAAGCCTTTGCGCGTGTCCGCATGTTCGTAGAGATGGGTTCCGTCGAAGTAGGCCAGCCCGTGGGCGTCGGTAGGGAAGTGGGAGGGCACCCAGTCCAGAATCACTCCAATGCCTTGCTGGTGGAGATAGTCCACCAGGTACATGAAGTCCTGCGGTGTGCCATAGCGCGAGGTAGGCGCAAAATATCCCGTGGTTTGATAACCCCACGAGCCATAGAACGGATGCTCCATGATAGGAAGCAGTTCCACGTGGGTAAAATTCATCCGCTTTACATAGTCGGCCAGGCGCAATGCGGTTTCGCGATAAGTGAGCGGCCGGTTGTTCTCTTCGGGCACGCGCATCCAGGAACCGAGATGCACTTCGTACACTGAAATCGGCGCCTGCAACGAGTCTCTCTGGGCGCGGGTTTCCATCCACGTCCGGTCATTCCACTTGTATTCGAGATCCCAGACCACGGACGCGGTGCGCGGGGGTTCCTCGTGAAGGATGCCAAAGGGATCGGCCTTGTCAACCACGTAGCCTTGGTTATGGGAAGTGATATGGAACTTATAAAGTGTGCCCTTGCCGGCGCCGGGGACGAATCCTTCCCAGATACCTGAGCTTCCGCGCGCCTCAAGAGGATGCGATTCAAGATCCCAGCTGTTGAAGCTGCCGGCTACAGAAACTGATCGGGCATTAGGCGCCCAAACGGCAAAATATGTGCCGGGCTGTCCAGCCACTGAGGTGAGGTGGGCGCCCAGTTTGTCATAAATGCGGTAGTGGGTGCCTTCATTGAACAGGTGCAGGTCCTGGTCAGTCAGCAGGCTGGCCTGGGTAACTAGCGGTTGCAGCAGCGTCGGTGCAGTTTCTTTTGCCATCACCAAAGTAATACCGCTCTAGTGTACCGGACTTTTGGTCATATCGCGCGATCCGCCGCCCCCTGCTAGACTCTCACTTCGATCCGGAACCATCACCCTCATGCCCGTTCTGCGCGTGGTTATTCTTTGGCATCAACACCAGCCCTACTACAAGGATCTGGTCTCCGGAGAGTACCGGCTGCCCTGGGTCCGTCTGCACGCCCTCAAGGATTACTACGGGATGGTCAAACTGCTGGATGAGTTTCCCAAGGTCCACCAAACTTTCAATCTAGTTCCTTCATTGGTCGCGCAGATTCAGGACTACGTCGACGGCATCGCGCGCGACCCATTTCTGGAAATAGCAGCCAAACCGGTTCAGGATCTTAGCCCCGGTGAGCGTAGCTTCGCGCTGCAATATCTGTTTCAGGCCAACCCGTCGCACTTGATTGGCCGCTATCCAAGATACCGCGAGCTCTGGGACCAATTTCGGAACACTGGTGGCGCACCCGAGCGCGCGGAAAAATACTTTCAGCCGCAGGACTTTACCGACTTGCAGGTGCTTTCCCAAATCGCCTGGTTCGACGAATTCTTTCTGGACAATCCCGAAGTCGCAGAGCTTATCCGCAAGGGTCGGGGCTACTCTCTGGAAGATCAACGCTTTGTAATAGCTCGCGAGCGCGAGTTGTTGGCCAAGGTCCTGCCCGCCCATGGTGACGCGGCGCGAAAGGGACGAATCGAGATTTCCACCTCGGCCTTTTATCATCCCATCCTGCCTCTGGTTTGTGACACCAATATGGGCGCGGTTTCCTCCCCTGGTCTGCCGCTGCCCCAAAATCGCTTTCGCTATCCCGATGATGCGCGCGAGCAAATCAGGCGCGGGCTCGATCTGCATGAGCGGGTATTTGGTCTACGCCCGCAGGGACTGTGGCCTTCGGAGGGCAGCGTCTCAGAAGAGGTATTTGGCATCGCCCAAAGCTTGGGGGTCAAATGGGTGGCTACAGACGAAGAAGTTTTAGGCCGCAGCCTGGGCATTTCGTTTGCTCGTGATGGCAACGGACGCCTTCCCCGTGAACTGGCGGCCAAGCTCTACACTGTGCATCGCTTCGAAAATAATCAGGCAGAGATGAACCTGCTCTTCCGCGATCACACCCTCTCGGATCTGATCGGCTTTGTGTATTCCGGAATGCCGCCGCAGGAAGCCGCCAATCACCTGATGTTCAACATCAAACAATCGGCGCAACCAATTCTGGAGAGCGGGAATGACGCTGTAATCCCGATCATTCTGGATGGCGAAAATGCGTGGGAACATTATCCTCAATCGGGCAGGGAATTCCTGCGTCGCTTCTACGATGCTTTGCAGCGGGAGCCCGGAATCGAGGCGGTCACGGTCTCAGAGGCCATTGCGCGCCATCGTCATTTCGGCAAGCTCAGCTCGCTGCTTCCCGGCTCCTGGATTAATGCCAACTTCAATGTCTGGATTGGTGCCCCCGAAGATAATCGCGCCTGGGACTATCTCTACAATGCCCGGACGTTTTATGCCCAGGCGGCGCCTGCAGCCAGTGCAGAACAGCGCCGGCTGGCGTTCGAAGAAATCCTCATTGCCGAAGGCAGCGATTGGAACTGGTGGTATGGCCCGGAACATCATTCGGCCAACGACCGTGAATTTGACGAGCTCTACCGCAAGCATCTCTCGAATGTCTACCAGGCGCTGGGCGCCCGCGCGCCGGACTATCTGTCACAGCCCATCGTCGGCGGCGCTGCCCGAGCCTCAGTACTTCCGCAAACCGCATACATCCATCCGAAAATTACCGGCGACATGGTTCGCTACTTCGAGTGGATGGGAGCAGCCGTCTACAGTGCGGATCGGCGTGCCGGAGCCATGCATGGCAAGCAGTTTCTGCTGGACACGGTTCATGCGGGTATTGACGAAATCTTTGTCTACGGCCGTTTGGATTTCGCGGAGCACGATGTTCCAACTGCAGACTTCGAACTGGTGATCAGCCTGGAGTCGTGGTCAGCGGATGGGCAGCGGCCACGGCGGGCTTTGCGCCTCGATGCAGAGGCGGAATCCGGAAAGATCAGGGCATGGAAGCTGAGTACTTCCGAAGCCGGAACCCTGCTGGCCACGTCCGCCGACCCGACAGATCGGGTGGCCCTGGCTTTGGCGCGAAATTTTGAGTTCAAAGTTCCGCTGGAGTGGTTGTTAGCGACGCCCGTTGCTAACCCAGTTGCTGACAAAGACAAGAGCACCGTCAGCAATGCCGCGGTCACCAAGCTGCGTCTTCGCTTCAGCCTGTGGCAGAATGGCGTTCCCACAGACGCGCTACCGGAAGATGGATGGATTGAATTGCCGCTTCTGCGGCAAGAAGACCTGATCACACATTGGTAGCGAGGCGCACCTCAGGCGTCAGCGCCCGGCCTAGTTTCGCGACATTGAGCCCGAAGCCTGAGGTCCGACGCCCGAGGTCGGTATTTCTACTGCCCGCCGGTCTCGGCGGTCATCGCCAGTGGACGGCTCAACTCCATCATGAGCTCCGTTCCTGAGGGCAACACCGCCGACCGTCTTTTTCCCAGCCAGTGAGAAACCGTCAGAGTAGCGCCTACGGCGCCGCCGATCAGCAGACCCTTGCCGCCGCCGGCCAGGCCGCCAACGAGCATACCGGCTCCGGTGCCCATGCCGACTTCGGTGAGGTCTTTGCCATCGATGCCGTCACCCTTGAACTGGCCTTCGGTGTTGACGTCGGTGGAATTGCGCAGACTGGTATCGACCATTACTGCGTTCAGCATGTAGCGTTCGCCATTCGGCAGAACAACCATCTCAGGGAAGATTCCGATGGTTGGTTTGCCGGCGATGCGCCGAGGCTCATTGACCTTTGTGACTCGCCCCTGCACGGTTGCGCCGATGGGAATTACGGTCTTGCCATCCAGCACTACGTCCTGGGTGACGCGCCCGGAAAAGGCATCGCCTTCCTTGCTGGAGAAAGTGGATAGGGTGTTTTCCAGTTTGACTTTGAACGCCGTGCCCGCGGGCAGCGCCAGGTTAGTCTGCGCATCAGCAGCGACGGCAAACAGAACCACCCCCAGCAAAGCCACTATTTGCATCTTCACGTTGTATTTCTCTCTCATGCAGCCTCCTGATTTTCATGCCAGCAGAATTTCCGCAATTGTCCGGGACCCGAATCTGTTAACGAGAAACCGACAACCTTTTGGCCGCCTCCATCGCCTGGTCAAACGGCGCCCGATCAGTCTGACCATCTCCGCGATAGATGTAGGTAACTTTCCGGTCGCGATCAACCACGATTGTGGCCGGGTGGGCGATGTTTAGCGCATCCAGACCAATTCGGTGATACAACCCGTAAGCCTTGGTTACCGAACGGTCCTCGTCGAGCAAGAACGCATATGACACAGGGTGCGATTGCAAAAACTTTGCCGGCTTCCATACTCCGGTGGCCTTCTCTGCTGCGATATACGCAAGTTGCGCCCCAGCCCCGGAGATTTCATCCTTCAGCGGCTCCAACTGAGCCATGCGCTTCGCGCAATTCGGTCACCAAGTGCCGCGTAAAAACTCAACGATCAGTGGCCCGCGCGACAGAAAGCCCGAAAGCGAAAGAATGCCGTCACGATTCGCCGCCGATAACAAGAACTCCGGCGCCCTGGATCCGACGCTTAGAGTTTCCGTGCGATCCAGCATCCTGATCCGACTCTAGGGCACAAGTGGCCGCACACAGCCTGTGAAAAACTCGACGAACCAGTGTAGGCACGGTCCGCGAAGCGGAGTCTTATGAAGCTTCGTGAATTGCCTTGCGAGCTTTGCGGCCAAGCGGCAGCGCAGGAACTGGGAAGAAAAAGGCAACCGGGTTGGCATCCGTTATAATTTTGCTGGACTCCAACACAGAACGAAAGAGGAATGATGAACGTCATAACCCGGATTCGGAAGGTTCACGCCCGCGAGATTCTCGATTCTCGCGGCAACCCCACGGTGGAAGCCGAAGTCATTCTGGAAAGCGGAGTCAAAGGTCGCGCTGCCGTTCCCAGCGGCGCCTCCACCGGCGAGCATGAAGCGGTTGAACTGCGCGATGGCGACAAGAAGCGGTATTTAGGCAAGGGCGTCCTGAAAGCCGTAGAGAACGCAAATGGCGCGATCGCCAATGCTTTGGCCGGTATGGATGCTTCCTCGCAGCGCGCTCTCGATCAACGGATGATCGAGCTGGACAGTACGGAAAACAAGAGTCGCCTGGGTGCGAATGCCATTCTGGCAGTCTCAATGGCGGCGGCGCGGGCTTCGGCGGCCGCGTTCGGCTTGCCACTCTACCGCTATCTCGGCGGCGCCGGCGCCAACCTGCTGCCGACTCCAATGATGAACATTCTGAACGGCGGGGCGCATGCCGACAATAATGTCGACTTCCAGGAATTCATGGTGATGCCGGTCGGAGCGAAATCATTTTCCGACGCGCTGCGCTGGGGCGTCGAGGTGTTTCACACCTTAAAGGGCGTGCTTAAGAAGCGCGGCTACAACACTGCTGTCGGCGACGAAGGTGGCTTCGCGCCCTCGGTGAAGTCGAACGTCGAGGCAATTGAAGTTGTTCTGGAAGCCATCCAGCAGGCGGGCTACAAGCCGGGCGAAGAGATTGCCATCGCTCTTGATCCTGCCGCAAGCGAGTTCTATCAGGATGGCAAGTACGTCTTCAAGAAGTCCGACAAGTCAGCGAAGAGTTCCGATGACATGGTTCGCTTCTGGGCGAAGTGGGTAAAGGATTACCCGATCGTTTCGTTGGAGGATGGTTTGTCCGAAGAGGACTGGGACGGCTGGCAAAATCTTACCCGGGAACTGGGGAGCAAGATTCAGCTCGTCGGCGACGACTTGTTCGTGACCAATGTCAGGTTCCTGCAAGAGGGAATTGACAAGAAGGTCGCCAATTCGATTTTGATCAAGGTGAACCAGATCGGAACCGTAAGCGAAACTCTGGACGCCATCGATCTGGCTCGCCGCAATGGTTACACATCAATCATCTCGCACCGCTCTGGCGAGACCGAAGATACCTTTATCGCCGATCTGGCAGTGGCTACCGGGGCCGGCCAGATCAAAACCGGCTCGGCCTCGCGCACCGATCGTATTGCGAAATACAACCAGTTGCTGAGAATCGAAGGGGATTTGGGGAACGCGGCAAGATTCCTGGGAGTGAAGGCGCTGAACTACAAGCAGTAGTAGCGAAAAACAAACTTTGCTGAACGCTGAGGGCTGAAGGCTAAGAGCCAGAAGCTGGAAGCCAGGAGCTGCATGACCCGTCCCAAACCACTCGTCCTGATCATTCTTGACGGCTGGGGCTATCGCGCGGAAACCAAAGCCAACGCGATAGCACTCGCCCGTAAACCCACTTACGACCGGCTGCTGCGCGAATATCCCAACACGCTCATCCAGACCAGCGGGAGATATGTCGGCCTGC
The DNA here is from genome assembly GCA_036265205.1 of Terriglobales bacterium. Lineage (GTDB taxonomy): Bacteria > Acidobacteriota > Terriglobia > Terriglobales > Acidobacteriaceae > JAIQFF01. The sequence goes on from DATAPL010000053.1 coordinate 97,323, forward strand.
CTGACAACCAGATGGGCAACAGTGAAGTCGGGCATCTGAACATCGGCGCCGGGCGCATCGTTCACATGGACAGCACCCGCATCGAACTGATGATCCAGAACGGAGAGTTCTTTTCCAACCCGACGCTGTTGGCCGCAATGAAGAATGCACGCTCGGGTGGACGGCGGTTGCACCTGTTTGGATTGCTCTCCGATGGCGGCGTGCACTCGTACCAGACTCATCTTTACGCGCTTTTGAAATTGGCCAAGCAGACTGGCGTCGAACGAGTTTACGTTCATGCGTTCATGGACGGGCGCGACACTCTGCCAACCAACGGCGCCGGATACCTGGACCAACTGCAGCAGAAGATGCGGGAATACAACACCGGCAAGATCGCTTCGGTGAGCGGACGCTACTACGCTATGGATCGCGACCGCCGCTGGGAGCGTATTGCGAAAGCATTCAATGCGATGGTCTTAGGCGACGGCGAGGGCGGCAAATATGTTGACCCGGTGCAGGGAGTAAAACATTCCTATAACCAGGACGTGACTGACGAGTTCGTCGTGCCCTTCGTGTGCGTGGACAATCGCGGCGAAGCGCTGGCCACTATCCGCGACGAAGATTCCTGTATCTGTTTCAACTTTCGCGCCGACCGCGTCCGCCAGATCACTCGTGCCCTGGCCCGCGAAAGCGGCCTCAACCCGCAAGGCGGGCGCGACCTGCCGGGAGCCGATGACCTCGATGCGACCATTGCGCGCGATCGCCTGCCTAAAAACCTGCACTACGTTTGCATGACCCAGTACGACAAGAAATTTTCGCTGCCAGTGGTGATTCCGCCGGAGTCTCTCGAAAATATTCTTGCCAACGTGATGGGGCAGATGAACCTTCGCAATCTGCGCGTGGCGGAGACCGAGAAGTACGCGCACGTGACGTATTTTTTCAATGGCGGAATCGAACAGCCTTTTCCCGGCGAAGATCGGTTGCTGGTGCCGTCTCCGAAAGTTGCTACTTATGATCTCAAGCCGGAGATGAGCGCCTCCGGCATCGCCGATGCGGTGATCAAGGCGGTCGACGACGGCACTTTCGATGTCATCATCGTTAACTTTGCCAACGCCGACATGGTCGGACATTCCGGCAAGCTCGAGCCCACCATCAAGGCTGTCGAGACCGTGGACGCTTGTCTGGGGCGGATCGAACCGGTAGTCCGTGCCAAGGGAGGCGCGCTCCTGATCACCGCCGATCACGGCAACGCCGAGATGATGATCGATCCCGCGACCGGCGGTCCACACACCGCCCACACTACAAATCCCGTCCCGTTTATCGTCATCGCCGCAGACAGCAAACACTTCACGCTGAAGCCAGGCGGGTCGTTGCGGGATATTTCGCCGACCGTACTCGGAATGTTGGGCGTCCCACAACCGAAAGAAATGACGGGACACGATCTGCGCCTGCCGTCGAAACAAATCTAATCCGGTCATGAAGCTGCTCATCGTTCTGCGCCACTCTTTCGAGCTCTGGAACGCGCCAGCCTGGCTAGCTGAGCGGCTGAACGGGGATTTCCCCTCCATCACGGCGGTGCAGCGATCGAGTTATGACGGAATTGAAGTGGATCTGCGCGACGCCGAGATCATCATCGGCTGGTCCCTTCGGCCTGAACAGTTCAGGGCCGCAGCCAAGTTGCGCTGGATACATTCCCCAGCCGCGGCCGTCCACCAACTCATGTTTCGCGAGCTGGTGCAGAGCGACGTGATCGTAACCAATGCCCGTGAAGTGCACGGCCCGGTCGTGGCCGAGCACGTTATGGCTCTGGTCTTCGCGCTGGCGAAGTGCTTGCCGCAAGCCGCAGGCTTCCAGCGAAAACATGTATGGGGACAAGAGCCCATGTGGCACGGGCGCCCTCGCCCGCGAGAACTGGCAGGGGCCGTGCTTGGCCTGGTGGGAATTGGCAGCATAGGACGAGCGGTGGCGAAGCATGCTTCCAACCTGAGCATGCGGGTGATCGCAGTACGTGAGAATCCGGAAAAAGAGCGTCCCGCGGGTGTAGAGCAGGTCTTTCCGTCGTCGCAACTCGATGCGCTGCTCGATCAGTCGGACTACGTGGTCCTCGCCGCTCCGGTGACATCGGCTACGCGAGGACTGATGAGCGCAGCGCGACTGAGGAAGATGAAATCCGAAGCTTGTCTGATCAATGTCGGGAGGGGTCCGCTAATCGACGAACCGGCCCTGGTTGACGCCCTCCGCCAGAAGAGAATCGGCGGCGCAGCCCTGGATGTTTTCGAGGAAGAGCCGCTGCCCACCACGTCTCCACTGTGGGACCTGGAAAACCTGCTGATCACCCCCCACACTGCCGGCCTCACCGAACGGCTGTGGGAGAGGCACTACCAATTGATTTCTGAAAACTTGGGCCGCTTCTTGGAACGTAAGCCGCTTTTGTCGGTGGTGGATAAGAACAGAGGATATTGAAGGCATCCGATCCGCACAGTGATTGAGCAAGCCACTGATTTGCACCAGGAATTATTCAGACCGGTGCAAATCAGTGGGCGAATGCTCCTGCAGGTTTCGGCAAAAGCTAGCTCGCCTTGCGCCGCGCGTCTTTTTCCCGCTCGGCAGCCGCCTCCGATGTGGGTGTCGCCTTACAGGCGGAGCAAACGGAAACAATCTCCTGCCGTCTCTGGCGCAAGCGGTCTTCAAATGTGTCCCAACGTCGGCTTGGGCCGCTGGGATCCACACCCAAAGAAGCCTCTGTCCTCATGGGAGTAACGTCGGAGACAGTTTCGTCTTCTTCCAAATCGTCTGAAGCCAAGCTTCCAGAGCCGGCATCAATTTGCTGCTTTGTCGTCGGGGTAATGTTTCGATCGGTGGCCACGCGGTGCATGATGGGATCCGCTTCCCACTTGGAGCGGTAGCGGCCTTCGTAGTCGTTCCATTTTTCATCCGACTCGATGTCGGACTCGTTGTAGGGCGGGAAGGTTTCAATTTGTTCTTTGGTCAGGTGCACCTGGAAGTCGTCCTCGTGTTGCACCGAAGGAGTGAGTTGGTAGGGAGGGACGATGAATTTCTTGCTGGACAGCCAACCTCCGGTATCCACGACCACATAGCGAATGTCGCCGGTTGAGTGGTCAAAAATCACATCGTCAATTTTTCCCAGCTTTTCGTCGTCGACGCCATACACTTTTGCCCCGCGAATATCGTCGGTGGCTTCGTCAACGTCGGTAAAGTGGTAATCGCGTAAGGTTCCGTAATGGGGCATGCTTCCTCCTGAGGATTGTGTAGCGGAGTTTTGCAAACAGCGACTTAGATGCCGGGCCCGGGGATCGCGTTTTTTGCACAGGGGGACGGGGTTAATAGATGGTGTTCACCCGCGAATTTGGCGCTTAACCTTGGTCTATAATCGAGGCAGGAATACTCCTAAAAACAATGAATCTGTATCCCTTGCTGGCAGCAGTGGTCGGCGGCGAAATTATTGACTTGGTGGGTGAAACCGGCCCAGTCGCCAAGAGCGTTCTGGTCATTCTTCTCGTCTTCAGTTTGATCTCCTGGGCGATCATTCTTTCCAAGTGGAGCCTGCTGCGGCGAGCGCGGGTGCAGAGCGGCCGCTTTGTGCGCGCTTTCCGCAAAGCCCAACGACTACAGGACGTGGGCGCCGTCGCCGAGCAATTCCGCCCCAGCCCGCTGGTTGGCGTGTTCGAAGGCGGCTTTGAGGAATATCGGCGCCAGGGTGCTGTGGCTAACGGTCTGGTCAGAAGCCCGCTGGCCATCCAGCGCGCCATGCAGATCGCAAACTCTGAGGAGCTGAGCCGCTTCGAGCGCAATCTGCCGTGGCTCGCGATTGTCGGCGCGGTCACTCCTTTTATCGGCCTGTTCGGAACCGTGTGGGGCATCATTGACGCCTTTCACGGTCTGGGTACCGCCGGGGCTGCCACTCTGCGCGCGGTCGCCCCGGGCATCTCCGAAGCCCTGATTACCACTGCCGCCGGACTGGCGGCTGCCATCCCCGCTGTAATTGCCTACAATTTGATCGGCGGATCGATTCGCGAGTTCGCCTCTCGCGGCGATGATTTCGCCCTGGAAATGCTGAACGCTGTCGAGCGCCAGCAACCCCTGCCCGCCTACCGCACCGCTGAAGCTCCGGGGGTGCCGCGGTAATGGCCTTTACGGCTTCGAACGGTAGAACTCAAACCTCACTCTCCGATATCAACATCACGCCCCTGGTGGATGTCGTCCTAGTGCTGCTGATCATCTTCATGGTCACTGCCCCGGTGCTGCAGTCCGGCATTGAGGTGAATGTGCCCAAGACTCGCACCGTGAAAGAAATCACCGAAGAGCGCCTGGTCATCAGCATCAACAAGCAGCAGCGGGTTTTTCTGGGGAACGACGCGATTAACATTAACGAGATCGCCGCCAGGCTCAAACAGAAAATCCGCGATCCGCAACACCAGTCCATCTTCATCCGTTCCGATGAAGATGTTCCTTTTGGCGCCTTCGCCACCGTCATGGACGCGGTCAAATCATCCGGTATTACCAACGTGAGCATCGTGACTCAACCGCTGGACGCGCATGGAAGCCAACGCTGAAATTTTCTTCGAGCACGACCGTTGGGGCCGCAACCTCACCTGGTCGCTGGTGCTGCACGTCGCAGTCGCGGTCGGAATATTGCTGTATGCCGTCGTCGCGCCCGGCAGTCGAGGCGAAGGATGGGGCGCGGGCGGCGGCGGAGATGCCATGGGCGTGACCCTGGTGAGCACTGTTCCACTGCCTGCGAGCACGGTGCAAACACAGAACGTACTGGCCAACGATTCCAAGGGCCTGGCCCAGTCTCAGCCCAAGCCGCAACCGGTGCAGGAGGCATTGCCGGACGCCATTCCGATCCCGGACAAGATCGCAAAGACCAAACCGGCGTCGAAAACCAGCGCTACCAAGGAGAAGGCGAAGCCGCAGCCGGTGGAGGAAGCCGACAATGTGGTGCCGTATGGCCAGGGCGGGCCGGTCAGCGGGCCCTATGGCACCTTCAGCGCAAACGGAGCCAAGGGAGGATTCGGCTTCACCGGCGGCGGCGGCGATTTTGGCTCGCGCTATGCCTGGTATGTACGCGTGGTGCAACAAAAAGTGTCGGAGAACTGGCTGAAGTATGAGGTGGACCCGAGCATCAGCACGGCGCAGCGGGTGTATATCACCTTCGATGTGATGCGCGACGGTCATCCGGCCAACGTTCAGGTCGAGCAATCCAGCGGCGTTCCCTCGCTCGACCAGTCGGCTACACGCGCCATTCAGCGCATTGACACTTTTGGTCCCTTACCCTCCGATTATGCCGCGAATAAAGTGTCGGTAGAGTTTTGGTTCGATTACAAAAGATAGTAGATGAAATTTTTGCCTGATGAATGAGGTCACGATTCATTGATGATGCGATTTCTTAAGTTATTTTTACCGTTCGTTTTGTTGACGTCTGCCTGGTCCCAGGACTGGATTCGAACCGGCACCGGGCTGGGCGTAGAGAAGGTGCGGCTGGCGGTTCCCGATTTCAATGCGTCGACCCAGGATGCAAAGAATGCCGATTTGCTCAAGGTGTTCAACGAAACTCTGTGGAACGATCTGGACAACGCCGGCATCTTCGATATGGTCTCGAAGAGCTTTTATCCCCTGGGACAGATAGGGAATCCCGCGGATGTGAAGTTTGAGCCGTGGAGTTCGCCTCCGCCGAACGCAGCCATGCTGGCTTTTGGGAACCTGGGAGTTTCCGGAAACGGAATGACGGTCCAGGGTTGGCTTTACGACGTAAAGAACGTCACTTCGCCGCAGGTTTTGGGAAAGCAATACCAGGACGCTGCAACCAGCGATGCTGCCCGGCTCACCGCCCATAAATTTGCCGACGAAATTATCTTCCGCCTGGGCGGTGGCATTGCCGGCATCGCAGAGAGCAAGATCTATTTTGTAAGCTCCCGCAGCGGGCACAAGGAAATCTGGGCGATGGACTATGACGGCGCCAACCAGCATGCCATCACTCATCTGGGCTCGATTTCGTTGTCTCCGCGGGTCTCGCCTGACGGATCGCGCATTGCTTTCAGCTCCCTGACCAAGTCCGGCTGGGACATCTTGATGTATTCGCTCGACCTGAGCCGACTGGTGGCATTTCCCAGATTCGGCGGCACCAACGTGTCCCCGGCGTGGTCTCCCGATGGCATCAAATTGGCGTTTTCATCCTCCCGCGGAGGAGACCCTGAGATTTATACGGTCGACGCCTCCGGCGGGAACCTGAAGCGGCTTACTTCGTTTAAGGGGGTAGACGTCTCACCGGCATGGAATCGCAAGACCGGCGCACAGATTGCCTGGGTGAGCGGCCGTACCGGCTTACCGCAGGTCTACACCATGGAAGCCGACGGCACCAACGTGCAGCGGCTCACCGATCAGGGATACGCGGTTTCTCCGGCATGGTCTCCCAACGGGCAATTTCTGGTGGTCTCATGGATGCGCAAGTATGGCCCGGGAGCGCCGGGAGCGCAGGACATCTACATCATGGACATTGCCAGCAAACAGTGGGTGCAACTGACTCACGACGGCGGAAGGAATGATTTCCCCTATTGGTCGCCGGATGGAAGACACATTATTTTTCAATCCAGCCGGGCCGGGAGCCTGCAGATTTGGACCATGCTGGCCGATGGCACGAATCAGAAACAGTTGACGTTCGCGGGCGCAAACACGCAACCCAACTGGAGTTGGAAATGATTAGCGGAATCATAATTGCTGTTTGGTAGTTAATTCCCGCAGAAGGGGTGGTTTCCCTTGTGCGGAACTGAGCCGGGCGCTGCGATCGCCATCAACGCGCACCAAGATCATGGAGGACAGAGTGAAGCAACAGAGATTGAGATGGATGATGTTAGTGTTCGCGCTGGGCGCCATCATGATGCTGAGCGCCTGCAAAAAGAAAGTGGCGCCCCCGCCGCCGCCACCCCCACCACCCGCTGCCGCGCCTACGGCCTCGCTCACAGCCAATCCCAACACGGTGGAGAAGGGCCAGTCCACGACCCTGACCTGGCAGACCAGTAACGCTACTGACGCCAGCATCGATGGGATCGGAGCGGTGCAGCCCAACGGATCGCAGTCGGTTACTCCATCGGATTCGACCACCTATACGCTGACGGCAAAAGGACCAGGGGGCACGCAACAGGCGACAGCGCGCGTCACCGTGACTTCGCCTCCGCCCCCTCCTCCGCAGGCCTCGGCTACGGAAGAAGAACTGTTCTCGCAAACTGTGAAGGACATTTACTTCGACTATGACAAGAGCGATATCAATGCGGACCAGCAGTCGGCCTTGCAGGGCGATATCGAGTTCCTGAAGCAGCATCCCAACATCAGCTTCACGATTGAGGGACACTGCGACGAGCGGGGCTCGACCGAATACAATCTGGCTCTGGGCGATAGCCGCGCCAACTCAGTGCGCAACGCGTTGGTGCAAGGCGGCATCAGTGCCGACCACGTCAAAACCATCAGTTATGGCAAGGAAAAGCCGTTCTGTACCGAATCGAACGAGCAGTGCTGGCAACAGAACCGGCGCGGCCATTTCGTGTACCTGAAGTAAACCGGGGCGGCGTCCCTCCGGTGGGATAAGCACAAGCTGGCGGGCTGCGACTTGAATTCAGCGGGGGCGTGGGGCCCTCTTTGCAGCCAGCCAGCCGGTGCCGGGAGGGGATGAAGGGATGCCGTTGCCACGAAAAGCCACGGAACTCGGCTGTCCAACTCAGATACCATGGAAGTCAGGAATCTCTGTTCGTCCTCTGGCCTGGACGTGTCATGTATTCTTCGCATCTTAGGGGATGGATTATGAAAATTCAGCGATACTCGCTCCTCCTGAGTCTGCTCGCGCTCTGGGCGGGCCTCATGCCAGCGTGGGGCGTAAACAAGGACATGGTACAACTGCAAACCCAGGTACAGGACCTGCAGGACAGGATTGCGCACATGCAGCAATCCTTCGATGAGCGCATGGGCGTGATGCAACACCTGATCGAACAAAGCACGGATCGGGCAAACAAAGTCGCGACTTCGGTTACGGATCTGCAAACCACATTGCAGAAACAGCAGGCCGACAGCGGCACCAAGGTGGATCAACTTTCCGGCCAGATCCAGTCTTTGAATGACACCCTTGATGAGTTGAAAGCCCGTCTGGGCAAGGTAAGCAAGCAGCTTGAAGATATGCAGGCTGCCCAGCAAAGCCTGGCTGTACAGCAGACCCAGCAGCAGCAACAGGCCTCAGCGCCGCCGCCGGACGTTCTCTACAACAATGCCCTGCGCGATTACCAGGCGGGGAAGAACGATCTCGCGGTGCAGGAATTCTCCGATTACGTGAAGTACTATCCCAACACCGATCTGGCGGGGAACGCCAACTTCTATCTCGCCGACATTCAATTCAAGCAGGGAAATTACCAGGCAGCCGCGAAGAGCTACGATCTGGTCCTGCAGAGTTTTCCCGACGGCAACAAGGCAGCCGCGGCCGAGCTGAAAAAGGGGCTGGCGCTCATTGAACTGGGTCAGCAGGAAGCTGGAATAGCCTCGCTTCGCCACGTCATCCAGCGTTACCCCAAATCGAATGAGGCCCTGCAGGCCAGGGAACGGTTGCGCAAGCTGGGCGTGGCCACCACCGGAGCGACCGCGCGCCGGGAACAGTAACCGGCGGTTCTCCGGCTGCATTCAGGCATAGGACGCAGAATTATGCGGGGTTGTGGTGTTTATGATGGCGGCGGTGTTTTCGCCGGTGGTGTCGTCGTTCAGGGTTATTCCGTGCCTCCTGCCGGTGCGCCGCGGCACTCGCGTGCGCCTGCTGGCTGGGAGTGGCTTGCCCCCATCCGGGTAGGGTTAACATGATCATTACGGAGACCGCCAAAACCAGACTCTTCATGTCCGCTCCTTGATCTTTTTACCCAATCTACACAATTAACCCTTCTCGCCGCATAAAGTTTCGCGATAGGCTTGCCTGCACAGGCTAGTGTCATCCCTGGCCTGCACAAGGATACTCCATGACTGATTTCAAAAGCGGGAAAGATCAGGACCGAGGCAAAGGCGCAGTTGAACAGGATGAGCCCTGGCAAACGGGCAACACCTCCATGCAGGGACAAATTGGACATCGGGATCAGGATTCCTTATTGAAATCTGCGGATACCGATTTTCCCGAGCCCGGCGAGAATCCTGAACACTCCGGTGAAGAAGAAGAACCCAAGAAGCCCAAGCTGGATGACGTCGCCTGAATAACAACAAACGTGTGACACTGCTGTCCGCCGCCGTTGACTTTGACTTGTGTCTTTAGCTTCCTCAATCGAAAGTCAACGTCAAAGGTGGCGGACAAGAGTGTCCGCCCCACACACTGGGCTACTCGCCCTTTTCTTTGTCCTTGTCCTTGTGGTGAAAGTCGAGGCCGAAGGAAGGGTGCTCGCGGGTGCCGGTTATCTTGATGGGCAATTCGGTTTCGCCATTCTTGCGGAAGAATGGGTCGAACGCTTTCAGGAGAAACGATTTGGCCCCAGTCATCGTCTGGGAAAGTTTGGCTTGCATGCGCAGCTTGCCGTGGAAGTCGAGATTCTCCTTGTCCAGGCCGTAAATTCCATTGAGAGCTACTTCCGCTCCGGTAACGCTAAAGGTCAAACCGCGAAAATTAATGACGCCATTGTCGAGGCGAAAGTTTCCTGTTAGCTCGGAAACGCTGCTGCCGGCGTCCTCGTTTTCCGGCTCGCCTTGCCCTTTTCGGCTCAAAGTCTGGATTTTTTCGGCCACTTCCGGGTTGGTGAATTCGGCTTTAGCTACGTCAAACTTTCCGTCCAAGTTCAGCCGGTCGGCTAGATCCTGCGGGCCAGGCGGAAGGTTGAACTTGGTGTGGAATTTGACCGCGCCGGTCATGACAGGTTTGTCGGCCTTGATCGCCAGCCGCATCAGGTCCTCAATCCTCCCTTGTTCGACGACGACATCGAGATCGATGACCTTGCCCTTTTTATCGGGAGACTTCACCACGCCGCCGTTGGCCACAATCACAGTATTCAATAGACGAGCGGTCACAGGATGCAGCAGAGTGTCTCCGTTGGTGCCGTCCACGGTGGCGCTGTAGGTTGTTTCCAGATCGACCGGGTGGCCGCCGGTGCTGACGGTAAAGTCTGGGGTTGAGGTCGTTCCTTCTACCTCGATTTTCTCCAGCACTCCGCCAAACTTCCCCTGCGACGATAAGATGCCGCTGATTCCCTTGAACACTCCGAGATCAGCTTTGTCGAAGGTGTATTTGGCCGAGAGCGGGGTCTGTCCGGGATCGTCCGGGCTCCAGGGGCCGAAACTGCCTGCAGTGTCGATCTCGCCCGGCGGAACGGCGTTGGTGAGCTGAGCGTTGAACGACGCCGGGCGGTGGAGCCCGACGGAATGCATGACCAGGTGATGAATCGCGAAGACGTGTGGATCTTTGTCCGCGGACTTGGGGAGCAGCCGTAGCTCGGCGTCGTCGGAAACGATCTCGTGAATCAGGATGGGAATATCGCGAGCCTTCGACCAGTCCTCGTGGATTCGCTCGGCAGGCGGCGGTATCTGAATGGTTAAGCCCTTAAGCTTGATCTGTTGAATCTTCCACGGTTTTCCGAGCAGTCCCAGAATGCCCGCCTCTGCCGAGAATTCGGCAATCGAGATCAGGGGTGGCACATCGGTCCGGCCTTGGTGTCGAAGCGTGAGTCCGCTGCCCTCGATGCGTGCTCCGGGGAACAGGTGGACGTGAAAATCCTTGAGTTCGACCTCGGCATGGAATTTCTCGCCGAGCATCTCTACCGCCTTTTGTCGCAAATAAGGATTGGAGAGGTGAATTCCGGCCACAATGACCACCGCCAGGGCAATCGCGATTATTGATATCACGATCAGAAGCCCTTTGCTTATTCGTCTTGTCCGAGGCTCAGTCATGGGTGAAAGAGATACACTACGGGCTCGAGCACGTTACTGAGACGCCGATTATAGTCAAAGAGTTGGCGGGAACAGGTTGGTTATGAGATAGCCAGCCGAAGGAGCCCTACTGGCAGAAAAAATGCTTTCTAGACGAGGGGCTGTTGGTGGCTATAGGGGGTTTTCGACTTCAACGGCCCATTCGCTTGCGAATGGGCCGTTCCGCTCAGGATGACAAAGCGCAACCGTTTATGGCCTATCTCAGCTCTTCCATCACTTGTTCCAGAATCTCTCTTCCCGGACGCACTACGGATTCTGGCAGCGTCGCCAAAGGCTCCTCGGTCATGTTCAGCAGGTCGACGAAGGTAGGAGTCTTGGTGTTGACGTAGAACACGCCGGTCAGAACCTCTCCGTCTTCATGCGCTTTGTTCAGGCGGGTTATGGCGTCGATCCGGTTGGTGGGGTCGTATTCTTCTTCGAGCTTGCGCAGGCGAAGGCGAGAACCGTCGTGCATGGTCACTTCGACGGTAGTTCCGGCGTCATACTCCACTGTTATGTCTTCAAATGCAGGCACGAAACTGACTTCCTGCAGCGGTTCCTCGTGATCCTTCATGTATTTGTAGGATTTGGTGGATCCTTCGTGGTCGTTGAAAGTCACACAGGGCGAGACTACATCGAGCATGACCGTACCCTGGTGAGCGATAGCGGCCTTTAGCATGGCGTGAAGTTGCTTCTTGTCACCGGAGAACGACCGGCCTACGAAGGTTGCTCCCAGGGTGATGGCCATGGCGCAAGTGTCGATCGGCGGCAGGTCGTTGATAACGCCAGTTTTCAAGGTGGAACCCATGTCAGCGGTAGCGGAAAACTGGCCCTTGGTCAATCCGTAAACCCCGTTATCTTCGATGATGTAGATGATCGGAAGATTTCGCCGCATGAGGTGGATAAACTGGCCCACGCCGATGGAAGCGGTGTCGCCGTCGCCGCTGACCCCGAGGGCGATCAGATGGCGGTTGGCCAGCACTGCGCCTGTCGCCACCGACGGCATGCGGCCGTGGACCGCGTTGAAGCTGTGCGACCGTCCCATAAAGTAGGCAGGGCTTTTCGAGGAGCAGCCAATGCCGCTGGGCTTGATCACGCGCTCGGGGGGCACGCCCATTTCGTACATGGCGTCGATGATTCGCTCGGAGATGGCATTGTGTCCGCAGCCCGCGCACAAAGTCGTTTTCCCGCCGCGATAGTCAACAACCGTCAAGCCAACCCGGTTGGTTTTGGGTGGGGGAGTGCCCGTGGTGGTTGCCATTTACTTGCCCTCCATGGTCATGAGTTCGTCGGTTACCGAGCGCGCATCCAGCGGCAATCCGTGAATATGGGCGATGCTGCGCAGACGGGTGATCAGCGCGGGCTCGAGATCAAGCTTGAGCAATGCGAGCATTTGCGCATCTCGATTCTGCTCCACCACGTAAACCCGGTCGTGCTGCTTCACGAAGTCGTGGACTTCGCGGGTGAACGGGTAAGCGCGCAGCCGCAGATAGTCGGTTTCAATGTCGTATTCCTGGCGCAACTGGTCGCGGCTCTCAATCAGGCCCCAATGCGAAGTCCCATATCCAATGATTCCGATTTTGGATTTGCCGGTGGAAACTTCAGGACGTGGAACGAAGGAACGCGCCGTCTCGAACTTCCGGTTAAGCCGCTCCATGTTGCGCTCGAAATCGTCAGGACGCTCGCTATACTGCGCTTTTTCGTTGTGTCCGCTGCCGCGTGCGAAATAGGCGGCGGCAGGATGATCGGTGCCAGGCAGTGTGCGGTAGCCGATGCCATCCCCATCCACGTCTTTGTAGCGCGCGAACCCACCCAACCGATCCAGATCCTCCTTGCTGAGGACCTTGCCCCGCTTGATCGGCTTCTCCGGATACTTGAAGGGATCAGCCATCCAGTTGTTCATGCCGAGATCGAGATCCGACATGACGAAAACCAGAGTCTGGAACTGTTCCGCCAAATCGAAGGCATCTCCCGCCATGGTGAAGCATTCTTCCGCCGAACAGGGAAGCAGCAGAATGTTTTTGGTGTCGCCATGAGATAGAAATGCGGTGGAGAGAATATCGCCTTGCGACGTTCGCGTAGGCAAACCGGTGGATGGCCCGACGCGTTGAATGTCCCAGATAACGCCCGGCACTTCGGCGTAATAAGCCAAGCCGACAAACTCCGCCATCAACGAAATTCCCGGTCCGGCAGACGACGTCATGGCGCGAGCACCTGCCCATCCTGCGCCCAGCACCATGCCGATAGCGGCCAATTCGTCTTCGGCTTGCACGATGGCGAAGGTAGCTTTACCGTCCGCGCTGATGCGGAAGCGCTTCATGTAGTCGATCATGCTCTCTGGCAGCGACGAAGATGGGGTAATCGGATACCATGCGACCACGGTCGCTCCGGCGAACATGCATCCCAGGGCCGCGGCCGAGTTGCCGTCGATGATGATTTTTCCCGCGGTCTTATCCATGCGCCGGATGAAATACGGATCGCGTTTGACCAGGTTTGCGGCCGCATAGTCGTATCCGGCCTTGACCGCGGCCAGATTCAGGTTTGCGGCTTTGACTTTTTTGGCGAACTGCTTGCGGATGGCTTTTTCCACTTCGGCAATATCAATTTCCAGAAGCTTGGCCACCACCCCCACGTAAATCATGTTCTTGACCAACTTCCTCAGCTTGGCCTCGGGACAGACGGGGGCAACCAGTTTGTCGTAGGGGACGGCGTAAAAAACCAGGTCAGAGCGCAGCGCGCTTAGATTCAACGGTGCGTCATACAACACGGCCGCACCCGGTGCCAGCGACATCACGTCTTCCTGCGCGGTCTCGGCGTTCATGGCGACTACGAAATCGATTTCTTTCTTGCGTGCGATGTAGCCGTCCTTGTTGGCCCGAATGGTGTACCAGGTTGGCAGCCCCGCGATATTCGAAGGGAACAGGTTCTTCCCCGATACCGGAACTCCCATCTGGAAGATGCTGCGCAGCAGAACCGTGTTGGAACTCTGCGAACCTGAGCCGTTGACCGTCGCAACCTGGATGCTCATATCGTTAACTAGAGGTTTTTGTTCCGGTTGACGACTGTCGGAGTGAAGCGATACATCCGTGGTGGCCATTCCCGTCCTTCCTTGTCCCCTGGAGCAGAGTTCTTCCGCTCGCGATTACAACCAGTGCAGAACCTTTTATTATACGGCAGGGAAATCGCGGAAAACAGGACGCCGACGGTAGTGCGCCCACGAAGGTACCAGCCTGCCAACTAGATCTCACGGAGCGAGCCGCAGCGGCGGTCCAGTCGGATCGTCCAGTCGGATCAGCCAGGCTCAGGCGCAACGCTGCTTTTTTGCGTCTGTATCTTCATCTGCACCGGCGGGATGTGGAGGCTTACGCAAACCGCCTGGGTTCATTGGAGGTCCTGAAACGAGGATAATCGGCCGGTAGTGGTGGCGCATGCAGTTGTGGCACCGCATCAACTGAAGCAGGAAGACAAACAACATTCTTTCCCACCATCTGCCGGGTTTGGAGAGATAAACCCCGGAACTAAAGCAATATGGGCAACCATTGAGGCTGATTCTGCGCAGGATGTGGATTCGAGAGGCCATATTAATTTCCGCTCACGATTTGCCGAATACCAAAGCATGGTTCATACCGGCAAACTGAATCTCGAGCAGCGTACGCGAGCCATCATGATTATTTCGGTACACAAAGGCGTCGTGCTGAAATCTGGTCTGGCGGTTCACCCATTTTCCGTCGGCTGTGGTAACGACGCTGTTTTGCTCGGCAAACTTCACCAGCGCATGAGTGCTGTAGCTTTCCCAACTGATCAGACAGTCCTCCGCGGGCATCTGGCTGCGCATTGTCGCGCGCTCAGAATGCAATAACCGGCTCATGGTGTCGCAGCCACCGTAAATCCTGAGGCTGCGCGACCCCCTCTCAAACACCTGCGGCGAGAAACCGCTGGACAAGAGTTTCGCCCGCACGCTGTTGGCGTTGTCGTCATCGAATGGGCCCACCAGCACGTGATAGGAATTCGCCCAGAAATGACTCTTTTCCACCACACTTGCATGCAACCCCAAACGCGTCAATTTGTCGCGCGCCTGGTCCGCCGATGATCCATCTTTGAACTTTCCCAACTCAAAGAACATTCGCGAACTCGCGCCGATGCCTGCTGCGACGGTCTGTACAGGATTGCCGACCGCTGCTTCGACCTGAGGCGGCTCAGGCTTGATGGGAATGAGGTTGGAGTTTGGCCTTGGCAAAGCGGCTGAGGGCAGAATTACGGAAGCTGGTTTTGCGATCGTCGCGACGTGTTTAGAAGGTTGAGGTGCAGGGGCGGAATCCGCCGACCGAGTCGAGGCGGAGGCTGCGACCCGCGCCGTTTGCGATTCGGCGGACCTTGAAGTCGGTCCATGCGCGACCCCTTCGGGCCGTGTTGCTGAAATGGGCGTCGCCGGCGGCAAAATTGTTCGGGAAATTACTGCCGTTTCCTCCGTCCGGTCTTGTTTTCGAGTCGAAGACATTTCCGCGTGCGTGATCGCTGGGACCTGCCGTGGCTCTGGCGCGATGTTCTGCGGAGCGGATTCCGAGGTGGGCGTGCTCGCGGACGGCGCTTGCACGCTTTGCGTCTGGGCCTGCGGCCGGGATGCGAACCGCTCCCCCCATTGAATCAGCGACTCTCCAAGCTGACGCTTATAACTATGAAACAGGAATGGCGCCGCGAGCAGAGCCGCGACTAGAAGCCCGGTCGCCACTCCTCCCGTGAAGGTTGTCAATGGCGCCTTCGTTGTGGACTCGCGTGGAGCCTCCTGCAACGGCAGGGAGCCAGCGATCCTGATGTCAGGCCGGTTGCTGCTACGGGGCCCGGAGATGTAGGGCGGGAGATCTGACATCGCCGACACCTGATCGATTGCGGGCGCGGCCGGCGGACTTATCCACAACCGCATGGGATCGCGAGCTTCTGCGGGCAGATCGGTGAAGCGCACTCCGCCTCGCTTCAGCGCCTCATTGGTCCAAACCAGCTCGCCCTGAACCTCGATACGGCGATCCGGCGCTCCAAACCAGAACCGGATCGTCTTGGTCCGCTGAATCGGGGCGATCGCCTGGAAGCAGAGTCCGCCCTCGGAAACGTTCAACACGCTGCCACCGTTGCCAGGTTCGATGTTGATGTAAGCAAACCGTAGAGGAGTTTTGCGCTCGGTATTGCGGCGCTCCAAGTGTTTCGTCGGCACCAGAGGAGAAGTTTGGTAGTTCATTTTCTTAGCAATTAAGTTCTTAACAATGGAACACGCGAATGAAGGTTGAATGAATGACCGGGCAGGTGAATGTAGACCTGCGGCCGTTTTTGTCTTTGGCCAGGGACCCAAGAATGCAACGGGGTGACATCACTGGCAACCCGCCAGAAATAGAGTGGCCCCTCATCAAGACGAGGGGAAACTTACCCGGATGTTTGGATTGGGGTGTTACCTAGCCTGTTCGCGCCGGTGCCCGCCCAGCCCGGACGGGTCTTGTCCGGTTTCGCTTCAGGTATTGAACTTTGGTAACCCCGAGATGGCTTTGCAGCTGCGGTAGTCTACGTCTGCGCCCGGCGGGCTCAACGCAGAGACCGCAAATACTCCGTTTCTAGCCAAAGCCATGATGCAGCGGCACGTTCAGTCAGTACAGCCGTCAACAGCGGAGGGGAAAGATGATTCTCCGGGTAGTGCGATCCAAGGGATCTTCTAAGCAGAACCATCCTGCAAGTGGGGGCCAGCCCGCAATAAAGGCGGAAGCAATGCCCGTCTGCGTGGTTGAGCAAAATCGGCTCGCGGCCCGCTACTTGCTCGACCTGCTCTCGAAAGGCTCGGCGCTCCATGCTGTCACCCTCGAAGAGTTGATCGCACAGAAGCCTGCGCCGCGGGTAGACCCGGTCTTCATCGTGGATCGGGAAGGAATCGATCTGCCGGTGAGCGAATGCCTGCGCCTGTTGCGAGAGCGCTATCCGAATGCCAGGGTTCTGCTCCTGGATGAGGCACAACCAGTGGAACAGGCTGCTCGCTTCCTCGCGCTCGGGGTGCACGGCTTCGTGCCCTTCGCGCAGATTGATGAAAAGCTGACGCTGGCCGTGGAACGCATATCGCGAGGCGAGTTGTGGTTTTCACCGGACGTGCTGGAAGCCTATGCCCGGGGCTCGATTGCATCGTTCAAGACGGTCAGCCAATCGGCTGCAGGACAGGCCATCACCCAGCGCGAGAGTCAGATCATCGAACTGGTGAAACGCCGGCTTTCCAACAAGGAAATTGCCGAGGCCTTGAATATCCAGGAAAGTACCGTCAAATTTCACCTCTCGAATATATTCTCGAAGTTGCAGTTGAACCGCCGCAGTGAACTCCAGGACAAAAGTCAGCGCAGCGAAATTTGGGGAAAGCTGATCGCTTCTTAGCGAGGCCGTGCGACGGCGGGCTAGTTTTCCTCTCGGAGAAACTGGGCCATATTGCGGAACTTGGTGTAGCGGGAATCGGTCAAGGCTTTAACCGGATTTTTCTTCAGCTCCGAAAGTTGCTTCTGCAAGGCGGCATCCAGCAGCGAGGCCGCCGCTTCGTGGTCAATGTGCGCCCCGCCCTCGGGTTCGGGAACAATGTCATCGATGCAGCCTAGTTCTTTCAGGTCTTCAGCTGTTATGCGCATGGCCTGAGCCGCGAGCTCTTTTTTGGTAGGATCGCGCCACATGATGGAGGCGCAGCCTTCCGGTGAAATCACGGCATAGACGGAATTTTCCATCATCAACACGCGGTCGGCGACGGCGATCGCCAACGCGCCTCCGCTTCCGCCTTCGCCCGTGATGGTGGTGACAATCGGGACTTGCAATCTCACCATCTCACGCAGGTTGTGTGCAATGGCCTCGGCTTGGCCGCGCTCCTCCGCTCCCAGTCCTGGATAGGCTCCCGGAGTATCCACAAAGGTGAAAATCGGACGGCCAAATTTCTCCGCGATTTTCATGGTGCGCAGAGCCTTGCGGTAGCCTTCCGGGTTAGGCATGCCGAAGTTGCGGTATACCTTCTGTTTCGTATCCCTCGCCTTCTGGTGGCCAACGATCATGACTTCTTCGCCATGAAAGCGGGCCATGCCGCAAACCAGCGCGGGATCGTCGCCGAAGCCGCGGTCGCCGTGAAGTTCGCTCCAGTCGGTAAAGATCCGTTCAATGTAGTCGAGAGGATAGGGACGCTGCGGATGGCGGGCCAGTTCGGTTTTTTCCCAGGCGCCGAAATGGGATGTCATTTCCTTGCGCAGGGCCTCCACCCGATCGCGTAATTGCTGGATCTCCTGACGCGTATTTTCGTCGGCTGCGGCTGCGTCCTGCAGGCGGGCGATCTGCTGATCGATCTTGTCCAGCTCCTGGTGAGTTCTGTCTCCGACGTCGGGCTTACCGCGGTCGCCGTTTCGGGAGGCCCAGCGCGATTCCACCATGGAAAGGAGGAACTCGACTCCGGTCATCACCAGCGCGTCATTGGCCACGGGCGGCGCGTCCTTGGTTTGCGCCTTCGAACTCCTGTATTTCGGAACTTTCATCGGATGCAGCTGTCATTGCGTACAGATTTCGGTCAAATGATTGCTAATCAATCACCCGCACGGCGCCCCGGCCGCACAGCTCCTCGACGCGAGCGATAAAATTACGGTCCGGTTGCACATTATAGCCTTCCGCTTCCATCACGACCATGAAATCGCCCTGGCGTTCCACGTCGAATAACACCTTGGCTTCGCCCTTGCGCTGGGCACACAGCACTTGCAAAGCGTCGACGGTTGACTCGCTCGAGGTTTCAAGCGGGATGCGAATTCGGAGCGAACGCGGCAGCGGAACCCTGGCTTCTTCCAAAGGCTGAATCTCGTTGACCGTGAGCTTGGGGTTTGCGCCTTCCTCGATGCGCACCCCGCCGCGAATCAGAACCGGCACTTCCAGTTTTACTTTTTCCTGCAATTTGCGATAGGCCTCGGGGAAGACCAGCATTTCGAGCGCGCCCGACATGTCTTCCAGCGTGCCCTGGGCGTAGAGATCTCCTCGTTTCGACTTGAGCACGCGAATGCTGGTGATGATTCCGGCGGTGGCGATGTTTTCGTCCTTGCCGGTGGACGATTTCATCGCAGCAATTTCTTCGGTGCTGAGCGCGTGCAGGTCTTCGAGCTTGTCGCGGTATTTTTCCAAAGGGTGGCCGCTGATGAAAAATCCCAGAATCTCTTTTTCGTTGGCCAGCCGGGTGTGCTCATCCCAGTCCGGCGTGTCGGGAAGCTTGGTGTTGGAAGAAACAACTTCATCCTGCTGAAAGACGCCAAACAGGCCGTGCTGGCCGGACTCAGCATCGCGCTGGGTTTTTTGCGCACCCTCGATCGCGCGATCCAGAACGGCCATGAGTTGGGCGCGGCGGCCAAGACCATCCATAGCGCCACTTTTGATCAGCGACTCCAGCACCCGCTTGTTGAGCAGGCGCAGGTCGACCTTCTCGCAAAATTCGTAGATCGAGCTGTAGCGGCCGAGCTCCTTGCGACCCGCGACAATGGATTGGATCGCGTTGTGTCCCACATTCTTTACCGCGGCCAGGCCGAAGCGGATGGCGCTGCCGTGCGGGGTGAAGTTGGCGTCGCTGACGTTAATGTCTGGAGCCTCGACCGCGATGCCCATTTCGCGGCATTCGTTGATGTACTTGACCACGTCGTCGGTGCTGCCAGTCACTGAGGTCAGCAGTGCCGCCATGAACTCCACCGGGTAGCGCGTCTTCAGATAGGCGGTTTGGTAAGCCAGAAGAGCATAGGCGGCCGAGTGCGACTTGTTGAAGCCGTAACCGGCGAACTGAGCCATCAGGTCAAAAATCTTTTCAATCTTCTTCGGTGGATACCCACGCTGCACCGCGCCCTCGATGAAGCGTTCGCGCTGCTGCGCCATCTCTTCGTGTTTTTTCTTGCCCATGGCGCGGCGCAACAGGTCAGCTTCACCGAGGGAATAACCGGCCAGGCGATTGGCGATCTGCATCACCTGTTCCTGGTAGACGATGACACCCAGCGTCTCCTGGAGAATTTCCTGCAGCTCGGGAAGTTCGTACTCAATCCTTTTGCGCCCATGTTTGCGGTCGATGAAATCGTCAATCATGCCGCCCTGGATCGGGCCCGGCCGATAAAGCGCGTTCAGAGCTGTGAGGTCTTCAATGGAGTTGGGCTGGTAACGGCGCAACACGTCGCGCATGCCCCGCGATTCAAACTGGAATACACCCGAGGTAAGGCCTTTGTGGAAAACCCTTTCATAGGTCTCCTGGTCGTCGAGCCCGATGTTTTCCAGGACGATGCGCTCGCCCCGAGTCTGCGCGATCAGCTTCAATGAGTCATCGAGGATGGTCAGCGTGGTCAAGCCGAGAAAGTCCATCTTCAGCAGGCCCAGCTTTTCGATCGCGACCATATCGAAGGCGGTGACGATTTCGTCGTTCTTGGTCTTGTGCAGCGGCACCAGTTCGTTGAGTGGCCGCGGCGAGATCACGACTCCGGCGGCATGAACTCCCGCATTGCGCACCATGCCTTCAAGTTTTTTGGCGGTGTCCAGCAGTTCGCGGACCTGCGCGTCGCTCTCATAAGCCTGCTGCAGCGCGGCCGATTCCTTGATGGCATCTTCCAGCTTGATGTTCAGGGTGGTCGGAACCATCTTGGCGATGCGATCGACCTCGCTGTACAAGACTCCCATCGCACGCCCCACATCCTTGATGGCAGCTTTTGCGGCCATGGTGCCAAAGGTGATGATCTGGGCGACGTTCTCGCGGCCATACTTGTTGGTGACATAGTTAATGACCTCGCCGCGGCGGTTCATGCAAAAGTCAATGTCGATGTCGGGAAGGGAAATGCGCTCAGGGTTCAGAAAGCGCTCAAAGATCAATTCGTGCTGCAGTGGATCCAGATCGGTGATTCCAAGCGAGTATGAAACCAGAGAGCCGGCAGCCGATCCACGTCCGGGTCCGACCGGAATATCTCGTTCACGGGCATAGCGGATGAAATCCCAGACGATGAGAAAATATCCGGAAAACTTCATCTGCTGAATTATGGCTAGTTCCCGCGCCAGTCGTTGTTCGTATTCTGCCAGGCTGTGCTTCAGCCGTCCCTGGCTCTCGAGAGGGCGCAGCGTTTCCAGGCGTCGGCCGAAACCTTCGCGAGTAACGTGCTCGAAGTAGCTATCCAGCGTGAATCCAGCTGGCACGTCGAAGTGAGGGAACGGGTTGCTGATCTTTTCCAGCCGCATGTTACAGCGTTCCGCGATGCCCAGGGTGCGGGAGAGCACGTCAGGCGCGTCTTTGAAGACGCGGTACATTTCGTCGTGGCTCTTGACGAAAAATCCTGTGCCCTGGAACTTCATGCGATTAGTTTCCTGGATGGATTTGCCGGTCTGTATGCACAGCATCACATCCTGGGCATGCGCGTCGTCTTCGCAAAGGTAGTGGCTGTCGTTGGTCGCGACCATCGGCAGGCCGAGTTCTTTCTCCAGTTGGAACAGATTGGAGTGAATGCGATGTTCCTGCTCCAGGCCCTGATCCTGGATCTCGAGAAAGAAATTGTCCTTGCCGAAGATGTCGCTGTAGGTCGCCGCCGCATTTCGCGCCGCTTCGAAGTTGTCTTCCATCAGCCGTTCGGCAACTTCACCCTTCAAACATCCCGAGAGGCCGATCAGCCCTTTAGAGTGTTCGGCGAGAAACTTCTTGCTGACGCGAGGCTTGTAGTAGAAGCCGCGCAGAGAAGCTTCGGAAGTAATTTTGGCCAGATTGCGGTAGCCCTCTTCGTTCTCGGCGAGAACCAGTAAATGGTTGTAAGTGTCGCCTTCGGGCGGTGTGCGTACGATGTTGTGGTCGTCCTTCTTGCACACATAAAGTTCGCAACCGACGATCGGCTTGATGCCCGCGGCCTTAGCTGCATTCACGAAGTGGACTGCGCCGAAAATGTTGCCGTGATCGGTCATGGCCACGGCCGGCATACCCAGCTCTTTCACGCGCTGGACAAGCTTTTCCACGTCGCAGGCGCCGTCCAGCATGGAGTAATCGGTATGGAGATGCAGGTGAACGAATTGGGACATGAGAGGATCTGTACTGATTTTACGTTGGCGCTATTCTAATGGGAAATCGCGGTTGAGAAAAAAGGAGTTATCCACAGCGCCATGGTGGCTCGAACACTTTTCCGCCAGGGAAGGATGGCACGAGCGGGACGCTCGTGCCCACATCTGTCAGTTCGGGACGCGGAAATTCACCCCGCGCTCGTCGTTTACTTTGGAAGTGGCCTCAATGTCGAGCCAGGATAGCGGGAGTTTGGTCGCCCGCTGCTCATTGAAGATCCAAAGCGTACCGCCGACCACTGCGTAATTCTGCACCTCCTGGGTGTGTTTGTCGCGAAAGACCAGAATTGTAGGCGTCGAAGGCTCGGATTTATTTTCGGCTAGCGGTTTGGCCGAAGCCACCTCGGGTGACTCCCGCTGCTCGCGCAAGCGTGCTACTTCATCCTCCAGTCGATCAATGTCCTGTTGCTGCTGTGCCAGGTCGGCG
The DNA here is from genome assembly GCA_036265205.1 of Terriglobales bacterium. Classification (GTDB taxonomy): domain Bacteria; phylum Acidobacteriota; class Terriglobia; order Terriglobales; family Acidobacteriaceae; genus JAIQFF01. The sequence goes on from DATAPL010000053.1 coordinate 119,743, forward strand.
CTGGCCTGCGCCTGGTATGGGGATGGATAAGACGAATAGTAGTCGTACGCCGGATAGGAATCGATTGTCGAGTAAGAGTAGTCGCCGTAGTAGGCCGGGTAGCCGTAGTATCCGAAATAAAAGGGCGAGAATGACGAAAAGTAAAGCGGACGGTGAAAACGGCGGGGACTGACAAAGGGGCGTCGAAAGGTGGCAAAACCTGGGCGCTGACCGAAGACCGGCTGCCGCAGTCCAGTTCCGAACCCTGCGCTGAAACCCACCCTGCCGGCGGGCGCGAAACCGCCGCGCATGCCCGCGGGACCGTGGGAGGAAAATCCGGCTCTTCCTGCTCCGCCAGACCCTCTGGCGGAACCATGCATCTGGCCCCAAAGCGGAGCGACCAGTACCGCCATGCACAACGCCGGAATGGCCAACTGGCGCCGCATACAATAGATTATAGCGCCGCCTGGATGTGGCGTTTGTCAAATATTTGCAAGCCATACTCCACAAAATTGGGCGCTAGTTCTGATCTCCGGCGCCGTGCTTTAAGCGGCAGAGTTTGCAATAAGTAGGCGGCAGGCTATTGTCGATACGGTGCTTCACCGGCTTCAGGGTTCGCAGGTACGCGAACATCACTTTCAGGTCATCGTCAGTAAGACCCTGGAATTCTCCAAACGGCATGATGGAGCTGAGCTTTCGGGCTTTTACGTAACCAGTACGCATGACTTGAATGAACAAAGCTTCGTCGTAATAGCTGATTCCGGTGGGATCGGGGGTGATGTTGGCGCTGGCGACCGAACCCCAAGGGCCTGCGAGTGTGAATCCCCCGCTGAACTCCATGCCGGGGGGTACCTCGCCCCTGGTTTGTGGAGTGTGACATTCCGTGCAACTGGCGATGGTGACAAGATACTGACCCCATTTCAAGGGATCGCTACGGTCGGGGGCGCTAACCGGCGCAGTTACTGGCTGGGGCACGCTGCGAATCAGGTATTTCACCGGAAAGATGATCTCGGTCGGGGGTAGGGCATGCTTCACCGGCGGCAGGGTTCTGAGAAAGACGACGAGCGAAGCCAGGTCTTCGTCCGACATGTGTCTAAACTGCTGGTACGGCATCATGGGAAACAGTGCCCGCCCGTCATGCCCGATGCCTTCCCGTATGGCTCGGGCCAGTTGGTCGTCAGTCCAACTACCTGCGCCGGTCTCGGGGTCCGGGGTAATATTCGCGGCCACAATGCGTCCGGGCAGGTCGGTGAACCACATGACTTGGCCAACGCCCTCACCTTGCGGCAGTACTGGGGCGCCGTGAGTGTTCCAATCGTGCAGGGAATGGCAGCCATTGCAGCCTGCGATGGCGGTGAAAAGGTAACGGCCTCGTTCCAGCCGTTCTGGAGTGCTCTCAAAGCGACGCGAGGTGAGAGGCCGCGCCCTGGGGCCGATGAAGGGCCGCCATCCGATGGTCAGGCTTATGCCAACCACCAGCAGAACAAGCAACGCAACCAGGGCCCAAAGCAGGATCCTGCCCAGCTTTTTCATCTCGCCACCTCGCAAGCCAGCTGACCTTGAAAATCAGAACGAAGATTTTACAGCGCAAAGGACAAAACGTTCACCGTAGAGATAAGGCCCAGGACAGCGGCTAACAAAGCAGGTCCCGCCACTCCGGGCCGGGTTGAATCCGTTTTTAAACTCACTCAGCGTTTCTTCTTGTTTTTTGTTTCGGCTTTCTTGGCGACTGCTTTGACAGGCTTGCTTGCAGTCTTTTCCACCTTCGGCGACTGCGCAGGCTTGGCCGCCTCCAGCTTCGGTGCAGCGGGTAGTGCAGCTTGGCCTTTCCCTTTTTTCTTGCCGGCCGCCGGAGCCTTGGCCGCGGCGGCTGCCGCAGACGCTTCAGCCGCCGCTGCTGCTGCGGCTTTAGCCGCCCTGCCGCGCTTGGGCGGCGGTGGGGGAGGCGGCGGAGGCGGTGGTGGCGCCAGAGGCTTCAGATACTTCAGAGTCTCGGTGCGCGAGCGCAGTTTTCCATCCAGCAGCAGCATGAATACGTCATGCGCAATCTTGGGATACTCTGCCAGCTGCGGTGTAATGTGGAGTTCCGTCATCTCCGCCAACGGAATTTTTTGTTGAACCTGGCGCCATTTGGTAAAGAAATTCTTTATCTTCTGCGAAACTGCCTGCTGGCGAGCCGTCACCGCCAGGAACAGAATCATCTCGGGGCGCGCTTCCGACAATAATTTCCAGGCGCGAGAGGGAGTGGCGGCTTCCTTTCCGCTCAGGCGTTTGGCCAGATCTTTTGCGTTGTCCTCAAGATCGCGCCAGGCTTCGACCAGGTCCTTGCGCGGAATCAGCTTGCGCATGTCGGCGATATCTTTCTCGCCAAGACGGGCGGTGAGGAAGTACATGACCGCAGGCGCCAGATCAGGTGTGTAGCCGAGTTCGTTCATCTGCTGGCGGGTTTTCAAGAGCTGGCCCAGTTGCGCGCTATCGACCTTCGCAGTCGTCCAATGCGGGTTCAGGACCTTAAGCCAGCCTTCTTTTTCCAGCACCCGCACAATGTGCAGGGGATCTTCTTCGTAAGCCAGCTGCTCGATCTCGTAGCCGGTGGCCTTGCTGGTGATGTATTCGATGTAATTGTTTTCCTTGGCCGATTCGTAGCGAGCCTGGGTGCGCTCTTCGAGCGGCCAGTGAAAGCGCGCCGCCAGGCGGGTGGCGCGAATCAGACGCGAAGGATCTTCAACAAAGGCGTAGTTATGAAGCACGCGCAGCACCTTAGCCTCGATGTCGGCGGCACCGTTGAAGGGATCCATCAGTAAGCCCCGCGAGCCAGGATTCAGTGACAGCGCCATGGCATTGACGGTGAAATCGCGGCGCCGCAGGTCTTCAATCAGGGTGGCGGGAGAAATTATGGGTGGCTTGCCGGCTTTTTCGTAGCGCTCGATTCGCGCCATGCTTATTTCGGCGCGGACATTCCCGGGCAGGCCCAGGTAGAGGGTCTTCAATTCGTCGTCCGAGCCGGCAATACGCACTCCAGCGCGTTCCAGATCCTTCTGCAGCTTCAGAGGATTGCCTTGGACGGAGAAATCCAGGTCGCGGATAGGGAAGCCGCTGATGATGTCGCGGACCGCGCCTCCGGTGAGGTAAATATTCATACCGGCGGCGCGCGCTATGTCCTGTACCAGGGTGACGCCACGCTGCTGGTCCGGCGTCAGCCGGATTTCCATTGTGTAGATGTAATCGGCCATGCTTGCTTACGAACGGCGCTCCACAATCTGGGGCACGACAGCCCTGCAGGAGTTTTCCACAGGCTGGGGCCTCCGCCAAGAAACTACTCCGGTCGCCTTCATGTAAGTGACTCTATCGAAAAGGCTTAGGATACATGAGATAGGACAGGACAAGCTACAGAAAATAACACAACGTTAACGATTTGGCTACAGGGAACATACAATGGACGCGTTTATCGCGGCAAAAGTGCGAGAATCGCATAGCGTTCCACGGCGGAAAGCCCTGAAAACAGTCGTCACCCTCCGGCCGTCAGTCTTCAGGGCCGCTGACAGTTGGAAACTCGGCGACGGAAGACTGACGACGATGTCTCATGCCCTCTACCCATAAGAAAGTTGTCATACGGAAGATGGACCGGGATTCGATCAACGGGCATGTTGCCCCATCGAATTTCGTCCACGACGGCAAACTCGAGCTGCTGAATACCTCGGGGAACGTAGTTGCGATCGACCTGAAGGACATCAAGGCGGTGTATTTCGTCCGCGAGTTTGGAGATTCGGAGTCGCTCAGCCGCAAGACCTTTACCAGCCGCCCGCGTACCGAGGGCCTGTGGGTGCGCCTGAAATTCAAGGACAACGAGGTCCTTGAAGGCATGATGCCCAATGACCTCAGCCTGACCACGGCCGAGGGCTTCCTGATCAATCCTCCTGACCTGCGTTCCAACACCCAACGTATCTTCGTGCCGCGGACCGCCCTGGAATCACTGACCGTGCTGGCCGTGATTGGCGCCACCCGCCGCCGCCGCAAAGACATGCCGGGCGACATCCGGCAGGTGCAATTATTCGGCGAGTGAACAAACCCTGGCATCCCTCAGCCTTCACGTTCGAGCGGAGCCAATCTGCAGGCGGCACCGCGGACGAGGTTTTGAGATAGCCCGAAATCCGGGTCTGGGGAGTTCGCTTCCTACTCCTTCACTACCTGGAGATTGTTGGTTACACCGAAAATACCCGACACGCTGTTGGCGCGAATGTTGGCGATATTCTTGTCGGCCTCGCTGTCCACCACGCCTTCTAATGTCACTTTTCCGTTCTTCACGATAATGCGGATCGGCTTTTGTACTCCCAAAGCATATTTCTGCAGTGGAGGATAATCGTAGATGGCGCGATAAAGCCGGATGCGGAGGCGGTCATCCATGGGCGAGGTGGGCAGGACCTCGATCTGGTTGTCGACATGCTCCACGCCTTCAATTTTCTTGACCACATTCTCCGCATCAGACTTCAAGACCGGGCGAGTCACCTGGCCAAGGAGGGTTACGTTATAGCCATCCACTTTGTACGCGATGTTATCGAACACGGTGAAGTAGGGCAGCATCAGCAGTTCGTGCCTGACTTCGCGGGTGATGCGCTGGGTGGCACGGGCTGGGGCATCGCTGGCTTGACGAGCCAAAACCGCGGAGCTCAAAGCCAGAATTACGCAAGCGACGAAGAAGGTACGCAGTTTCATTGGGATAGTCTCCGTTCTGAAATGATCGACCCGAGTTAGCAAGATTCGGGGGAGCACATATTAGCAAAGGAAATGTGAATTTGCCCGCCCACTGGCCTGGGTTGCAGGTTGGGTGCGGCAGCGCACAAAACTTTACATGCTGAAAGCGCAATTGTATTGGATACTAGTGCAACCCTTCGGGTTATCTAGGTTCGACAACCTGTCGAGGCGTGTTAAATTGGAAATTCGATAGCCGAGTTGACCCTCCAGTGAGCGATGGATAACAGCCAGGACAGCCACGAATTAGACCTTCTGCTGCCGCAGACGGTGACTCGTCCGCTTTGGAGGTCGCTGCTCAGCAACCTGCACGACCGGTTTTTCCCGGAGAAACTTCCGCCGCTTCAAATTACCTCCCGGCCGCTAAACACCGGCATGCTGATCGGCGATGCGGTCAGCCTGCCCTGGTTCCGGACGGTCTTCACCAATCTGGGCAATGTCATTAATCCGGAGGTCCTGCCGCCGCTTGAGCTGGAATCACAGCCCATGGACGTTGGCGAGTTGGTCAGCGATCAAATGGGGCACATGTGGTGGACTTCGCTGCTCCGCAATTTGGCGGACCGGGTCGCTCCTGAGCGCCTGCCCGCGCTGCATTTGACCTCGGCGCCGGTGGACGCCAGCCTTAAATCAGGCTCCATGCAGTTGGCGCGCTGGTCGTCTTTGATCACGCTGCCCAAAGTTCCGCTGGCCGAGCGCCAGGCGTTTACCATGACCCCCGTGCGGCCCAGCGCCACGCGGGCAATTTCCGCCACGCCGTTCGCGGGATTTGCTGGAATGTCGCCTGCTCTGGCGGAGGCGCCGGCCCATGTCCGCCACGGCAAGCTGCAAAGCGCTTTGTCGCGTTCACGCCTGCGGGAGGCGCTGCTGATTTCCCTGGCCGTCGTGGAAGCGTTGTACCTCCTGGCCACGATTTTTGGACTGGTCTGATTCGCGCACGTGTCCTCAGCAGCTTGCTGACCGTCTCCATTACAATCACGATCTTGCCTGCAATTACGGGCCAATACCTATGAAACTCGCTCAAATTGCTAATCGCCTGGCCGCGCGCCTGGAAAACGGTTCGCCGGACACGGAAATTGCCGGAGTGGCTGGTATCAAGGAAGCTGGGCCGGGGCAGCTCACCTTTGTCGCTAATCCCAAGTACGCGGCGGCGGCGCGGACCACGAAAGCTTCGGTGGTCATTGTGTCCGATGATTTTCCCGCAATCCCTACCGCTATGCTGCGCAGCAAGAATCCCTACCTGTCGTTTGCTCACGCTCTGGAACTCTTCTGCCAGCCACCAAGATATTCTCCGGGCGTGCATCCGACCGCTGTGGTGCATCCTTCGGCGAAGATCGGGGAGGGCGCCCACATCGCGCCCTATGTGGTCATCGACCAGGACGTTAAAATTGGACGCAACGCCGTGCTGCTCCCGCATGTAGTCATCTATCGCGGAGCCATCATCGGCGACAACTTCTTTGCTCACGCACACGCGGTGGTGCGGGAAGGCTGCCAGCTGGGCAACAATGTGCTATTGCAGAACGGAGCCGTAATCGGGGCGGACGGCTTCGGGTTCGCCAAGGACGACTCCGGCCACTGGTACAAGATCGTGCAACCGGAACCGGTCATCGTCGAGGATGACGTTGAAGTCCAGGCCAACTCCTGCATTGACCGGGCCAGCGTAGAGAAAACCCGAATCGGACGCGGCACTAAAATCGACAACCTGGTGCAGGTAGGGCACGGTTCCTGCATAGGGGAAGACTCGTTGCTGGCCTCGCAAGTGGGGCTGGCGGGCTCGACCGACGTGGGTAACCGCGTGATTCTTACCGGACAGGTGGGCGTGGTCGGCCATTGCAAGATTGGGGATGGAGCCATTGTTACGCCGCAGAGCGGCGTGGCCGGAGATATTGACGCCGGCGCGATTGTCAGCGGGGCGCCCGCCGTGGATCACAAGCTCTGGCTAAAATATTCCGCGATCCTGCCCCGGTTGCCCGAAATTGCCAGAACGCTGCGGAAGGCGGCGAAGCATTAACCCTAGAGGATACTGAGACAGAGAGGCGAAACTGAAATTACTATCCTAGATTTTCTGCGTGTACCGTGTGTCTTCTGTGGTTGACTTTTCTTGATATTCCTTCGGCAAGCCACCGTCAATCGCTCGCCTTACCTTTTCCATCAAGCACTCGCGGCTGCCAAAATCTTCTGGTTCGATCGGCGGGTGAAAAATCAAGGTGACGGTTCCTGGCTTGATGGCAAATCTTCCCTTGGGCATGACGTAGTGCGATCCCGCGATCGTCACCGGAACCACCGGCACAGCGCATTCCATGGCCAGATAAAACGGGCCTTTCTTGAAGGGCAGAAGCTTGCCGTCGAAGGAACGATGTCCTTCGACGTAGATGGTCATATTGATGCCCTGTCGGAGGACTGCAGCAGCGGCCCGTACCGCCGAAATACCAGCCTCGCGGTTTCCTCGATCCACCGGTACCAGCGAACCTATGCGCATGGTCTTCCCCAGCAACGGGTAGTCAAACAATTCTTTCTTTGCCATCACGGAGGTGCGCCGCGGAATCAACGGCAGCATGATGGGCGGATCGATGTTAGAGACGTGGTTGGACATGAAAATATAAGTGCGCGTTGGATCCAGCCGGTCGAGCCCGATGGTTTGAACTTTTATTCCTGCCAGACGTGCTCCGGTCCACGCCGCCCCCATGGCAACCTGGTAAAGAAAGCGTATGTCTCCGGTCAGGAAGGTCCAGGGAAAGCACAGCACTGCGGCCACGGGCAAGGCCACAGCCCAGAAGGCGAGCATGAAGATGGTGCGAATCACTGCCGCGTTTCTCCTGGCATCTCAGATTCACCTTTGAGCCAGGCCGCGCGCCGGGCTCGTTGCCGCGGTGTAATATTCTCGCTATCCACCAGGCTCCACTCAACCGTTTTTTGGCGGGCCAGCTTCCACTGCAGTTCACGCTCACCCTGCGCATTGCTCACTCGCAGATGAATCGTGTTGCCGGGACTCAGTTCGGCCAGTCTTTGCTCGAATCCTGAGCTCGCTGTCTGACCATTGATTTCCACAATGACGTCCCCCACCGCCAGTCCGGCATTCTCTGCTTCAGTGCCTGCAGTTACCTGAGCAACGACAGGAGGCGCGTCGAAATTTCGCACCGCCAGAAACCCGGGCGCCGCGCTTGAATTTATCCGCTGCACCAGGCGCAACCCTACAGTCGCGAAGAAATCGTTCCAGGGGATCTCTTCGGTACCAGCGACATATTTGCGAAAAAACCATTCCAGATTGGTATGACCAACGCTTTCAGCGGCATGTCGCACGCCCTCGGAATCGGGGAAGTATATTCCTTTCTGCGCGTAGTTCTGATTCATCCAGCGCAGGACATCGCGCAGGGAAGCGGCTCCCTGGCTGGCCTCGCGCACTTGCAAGTCCAACAGGACGCCGAGCAGGTAGCCCTTGTTGTAGTAGCTGATACTGCGTACAGGCAGGCGGTAGTACTCATATTTCTCCAGCCACGCGTCCAGGCTGGATTCCTCCACGGACTGAGACAGGTGAGCCGGCCGCCGCTCCAGTTCTCCGATTTCTGAACCGAGCCCTCTCAGGTAAGAGGCTTCATTCAACAGGCCGGCTCGCAACAGGATGATGTTTGCGGCCGTGGTTGTGACTCCTTCGCTGAACCACAGGGCTGTACTGTAGTTTTCCCTGGTGTAGTCAACCGGCTCCAGCGACTGCGGCCGGATGCGTTTTACATTCCACAGGTGAAAGAACTCGTGCGCCGTCAGGTCGGTCAGAACTTGAGGGTTTTCCGCCAGGCGGATAGCGCTGATGTCAATAGCGGTCGAGTAGGCATGCTCCATTCCGCCTCCCGAGGAGGCTCGCGGAAAGTGATAGATGAAGAGATAGGTTTGAAACGGGCGGTCGTCCATCCAGACCGTGGCTGAAGATACCAGGGCACGCAGCGCAGCGACAATTTTCTGAAGTTCGTAGTCTCCGGGATCGGCATCCACAACCACGCGATAGCGTCCGCCCGCTTGCTCAAAATCCGACTCCTGGAAGGCGCTGATCTCAACCGGGGAGTCGATTAGGCGGTCGTAATTGTCGGCGACGAATTCTCCGGAGGAATCTGGGAGTGGGGTGGCGATCCGCCACCCCGAAGGCACGTCGGCAAACCGAACTTCCATGGGAGAGGCGCGGGCGTCTACCGGATACATGAGGATTTCAGCCAGATTGAAAAAGGCGTGCTGCGGGCTCAGCTGCGCACCGAAGGGGCCCGGCTGGTCGGCAAAGATTTCGTAATCAATCTCCGCGCCGTTTTCCGTCCCAGTCAAATGCCAGCGGCTTTTGTCTAAATCTGTAACCGGGAGAGAATGCCCGCCGAGGTCTCGGGCGCGCATTCCGGTGACGAATTGCGCGAAGTCTCGAATCTGATACAGCGCGTTCCAGACCGGCAACTGCAGATCGTGTTCACTCCTGCCAGGTCCCACAAGAAGTTTCACACGGACTTGATGGTCGGCTGCTCCCGCCAGTGAGATTACGTAACTGACCGCCGGTGCCTGGGATGAATGCCGAACCTCTTGCGCCGGGGCCGCCAGAGCACTCAGGCTGGCGCAGAGCAGCGCAAGTTGCACTCGGATTCGGCGTTTCACGCTTTAGCTGATGCCTTTAACGGATGGTTGCCTGAAGTGCCTCCGCTGATCGCCTTCAGCCGCAGCGGCAACTTCTCGTAGATTCCGCCGAAGCCGCCATTGGAAAGAATAGCCACGACGTCTCCCGGCCTCATCTCCGGCGCGACCGTTTGGACGATCTCGTCCGCGTCGGGAACAATACGCGCCCGACGCCCTTGGCGGCTGACGTCGGCCACTAGTGCACCGACGTCCATACGCTCCCGTTCCGGAATGCTCTCCGACTTGAATACGTTCGCCACGATTACTTCGTCCGCAACTGCGAGGCTGGTGGCCAACTCCTTCTGAAAGACGTTGCGGCGAAGGGTGTTCGAGCGCGGCTCCAGAATCGCCCAGAGGCGGCCTCCGGGATAGCGCCCACGCAGCGCCTTGAGCGTGCCGGCGATGGCTGTAGGATGGTGGGCAAAGTCATCGATGATGGTGATCCCATTCACCTGCGCGCGCACTTCCAGTCGCCGCTTCACGCTCTTGAAAGTCTTCAGCGCGGCGGCAATCTGTTCCTTCGGAATTCCACATCCGTGAGCCAGCGCGGCCGCGGCGGTGGCGTTCATGACGTTATATTCTCCTCCCAGCGCAAACTGGAAATCCGCCCAGGGCTCGCCGTTGCGCAGAACCGACCACGAGGTGCTGGCTGGATCGAGCCGCAGGTTGGTAACTTGCCAGGCGGCCTTTTTCGTACTGCCATATCTCTCCACCGGACAAAACGCGCGCGCCAGGCAGCGCTCGAGACTCTCTCCGCTATCCAGAGCGACGATCCGTCCTCGCCCCGGAATCAAGTTCACCAGCCGTTTGAAAGCAGTTTCAACCGCATCAAGATCCTTATAGATGTCGGCGTGGTCGAATTCTACCGAGGTGAGAATGACGGCATCGGGAAAATAATGAAGAAATTTCGGGCCTTTGTCGAAGAATGCCGTGTCGTATTCGTCGCCCTCCAGGATGAAGTGCTTGCCATTTCCCAACTGGAAGCTGCTGCCGAAATTTTCCGCAATGCCGCCAATCAGGAATGAAGGCTTCAGTCCGGCCTGATCGAAGATCCAGCTCAGCATGGAAGTCGTTGTGGTCTTGCCATGCGTGCCGGCTACCACCAGGACCTCCTTGCCGCGCAGGAATTCGTCGTGCAGGATTTGGGGCAAAGAGCAGAACGGGATGCGTTGATCGAGAACATATTCCAGCTCAACATTGCCGCGAGAAATCGCGTTTCCCACGACGACCACGTCGGGGTGCGGTTCGAGATTCTTGGCGGCAAAAGGCTGTGAGAGCGGAATGCCGAGCGAGGCCAGGAAATCAGACATGGGCGGATACGCGGCCGCATCTGAACCAGTGACGTAAAATCCCTGCTGCTTGAGCATGCCGGCCAATGAAGCCATTGCCGTGCCGCAGATGCCGATCAGGTGAATGTGTTTCGTATTGCTCATAGTTCTATGCCGCGCACTTTCTTTTGATTTCAATCGCCTGCTTTAACCGCCGAAATCAATACGATCGAGGGCCGCCCCCAAAAAGTTCATCCCGCTGTGCTGGATGAAGACGAAACAGCCTTGGCAGTAGCCGCTTCGAGTATCTTCAACTCAACTCCGCCCCTCTGAACGTTTAACGCCGCACGTACCCCGATTGGGAGGGTGATATTGGCCCGTGAAACGTGTCCTGAACGCAGGCCGTAGGCCACGGGCACGCCCAAATCGTCGACCACTCGCAGTACGATCTCTTCCAGAGTGTAGCCCGGGTTGCTGTCCTTATTCTGGACGCAGTCCACCATTTCGCCAAAGATGATGCCCCGAATATCGGCCAATTTACCGGACAACTTCAACTGCATCAGCATGCGGTCGATCTGGTACGGCTTGGTGGCGATGTCTTCGATAAACAAGATGCTGCCGGCGGTGCGGATTTCATACGGCGTGCCCAGTGAAGCGACCAGCATGGAAAGACAGCCGCCGTAGAGCATCCCTTCTGCCGTGCCTTCTACGAGTGCCTTCATTCCCGCCTCAGGCCCCACCGCCCATTCAGAGGATCCGCTCAGGGCGCTTTCCCAGGAGGCCAGATCGACGCCGTCGGCAGAGGCAAAATCCTTCGCCACCATGGGTCCCTGAAACGTAATCAAGCCGGTCGCGTCGGTAATGTGGGTCAAGAGCGTCGTAAGGTCGCTGTAGCCGGCAAAAATCTTCGGGTGCGCCTTGATAGTTTTCAGGTCAAGAGAACTGAGAAGATAGTTGGAGCCATATCCGCCGCGGGCGCACAGAATTGCCCGCACCTCGTCGCGGACAAACATTTCGTGCAGTTCGCGCGCTCGCCGCTCCGCCGACCCGGCAAAATAAAGGTCACGATCGAAAATGGAATCAAGATAAAAGGGTTTGTAGCCAAGGCTGCGCAGGTTATCGCACCCTGCTTCCAGCAGGTCGCGCTTGAAATAGCTGGCCGACGCAACAATGCCCACGACGTCGCCTCGATGCAGCGCCGGGGGTTTAATGCGCGTTGGGTTCGAGGAAGAGGGCATACGGTGGTATTCACATATTAACCAATACCAACGGCACCGCACCTAAACGAAAAACTCTCCGCGACAGATGAGTTGGGCCGGCCCACGGAGAAAGGCCTCATTCTCCCAGCGCACGGTCTGAATGCCGCCGGGAGCGTGCACCCGTACCGGGGAATGGGCACGCCCTGCCGAGATCGCGGCCACCGCCGAGGCGCACGACCCGGTGCCGGAAGATTGCGTTTCTCCGACGCCGCGTTCGAAAAACCTGACTTCGAGGTCATGCTCATCGTTAATAACGACAAACTCGACGTTGATTCCATACTTGAAGTCATGATGACGCCCGATCTCGGACGCCTCCGCTTGCCATCCCGGAGCGAACTCCTGCACAAACACCACGTAGTGCGGATTGCCCATTGAGACGGGAATGCCGCGCACTTCTCCGAACGCCAGTTTGATGGAGAATTCGTCGCCGACTTGCGGTTCGCCCATCGCGATTTCAAATTGGTATAGAGCTTCGTTACGGCTGATCAGACTGCAGGTCTTAATCCCCGCTCCGGTCCGAATGGTAAATACTTCCTTCGGCTGCTTTGACCACAGGTAGGCTGCCACGCAGCGGGTTCCATTGCCCGATATCTCCGCTTCCGATCCGTCAGCATTGAACAGCCGCGCCCGGATGTCTGCATCCTGAGCCGGTAGCAACCATTCCACGCCGTCGGCGCCAACGCCGGTATGGCGGTCGCAAATGCGTTTGCTGAAGTCCGCGAGATCGGCTGGAACAAACATCCCATCCACAATCAGGAAATCGTTGCCGCAGGCATTGGCTTTCACGAATGGAATAATCCGATCAGACGGCGCCATTCGTTCCGTCATTGGGTTCTGCGCTCGAGTGGCATGGAGGTTGGATGGCTGAATTTTATCACCGCCAAACTCCGGCGCCGGTGGCCGTGCGGCAGGGAAGTTAACGCAGCTGATTACCGGCCTGAGCGTGTGTCTGGTAGATCGTGGCTGTGGGCTGGCCCGAAACATGAATCACAGCCAGCGGTGCCAGGTTCTTCTGTACGTCTCGGTCCTGCATCCTGGTTGAAACCGGGTCGCCATCGAAGGCGACTACAAACTCGGCGTATTGCGCCGGATCTGCCAGCGCCCGCTCCCAGAGTCCGTCGGCGTCGGTCGGCTGTTTCCAGGTGCGATGGTTGCCCTCATTGATTACTTGCCGAAGCGGAATTCCAGCCTGGTGCAACGCTCCAACGTGATCGCCCAGATACATCAGGATGGATGAATCAGGCGGAAGCGCCTTCAAGAAATCGGCAAGCTCATGCTCCAGGGCAACCCGCGTACGGGAGTTGATCCAGGCTTCCCTGAAGCAGACCGGGTCCTTCCAGATCGAGGAGTAGCTTGCGGCCACCACGATCAGCCCTGCTGCGAACAATGCCATCCTGACTCCGCGACTCTGCGCCAGGCGGGCCATAAAGTACGCCGCCACTACCGTGAACACGGCGAACGCCGGAAGCAGTTGCAAGCCGTAGCGCACGTTGTAATAGGAGAACGGCCACCACGCAGGCATGAAGATCGGCACCCCGCCGTAGGCAACGGAGAGGGTGTAGAAGGGCACAGGCATCCAAAGCAGGAGTAACGGCCACCACTGGCGCTGCGAGGCCGCGCCATTCAGGAGAGAATCGCCTTCGCGCACAAATCCCGCGGACAGGCTTACCAGTACTCCAGCCAGGGCCAGCGCCAGCCACACTTTTTGCCAGCTTCCCCCAGCCAGATTGATCTCCGCTGACTTTAGAAAATAGCTGAATGAGGTGTGCAGGTCGTGGCTTCCCGGATGAGACGCGCCCGGCGTTCTTTGCTCGATGGCCTTGGCCGAATACGGGCCATTGGCAAATTCCAGCGGATTGCGATAGACGATGGCATTGTAGGCGAGCCACAGCAGGGGAGCACCAGCCGCCAGCAGAACAAATGTTCTGAAGCTGCTCCCCAGCCTGCGCGATCTCATTTTCACGAAAAAGACACCTGCCGCACATGCAGCCGCCAGCAACCAGGCGTCGTAGCGGGTGAGGCACGCGCCTGCCAGACAGATTCCGCACCTGGTCAGCGAATAATCTGCTGGCTGCTCAGACTGGCCATTCGCATTTCGCTCCTTCATCACGAATTCGTTGAAGTAGACGACGGCCCATATGAACAGGGCCAGGTACAGCGCTTCGGTCATGGCCGTGGCTTGCAGGTAAATCAAGTTAGGGTTCACGGCATAGATAATCGCCGCGCCCCAGGCCACGGCTCGGGCCGTTGCGTCGGGCTGGGGAAAACCAATCGTGTCCCGGACCAGGCGGAAAATTCCAAGCGTTCCGAGTACGTATGCCGCCATCGATGGAATCGATCCACCCAGACCTGTCTGCCACATGGACTTCGACAGTAGAAAAGGAATCATCAGCAGGTGGGGAAGCGGCAGCCAGACCGTGCCAAGTTGCAACAAGCCCGGGGTGCGGGAATCGAGCACGCGGCGCGCGATGTTGATGTGGGCTACGGCGTCGCCGTAGAGCAGCACCTCACCGTGGCGGAAATAGAAGATAAAAGAGAAAACCGAGACGCAGCCTGAAAGCCATGCCAGCAGGGTTGTTTCGCGGTCCCAATGCCGGATCGGCTGCGCGCTCATTCCAGATGGGTCAGCTCGCGGAAAATTTGAAAGCGGGCGTCGATCTCATCCCGGGTCAGCGACTGCAAACGTTCCGTGCCAAAACGTTCAACGGCAAATGATCCCATGACGCCGCCGTAAAACAGCGCCCGCTTGAGCACCTCGCGGTTCAACTCTTCCTGGGAGGCGATGTAACCCATAAAACCTCCCGCGAAGGAGTCTCCTGCCCCCGTTGGATCTTTCACTTCTTCTATCGGCAACGCGGGCGCGCGAAAGGGATGACGGCCGACGCCAAAGGCGCCTTCGCGGAAAAAGATCGTCGCACCGTATTCGCCATGCTTGATCACCAGCGCCTTCGGTCCCAGCGCCAGCACTTTTTGCGCAGCCCGTGGCAGATTGGTTTCGCCGCCCAGGGCTTTGGCTTCGGTGTCGTTGATCAGCAGCACGTCGACCAGCTTCAGGGTTTCGATTAATTCCTTGCGGGTGCGGTTGATCCAGTAATTCATGGTGTCGCCGCCGGTGAGGTTGACGCCTTTCATGCTCCGCCGCACCGCTGCCTGCAGATCGGGATGAATGTTGGCCAGAAAGAGAAACCGGGAGTCCTGATATTCCGTGGGGATGCGCGGCTGAAACTGCTCGAAGACGTTCAGCTCGGTAAAATCCGTCTTGGCTTCGTTCAGGTTGTCGTGATACTGCCCGCCCCAGCGAAAGGTTTTTCCCTTGGCATGCTCAATGCCGCGGGTGTCGACACCCCGCTTCTTCAAAACGTTTTCGTGCTCGGCGGTGAAATCTTCGCCCACCACCGCCACCACGCGGACATCCGTAAAGTAGCTGGCCGCCAGGGCGAAAAACGTGGCTGCGCCTCCGAGAACGTCTTCGACCTTCCCGGAAGGGCTGGAAATCGTATCGAACGCTACCGAACCTACTGCCACTATGCTCATGCTTTTTTGGCTTTCGACGGTCTATTGAGATATTTGCCGAGAATCAGTTTCAGTTTCTTTCGCGTAGCCGCAGGAATCTTGTCGCGCTCGGTCAGAATGGCGTGCGCCAGCGAAGAACCGCACTTGCAGGACCGAGTCTTCGGCATCGCGGCCACTGTTTCGCGCAAGACTCTGGTTGCGTTCTCAGCGTTCTTGAGCAGCACAGAAACGATCTGGTCCACGGTGACTGAATCGTGATGCGGGTGCCAGCAGTCGTAATCAGTCACCATTGCGACCGTCACATAGCAGAGTTCGGCCTCCCGCGCCAGCTTGGCCTCTTGCAGGTTCGTCATGCCGATCACGTCCATGCCCCAGCTGCGATAGACGTTCGATTCCGCCTTGGTGGAAAACTGCGGGCCTTCCATGCACAGGTAGGTTCCACCGCGCTTTCCGGTCACTCCCGCCTTTTGGCAAGCGCTCTCGACTACGCGCGCCAGCTCGGAGCAAACCGGATCGGCAAAAGCGATGTGCGCCACGACGCCGCTGCCGAAAAAAGTGTCCACGCGGTGCCGGGTTCGGTCAAAAAACTGGTCAGGGATAACGAATTCCAGCGGCTTATGTTCTTCCTTCAGAGAACCGACCGCGGAGATCGACACAATACGATCCACGCCGAGCTGCTTGAAACCGTGAATGTTCGCCCGGAAGTTCAACTCGCTGGGAAGGATGCGGTGGCCGCGCCCGTGCCGTGCCAGGAATGCGACTTGACGTCCTTCGAGGGTCCCCAACACGTAAGAGTCCGAGGGTTTGCCGAAGGGCGTTTTCAGGCGCACTTCCTTGGTTTTGGCGAGGCCGGGCATGGAGTACAGCCCGCTTCCCCCTATGATTCCGATTTCTGCTTGTGACAAGAATTTCCTCGGAAGCGTGATATTTGGGCGACGACCTAGCGTGACAGAAGGGAGATTATACAGGGCCGGCTGCTACCCCTGACCAGGAGTCCCGAAGCAGCTGGTCGCGGAATGCGACCAGCTATTCGAGAATCGTCAATCCCAAGCGCGGTGAAGTCACGAGGAATCCGCCATCTTAGCCGGCAGAAGCAGATTCCTCGCCATTTCATCCGGAGTGCAAACTGCTTTAGCGCAGCCCGTAGAGCGTCACCTTTGGCCGCCGTGTCCATCTGTCTTTGCTATACCAAAGATCGACGCTCTGAATGATGCGCCGGTCGCCTGGCAAATCGATAATTCGAGTGCGGCCGCCGTCCGGGATGCGGTTGCGCACCGGAATTTCCTCCTGCGATCCATTTCCGTAGCGAACGATGACGCGATCAAAATTTACCGCGCCGCCACTAACCTGCAACTGGATCGCGCGGTAGGTTCCGTTGGAGCGTCCTACTTTGATGCTGTCGTGATCTGTCGAGCCGTCGACATGCGCGTCTCCAAGCCGAACCATGCGGCCGCGCTGCGCATTCAGGGGGATAAGCGAAGCCGCCATCAGGAATATCGCCAACATCCATAGATTTCGTTTCATGACCATTCTTCCTTTCCAATTGCCGCAGTCTTGCCCCAGGCGGCGGAATTTTATCACCTCTGCGTCCAAAGCCACCGGCCTCGGTTCGTGCTATGCTGCGGCTCAACTATCCCCTTGTCTGGTCCAGGACGGCCGGTGCTCATCGAACTGCGGCTTGAAAACTACGCGGTGGTGGACAACCTGGTGGTGGAGTTTGCGCCTGGGCTGAATCTGTTAACCGGCGAAACCGGCGCCGGAAAATCCATTTTGATCGATGCGCTGGCGCTTCTCCTGGGAGACAAGGCTTCCACGGATGTCATCCGCTCGGGAGCGGAAAAGGCCACGATTTCCGCCGTCTTTGAGGTCGAAGGCGGGGCTGAAAAGACGGTCGCTCAAATCCTGGAAAATAATGGCATCGATGCCGATCAGGATGACGAAAATGTGATTCTGCGGCGGGAGATCGCCGCCGGCGGCAAGGGCCGGGCGTTCGTCAACAATCAACCGGCCACGGTTGCGGTATTACGCCAACTGGCTCCCTCCCTCGCCACGATTCATGCGCAAAACGAGTCGCTGCTTGCGTTCGACGCGGGCTCCCGGCTTCGCCTGCTCGATTCTTTCGCCAATATTGCGACCGAGGCAACGGCTTCGGCGTTCTCCGGTTGGAAAAGCATTCTTGACCGCATCGCCGACCTGGAGCGCGACGAGCAGGACCGCTTGCGCCTGCTTGATCTGTGGACTTTTCAGGGGCGGGAGATCGAAGAATCCAGATTGCAGCCCGGCGAAGACGAGCGTCTGGAAACCGAGAAACGCGTTCTGGCGAATGCCGAGAAGATTCACAGCGCGGCCATGAACGCCTTCGATCTCCTGTACGAAGGCAATGCGTCTACATCGGCATCACTGCGAAGCGCGCAACGACACATCGCCGAACTGGCCCGCTACGAGCCGAAATTTCAGGAAACCATGGCCACGCTCGAAAGCGCCCGCATCAGCGTGGAAGATGTGGGGGCCAGCCTGCGGGACTATGCCGGTGGCATCGAGGCGTCGCCCGATCATCTGGCCAAAGTGGAGGACCGGCTCGCGGCCATCGACCGGCTCAAGCGCAAATATGGCCCGACTCTGGCGGATGTCATGAATCACGGCGTGGAAGTCAGCCGGAAACTCTCGGAGATGGAGAACAAGGACGAAGTTCTGCGCCAGCTTCGCTCAGGGGTTGCCCAAGCTGCAGAAGAATACTTGACTGCAGCCCGGCTGATTTCGAAGAAGCGGTACGAATCCGCTCGCAGGCTGGAGAAGCTGGTCGAAGGCGAGATCAACGACCTGGCGATGAAATCCAGCTTTCGAATTGAAGTAAGCGGTAGCGACGAAGAAGGGAACTGGACCACCTCTGGCTTCGATCAGGTGGTGTACATGATTTCCACGAACCCCGGCGAGCCGCTCCGGCAGTTGGAATATATCGCCTCCGGCGGCGAACTGTCGCGGGTGATGCTGGCCCTTAAGGCCAGTGTGGAAGCTGGATCAGCCAGGAAAAAGATTTCGGGAGCCCAGCGCACCCTGGTCTTCGACGAAATCGATACCGGCATCGGCGGCCGGGCGGCGGAAGCTGTGGGCAAGAAGCTAAAAAGCCTTTCCCGTTCGAACCAGGTGCTGTGCGTAACCCACCTCCCGCAAATTGCTACTTTCGCTGACCATCACTATGTGATCGAAAAGAAAGCGGTGGCGGGACGAACCCGAACGTCGGTCCATCTCATCACCGGGACAGAGCGCACCGAGGAAGTGGCCCGCATGCTGAGCGGCGCCAAGCTGACCGAAACCTCTCTCAAGCACGCGGAGCAGATGTTGAAGACGAATGCCTAGTTTTCTGCGGCTTTCCTGACTTTTCCTGACTTACGAAGCTGAAGACAGCGTGCAAACCTCTTGCTATGATGGATCCCTTCGATCGCATGCTGGTGGCTCAGGCGCAGATAGAGAACCTGGCGATCACAAGCAATGACATCCTGCTCTATGGGTACGGCGTAAGCCGGGTCTGGTAGACGGCATCCCCCTCAAACCATTCGCTGCCAAATTATCGCCAATCGCTGCTAATCCTATGCATTTCTAGAGCTTACGTTGACCAAGTGGGTACTTCTCCGATAGTCTAGTTTACAAGCACCCATAGGGGACGTGTACCCTAAGAAAGCAGATTATGGCGGGATATCAGGACGAAAAAACGTTGCTTTTGCTCAAGCCTCGCGGGTTCTGCGCGGGCGTGGTCCGGGCCATCGATATTGTCCGCATCGCGCTGGAAGCCTTCGGCCCGCCGATCTACGTGCGCAAGGAGATCGTGCACAACCGTTTCGTTGTCGAGGAGCTGCAGGGCAAAGGCGCTATTTTTGTCGACAGCGTGGAAGAAGTCCCCAACGGGGAACGGGTCATCTACAGCGCTCACGGAGTCTCGCCGGAGGTGCGCGAGGCCAGTGAATTGCGTGGATTGCGCGTGATCGACGCTACCTGTCCGCTGGTCACAAAAGTTCACGTGGAAGCGGTGAAGTTTGCCAAGGAAGGCTATTCGCTCATGCTGATCGGCCACCGCGACCACGACGAGGTCATCGGCACCCTGGGTGAGGCTCCGATCGTGACCCAGGTGGTGGGCTCGCCAGAAGAAGTCGCTTCACTTACCGTGGCCGACCCTAACCGCGTCGCCTATCTGACTCAGACCACGTTGAGCCTGGATGAAACCCGCGACATCATCGCTGCCTTGCGCAAGCGCTTCCCCAACATCAAGGGGCCTGCGGCGCAGGATATCTGCTATGCCACGGAAAACCGCCAGGTGGCGGTGAAACATGTGGCCTCCGACGCCGATCTGCTGCTGGTGGTTGGCTCCGATAACAGCTCCAATTCCAATCGTTTAGTGGAAGTCGCGCGCAATTTAGGCACGGAGTCGCATCTAATCGACAGCTTCCGCAATATCCGGCCGGAATGGCTGGCGGAGGTGAAGACAATCGCATTGACCGCGGGCGCCTCCGCTCCGGAATGCCTGGTCGAGGAAGTGGTGAAATTCCTGGGCACGGAAGGTTTCGGCAATGTTCAGGAAGTGGAAGTGATGCCGGAAAATGTAAGGTTTGGTCTGCCGCCGGAGATCGTGGAAGCCATTGCCAGTGCTCCTGCGGCTGCGGAGTAAACAAGCAAAATATGGACGATACCTCCTCCCCCTCTGTACCCCCATCTTTCCGTGCGCCATCGTTGGGCGCCCAATCCGCGTCTGCCGTGCCGCAGATGCGTTTCGGAAAAATTGACGATCTGATCAGCCGGGTGGCCGCAGCCATTGACGGGGCGCGGAACTGCCTGTTTTCCGAGCAATACGAAGAAGGCTACTGGTGCGGCGAACTGGAAGCCGACGCCACTCTCGAAGCGGATTACATCGTTCTGCACGTGCTCCTGGGAACGGGCAATCCCGAGCGCATGGCCAAAGCTGCGCGCTACATTCTGCAACATCAGAACGAGGACGGCGGCTGGAGCATTTATGCTCACGGTCCATCCAACATCAGCGCCTCGGTCAAATGCTATTTCGGGTTAAAGCTCGCAGGTTACGCCGCCGACCATCCTGACCTGGCTCGCGCCCGCAAGAAAATTCTCGAAATGGGCGGGGTCACCGAGGTCAACACCTTTACCAAAATTTATCTCTGCTTTTTCGGGCAGTACGACTACGACGCGGTGCCGGCTATCCCGCCGGAAATCGTTCTGTTCCCCAAGTGGTTCTGGTTCAATATTTACGAGATTTCGTCCTGGTCGCGGGCCATCCTGGTACCGCTGTCGATCTGTTACGCCAAGAAGCCCTTCAAGAAGATCCCCGACGAACTGGGCGTTGAAGAGCTGTTCGTGGGCGGGCGCGATAAGTCGCGCATGCATCTTCGCTGGGACAAGAAGCTTTTCTCCTGGCGCAATTTCTTCCTAACGCTCGATCGTCTGACTCATTGGTTTGAGCGAGTGCACATCCGTCCGCTACGTTCGATTGCCTTGAAGGTCGCCGAGAAGTGGATGCTGGAGCGCTTCGAAATGAGCGACGGTCTGGGCGCAATTTTTCCTTCCATGATGAATTCCATCATTGCGCTGCGCTGCCTGGGATACTCGGTTGACGATCCCCAGGTGATTCGCGCCATGGATGAGTTTGAAAAATTGGGCATTGAGGACAACAACACATTCCGCATGCAGCCTTGCAAGTCGCCGGTATGGGACACCGCCTACGCGCTGTTCGCGCTGGGCGAAAGCGGAGTTCCGGCCAGCGATCCCCGCATGGTGAAGTGCGCCGATTGGATGCTGCAGAAGCAAGTACGCGTAGCAGGCGACTGGAAGGTGAAAAATAAGCAGGGGCAGCCGGGCGGCTGGTACTTCGAATTTAACAACGAGTTTTATCCCGACGTGGATGACAGCGCCATGGTCTGCCTGGGCCTGACTCACGTGGAGCATCCCAATGGACGCTACCAGCGCGAGTCAGTGCAGCGCGCTATCGACTGGATTTTGTCCATGCAGTGCCGCAACGGCGGCTGGGCTTCGTTCGACAAAAATAACGACCGCATGGTTTTCCAGTACGTGCCGTTCGCCGATCACAACGCCATGCTTGATCCGGCGACCGTCGACATTACCGGCCGCATCCTGGAAATGCTGGCGGCTTATGGGTACAACAAGAATCATCCGGCGGTAAAAAAGGCGCTGAAGTTTATCCGCGAGCAGCAGGAGCCCGACGGGTCCTGGTTTGGTCGCTGGGGCGTGAACTACATCTACGGGACGATGCTGGTGCTGCGCGGCCTGGAGGCGATGGGTATCGATCATCACGAGCCCTATGTCCAGCAGGCGGCGGAGTGGATTCGCATGGTGCAGAATCCCGATGGAGGATGGGGCGAGACTTGCGGCTCCTACGACGATCCCAACACCAAAGGGGTGGGTCCGAGCACTCCCTCACAGACGGCGTGGGCAATCATGGGCTTGCTGGCGGCGAACGATACCCGCAGCGATTGCGTAGTACGAGGCATCGCTTATCTCTTACGCTCGCAGAAAAAAGACGGCTCCTGGGACGAGCCTCATTTCACCGGCACCGGATTCCCGCGAGTGTTCTACCTGATGTACCACATGTACCGGCAGTATTTTCCGCTGATCGCGCTGACCACTTACAAGAAAGTCATGGCGGAGAGAAGCAGCGGTTAGCCTCAGCATTCAGCCGGGCGCGAGAAGTTCCGATTTTCGGTATCCGTAATCTTCGAGATCAGTAAACGGTGTGACGACTGGATGACGAATGCTGAGTGCTGAATGCTAGCTTTCGTCACGGGTGCGACTGGATTTGTAGGCAGCCACGTAGCCCGCGTCCTGGCGGAGCAAGGGGCCGACCTCCGGTTGCTGGTCCGTCCCAGCAGCGAGCTCCGCAACATTGCAGACCTGAAAGCGGAGCGCGCCACCGGGGACCTGCGCGATCCGGCCTCGCTGAAAAGGGCCGTGGCGGGTTGCGAAGTCGTATTTCACGTTGCGGCCGATTACAGGCTGTGGGTTCGCGATCCGGATGAGATGTACCGCTCAAACGTCGAGGGTACGCGAGCGATTCTGGAGGCAGCGCGGGAAAGCGGGGTGCGCCGCGTGGTGTACACCTCCAGCGTGGCGACCATGGGATTTACCAACGGACATTTGGCGGACGAGACTTCGCCGGTTTCGCTGGCCAACATGATTGGCCCGTACAAACGCTCCAAATTTATGGCCGAGCAAATTGCGATTGAGGCTGGCAGGTCGGGAATGGATGTCGTGGTGGTGAATCCGACGACTCCGGTCGGAGAGTGTGACATCAAGCCGACGCCTACGGGGCGGATCGTGGTGGATTTCCTCAAGCGGAAGTTTCCCGCGTATGTGGACACCGGCCTGAATCTGGTTGACGTCAGCGAGTGTGCGCGCGGCCATGTGTCCGCTCTGGAGAAGGGAACCAGCGGCGAGCGTTACATCCTGGGAGGCGAGAACCTGAGCTTGAAGCAGATTCTGGATAAGCTGGCGGCGATCACGGGACTGCCCTCGCCCAGGATCAGAGTTCCATACGCGTTGGCGCTCGCCACTGGCGTCGTCGATGAAGTGGTTACTGGTTACATTCGCAAGCGCGAGCCCCGCGCCACGATCGACGCGGTGCGTATGGGCCGTAAAAAAATGTTCGTGTCCTCCGGCAAGGCGGAGCGGGAGTTGGGATGGAAGCTGGTCCCAGTCGATGACGCATTGGGCCGAGCGGTGAGTTGGTTTCGGGCGAACGGATATGCCTAGGTTGCGAGGGTGTTGAAGTTCCAGTGAGCGAGCCAAAGTGTAGTTCCGAAAGCAGTTTGAGGTCAAAAAGGTGAGTACTCCCACGATAGCGAAGAGGATCAGCCCGATGTTGGCGGTCGCCGACATGGACGAGACCGTTACGTTTTACCAAAACGTGCTAGGTTTCGCGCCCACGATGAAATCGCCGGGATATTCAATCGTGGCCCGCGATGGCCAGACTATTCACTTCATGAAGGCTGATTCAGAAGAGGTCATGAACTGTGTCCGAGGGCACACCGAGGTATACATCGAGGTTTCTGGAATTGCGACACTGTGGGAGCACGTGAAAACGTTCAAGGACCGCTACAAAATCCGGGATCTGTTTGAGCAGGAGTACGGGATGACCGAGTTCCACATTGGAGATCCCAACGAGTGCCTGGTATTTGTGGGAGAGTCGACAACGAGGCCCAGCGTCAGGCGTGACTGATCGTCAAAGGATCCGCCGGAAATAACCTTGCCAAACCCTGCCAAAGTCGCGATTATCGCCGCCCTCGAGCGCGAAGTGCGCCCGCTGATCAGGCAGTGGAAGGCAGTCGAGCGGGAATATGACGGCCGCAGATACAAGTTCTTTGAGAACGACCGCGCGGTGCTGGTTTGCGGCGGCATCGGCCCGGAGGCGGCGCGAAGAGCGACAGAAGCTGCGATTCAACTCTATGCACCAATTATGGTGCAGTCCGTGGGTTTTGCGGGAGCGCTCGATTCCACCCTCAAAGCCGGTACTGTGCTGACCCCGATCTGCGTCATCGACGCCAAAGACGGAAGCCGGGTTGAGGCGGGGGTTGGGCACTGGGTGGTGGTGAGTGTCGACCATACGGCCAGCGCCGAACAGAAAGCCAAGCTGGCAAAAGCGTACTGGGCGCACGCGGTTGACATGGAAGCGGCCGCAGTGGCCCGCGCGGCGCAAGCGCGCGGCATAACCTTCGTCGGACTCAAGGCGATCTCCGACGAAGCTGATTTTGAGATGCCCTCCCTCGATCAGTTTGTGGCAAGCGACGGCCGCTTTCGCACCGCCGCATTTGCCGCATTCGTGCTGGTTCGCCCCTGGCTCTGGCGGCGCGTGATGCACTTGGCAAGCAACAGCAGAAGGGCGGCGAATGGAATCTGCGAGTGGTTGGAGCAGTACAACCGTGATTCAGAAGAATTGGTGAATTCGGAGCAGGGATTGCATCCAATCCCTGAGCGCCGGGACTAGCGAACATGGCAATGGCTGGGCAATTGGCGGTTGAAGAAAACGCGGGCACAATCCCCGCTTCGATGCAGGCGGCGGTTTATCGCGGCGTGAATGACGTTCGCCTGGAAACCGTTCCGGTGCCTGAAATAGGCGCGGGTGAAATATTGCTGCGAGTGCATACCTGCGGAATTTGCGGCACCGATCTCAAGAAAATTGCCACCGGCTCCCATTCCGTACCGCGGATTTTTGGCCATGAGACGGCGGGAGTAGTCGCCGCCGTGGGGCACGGCGTGCGGGACTTCCACGCCGGTGACTGCGTGGTCGTTTTCCACCACATTCCCTGTGGCGAGTGCTTTTATTGCAGGCACAAAACTTTTGCGCAGTGTGAAACTTACAAGAAGGTGGGTTGCACTGCGGGCTTCGAGCCTTCCGGCGGCGGCTTCGCCGAATATGTACGAGTAATGGACTGGATTGTACGCCAGGGTACAGTGCGTATTCCGCCCGACGTTTCCTTCGAACAGGCATGCTTTCTGGAACCGGTTAATACCTGCATGAAGGGCATTGAAAGGCTGAGCCTGAAGGCGGGAGAGACGGTTGTAGTAATAGGTCAAGGTCCGATCGGCATCATATTGAGCGTGCTGGCAAAACGGGCTATGGAAGTTGGCGAAGGCGGGGATTTTTATGGCTATCTCGGAGCCAGATCGGATTCTCGCAGCAGCGGCAACGCTCGCTCTTCCATCGAAGCGCGGGGCGCCAGCCGAAACGGGTCCATGGTAGTCACTTCCGATTTGTATCCTCAGAGGCTTACAATATCTACAAGTTACGGCTTGGGGAACAGCATCGATGCCTCGCGGACCGATGTCGTAAAGGCGGTGCGCGAGCAGACCGAAGGACGAGGCGCAGATGCGGCCGTCCTGGCGGTCGGGGGCAATGGTTTGATCGGGACTGCGATGCAAGCGGTTCGTCCTGGAGGTCGGGTCTTGCTGTTCGCGCAAACAGTTCACGGGGACGCCACTTTTGACCCGGGAGCAGTTTGCGTCGATGAAAAAACGCTGTTGGGGTCATATAGTGCTTCGGTCGAACTGCAGGAAGATTCCGCGCGGTTTGTTATGGACCGCGAAATGGATCTGGAACGGTTGATCAGTCACCGTTTTCCTTTGTCGCGCAGTGTCGAAGCTCTGAGCCTGGCTGCCCATCCCCAACCGGATTCGATGAAAATAGTGATTCAGCCGGGCGGCTCGTGGGAAGGAAGTCGAGCGTGAACGGTAAGATGACAGCAGCGGTCCTCTATGGCAAAGAGGACGTAAAAATTGAAAAAGTGCCGATTCCCCGAGTAGGCGAGGGGGAAGTGCTGGTCAAAGTGCAAGTCGCGTTGACTTGCGGCACCGACCTGAAAGTTTACCAGCGTGGCTATCACGCCCGCATGATCGTTCCGCCGGCGTTGTTCGGGCATGAACTGGCCGGCGTGATTGAAGAAGTCGGGCACGGCGTGCGCGGCTTCAAGAAGGGCATGCGGGTGGTGGCGCTGAACTCCGCGCCCTGCCAGATGTGCTTCTACTGCTCCAAACATCAGGAAAATCTCTGCGAAGACCTGTTGTTCAACAACGGGGCTTATGCGGAGTACATCCGCATTCCGCGCCGGATTGTAGAGACCAATATGTTGGCGATCCCCGCCGACGTAACATACGAAGAAGCTGCCATGGTCGAACCCCTGGCCTGCGTGTTGCGCGGGCTGCACGAAACCGGGGTTGAGATCGGCGACACCGTGACCGTGATTGGCGGCGGCCCCATCGGACTGATGTTCGTCCAGGTCGCGAAAGCCACCGGCTGCAATGTGATTTCCGTGGTGAAGCGCGATTCGCAGGTGGCGGCGGCCAAGCGCATGGGCGCGCACGAAGTGGTGCAGATCACCAAGGTGAAAGATGCGGTAGAAGCGGTGCGCATGATTTCGCCCGAAAAGCGTGGCAGTGACGTGGTGGTTGAAGCCGTGGGACGCCCGGAAGCCTGGGAATGGGCGATCGATATGGTCCGCAAGGGCGGCACCGTCAATTTCTTCGGAGGATGCGCCAGCGGGACCAAGGTGCAGCTCGACACCAACCGCCTGCACTACTCAGAAGTCACACTGAAGGCGACGTTTCATCACACTCCGGAGACAGTTCGCAAAGCTTTTGCCTTGATCGCTGAAAAAAAGATTCGCTCGACCGACTACATTACCGGAGAAGCGCCCCTGTCGCGGCTGCAGCAGGTCCTCCGCCACATGCTGAACCGCAACGGCGACATCAAGACCGCAATCATACCGGGCCATTAAGCCTCGGTTCACTGAGCCGTCGGCGCAGCCAAAGAGACGTAGCGAGCCGCGTCTCTACAAGAACGAGAACTTTGCAGACAGCGCAGTTTGCCGGACCTGTTTCCTGGTTGGAATCGGCGGATTGACCGGCGGGGATACAACCGATTATGTCATCGATCGCCAGCAACGACTCCCGGACCGCGTCTATTTCCGCTTCACTGGCGGGCTGGAGCCGGCTTCCGGCGGAGTACGCGATTCCCGAGCAGCCGTCTTCTCTGGCCGAAGCGCAGGAGTATTGCCGCCGCCTGGCGCGCAGTCATTACGAAAATTTCTCGGTTGCATCCTGGTTTCTGCCCGCACGCCTGCGCCAGCATTTTTTCAATGTCTACGCCTATTGCCGAATCTCGGATGACCTGGGCGACGAAGTCGGCGATCCTGAAGCCTCGTTGCATTTGCTAGATGAATGGCAGAGCGAACTCGAGGCCTGTTATGGCGGAACCCCGCGCCACCCGGTGTTTGTCGCCCTGGCCGAAACAGTGCGCACATTCGATATTCCGCAGCAGCCATTTATTGACCTCTTGAACGCATTCCGCCAGGACCAGCGAATCCAGCGCTATGAGACCTTCGAAGCCTTACTGGGATATTGCCGCTATTCCGCCAATCCGGTAGGCCGTCTGGTTCTCTACCTCTGCGGCTACCGGGATGCAGACCGCCAGGCGCTCTCCGATTGCACTTGTACCGCGCTGCAGCTGGCGAATTTCTGGCAGGACGTTAGTGTGGATTACGCCAAGGGCCGGATTTATCTGCCGCTGGAAGATCTTCGGCGGCACAAGGTGAGCGAGCAGGATATTGCCGCTGCCCGAAACACGACGGCATTTTGCACCATGATGAACTTCGAAGTGCAACGGACGCGCGACTGGTTTCGGCAGGGCTCGCCACTCGCGGCGAAGGTCGATCGCGAATTGGCGGTTGACATCGAATTGTTCAGCCGGGGTGGTCAGGAAATTCTCAATGCGATCGAAAACCAGGAGTACGCGGTGCTGGGGCGCCGTCCTGCGATCTCCAAGACCCGCAAGCTCGCGCTGGTGGCTCGAGCTGCGATGGGAAAGCTGTTATGAGCGCGGCCGTGCAGCAGATGCCCGCTCCATTTTCTCCAAACCCTTCGCAAATCGCAGTCGCTTATTCCGTCTGCCGAAGTATCACCCGGGCGGCCGCGAAGAATTTTTACTACGCCTTTCTGGTGCTGCCGCCGGCCAAACGCCAGGCCCTGTGCGCTGTCTATGCCTTCATGCGGCGCTGCGACGATATCAGCGATGAAGGCAAATTGCTGCCTTTCGAGAGGCGGCAGAAACTGGAGGCGTGGCTTGACGCTTTCCATCGCGCTCAGACCGGCCAGCCAACTGACGATCCCGTGCTGCTGGCCCTCGCTGACACCCAGCGACGCTTCAAGATTCCGACTGAACTTCTTGACCAGTTGGCATATGGCACGGGGATGGATATCCAGGAAGATTCCAGCCTCGACCCAGCGGGAGCCGAGGGCCTTCAGGTGCTTTACCGCACCTTTGGAGATTTGCGTGTCTACTGTTATCGCGTAGCTTCGGTGGTCGGGTTGGTGTGTATCCGCATCTTCGGATACCGGGACGCGACGGCTGAGCCCCTGGCGGAGAACCTGGGGCTGGCGTTCCAGCTTACGAACATCATTCGCGATGTCAAGGAGGATGCCGCCATGGGGCGGATATACCTTCCTGCCGAGGACCTCGCCCGGTTCAAGATAGAGGCATCGGAGTTGCACCAGAACTCGATTCCGGAGCGGCTCCGGTGGCTGCTGGCCGCGGAAGCGGATCGCGCCCGCGAATATTACGGGGCAGCCCCTGATCTGATACCCCTGATCGATGAAGATAGCCAGCCCGCGCTTTGGGTGTTGGTCAGCATCTACCGGCGGCTGCTGGAAAAAATTGCAGACCGCAAATATGACGTCTTTGCCAAAAAGATCAATCTCACCGCCCGAGAAAAAATCTTCATTCTGGGAAAGGGTCTGCTGAAACGCCTGGCTTGATGACCGAGCTCTGGACACAATCTCCAAAAGTAGCCGTAGTAGGAGGCGGGCTGGCGGGGCTGGCTGCGGGTTGTGCGCTGGCGGAATGCGGGTTGCGGGTCACGCTGTTCGAGCGCCGATCCTACCTGGGCGGTCGGGCGTCATCCTACCAGCATCCCGGCACCGGCGAAGTGGTGGACAATTGCCAGCACGTTCTCCTGGGCTGCTGCACCAATCTGATCGAATTTTACCGGCGCATTGGAGTAGAAGATAAGATTCGCTGGTACGAACGCATGACTTTTCTCGAGCCGGGCGGCCGCGCCTCGGTGATCGAGCCTTCCGGCTTGCCGGCTCCGCTGCATACCGCGCCTGCCTTTCTGCGCGCTTCCTGCTTGAGCCTGCCGGACAAGATGGCCATTGCCGCCGGTTTGGCCGCCCTGACGCCGATCAAGCCGCGCGATACCGGCGAGTCTTTTCTTCAGTGGCTGCGCCGTCACGGACAGACAGAACGCGCCATAGACCGGTTCTGGAAGACTGTGCTGGTCAGCGCGCTGAACGAGGATCTCGATCTTGTCTCCGTCCCTTACGCTGCCCAGGTGGTGCGGGAGTCGTTTCTGAAATCCCGATCCGCCGGACGCATGGGTGTGCCGACAGTTCCTCTGACTGAGCTTTACAACCGGGCCGGGGACTACATTTCGGCTCGGGGCGGCGAGCTTCGGTTCCGCGCCAGCGTGGATTCGTTCCGCGCCGAGTTTGCGGAAGTACGGTTGCTTCTGGCTGGCGGCGAAGAAGCCTTTGACTTCGTCGTGCCGGCGGTGCCGTTTGATGTGCTGATCCGTATGCTGCCGCAAACCTCTGCGGCGGAGCCCCTGCGGCAGACTCTGGGTCGATTCCAGACGTCGCCCATTACCGGCATTCACCTGTGGTTCGATCGCCAGATCACCGATCTGGACCATGCGGTATTGCTGGACCGTACGATTCAGTGGATGTTCCACAAGTCGAAGCTCCTGAAGCCGGTCGCCGACGGAACCAGGCCCCCTAACAGCTACGTCGAGTTGGTCGCGAGTTCTTCCAAGACTCTGGTGGACAAGACGAAGGCCGAGATTGTAGAGCTTGCGCTTTCCGAGCTGCGCGAATTCTTTCCTGGAGCACGCGCGGCCAACCTGCTGAAGTCCACCGTGATAAAAGAAGTCCACGCCACATATTCACCTCGGCCCGGAATCGAAAGCTTTCGCCCGCAGCCAGACACGGTTTGGCCTCGGGTCTTTTTGGCGGGAGACTGGACGGCGACCGGGTGGCCGGCCACCATGGAAGGCGCCGTGCGCAGTGGTTACGCGGCAGCCCAGTGCGTGGCTCGAGTGGCTGGGCGTCGTGATGCCGCTTTCGTGGCCCCCGACTTGCCACCCTCGGGATTCATGCGCCTGTTCGGTTGAAGCTGAACGTCGCGGTTGTATCTCATGACCACACCACTTCTGGTAGCTTATTCGGGATAGAAGTTTCCTTATCTCTTGCGAAAGGCTTCTGGCCATGTCTGGGACGCTTCTTTTTTGCTTTCTCATCGGATGCGCTGTCGGCCTGCGCTCTCTGACTGCACCGGCGGCAATCTGCTGGGGCGCTCATTTGGGTTGGTTGCATTTTGGGGGAACGAAGCTTGCATTTATCGAACATCGCGCGATACTAGTTCTTTTTACCCTGCTGGCGCTGGTCGAACTAGTGAGCGATAAGCTTCCGAAAACTCCGGCGCGAACCAAAGGGCCAGGACTGATCGCGCGTATTCTCTTTGGCGCTTTCTGCGGCGCGGCGCTGGCAGTAAGCGCGGGTGGGAATATTTTGCTTGCTGCCGTCATTGGCATCGCTGGCGCCCTGGCTGGAACGTTTGGCGGGTACAACCTTCGTCACGCTCTGGCCGTGAAGGCGCATCTGCCGGATTTTGTCGTGGCTCTGGCTGAAGACGCTGTGGCAATCGTCGGTAGTCTGCTCATTGTTTCTCATCTATAAACCAATCAGCCTCCAGCACGGAGCGCACAGGGATCGCAATGGCGGAAGCCACAGATCAAGCCAAACATTACGACGCCATCATTCTCGGTTCTGGTCAGGCCGGAAACCCTTTGGCGGTCGCGTTCTCCGCAAAGGGCAAGCGGACTGCAATGATCGAGCGCGCCGCCATCGGGGGAACCTGCGTCAACTACGGCTGCACGCCGACAAAAGCTATGGTGGCAAGCGCTGAGGTTGCATATCTCGCTCGACGCGCCCGGGATTTCGGCGTCGAGGTGGGCGGGGTCTCGGTGGATATGGTTGCGGTTCGGGAACGCAAACGCGGCATCGTGACGAAATGGCGTGAGGGCAGCGAGAAGCGATTGCAGCAGGCGAAGTTGGTCGATGTGATTTATGGCGAAGGTTCGTTCCTCGGGCCAAGGGAGTTACGGGTGTTGCTGAATTCGGGCGGCACACGCACGGTGACGGCCGACGTAATTGTCATCGACACTGGCTTGAGAGCGAATGCACCGGCGCTCAAGGGACTGGAGAACGTGCCCTTCCTGGACAACGTGAGCGTGATGGAACTTGATCAGCTGCCGGAGCATCTACTGGTACTTGGCGGCGGTTATGTCGGGCTCGAGTTCGGTCAGATGTTTCGCCGCTTCGGCAGCCGGGTCACAATCATTCAGGACGCCAAACAGTTGCTGACGAGAGAGGATCCCGACGTCGCGGAGGAGATTGCCAGCATTCTCAAAGAAGACGGAATTGACATCCTGCTTGAAAGCGCGGCGGAAGAGGTTGCGGCTTCCGGCAAAGAGATTCGCTTGACCGTCAAAGGCAATGGCGGCCGGAAGATCCTGAACGGATCGCATCTACTGGTGGCCACCGGACGAAAGCCCAACACCGAAAAGCTGAACCTGCCTGCTGCGGGTATCAGAACGGATGAGCGCGGCTTCATCCAGGTGAACGGAAAGCTGGAGACTGGCGTAGCTGGGGTCTATGCAGTCGGGGATGTGAAAGGCGGTCCGGCCTTTACGCATATTTCATACGACGACTATCGAATCCTGAAAGCCAATCTTCTGGATGGCGAGAACCGCAGCATTACCGGACGCCCGGTCCCGTATTGCGTATTTATCGATCCGCAGCTGGGCCGTATCGGCCTGAGTGAGGGAGAAGCCCGGAAACAGGGAAAAAAAGTGCGTATCGCACGGTTGCCCATGACTTCGGTGGCGCGTGCGCTCGAAACCGGGCAGACCCGCGGTTTTATGAAGGCTCTGGTCGATCCGGAGACCGACGAGATTCTCGGCGCGGCCGTCCTCGGTCGGGATGGCGGCGAGGTCATGTCCATGATCCAGATTGCGATGATGGGGAAGCTGAAATACGGAGACCTGCAAAGCGCGATTCTGGCTCATCCTTTAATGGCTGAGTCTTTGAACAATTTGTTCCTCAACTTTCAGGGAGAATAACTAGTCGAATGCTGAAGCCCGGTGAAGACGGGGACAAAATGATCAAGATAGTCTCAGTGAACATCGGGCTCCCGCGTGAAGTGATGTGGAGGGGGATGCAGATAATCACCGGGATCTACAAGTACCCGGTAACCGGCCGGGTGGCCTTGCGCAAACTCAATCTCGACGGTGACCGCCAGGCCGACCTGAACGTACACGGCGGGGAGTTTAAGGCAGTTTACTGCTACGCGCTCGAACACTACGACTACTGGAAGAAACAGTTGCCCGGCCGCGAGCTGCCGTCGGGTAGTTTTGGAGAGAACTTCACCACTCAGGGTCTGCCGGAAGAGTCTGTCCATCTTGGCGACCGCTTTGCGATCGGATCTGCGGAAGTGGTCGTGACCCAGCCTCGTTTGCCCTGCTACAAACTCGGGGTGAAGTTCGATTCGGAAGACATGGTGAAACGCTTCCTGCTCAGCGGGCGAATGGGCTTTTACCTGGCCGTCACGCGCGAAGGCGAAGTTGGCGCCGGCGACGAGATTAAGGTAATCGCCCGTGATCCGAATGCCGTGCCAGTCGGTGAAATCACGCGCCTCTACATAGCGAAAAGGTACGGCAGCGACGAACTCGCCGTGCTGCAGCGCGCTTTACGAGTAGAGGCTCTCCCGGAGAGCTGGAAAGGATATTTCCGCGAGCGACTGGAGAAGACGCACGTGTGAAGGCGCTCTTGCATTCTCAACGATCGCTATCCCCCGCTAGATGTATTCGAACAGCATCATGAACCCGAAATCCATGTGCAACTGCTGATGACAGTGAAAGAGCGTGAGCCCGGGATTATCGGCCACGAAATCAACCTCGACCTCCTGGTAGCCACCCAGCATCACGACGTCCTTCATTACGCCAGAAGTCGGCTGGCCGGCCACTCGGGTGAGTTCGAAGCTGTGGCGATGCAAATGGATGGGGTGAATGTCGTCACTCGCATTGTGCATGCGCAGCCGGTAGCGCTTGCCCTGCTGCACACGGAACATCGGCTGCATGTGATCTTCCGAGAAGGCGACGTCGTTAATCGTCCACAGATTAAAGCCTTCTTGGGCGGCGTTTTGCTTCGCAAAAGTCATGTCGAAGACCTGGTCGGGTTCGGCGATCGCTGCTCCAGTAGCGCCGAAACGCGCATAGTTCCAGTGAAACTTTGCGGGAGCAATCCACTGTGGCTTGCCCGAGCGCCCGGCGTACTCCACCACAATACCCATGCCATGACAGCGATCGTCGTCCGCCAGATCACCCATAATCCAGACACCCGGGTGATTCATTTCAACGATAGCTGAGATTCGTTCCGCGGTACCCAGCCACAGTCCCGGCACGCGAATCGGCCTGGGAACAGGATTGCCGTCCAGAGCAACTACGGTGAAGCTGTGTCCGGGCAGGGCCAGGCTGCGAATCTCCGTAGCGCTTCCATTCAAAATGTGAAACAGAACTCTCTCGCCGGTCTTCACCCGTACGGGTTCGCCATGGCCGAGCATTTTGCCGTTGATGGTGAAGGAGCCGTACCCGACTTCGAACCCATGAGGCATGCCCCTGGCAAGGGATGCTTTCATGGCGCTCTCGCCCCTTTCTTTCAGGGCGTCGACCGTCGCCGCCGGCGAGAGAAAGTTCATCGCCATGTCACCGCCGCGACTGTATGTCGGGTCGAACTCTTTCAAGGTGAGAAAGACCTCGCGGTCAAAGGCGCCCGGGTGGCTCTTCGGTTCAATGTATACAGGAGCGACCAGGCCGCTATACTGTCCGGCGCCGAGGTCGGCTTTAGCGCGCACATGGGTGTGGTAGAAGCGATATCCTGAAGGCCGTGGAACAAACGAAATGCGGCGACTGCCGTGGGCGGGAATGAACGGCGTGCCTTCTTCCGCGGCTCCGTCCACATCCGTAGACACAAACTGACCGTGCCAATGCAATTGCTCAGGCCTGTCCGTCTGATTGTGAATGTCTACGACAACCTGTTGTCCTTCCTTGAAGCGAAGCAGCGGTCCGGGGAACTGACCGTTGTATGTGGTGGTGGAGATTATGTGATTGGGAGCGAGTTCGATCGGTTTGACGGCGATGGTGAGTTCGTACTCGGCCGGGCCGTAGCCCTGGGAAGGGCCAGCTTGCGCTTGTAGTACACCCGGTTCGTCGAACAGACCGATGGAAGGCAGTACGCAACCTCCGAGCAGCGTGCTGGTCGCTTGCAGGAAACTTCGCCGCGAGAAGCGATTGTGCGACGTCATCTCTCCAACTGCTCCGGTGGATTAATTCTATGCCGCCAGCAGCGCGACTCCGCCGGCCACCAGAATTGCCGCCATCCAGCGACGATGATCGACACGCTCGCGGAGAAAGATTCTGGCGGCAACGGCATTCGCCACAAAGGTGAGCGACGCCGAAGCTGGCGCCACCAGGCTCACATCCGCCCACGATAAGGCGAACAGCAGACTGTAAAACGCTAGTGCCATCATGAAAATGCCCAGCAGAAAGCTGGGTCGGCGCAGAATGCGGCCCGCCACCGTCAGCAAGCCGGTACGCCGCCACAGTTCACCCACATCGCCCACGCGTTTCATGGCTCGCGACAGCAGCACATCTCCGGTCGTCGAGGCCAAAACGACCGCCAGAATAGCTCCCCAGGTGTAAGCGTGCTTCATGCTTTGAGTCTCATGCTTTAAGCCTCATGGCTTCGACCCGGAACCGATTGCTGCGGGAACCTGTTCATCCGCAGCCGCATGCTCATGCGACGAATGCTGAGTAAGGGCCGGACCCTGAGTGACAAAGCCAACTCCGGCTGATATCAAAGCGATTCCCAGCCAGCGCATGGTCGTAACCTGCTCGTGCAGGAAAAATTTCGCAATCAGAGCCAGCAGCACGTATCCCAGGGAGGTCGCCGGCAAAACGTAGGTGAGGTCCGCCCAGGAAAGGGCAGTCATGTACGCCGCGAAAAATAACAGCAAGAACAAAATCCCCAGAGCGACCCAGGGATTCAGGATAGTTAAGATGATATCCGGTAGACGCTGCAGGGAAACATTGCCCACCTGTTTCATGCCGCGGGCCAGAAACGAATCGCCGATGGCCGCAAACAGGGTCACACCGGCGAGCACCAGATACTTACGAAAGGTCACACTGTCTTTCCAGAGCAGACTGCTGGAGAACTTCAAACTGCCTGTAGAGACTCATTCTCTACAGGGAAACTGGATGGATAAGAGATCGTCCGCAAGTGACGCGTGCTTCTGCCGCTACGCCTTGGCTGGCTCCGCCACCGTGCCGGAGTCCGCTTTTTCCCGCTTCTCCTTGATCGATTTATTCCGCGAGGCGCGCAGCTTCAGGAAGCTTTTGGCTTCTTTGTACAGGCGTTTACGCTCCCCGCCGTCGAAGGCAGCCTTTCGCAGAATGCGATACACCGCCTTTGGTCGGAAATAATACTCGTCGTAGAAGCGATGGACGGCAGCCATAATCTCGTCCGCAGGCAAACCCGGGTATTGGATTTGCGCTAACTGGTGCCCGCCCTCATCGACCATCTTGGTGTCCGCCACCATGAAGCCGTTTTTCACCGCGTACTCATACAGCTCAGTGCCGGGATAAGCATGCGCCACCGAGACCTGAATGGTTTCGACGTCCAGCTCCTTGGCGAAAGCAATAGTGTTATTGATAGTCTCAGGCGTCTCGCCGGGCAGACCCATAATGAAATCGCCGTGTATGACCAGACCAAGCTTGTGGCAGTCCTTGGTAAACTGGCGGGCGCGCTCGAGAGTAGCGCCCTTCTTGATGTTCTTGAGGATCTGCTGGTCGCCCGACTCATAGCCGACAATCAAAAGCCGGCAGCCGGCTTCCTTCATCGCCTTGAGGGTCTCGAAGTCCGTGGTGACCCGCGAAGTGCACGACCAGGTCAGATTCAGCGGCTTGAGCTTGGCACACAGCTCGACGGTACGAGCCTTCTGGATGTTGAAGGTGTCATCATCAAAAAAGAATTCCTTGACCCAGGGCCAGTGTTCCTTGGCCTTAGCCATTTCACGGGCAACGTCGTCGGAGGAGCGCTTGCGCCAGGCATGCCCGCTGGTAGTCTGAGGCCAGAGACAGAAAGTGCATTGCGCCGGGCAGCCTCGCGTGGTGTACAACGAAACGTAGGGATACAGTAAAAAGGGAACGTTATAGCGCCGCGGGTCGAGGTCGCGGTAGTAAACGTCGGTCACGTGGGGAAGGGCATCGAGATCCTGAATCTGCGGACGGTCCGGGTTGTGAATCACGGTTCCGTTCTTGCGATACGAGACACCAAGGATTTCGTCGAGCGGCTTGCCCTGAGCGAACTCCACTACGGAATGATCAAATTCCCTGCGGCAGATGAAATCAATGGCGGTCCCGTCTTTCAATGTGCGGTCAGGAAGCACGGTAACGTGAGGTCCGACGAAAGCAATCTTGATGCGCGGATTTGCATCCTTGATTCTGGCGGCCAACTGAATGTCGCCGGGAAATCCGGGCGTGCTGGTGTACAGAACTAGGAACTCGTAGTCGAGGGCGATCTTGACGGTTTCTTCGGCGGAGACGTGATGGGCAGGCGCGTCTAATAGACGCGCTCCCTCCAGCATTCCGGTGGGATAAGCCAGCCAAACCGGATACCAGTAGGACTCAATCTCGCGCGTCGCAGGCCACCGTGAACCGGCTCCGCCGTCAAAGTTTTCAAAGGACGGCGGGTTCAGGAAAAGCGTTTTTAAAGGCATAATTGTGAATAACTTATATTAACATTTCTGCACGCATCCAGCGGACGTCCTAGATACAAACCAGGTACACTCGGGGCCGCCTGGATTGCTCCTTTTGAGTGCCCAGCCTCAATTTTTTCAATTACTTATGGCCACGTAAAATTAGACTATCCGTGTGCTGCCAGAGGCTCAATGATTTTCGGCCGAATAGCCGAATCGATGCACCGGGAGGGGAAAATAAGGCCTTGGCGCTGGGCGGTAAAATCTCCCTATTTTCCCACTCCGACCCAGGTCTCCAGTTCGCCCGTTGCACGCAGAAGAGTGATTCGGGCACGCTCCAGCTCGAAGTTTGCATCCTGTAAAGAATTGTAACGCGCATTCAATTGCTCGCGCGCATCCTGCACATCGTGCCAGGTGATGGTACCGGCTTCGAGTCGTACCTGCAGCGACTGAAGATCCGATTGCGAGACCTGATATTCAAGGCTGGCAACTTCTTGCGCGGCGGACATCTGCTCGACCGAGCGCTGCAGTCTGAGGGTCTCTTCGGAGACCTGATTCTTTGCTGCTTCGGCATCCTTTTTCGCCTTGAGAGCGGTGGCGTCCGCAGCCTCAGCTCGGGCGCGCTGCGACGGGCTCAAGAACGGGAAGCGCAGCACTACTCCGACAGTGGCGTTATGGCGTTGAAAGGTCTTGAAGAATTCGTCGTAATTGTTGTACCGCGCGAGCAGGCCATATTGGGCCGCGAAATCTGCGGAGGGCAGCATCGCCCGATGTTCGCCGCGAGCCCGGAAACTTTCTGCTGCGGCACGATCCTCGGCCGCCTGCACGGCGGGGCTTGAGCGGACTGCCTGCCCGGCAAGATCGTCCTCCTGCTTGACTTCCGGCAGCGGCGGCATCGAGTCCGGCGCGGTTTCGATGGAAGCGGCGGGAAGACCGGTAAAGTGCGAAAGCCGGTCGCGGATCACGTCAATCGCACCCTGCGCTTCCGCCAGCCGCAAACGAAGGCGCGCGGTGCTGAGGTGGGCCTTGCTCTGCATCTGAGGACTGTCAATCCCTTCCTTGATACGTTCGGATACCAATTGTTCGGTTTTAAGCGCGGCCGAGTGCTCCTCTTGCAGGTACGCCAGGAGCGTTTCCCACTTGGCCAGTTCGGCATAACTGAGCACCGTATCCTGGATTACCTGATTTCTCTGGTCCTTGGTCTGGCTGGTAGCCGCAGTCCAGTCGGTTTTCGCCGCTCGCACAAAATCCCGAGTCGCAGGATTGAACAACGTGGATTGCGAATTTACGTTAAGAATGGAAGGCGCCGATCCCTCCAGGCTCAGCGGAAAGCCCCATGACTTGCCCAGGCCGGAGCCGACTACCAGTTGTGGAATATATTGATTGCGGGCTTCGCGGTAAGATGCAATGACGCGCTGCTCATCGGCATTGGCGGCAGCAGTTACGGTGCTGTGCGCCAGCGCCAACTCGACAACCCGCTTCAGCGGCAAGGGCTCGGCGAAGAGCGCAGGCTCCGCGAATACCACGAAGGTCGCAAGCAGCAGAAAATAGGCAGGCCATAAACGACAAGAGACAGATTTCATCTGTTCACCTTCGAAAAGAATCATCAAATGGAAAGGCTGATTGTAAATAAGGGGCGGGTTCGAGTGTCTGTTTGTCCAGCCTCAAATTGGAATATCCCGAACCGCTCGAGAAGGCCAGTCTTGGTAGCGCCGGCGCCCCGCCGGCTGTCCGTAGGGCATCTTGCCGTTCCGCAAGCAGGCCAAATACAAGAATCAGCCTGCCCAAGATGGACGGGGTGCTGCCTGAAGTATCTCGAAACAGATTAACGGTTCAGCCGGTCCAGCGCTTCCTGGGCGCGAGAGAAGCCCCTGGCCAGTGAAAGCGCCGCGCGATATTCCTGGGCTGCCGCTTGCTTATCACCTTGTTTTTCGAGCGCCGTGCCCAGCAAGTAGTGGGCTTTGAACGCGGGAGCCTCTTCGACCTTGGAGTTCAGCGCCAGATAACGTCGAAGAAATTGAACTGCAGCGGGAAAATTGCGTCCACTGCGGAGCAGCACTTCTCCTGACTCCATCAGAATCTCTGGACGATCCATCTGAGCCGAGACGGCGCGATTGATAGCAGCTTCCATATCGTCCCAGCGCTGCTGGTGGCGGTAGAACAGGGCCAGATTGAACCAGGTCAGGGCACTTCCGTGACTGGCCTCAATGGCGGCGCGATATTCTTTTTCCGCGGTTTCCAGGTCTTTCTTTTTCTCCGCGATCCGGCCATTAAGGTAATGCGCTTTGGCGGGATCGAGTATTGCCAGGGCCTTGGCCTGAGCTTCCGCCTTATCGCGTCCGCCGCCAACGATTCCAGGCGCTTCCAGATAGAACTCGCCTAGATCGCTGCGCGCGTCCACATTATTCGGGTCGAGCCTGACGGCGGCTTCAAACTGCTCCCGCACCTTGCCGGCGAGCGATGCCGCCTTGAAGAAAATCACTCCGTCAGCCTTCTCGCCATAAATCCGTCCCAACCACATGTGATAGCGGCTGTTGTTGGGCTGCAGCTCGACCGCCTTTTCGCAGGCGGAAATTCCTCGGTCCCATTCGCCAGTGGAGAAATAGGCGCGGCACAGCAGGTTATAGGCTTCACCGTCGTTTGGAGCGGTGTTGATCTTGGAGTGCAGGGTCGCAATGGCATCGTCCGCCCGGCCGGCAGCGAGCAATGCCGGGGCCGATTCGTCCGCTGCGGCCGAAGTGGAAGCGGTCACAGTAGCCAGGAGCAGCGATATGAAAATTAGAACGGTTATGCGCAATTTCATGTAGAGGTCAACCAATGTCAGCGAACAACTTTTACCGCCAAACCTTCATGCAGCGGTTTGGAATTGGTGGAGGCGAGGGCCAGAACCGCATTGTCGGTCACTCCGCCGGTTACTTCCACCCGGGTCAAATTTGAAATAGAGGTTTGAATATCTCGCCGCTGCAGTTCGTCATTCACCACCTGAAAAACGAAAGTCTTACCATCATCCAGACGAACTGCCTCTCGCGGCACCGTGAGCGCATTGCGATGCTCCGCAGTGACAATAGTCACGCCCACGTTAATGTTGGGCAGCAGCTTCAAATCCTGGTTATCTACCACGCAGGTGGCTTCGCCCACATTTCGCGTCCCTAGCAATTTCACCGCGGAGGGAACCGTATTCACCGTACCCTGCCAGGTGCGTCCTGGCATCGCATCCCAGGTCAGTTCGATTGTTTGTCCATGGGCCAATCGTCCCACATCGGGTTCATCGACGTAAGCGCGCACCAGTACTTTGGACAGATCGGCCTCCTGTAACACCAGATCGCCCGGATTGACATAAGTCCCCTGATGGACCGGAAGGGAATAGACAATGCCGTCAAACGGGGCGCGGA
The DNA here is from genome assembly GCA_036265205.1 of Terriglobales bacterium. Classification (GTDB taxonomy): domain Bacteria; phylum Acidobacteriota; class Terriglobia; order Terriglobales; family Acidobacteriaceae; genus JAIQFF01. The sequence goes on from DATAPL010000053.1 coordinate 159,977, forward strand.
TATTCAACTGGCGCAGAACATCTTCCGCGGCATTGTAGGCACTCTGCGCTTCGCTGGTCTGAGCTTCCACGTGGGCGATCTCGGGGGCTGAGTAGCGGCCCTTCTGTTTTTCCTGTATCAGCTTGAGGTCGGACTCAGCGGCGGCGAGTTGATCTTCTGCCTGTTTCACTTCTCCCGGCGAGGCGGCCCCGTTTTCCTGCAAGCGCCGCAAAGCTTCCAGGTTGCGCTGCGCCGTGTCCCGGCTGTTGCGGGCTTTGACCAGTTGCGAGTCGAGAGTCAAAACTTCTTCCCGAGTGCCGCCACTTTGCACGGCACTGGTTTGCGCCTGCGCCGCGCGCACCTGTGACAATGCTCTCGCGGCCTGGCTGCTAGCCTCGGCATCATCCAACTGGACCAGCAGTTGCCCCTTCTTCACGGGTTGGCCTTCCTTGATCAGCAATTTCTTGATCGTGGTCCCAACCGGAGCATGAGCTTCGAAATTCTGCAGCGGCTCGACCTTTCCGTTGGTGGAGACCAGGCTGCGAATCGTGCTGCGTTCGACCGTGGCAACGCGCACCGGAACGATCTCTCCCCGTGACATGAACGAAGCCAGCAGTACCACCGCCGCCGCGATGCCGGCAGCCCACAAGAGCCAGCGCTTGCGGGCAAGAAAACCGGTTTGGTTCGTGCTCAATGCCATGGTCTGATGTCACTACACGACAGATGCCGCTAAGTAATGTACCACCGGAGGCGTAAGCTGACCTCTCGCACGCTCTTGCCAGATTAGATGCGCGAAGAACAGCCAGGAAGCTGCATTTCTCTGCGATTAACCAGGTCGATACTGGTTACAATGGCACATGCCAAAGCCGCGCTACACCCGGGGACATGCTGAAGCGGGCCTTAAGACCAAGTTCCCGGAAATTGAAACCTGGCCGAACCAGTTTCCCGGCTACGAAATCGTGGTGGACGATCCTGAGTTCACCTCGGTTTGTCCTAAAACAGGGCTGCCTGATTTCGGCACTGTCACCATCCGCTACATGCCCAACAAGCACTGCCTGGAGTTGAAATCGCTGAAGGAATATCTGCAGTGCTACCGCAATCTGGGAATCTTTCAGGAAAACATCGTGAATCGCGTGTTGGAAGACGTCGTCCGCTGGGCAAAGCCGGTTTGGGCGGAGGTCAAGGGCGATTTTCGTCCGCGCGGCGGAATCTCGACGGTGGTGACAGCACGCTGGCCGCGCCCACCACAGAACACCTAGAGGCAGGTGTCCACACCTACCCGTCAGAGTGCAGCTCTGCAACGCTGCGGCTGGACCTCGACCGCTCCTTAATCGTTTCGGTTTCCGCGGGCATGCTATATTCCTTCGCCAAGTGACCCAACGCAAACTTTACCCCTGGACTGCGCTCGTCATCCTGACGACGCTGAACTTCCTTAACTACATCGACCGGTCCGTATTGTTTGCCGTGCAGCCATTGGTGCAGAGCGAATTTCACCTCAGCAATGCCCAGGTGGGATATTTAACCAGCGCTTTTCTCTTGTTTTACATGGTGGCCGCGCCATTTGTCGGCCCGCTCGCCGACCGCTACTCGCGCAAGCTGATCATCGTGCTGGGCGCGGTGTTCTGGAGCGGGCTGACGTTGCTGACGGCGGTGACCCACACTTACGGAGAATTGCTGCTTCGCCACACGCTGGTGGGAGTAGGCGAAGCAACTTTTGTGACTATCGCTCCTACGTTCGTGGCCGATTCGTTTCCGGAAAACAAACGCGGCCGCATTTTCGGGATTTTTTATCTGGCCATTCCCGTCGGAACAGCCGCGGGATATTTGCTCGGAGGCAAACTCGGACCTTCAATGGGCTGGCGTTTCCCCTTCTACATCGCCGCGTTTCCGGGCTTCCTGCTGGCGCTGGCGGTCTGGTTTCTCCCCGAACCGCCGCGTGGCCAGTTTGATTCGCAGAAGGAAACGCCCGAACGGGGAACTCTGCTGGGGCTGGCCCGTAACCCGGCATTCTGGACAGTCACCCTGGGGATGGCCGCAGGAACGTTTTCGTTGGGCGGAATACAGGTGTGGATGCCGACCTTCCTGTCGCGGGCGCGCGGTTACAGTCTGGAATCCGCCAACCTGATCTTTGGCGAGATCGTTGTAGTTGACGGCATCCTGGCATCGCTGGCGGGCGGCTGGCTGGGCGATCGCCTGTTGCCTCGCATGAAAGGTTCGTATTATTTCGTTTCCGCGGTCAGCATGGGCCTCGGCGTGCCGGTGATGATCGTGGCTCTATTCAACAAGGGACCGATGATGGTACCCGCCATCGCCGTAGCAGCTTTTTTGCTTTTATTGAACACTTCGCCTCTCAACACCGCCCTGGTGAACTCGGTCGGGTCTCACATTCGCGCCACCGCTATCGCGGTAAACATTTTCCTGTTTCATCTTCTTGGCGACGTTCCTTCGCCGACCCTCATGGGATATGTCGCCGACCGGCGGACCTTGCAGGCTGCCTTCATCCTGCCCGTAATCGCCATGGCGGTTTCTTCTGCCATACTGTTTTACGGCATGCGCTTTGCCCCGGCGGTACGAACCCAGGCGGTACAAATCCAGGATGATTCCGGCGCCGCCGGAGTTTCGGCGGAATGAGTTATCTCCACTGGATTGCAGGTATCACTCTGGCAGTTGCCTGGCTCTGGCGTCTGGCAGATGCTGCTTTCGGCATGCGGACAATCGCCGACATCTCCCGTCCCGAGTGGGACCGCACTCCCCCCGCCAACCCGCGCGTAAGCATTGTTGTTCCCGCGTGCAATGAAGCAGCGGACATTGAGGCCACGCTGGCTCGACTGCTCGCCCTCGACTACAACAACTATGAAGTCATTGCCGTGGACGATCGATCGTCGGATGGAACCGGCGAGATCATGGAAAGAGTTGCGACTGGTGGGTCGCCAAATGACGGGCAAACCGGCCGTTTGAAGGTAATCCGCATTACCGAACTGCCCACTGGTTGGATGGGCAAGCCGCACGCTATGTGGAGCGCCGGCAATCAGGCTACCGGCGACTGGTTATTGTTTACCGATGCCGACGTTATGTTCAGGCATGACGCTCTGCGCCGCGCGCTGGCCTATGCCGAAGCGGAACGCGCCGATCACCTGGTGCTTTTTCCCCGCATGGTGATGAAGCGCCCGGGCGAGAAAATGATGATTGCATTTTTTCAGACACTGTTCGTGTTCGGACACCGCCCGTGGAAGGTTGCGGATCCCAAAACGAAAGATCATATCGGAGTCGGCGCTTTCAATCTGGTTCGCCGTCCGGTATACGAAGCCGTGGGAACCTTCAAGGCCCTGCGCTTCGAGGTGCTGGACGATATGAAGCTGGGCAAGGTGGTGAAAAATGCAGGCTATGCCCAGCGGAATGTTTTTGGCGCTGACCTTATTTCCATCCGCTGGGCCAGGGGCGCGATGGGAGTGGTGGACAATCTCACCAAAAACTTCTTCGCCATTATGTCGTTCCAGTGGCCACGAGCGTTGGCCTCATGCTTTGCGCTGGCCTTCCTGAACCTCATGCCCTTTGCCGGAATTTGGCTGGCACAGGGATGGGCGCGTCTGGGATACGCGGTCTCCCTGTTCTCAATGCTTTCGATCTACGTTGGCATGTCGACGAAGTCGGATATCCCGCCTTACTACTTCGTGCTGCACCCAATTAGTACGGCGTTATTTGTGTACACCATGCTGCGGTCGACATTTTTGACCCTGGCGAAGGGAGGGATTACTTGGCGAGGAACATTTTATGCGCTGGACGATTTGCGCCGCGGGATGGTGTGACCACATCAAGTAGATCGCCCGTACTTGTTCCGGTCGGTGAAGGATTGAGTGCTTGAGGGACAGTGAACTGATCGTCGAAGTATGTGTCGACTCGCCCGAGTCAGCGCTTGCCGCTCACCAGGGAGGAGCGCGTCGCGTCGAATTGTGCAGCGGTCTTATGGAGGGCGGAGTCACGCCCAGCGCTGGCCTGATCGCCACCGTGCGCCACAACATCACAATCGGATTGCACGTGATGATTCGTCCGCGCGGCGGAGATTTCTGCTACAGCGCGGCTGAGTTCTCCATGATGCAGCGTGATGTGCTCATGGCAAAACAGCTGGGCGCGGATGGGGTGGTCTTCGGCATCCTCGATCTCGATGGACAAGTCGACATTCAGAGAACGCGTGAGCTGGTCGAATTGGCCAGACCGCTGAAGAGTACTTTTCATCGCGCCTTCGATATGTCGGCGGATATTCCCCGCTCGCTCGAAGCCGTGATCAAAGCCGGCGCTTACCGCATTCTGACCTCCGGAGGGTCACCGACCGCGCTTGACGGGGCGCTCACCTTGCGGCAGCTGGTCGAAACCGCTGCGGGGCGGATCATTGTGATGGGGTGTGGCGGAATCGATGCCCAGAACGTGCGGACGGTACTGGAGAACAGCGGCGTCCGCGAGATCCATGTTGGCTTAAGGACCCGCGTCGACAGCCCGATGCGATACCGGAATCAGGGCATTTCGATGGGAACCACCCAAGACAACGAGTACCAGCGGTTTGTTGTCCTAAAGGACAGCGTTGCAGGCCTGCTGCACGCAGCTTTGGCGAAATGAGGCCGGGAAGCGGTAGCGGCGCAGTTTGAGCAGATCATACAAAATTGGATCTTGCGCTGCATCGCCACGGTAGCGTTTTCGGTGCGCATCCGCTCCGCGCCAGATGCTTCGCAAGCTCAGCATGACGCTTCCCGGAAAGCGAAGGTACGTGAAACTGAGCCACTACTCGGGCAGTACGCAGTTTCCGGGCAGAAAACCCTTCGTAGTAAGATTGAATCCCTAACCTGTTGGTTCACTTCCAGAGGAGAAAGTTAATGCCCGAACCTAAATCTGTGGAGAGCGAAAAGGAAGTTTCCCGCGACCGCCTCGCGGAATTGCTAAACGAAGACCTGGCTCGCGAATATCAAGCCATTATCGCTTACGTGGTCTACTCGCAAGTACTTAAAGGCGCGGCGTATATGAATATTGCCGACCAGCTTGCCCTTCATGCCAAGCAGGAACTGGATCATGCGCTCACCATTTCACGGCAGATTGACTACCTTGGCAAGATGCCAACGGTGACTCCCCGGCCGGTGCGCACATCCGAAGACGCCAAAGAGATGCTCCGCTTCGATCTCGACAACGAGAACGAAACCATCCGCAACTATCGTGAACGGGTGGGACAGTGTGAAGCTCTGGGTGAGTTCGCCCTGGCGGAACAGATTCGACAGATCTTAGTGGAAGAGCAGGATCACCAGATCGATTTGGCGACTGCCCTCGGGGTAGAAGTAACTGATCTCACGGGATCGAGAGGAAAATCCCCTCGCAAGGGAAGCCGCTAGCGTACAGAGTGGACCGCAGACTAGTCCGACTCCTCCGGCACGTCGATGGGCAGCTTGGTGGATTGACGTTTCTTCGAAACCGTCTTTCCGGCTTTGGCGTGGCTGAAGGTCCCAGCGCTGTAACGGCCTTTCTTTTCCACGTCATAATTTTTGGGAAGCGGAGGAATCCTGGCGCTGGCGCCGCTGAGCTGGCGGTATTCCTCCAGAATGATCTCCGCCCGGCCATCATATTCCTTGACCTGTCCATGGATCTCAATCATGCGGCCGGCTAGTTGACGAACGTCGCCCACACTCTTCAGATCGCCAGGAAAGACGACCACGGTGAATGTGCACAGGCGAAAATCGTCGCAGAAATCCAGGAAGTGCACCCCTCGCGAACCCTGCTTCACCCGCACCACCTTGCCGGTAATGCATTTGACTTCGCCGACATGCTTCCTGGCTTCGTCAAAAGGAAGACAGTCCGCCCGGGCCATGCCGCTTAGGAGCACGGTTGCAAGCAGCAGCCGGTACTGGTTGAAGTGCGGCATCTCGGCACGTGCTGAATTGTAAAGCGGAAAACTTCGAGGCAGAGGACTGGAAGCCAAAGAAATCTGCTGATTTCCCAAAATAGAAACAACCGGGGCCGGTACCATCGCCGGCCCTTGCCAGGACTCACCAAGAGGAGGTCAATAGAAGGGAATTTCTAGCCGAACGACTTGACTGCGCTCGCCTCGTCGTCTTTCACGTCGAAAACGGTGTACAGCTTGGTGATCTGCAGCAGGTCGTGGACTTTCTTGGTCAGATTCAGCAGCTTGAGTTCGCCGCCCTGATTGCGCACGGTGGTGAAAGCACTGACCAGCTCGCCGATGCCCGAGCTATCGATATAGTTCACGTCGCCCAGATTGAGCAAAATTTTCTTTTGCCCTTTGGAGAGAAGATCTCGAACCACATCCTTGAGGATGACGCTGCCTTCGCCGAGGGTAATACGGCCGCTGCAGTCCACAATGGTAACGCCGTTAACCTGACGCGTACTGGTCTTCATGCTCACTGGGAAGCCTCCTTAGCGCCCTCGGATGGTCCGGGGACGTGCTTGATGAGTTTAATTTCGGTGCCCGTCTGGGATGGGCTGATCTGCACCTCATCCATGAACGAGCGAATAAGAAAAATGCCCCGGCCTGACGTCTTCAAAAGATTTTCCGGCGCCAGGGGGTCTGGAATCTTCTCCGGGTCCAAACCTTTGCCTTGGTCCCGGATGGTAATGATCAGGTCCTCTCCGATCCGCTCAAACGCCAGGCTCACCTTCTTGCCTGGATCGTAGGCGTTGCCGTGGAGGACGGCGTTGACCGCGGCTTCACGCACGGCCATGGCAATCCGCATGACCTCGTCGTCGTCGAAGCCCGCTTCGGTCGCGATTCGGCTGGCTGCCTGCTCGGCGCTGTCGACGGTCTCCAGCGTCGAATCCAACGTATAGGAGACCCGTTGTTCGGTCATGGCAAAAAATTTATGAGTACAGTCTTCGAACCGGACTCGGAACCTGAGACTTCGCTCTCCGACGCTTCTGGCCACAGAGACTGCCTGAGCGTGACCGGAAAAACCCTGCGTCTCAGCGAATGCGGTAGTTTGCCCTTCCGCTGTGCAAATGTCAACGCGGGAGTCAGCCTCGACGGTTTCTGCCGCCATAACCGCATCGGCTTCAGCCTTCGGAGGGCCAGATAAAAGCCTTTGTGGATTCTTCTGCTCTAGTTGAGTATTCTCGCTATTATGCCGACTTTTGCGCTGACCGAACTGCTGGGCACGGCGGTGCTTGATGCCGCCGGAAGCCGCCAGGGACGGGTACGCGAAGTGGCATTGATCCCCCAGGAAGATCGTGCCCGGGTGGCCATGCTGGTGGTAAGGACCAGCTCCGGGAACCGCCTGCTCCCCTTCGTTTCCGTAACCTCGATGGAGGGCGGCATACGCACGGACCTGCCGCTGGCCGACTGGGCCTCGAGCGACGGTGCCGAGGGAATGCTTTTGCTGGAGCGAGATTTGCTGGATCAGCAGGTGATTGATGTTTTCGGTCGGAAAGTGGTTCGGGTAAACGACCTGGATTTGATGCAGGACCTGTCCGGAAACCGACCGGTGCTGAAAGTCGGCTCGGTCGATGTGGGACCTCGGGGCGCAATCCGGCGGTTGCTCAAGGGAGTGGTTCCGCTTGCCGCCCTGCGCGCCCTGTTGCGCCAGATCCCGCCCCGGACCATTCCCTGGGATTTCGTCGACCTTATCGAGACCGATCCGGCGCGACGCGTAAAACTCAAGATTTCACACGAGCGCCTGGCGAAACTGCATCCTGCGGACATCGCCGATATCGTCGAGGACCTGGCTCCCGACGAACGCGAGGCGGTGTTCAAGACCCTTGACGAAGACGTGGCCGCCGGAGCTTTGGAAGAGGTCGAACCCAAAGTGCAGAAGGCGATCGTGGAGTCGCTTACCTCGGAGCGTGCCGCTGACATCGTGGAAGAGATGGAACCGGACGCGGCCGCCGACCTGCTCGCCGACCTGCCTCAAGAACGAACTTCGGAAATCCTGCTGGAAATGCAGCCGCAGGAGCGGAAGGAAATGGTCGAACTCCTGGAGTTCAAGGAGAACACCGCTGCCGGCCGGATGAATACCGAGTTTCTGGCGGTCAACGTAAGTTCGACCGTGCACGACGCCGTGGAAGCTCTGCGTCACTTCGAAGGTGGGGTTGAGACCGTGAGCACGATTTATCTGGTCGATTCGCAAGGCACCCTGGCCGGGGCTGTGCCCTTGGCTAAAATCGTGCTGGCCACTCCAACTACTCCCATGCTTGCCTTGACCCAGGAGCCTTTGATCTCGACCCCTGCGCGCGCCAAGGAAAAAGAAGTCGCCGAACTATTCGACAAGTACAATCTCTTGACGCTCCCGGTAGTGGATGACAACAAAAAGTTGACCGGGGTTATCACATCCGACGACATCATCAGCCTTCTGCGCGCCAACCTGTAACCCCACACTGCCAAATCCGCTTTGGGAGACGCAGAGCTCGAGAAATCGACACGGTAATCCGTTTTCATCTATCCAGAATTCCACCGCTGCATTTATGCTGATCGGTCGCTTGAACCGAGTGCGAAATGAGCAAGCTGAGTTTGGCCAACCTGTTACCCATGATGGAACGCGCCAAGAAGCCGCGACGGCAGAAACTTGCCAACATCGTCAGGTTTCGCATGCTGGCTTTTTTTGCGGTCTTCGGTCCCGGGTTCATCACCGCCAATGTCGACAACGATCCCGGCGGCATTCTGACCTATTCGCAGGCCGGGGCCAAATTCGGTTACATGCTGCTGTGGACTCTCATTCCCACCACTATCGCCCTGATCGTGGTTCAGGAAATGGCGGCTCGCATGGGCGCGGTCACCGGCAAAGGCCTGTCCGACCTGATCCGTGAGGAGTTCGGCTTTCGGGCAACCTTCTTCACCATGCTGGTTTTAGGTCTGGCTGACCTGGGAAACATCGTGGCCGAGTTCGCCGGGCTGGCTTCGGGAATGGGCTTATTTGGAGCCAGCAAGTATATCGTTGTGCCCATCGGCGCATTTCTGGTGTGGTCGGTGGTGGTGGGAAATTCCTACAAACCGGTCGAACGCATCCTGGTTGTGTTGTCCATCCTGTACTTCACATATCCGGTGTCGGCAATTCTTGCCCACCCCGATTGGCGCCGGGCTCTGCATGACACTCTGGTCCCCAATATAAGCCGGAGTTCGGATTATCTGATCATGGTAGTTGGCCTGATCGGAACTACGATCACGCCCTGGATGCAGTTCTACCTGCAGGCGTCGGTAGTGGAAAAGGGAATCACGAAGCGGCAATATTCGCTCTGCCGTTGGGACGTAATCATTGGCTGCATCATCACCGATGTGATTGCGTTCTTCATCGTTTTGGCCTGCGCCGCCACTCTGCATGTTTCGGGCTTTCATAACATTTCCGACGCCGCCGATGCTGCGGCAGCGTTGCGCCCGCTGGCCGGACAGTTCGCCTATTTGCTTTTTGCCGTCGGCCTGGTCAACGCTTCGATTCTCTCCGCCGCTATTCTGCCGCTGGCCACCGCCTACAACATCTGCGAAGGCCTGGGATTCGAATCGGGCGTCAACAAGCGCTTTTCCGAGGCCCCGGTGTTTTACTGGCTCTACACCCTGCTGATCGCAATAGGAGCAGGCGTGGTGCTGGTTCCACACCTTCCACTCCTCAAAGTGATTCTCTTTTCCCAGGTCATCAATGGCGTACTCCTGCCGTTCGTGCTCATCTTCATGCTGGTGCTGGTCAATCGCGAACATCTGATGGGGGACTATCGAAATTCAACTCTGGCCAACGTGATCGCCTGGGGCACCAGCGTGACCGTGATCGTGCTGACCGGGGCGATGATTTGGACCAGCGCCCGTGGACAGTAGCAATACCGATCCGGATGGCTATCTCTCTCGGGCGGTCAGGAGATCCTTCCCGCTACCAGGTCCTGCACTAAACCGAGATCCGCTTCGAGAAAATCGAAGGAAGGCAGTTCCGACGGCTCCGCCCAGCGCATATCTTTAAAAATCCGATTCTCAATTTCACGTTTGAACTCACGCACGCTGTAGAAGCGCAGCTCCACCGCAGCTCCGTTTTTGTAATCGTGCCTGATTCGCGCCACCTCGTCTCCAATGGTAGCGTCGATGCCCAGTTCCTCTTCCAACTCGCGGCGCAGGGCATCACGCGGTTGTTCGCCTTCTTCGATTTTGCCTCCCGGAAACTCCCATTTTAGGGGCATGGTCTGGTGGCGGGTGCGCTGGCACACGAGTAGCTTTCCGTCCTTAAAAATCAAAGCTGCTACGACCCTCTTCACGGACGGCAAGAGACCTTCTTAATGGGGTGACAAATGTCAAAGCCGGACTGGAAAGCAGATGGCATCATTGGCGGAGTTTTTCCAGTTGCTTGCCTACGAGGGCAGCGCAGTATTCCACCAGTTTCCGGTCGTCATCGCCGAAAGCCGCGGGGAAGTGACTATCGATATCCAATTCCCCGACCACTTTCCCACGTACAAAAACCGGCACCACGATCTCAGACTTTGTTTCGGTGGAGCAGGCCAGGTAACGGCTGTCCAGACTGACATCGTCGACCACCACGGTTTTACCGCTGGAAGCGGCTGCACCGCAGATGCCCTGGTTCAGAGGGATGCGCGTATGCGGCGTCATAGCTCCCTGAAACGGCCCCAACGCCAGCATTCGAGGCTGACCGTTCACTGCTGGTTCTTCCAGCATGTAGAACCCGACCCAGTTGTATTTGAGCATGCGGTCATGCAGCAGTTTCACCATCTCCCACATGAAATCCTCAACCGTGCCCGATGCCTGATTCAGGCGATCAATCTCTTTCTGAACTTCTGCGATCTTGGTGGCGGAAGGCATAGTTCACCCCTGAATCACGCGGTCGAGGGGCCTGAGTTCGGAACTTTGAGAATACATCTTAGCCCGTAAGGTTGTGGAAAAGTTTCAGGATGAATCGCGGCTGCCAGCGCCCGCAGACCTCCGAGAAGAGTAGGCGCAGGAGTATTCAACAGTTCGTCAAGGATGCAATAAACCCGACCATCTTTAACCGCTCGCAGTTGCTGCCACCCGCGATCGCGAACAATCTTCTCCAGCGGAACCCGGTCGCCGGCTCCGCACCAGGCCGCGATCAGTACATCAGGATCGGCGCCCACAACCGCTTCGGGTGAGGTTTGTAACCCTGGGTCACCCAGGAATTCTCCGCCTGCTGCGTCTACCAATTCTGCCACCCACGGCTGCGAAGCGATCAGCGGTTTGCCCCATTCCTCGCAGAAGACCAGCGGACGTCGCTGCCCGCCGGATCCAAACTGTGCCCGAATGCACTCAATTTCCCGCTGCACATGGGCGATGACATTCTGTCCGCTCTCTCCGGCACCCATCGCTCCAGCAATACACGCGATGTCGGTGTAGATATCGACCAGTGTTTTCGGAGCGAGGCCCAGAAATCGGATGCCCGCCTTAAGGATCTCGATTACCGCTTTCTCCTGATAGGGAACCGCGGCGATCACCAGATCGGGCCGGGCGGCGATGATCTCGTGGCTCTGTGCCGTCCAGGAGTCGGCAATGATCATGCGAGCGCTGCCCTTTAGTTCAGGACAAACGTCAGCGCAGTACCTGGTGCAGGCTACGACCCGGTCAAGCTTGCCGATAGCCGACAGAATCACAGTCGCACTCGGCTGCAGGCAAACCACTCGCTGCGGAGTGTAGTCGTCTGACACAGTCGTAATGTTACAGCCGAGGGCGGCATGAGGTGATAAACGGCGGGTATCCCAAACAACCAATTCGGACGCAAAGTCACGTGGCAAGCTTTCGGGGATGCCTTATTGCAACGCAACTTTTTTGAACCGGCCAGCCGCTTCTCTTTCTGAAACATTCAGAAAAAACATCTGCCGCTGTACAATCACTTGCGATCCGTACAAGTTAACGAGGAAATGCTCCAATCATGTACATCCACATGTTTGCCTTTCGTTGGAAGCCCGGAGTAACGGAGGAGCAGAAGCAGCGTGTGATCACCGAAATACGAAAGCTGCAGGGAAGAATTCCAGGCTTGCTGGAAACCTCCGTCGGAGTTAACCTCTCGCCCCGCGGTCAGGGTTACGACCTTGGCGGAGTGATGAAATTTGCCGACAAGCCTTCGCTGGACGCATACGGACCGCATCCAGTCCACCAGAAGCTGCTGAGCTGGCTGATTCCCTTAATCGAGCCCATCGAAGTGGATTTCGAAGGCACGCCCGATATCTGAAGCGTTGTGATGATGGCCGTTGAGGCCTTGGTTGGCGAAGGCTATAGCGTCGCACGGCACGGTGAAAACTCCTTCGATGTACTCTGCTCAGGTTCTCGATCACTTTCAGAATCCGCGCAACCCCGGCGAAGTAGGGAATCCCGATTGCTCAGTGCAACTCGAGAACCCTGCCTGCGGCGATGTACTCAAGCTCAGCCTGAAAATCGCCGAAGGCCGGATCCTGGAGATACGCTTCCTGGCCCAGGGATGCGTTCCCACCATCGCCTGCGCCTCGCTGCTGACCGAACTGGTGCAGGGAAAAACGATCGCCGAAGCCCGCCAGTTGCGGAGAGAAGAACTGGTAAGCGCGATCGGCGGTCTGCCGGAAGCCTCGCTTCATGCCAGCTATCTGGCCATGGACGCCCTCCGGGCGGTTATCAAAAATCTATGAGCGAGCCAGGGATTCTGGAAAATAGATTGGCCACTGCCGCTGCCGGGCAATGATCTCTAACTTGGTCGTGGGATTGATAGCGAAGGGATGGCGTGCGATTTCCAGCATGCCGGCATCCCAGACCGAGTTTCCGAAAACTGCATCCGGAATTTTCCCAATCACTTCGCGGATAGCTTTGGGTTTGCCCGCACCACTCGGCACCCGGATCATGCGATCGGTGATCTTACCGCTCTCGACTGTGACGGAAGCCGCCAGAACTCGCTGCGGTGGAATTCCAAAGTGCTTCATGCCAGCCCGGATCACCCACTCGCTGGTCGATGAAACCGCCCACACCTCGCAGCCGCCGGCGTGCAGATCGAGCACCAGAGCCTTCATGTCGGGGAAGATACCGCCGGCGATTTCCTCCTCGAAAAATGGTCCCGCGGCAGCTATCACCTCGGCCTCAGTCAGGCCGCGATTGATGGTGACCATTTCGGCGCACATGTCGTCTTCACTGACCTTTCCCGCCAGGTAATCGGCGTAGCGGGAACGGGCCCAGCGCACTGTCTCATCTGAGACCAGGCCCCGGCTCAGCTCCCACTCGAAGAAGCCGGCCCCAGCATCGCCTGCCCAAAGCGTTCCATCACAGTCGAAGACGGCAAGCTGCGGCTTCAAGGTCAGCACCGATCTCATCAGGTCAGCGGTCTTGAGAGGAGGGTTCAGCTTCGCGGGTTCTGGATTCATGCCGGGATCATTTGATTTGTGGAATTAACAGGGCTGCGTAGTCGTCGGGTGTATTTACATTCATGATCACCCGCGGATCGTCTACCGGAACATAGGAAATGCGGTCGGGGTGCTGGTGTTCCACCGCTCTCGCCGTGGCAGTCATGGGAGCCTTTAAGAAAGCTTCAATCATCTCCCGGCCCGCGAGAAACGGATGTCCGTGTTTGCCGTCGTACTCCGGCACCACTGCCCAGATTTCAGTCGGAGCGATCTGAAATGCCTCGCGCAAAATTTCCAATGTGGATACAGCAGCGGGCGGTCGGTCCACCAGTGTAATCATGGCCGCATCCCGTCCCAGGTTCAGAACCTCCTGCAAGCCCACGCGCAGAGAGCTGAACTGCCCCAACTCAGGCGCAGGATTTCGCACCAGAGATCCACCGGCGGCATACACCGCGGGAGCGAGCGTGGGCTCGTTGACTCCGGCCACCACCACTACCTGGTCGGTAACCGCACTCAGCGCCCGGACCGCCGCGGAAACGAAGGTTTCGCCCGAGGGCAGAACACCACCGGCAATCGGAGGCCATGGCAGCAGGGCCTTATCCGAACCCATGCGCGTGGATTCACCTGCCGCGAGTATTAGTCCGCACCAGCTGGGCGCTCGGCTCATGTGGGAAAGATAGCAAAAATCGGCAACTCACGACGGCAAATAGCAAATCCCTCAAACGTTCGGGAAACACCAATAGCCACCAAGGTCACGAAGGTGAACCAAGGAAGTCCTTCGTGATACTTCGTGTCCTTTGTGGCTTCAAAGTTTGCCGCCAGGCAGGGCCTTTGTCGTAATCTGATCGCCGTGAGTGACATCCCGCAAAAAGCAGCGTTCGAAGTCAGCCAGGGCCGGCAGAAAATTCTGAGCTTGAGCCAGCAGCAGGTCGCCCAGTTCCTGGACCCAAAAGAGCTTTTGGTCGAACTGGAAAAAGCCTTTGGTGCTCTTGCACGGGGCGAGGTGCAGTGCCCGCCGCGGCCGGAAATCAGGGTACCCGGCAAAGGCTTCTCTTTATCCATGGCCGCCTGGCAGCCGGGAATGCAAATCTGCGTCAAGGTGGTCAATGTATTCGAGGGCAACCTGGACATCGGTCTACCCAATCATCTGGCCATTATCAACTTGTTTGATCCCAACACAGGTGCAGCCACCTGTGTGATGGATGCCGCCTTCATTACCGGCGTCCGCACCGCCGCCGCGGCTGTCCTGTCGCACAAGCTGCTCTCCCGTCCGGATAGCAGAATCGCCACCATCGTGGGCGCCGGCGTACAGGCCCGCGAGCATCTCCGCCTTCTGCCGCTGGTTGGGGATTTCGACGAAATCATGGTCCATTCACTCAAATTCGCTCACGCCGAGCGCCTGGCGAGGCTACATCCAAAGGCGCGCGCGGGGAGGAGTCTGGAGGAGTCCGTTCGAAGATCAGACATCATTTGCCTGGCCACTCACTCGGCTGCGCCCGTCATCGAGGCGGAGTGGGTGAAGCCGGGCGCCCACCTGTCCTCTGTCGGCTATCGTCCGCCCCAAGGGGAATTGCCCACGAAGCTGGCCCAGGCTCACCGCTTGTTCGTGGAAGATCTAAGCGCTTTTGCCGCGCCCCCGGTGGGATGCGCCGAACTGGCGGACATTGAACTTTCCCGAGGCACAGCGCTGGGAGAGGTGGTGAACGATTCCAGAAAAGGCCGGCGCAGTGATCAGGAGATCACGGTCTACAAGGCGATGGGCATTGCAATGGAAGACATGGTTGCCGCTAACCTGGTCTATCGAAATGCGCTGGCTTCCGGAGCCGTAGTTCCAATGGAGTGGTAGTCGCGCTTAAACTTCTTCGTCTGAATCTTTCAGAATCTCAGACGCCGAGCCATCTGCCACGGCATCCTCGCGCCCGGTTTTATGGGAATGGAACCAGCTCATATGCGGCAGATCGCGCTCCACGCGTCGCCGTGCAGCGATCAACTCTGCAGTGATCGCGACGGCTATTTCCTCAGGCGTGACCGCGCCGATGTCTAACCCGACGGGGGCGTGCACCCGTTCGAAGAGGCTGGCCGGCAAACCCTCCTTGGTAAGCTGACGGAATATTGCGATCGTCTTGCGCTTGGAGCCAATCATGCCGATGTAACGCGCCGGCGTCTGCACCGCCCAGCGCAGCAGTCGCATGTCATCGCGATGCCCACGGGTAACAATCACCACATAGGATGACTCGCTCGGCGACAGGCGCGCCATGATCCGCTCGAAATCTTCAGCAATCACTTCCTGAGCATCAGGGAAGCGCTCGCGGCTCGCATAAGCCGCGCGGTCATCGGCCACCGTTATGTCGAATCCTGCGGTATTTGCTGTCTTGCAAAGGCTTGCTGAAACGTGGCCTGCGCCGAATATGTAAAGTAGTGCTGGAGGTAAAATTGGTTCTACGAAAATATCCAGAGTGCCGCCACACACCAGCCCGGTATCGTACTTTGGGTCGTGATTGAGATTGAAAGTCAGGGTGCAGGGCTTCTCCGTCTCCATCACCTCGCGAGCCGCCTGCCAGACTTCGGCCTCGACGCAGCCTCCGCCGATCGTGCCTACGATGGAGCCGTCATCGCGCACCAGCATCTTGGCGGTCTTGAAAGAGGGAATCGAGCCGTGCACGCTGACGATCGTCGCCACTGCTCCCGAACGTCCCGCCTGCCGCAGCTTGACGATCTCCTCGTAGATATCCATTTCGATTTGATTATCAGTCGGTTAATAGGGCAAGTCAATGGGAGCGTCCTCGCTCTCTTGGATCAAAGCAGGTCGGGAGGACCGCTGGTGGCACCAGGATATCTGGTGCAAAACAAAAGCCCCGGATCATCAGTCCGGGGCTGCTGGCGTTTCACCAGCGGTACTGAGAGCAGGGTTTGCCAAACCGTCCGTAATGATCGGCTGGGCAGAACTCGCTGTCAAGACTTGCTCTTGGTGAGCCGCGCGCGGAGGCCGACGGAGTCGAACCGCAGTGGCTGATGAGCCACTCACCCGTTTGGCAAACCGTGTCCAGTATCCACTGGCATCGCCCACTCCAGACTAAGGTCTGCCGGGGAAGAACTTAATCGAGCGCACGATTCCTGTCTGTGATCGATGAACAACGTCCAGTACCGAAATAAACTTTGCGGCGGCTGCTTATGGTAGCTTGATTTCTCCCGGAGGCCTGATGAAAGCCGTTCGCATTCACCAATTCGGTGGTCCCGAAGTTCTACGCTACGAGGACGTTCCCGATCCCAAGCCGCGCAAGGACCAGGTTCTGGTTCGGGTCAAAGCCTGCGCCATGAACCATCTCGATATCTGGGTTCGCAAAGGTCTGCCCGGGGTGACCCTCCCGCATATCCTCGGGAGCGACGTCTCCGGTGAGATTGTCGAGGTGGGCGAATACGTCACCGGCTTCACGCCGCGGCAGCGGGTTCTTCTGGTTCCCATGCACTTCTGCAATCACTGCGCCAAGTGCGTGGCCGGGCTGCAGAACCAGTGCCCAGAGTTCACCGTGCTCGGCTTTGGGGTGGACGGCGGAAATTGTGAACTGATTGCCGCTCCCGCGGTCAACGTGATTCCCATCCCTGACGCGTTGGATTTCAATCAGGCCGCCAGCGTTCCTCTGGTGTTCCTGACCGCATGGCATATGCTGGTCGGCCTCGGCGGCATTCGCCCCGGACAAACCGTGCTAGTGCTGGGAGCCAGTTCCGGCGTCGGCATTGCAGCCATTCAGATCGCCAAACTTTTTCAGGCTAGCGTAATCACCACGGCGGGCGATGAAACCAAACTCGAAAAGGCCCGAGCCTTGGGCGCTGACCACGGTATCAACCACTATCAGCAAGAAATCTCCGATGAAGTAAAGAAATTCACCAACAAAGAGGGTGTGGACATCGTAATCGAGCATGTGGGCGTGGCCACCTGGGAGCAAAGCATCAAATGCCTGAAGACCGCTGGCACGCTGGTGACTTGTGGCGCTACCAGCGGCCCTCACGCCGCCATCGACCTACGCTTTCTGTACTCCCGCCAGCTCCGGCTGCTGGGCTCCTACATGGGAACAATGAGCGAACTCTATGAGGTCCTGGGCCACGTTTTCGCCGCACGTCTCAAGCCCGTGGTCGATCGCACTTTCTCATTGCAGGATGTGCAATCCGCACATGAATACCTGGAAAAGAGCCGCATGTTCGGCAAAGTCATATTGAATCCGTAATCCCTTTTGGTCTCACTGCACGACAACCGTTACTGCGGCCCATTGTGGGCTGTACCACAGTAACTTTCCCGATTGCGGACCGTGCACTACTTTTGAAACTGCGGCACCTTGCAGCTCCCTTTCCGAAGTGTGCGTCGAGGCGTCAACAAAAATTAGAAAAATTAGAAGCTGAATCGCATGGAACAATCGCCC
The DNA here is from genome assembly GCA_036265205.1 of Terriglobales bacterium. Classification (GTDB taxonomy): domain Bacteria; phylum Acidobacteriota; class Terriglobia; order Terriglobales; family Acidobacteriaceae; genus JAIQFF01. The sequence continues at coordinate 177,658 of DATAPL010000053.1, forward strand.
AACCGACGACGCTGGGAACGGCAAGCCTTCGACGCCCCTCTTCGCCTGGTGGTTGACCAATCGCCGGATAAAACGGCCGTCTATGGCCGTGGCGTCCGGCTGAGCAAGGGCGGAATCTGCCTGTTCGCGGCGGCCAATCTGCCGGTAGGAAGCCAGGTCAAAGTGGAGTTCAAAAACCCAAGAACCCACGAGCCGGTTCGTATCCGGGGCAAAGTCCGCAACCGCTCGGTGTACTTGTATGGAGTTGAATTTCTTTCCGACGAAGCCCTCGATTAGCCCCGCCTGCCCTCGCCATTCTGCAACTTTGCGCTCAGAAAATTTGCGATAGAGAAAACGGGGCTGCCCCGGCTGGTTTAGAATGAATGCATTATGTCCGGCGAACAAAGCTACGGCTCCTACGTCACTACTGAAAATGGCAAGAAGGTGGTTAAAGAACTGACCTTCGGCAATCCCTCGCCGGAAGGGGTGGTATTGACCACGCTCGATTCTGCCGTTAACTGGATGCGCAAGAACTCGATCTGGCCGCTGACCTTCGGGCTGGCTTGTTGCGCCATCGAAATGATGTCGATGGGCGCCTCCCGCTTCGACATTGCGCGTTTTGGCGCAGAGGTTTTTCGGCCCTCGCCGCGGCAGTCCGATCTGATTATTATTGCCGGCCGCGTTTCCAACAAAATGGCTCCGGTCATTCGCCAGCTCTGGGAGCAGATGCCCGAGCCGAAATGGGTGATTTCGATGGGCGCGTGCGCAACTTCGGGCGGGGTGTTCAATAACTACGCCCTGGTGCAAAGTGTGAACCAGGTGATTCCGGTTGATGTTTATGTTCCAGGATGCCCGCCCCGGCCGGAGCAGTTGATCTACGCCATTACCCTGCTGCAGGAAAAAATCCAGAACGAACGCGGCACGGTGCGTCGCGCCCTGAACCTCACCTGATCTCCAGCAGACTTCCAAGCCTTCGCATCGTCTACGGATTTTAATCTCTATTTCTGAGCTTCTACGGAGCAATGAAGTTGATGGTAATTCTCGTCTGCTTGCGGATAGGGGTTCCGTTCAGCAGGTAAGGCGAGTAGCGCCATTGGCTGACCGCCGCCGTCGCCGCCTTTGCCAGCATCGGATGGCCGCTGACAACGGACAAGTCCTCCACCTGCCCGCTCTCGGTGATATTCGCCTCCAGAATCACACTTCCTTCCAGCCGCATGCGAAGGGCTTCCGGCGGATACACCGGCTGTACTTTGCGCACCAGAGTTCCACCTGCAACTCCCTGCGAAACCGGCGCCGCTAGTTTGGGCAGAGCCGACGACGTGGAGAGAACGCTTCCGAGATTGCCGGGAACCTGGTCGCTGGCAGTGACCGAAGCGACCAGCGAAACCTCAGTCGGGCTGAGCGTGGATTCTGCTTTCTGGGAGGATGGCGGCGTCGAACCATGGTTGGCAGGGTTGCCATCCGAGGCCTGGGTTGAGGGCGGCAGCCGCCGAATCACGTCGTCGGGAATCTTTACCACCCGGCTGGAGTTGGTCACATGGCTCGGCAGAACCGCAGAGTGATGGCCCACCGGACGCTCAGCGCCCGGTTTCCACGCCAGATCGGCGCCTGCGCTTGCCGGGGTTGTGTTCGCTTCCGGCGTCGCAGAAGACATCTGGTTGGCCCTCGACCGGATCCCCGACTGAATGCTTGCCCTGTACCACAGCCTCCAGCCAATGACCGATACCAGAAGCAACATCACCAGCGAAAGCCCCGCCCCAATGGCGATGTATCGCTTGCGCCTGGTCTGTTGCTCCAGATCTGCGACGACCGCAGCTCCCACACGCTCCAGGGGCACCGAAGCCGCGGCCAGATGCGATTGCAGCTCAACCGCTTCCGCGACAGGCTGTTCAGCCTCTAGACTTTCAGCTACGAAGCTCTCCGATCCCACGGCCTCCGGAGCCAGGTTTTCCGACACTACGCTTTCTGACGCCAGGGTTTGAGCGGTTCGGCTTTCGGAGGACCCATTCTGGCCTATTGCAGGCTCTGCGGCAGCGCCTTGCGCCCAGGCTGCCTCGGCTAACCCAGCCAGGCGTCCTAGAAGGTCGGTATGCTCCTGGGTGAAGGCGTATGACTGAGTGGAAAAGACTTCCAGGACTCCCACCCTGCCGGTTCGGCCCCTCAAGGGGACCACGGCGATAGATTGCAGACCGAGCTGGCGGCAGACTTCTGAATCGACTTTAAAGTCCCGGGCCGCATCGTCGACGCGCAGGATCATGCCCGTACGCAAACATTCACCGGAAATTCCTGAATCCACATTGAGCGGGGCGCCCAGTTCGGGCGCGGTTTCACCGCTTCTTCCCACGCAAACGACCACTCCATCGCGGGGCATGGCGATGGCTGCAGCGCTAGCCTCGGTCAAGGCGTGAGCAGCTACGGCAATCGTTCCCAGAATGGCATCGACTTCCTGGGTGCCGGAAGCAATCATGGCACGAAGCTTGGCCAGAATGATCTCGGTTGCATCCAGCCTGGCTGCGTCGGTATCGGCCTCTGTTGTTTGGATTTGGGCGCGAATCCGCGTTCCCGGGGTTTCGGGAGCAGGAGGACTAATAGGGGGGAGAGGGGCCATTTTCCACAACTCATTGTCAGAAATTCGTCGCCGCCCGGCTTCCGGCGGTAACCTGACAAGGGTTGAGTTTGAGGCAAAGAAATGGCATTGTCAACGAAGCATTTGGCCTATTGTCACCCATGGCCACCCGGCAAATGACGGTAACCTGCCTGGCGTCTCATGGTAAAACACTGCAATGCGCACAATAAGTTACGGGGCCAGCGACCGCACCATCGTGGCCCACGCACCCTGTCGTGCTGACCTGGCCGGCGGCACTATCGATTTGTGGCCGCTGTATTTGTTCCATCCGGAAGCCCTGACCCTCAATTTCGCGGTCAACATCCTGACCACCTGCCGGATTACGCCTTTGAAAGGGAAGCGCATCCACCTGCGCTCGCTGGATACCCGGCGGGAAGAGCAGTTTCCCAGCTTCGAGGGGCTTCGCAACGCGCGGCGCTTTCGCCTGCCCTTGGCAGCCCGGCTGTTGCAGTTCTTCGCCCCCAAGGAGGGCCTATTGATTGAAACTGACTCCGAATCGCCTGCCGGCGCAGGCATTTCGGGATCGTCCGCGCTGATGATTGCAACCACAGCCGCCCTGGCCCGCTTCACCGGCCGCCATCTCACCCTGGAGCAGATGCGGGTGATAGCCCAGAATGTCGAAGCTCAGATCATCCAGGTACCCACCGGCTGCCAGGATTACTACCCCGCACTCTACGGGGGTGTCAGCGCCATCCACCTCGATGCCGACGGCATTCACCGCGAGGCGGTGACCGTGGCGCCGGAAGAAATCGAGTCCCGGTTCGTTCTGGCCTACACCGGCGCCCCCCGTAAGTCCGGCATCAACAACTGGGAGGTGTTCAAGGCGCATATCAACGGTGATAAGCGCGTATTTCGCAACTTCGAACGCATAGTTGCCATTGCCCAGGCTATGCACCAGGCGCTGCTTGATGGAGATTGGGATGATGTGGCCCGTCTACTTCGCGAGGAGTGGAAGCTGCGCCGTACCAATGCTCCGGGAATTACCACTCCGCTCATCGACAAGCTGATCAGCGTCGCCGCCCGGCACGGCGGCTGCGCCGCGAAAGCCTGCGGCGCGGGGGGCGGCGGCTGCGTCATTTTTTTAGTGGAAAAGGGAGCAGCCAGCCGGGTAGCTACCGCCATCGGAGACAATGGCGGGCGCGTCCTGCCCCTGCAGGTGGCCCGCGATGGATTGCGAATTTCATCTTCCTGAAATTCGCAGCGCCCGAAATCTGCAGGCCAAGCGGGATTGGAGGATGCACCTCCGGCTGCATAAGTTTCGCGCGGGCGGTTTTTTCCGCCCTAAACGGCGCTATAATCAGTTTAATCGCCGGCTCGGGGTGTCGTATGAACCCACGTTTCGCACCAGTTCTGCTGCCTGTCCTCCTAATCTGCGTTGTCGTGGTTAACGCCGACGACCAGAAAAGCCGGCTTCCCCATATTTCCAAACAGACCCGTATCGACCTCATCCGCACCTTCAACGCCGAACTGGTCTATATCCGCACGCCTTTCCCAATGGGAAAAACCGGTTTAACCCTGCATGACGGACAACTCACTCCCAGCGGTGAAGATCTGCAACGCATGGTCGCAATGTGGGGGCCCGCAGTCAAACCCGGCGACCAGGCCCGCATCAGCCAGATCCTGGTAAAGAACGACCGCATCCATTTCGAGATCAACGGCGGTGCTGTGAAGAGGCAGAAGTGGTATCAGCACATTCAGTTTGGTGGCGGCGGCGGCATGATCACACCCGGCGACGCGAACGCCAATCCGCGCGGCTCTTATGTCGATCTAGTGTTCAACGGCTACGTGCCTGAACTTGATCCGCAGCAACTCAAGGACCTGCTTCGCCCGGTGTTTGATTTCAATGCCAAATCGGCAATCGAGGCCTACCTGGACACGCTTCCGCCCAAGGTGAGAGACGCCATCAAAAATCACCAGGTTCTTGTCGGCATGAACCGCGAGATGGTGATTGCGGCCAAAGGCCGCCCGCCTAAGAAGATTCGGGAGAAAGACGGCGAGATCGAATATGAAGAGTGGATCTACGGCGATCCGCCCCAGGATGTGGATTTTGTACGTTTAGTAGACGACGAGGTTGTGCGCCTCGAGATCATGAAAGTGGATGGCGAGAAAGTCATCCGCGCGGAAAAAGAAGTCGAGCTTGACCAGCCTACGGTGGCGAAGACTTCCGCGCCTGCGGTACGTCCTCCCAATGCGCCGAGTCTGCGGCGGCCAGGCGAAGAAGCCGATCCTAACTCCCCGGCCGCTAGCGGAAGATCACCCGGTCCTGTAGCGCCGCCAGACCCGTTAGGACAGGATGGTCCTGCGGCGCCGCCGAATTGATTGCAGATCTGTGATTCGAGATTGCAGATTGCCGCTTTAAGAACTGTTATTCCAAACAAGAATTGTCCTTTCGAAGCGCGGCTGTATCGCGCGACGAATCTGCTGTTTCTCCGCCAGAAGCAGGTTCTTGGCTGCCAGCGCCGGCTCGGACTGACAAGGGCGTACAAAGGCACTCACCGACTCCAATCACGGCCCGCTCCGGCCTGACTTGGCTCCGAACCACTCCCGCTTTACACTGGAAGTGTGAAGATCGCGCTGGGACAAATCAATCCCACAGTCGGAGACTTCTCCGGCAATGCCGCCAAGATGATCGACTTCGCGCAGCAGGCGCGGGGGGCTGGAGCGGGATTGATCCTGTTTCCCGAGCTGGCGGTCTGCGGCTATCCGCCGCGAGACCTGGTCGAGCGCCCGTCGTTCGTGGAGCGCAATCGCGAGAGCGCTGAGCGAATCGCCAGCGAGGTTTCTGGAATCGCGGTGATCTGCGGGCTGGTCACTCCCGCCCAGGCCGAGACTGGCAAGTCGGTCATGAATTCCGCGGCACTTCTCAAAGATGGCCGCATCTCCTTCCTGCAGTCCAAGATGCTTCTGCCTACCTACGATGTCTTTGACGAGATGCGCAACTTCGCCCCAGCAAAAAGCCAGTCTCTGTTTCCGTTTTGCGGCAAGCAAATGGCGCTCACCATCTGCGAGGACGCCTGGAACGACAAGCACTTCTGGCACAAGCGTCTTTACACCGTCGACCCGGTGGAAGCGCTGGTTCAGGCCGGCGGCAACTTCGTGCTCAACATCTCCGCCTCTCCCTTCTGGTTGGGCAAGCGCGAATTGCGCCGCGAGATGCTGGCCACCATTGCCCGTCAGGACAAGGTTCCGGTGGCCATGGTGAACCAGGTCGGCGGAAATGACAGCCTTGTATTCGACGGCTCCAGCCTGGTGCTGAATTCCGCCGGCGAGGTGATTGCGCAGGGCAAATCGTTTGAAGAGGACCTGATCTATTTCGACTCCGATCGCCTGACCGGCGAGATTCATGAGCAGATGCAGGGCGAGGAAGCCAGCGCCTACGCCGCTCTGGTCCTGGGTACACGGGACTACGTCCGCAAATGCGGCTTCCGGCAGGTGATCGTCGGATTGAGCGGAGGCATCGATTCGGCGCTGACGGCCTGCATTGCAGCCGACGCCGTAGGGTCCGAAAACGTCATCGGCGTAGGCATGCCAGGCCCATACTCTTCTTCTGGCTCCATTGATGACGCCCGCGCGCTGGCGCAGAATCTCGGCATTCGCTTTGAACTGCTGTGCATTACTGACATTTTTGAGAGCTACCGAAAAACTCTGCAAAAAGTCTTCGCGGGACGAAAAGAAGACGCGACCGAAGAAAACCTCCAGGCCCGTACCCGCGGTGCGTTGCTGATGGCTCTCTCCAACAAGTTTGGCGCGATCGTGCTGAGTACCGGAAACAAGAGTGAACTGGGAGTGGGCTACTGCACCCTGTATGGCGACATGGTGGGGGGCCTGGCAGTGATCTCGGACGTGCCCAAAACGCTTGTCTACCGTCTCAGCCACTACGTGAATTCGCGCCGTGCGGTAATCCCGCAGGCCAGTCTGGAGAAACCGCCCTCAGCGGAATTACGGCCCGATCAGAAAGATATCGACTCGCTGCCGCCTTACGAGATACTCGATACCATTCTCGAGGACTACGTCGAAGACTTGCACAGCGCGGAGCAGATTGCCGCCGACCATGGCTATGATCCGGCGTTAGTGCGGAAGGTCATTCAGATGGTGGATCGCGCCGAATACAAACGCCAGCAGGCCGCGCCCGGGCTTAAGATTTCAGCCAAGGCTTTCGGCTCCGGCCGCCGCTTTCCGATCGCCGCCAAAACCGGCGTGTGATGATCACAAGAGATGTTAGAAAGGAACTCATGCCTCGTCGTTTCGTGTTCTGTTGTTCGCTGGTTCTTCTGCTGGCCTCATTTGCAGTCGCTCAACAGCAGCCGTCCAAAGCCAAGGATTCCAGTCCGGTCCCCGCCTTTAGCACCCGGCTTCCATCAGAAGAGACAGTCAACGCCTTCATGAAGCAGATGTTTGGCTACGACCCCTCGGTGTCCTGGAAAATCGTCTCCATCCGGCCTACGGAGGCGCAGGGCATCTCAGAGATCATGGTTGTGCTCAGCAACTCTCAGGGCCAGCAAAATAACCGGCTCTATGTAACTGCCGACGGGAAACACGCGCTCGTGGGGGACATAATTCCTTTCGGCGCGCACCCTTTCGACGCCGCACGCGACGAATTGGCCCAGAAGGCCGATGGCCCATCGCGAGGCCCGGCCGACGCCCCTGTGACCGTGGTCGAGTTCAGCGATCTGCAGTGCCCCCATTGCAAGGAAGCTCAGCCCACGGTCGACAAGCTATTGTCGGAAGAGAAGAATGCTCGCCTGGTATTCCAGAATTTTCCGCTGCCCTCGCACGACTGGGCCGCCAAGGCTGCCGCGTATGCGGACTGCGTTGGACGCAGCTCGAACCCGGCCTTCTGGAAGTTTATCCAAAGCGTTTATGACGCCCAGGCGGACATTTCGGCCGCCAATGCGGATGAAAAGCTGACCGCGCTGGCCGATCAGGCCGGCGTGAAAGGAGCCGAGATGGCAGCCTGCGCCGCAAAGCCCGAAACCGTGGGACGGGTGCAGCGTTCGCTTGCGCTGGGCGCCGCTCTGGAGGTAACCGGCACCCCAACCTTATTCATCAATGGCAGGAAGATCAGTAACGTGGGCGGTCTGCCGTACGAAATACTAAAAGGCCTGACCGAATTTGCCGCGAAAGAAGGGAAGTAGTCACACCGGCCCGACTGGCAACTGAGAACTGACAACTGGTCACTGGATTTTTCTTTCCGGTGATTTCCTACTTCCTCATCCACACTTCAGCGTTTTGTTTCTGCTCATGGTTGACGATGTACGGCGTAATGACGATGAGGAGTTCATCTTCGTCGGTTTCCTTGCTGTTGGTGGTCATCACCTGATTCAAGCCCGGAATCGCGCCCAGTCCGGGCAGTCCCGTCAAGTTACGCTGCTCGTTGTGTGAAACCGATCCCGCGACCACCGCGGGTTCTCCATCCATCAGGTTGATGCTGCCCTTGTATTCGCGGTTGGAAATTACCGGAACGCTATTGATGGACTGCCCGGTCAGAGTACGAAATTGTATTTCCAACTGCAGCCCAATGTCGGAATTCCCACTCACGACAGGTTTGGCTTTGATGGACAGTCCCAGATCCTCGTAGTTAAAAGAGGGAAACGGAGACTGGAATGAATTGTTCTGAATCACCGACGAAATCGCAGCGGTGTTGAAAGCGGGCGAGAAGCTTGCATTCAGGATCGGATAACGCGAACCAACTCGAAAAGTTGTGTCGTTACCCTGGCTCACCCGCAGGCTGGCGTGCTCCAGGGTTTTCACGTTGCTCTCGTTCAGCGATAGCTGCCCTCCCGCAGTACCCAGACTAAGTCCGCTCAGCGTCAAGCCACCGCCAAAAGTAGCCAGAGGCTGGCTGAAAATTGAATTCTGTTGGCCCTGGAGTTGCGCCAGAAGCCCGGACAGGGCCTGGGAGTTAGCCTGGTTGATGCCGCCGCTCGAGATCAGTTGGTTGATCAGACTCTGAATGTTCTGGCCTCCTAACGCGGCCAAAGCCCCCACCGGAATATTGAATAACTGAAAGTTGTTGGGAATCTGCAGTCCCATGTTGCGGGTGACGCTTTGGGTAATTTCATAGACATGCACGTCCAGCATTACCTGCGGGCGCGAGTCCCCGAATCCCTCCAGAAGCCGGGTAGCCACGTCCATAAGGTTTCGGGGAGCGCGCACCATCAGCGTGCCGGCCTGAGGTTGCGGCGTGACCAGCCGGATTTCCAGCAGATTGCGCAGCATATTCACCACATCGGTCAATTCCTGCGGAGTGGTGGTTCCCGGCAGGTAGAAGGTTCTCAGGACCATGCCATCGAACTGCCGGTGATTCTGTGCGGTATCCGCCGCCAGAAGAATCTCTTTGCCGCCGAGCGCCGTCCAGAAGGTATGCGTCATCTGGCAGGCAACTTCCATGGCGGTGTAAAAATCGGCCAGACCGAGGTCGAAGCGAACCGGGCGCGAGACTACTGACTCATCAAACGTGGCTGTTACGCCGAATGCTGACGCAATCTGGGTCAGCAACGTGCGGCCATCGCCGCGATAGTGGAAGTCCGCCTGGGCCGGATTGGGTATGAGCCGAATCTCTCCGGCATCTTCGAGCACACGGAGCGTTGCCGTGGTTTTGGGCGCCCATTCCGCCATCGCGTCTTGCAGACGCTGCCTGGCGAAATCATTCTTCGGATCAAGCTGGAGAGCCTCGCGAAACTCCGCCAACGCCTCAATCTGCCCGCCCCGAAGCATGTCGGCATTGCCGCGCTCCAGGTGATCGTAGACAAGCTGCTGGCGTGTCAGTTCCCGCGCCGTCACATAGTCAACGTCTTTTGGAGCCAGATGGGCAGCCGTCTCGAACTGGTCAAATGCCAGGTCGAGTCGCTTTTCCCGGCGCAGGCGCACCCCTTTGTTAAAAGCCTCATTTGCTTCCTTCAATTCTTCTTTGGATGGATTACAGGACACCGCGCCCGGCGAACCTTCAGGGCAGGGGAGCAAGGGTAAGTTGGCCGGCTGGTCGCCACAGAAAGCCACCGCAACCAGTCCCACGACTACCAGGATGAACTTGCCCGCGCGCATCTCTGAGATTGTACCCGGGAAGCGAGAAGCAACTTACAGCTTTCAGTCCAGCAGTGTACCTTCGTGTATTCCCTCGGCGGCGGCGCCTCAAATGTGGGCGCGAGCGTCGCGCTCGTCCCAAAGCAGGACCCAGCGGAGTTTGTTCTCGGGACAGAACGGCCGGAGACGATTCTGCTTTTGCGTGCAACAGCCGATTCGCGCCGCCATACGCACCTCCGGGGTTTGGAAAGTTAAAACTTTTGGCGTATAAAAGTTAGTTGCGACGGCACGCGTCACTTTTCCTTCCCCGTGCGGCCACAACCTGATTTTTGCGCGATTTTGAGCGAGGGAACATGCCCAGTCTGACCACGACCCAGGCGCCCAAAGGCCTGGAAGGAATTGTCGCCACTACCTCGAGTATTTGTTATATCGACGGGGATCAGGGCGTTCTGGCTTACCGCGGCATCGACATTCACGAACTCGCTGACCAATCGAACTTCGAAGAAAATTGTTACTTGCTGTGGTTCGGCAAGCTTCCCGCCGCCAGCGAACTGAAAGATCTGCGCCAGCGCCTGGCGCGCGAACGCAAACTGGATCCCGCCATCATCAGCCTGCTGCGCAGCGCGCCCAAACAGACGCAGCCCATGGATGTGTTGCGCACCGCGGTTTCTGCGCTGTCTTTTTATGATCCTGACGACAAGAACAACGATCACAACGCCAATGTGGCGAAGGCCATCCGCCTGACCTCGCAGATTGCGATGATCGTAGCGGCCTATGATCGCGTCCGGAAAGGGAAGGACGTCGTCGCTCCGGATCCGTCGCTGTCGCATGCCGCCAATTTTCTGCTGATGCTGAACGGCGACAAGCCCTCGGAAACCGCCGAACGTGCGCTCGATATCGCCCTGATCCTGCACGCCGATCACGAACTGAACGCTTCGACTTTTGCTGCCCGGGTGGTGGCGGCCACGCTGTCGGATATGCACTCCGCCGTCACCGCAGCCATCGGAGCGTTAAAGGGCCCGCTGCACGGCGGCGCCAATGAGGCGGTGTTTCATATCCTGCAGGCCATCGACAAGGCCGGCGTTGACCCGGTGAGTCATATCAAGGGCATGCTGGCACAAAAGAAGAAAGTGCCGGGCTTCGGCCACCGCGTGTACCACACCGAAGACCCGCGGGCTACGCACCTGCGAAAGATGTCCAGCGACCTGGGAAAAAGCAGCGGCCAGAGCAAATGGTTCGAAATGTCGCGCAAGATCGAAGAGTTTGTGAAGACTGAAAAGAAACTGAACGCCAACGTGGATTTTTATTCTGCGTCCACCTATCACATCCTGGGGATAGACGTGGATCTGTTTACCCCGGTGTTCGCTGTGTCAAGAATCAGCGGCTGGGCTGCTCACGTGATCGAGCAGTTGGACGATAACCGTTTGATCCGGCCCCGCGCCGACTACATAGGCCCCGCATACCCGCAACGCTACGTTCCCATCGAGCGCCGGTAGCCTTCCGTCAGTGATGACAGGGGATAATTTTCCTCAAGACGATCGTCTTTACGGCTTGTCGCTTTTTTCCCAGTCCGGTTCGGGCAGCGGGACTAAGTCATATTCGCTCGACTTCTTGCCCTGCAGATAGATGTCGAACCAGTTCACAATATGATGCAAGCGCTCGACCCGATGCCATGGTTTTCCGGATCGCGACAACTCGTGACTTTCTCCCGGAAAGCGAACCATCGCGGTCGGAATCTTGCGGAACTTCAGCGCGCGAAACATCTGGCCGCCGCCACTGTCCGGCGGCGTGCGAAAATCCGCATCGCCGAGAATCAGCATGAGCGGAGTTTTGACGTTGTTGATGTAGGTGATCGGAGATCGATCGCGGTAGTCCTGCGGATCGTCGAACGGCGGCTTGCGAAACCAGTGGGGCTGGAAGAGGGTGAAATCGGCCGCATACCACCAGGCCGCCCAGTCCGCAATGTCGCGCTGCGCGACCGCTCCGGCAAAACGATCGGTGTGGGTCACCACCCAGTCGGTGAGCAGGCCGCCGCCGCTTCCGCCGGTCACCCCCATATGCTTTTCGTCGATGTATCCGCGGCGGACCAGTTCATCCACCCCTGCCATAAGATCTTTGAAATCATCGCCAGGATAGTGATACTGGATAATATTTCCAAAGGCCTCATCGTAAGAAGTGCTGCCGCGCGGATTAGGATAGAGAACCACGTAGCCTTTCGCCGCCATCCATTGCATCTCGTGAAAGAAGACGTAGCCGTAAGCGGCGTGCGGCCCGCCGTGAATGTTCAGAATCAGCGGATATTTCTTCTTCGAATCGAAGTCGGGCGGCTTCTGCACCCAGGTTTGAATCTTGCGGCCGTCAAAACTTTGATACCAGATCTCCTCCGGTGCAGTGAGATTCAGTTCCGAAAACAGCTTTTCGTTTATATTCGTCAGCCGGTTTTGTGCGCCGTCCGGGCCGATAAGAAAAAGATCGTTGATCATGGTCGGAGTCGAGATTTCTGCGACCAGCTGCGACCCGTTGGAACTGTATCCGGTCACCGCCTGATCGCCCTTGGTCAACGGAGTTACTTCTCCTGACTCAGCGTCGAATCGCTCCAGGTTGGCTCGTCCCTGTTTGGCGACCAGGACTGTCACCCACTTGCCGTCGGCGCTCCAGACCGGTTGGATGCCGCCACTACCGCGGGGCGGCTCCTGATCTCCGAGGATGCCTCCGCCGATGTCCCAATCATATTTTGTGGTCAAGTTGCGCGGCGCGGCGCCCGGTTTGAGGTCCACCACCCATAAATTTGTCTTGGTGTGCGATTGAATGGGGGTATTGAGGATACCCAGAAATGCAAGCCGCGAGCCGTCCTTGCTGACTGAAATCGCCTGCGCCGTGCCCCCAATTCGCGCCACCTCGCTGGTATTGCCGCCGCCCGCGGGCACCGAGTAGATGACATTCTGTCCCAGCCCGTAGTAGGGCTCGAGCTCGCGGTCCGATGTGAAGTAAAGTTTGGATCCGTCCGGAGCCCATGCGATCTCCTCTTCGTCGAAATCACCGCTGGTCAGCTGTTTAGGTTGCGGCAAATCCCGCGGGTCGGAAGGGAATGCAATGCTCCAGATATGATCGTTGCGGGAGAAGTCAAGATAGCCCTCCCCGTTGACGCGATACTCAGCCCGGGTGACTACATGGATATCCGGTTCGTGCTCTGGTTTCGTGCACTTGCCCTTGTCTTTTTCCTTGCCCTCATCACAGGCCGCTCTGAGCAGGTCTTCTGCATTGGTTGAGCTGCTGAAAGCGATGGTCCTGCCATCTGGCGACCAGGCTGGTCCTGACGCTCCTTTCGGCAGCCGGGTTAGCTGCCACGCCTCTCCACCGTCCATCGGCAGGATGAAAATTTGCGGAGGCTGTGGCTTCCCATCTTTCTCCGTCGTCCGTAGAAACGCCAGAAACTTGCCGTTCGGAGACCATTGCGGTGATGTGTCGTGTTTCTCGGTGGTGAGCCGGCGAGGCTCTCCGCCATTTACCGGGACACTCCATATCGACGTCACGTAGTCTTCCTGCTTGTCGTCCACCGCAACCCGCACAAATGCCACCTGGGTTCCATCCGGCGAGAGCTGCGGACTACCGATCCAGTGAAATTGAAACAAATCCTTCTCGGTGATTGCGCGTTTCTGCGCTGCAGCGGAAGCAACCAGGAGGATTGCAGAACAAACTAAAAGAACCAGAGGCGAAAACAATTTCCTCATCAGCGGGCTCCTGAACAAAAACGACGAGTAGGCTACCACGCCGTCGCCGATACTTTGAAGCGTAGAATAGAGTGGATATCATGCGCCGCGTCTATCTCGACAATAACGCCACCACGCCGGTTCTGCCTGAGATCCTGGCGGCGATGCAGCCTTTTTTTGGGGAGCATTTCGGCAACGCTTCGTCTATCCATCACCATGGGCAGGAGACGCGGGCGGCGGTGGAACATGCGCGCGAGTCGGTAGCCGCTTTGCTCGGGTGCAAAGCTTCCGAGATTGTGTTCACCAGCGGCGGAACCGAGGGCGATAATCTTGCGATTTTTGGTGTGGCCGCCGCCGGCGAGCATGTGATTACCTCGACCATCGAACATCATGCGGTGCTGAACTCGAGCAAGCATCTGCAATCCCTGGGCTGTGAAGTGACTTACGTTCCCGTGGACGGCCGGGGACTGATCAATCCTGACGACGTCCGCAGGTCTCTGCGGCCGAACACCCGGCTGATCACCGTCATGATGGCCAACAATGAGACTGGGGTGCTGCAACCGGTGGAGGAAATCGGGAAAGTCGCCGCCGAAGCCGATGTTTATTTCCATACCGACGCGGTACAGGCGGCCGGAAAAGTCGCGATCGACGTGCAGCGGATCGGTTGCGATCTACTTTCTATTTCCGGGCACAAGATGCATGCACCGCAAGGTGCGGGCGCTCTCTACGTGAGGAAGGGAACTGGTTTGCGTCCGATGCTTCACGGCGGAAGCCACGAGCGTTCGCGGCGGGCGGGCACGGAAAACGTTCCTGGCATTGTGGGTCTGGGCAAGGCCGCAGAAATGGCCCGTGGAGCCTTTGCCCGGGACGATCTTGATCGCATGTCGGCACTTCGCGACCGGCTCGAACAAACCGTCTTGAGGGAAGTAGAAAGCGCCGCCGTAAACGGACAGGGCGCGCCACGCGTGCCCAACACCAGCAGTATTCGCTTCGACTGTATTGAGGGCGAAGCTCTGGTGATTGCTCTCGACCTGAAGGGTCTGGCCGTCTCAACCGGAGCCGCATGTTCCTCAGGTGCGATCGAACCATCGCACGTGCTCACCGCCATGGGCTTGAATCCGCACCAGGCGCGCGGCAGTATTCGTTTTAGCCTCGGCAAGCAAAATAGCACCGAGGATATCGAATCTGCCTTGCGACTGATTCCGCAGACTGTGGCCAGACTGCGCGAGCTGTCGCCGGTTTACAATAAAGCAGCTCTTAGCTCATAGCTTCTAGCTCTGGCTCGCTCCCGGGGGTCGCTTCTTGAAAGCTAAGAGCTAAAGGCTAAAAGCTTAAGAGCTAACTCACGAACCTCAGCTGTCTCTATGACCAAAATGACCATCGCCGTGGCCATGTCGGGTGGAGTTGATTCCTCTACCGTCGCGGCCATGTTGCGCGCCGAAGGGCACGAGGTCGTCGGCTTGACCATGCAGCTGTGGAACCAGCGGCGCCTGGCCGGTCACGAAGGAATACCGGAGGCTGTACAGGGCCGTTGCTGTTCCTTGGACGACGTCTACGACGCGCGCCGCGTCGCCGAAACCATCGGCATTCCTTACTACGTAGTCAATCATGAGGAGAGGTTTGAGCGTGATGTGGTGCGACCGTTCGTGGAACAGTACCTTTCGGGCCGTACCCCCATTCCGTGCAGCCTTTGCAATAATCATTTGAAGTTTGATCAGCTCCTGGTTGTGGCCCAGCAGATTGGCGCTGACGCCCTGGCCACCGGTCACTACGCTCGGGTGGAGTTCGATCCCGGCTCGGGCCGCTGGCTGCTTAAGCGGCCTGTCGACCGTTCCAAGGACCAAACTTACTTTCTCTTCGGGCTTGCCCAGGACCAGCTCAGCCGCACTCTTTTTCCCCTGGGCGGGATGTTGAAGCCCGAGGTCCGCGAACTGGCCCGCCAGCATGGACTGGCTCTCGCCCAGAAGCCCGATTCCCAGGAGATTTGTTTTGTCCCGGGAGGGGACTATAAGAAGTTCCTCGATGCCTATCTTTCAGAGCAGGGCGAATCCCTGCCTGACACCGCAGGCGAACTGGTTACAACCGACGGGCGCGTCGTCGGCGAGCATGACGGCATTCACAATTTCACCGTGGGCCAGCGCAAGGGCCTTGGATTGGCTACAGGGTCGCCGCTGTATGTGATCCAGATCAAGGGAGACGCGCGCCAGGTAGTGGTCGGTCAACAGGAGGAACTCTACACCCGGGAACTGCGGGCGCAGCGCATCAACCTCATCTCTGTGCCGCACCTGTGTGAGCCGATGCAAGTCACAGTAAAGATCCGCCATCGCCACGAGGGAGCGAAGGCTGTGATTGAAAAGTCGGGTAACGACGAGATTCTGGTTTCTTTCGATGAGCCGCAGCGAGCCGTCACTCCAGGTCAGGCGGCTGTATTCTACGATGCTGACGTAGTGGTGGGCGGCGGATGGATCGTGTAGCAGTCGTGTAGCAGTCGGGAAGCAGTCGTTAGTCGACAGTCTTCAGCTCAGCTATTAGGGCTTGAATCTAATGAAAGTGATTTTCCTGACGACCGAAGACTGACGACGACTAAATAAACATTTCGTCCTGGGGAACGGTAACGTCTTCGCGCGGAGAGCGCTTTCCCCCGAACAGAAACTCCAGCCCCGCAGTCACTCCCTGGATTAAGCCTGATAACTGTCGAACCGGCGAAACCACGGTTTTGTGCACTACGTCGGTGGTTTCTTCAATCCGGTCCATGGTGCGATTGAGCAGTTCGTCGGCGCGAATGACTTGCAGCCGGGCACGGTCCACCACATCGCTGACCGTGGCGTCAATTCTCTCCAACTGGCCGCGAACTACGGTAGTCGTCTCACTGACGTTGGAAGCGATAGTGTCGATCTTGGGACGCAACTCGATCAGCATCGATTGCGCGGTATCGGCTGTGGGCAAAATTTTGGCCTTAACCTCGGTCGCCAGGGCTTCCATGCGCGACGTACTTTTACGCACCGCTACGAACAAGCCCACCAGAATGCCCGCCTGGATAACCACCGCGGCTGCGGTTACACCGACGAAAATCGGCAGATAGTCCATAAAGTTGATCCGCGTTACTGCGCCTCATCTCCGGCGCTGCGGAGCGGCGCAAATTTACAAGTTCTTCGATGCGCCGCCGTCCGCTGCGGTAGCTTCGTGATATGCCTGTCGCCCGGCCTCATAGGCGGATTTGAACTGATCCTTCTGCTGCTTCGCGACTTCGCGGCCACGGTCCACCAGGTCGCTGGCCTGTTCGCGAGCCTTGCGGGCCCTCTCCTTCACGAACTCCCGGCCTTCATCAGCCTTGGAGCGAAGGCTCTCTCGTATTTCACTTCCTGAGCTGGGAGCGTATAGCACTCCCACCAGCGCCCCAACGCCGAGTCCGGCGAGAAACCACAAAAAACTGTTTCCATCTCTGTCTGACATGATTACAAGCCTCCAGGCAAGTGGCCAAGCCGATAAACAACAACTACCGCGATGTTAGCACCCAGGGTGCGGAAATACAATTAAGCGCCCCTTGTCGTTGCGGTTCCGAAGCGAGACAATGTGAGCGCCGCACAGGAGACAGATTTGTCCGATCGCAAGTACCGTCAGCGCGGATACCAGGACCAGGGAAGGGAACGCCAGCCGAAGCCGGCGGAGAAGTCAATCAGGCCGGACACCTTCGGTCCGCGGCCCATCCAGATGGCCGCCACCCGTAACGTCTCTCGTTGCTCGCAGTGTGGAACGCTTTTGCAGTCTCTTAGTGAACCCATCGGGAAATGTCCTAAGTGTGGCTTCGAACTTCACTCC
The DNA here is from genome assembly GCA_036265205.1 of Terriglobales bacterium. Lineage (GTDB taxonomy): Bacteria > Acidobacteriota > Terriglobia > Terriglobales > Acidobacteriaceae > JAIQFF01. The sequence continues at coordinate 194,815 of DATAPL010000053.1, forward strand.
TGCAAGCAGTGCACCTATTTTGATCCTTCCAGCCGTTTCGAGTGTACCCAGCCCATTCCCGAGAGAATTCCACGCAAGGATCAGCGCAATGAATGCACCTTCTACTCCATCCGCGTAATGGTCGAGAAAGAGACGTCCACGCCGGCCGCGCTGCGTCCTGTCGATGCCCGCCAGGCCTTCGATAACCTGTTCAAGAAATGAATATTTCTGTCCGCTCGACCCCAGCAGCTAGGGTTTCAACGTGGGGCGCAGCAGCACTTCGCTGACGAACGACTGTGGCTGCTGGGTCACCAGCATGGCCACTACGTAAGCCACGTCATCTGGTTGCAGCATTTTTTTCGGATCTTTGCCTTCGTGCGGACTTAATTCGGTATGCACCGATCCGGGACACACAACCGACACACGGATATTGTGCCCGCGAAGCTCTTCGGCGACCGAGTAGCTGAGTCCGTTTAAACCCCATTTGGAAGCTGCGTAAGCCGCCCCGTTGGGCAGGGCGTTTTTCCCGGCCAGCGAGGAGATATTGATGATGTGCCCTCCGCCGGCTCGAATCATCATGGGGGCGAAGCTGCGAATGCAGTAGTAAACTCCGCGCAAGTTGGTATTCAGGACTTTGTCCCAGGAGTCCGGCGGCAACTGGTGCAGGGGGGTGGAAAAGCTGCCGATTCCGGCATTATTGACCAGAATGTCGACGCGCCCAAAGCTGCGTTCGACCTGAGCCGCAACCGATTCAACCGAAGCCAGGTCTATGACATCGCAGGGCAAGGCTTCGGCCCGGCCGCCCGCCTGAACGATTTCAGCAGCGGTGGATTCAAGCGGTCCTGAACGGCGTCCCGAGAGCACGGTAACGGCCCCCATCTGCGCCAGTGTGCGAGCGATTGCAGCTCCTATGCCCCGGCCTGCGCCGGTGACAATTGCCACCTGTCCTGAGAGCGGCAGTTCCGTAGTTTTTGCCATGCAGTGTGACCTCGAAAGCGCCACCGAACCGGGCTTCGGACCTATCCGGGTCTCCGCTTTCTCGCATCTTACAAGATGTGGGGCGGCTGATGGCGAAAAGCAAACTTGCCTTAGACGGGGCACATACTTATAATCCGCCTCACCAGAAAACGTGCTCTGGCAGTGTGATGACGGTTACGCTGTAACGTTTTTATGGAAGACGCGGGCCGGTTGGCTTTCGAGTCCCGCACATCGTGCGTGTGTCATCATTTTGATGAAATGACCTGGGTTGTTCGGCTGGGGTGGGGCCTGGGTATGATGTCGTCGCCGTTTTTCCCAAACGTTCAAGGAGCGATACGAATGAAGACGAGTCTAGTGGCCCTTTTGCTGACGTTGGCTGCGGCGGCATCGGGTCAAACCACCGCGGCGCAACCGCAAGCGTCCCAACCACAGCCCGGGCAGGCTTCTCCCTCACAACCGCAGCAACAGAAAAAAGAAATCAAGGACCCGGCGGAGTACAACGCTTACGTCGGCGCCGTACAGCAGACCGACCCGGCCGCCAAAATCAGCGGGCTGGAGGCATTTCTCACGCAGTATCCCAACAGCGTGATGAAGGAAGATGCCCTCGAGTTGCTGATGGGAACTTACCAGCAGTCCGGCAATCAGGCCAAAGTCATCGACACCGCCAACCGGTTGCTGGCGGTGAATCCGGACAACACCCGCGCTCTGGTGCTGTTGGCGTACAACGAGCGGGCAGCGCAGAAGTGGGCGGACGCCAGGCAGCATGCCGAGCGAGGCCTGCAGGCTTTGGCGAAAATGCCTAAGCCCGACGGCGTTTCGGAAGCAGACTTTGCCAAGCAAAAAAGTCAGCTGGGTGGGCTTCTGAATAGTGTTGCAGGCTTCTCGGCTCTGCAATTGAAGGATTACGCGGGAGCGCAGAAGTACTTGCGTCCTGCGGTCGAGGCCGATCCTAACAACGTTGAAAACGTCTACCCCTTGGCCCTGGCCTACCTGACGGCGACTCCCTCCGATGACGTGAATGGCCTCTTTTTCATCGCTCGCGCCGCCAATTTGGTAACCGACCCGAAAGGGAAGGACTCGATCATCAAGTTTGGCCACAATCGCTACGTGAAATACCATGGCTCCGAACAGGGCTGGGACGACCTGTTGACCCAGACTAAGACCACGCCCTTACCCCCTGCCGGCTTCACCATCGCGCAGTACGTGCCTCCGACTCCGGCGCAGCAGGCAGCCGACCTTGTAAAAAGCAAGAAGCCAGAAGAGATGAGTTTTGCCGAATGGGAACTGGTTTTGTCCGAAGGCGCTCCCGAAGACCAGGAAAAGGTTTGGAGTGTGCTTAAGGGAAAGAACCTGCAGATGGCGGAAGTTCAGGTCATTACCGCCAGCCCAACCAAGCTGCAGCTTGCCGCCAGCGTGGATGACATCGATCAGAAGCGCGGCGACATCGAACTGTCCTTCCCCGGTCCTATTCCGGCCCGGATGGTTCCAAAAGAAGGTGACAAGATCAACTTCGAGGGCACTCCCGTCTCCTACACCCCCAAGCCGTTCGTCATGGTCATGGAAAAAGGCGCGCTCTTAACCAAGGCCGCTCCTGCTCCAGCCAGGCGAGCGCCGGTTCACAAGAAGCCGCAGTAAGCGAAGTTGATCAGAAGAAGCAAAAAAGGCAGCCCCAAAGGGCTGCCTTACTTTTTGGCTTTGTTGCTGTACTCTCGTTGGCTAATACAAACTGAAAGCTGATGGCTGAAAGCTGACAGTTCCCCTCAACGTACCGCCTTCTTTTCGTAACCGGCCGGACGAGCGCTGCGGGGTGGACGCTTTATCCCGTCGCGGAACTGGCGGACGTCGATCTTCAGTTCTGAAACGGTGCGGCTGAGCGTGTTGCGGTGCATGCCAAGTTCGCGAGCGGCGCGACATTGGTTGCCTTTATTTTCCTGCAACACGGTCAGAATGAATTTCTTTTTGAATTCGCGCACGGCTTCGGAATAAAGAATATTGCTTCGATACATCTGCATGATGAGCGCTTCCAGCTGATCTCTCACGGCATCTCTCTTTCTGCGCGAACATTCGCGTGCCTGAAAAAGCGGAACTAAAACCTGGCCGGCTGCCTACTTCCCGTGGACCTCAGGCTTTGCCGGGACCGGTGGATGACTCAACAAATCCAATCCCCGGTAAAAACGGGCCCGCAACTCCGCGGGCGCGGCCCAAATCGCCGCCCGCCCCACGGCCTGAAAGTACGGGGCTAATTCAGACCCCTCCAGCCAGTGCGAAGACGGCGTGAATGAAGTCATGCCAACCAGGACTATCGCAACAATTAAAGCCCCACGCAAAACCCCGAGCGCTCCCCCCAGGAAGCGGTCCACCAGGCGCAACCCCGATGCCTTCATCACCCACCGGGCAGTCCGTCCGGCGACCCCGGCGGCGATGGTGACGGCAAAGAAAATTACCAGGAAAGCGGCGCTGTCAGCGGCCCACGGCGACTTCAGATACGTTCCAAAGACAATCCCCAGAGTCCGATACTGCCAGGCGGCCAGCAGGTAGCCGACGATCAGGCCACCAAGATGGAATGCCTCCTGAAAGAACCCCATGGTCGCCGCGTGCATCGCGGATAGCGCGATCACCAACACCATGATCCAATCCGCAAGATTCATGCGACACCACTTCGTCCCGCGGCACCCTTATGCATCCAGCTCGCGCCCGCTGAGCAAATGGTACGCCTCAACATATTTTTCGCTGGTCTTGCGCGCCACTTCGGCGGGAAGAGCGGGGGCCGGCGGCTGCTTGTTCCAGCGAATCTCCTCCAGATAATCTCGGACATACTGCTTGTCAAACGACTCCTGTGTCTTGCCGGGCTTATATTGGTCGGCCGGCCAAAAGCGCGAAGAGTCTGGTGTGAGCACCTCGTCCGCCAGGGTTATACCCTGCGCCGTGCGCCCGAATTCGAACTTGGTGTCCGCAATAATGATTCCCCGCTGCCTCGCATACTCCGCCGCCCGCTGGTAAATCGCCAGACTCAGGTCGCGCAATTGACCGCCGGCTTCCGGCCCCACAATCCGAGCCATCTCGGCGAAGGGAATATTTTCGTCGTGACCGGTTACCGCCTTAGTCGCAGGGGTGAAGATCGGTTCTGGCAGGCGATCGGATTCCTGCAACCCCTTGGGCAATTCAATTCCGCAAACCCGGCCTGTGGCCTTGTACTCCTTCCAGGCTGATCCGGAAAGGTAGCCGCGGACCACGCATTCCACCGGGAACATATCTGCCCGGGCTACGATCATCGAGCGACCCTGAAGCTGGTCGGCATATTTCTGTAGCTCTTTGGGATATTGACCCATGTCAGCGGTTACCAGGTGATTGGGCACAAGATCGCGAAGAAACTCGAACCAGAACAGGGAAATCTGTGTCAGCACCCGGCCCTTGTGAGGAATGCCAGTGGCGAGCACGTAATCGAACGCCGAAATGCGGTCAGTAGCTACAAACAGCAACCGCTCCTGATCGATGACGTAGACATCGCGTACTTTGCCGCTGGCGTGTAGTTTCAGTTCCGGAAAGTCGGTTTGTAGGAGAACGGAGTCGAGAAGTTCAAAGTTCATGACGGAGATTCTACAGGCAGAAATCGTCGCGTATTCTAGTCCTAAAGAAATTTTTGTCAACGGCTTGTCAGGCGTTACCGCAACTTCATGTATCGCCAGTAGATGCAAATTTATTGACATGGAAAGCAAAGCTTGAAACGCCTGTTGGGCAAGGGTTTTCAAGTGTCCGAATTGTGGAAAAGCTGAGGGTGCCTGTGCAAAGATGAAACTCGACCGCTGCTGCTCTTCAGTTCCTCCAGCTTTAAATTCTCCCCGTAGCTTCGCGAGGTGCAGCCAACCGCACGACGGGACGCTCGCCCCCACATGGCGCTATACTTGAACTGAAATGCCGGTGGAGACCCAAAAGACGTTTTATCTGGAGGTCTTTGGTTGCCAGATGAACGTCCATGATTCGGAGAAGGTGGTCGGCACCCTTCTGGCTCAGGGATATCGCCAGGTCCCGACCGTCGAAGAAGCCGGGCTGGTGCTGTACAACACTTGCTCGATTCGCGATAAAGCCGAGCAGAAGGTCTTTCATCGCCTGGCCGACTACAAGAAGCTGCATGCTCAGGGCAAACGCTTCGGCGTGCTGGGTTGTGTGGCGCAACAGGAAGGCGAAAAGATCTTCGAACGGGCTCCCCACGTTTCTCTGGTTTGCGGATCGGCGTCGTATCGAAATTTGCCACAAATGCTGGTGCAACTGGAAGCAGGGAACCAGCGCGTGACCGGCCTGGATGATCGCGAAACCGAAGAATGCTTCGAGACTGAATTCACTGCCCGCACCAACCCGCACCGCGGCTACATCACCATCATCGAAGGCTGTGATAAGTTCTGCGCCTATTGTGTCGTCCCCTTTACCCGGGGCAAGGAGCGCAGCCGCACATCCGATTCGGTTCTCGCGGAAGCCCGTCAAATGGCGGATCTCGGCTACACCGAAATCCAGCTTTTAGGCCAGATCGTCAATTCCTATCGGGACCCGAGCAGAAAGAAAAGCTTTGCCGAACTCTTGACGGCCGTCGGCCAGGTTCCCGGGATACGGCGGGTACGCTTCACTACCTCCCATCCACGGCATTTCGGACAGGACATCGTGGCCGCTATCGATTCCTTGCCCACTCTCTGCGATCACGTTCATTTACCCATACAAAGCGGCTCGACCCGGGTGCTCGATGCCATGGCGCGGCTCTATACCCGCGAAGAATATCTGGAGCGGATCTCCTGGATCAGAGCGGCCAAGCGCGAGATCAGCATTAGCAGCGACATCATCGTTGGTTTTCCCGGAGAAACCGAGGCGGAGTTTGAACAGACTCTTAGCCTGCTGGATCAGGTCGAATTTGACGCCGTCTTCGGATTCAAGTATTCGCCGCGTCCCAACACGCCTTCCTTGCAACTGGCGGATGCCATTCCAGATAGCGAAAAATCCCGCCGGCTCGCCGTGCTTCTAGACCGGCAGCGCGAGATTCAAAGGCGGCGCTATCAGAGGCATATTGGCCAAACGCTTGAAGTAATGGTTGAAGGGCGTAACGAAGCGCGAGGCCAGTGGATTGCCCGCACGTCGCAGAACAAAGTGTTTAACTTCACGGCGGAAGGAGGAATCGTTCCCGCCGTGGGCAGCTATGTTTCGGCGGTAACCACCGCCAGTTTTCCCAACAGTCTGGTGGGGGAAATGGTGGTATAAGGAGCAAAGACAGGCCGGTGCCGGATTTGTAGATTTCAGAAACGGCAAATCTAAGGCCTCGGGCTGAGATCCAAAGGGCCATGCGGTCACGGGGGGCGCAATGGAAGTCGAGATGAAAATCCGGGGGCTCATGATGGACCCCGTCACCAATATGCCAATCGTGATCCTGAAAGACACCAGCGGCGACGCGGTTCTGCCCATCTGGGTCGGTATCTACGAAGCCAACGCCATTGCCCTGGAAATCGAGAAGGTCACGACGCCACGCCCCATGACTCACGATCTGATCAAAAACGTGCTGGTCGGGCTGGATACTCAGGTCCACAAGGTCGTGGTGACAGAGCTGCGGGAAGACACTTTTTACGCCGTCATCTGGATTGAACGGCAGGGAAGCGTCATTAGCATTGATTCCCGTCCGTCGGATGCCCTAGCGCTTGCGCTGCGGGTCGATTGCCCCATCTTCGTGGAAGACGACGTTCTGAAGAACTCCCGTCAAGCCGCCAACGTTTCCGACCGCGTGACCAGCGAGGAACTGCGCAAGTGGCTGGAAGGCCTGAATGATGAGGATTTGGGTCGATACAAGATGTGAAGGAAGCTCTTAGGCCTTAGCTCTTAGCTCTTAAGGACCAAACCATTCCTTGCGCATTCATCCGTACCCAACCCATCAAAAATCGAGCTCGTCGCCGTGGGCTCTAAGCTAAAAGCCAAAGGCTAAGAGCTAAAAGCTCTATATGCCTGATCCCGCCGAACAACTGCAGCGCCTCTATCTGGCTGGGTTTGACCTGCAAACCTTCGACCGCTTTCCCAAGTGTGTAGGGGTAGTCCGCGATGATTGCATCGCGCTGCTGGTGCCTTCGCCGGACGGCCTGCAAATGCTGGGGACACCAGGCTGGCGCCTGGGAGAGGCTATTGGCGTCCTGGTGGAGGTGGGAGGCCGCCAAGTCTTTCAGGCCAAACAAGAGATTGTGGAGGCCACCCCGGAACGCCTGGAAACTCTGCGCTCCTTCCGAGCCCAGCTAACCGCCGTGCTCAATGACGAGACCCGCTAGAGAGGGTCGGCGGGCATTGTCCACACTTTACATAATATCTGTTATCGGACATTGTATTAGTTCGCGACTGGTGGCTTGACAGTGAGCAGGTGTCGCCGCAGTATCTGAGTCCATGAACTCTTCCGACCTCGCTCGGCTAATGAATTCCCTGCTGTTGATCGCCATCCTCGCAGCAATATCACCTGCTCAGACGGCCGGCTCCGCTTCCTCCATGGCGCCCGGCCCTGTGACCCGGCCTGCAATCGTGGGCCTAGCTCACATCGCACTGAAGACCAACGATCTCGCCGCGGCGCGCCAGTTTTATACCGGAATCCTCGGCTTCCAGGAGCCTTTCAGTCTGAATAAGGTTCCGCAAGACGGCGGCGGCCTGCTGCTGACTTACTTCAAGGTCAACGATCATCAATACGTAGAGATGTTTCCTGAGTTGACCGACTCCAAGATGGACCGGCTCTCGCATATCTCCTTCGAGACCACAAATGCCGAGCAAATGCGCGCCTACCTGGCGAGCCGTGGCGTAAAGGTCCCCGACAAGCTCGAGCCCATGCAGGACGGAAACCGCGGCTTCGACGTGGATGATCCCGACGGCCACGATGTCGAATTTCTGGAATACCGTCCGGGCTCTCTGCACAGCCGCAACTTCGGCAAGTTCCTTCCTGATACCCGCATTTCGCAACGCATCATCCACGTTGGTGTGGTGGTCAAGGATCGCGCCGCCGCGGATCGCTTCTACCGGGACATTCTCGGCTTCAAACTGCAATGGCAAGGCGGCATGAAAGACCAGGACACGGACTGGGTCGCAATGCGCGTTCCGGACGGGACCGACTGGCTGGAATATATGCTGAACGTGCACAACCCCGACCCGCACGAGCTTGGAGTGATGCACCACCTGTCGCTGGGCGTACCCAGCATCCAGGCCGGATATCAGCTTGCCATCACGCGGGGATACAAAGGTAAGGAGAAGCCGCAAATCGGCCGCGACGGCAAGTGGCAATACAATCTCTACGATCCCAACTTCACCCGCGTCGAATTGATGGAGCCGAAGCCCGTCCAAAAGCCCTGCTGCTCGCCGATTATGGAGTAGGCGCGCTTCTATCCATTAGGGTCATTCGACTCCATGCCCGGTTCGCTGCGCGAAGCTGCCAATCCGCTCAGGATGACACCGCGTCCTTAGGCCGCGCTGTATCTGTAAGAAGGACAATCCTGGGATGGAACAAGGTGCCGGCGATGCGGGTGGCGATTGCGATCAGTTCCCTTTGCCCCGCAAAGACCTTGACCTGCCTCGCCTGGGAAAGCTCCGCCAGGTTCACGGAGCGTCCGTTGCGGATCAGTGCCGTTGTCTCATCGTTGGCGGTGACGCAAGGAAGCTGCGGCAGCAGACGGCGTGGATGGATGAATATTTCCTCGGCTCGCCCGTCCTCGACAGCATCCTTCAACTCGTCCAGGGTATGGGCGTCGCCAAGTGCAAACTCGCCTAATGCGGTACGACGCAGTGACGCCAGATGAGCGCCGCAGCCTATCTTCTGCCCCATGTCGTGGGCTACGGAGCGCATGTAAGTTCCCGATGCCACTCGGGCCCTGAAACTGGCGATATTGCCGCTCAGAGCCAGCACCGCAAATTCCTTGATCTCCACCTGCACCAGACTTAGGGGCACGTCCTGATGTCTGCGAGCCAGCTTATAAGCCGGAACTCCCTTGATCTTCTTGGCGGAAAACGGCGGTGGCATCTGTTCAATGATCCCCACGAACTTCCCTGCCAGACTGCGCATTTCTTCAAGTGACACATTAACTATTTGCTCAGCGCTGGTGGCTTCGCCATCCGAATCGTAAGTGTCGGTGGCAAAGCCCAGGCGAATGGTTCCCTCGTAAGTCTTCTCGCACGATGTGTAAAACTGCGCCAGCCGGGTGAGGTTGCCTGCGACCAGAGGGAGAACTCCTGTCGCCAGGGGATCGAGCGTTCCCAGATGACCTACGGCAGGCTGCTGCAGAATCCGGCGCACCCGATTCACCACATCGTGGGAGGTCATGCCTGCCGGTTTATCGATGATGACGACGCCGTTCATGAAGTTTGGGTAGTATTCTCAGTATCCAAATTACCAGCTTACCCGATCCCCGATGATTCCTGTCCGCGACGATCAGCCCCGCTTCACCACTCCCTACGTGACCTACTTTTTGATCGCGCTCAATTCGGTGATCTTCCTTTTCGAATCGGCTCTCACTCCGGACAGTTTCAAGACGTTGCTTTATCAGTTGGGGATGATTCCGGCCAACATCACGACATATCTCTCAGGATCTGGCCGGCTGGGGCTGGTGGCGGTTTTACTTCCCGCGCTGACTTCAATGTTTTTGCACGGCTCGTGGATGCACGTGATCGGCAATATGTGGTTTCTGTGGATCTTCGGCGACAACATCGAAGACCACCTGGGTCACTTCAAATATCTGCTCTTCTATCTGGCCTGCGGCCTGGGGGCGGCCTTTGCCCAGGTGATTCTCAATCCTCACTCCCGCGTGCCCACCGTCGGCGCCAGCGGCGCGATTGCCGGGGTTCTCGGTGCTTACTTCGTGCTCTATCCCAAGGCGCGGGTATTGATCTGGTTTCCCATCTTTTTCTTCTTTTATTTGCCGGCCTGGGTGACGCTGGGTTATTGGTTCGCCATGCAGTTTCTGAGCGGAGCGGCTACTTCAATCGCGGATTACAGCGATACCCGGGGTGGCGTCGCCTTCTGGGCCCACGTGGGAGGATTTATCGTGGGAATTTTATTGATCAAGCTTCTGCCTGAACAGCAGCGGCGATACCGCTACGGCACCTGGTAGCGCCACCGCAATTTCAGGCGGCACTCAGAGTCCGTTGCTGCGATTGCGGATGAGCGATAAAAATTCCGTCCGCGTTTCCTGCTCCTGCCGGAAGCAGCCCAGCATCGACGACGTTACCGCAGCGGAATGCTGTTTTTCGACGCCACGCATCATCATGCAGAGGTGGCGGGCCTCGATCACCACGCCCACACCTTGCGGTTCGATCGCCTTCTGTATGGTTTCCGCGATTTGCGTGGTCAGCCGCTCCTGAATCTGCAAACGGCGGGAGAATATCTCGATCAACCTCGGAATTTTGCTGAGGCCGATTACCTTGCCATTTGGAATATAGGCCACATGCACTTTGCCGAAGAACGGAAGCATGTGATGCTCGCACAAGCTGAACATCTCGATGTCTTTGACGATCACCATCTCGTCGTAGGTGACGGTGAACAGCGCCTTCCGCAGCATCGCATCCGGATCTTCCCGGTAACCCCGGGTGAGAAACTCCCAGGAGCGGCGCACCCGGTCGGGGGTCCGGAGCAGGCCTTCGCGCGCCGGGTCTTCGCCGATGCGAACAATCATTTCGCGCACCAACTCCTCAAAGCTGGCGCTGGTTAAAGTGGCTGGTTCGACCGACTGTGCCATAGTTCCCAGTTCCCTTCCCCTGGCCGCCGGGATTTGCCCGGCCGGGACAACCGAGGGCGGTTGTCTCAACGCGTTTGCTACGGCTGCATTCCCGCTGCGCCCGCGTATTCGAACGAATTCATCATGGTCTCTTCGATGCGTACCTTTTCCAGATGAGAGTAAGTGAAACCACGCTGCAAAATATCGTAGATGGCGGTGCACAGGTTCTCTGTTGTAGGGATTTTCCGGGCGAACTCCGCTCGCGTGTTCAGATTCTCCAGATCGAAGCGTTCCAGGACTTCCCGCTGCACGAAGCCGTCCAGATCGACCAGGTTACAGACCATGCCCGTGCTGGGGTCGACGCTCCCGCTCACCGTGATTTCGAGAGCATAGTTGTGTCCATGCCCGTAGGGGTTATTGCATTTGCCGTACGTCGAGCGGTTCTCCGCATCGCTCATGGCATCGCTGTGCAAGCGGTGCGAAGCTGAAAACATATAGCGGCGGGTAAGGTGTGCCTTCATAAAATGACCGTCATGGCTCGCCAAAGAAATCCACAAAAAGCTCGGGCGTTTCATACACCCGCACGCGGTGTAATTGCGCTGCCTTAAGCTTGGTGGCCAGCCGCTGCCAAATGGCAATGGCCAGGTTTTCCGTAGTCGGAATCGTGGTTGAGAATTCCGGCACTTCCTTGTTCAAAAACCGGTGGTCCATCGCATCCAGGACCTCGCGGTGTAGGATGTCCTTCAACTGCTTCAGGTCGACCACAAAACCAGATCGCGGATCTACTTCACCTTTCACCGTGACTTCGAGCGTGTAGTTGTGGCCATGACCGTTGGGGTTATTGCATTTGCCGAAGATGCGGCGGTTCTCCTCCGGGGAAAAATTCGGATTGTGATAGTAGTGTGAAGCGGCGAATTCGGCCTTGCGGGTGAGATAAACCATGCGTTTTAACTTCCTACCGCCGAGCTGCGCTCGATGGAGCCGATAAGCACGTTACCGTCCTGATTGTTTGTGCCGGGCTGGTAGTCTCTTCCCTTCCAGCGCACACTTCCCTTTCGGTATGAGAGCCAGGACCGCAGCAAAAGATACGAAAAAACTGGAAGGCCAAGCAGCGATAGGGCATTTGCCTCCCAGGAAAAATGCGCCTTGCGGATTCGAGTCAGAAGAAAACCGTAGACGATCGCGGCCACAACTGCCGCCGCCAGCGCAGGTTTGACATGACCACGCACGCCGGCAACAACTGCGGCGATCAAGCCGCCGGCGATCAGGAGAAATTCGGTCATTCTCAGCACCGCCAGCCGCGAGGGCGCAGGGAACAAAACTGCCAGATTTTTGGTCCAGCCCTCGCGCAGCTGGGCGAAACTGCGATACATGCGGGTGCTGACGGCGTCCGCGCCGTAGCGAAAGAAAATTTTTCGGCCTGAGGCCTTAACTGCACGGGCCAGGGCAACGTCCTCCAGCAGGTTGTTTCGCACCGCGGCGTGGCCGCCGACCGCGTCATAAGCCTCACGCGAGATGAGTATGTATTGGCCATTTGCAGCCGCGGCAGACGATCGCGGATCGCTGACCAGCGACGGCCGGTACGTCGTCGCTAGTTCGGCGAAGATTACCGGCATAACCGCCTTTTCCCAGAATCCATGCACTTCCTGCTCCGGCGAGTAGGAAAGCAAAGCCGCGCCGCGTCTCCCCGCTTCTGCCACCGCGCCCGTCAGCGAGCCAGCTTTGTGAACCGTGTCCGCATCGGTGAATAGCAGCCACTCGCCGCCGGCTACTCGTGCTCCGGCTACCATGGCGTTGTTCTTGCCCGTCCAACCTGGCCCCGGCGTTCCCGCTTCAATTACACGAACCGACGGAAACGAAGCTGCAATTTCGCGAGTTCGGTCACTCGAAGCATCGTCGACCAGGATAATTTCAAATGGCACCCCGATCTGACTGGAAAGGGACTGCAGGCAAGCTCCCAGACAGGCTTCTTCGTTCCGCGCCGGCACGATTACCGACACGGTGGGTCTTCCCGATACTGTCTCTGGCGCCGCCATAGGCCGAATTAGGTATTATAACTTTGTGCGACGCGCTCCGGTTTTAATCGGCCTCATGGCCCTTTTCCTGCCTCTTCTGTGGATGGGCTGTTACGGTGGCAGCCGGCCACCCCATATCGGCAACGCAGCCCCCGATTTCACGGTTCAGGATGGCGACCACAAAGTCAGCCTGGACGAATTCCGCGGCAAAATCGTGGTGCTCAACTTCTGGGCCACTTGGTGCCCGCCGTGCGTGGATGAGATGCCTTCCCTGGTGCAGATGCAGCAAAAAATGAAAGGCAAGGGCGTCGAAGTTCTGGCTATCAGCGTTGATGCCGACCAGAGCGCTTATCAGAATTTCCTGAAGGCCTACAAAGTAGACTTGCTCACCGTTCGCGATCCCGACCAGAAGAGCAACAATTTATACGGCACCTTCAAGTTTCCTGAGACTTACATCATCGATCGGCAGGGCATTTTGCGCCGCAAGTTCATTGGCGCCATCGATTGGGGCCAACCTGAAATCGTTGATTACCTGGGCAGGCTGTAGTCCGTTCTTCTTGATCTAAGTCAACGGGAGGTAAGGGCCAGCGCCTCTTGCAGCCCGGAGTTGGGATTTCTCCGCAGAGCGGCGGCCTGGACGCCGGCTCTCTTCTCCAGATCCTCGCGGGCGAGGACAATGGGGTTCAATTGTGGAGCGTTATTGGAGTTCTGCGATTTGGCCTTTTGCGACAAGGACTCCGCCTTCAGCAGACAGGCATACGCCAGGCGGGAAGGAAAGCCAGAATCGCGGAGAAAAAGTCCATAGCTGTAGAGATCATTGGCTGAGGCTTGTGAGTCATCGAGCTGGAGGTCAAGCCGGAGTGCGTGTTGATAGAGCTGGAGTGCCTTCCCGGTATTGCCCTGTCCAGCTTGGAGTTCGGCTTCGGCGACCGTGGCCACACTCTCCATTGGACCTTCGCCGGCCTGACTGGCCACCTTCCGCGCCAGCTCATAGGTCTTCTCGGCCTGGTCCGAGTGCTTCGCCTGAATCTGGCATTGCGCCAGCCGGAGGACCACAGCAACCAGGCTTCGCGCCGGAGGACGGCTGTTTGTCCCCGCCCTGGCGACTCTGTCCAGAAACATCATGTAGTAGGGGATGGCAGCTTCTGGCTTCCCTTCCCGGTCAAGTTCCCCCGCCGTATACAGGTAAGCGGCGACCTGCGAGCCATCGAGCGCAGTCGCCTGCTTCCAACTGGCGATAGCTTCCTCGCCGTGTCCCAGTTGATCGGCCAGAATGCCGTGATTCACCAGCAGATTTACATCGCGCGGTGTATAGCGGAGCGACCTGGTGGTCAAGGCGTAGGCTTCATCAAAATGGTTCTGCTGGGTCAGGTACTTGAGCAGGGCATCGCGGGCAGCGGCATCGCTGGGATTGGCGCGGAGTGCTTGATTCCATGCAAGAGCCGCCTCTTCAACCTTCCCTTCTTTCAATTTATTCAGTCCGAGATGAGTTTGAAGAGAGCTGTCGTAGGCGTCGAGCTTCGCCGCCAGCTGCAGATCAACCGAATTCTCCTGATGCAGAGCCAGGTAATAACGCGCCTGGTCTACGCTGGCCCATGCCAGCAAAATCATTGCGGCGGCAATCCGCAAGGTCCGCGCAGGGCGCGAGCTCCCGATCAGCCAGCGCAACCTGCTTAGCCATAAGCTTCCAGCCTCCAGCGCCGCATCGGACAATCTTTCCGGCGAATTCAGCAGCAGGGCTGCGATGCGGTTGTCGCGCAGTTTCCAGATGGCTCCGTCCAGAATGAAATGATGAATGTTCACCAGCGCGGTAAACAGCAGAAAGCTGGCGCCAAAATCAAAATGGAAGAGCCGGCTGGCCAACCATGGGCCGGGAACGAAGAGCGCGATGCCGCCGAGCACCAGCACTGCGAAATACGCAAATGGACGCCAACCACCGCTTTTCTGACCGGCTTCACGGCGCGCGTAATAGCTCGTAATCCAGAGATATTGGGCGGAGTGCATCACCGCGAACACTCCGCTACTGTAGCGGCTCTGCGGAAGCCGCAATCCTCCGGCAACAGAAAGCAAGGTCGGCAAAAGAAACCACAAGAACTGCGTGGAAAAGAGCGTCACGGCCGGCAGCAGGCGCCGCCATCCCACCTGCTCTATCAATCCGCGCCAGCCGAGTACCGAACAACCAACAAAGACCGCTCCCAGTAGTAGGACGGCAATCAAACTGAATCGCGCCGGGATTCCCGGCGATAGGAACAGCGGATCGTTCGAGGGGCCGGTCAGGAAACTGACCAGCAGGATCAGATAAGAAATCAGAAATGACGCGTACAAAGCACGCCGGCCGGAAGCGGACGGGTTGGCTCCTGCTCGCCGGTTAAACATCATGAACAGGCCATAATTCTGCCCGCTGTAGTGCCAGGGACTCCAGATGATGTAGAGAGTAAAAATCCAAGGCAGGGCGCGAAACCAGAAGTGCGACAGAATCAGCGTCAGGACAATGAGAGCAGTAATGTGCAGCGTAAAAATACGATATTTCTGAAAATCCGCCGCGGTATGGTAGGCGCGATAAATCGTCGCCATGTAGTGCGGATAATTGAAAAGTAGTGCTAGCCCGTAGAACCCGATCGACCAACCCATCGCACTCGAACGCGAGGCAAAGTAAGCCAGCAGGAGCAGGGGTGCGGACCAGGCGCCGCAGCCCACGACAAGATCAATCCAGGGGTTATAAAGCCAGAGTGAAGGAACGGACTGAGGTCGCTGTCCGGCGGTAGAGTTTTTCATTGCGCTTGAAGACCTGTTACGGCGGCTGCTGTCCTGCGCGGATTATAAGTGGCGATGCAGAAAGGCGACGTATCCAGAAGGGTTCGGCTGAAAGTAACCGGACATCGAGAGACGTGATCAGAGCGGCTACTCCAAGAGCGATCAGTCCGCTTGCGATGGGTCCAGTCCACGAGTGCCCCTGCTGGAAGTTGGCCAGCACTCCCGCCGATCCGGCCACGCTCAAGGCCATGCCGACTCGCTGGTCATCCCAGTGCCGGGACCGAGGCCAGGTGAATCGCTACAAACAGCCCGGCTGCTTACTTTGGAGACCTGCGGAGCAGTTTTCGCGGCGGCTGTCGGCATCGCAAAGCCGATGGCGAACCATTGCAGCCGGTTGCTTTACGGGCCGAAACTCGACACTGCTTTACAATCGAGCGGTGAAGACCTGGGACGTCATCATCATCGGTGGCGGAATCATTGGGCTTTCCTTATCGATTGCGCTGCGCAAGCGAGGCGCTGCCGTCCTTATCGTGGAACGCGGCGAACCCGGACGAGAAGCCTCGCATGCCGCCGCCGGGATGCTGGCCGACTCGCCCCTGGAAATTCCTCCCAGGCTGCAGGCTTTGGCTGCGGCCAGCG
This sequence comes from Terriglobales bacterium, assembly GCA_036265205.1. Lineage (GTDB taxonomy): Bacteria > Acidobacteriota > Terriglobia > Terriglobales > Acidobacteriaceae > JAIQFF01. Next base: position 210,881 of record DATAPL010000053.1, read on the forward strand.
CGGGCATGTATCCCGAATTTGTTCACCAGCTGCAGGACGAGTCCGGCTTACAGGTTGACCTGCGTGATCAGGGCAAGATATTTTTTCCCTCTGACGAAGAGTTGAGCGAGCACCCGACCTTATTGACGGATAATCCGCTCCTCGCGCCACTTGCGGAATTAGAGCCAGGGCTGGCGGACAGCCCGCAGCCGGCAATTTTTTTGCAGGAGCGCAGCGTGGACCCACGCGTCCTCACCGCCGCTGCACTCAAAGCGGCCAAACACCGAGGGGTAGATTTCGCCTCAGGAACAGCGGCCAAAGCGGTGCTCGAATACAACGGGAGCGCGGCGGGCGTCGCCACGGAAAAGACCAGCTATGAGGCGCCGGCGGTGGTGAATTGCGCTGGAGCGTGGGCCGGGCAGATCTCCCCCTTCGCCTTCCCTGCTCGCCCGGTCAAAGGACAGATGTTGTCGGTGGTCACTAAAGGCCGCGATCTGGTGCGGCACGTAATTCGAACCCCGCAGATTTATCTTGTGCCGCGCAGCGACGGACGCATCCTAATAGGAGCGACCCTTGAAGAGGCAGGCTACGACACCCGCACCGATGTGGACACGATCAAACGCATGCACGAAGCTGCACTCCATTTGGTTCCCGATTTGCGTCAGGCCCGGGTACACGAAGCCTGGGCGGGTTTGCGTCCTGGTTCGCCTGATTCATTGCCCATTCTCGGACCTACCGAAATGCCTGGCTATTTTGTAGCTACTGGCCACTTTCGCGACGGAATTCTGCTCGCGCCGGTAACTGCCCAGGTGATGGCGCAAATAGTCGCCGGCGCCGATCCCGAGCATGATCTTTCGCCCTTTTCGCCCGCACGTTTCACCCTTCAATCATGAGTCATCAATCGCTGACGGCCTCTGCCTCCGTTACCGTCGCCCAGGTTCGAGAGCACTACGACTCTCTCGCCTTCATTTACAGGAAATTCTGGGGCGATCACATCCATCACGGCCTGTGGCTCCAGGGCGACGAATCACCCGCCGATGCTCAACTGAAAATGATCGATCACTGCATCGATCTTTTAGAGGTTCCGGCTCACGCTCAGGTGCTGGACGTCGGCTGCGGCCACGGAGGCACCCTGGTCCATCTGGCGCAACGGCTGTCATGCAGCGGCACCGGAATTACCATCAGCCCCAAACAGGCAAGACTGGCCCGAGAGCATGCCGCCAAAGCGCGCCTTCAGAATTTGCTGAACTTTGAAGTCGCAGACGCTGATTCCTTCGACTTCTCTGCCGCCGCGTTCGACCTGGTTTGGACCATGGAATCTTCCGAGCACTTCGGCGACAAGTCGCGTTACTTTAGCGGCGCCGCAAAGGCTCTCCGAACCGAGGGCAAGTTGTTGCTGGCGGCGTGGACGGGAGGCATGGAGCAGGCACGCGTACGCGAGGTGGCCCGGGCCTTTTTGTGTTCTGAATTGTGGACTGCCAGCAAGTACAGGTCGGCAATAGAGTCTGCCGGGTTGGAAGTCGCGCGTTGCGAGGACCTAAGCAACCAGGTCATTCGCACCTGGGAGATTTGCCGGCATCGCGCCCGTTCCGCCGCGGCCGTAGTCAAACTTCTGCCGCGTGCCGCTCGTGAATTTGTCGAAGGCATCGACGTTATCCTTGACGCCTTCCGCTCCGGCGACCTGACCTACACTGTGCTGGTCGCACAGAAATAATGCGAGAAACAATTAGAGATGAGGATTCGTAACCACCCGCTTCCCGATTCCCCTCAGTGGCTCGGGTATACTTGAGCCGTTTCGCGCATCCCCAAACCAGCTGCGTGTCAGAAAGGTTAGAGAGTATGGCGTCCCCAGCAGTCGATTATGCTCGCGGCAACCAGCAGCGCTTCCTGAACGAACTGAAAGACCTGCTACGCATCCCTAGCATCAGCACCCTGCCCGAGCACAAGTCAGACGTCCAAAGAGCCGCCGACTTCGTCGCTAACGAACTTCGCCGCATCGGTCTGGAGCATGTCGAAACCATTGCCACAAAGGGCCACCCCCTGGTTTACGCCGACTGGCTTCACGCCGCGGGCAAGCCCACCGTGCTGTGCTACGCGCATTACGACGTACAACCGCCGGATCCGCTCAACGAGTGGACTTCCCCACCATTTGAGCCTGTGGAGCGCAATCAAAATATCTATGCCCGCGGGGCAGTCGACGATAAAGGCCAACTGTGGATGGAGGTCAAGGCCATCGAGGCCCTGATGAAAGGCCATAACGGCGCGCTGCCCTTGAATGTGAAGTTCATTATCGAGGGCGAAGAGGAAGTCGGCGGCGAATCCATCGCAGCCTACGTGCGCAAGGAGAAGGCCAAGCTGAAGGCCGACTTCGCGCTGGTCTGCGATACCGAACTGTTTGCGCCCGACCTCCCTACGCTATGCGTCGGACTGCGCGGCCTGGTGTACACCGAAATCGAAGCGGTCGGCGCGAAGACCGATCTGCACTCCGGCATGTACGGCGGGGCGGCGCCTAATCCCTTCTTCGGCCTGATCGAAATCATCAGCAAGCTGAAGGACGCGAAGGGCAAAATTCTGATTCCTGGCTTCTACAAGAACGTAAAAGCTCCCAGCAAGGACGAGCTCAAGGCCTGGAAGCGGCTCCCGTTCAACCAGGAACACTATCGCAAAACGGAAGTCGGTTCGACCGTGCTAACCGGCGAGCCCGGATATTCGGTGATGTATCGCACCTGGGCGCGGCCCACGCTCGAAGTCCACGGCATGCCGGGCGGGTTCGTCGCGCCGGGAGCGAAGACCGTGATTCCGGCAAAAGCCTCGGCCAAAGTTTCGATGCGCCTGGTCCCGAACCAGAATCCGGATGACATCCTCAAACGTTACAAAAACTACGTTAAAAAACTCACCCCCAAAGGCGTTCAGACCAGCATCAAGGTCTGGAGCAAAGGTCCGGCCTGCGTGGTTGGCACGGACAACAAATACATCAAGGCTGCCACCGAAGCCATGCATGATGTATTCAAAAAAGATACGGTCTTCATCCGCTCCGGCGGCTCGATCCCCATCGTGACCGACTTTCAGGACGTGCTGAAGATTCCATCAGTGATGATGGGCTTCGGTCTTCCTGACGACAACCTGCACGCCCCCAACGAAAAATTCCACATCCCCAATTTTTATCGGGGGATCGAGTCGATCTGTTTATTCTTCGAGAAGCTGGGGTCATAGCCAACTAAAGGAATCGTGTAGGGACGGGTCTTCGACCCGTCCAGGCCGAGCAAAGCTCGGCACCGATTTCCTCCGCTTTCAACCAGGCGTCATGCTGAGCTTGCGAAACATCTTGCGCGGAGCGCATGCGCACCGGACCGCTAGCGTGGCGATGCGGGCAAGATCATTCGGGATTAAGAGTCCCTCGGGATGATTCCGGAGCTTGTCCGATTTGCTCAAACTGAGCACTAAACGCTCCCGACGTTGTTTTTGCTCACCTCTTGCGTTAAGCTGGTTCCGCTCTCGCGATTCTCCCCTCCTTCGTCTTTCCCCCACCCAATTTTTAACCTTAGGCTGCATTATGTGTTCAATCTGACGGGGTCGGCTGAAAGGCCATACCAGATATAGTGTTTTCGTACTTGACCCCGGCAGGATTTCACCGTTACAGTAGCTCTAATTTGTGCCTCACCCGATCCAGCCTAGGACGGCTTTGAGCCGAGCGACTTAGCGGAGGAATCCAACTAATTAACCTGGGCCCTTAGTCTGGGCCTGCCGACTTGGGTACGTAACCCTCGCGTCTCTCGTTACTCGGTGGAAATGCTTGCGCGACTCATAGCGACGACGGTTACGCGGGCGCGGGCGCCCGCGCCAGACTACCCGCGCCACACAAGGAGTAGAAGTTGCTCAAACTGAAAAGGCTTCAGATTCTCGGATTCAAATCGTTCTGCGACCGTACCGAGCTCAAGTTCCACGGCGACGGCATCGCAGCCATCATCGGCCCTAACGGTTGCGGCAAGTCCAACATCGCGGACGCTATCTCCTGGGTGTTGGGCGAGCAATCGGCCAAGACTCTGCGTGGTTCGCGCATGGAAGATGTGATCTTTGCCGGCACCCGCGACCGCAAGCCCACAGGCATGGCCGAAGTGTCGCTCACCCTGATCGATCCCGAAGTGTACGACGGCGCCGATGCGCATGAGCCAACCGAGGTTGAGATTCAGGATGAAATGCCCTCTCCGCTTCAGGACTGGGACGAGGCCGAGGTTCGCGCCGAAGCAGCGGAAGAAACAGAGCGCCTTACCGAGGAGGCACGGCCGGGTAAAGTTGAGGAAATTGAAGGCGGGCAAAATCCGTCGCCGTCCCCCTCGGCAGCTGAGACGGGCGCAGACGCCCAGTTCACCGCTGCCGCCGAAACAACCGCGGGACCCCATGTGGTATTGAAGATTCGCCGCCGACAGTTCAAGCAACAGTTTAAGGCCGGCGAAATCGTGGTGAACCGGCGCTTGTTCCGCAGCGGCGAAAGTGAATACCTTCTCAATGGCAAGCTTTGCCGCTTGCGCGATATTCAGGAATTGTTTATGGGCACCGGGTTGGGCCCGGAGTCCTACGCGCTGATTGAGCAGGGACGCATTGGGCAGATTTTGAGCAGCCGTCCGACCGACCGCCGGGCCATCATCGAAGAAGCCGCCGGCATCACCAAATTCAAGACCAAAAAAAGGCTGGCGGAAGCCCGCCTGGAAGAAGCCAAGCAAAACCTGGCGCGCGTGAACGATATTTTTGAGGAAGTCACGCGGCAGATGAATTCGCTCAAGCGGCAAGCTTCCAAAGCCGAGCGCTACGCCAAGTTGCGGGAAGAGATGAGAGCGAAGTTGCGCGTGGTACTGGCCAGCAAGTTCGTTCAACTCGATCAGGAAAGCGCCGCGCTCGATGCCCAGATCAACAGCATTTCGCAGGAGATTCAAGATCGGACCGAGCAGGTTCAGCAGTTCGACGCCGAGCACGCTGACCGGACACAGCGCGGCTATGCCATCGAAACCGAGGTCCGCGAGAACCGCGATCGGCTGAGCCAACTCAAGCTGGAATCGGACCGGGCACACGCTCAGCGCCGTCACAATGAAGAGCGCTGCGCTGAACTGGTGGTGCGGGTGGCTTCATCGGAAGCTGAGTTGTCGCAAGCCCAGCACCGGCTCGCCGCTCTCGAAACTGAACGGGACACCAATCGCCAGATCCTGGACTCGGCGACAGACGATCTCGCCGCCGCCCAGCAGGAATTGGCCCAGAGCCAGCAGGAAGCAGCCGCCGCGGCCGCGGCCCTGGCGGAAATGGAGCATCTCCAGGAGCACTCGCGAACCACAATCCTGGAAGCGGTCTCGGAAACTTCGAACCTGCGCAATCAGATCACGCAAGTCGAAGAGCGCTTGGCCGGTGTCGATCGTGAGGCTCAGCGCCTGCAAGCGGAAATGACCGCGGCAAACTCTCAGGTGGAGGCTTTCGGAGGGCAACGCGGCCAGCTGGGCTTGGAATTTGAAACGGTGTCGCAAAGGGTCGCGGGCTTGACCGAGGAGCTGCGCCAGACCAGACTGGCACTCGATTCCAGGCGCCACGAAGAGTCCGAGGCCAAGAACCATCTGGACAGCCTGCGCGCCGAATATGCAACCGCGATCGGCAAGAAGGGCTCGCTCGAGGCCGTGATTGCTGAGCACGGATACTCCACCGAATCGGTGCGCCGCCTGTTTCAATCGGGCGTCATGCAAGGGGGCCTGGCCCCGGCTGGTGTCCTGGCCGACTTTCTCGAGGTGGAGACGCGTTACGAGGGGGTAGTCGAAGACTTTCTACGCGATGAACTGAACTACATCGTCGTGAAGTCCTGGGATGCGGCGGACGAGGGCTTGCGCCTGCTGCGTACCGACGTGGATGGCCGTGCGACTTTCCTGGTACATCCTGAGGACTCCCAAGCCAAGTTTTCCTTTGCCGTCAACGAAAGCGCCCATCAGGTTCAGCCCGAGCGGCCGATCATCCCGCTGAAAAACGCCATTCGCGTGCTCAACGGCTTTGGCAGATCGCTGGAAGTGATCCTGCCCAAGTTGCGTGACGGCTACATCGTGCCCGACCCCACCTTCGCTCGCGAGCTGGCGCTGGAGAATCCGGAGTCATTCTTTCTTTCGCAATCCGGCGAGTGTTTTCACAACGTCACCGTCACCGGCGGCAAACAGCGCGCTGAAGGCCCGCTGTCCATGAAGCGCGAACTGCGCGACGTGCTGCGGATGCTAAGCGAGCTGGAACAAGCCTTGCGTTACGAGGACATGAGGGTGCTGACGCTTGGCCGGGAAATAAAGGAGCTCACCTGCCTTCTGGATCGTCTCGAAGGGGAAAAACGCGAAGCGGAAAAACAGGCGATGACCTCCGGGCATTTGCTGCAGCAACTGGAATCCGAGTTTGCCAAGGTCAACGAGCGCCTCCACATTTCCCACCAGGACCTGCAACGGCTGGAAGCCGAGCGTGCCGACAAAGAATTGCTGCGCGATCAGCTGAAGGCACAAACCGCGGTGGCGGAACAAAAGCGCGCCGAGCTGGAACTGGCCGCCGCCCTCGGCCAGGAGCAACTCTCCGGCCTGCGCGACCGCCGCAATCTCACTGCGGAAAATGCTTCCCGCCGTCTGGCTGAAGTTGCCACTCTTGCAGAACGGCATCGCTCAGCCGGCGCCGTGCTCGAGCGGGTCGAGTCGCTGGTCATGGAAATGACGCAGCGGGTCGAGTCGCTGCGGACGCAAATCGAATCCGCGGCCACCGAGTCACTGCAGCGCGAGACGCAGAATCAGGAAATCGCATTGCGACTGGTAGACTTCGAGGCGGAGTGCAATGCGTGTGAGACTCGCGACAGCCTTTTGCAAGTCGAGTCGGAGCAGGTGCGCTCGCGGTTGGTCGAAATCGATCAGGCATTGCACAATGCGCGCAGCCTGCTTGACCAGTCCCGTGATCGCCGCGCCGAGCTTTCCGCAACTGCCGCCAAGCTGCAGTCTGACGCGCAGTACATGGCCGAGAGCTGTCTGAACGAACTGGGCGTCCAGCGCCAGGAATTGATGGCGGACACCACCATCCCCATCGCCAGCGGCGAACAGCTAAGCATCGAAGACCAGATTTACCGCGAAATGCGCACCCGCCTGGATTCGATGGGTCCGGTGAATATGATGGCGCTGGAGGAATACAAGGAAACCGCCGAGCGCCACGCGTTTCTGGAGACACAGCGAAAAGATCTCTATGACTCCATCGAAAACACCCAGGCCACGATCAAAGAGATCGACGTGTTTTCGCGGCAGAAGTTTGAAGAAGCCTTCCACAAGATCAACGAGAATTTTCAGGCGACGTTCTACAAGCTGTTTGGCGGCGGCCACGCCTTTATGCGGCTGACCGACGAAGAAAACAGCGCCGAGAGCGGGATTGATGTCGTGGCCTCGCCGCCCGGCAAAAAGCTGCAGAACGTCCTGCTGCTCTCAGGCGGCGAAAAAGCCATGACGGCTCTGGCGCTGCTGGTCGGCATCTTCCAGTACCAACCCAGTCCCTTCTGCATTCTCGACGAAGTGGATGCTCCGCTCGATGAAGCCAACATCGGCCGCTTCACTGAACTGGTAAAGGAAATGAGCCTGCAAACGCAATTCGTGCTTATCACCCACAGCAAGAAAACCATGAGCATCGCTCCCGTCCTGTACGGAGTGACCATGCAAGAACCGGGAGTTTCCAAGCTGGTGTCAGTGCGCTTCGGCGCCACAGCATAGCCAGTTCCTGTCATGCTGAGGGGAGCATAAGCGGTCACTTGCGACCGCTTATGCGAAGTCGAAGCACTCCTACCTTATTCCATACCCGTCTTTGAGAATACGGCCAAATTCCCCTGCGCCGAAACGTTCAGTAGCGCGGTGAGGATTGTTCGCCTCCGCTTAGGATGACAACCCATCCGCTAGCGCGTGTCGATGGTCTTGCCCTGCTCCACAAAAGCCTGCATCCAGCCGAGCACGCGGATCCAACCGTCGCCGTGGCCCTTCGCCTGCTCGACATTGCCGGCAAATCCGTCGTGGCGGATTTTTACCAACGTGCCCGTCCCGGCTTTTTTGGGCCCGACATGGTGCAAGTTGTGGATCCCGCGTGCCTCCAGTTCCCAGCGAACCACTGTTTTCAACGCGGGGGAGTAACTTGCAATCCAGGTGTGCACCAGCAGGCGAGGCGGGTCAACCTCCAAATACTCACCTTGAACATTGAACGCGCGGCCATCAACTCCTACCCCGTCACTACGCCACTGCCCACCCGGGCGCACATCTGCCTTCCATTCGGTAACGCGATACAGCCCTTGCTGTCCCCACCACAAGGGCATCTGCTGGGGATCGGTAATTGCCTGAAACACCCGCTCCGGCGGAGCAGCAATAAAAACTTCCGCGAGAACTGCATCATTGTCGGCAGTAACAGCGGCAGTGGCCATGATCTTTCTCCTCTTTCTCTTTGTCTCTTCGCAATCTCTATTCGCAATGCTTTCTCAGCTTTTCCAGCACGCCCGGCCAGCCACCCGCGTAGTCCTTGCGGACGATCGGTTCGTTGGCGAGGCCGCTGTGCGTGACCTTCACCCGGGTGCCGGTCGCAGTTGACGATAATTCCCAGCGCGCCGTGGATGGCTGCTCCGGATGCTCGTGCCAGTTGCCCAGCCAGGTGTAGGCCAGCACGCGCGGAGGATCGAACTCCGTGATCTCTCCGTGCGCCTTAAAAGCGCGTACTCCGTTCACCTCCCTCTTTCCGCTGGGGTTGGTCAATTCGTATCGCCATTTGCCACCCGGACGCGCGTCCATTTCCCAGAGTGCCCCTTTCGGGGTCCCTGCCCACCACAGCATCAGTTGGGCCGGATCGGTCAGTGCCTGAAAGACCCGCTCCGGAGGGGCAGCAATTTCGATTTCCGTGACTATTGCATCCTGGTCGGACGTGATTTTAGGTACCGGAATGGTCGTCATAGTTTTATCCTCCATCTTCAAATGGAGGACGGGCGTCCGTGCCCGTCCTTTCAGGCAATCTGGAATCTACTTCTTGCGCTGCAAATCAAAGACTTCCTTCACTTCTTTCCCGTGATCGTTGTAGAACCATTCTTCGGTGTGGTGATTTGCGTCCGGTACCGAGATAACCAGGCGGTGCATGTGCGCGGCGTCGGGAGTGGCAACATTCGTGGCATCGAGAAAGGTGAAGCTAAAGGTCTTGCCGTCAGGCGAAGGATTGGCCACCATGCGAGGCTGATTTCCTGCACTGCAATAGTGGGTCATCAGCAGGCGTTCGCCGTCGAGATGAAACATGGTGATCATGTCCTCTTTGCCTTTGATTTCGCTCATCAGCGCGGACCCGCCCGCCGTCAGTCGATAATCCACCTCTACTGGCTGGCCGTTTTTCACTGTTCCTTCCCAAGCCCCGTCCAGTACCTTGAGTTCGTCGAAAGATTTCTGCGCGGCCGATGCGGCAAAGGCGGCAGTGGTGGCCAACACAAACAGCAGAGTGATTGCGATGCGGACTGTTTTCATGTTCAAACTTCCTCCTCGTTAGATCGGTCGCGAAGACCGTGATTGATGTTGCAAGCTCCTATTACTCTTTCGCTTTCGAACGTTTAATGCTGTCTGGTTTCCCGTCGCCCAGTCCGGCCGATTCCCGGGCATGCTCGGCTTCGACAAACGCCTTCAGACTGTTCAGGTTGGCCTGCCAGAAAACCCGATACTGCTCCAGCCAGGAATCCACTGCTTTCAACGGCTCAGGGTTGAGTTGATAGAAACGATGCCGGCCTTCACGCCGCTCCTCTACTAGGTGGGCCCGGCGCAATAACCGTAGATGTTTAGAGATGGCGGGCCGGGACACCGGGAACTCGCGCGCGATCTGGCCTGCCGGCTGAGAGCCACGCCGCAGCAGATCCAGCACCGCTCGCCGGGTGGGATCGGCCAGGGCGTGAAAGGCGGCTTCAGCAGAATATGTAACCGAACGGTTCCGCATAATGCGTAACCATACAGTTACATAAATATCCTGTCAAGAACTTTTTGGGGTATGTGGGCGCGAGCGTCTCGCTCGTGCGGGGGCGCCGGTGGCCTCGCCGGAAATATCTCCTTATCCCGGATACCAAACCCGCCGCGGATCGTCCACCCTGCGTTGGTAATCCCAGGCCTCGTCTATCAGCCGTTTCAGGCCGTACTCAGGCTTCCAGTCCAGCAGAAACTTGGCTTTGGCATTATCCAGCCAGGTGGACCAAAAAGGCGTAGGGATCGCTACCGAAGGAAGGTGGCGCGTGTCCCGCAGGTAGTCCGCTACCTGCTGGTAGTCAACCGGTTCATCCATGCAGATGTTGAAAGTCTGCTGGCGCGCCTTGGGGTGGTCCATGGCGAGCAGAACCGCTTCAAGCAGATCGCTGATGTGTACAAAATTACGCTTCACCGCCTTGCCATTCGGATCGAGCATCAGCGGAACGGTGCGGCTTTTGATGTATTCAGCGGCATCCTCGGCTCCGACGAGGTCGCGCCAACGTGGGCCGCCGAACACGTCCGCGCCGAAAGACAGCGAATACTTGAAATCATCCTTCTCCATGATCCACGGCGCCCGCAGGCAGCACCCGTTCAGATCGTACTGGATGAAATATTGCTCCAGCATGACATCTTCGAGAACCTTGGAGAGCGCATAGCAGCCGGGATAAGCGCTGCGCTTCTGTTCTTCGGTGATCGGGATGGGATGAGGATAGAAAAAATGCCCCATGGCGGCATCGCCGCCAATCAGGATGATCTGCTGAAACGACGAACTGGTTCGACAGGCCTCGAGCAGCCAGAACAATCCTTTCACGGTTACGTCCATGACATCGTCAGGCGTCTCCTTGCAGGTCGCGCAATGAAGAACATGAGTGACTCCGTGCATGGCAGCGGTCACGACATTTCGATCGGCAATGCTCCCCTGCACGACTTCCAGCCGCGGATTCGGCTCCAGCAGGCGGTTGTGGCACAGTGCGCGAACCTGTGTGTTGTGGTGGTTATTCGACCGGAGAACCCGGTCGATGAAATGGCTTCCGACTTTGCCTGTCGCGCCCGTCACCAGAATGCAACGGGGAACGTCCGACCCTGATTGTTCCATGGCGTGGCAATCTACCTCAGAGCACCGAGGAGATCAACGCCGGAGCGGCCTTCGGTATGTCGGGAGAGAATACAAGCCAAATAAGAATTGTCATTCCGCAACGCAACGCGCGAGGAATCTGCTGTTCTGCCGCAAGAAGCAGATTCCTCGCCAATGAAAATTGGGCCGGAATGCCAAGGCTCCGGAAGTAGGAGTTGCGCCGCTAACGACCATTTCCGCTGCGAACCATATCGAGAAAGGCACGATGCACCCGCGTGTCGTCGGAAAGTTCGGGATGGAACGTCGCTACCATCACTTTGCCCTGCCGGACAGCCACCGGATCGCTGCCTTCGGTTGCCATCACTTCGACCCCCGAGCCGACGCGTTCGATCCTGGGTGCGCGAATGAACACCATTTCGATTGGAGATTCTTCCTCGATGAGCCGGCCCTCCCGGATGGAGCTGTCCACCTGGCGGCCGTAAGCGTTTCGCCGAATGCCGATATCAATTGCGCCCAGGCCAGCCTGGCTGGGATTGTCCACTTCGCGGGCAAGCAATATCGCGCCCGCGCAGGTTCCAAACGTCGGTTTTACGCGAACGAACTGTTTCAGTTTCTCAAACCCGGCTTCGCCCAGCAGCTTGAGAAACGTCCCCGACTCGCCGCCGGGGATGACGAGGCCGTCGATATCGTCCAACTGCTCGGGCTTTTTGATGAGCACAACTTCAGCGCCCAGCTCTTCCAGCCGTTTGCGATGCGCGTCAAAATCGCCCTGAAGAGCGAGGACTCCAATTTTCATTACAGAATCACGATCCAGCGCAAGTTGGGTAAGGTCAATCGGCGGCGCTACCAGCCCCTGGTCTGCAGCATATGCGCTTCATCCATCCCCGCCACCGCCAGACCTTTCATCGCTCCGGTGAGATTCTCGCTCACTTCAAGTAATACTTTAGGATCGTTGAAGTGGGTCGCGGCCAGCACAATCGCTTTGGCTCGCTTCTCGGCCTCTTCCGGATTGGCGAAGGTGGTCGAATCCTGCATGAAAATGCCGGAGCCCACGAAAACGGACTCCGCCCCCAACTGCATCACCAGAGCCGCGTCCGCCGGGGTCGCGATTCCGCCGGCTGAAAAGTTAGGTACCGGGAGCTTCCCTGCCTTGGCCACCATTCTCACCAGTTCGTACGGTGCCTGGTGTTCTTTAGCCTTGGCATAAAGTTCTTCTTCGCCTAACACCGTCAGAATCCGCATCTCCTGGACAATCTGCCGCATATGCTTCACTGCATGGACCACGTCTCCGGTGCCGGCTTCCCCTTTGGTGCGGATCATGGCCGCCCCTTCTGCGATGCGGCGCAGGGCCTCGCCCAGGTTGCGGGCGCCGCACACGAACGGGACCTTAAAAGCGTGCTTGTCCACATGATGAGCTTCGTCCGCCGGGGTGAGGACTTCAGACTCGTCGATGTAGTCCACGCCCAGTTCCTGAAGTATTTGGGCTTCGGCAAAATGTCCGATGCGGCACTTGGCCATCACCGGGATGGAAACCGCGGCCATAATCTCGCGAATCTTCTTGGGCGAAGCCATGCGGGCCACGCCGCCCTCGGCGCGGATTTGCGCTGGAACCCGCTCCAGCGCCATGACCGACACTGCGCCGGCTTTTTCCGCAATCACTGCCTGCTCGGCATTGGTGACATCCATGATGACGCCGCCCTTGAGCATTTCCGCCAAGCCGGTCTTCAAACGCAAACTGGTCGAGCTGCCATTATTCTGCGACATGGTGAATTCTCCTCTTTACCGTGAAGCTATACCGTATCCTGGCATTGGACTTGCCAAAAGGTCCATTTACGCTATTCTGTACATACCAATGTGAGTCGTTGGTCCTTGGTCGTTGGTCGTTGTCAACAGCCCTAAGGCTCGCCGCACAGTGGATCCTTACGAGTTTCTGGCCAACGAACCAAAGACAAACCGCCAGCGACCAAGCCCAATGCCCAAGCTCGCCACATCTCTTCCGTTAAGCCTCTCCGCGCCTTCGACGGGAACGCCGCTTTACCGCTGGTTCTACGAGGAATTACGCTCCGCCATTCTGGACCGCCGCATCGCGCCCGGAGCCCGCCTTCCCGCCACCCGCGACCTGGCCCGCGAATACAAACTGGCGCGGGCAACCGTGGTGGCCGCTTTCGAACAACTGCAGTCTGAAGGCTATGTGGAAGGCAGAGTCGGCGCCGGCACCTACGTCAGCCAGGTGCTTCCCGAGGATCTGCTGCAGGCCGCTCGCGTGCGCAGTGTTGGAGGCGCAGGGCCCCGGCGCGTGCGCTGGTCGTCGTACGCCCGCCGCCTCGGCGTTTTCCACGGCGGCGAGCCTCGCCCGGTTCGCGCCTTTCGCGCCAACCTGGCCGCGCTCGATGCTTTCCCCACCACTCTTTGGGCGCAGGTCGCCTCGCGTCGTTTACGCCGCGCCTCAACTCAATTGCTGGCCGGAGGCGAGGCTCTGGGGTACCGCCCGCTTCGTCAGGCGGTCGCCGAATATCTGAACGCCTCGCGCGGTGTGAAGTGCTCAACCGAACAGGTGCTGATTATTTCCGGGGTTCAGGAGGCCCTGGAACGAGCCGCCCATCTGCTGCTCGACCCGGGAGATCCGGTCTGGGTCGAGGAGCCCGGATATCCCGGGGCGGCCATTGTTTTCGGCGCAGTTGGCGCGAAAGTCCGCCGGGTCCCAGTGAATAGCGAAGGACTGGACCTGGAATTCGGCCGCAGGCGCTGGCGCCATGCCAAGTTAGTCTACGTAACTCCGGCGCACCAGTTTCCCCTCGGTGTGACCATGAGCCTGCGCCGCCGCCTGGCGCTGCTGGAGTGGGCGCGCCGTTCGCGCACCCTCATTTTCGAGGATGACTACGACAGCGAATACCGTTACTCCGGCCGGCCGATTCCTGCCCTGCAGGGGCTGGACCGCGCCGGCGTTGTGATCTTTGCCGGCAGTTTTAATGAGGTTTTATTTCCTGCCCTGCGGCTCGGATATCTGGTGGTGCCCCCTGCAATGGTGGATCGCTTTGCCGCCGGTCAGTCGGTGAGCATGCGCCATGCTCCGCTGCTCGATCAGGCGGTGCTCTGCGACTTCATCACCGAAGGGCACTTCGCCCGCCACATCCGCCGCATGCGCGAGCTCTATGCCGAACGGCTGGCCGTGCTGCTGGAGTCTTCCCGCTCCCGCCTGGCAGGCCTGTTGGAAATTCCCAACGTGGAAGCCGGGCTGCAGACCGTTGCCTGGCTGGCGCCGGGAATGCGCGCGGCTCGAGCCGCCGAAGAGGCCGCGGCACACGGCGTAGAAGTCATTGCATTGAGCCGCTATTCCTCCCGCCAGCGCGAGCGCCACGGGCTCATTCTAGGTTTCGCCGCGGTCGATTCCCGTGAGCTCCGCCGCGGCGTCGAGCACTTAGCGCGCGCCCTGGAACGCTGCACAACATAGGAATCATCCTGAACGAAGTGGTGGCTTCACACTCTCGAGCGAGTGGATCATTCCGTTCAGGGACGATCGTGTCTTCGAGTCTTTGACTCTTGCTTTCCCCACTGGCTATCCTTGTTGCCTGATGGCCACTCCTACACCGCCGCAGACGATTGCCGAACGCGGCCACAACTCCTTCCTCAGGGGCGGAATGCTGATCGTTCTCGCCATCGCTCTGGCCAAGCTGCTTTTCCATTGTTATTTCAACAACCGCTACGGATATTTTCGCGACGAGTTCGACTACCTGGCCTGCGGCGACCACCTGGCGTGGGGCTATGTCGATCAGCCTCCGCTCATCCCATTTCTTGCCCGGGTCAGCCGGGAATTACTAGGAAATTCCCTGCGCAGCATCCGTTTCCTGCCCGCCCTGGCGTCTTCCGCTCTGGTGGTACAGACGGGCCTTCTGGCGCGCGAGTTTGGCGGCCGCCGCTTTGCCCTTCTGCTGAGCGCGGTGACTATCCTGGTTGCCCCGCAATATCTCTCTAACGGCAGTCTGCTGGGGACAAACTGTCTCGAACCGAATCTGTGGATGGGCTGCGCCTACTTTGCAATTCTCGCTATCAAGCGTAACAACCCTCGTTACTGGCTGGCATTCGGAGCAGTTGCGGGCCTCGGTATGGAAGAGAAATATTCCATCGCGGTTTTTGGCTTTGGAATTGTGATCGGACTACTTCTGACCGAGCAGCGTCGCGTCTTCGCTGACAAATGGATCTGGCTGGGAGGGTTAGTGGCGTTCCTGGTCTTCCTTCCCAACCTGTTGTGGAACATCCACTACCACTGGCCCTTCGTCGAATTAATGCGCAATATCAGAGCTGAGGGCCGCGACGTTGTGCTCCCTCCCTTGCAGTTTTTCTTCCAGCAGACGCTTCTGGTTCTGCCCCTTACCGCCCCCATCTGGATCGCCGGTCTCGTGGCATTGTTATTTTCCAAGGAGCTGAAACCCTACCGCTTTCTCGGATGGAGCTACCTGGTCGCGTACACGGTTTTCTTTGTTCTACACGGAAAGAATTATTACTTGTCGCCCATCTATCCCATGCTGCTGGCCGCCGGCGCGGTTGTAGTCGAGGCAACTTTTGCTCGCCCGCGACTGGCCTGGCTGAAGCCAGCCGTTGTCATCGTGTTGCTGGCCGCAGGAGCGCACGTGGCGCCTGTCGTCGTCCCCATTTTATCCCCCGATCATTTCATCAGCTACATGAAGCACCTGCCCTTTAAGATTCCGCATATGGAGCACCACCACGCCGCGGCGATTCTGCCGCAGTGGTACGCCGATCAGTTCGGATGGCAGGAGATCGTGGCCGAGACCGCCCAGGCCTGGAACCGCATACCGGTCGAGGAGCGCAGCGACTGCGGCATCTTCGCCCAGGATTATGGCCAGGCCGGCGCCATCGATTTCTTCGGGCCGCGCTACGGCCTGCCGCGCGCTCTGAGCGGCCACCAGACATATTTTCTGTGGGGACCGCGAAATTATTCGGGGAATTGTCTGGTTGTCATCGGAGATCAGAAGGAAAAACTGGATGCATTGTTTAATCACGTCGAATACGTCGGCGCATCCGCGGATAACCCTTATGCACTGGAAAGGGAAGTTCCGGTCTTCATCTGCAAAGGGGCAAAGTTCGGGTCGCTCAGCCAACTCTGGCCTAAGGTCAAGAACTGGAGCTAACTCTTCTTCGCAAACTTCGCGAACATGCGTTCTGGATCGATGGCAATGAACAAGGCGCGGCCGCGGGCCAGGACTTCACCCTTTTGATCAAGTATTTCTCCCATATTTACGTGCTTGCGCCCGCGCACGCTCACCTCGCGTGATTCCACCCGCAGGGCTTGTTCAGCGGCACCGGCCGGAGATAGTCCACCGTCATCTGCGAAGTCAGGGCAATCACCTGACGCAGCTTGTTCACCTTGCCCATCGCTTCGTCCAGAATTGTGGCGATGATCCCGCCATGGCAGTGTCCGGGAGGCCCCGTATAGCGCCGGTCCAGGCGGAAGCGCGACACGAACCTGTGGCTCTGTTTATCGTAAGTAAATTTCAGGTGCATGCCGGCAGGGTTTTCCGGCCCACAGGCAAAGCATTCGTTGCGCGGCAAACGTAAATTGCGAATGTCGTGGCCGCGACCATGAGGTTTTTTGGACATGAACGAGGGATTTTATACTGATGTGGCCGGGCATTCCGGGCTTTCTGTGCGTCGTCCGTGTCCTCCCTGGTTAGCGCCGCACGCAAGGCTTGCGCTCGTCACGCAGAGCTGTGATAAACTTCCCGGCGATCCACAGATTTGATTTCGATTTGCTGATTCGCATGTGCCGAAATCCACGACCCTTGGAGGTCTGGTAGATGGGCCTCGCTCTTCTCGCGATTATCTGGCTGATCACCTTCGTCAGCACCTATTACTTCATTGCGCAAACCTGGTGGTTGCCCAAAGGCGTCTCCACCGCCGCCGCGTTTATTGACCATCAGTTCGCCCTCACTTACGTGCTGATGGGAATTGTCTTCGTGGCGGCGCAAGGCGCGCTGGGGCTGTTCGTGTGGCAGTACCGCGACCGTGCCGGAGCCAAAAAGGTCGAGTACTCCCACGGCAACACCAAGCTCGAAGTGCTGTGGACGGTCCTCACCGCCGTGCTTTTCGTCGGCCTCAACCTGATGGGCAGCAACGTGTGGGCGCATGAGCGCTTTGCCCCGGCGGAGGCTGGATCCGTCCCCGTAGAAGTCACCGGCATGCAGTTTGCCTGGTACTTTCGCTATCCCGGGCCGGATGGAAAGTTTGGGGCTACCAACCCGAAGCTGATGGATCCTTCCGCAGGCAATGAAGCAGCAGTCGGACTGGACACCTCGGACGCGGCTGCCAAAGACGATGTGGTCACCGGCACCATGTATTTGCCAGTGAATCGCCAGGTCGACCTCAGGCTGCGCGCCATTGACGTCATTCATAGCTTTTTCGTTCCCAATATGCGTTTCAAGCAGGACGCGGTTCCCGGCCTCGAGATCCACATGCACTTCACACCCACCGAGGTTGGCGACTATGAGATCGCCTGCGCCGAACTTTGCGGTCTCGGCCATTACAAGATGCACGGCATGCTGAAGGTCGTCAGTCAGGAAGACTTCGATAAATGGCTGGCGGCACGGGAGGCGGAGAAACAATAAATGGTTGCTCAGGACGCTCACGATCCCCACGGAAACGACCCTCACGGCCACGCGGTTCACGCCCACGCCGCCCCGACCAGCTTCATTCGCAAATACATTTTTAGCCTGGATCACAAAGTCATCGGGCTGCAGTACTACTTTCTGGCGTTGACCGCGGTGTTCGTCGGCATGTTTCTTTCGCTGCTGATGCGCATCCACATGATTTGGCCCACGGCGGTGCTGCCCCTGGTCGGCGAAATCAAGCCGGAGACTTATCTCAGTCTGCTCACTATGCACGGCACCATCATGGTGTTTTTCGTGCTGACCACGGCACCCCAGGGCGGCTTCGGTAATTATTTTCTGCCCATCCAGATTGGCGCTCCGGACATGGCGTTTCCGGTGCTGAACATGCTTTCGTTCTGGACAACCTTCGTAGCCTTTGTCGTGATTCTTGCCGCCTTCTTCGTTACCGGAGGCGCTCCTCTCCATGGCTGGACCGGCTACGCCCCGCTCAGCGCGCTCCCCAGCGCCGGGCCAGGCGAACAACTCGGCGCCGATTTGTGGATTACCAGCATCGCTATTTTCTGCGTCGCTTCGTTGATGGGAGCGTTGAATTTCATCACCACCACCCTCGACCTGCGAGCCAAGGGCATGACCATGATGCGCATGCCGCTGACGGTGTGGGCATGGTTCATCACCGCCATCCTCGGACTGTTGGCCTTCGGCGTTCTGCTTTCAGCCGGAATCCTGCTGCTGCTCGACCGCAATCTCGGCACCAGCTTTTACGTTCCCTTAGTCGTCGTGAACGGCCAGATCATGGGACACAAGGGCGGCTCGCCCCTGCTCTGGCAACACCTGTTCTGGTTCTTCGGACATCCCGAGGTTTACATCGCGATTCTGCCCGGCATGGGCGTGGCTTCGCAGTTGCTATCGACCTTTTCGCGCAAGCCGATCTTCGGTTACAAGGCAATGGTCTACGCCATTATGGGCATCGGCTTTCTGGGATTCATGGTCTGGGGCCATCACATGTTCATGAGCGGCATGAGCCCCTATTCGGCCTTCGCCTTTTCCATCATGACCATGGCCATCGGCGTGCCTTCGGCGATCAAGACGTTTAACTGGCTGGGTACCATCCGCGGCGGACGAGTTCGCTTCCAGACACCGATGCTTTATGCCATCGGATTTGTCTCCCTGTTCGTCTCCGGTGGACTGAGCGGCCCGTTCCTGGCGCAACCCGTGCTCGATATTCCCCTGCATGACACCGCATTCGTGGTCGGGCATTTTCATCTGATCATGGGTGTGGCCGCGATTTTCGGCATGTTCGCCGGAACCTACTACTGGTTCCCCAAAATGTTCGGCCGAATGATGAATGAGACCTGGGGACGAGTCCATTTCTTCATCACCCTCGCCGGAACCTACGCTATTTTCATGCCAATGCATTATCTCGGAATGGCGGCCCAGCCGCGGCGCTACTCCCAGTTCACCGAACTCGCCTATCTGCAGCATCTGATCCCGCTGAACAGGTTCATCACCTACGCGGCGATCATTACTATCTCCGCCCAATTTATCTTCGTGATCAATCTTTTCTGGAGCATGTTCAAGGGTCCGAAAGCAAGCGACAACCCCTGGGAAGCAACTACCCTCGAATGGACGACGGCAACGCCGCCTCCGCATGACAATTTCGGCGGGCGCACCCCGGTCGTCAACCATGGACCGTACGAGTACAGCGTTCCCGGGGCGCCGAAAGATTACGTGATGCAGACAGATCCGGCGATTGTGACTTCGCATTAACAAAAGCTCGCCGGCGAGGCGGCACGCTCCACACTGTTTTGGTTATGGCAACTTTAAGTTCAACAGTAACGATCCGGAATCCGAAAGCCACGGAACCCAAAACCGGCTACGGCAGCGGGGGTACGCGTCCGCCCTTGCCGGGAGGAGGTGGCGGCGATTACGGCGGCAACGGATCTCCCGATTACGGTCAACGCCTGCGGCGCACTCGTCTCGGACTGCTGGTCGGCCTGGTCTCCAGCTCCATGCTGTTCGTGTCCTTCACCAGCGTCTACATCATTCGCCGGGGCCTGCCTACGCTCGACGACCGCACCGGCGCCTACGTCCGCGACTGGCTGCAGGTAAGTTTACCCACCGGCTTGCTGCTGGTGAACACTTTGCTCCTGGTTCTCAGCAGCATCACGGTGGAGCTGGCACGGCGGCAGATTACGCGCCAGGCGGCTTTGGCTCCGGTGCAATCCATACCGGGAGTTTCGATCGGCAAGGAAAGGAATTTTCCCTGGCTCGGCGCCACCGTCGTCCTGTGCCTGGGCTTTCTGACTGGACAGTGGATGGCATGGCGCGAGCTTGCCAACCGCGGATTCTATCTGGCCACCAGTCCAAGCAGTTCGATGATCTATGTGCTCACCGCAACCCACGCCATCCACCTGACCGGAGGTCTGCTGGTGCTGCTCTACGCGGTTTCCACAGAATTGCGTCATAAACCGGTGGAGGGTCGCCGTATTGTGGTGGATGTAACCGCCTGGTATTGGCACTTCATGGCCTTTATTTGGATTTACATCTTCGCCCTGGTGGAGTTTGTGCGCTAGCAGGTTGAAGTTGAGATTTATTTGGGCTGGAATTTTGTTGGGCGGAGCGGCGCTTTAGCTCTGAGCAAGACCTGATCACTTCAGGACCAGGAGATCAACTCATGTCAGATGTCGTGGTGCAACCAGGGACGGACATCTACGAACCGTCTTTGTTCGGCACCTATTCCAAGAAAATTGGGATGTGGCTGTTCCTGCTTTCTGACTCCCTGACCTTCGGCGCCTTGCTGTACGCCTATACGTACGGCCGGGTGTCGACGCCGGACTGGCCTACTCCATTTCATTCCGAGAGCATCCGAAACGCCACCTTGATGACGGCATTTCTGCTCACCAGTTCGCTGACCATGGTCTTTGCCGTACGCGCCGCGGCTCTCGGAAACGCCAAAGCGCAGCGGCTTTGGCTGCTCGCCACCATGGCGTGCGGGTTTGGATTCGTCGTCCTTCATGGCCGTGAATGGACCAATCTCATCGCCGAAGGTTTGAGCTTGCCGGTCTTCCCCGTCCCGCCTGGGCATGACGGCAGTCCGGAGTTTCTGAATGCGGTCAAGAACGCGCCGCAGTTTGCCGCCACTTTCTTTGGATTGACCGGCATGCACATGCTGCACGTGACTCTGGGCGTGGTTTACCTGGGCGTTATCGCGCTGCGCAAATGGTTCATCCCGATTCTATTGGGCCTATGGCTGGTCGCCTGGCTCGGCACTCCCGCTTATAGCCCATTCCATTACGCTGCGCATGTGCTGCTGGTTGCAGCCATTGTGATTTCGATCATCCTGTGGTTGAAACCCAAGGTCTATGACGCCTCCGACGTAGAAGTGGCGGGCCTTTACTGGCACTTTGTGGACCTGGTCTGGATGTTCATTTTCCCTCTGGTCTATCTGATGTCGACCAGAATTATTTAGACAGACGATTGTTTCGATCAACGATTGAGGAGCGCTATTCCAAATGATGGACGCAACCCAGCTGGCGATTGAAGGACGGGTGGCCGAAGAGCAGCGGCATCATTCAAAAGGCCAGTTTCTGTGGGTCTGGGCCGCCTTGCTCGTTATGACCGGCATCGAAGTTTGGCTGGCCTATCAGAACATGGAACTGATCAGGATGCTTTCGATCCTGATGGGCCTTTCGCTGATCAAGGCTGCGCTGATCATTGCCTACTTCATGCACATGAAGTTTGAAGTAACACCCATGAAGTGGGTTACCATGAGTTCTCTGGTGTTCTGCCTGGCCATGATGCTGGTTTTCTTGCCGGACGCGTTCCGGATTTTGCACCTGGGAGTGAAATGAAGCTGCGCCTAGTAACCCTCGCCGTATTCCTGATGTTGTGGGTCGCCCCGGCCTTCAGCCAGGGCTGTGCCATGTGCTACAGCTCAGCTCGCGGCTCAACCAAAGAGGGCCAGAACGCGATCAGCCGGGGCGTCCTGGTATTGCTTCTCCCTCCCGTAAGTTTCATGGTCCTGGGCGGAGGCCTCGCCGTGCGCTACAGCAAAAAGCGCGACCAGGAGCGGCAATAGTAAAGTTTAAAAGCTCAGGCTGGCCATCCTCCAACCGAGCTCTCCCTTCCCGCCTTGCCTTATAATAGGAAGATTCACTAGCCGTTCCTGAAGCCATCTGGAGACCTTCCGAAGGTCGGATGGAGGGCAGGCGGCCAGGGTCCCTCTTTCACTGATGTCCACAGAAACGATAGTTGTCCGCGGTGCCCGGGTTCACAACCTCAAGAATGTGGACTTTGAAATTCCGCATAATTCCTTGACCGTCGTGACCGGTGTGTCGGGTTCGGGCAAATCGTCCCTCGCCTTCGACACCATCTATGCCGAAGGCCAGCGGCGCTACGTCGAATCGCTCTCCGCCTACGCCCGCCAGTTCCTGGAACGCATCGAGAAGCCGGACGCGGATGTAATCGACGGAATCGCCCCGGCAGTCGCCATCCGCCAGAAAAACACCACCAGAAATCCCCGTTCCACGGTCGCAACGGCTACCGAAATCTACGACTACCTGAGGCTGCTCTTCGCCCGCATCGGACGCACCTTCTGTCTGCAGTGCGGCCAGGAGGTCAAAAAAGACACAGTAGATGAGGTCACCGCCTCCGTATTGGCGTTAGGCGAAGGCGTGCGCCTGAACGTACTATTCCCGCTAAAAGGCGCCGCCGCCCAGGCTAGTACTTCCAAAGAATCGTCCAAGCCGCGGAAAAGCGGAACCGGCGTCACGAAAGCATCCCGCCCTCGCCGTGGCCAGGACGCCCTGTCCGACCAACTAAAGGCGCGCCTTTCCGAGCTCCGCCAGCGCGGTTTCAACCGCCTCTACCAGAACGGACAAATCTTTGAGTTCTCCACGCCGGAATCCCTGCTCGACGTCGATTTCAGCAAGCCCGTATTCCTGCTGGTTGACCGGCTGGTTGTCTCTCTGGATGCCCGCGCCCGTATCGTAGACGCGATCGAAATCAGCTATCGTGAAGCCGGCGAGGTGATCTTTGAGACCGCCCCGCGCGACGACCAGCCGTCACAGCAACTTCGGTTCTCCCAACGCTTCGAGTGCAAGCAGTGCAACCTGCGTTATGAAGAACCCGAGCCGCGCCTGTTTTCCTTCAACAACCCCTATGGCGCCTGTCCGCGCTGCCAGGGCTTTGGCAATACCATCGACTTCGATCTCGATCTGGTCATACCCGACAAATCGAAGACTCTGAATGAGGGCGCGATCGAGCCCTGGACCAAACCCAAGTATCGCCCGCTCTTCACCGAACTGAGGCGTTTCGCCCGGCAGGCGAATATCCCGCTCGACGTTCCCTGGGCTGAACTCGATCCCGAGCAGCGCCGTGTAGTCATCGAAGGCGAAGGCAAATTTCCCGGCGTGCGCGGCTTCTTCAACCACCTGGAGCGCAAGAAATACAAGCTGCACGTGCGCGTCTTTCTTAGCCGCTATCGCGGATATTCAACCTGTTCGGCCTGTGGCGGGGCTCGTCTGCGCATCGAAGCCCAGCAAGTCAAGATTGC
The DNA here is from genome assembly GCA_036265205.1 of Terriglobales bacterium. Lineage (GTDB taxonomy): Bacteria > Acidobacteriota > Terriglobia > Terriglobales > Acidobacteriaceae > JAIQFF01. Next base: position 234,107 of record DATAPL010000053.1, read on the forward strand.
CGGCAAGAACATCTGTCAGCTCACCAGCATGACCGTTGAGGACGTCTCCAAGTTCTTCGACCAGGTCAAACTGACCGAGCAGGAATCCGCCATAGCGGACAAATTGCTCCAGGAGATTCACGAGCGGCTGCAATTCCTGATCGATGTGGGTCTGGAATACCTGACCCTTGATCGCCTGGCCTCAACACTTTCCGGCGGCGAGGCTCAGCGCATTCAGTTGGCTACCTCGTTGGGCTCGCGTCTGGTTGGAACTCTCTACGTTCTGGACGAGCCCTCGATTGGCCTGCACAGCCGGGACACCCATCGCCTGATCAAGATCCTGCATGACCTGCGCGATCTGGGAAATACGATTCTGGTAGTTGAACACGATCCCGACGTGATGCGCGCCTCTGACCGCATCCTCGACCTGGGGCCGGGAGCGGGAGAAAGTGGCGGCCAGCTCATCGCCGCAGGAAATTTTCAGGAAATATTGAAAGCGCCAGGTTCACTGACCGGACGCTACCTTTCTGGAGAGCTGCGTATCCAGCTTCCCCCCGCTCGTCGTAAACCAGGCTCACGGCAGATCAAGATCTTCAGAGCCCGCGCCCACAATCTCAAGAGCATCGACTTATCGGTGCCGCTGGGCATGCTGGTTGCGATCACCGGAGTCTCCGGGTCCGGCAAATCCACGCTGTTGCACGACGTCCTGTTCCAGGCATTGTCTGCCGCCAAGCGACAAACCAGCGCCGCGCCGGCTCCCTCTGCGGATTGGGGCGAAGTCGAAGGCGCGGATCTCATCGATGACGTCATCCTTGTCGATCAGTCGCCGATCGGCAGGACTCCGAGATCCAACCCGGTCACTTACATTAAAGCTTTCGACGGAATCAGGGATCTGTTTGCTTCCCTTCCCGAATCCAAAAAACGTGGCTTTACCGCAGGACACTTCTCTTTCAACATTCCCGGCGGCCGCTGCGAAACCTGCCAGGGCGATGGCACGGTCACGGTGGAAATGCAATTTTTAGCGGATGTCGAACTGGTCTGCGAAGAGTGCAAAGGCGCGCGCTACAAACCCCAGGTTCTGGAAGTGCGCTATCGCGGCAAGAACATTCACGAAGTGCTGAACCTCACCGTGAAGGAAGCGCTGCATTTCTTCTCCGGCGTGCCCAAGGTTGTAGAAAAGCTGCGCGTGCTGGAGGAAGTCGGTCTGGGCTATCTGCGCCTCGGCCAGTCCGCCACGACGCTCTCCGGCGGCGAGGCCCAGCGTATGAAGCTGGCGGCTCACCTGCAGCCGGCCTCTCGCGATATCGGACGCCCGTCGAATCCGGGCGATCGCGTCCGGCGCAGTAACCGCATGCTTTATATTTTCGACGAGCCCACCACCGGGCTGCATTTCGATGACGTCAGCAAACTACTCTCTGCCTTCCGCCGTCTAATCGAAGCAGGGGGATCGATCCTGGTCATTGAGCACAATCTTGAAGTCATCAAGACCGCAGACTGGGTAATCGATCTCGGGCCCGAAGGTGGCGAACGTGGAGGCTACGTGGTCGGCGCCGGTCCTCCAGAGCTGATCGCGAAGCTGCCGAATTCATACACCGGAAAGTTCCTGGCGCGAGTGCTAAATGGAAACGGACTGCCAACCAACGGCCGGAAGTAGCGCTGCTTCTTGCGTAGGGGCAGGTGTCCTCACCTGCCCAGCCGAGCGCAGCTCGGCAATTCGTAAGGATACTGGGAGAATGTCATTTGGGGCGGTTCCGGCTTCGGCAAGCTGCGCTCGCTCGCCCAGACGAGGACGCCTGGGCCTACCTGTTGCGTGCATATTTATGCTCGCCCTGGGTACTGCAGTTGCTCAGACGAGCGGCACGACGGTGCGTCACCACAAAGTCGCGGTGGAGGATCCGTCGTCTCCGCCGGAGCTGATCCAGGCCGAGAGCGCCATCGAAAAGCAGGATTACACCACTGCTGAGCCGTTGCTGAAGAAGGTCGTCGCCGCGGATCCTGACAACTACGCTGCCTGGTTTGATCTGGGCTTTCTCTATAACGCGAAGGGCAAGACGGACGATTCGATTGCCGCTTACCGCAAATCCGTCGCCGCTAAGCCGGGCGTGTTCGAATCCAATCTCAACCTTGGCCTGATGCTGGTTAAAGCCGGTCAACCTGGAGCCGAACAGTTTCTTCGCGCTGCGACCAAGTTGAAGCCTACGGCGCACGCTCAGGAAGGGCAGGCCCGGGCCTGGCTGTCTTTGGGCCACGTGCTGGAAACTTCAAATCCGGCCGCTGCGCTGGATGCATTTTCCCAGGCCGCCCATCTCGATCCCAGGGATCCCGAACCGCATCTTTCAGCCGGACCGCTGCTTGAAGCGCAGAACCGTTTTGCCGACGCCGAACAGGAGTATAAACAGGCGTACGCGCTCGACCCTTCCTCAACTGATGCCCTGATTGGAATGGCCAACATTTACATGCGCGGCCACCGCTTTACCGAGGCGGAGGAAATTCTGCGCAAACTCGTGGCTTTGCATCCCAACGATGCCGGAGCGCACATGCAACTGGGGCGCATGTTGGCTGCGGATGGACAGCCCGAGCCGGCCCAGGCAGAATTGTTGCTGGCCCAGAAGCTGGCTCCGAACGATTCGTCGGTGCAGCGCGATCTGGCTGACCTGTACACCGACGCCAAGAAATACGATCAAGCCGAAGCCCAGTACCGTGCCCTGCTGACGGCTCAACCCAATGATGCGGACCTGCATTACGGCCTGGGCCGCGTGCTGCTCAAGCAGCGCAAGTTTCCCGAGGCCGAGCAGGAGCTGATTGCAGCCCTCAGGCTGAAACCCGATCTTGGTCCTGCGTATAGCGATTTGGCCGGCGCCGCCAACGAAACCAAGAACTACGATCTGGTGATCAAGGCATTGGATGCTCGCGCCAAAATTCTCCCCGAGCTTCCGATTGGATACTTTTTGCGGGCAACCGCTTACGATCACTTACGTGAGTACAAGCCGGCCGCCGAGAACTATCATCGCTTTCTTGATTCGGCGACCGGGCAATTCCCCGATCAGGAATGGCAGGCGCGCCATCGCTTGATTGCAATTGAACCCAAGAAATGATCCTTTATGTCCATTCGGACAACTATCGTGGTGCTGCTGGCGGCGGTTTCCCTGGGGGGATTCTTAAACCTGCCCGCGCACGCCAGCGAAGAAACCATCGATCAGATGATCGCCAAGGCAGATGCGGCTCCCGCCGGAGAGCGACCGGCGCTCTATATTCGGATCGCGCGCCAGCAAGCGGAAGCGGCCGACAAACTCTATCAGGCTGGCGATGCTAACGGCGGCAAGGCCGCCTTGAACAATGTCGTGACCTATGCCGGCAAAGCCAGTGACGCCGCGGCAAGCAGCGGGAAAAAACTGAAAGACACCGAGATTGCGGTGCGAAAGATGGCGGAAAAATTTCGCGACGTAAAACACAATCTCGCATTCGAGGATCAGGCACCGGTTCAGCAAGCCATCGATCGGCTGGAAAAGATCCGAACCGACCTGCTGGCCGTCATGTTCGGCAAAAAGGGGAGAAAATGAGCTGCCTGCGAGCCCTCCTACTGGGATGTATTTCTCTCGCGCTGCTCGCGCCGGTGCTGGCCCAGAGCAGGCACGATCCTTTGACTCCGCCCGAAATTGACCAGCTGCGCGACACCGCCATGGATCCCGACCTGCGGCTCAAACTGTATGTCAAGTTTGCCCGCGCCAGGCTGGCGGCTCTGGAGCAGGCGCGCTCCGACCCCAAAATTACTGATCGAGGCCAGGAAACTCACGATCGTTTGCAGGACTTCCTCGATGTTTACGACGAGTTGGATGAAAACATCGACACTTACGTCGACCGCAAATCCGACCTGCGCAAGGTGTTGAAGGCAGTCATCGAAGGGGACACCGAATTCCAGGCCAAACTGCGGGCGCTGCGCGATGCCGCCACCGCCGCCAAAGAAGACACCAAGCAATACGAGTTTCTGCTCTCGAACGCCCTTGAAACCGTCGACAGCAGCGCCCAGGATCATCACCAGTTACTGGGTGAGCAGGAAGAAGCGTTTAAGCACAAAAAGCCATCCAAGCCTTGAAGTTGTTTCGCTTGACCGCCTCGCGCCGTTCGCTCTCTCACGATTTGATCGTGCTAATCTAAGCTCGTGAGAGACGGCCTGCTCCGCATCTTCCAGGAAATCCATAGCGAACTCCGCCCGCGCACTCCTGTTCCCGAGCTGAAGGTCGAGTTTTTCGCCTTCACCAGCATCAAGAATACGATCCGGATGCGCCAGGGCAAGCTTCTGGTGCGCCTGTCGGATCTGCTGGAAGGAGCGCCCGAACCGGTGTTGCGGGCCATCGCCCACATTCTGCTCGCGAAGATGTACCGCAAGCCTGTGGAGCGAGAGCCAGCTACCCGCTACCGCCGCTTTGTCGCCGGTCATGACATCACGCGAAAAGCGCACCTCGTGCGCCAGATTCGCGGACGTAAGCGACTGGAGTCCGCACAGGGACGGACTTATGATTTGGAAAAAGTGTTCGAGGAGCTCAATGCGCGATTCTTCCACGGTCTTCTGGCGCGTCCGCAGATGACCTGGAGCCGCGACCGTGCCCGGAACCATCTCGGCCACTACGATCCCGCCCACAACGCCATCGTAGTGAGCCGTATCTTCGACCAGCCCCGTGTCCCTCGGTATGCCGTGGATTACATCGTCTACCACGAAATGCTCCATCTGAAGCATCCCGTAAAACTACGCGGCAGCCGCAGATGCGTTCACCCGCCGGAATTCCAGGAGGAAGAGAAGCTGTTTCCCCAGTTAGACGAAGTAAAACAATTCCTGAAGCAGTTGTAGCGAAAGCGTCTCGCCCTCGCCGTCCCCCTTCGACCCCTGGGAGCGGAACGATTTCTACACGATGCCGGGGTCACAAGTCACCACCACGTACCGCCTTCATGTACCGTCGTGTCCTCGATGATTCAAGCATTTAGCAGCGACCACCCCAGGCTCCATTGACGCATAGCGCGAGCGAAGACTATGCTTAATTACTGGTGCGATAAACCATTTAGTTGCAACTCTGTTGCATCAACCATAATAATGCTACAGGCATTCATCGTCACGCTGCGAGAAGGGGTCGAAGCCGCACTTATTGTCGGCATCACCCTGGCTTACCTGGCGAAGATCGGGCGGCCCGAGCTGCGTAAGCCGGTGTTCGCGGCCCTGGTAAGCGCCTTTGTGGGAAGTATTGGCGTAGCCATCCTGCTCTCCCGCACCCAATGGAACCAGGACATTTTCGAAGGCTGGATCATGCTGGCGGCAGCTTTTTTCGTTGTCACCATGATCGTCTTCATGATGAAGACCGGCCGTGCCTTGAAAGGACAGATCGAGAGTAAAGTCGGCCTGCTGGCCGGACGAAATGCAGCCTTCGGATTGTTCCTGTTCGTATTCCTGATGGTTCTGCGTGAAGGCGTGGAAACCGTCCTGATCCTGGGCGCCGTATCCCTCAATTCCACCGAGCTGCTCAGCTTTCTCGGAACCCTGATGGGGGTAATCGTAGCCATCCTGTTCGGGGTGATGTTCGTCAAGGGCAGCGTCCGAGTGAACCTGCAGAAGTTCTTTCGCGTCACCACCGTCATTCTTTTCTTCGTGGCCGCCCAACTCATCATCTCGGGGCTGCATGAGCTCTCGGAGAATGGTGTGCTGCCTTCCTCACGCGAGGAAATGGCACTGATCGGCCCCATCGTACGCAACGACCTGTTCTTTTTTGTGACCATCCTCGCCCTGGCCGCGCTGATGATCCTCTTTGAAGTCAAGCGCCGCCAGCCGGCTCCCTTGCCTGATTCCCCCGCGGAGCGCCGTAAAGCGCTGTGGAGCGCCCGCCGCGAGCGCCTTTGGATGGGATCGGTTTACGCCAGTTCGTTTTTGTTCATCGTGATGGTCACGGCGGAGTTCATCTATACCAAAAGCGTAAGCGCTCTTTCTCCCGCGACCGAAGTGAGTTTCAGTAACGGGCAGCTGAGCATCCCGCTCACCCAGGTGGCAGATGGTGATCTGCATCGCTTCGAAGCCAGGGAAAACGGAACCGAAGTTCGCTTCTGGCTCTACAAGAAGCCCGACGGTAAAGTGGCCACGGTCTTTGACGCCTGCCAGATTTGCGGACCGGTCGGTTTTTACAAGGGACCGAACGGAGTGATTTGCAAGAACTGCGCGGCGCCTATCAATGGGCAATCGGTAGGCATGACGGGCGGATGCAATCCCATTCCGCTGCAGGCTGAACAAATCGCGGATGCGATCGTCATCCGGGAAACCGATATCGCAGCCGGCGCTCATATTTTTAAACAATAAGTCACCGCTATGTTCTTGCGCTTACTCTATGAGTCCTTTCGCAGGCAGAAGCGGCGCAAGTTCCTCGCCGGCGTCGCTATCATGCTGGGGGTCGGCGTAGCTACCGCGATGATCGCTGTCGCCACCGATATCGGCGACAAGATAAGCCGCGAGTTGCGCACCTACGGCGCCAACCTGATCGTAACCCCGCAGGAAGATACTCTGGATGTCGAGATCGGTGGCGTAAATCTCAAGCCACCCAGCGACGGCGCCTATCTAAGCGAGGGGGATCTGCCCAGGATTAAAGGTATGTTCTGGCGCAACAACATCGTGGGTTTCGCGCCCATGCTGCCGGTGAATGTGAGTCTTGCCGGGCGGGAAAAAGTAACACTGCTGGGAACCTACTTCTCCAAACAACTCGCCTTCGGCAAACAGGAATTCACCACCGGCGTCCGCTCGACGCATCCCTGGTGGAGAGTTCAGGGCGCCTGGCCGGACGACAGCTCCAGCCAAATCCTCCTCGGCGAACACCTGGCCGCGAAGTTGAATGGCCGTGTCGGCGAGGAAATTGATATCGACGGCCGGCCGCGCCGAATCGTGGGGATTCTGTCTACCGGAGGAGCGGAAGACAATGAAATTGTGGCGCCGCTTTCTCTGGCCCAACAAATTCTCGGCAGGCCGGGCGCGGTCCGCCGCATCTACGTAAGCGCGGTGACCAAGCCCGAAGACGCTTTCGCTCGCCGCGATCCCAAGAGCATGTCGCCGGAGATGTACGACCGGTGGTACTGCTCTCCCTACGCTCAATCCATCGCGTTCCAGTTGCAGGAGGCTATCCCGCACTCTCACGCCGAGCAGATTCGCCAGGTCGCGCAGAATGAAGGCACCGTACTGTCGCGCATCCAGGGATTGATGCTTCTCATTACCATCGCGGCGTTGCTGGCCTCGGCGTTGGCGGTTTCGGCGTCGATGGCAACCGCGGTCTTTGAGCGTCGCAGTGAAGTCGGCTTGATGAAAGCGCTAGGCGCCGGCAACCCGGCGGTGGCGGTGCTGTTCTTTGCCGAGGCCGCGCTGCTCGCTTTAATCGCCGGAACTGCGGGCTTTGCGGGCGGCTCGCTCCTGGCTCATGAGATCGGCCAATCAATCTTCGATTCGCAGATCACCATCCAGCCGGTGCTTCTGCCGATTATTCTGACCATCGCGGTAATCGTAACTTTCGGCGGGAGCGCCGCTGCCATCCGGCGCGCGGTAAAATTCGATCCCGTCTATGCGCTCCGAGGCGAAGGTTGAGTTCGCCGGCCATGGATCGCATCGCGCGGCGGCGGGCTGCTTCGCCGCACGCTTCCATGTTTCTGCGCATGCTGGTTCGCGCTGCGGTGCTCCGCCGCAGCCGCGCCGCTTCCGCCCTGCTGGCCATGATCGTGGCCGCCGCCGTAGCCACCGCCATGCTCAACCTCTACGTAGATGTGCAGGCCAAGCTGCGTCACGAATTTCGCAAGTACGGCGCCAATGTCGTTGTAGTAGCAAAGGACGGTCGCGATCTGCCTGCCGATGCCCTGCCGAAAGCCCAGGCTGCTCTCGGCAAAGGCGGCATGGCGGTCCCTTTCGCCTATGCGGTGGCCCGTACTGCTGACGGGCACTCGGTGGTGGTCGCGGGAACCGATTTCGCGCAAGTGCAGAAACTCGACGATTGGTGGTCTGTCTCTGGATGGCCGAAGGCCCCGCACGACGCTCTGGTCGGCAGCCGGGCAGCCGCAATTGTGGGGCCGCGGGGCAGACCGTTCGAGCTCAGCTTTCAAGGTCATACGGTTCAGTTGAATCCAGTTGGAACCGTCAGCACCGGCGCCGCCGAGGATAGCCGAATCTACCTCTCACTCTACGACTTTCTGGAGTGGACTCATGTCCCGGTTTCCACGATTGAAATCTCAGCCGCGGGATCGCCGCCGGAAATCGACGCTACTATCCGGCGGCTGGCGAATGCCCTTTCGGAGGCTGAGGTTCGACCGGTGCGCCAAATCGTGGAGGGCGAGACTCGAGTCCTGGGCAAAATGCGGTCCACGCTCCTGGTGGCCTGCATATTGATCATTCTCACGGCTGGCGTGTGCGTGCTTTCGACCCTGACCGGATGGGTTTCCGATCGCCGCCGCGACTTTGCCATCATGAAGGCCCTAGGGGCTTCCGGCCGGTTGATTCAAGGGTTCTTTGCCGCCGAAGCTGCCGCGTTGGGTGCGCTGGGATCGTTGTTGGGCTTTGTTGTTGGCGTCGGGGCGGCGGTCTGGATTGGCCGCGCCAATTTTCATGCTCCGGTCACCCCTCGCTTCACCGTACTACCGCTCATTCTGGCGGGCGGGATCGCCATAGCACTGGTCGCGGCTATCGTGCCAATAACTCTGCTGCGCCGGGTTCAACCTGCTAACATTCTCAGGGGAGAGTGACGTGATCAAGCTCATCCATGTCAGCCGTCTCTATCCGGCCCAGGCCGAAGGCGGCGGCGTGGTGCGCGCACTGGATGACATCTCTCTGCAGGTTGAGCCGGGCGAGTGGCTGGCCGTCATGGGCCCTTCGGGCTCGGGAAAGTCTACTTTGGCGAATCTGATTGGCTGCCTGGATCGCCCCACTGCAGGTGAAATCTGGCTCGACGGCGAAAATGTAGCTGAGATCTCGACCCAGGATTTGAACCGGGCTCGCGCCGAAAAGGTCGGTTTCATCTTCCAGCAATTTCACCTGATCCCGTATCTCACCGCCCTCGAGAACGTCATGCTGGCGCAATACTTTCACAGCATGACCGACGAACAGGAAGCCCTGGCTGCACTGGCCCACGTCGGACTGAAAGACCGCGCCCGCCACCTTCCAGCCCAACTCTCCGGCGGAGAACAGCAGCGGGTCTGCATCGCGCGCGCCCTGATCAACGATCCCAAAATCGTTCTCGCTGATGAACCCACCGGGAATCTCGACGCGATTAACGAAGAAATTGTGCTCCGCCTGCTGGGCGAACTGCACCGCCAGGGACGAACCATCGTCATGGTGACGCACGACCCGGTCGTGGCCCGCCTCGCCGACCGGAGAATCGAACTTCATCATGGCAAGATCGCCGACCAGGAGGTTTTCGCCATGGCCGACGAAGAGCAGTTCGACGAAGTCCTCGAAGAATTATGGGCGGTCGAGGAGCATGGCGAAATTGCCGAGATCGGCAGGATGGAAGTACACGGCGCGCTGCCGGTGAGCATTGCGGTGGAAAAAATGACGGCTCTCGGACTGGTAACCAGTCGGCCGCATCCGCCCGAGGCGCACAATCACAAACCATTCGTGAACCCCTGTCACGACGCCCTCAAGCCGGCAGGCGTCTCGACCGGGGACGGCAGCATGATCGTGGAATTTACCGCCCGCGGCCGCCAGCGTGCCGCCGACATCATTCGGCGTCACCGCCTCGCCGAGCGTCTCTTTACCGACAGCCTGGCACTCGACAGCGAATCTGAAATCGAACAACAGGCCTGCAAGTTCGAGCATATCCTCTCCACTGAAGCCACTGACAAGATTTGCAGCTTCCTCGGACATCCTCGCACCTGTCCCCACGGCGCCCCGATCCCGCCCGGCCCATGCTGCGAAAGCAGTATAGAAGCGCAGGAAGCACAGCAGGTACGCACTTCGCGCTTTAAGTAGCCGGTATCCGGCACTAAGCGTGAGCGGGACTGCGCGCAACAGCAGCCGCCCTATTTAATCTTTTTCCACACCACGTCTTCGTTATTTCGTCGATCGATCAGGGCGTCGACCTTACTATCCGCGTGCCGGAAAAGAAGCCTTCCCTCAACGCCTTTGCGGAAAAATACGTCGCCGGACTCGGGCACAAGCAGAATTTTATCCCTGCCTACGCGTTGAGTGAATAGATCATCGCCCTGGACGGAAACCGTTTGCGTTATTCCCGGGGCCAGTTCGTAGGTTCCGGTGTAATCGACGTACTTCTTCCTGTCCGTTTTCCCGGGAGAAGGATCTTCGTAGTAGCGCAACATCTGCCCGGCAACAATTTGCCATTTACCGTCCCGATACATCCAGGTATCGGTACCGTGATAACGGGCGGTCATGTTCTGCCCAAAAATCGTCTCGGTTTCGTCTAGATCGTAGGAGAGGATGGCTGTATCACCCAGGATACGGCTCTTCGCGCTCACCAGCTTGATCGTGCCGGAGTAGCCCTTGGGAAGCGGAGCGACGTCTTTCAGCAACGCCTGCTTGTCCATGCTTCTTCCCTTTTCATCGAAATACATGCTGTCCTCCGCAAAATACTTCTTCCAGGGCGCCGGCTCGCCGGCAGCCACACTGTCGAAAAGCTCTTGGGTGTTGCGGACGAGTTCGTCCTGGGTAATGCGATGACGCTTTGCGGGAACACAGGCTGTCATGGTCGCGAGAACTATGAGAACAATCGTGGAACGCGTCATAGGTGTGCCTCGGCCTCCGGAAAATCTCGACTCATCTTAAATGCCAGAGTCAATTGTCTACGCAAAACGCAGGCTCGCCCATTATGATGAAGTCCAAACCAATTCATGACCACTCGACGACCCTGCATCGGCGTGTTTGACTCCGGCTTCGGAGGACTCACCGTGCTTAAGGAACTCGTTGCGCTGGTTCCGGACGCGGACTACCTCTATTTCGGCGACACCGCGCGTCTGCCCTACGGTTCGAAGTCAGCGGAAACGGTGGCGAAATATGCGATCGGCGCCGCCCACTCTCTTGAAGGGCATGGGGCGCAGATGCTCGTAATCGCCTGCAACACTGCAACCGCTCTCGCTCTCGATCAAATCACGCAGGCTTCCCGGGTGCCCGTGGTCGGCGTGGTCGAACCTGGCGCGGAGCGCTCTTCCGCCGCCACCCAGAGTCGCAAAGTGGTCGTCATTGGCACCGAGGCCACGATTGCCAGCCATGCCTACTCGAAGGCGTTGGAGGCGCGCGGGGTGCTTGCCAGGGAAAAGGCGTGCCCGCTTCTGGTTCCGCTGGTAGAAGAAGGCTGGGCTGAGCACGACGTGGCCAAACAGGTAGCAGGCATTTATTTGAAAGAGGCGTTTGCCGACGGTTTCGAATCCGCCGACGTTCTGGTGCTGGGCTGCACTCACTACCCGCTGCTGAAGCCCCTATTGCAGCGCTTGGTCCCGCCGCACTTGACCATCGTGGATTCCGCCGAATCGACCGCCCGCGTGGTCAGCCAGCTTCTGTTGAAGGGATTGCCTCCGGCATCGGTTGAATCCGAGCGCCGCGGGCAGCCCCGGCTACGCTTTTTCGTGACCGATTCGGTGGAAAAATTTCGCCGGCTGGGAGAGCGCTTCCTGGGCAGTCCGATTCAGGAAGTCGAGCACATAGAGTTGAAAGAGTAGTACTGGACCAAAAAAAACACCGCGGAACTGTATTCAGTTCCTCAGTGTTCTTCGTGTCCTCTGTGGCTAAAAGAAGGTTTAGTAAAGCCGGAAGCTCACTTCGACATTGATCTGCACCGCCACCGGCTTGCCGTCCTTCATGGCAGGTTCGAACTTCCAGGTTTTTACCGCTTCGATGGCTTTCTCGTCGAGTCCCAGACCCAAGCTGCGCGCTACGCGAATGTCCCGTGGCCTGCCATCGGGCCCGACCACCAGCCAGAGAACACAAGTTCCCTGATACTTCGCCTTACGGGCTTCTTCCGAGTATTCTGGATCAGGCTGATACACAACCCGCGGAGCGCTGACGCCGCCGCCGACGCGAAACACGCCGCCGCCGACACCGCCGCCGCGGCCTTCACCTACGCCGGGTCCAGTTCCAACCCCAACACCGCCGCCCGATCCCGACCCGATGCCACCGCCTGAACCAGTCCCGTTTGAGGGAGGTCCAGAGGGCAGATGCGACATTGGATCACCCAGGTTAGGCAAGTTGTTGGAAGCGATCTTGACCTGCGGTGGGACTACTACTGTCGGTTCAGCCGTGAGCTTGGGATTATCGTTTCGCACCACCATCATCGGAGGCGTGATCTGTTCCATCGACTGCTTGGGCAATTTGCCCTTGGGAGCCTGGAACTTGTCCCGGTCACCGCCACCGCCGCCGCCGCCCGCTTGCGTCTTTGCCGGCTGCAAAGGAGGAATATCATCGGGAGAAACCAGGGTGACGGTTTCGTGCGGCTTAACGATCTGCTGGACCACTCTGCGTCCCAGCATGGTAATGCCAACGATGGCGCCGATGACCAGGACGTGCACGACCGTCGAGCCCAGCGCGCCGTTCTTCTTGTAATCGTAAAAACCCCAAATGTCCCTGACCGGAATCGGCTTCGACGTAAGTACAAGCGGGGGTTGTTTTTTGGGGAAGAAGTAGTCGTCGAGGTTGCGGAACAGAGACTTCCACAGCGGCTCTTCCAGGGTGCTTTTGGGCAGAAGTAAGTTTAGTTCGGGCTCGGCGCCGGGATCAGAGCGTTTAATGTCGAGTGTTGGCATAGTTAACCCGAATTCAGCTTCTCATTTCAGAACTGGGTTTCGCTCCATCTAAACCTCAGACTATCCTAAACTTGATGAGCACATTCAATGCCAAGTTGCTTCCCGGCTCTCGAATCTTCAAATTTCCGAAATCAGAGGTAATAGACCGACGTCAAATTTAAGAGTCACCGCAAATGTTTAGATGCCAAGCCTGAGCTAACGTTACTTCAGAAAATTGTACACGTTTTTGCCTCCTTTTCGACAGTGCTTTTGCAACACCCGTCCCGCCGCCGATCAGGCAGCAGGATAACCGGTCAATGGACGTTCGTTCGCCCGCTCCCTATAATGAAAAAAATCAACCATTTGGGAGAAACCAATCGAGTGCCGCTGGACTTGAAATCCACCATCAACCTGCCAAAAACCGCCTTTCCCATGAAGGCCAACCTGCCCCAGAATGAGCCCAAGGCTCTGGCTCGCTGGGAGCAGATGCGCATCTACGACCGCATTCGCCAGGCGCGCGCCGGCGCCAAACTCTATGTCCTGCATGACGGCCCGCCGTACACCAGCGGACCCATTCACCTCGGCACCGCCCTCAACAAGTGTTTGAAGGATTTCGTGGTTAAGTCCAAAACCATGGCCGGATTTGACGCTCCCTATGTCCCGGGATGGGATTGTCACGGCCTGCCCATCGAAATCAAAGTCGATCAGATGCTCGGCGGCAAAAAGCTGCAGATGCGGCCACTCGACGTCCGTCAGGAGTGCCGCAAGTTCGCCGAGAAATTTCTCGATCTGCAGCGCGAGCAGTTCAAGCGCATCGGCGTCTTCGGACGTTTTGAGCGTCCCTATGCCACCATGAATCCGCAGTACGAATCGGTGGTGCTCAAAACCTTTTTCAGCTTCTACGAGAACAACTTCGTCTACAAAGGTCTGCGCGCGGTTTATTGGTGCATGTACGACGAAACTGCTTTGGCCGAGGCCGAAGTCGAATACGAGAACCACACCAGTCCGACTGTGTGGGTAAAGTACGCGCTGCTCGACGATCCTGCAAAGATCGATCCCGCTCTGGCGGGCAAGAAAGTTTCCACCATCATCTGGACCACCACTCCCTGGACCCTGCCGGCTTCCATGGCGGTGGCTTTCCATCCCGCGGAAGAGTATGTCGCGATCGAATCCGCTGGACAGGTTTATATCGTCGCGGCCAGATTAGCTGCCGATGTGGCGGCAAAATGTAATCTCCAGCACGTGCATGAACTGGCGCGCTTCTCCGGCCGCAAGATGGAGCGCCTGAACTTCCAGCACCCGTTCCTGGATCGCAAGGTTCTTGGCGTTCTCGCCGACTACGTCACCATGGACACCGGCACTGGCGTCGTCCACACCGCTCCGTCTCACGGTGCGGAAGACTTTGCCACCGGTGTGAAATACGGACTGGATGCCACCAGCAACGTGGATGAAAAGGGCATCCTGCGAAACGGCCTGCCGGAGTACAACGGCCTGAGAGTATGGGACGCCAATGCGCCCATTATCGAACTCCTCAAGAAACGCGGAGCCCTGCTGCACCAGGAAAAGGTCGAGCACTCCTATCCTCATTGCTGGCGCTGCCACAACCCCATCATCTTCCGCGCCACCGAGCAGTGGTTCATCTCCATGGAGGCAGCCATGCCGGGCGGAGGCACTTTGCGCAGCCGGACTTTGGAAGACATCGAAAAAGTGAAGTGGGATCCGGCCTGGGGCAAAGAGCGCATGCACAACATGATTGCCACCCGCCCCGACTGGTGCATCTCGCGGCAGCGGGTGTGGGGCGTTCCCATCGCGGTTTTTCTTTGCAAAACCTGCGGCAAGCCGTTGAACGACCCCGCTATCAATCGCAAGGTCGCTGAGCTTTTTGCCCGCTCCGGCGCCGACTCCTGGTACACGCCCGAAGCCGACGCGATTCTCCCGGCGGATGCCAAATGCGCAGATTGCAACGGCACCGCCTTCGATCGCGAAACCGACATTTTCGATGTCTGGCTGGAATCGGGCACCAGCTATCTGGCCCTGCTCGACGACGAGCCCGGATACCCTTGGCCTTCGGATCTATATCTCGAAGGCGGGGATCAGTACCGGGGATGGTTCCAGTCTTCCCTGCTCTGCGCCATGGGCACTCGCGGCAGCCCGCCTTATCACGGAGTGGTCACCCCCGGCTGGACGCTCGACGAAAAAGGTCAGGCCATGTCGAAGTCTCGCGGCAACGACGTCGATCCCGTCGATATCGCCAACCGCCTGGGCGGCGAAATCGTGCGCCTCTGGGTTGCGTCGGTCGATTTTCGCGAGGATGTCGTCGGCTCCGAGCAACTCATGCAGCGCGTGGCGGAAAGCTACCGCAAGATCCGCAACAGCCTGTTTCGCTACATACTCAGCAACCTGCATGATTTTGATCCGCGGCGCGATGCGGTGGCGTTCGATCAGATGGATGTTCTCGATCAATACATGCTGCGCCAGACCGTCGCCATGTCGAGCGATGTAACCCGCTGGTATGACGAGTTCGCATTTCATAAGATCTATCACCGCATCAATGACTTCTGCATCGTGGAGTTGAGCGCTTTTTATTTTGACGTGCTCAAGGACCGTCTCTACACCTCTGCCCCGAACTCCCGCGGCCGCCGGGCGGTGCAGACGGCGATCTGGCGCATTGGCGAAGCCCTGGTCCGCCTGCTGGCGCCCGTCATGAGCTTCACCTGTGATGAAGTTTGGCAGTATCTTCCTGCCCTGCCCGAACGCGTGCCCAGCGTGCATCTCGCTAACTTCCCCGCCGCATCTGACATCCTCGGCGAGTCGAGCCTTGGCGGCCCCGTCCCGGTGGAAGACGCGAAACAGCAGGAAGAGTGGAGCACACTTTTAGCGGTGCGAACCGAAGTGCTTAAGGCTCTCGAGGAAGCCCGGCAAAGCAAACTGATCGGCGGCGCGAATCTGGAAGCCCAGGTCGTGGTGACGGCCCCCGAACCTGCATTTTCGATTCTGGCTCGTCACAAGGACCGCTTGCGCTATCTGTTCATAGTTTCTGCGGTCACGCTCGAGCGCGCCCCTTCGGGAAATGGGAGTGGCGGGGTGAGCGTCAAGGTCAGCAAGGCTGATGGCAAAAAGTGCGAGCGCTGCCGGAATTACTCGACCCACGTGGGAGAAGATCCGGTTTATCCGACGGTCTGTGAACGCTGCAGCGCGGTATTAAAGGAGATAGGCGGATAGATTCCGCCGCGAGGCCTCAGCACTCTCTGCGAATTCATAGTTCTGAAACTTAGAATGACCACTCACACCACGCGCGGCTTCCACTTCCTGATCGCAGTGCTGGTCCTGGTCCTCGACCGGGCGGCGAAGTGGGTCGTCGCCAGAAACATTTCATTGCATGACAACATCCAGATTATTCCAGGATTCTTCCGCCTCACCCACGTGGAGAATCGCGGCGCGGCCTTCGGCCTGTTCGCCGACTCGTCTTCAGAATGGAAAATCACCGTGCTGGTGACCTTCTCGATTGTGGCTCTGGCTATCGTTTCGGTGCTCCTCTGGCGCAACAGCCACTCCATGCGAAGTACCGGCATCGGCCTGGCGCTGATTTTGGGCGGTGCGGTGGGCAATCTCTGGGACCGCCTGGTGAGCGGAAAGGTGGTCGACTTTCTGCTGTTCTATATCGGCCAGTATCAGTGGCCGGCATTTAACGTGGCCGACAGCGCCATCGTGATCGGCGCCGGACTGCTGATCCTCGAAATCCTCTTCGCCAAATCTCCAGCCCCTGAAAAATCTGCCTAATGGCAATAAAAAACCGCGAAGAGCGCAAAGAAAATCTTTGCGGCCTTTGCGGTCTAAGGGCGTGATGCCGAGTTAGGCTGACTTCTTTTGCGCCATTTGCTCGTAAAACGCCTGCGCTCCCTTTTCCATTTCCTGTTCGGTAAGGTCGGCCACATGGGTGCTCACCGTCCAGGCATGGCCGAAGGGATCGACGAAGTGACCCACGCGGTCTCCCCAGAACATGTCTGAAACCGGGCCGACGCTTTTGCCGCCAGCATCAACCGCGCGCTTGTAAATTTCGTCAACGTTGGGAACGTAAAGGTAAACGCCCCCGGTGTACGCTCCAAGGGTCTGCGGCGACTTGCCACCCATATTGGCGATCTCATCCGACAAAAAGATGATCGAGTCGCCGATTTTTATTTCAGCGTGGATGATCTTCCCGCTCGGATCCGGCATCCGCATGCGTTCCTCAGCGCCGAATACTTTTTTGTAAAAATCGATGGCTTTCCCGGCGTCGCGAACCACCAGGGTTGGGGTAGCAGTGTGAAAGCCTTCAGGAACCGGTTTTACCGAAGCTGCCATATGATTTCTCCTTCCGTGTACGGCCGGCTGGCCGGAGTAATACGCTTGTCGAGCAGACCCCCATTCTAAACGTCCGCTCACACGAAGGTGTGAAATCTATGTAAAAAAAGGCGGGCTATTCCGGCCAGCCACCCTGACATCCCGGCCGCCCCAACTACCTGCAGCCCTGAGGACCGGAAGTAGCCGTCACGCTGAGTACCTCTCATCCGGAGCGAAGCATCGGCTTCGCCTTGGCGAAGCCAATGCGCAGTCGAAGGATCTCTACTCTTCCCAGAATCGCTTCCATCCGCCGCGGCCCGCACCACCCCCGACGCACCACCATGTTCGATCAGACCAAGGGATTAACTATGGCGTGCCATACAGCTGCCGGTAAACATTGGCGTTGCGCAGGATGGCCTGTACATACTCCCGCGTCTCGGTGAATGGAATCGACTCCACAAACTCCTGCGGATCGCGATATTTCCCCTGGCCCTGCCAATCGTCCACCCGGTTGGAGCCGGCGTTATAGGCGGCCAGGGCGTATTCGAAGGCGCCGAACTTATCCACCATCTCGCGGAAATAGCGCGTCCCCAACTGCAGGTTCACCTCCGGCTTGAACAATTCCGTGGTGGAAAAGTGTCTCAACTTCTCCTGCCGGGCCACGGTCCTGCCCACCTTGGGCAGCAGTTGCATCAAGCCCACTGCGTTGGCTCGCGAAACCGCGCCGGGATTAAACTCCGATTCCTGCCGGATCAGCGACGCCACCAGGTACGGATCCAGCGCGTTCTGCGACGAAAATCTCTTCAAGTCCGTCCAGTAGGGCTTGGGAAACAGCGCTTCCCAGTAGAATCGCGGAAGAGTAGGTAAATCGACTGCAAAATAGTTTGGCACGGCACGTTTAAACACCTGGATGGCGCCGTCATAACGCCCCGCGTCCTGGTAAAGTCTGGCAGTTTCGGCGGTCACCCAATTGCCCTTGTCTTCGTTCCCGGCAGCTTGCAACTCGCGCACCGCGAAGTCCACCAGCCCTCCGTTTTCCAGCAACTGCGCCTTTTGGTAGCGCAGGTTATCGGTCGGAGGATCGCTGACGACGATGTTGGTTCCCTCGTTGATCGCAGGCACCCGATCCAGCAATGCATAGTGCGGAGGGTCGTCCTGTGCCTTGATTTCCCGCAGCCGTTGCCGCGCCAGCTCTCCGTAGTAGAAATTGCGGAAGCGCTCGGAGAGTTTCTGGTAGTAGGCTCGGGCCATCGCTGAATCGTTGTCTTCCTCCGCCAGCCGGGCTCTCCAGTAAAGCGCCGCAGGCACCTCCGCCGACGTTGGGTACAGCCCTATTTGCTGCTCAAATCCAGTTTTGGCTTCCGCATTCCGTCCCTGGCGCAAACTCAACCACGCCACCTTCCAGTGCGCGTAGGAAGCCCGGCCCGCGTTTGGAAAACGCTGTTGCAACTCCCTGTAGGCATCGATTGCTTTGTCGTAGTCCGGCTTGAGCAGGTAGAAATTGCCTTCCGTCAACAACGCCTGCTGCAGCCAGAAGCTGGTGGGCGCGGCCTGGCGCAGCTCCCCCAGATTTCGCAGGAAGCCTTCATCGTCGTCGGTGGCGCGTGCCACTTCTCCCAGGTTGTAAAGGCGCTGCGCATTGATCTCTGGATTAGTGGCCGGCAACGAATCCAGCACTTTCTTGGCTTCTTTGTTTTGTCCGGAGCGGCGCAACGCCACTGCCAACGCCAGTTCGACGTCCGCCCGATCATTGGCATTCACTACGTTCAGCAGGTCTCGATACTCATCCGCTGCGTCATTAAAACGTTTGCCCTTGGCCAGCAGATCGGCGCGCGTCCTCCGCCCATCCACGCCCAGCGGGGGGATCGGCGCAGCCGAGGCCAGCTTCTTGAGCTCCGCATCAGCCTGAGTGGCTTCCGGGCTCAGCGGCATGGTCACATACAGATTCCGGAAGACTTCGATGGCTTTCGCGGGCTGTCCCGCAGCCGCATAAGCGCGTCCCAGGGTAAACTCCAGATCTGCTCGCGGAGGAAGCCGATCTTTTTCCAGCAGGCTGATCACATCCTGCGACCGGCTTTCCGCCAAAAGCGCGCTGGCATAGAGAACATGAACGTCGCGCGTTAAGAGCGATTCGGGAAAGGCCTGGTCAAATTCACTCAGGGTCGCGACCGCTTCCGCCGTGCGACCGCTCTGAAAATAGGACGTACCGAGGTACAAACTGACGTAGTCTCCCAGATCGCCAGCCAGTGGTTTGGCGCGGTTGAGAGGGTCCACCGCTTTGGCGTAATCGTGATCGAGAACGTGGGCGTATCCCAGAACCAGCCATGCCAGCGCGCCCGCGTCTTCCTTGGTATGACGTCTGGCATAGGCTTCCACGCCCGCGTAAGCGGCAGGAGTTCGATCCTGCAGCAGCTGACGCGCCATGGGTTTCAAGCTCGCGGAGGCTACAAAGGCCTGGTGCATTCGCCGCAGCCGTGGCGACGAACGGCTGCGCTTCTTGGCTGCGACCTTCTTGCCCGGCTTAGCAGGCTTTTTGGAGGATTGGCTTTTGCTGGCGGAAGACTGCGCGGCGACCGGCTGAACCGAGGGAATACCCGAACACAATACAGCCGCGACCAACGCGATTCGAATCAGGACCGATGACAAACGATGAAGGACCACTCTCGTCAATTTCGCCGAAAATTGGCGCCCATGATCGAACGATCATCCTCCGCCAGGCTGCGAACCAGTTCCTGACTGAAGTAGTCTGCGCCACCGGCAGCGGTGTTGCCGTATCGCTTCTGGAAAGTGCCCCGGCTCTTCTCGATGTCTTCCTTGAGCCGGTCGTATAGATCTTTGTGCTTGCGCCCTTCGGCGACTTTTACCTGATTGTACAGCTTGATCTCATCCACCAGCAGCCGGGCAAAGCGCTGCGCCTTGCGATGCACGTCAGCATCCTCCGGCGAAAGGTTGGCAAACGGGTCGGCCGCCGGAGCTGGAGCGGCTGCTGCCGCCGACGAGATCACCGGCTCGGCGTGAGCCACGGCTACCGGTTGCTCGACAACCACTGGCGGGGGCAAATCCGGAATGTTCTCTGGAACGGATACCAGATGCTTCGGCGCGTGCGATGCGAACGGATCCGAAGGGGCCGGAGCGGCGTGTGCCGCGGGCGGCGCGCTCTCTGTCTTTTCGCTTGCATCGGCCGCATCTTCCTTCTGCGCCTGCTTGCGCAGCGAGGCCACCTCCAGCCACGCGCTGGTAGCTCGCACCAGCAGCTCCAGGGCAGGCGCATCCATCTTTCCGCCGGGATCAACCCCGGCGTCGGTATAAACCAGCGCCGCCACCTTTTCCTTCAACAGCAGAGGCAGCACCAGCACCTGGTCATCGGCCGGTCCGCCAAATCGCGAAACGAATTCGGGATCGATTTCCCGTGTCGCACCGCTGAACGGCATTCGCGATCGCAATGCCTGTTCCGGAGCCCCTGTGCTGACATTCAGGGGGAAATCCTTGATTGTGTCTTCCCCGTCCCGGTTAAAGCCACGCCCTTGCCAACCGGTGGCCGCGCCGGCTTTCACCACAAAGAGTGCTCCCCGGCCGCTATAGCGCACGGCATTGTCCAGCAGCGCCCTTAGAATTTCCTTTTGGGTGGTTCCAGATTGGATGGAAGCGACCGCCTTCAGCAGGTTGGCCGACCCACTCTCGCCAGCCGCGCCTGTCGCTGACCCGCTTTGGGGAAGTTCTTCCAGGACCCGGCGCACCAGCTCCTCCCGCAACTGCGGAACGTGGCTCTCCAGTACCTGCGAAACTATCTGCTCGACGATTTGTTCGACGCCGCTTCTCTCTGCCATGGTCAGGTCAGCATTTCGCCCGGGGGATTCGGCTTTGTTGCCCCCTCCAGGTGAAACTTATGGGTTAAACCTTGATTATATGGCCACTTGACCGGGATTTTCCGGTCACGTAAGGACGTGTTCTACTGCGGAATCATGACCTTTTGGAATTTATCGCAAACCGGCCCCGGATAGATACGTCAAAACATGTAAGCTGTAACCTGGGTTACCAAGTAAAATAACATTTCTCGTGGGTGCTCTCTGGCGCCCTGGGGCGTGAAAATAGTTGCATCGGAACAAGAATGACAGCCATCCAACAGAAAGTAACCGAACCGGTCAGTGATGAACTGGCACTGGTTCAGGCCGCCAAAGGCGGCGATGTTTCGGCGTTTGAGGAATTGGTCCGGCGCTATGACCGGAATGTATTTCGCATCGCACAGCACATCACACAGAACCGCGAAGACGCGGAGGATGTGGTGCAAGATGCGTTTCTCAAAGCCTACAGCAATCTGAATCAGTTTCAGGGCCAGTCCAAGTTTTACACCTGGCTGGTGCGTATCGCGGTCAACGAAGCGCTGATGAAGTTGCGGCGCCGTCGGCCCGAGCGCATGGTTTCGCTGGACGAGGACGTTAAGACCGAGGAAGATTCGGTTCCCCGTGAAGTAGCGGATTGGAGTCCGAATCCCGAGCAGCAGTACAACCAGGCGGAGCTGAAAGAGATCCTGAGCAAGACGATTCAGGGGCTTCCGCCCAGCTTTCGCACGGTTTTCGTTCTGCGCGACGTAGAAGGTCTTTCGACCGAAGAGACGGCGGAGGCGCTGGAGCTGAGCGTTCCTGCCGTCAAGTCGCGGCTGTTGCGGGCGCGGTTGCAGTTGCGGGAGCGGCTCAGCCGTTACTTCCAGAAACGTGAGAGCGGAGATGGCAAACAGTGAAGTGTTCTGAGTTTCTGCAGGAATTGACGAACTACCTCGACGGGGTCCTCGACGACCGCACCAAGGCCGAATTGGAAGACCATCTGGCTTGGTGCCACAACTGCTACGTGGTTTGCGATACCACCAAGAAGACCATCGAGATCTATCGCGACTCCCAGCTCTACGAGCTTCCCGACGACCTGCGCAACCGCTTGCGCAGCGCCATCGTCGCCAAATGCGAAGCCCACAAAAAGGCTGGTCCCCAGAAAGTCTGAATGTGAACGCGAGCCTCCCGCTGGTGCTCCCTCATAAAATGAACTGAAGGGGCCGAATAGGCCGTAATCCCTGATTCCGCAGTCACTTCCGCGACCACAAATCCATCGCCCGCTTCCGCCTCGTACCCCACAAGAACCTTTCTGCCCGAATCCGAATCTAAGCATTTAGCAGCGGGCCGGTCCTCTAGGAGAGGGGATGGCCGGGGAGGCGGTCTTATGGGGAATTTGTTCGATGTTCTCTTCGGTTGCAGGCATTCTAACTATAGTTTTCCAATCACCGTCCGGTCGCGGTCGCGCCGTAATACGGCAGCCGCTTTGACCGGAACCTATGTGGCGTGTCTGGATTGCGGCAGAGAGTTTCCTTACGACTGGCAGGAGATGAAAGTGGTCACCTCAGTCGCGGCGCGCAGCCATCGCGTTCCCACATTCGCCCCAAAGGAAGCTGCGTAAGAATTCGCAAGATTTATTTCGCTCTAGCAGGCTTGGCCGCGAGTTTCTCGCGGCCTTTTCATTTCAGATCAAAATAAAACCGGCGGCCGCAGCCGCCGGTCTGGGACAGAAGAGATTATCTCAACTTCAGTTACTGTCATCCCGCCGCTTTAGGGTTGGACGATCGTCGTCATTGCCAGTCTTGTCGTCTGTGCCGTTCTTGTCTGGCGCCGAAGTTCGCCGCAGACTTGGCTTCTTTCCATCGTCCTTCTTGTCCAGAATTTTGTGACGGTTTTCAATCGCCGCCAAACGCGACTTGACATCGTCAAACTCCGAAGTGGAAACAATGTATTGCGGCCGCGCCGGCAGGATTTGCGCAATTTCTTCCTGCGACTTGGCTATCCGGTCCGGAGTCTGGGGATGAGTGGAAAACGCCTTGGCTAGAGTTCCTGGTTTCTTCTTCTCTTGCGCCTGGACTTTTTCGAAGAAGCTGATGAAAGCCTGCGGATCGTAGCCTGATTTGTACATGTACTGCAGTCCCAGGTAGTCGGCCTCGGCTTCGAAGCCGCGCGAGAAGTGCAGGAAAGTCATGGGCAGAGCCAGCCCGGCTGCCTCGTATCCGGCATAACCGATCGCGCCGCCGACGAAAATCAGCGGAATCGACGCCATATTCATCAGGTTGCCGCGGGTATTCTCACGCGCCGCGTGGCATGCCGCCACGTGTGCGATTTCGTGGGCCATGACTCCCGCCAGTTCTGCTTCCTCGTCCGCCGCCAGAATCAAGCCGGAATTCACATAGAAGAAACCGCCGGGCAAAGCGAAGGCATTGATGTCGTCGGAGTCGATCACCTTGATGGTGAACGGTACTTGCGCGTCGGAGTTGCGCACCAGATTCTGACCCAACCGGTTGACGTATTCAGTCACGACTGGGTCCTGGATCAGTTTTACCGTGGATTCCACCTGCTGAGAATACTGCTTGCCCATGGCGATCTGCTTTTCAACGCCATACCAGTTTCCTAAGCCCGTCTTGCAGCCGACATTGCGGTTGCCCACGGCGTCAACATCGTCCTTGCCGCCATCGTGCTTGACTTTCTCCGGGTCGGCAGCCTCCACCGGCGCGGGCGGTGGGGTGGAAGTGCTCTTTTGTGCGGAACTGCCAGAGGCATCGTCAGCCGGCTTGGCGCCGCCCTGGTCCTGAGAAAAACTCCATGGCGCCGCATAGCTTAGAGTCAGCAATACAGCCGTCAGTGCTAAGAGCCGTGACTTCATGATGGACTCCCTTGTCGTTCCGCCTCCACGAGGCTTCTAAGTGGATTATACGCCCGCTCGGAAACGGCAGAACCGCAGATTTCCCTAAGGGGTTGGACGCCGAATCGGCTAACAAGGTTACCCAGGAACCCACATAAGTACACACCTGTGTGGGGACGGACACTCTTGTCCGCCGCTCTTGACTTTGCTGTTCTGAAGTTGATCTTGCCTCAACATGCAGGCTTTGTTGCCTGCGGCGGACAAGAGTGTCCGCCCCGCATACCCCTTAACTGCCCTCGTTCCCCAGACTTGGTAGAATCTGGCACTGACATGGGCATACCCACAAATCTGACTCGGGCTCCATTCCTGCTTCCGTGAGCGACGGCATGGCAGAACGCTTTGCACCTGGAGCGCCGGGAATCGCCGCGCGCTGGACGTCCAGCGCAAAATCCGGCATTGGCACGGCGCTCAATCTGCATAGCCGGGTCTGGTTCACACTCAGCCACGGCATCCTGAACGAGATCTATTTTCCCCGCGTCGATCAGGCCTGCACTCGCGACCAGGGGCTGCTGGTCACCGATGGCTCAGGTTTTTTCTCCGAGGAAAAACGCCACTGCAAATTTCGAAACATGCCTCTGGAACCCGGTGTCCCGGTTTACGAACTGACCAATACAGAATTACAGGGACGCTACCGCATCGAGAAAGAAGTATTTTCCGATCCTTATCGCAACGTCGTGCTGCAGAAAATCCAGTTCATTCCGCTGCAGGGAACGCTGGCTGACTATCGCCTCTACGCCCTTCTGGCTCCCCATCTGGCGAATTGCGGCATGGAAAATACCGGCTGGGTCGGCGACTACAAAGGTACGCCTATGCTTTTCGCTCAGCGCGAAGAGTGCGCGCTCGCTTTCGCCTGCTCAACCCCGTGGCGAAAAGTGTCGGTAGGCTTCGCCGGATTCTCCGACGGCTGGCAGGATATTTCTCAGCACTTCCAGATGACCTGGGACTACACCCGCGCGGAAAGCGGCAATATCGCGCTCACCGGAGAGATCGATCTGACTGCCTGCGGCGGTGTATTCACCCTCGCCATCGGCTTCGGCGGCATCTGGTCCGAGGCCGGGCAGGAAACTCGTTCCAGTCTGCTCGAACCTTACGACGCCCTCCGCGATCACTACGTGTGGCATTGGAAGAATTGGCACGACAGTTTGCTGAACCTGGACGAGCCTCTGCGCGAGAACGATCTTTATCGGGCCAGCGTCAGTGTGTTGCGCTCCCATGAGTCTAAAGATTTCCTGGGCGGGGTGATCGCCAGCCTTTCAATTCCCTGGGGCTTCGATAAAGGTGACGAAGACCTGGGCGGCTATCACCTGGTCTGGCCGCGGGACCTGGTTGAAACCGCGTTTGGTTTTCTCGCTGCCGGGGCCGAGCCGGACGCCCTGCGCGTGCTGCGTTACCTCGAAGTCACCCAGGAAGCCGACGGACATTGGGGCCAGAACATGTGGCTGGATGGCCGTCTCTACTGGAGCGGAATGCAGATGGACGAGGCGGCCTTCCCCGTTCTGCTGGTCGACATATTGCGGCGGCAGTCTCCGTTCATCCTCGGAGACCTGAAGCGCTGGTGGGCGGTGGTCAGTCGTGCCGCCAGCTTCATCGTCAAGAACGGGCCGGTTACGCAGCAGGATCGTTGGGAGGAAGATGCCGGCTACTCGCCATTCACCCTGGCAGTCGAGATCTCGAGCCTGCTGGCGGCGGCCGACCTCGCCGACAGCCTCGGCCTGGCCGACATCGCAAAATACCTGCGCGAGACGGCTGACTGCTGGAATGAAAACATTGAGCGCTGGATCTATGCCACCAACAGCGACCTGGCGCGACAGTTGGGCGTGGAGGGCTACTATGTACGCATCGCGCCGCCTGATTCGGACTGCGCCGCCTCTCCCCTGGAAGGATTTGTCCCCATCAAGAACCGGCCGCCCGGCCAGAGCGTTGAACGCGCCGCCCACCTGATCAGTCCTGACTCGCTGGCCCTGGTCCGCTTCGGCCTGCGCGCGCCCGACGATCCCCGCATCCTGAACACTCTAAAAGTCATCGACGCCCTGCTCAAAGTAGAGTTGCCGCAAGGTCCCTGCTGGTATCGCTACAACGGCGATGGCTACGGCGAGCACGAAGACGGTGCGCCTTTCAATGGAACTGGCATCGGGCGGCCCTGGCCGCTGCTGGCCGGCGAGCGGGCTCACTACGAACTGGCGGCCGGACGCCCGCAGGCTGCGGAGGAGTTGCTAAAAGTGATGGAACTGGCCACCGAAGGCGGCCGCCTGATCCCGGAGCAAGTGTGGGACGCCGAGGACATTCCGCGCCTGGAACTGTTTCGCGGCAAACCCACCGGCTCGGCCTGTCCCCTGGTCTGGGCCCATTCGGAATACATCAAGCTGCGCCGCTCCCTGCGGGACGGGAAAATCTTTGACCAGCCGCCGCAGACCGCGCAGCGCTACCAGGTAGAGAAGCAAAAGGCAATTTACTTCGAATGGCGTTTCAACAACAAATGCCGCAGCATGCCCCAGGGAAAAAAACTGCGGCTGGTTTTGCCGGGACCGGCCATGGTTCACTGGACCTTCGATGGATGGCAAACCGTCCAGGACACAAACTCCCGCGATCCATTAGGCGTGTATGTCACCGATCTTCCCACCGAGCAACTAAAGCCGGGACGTGAAATTACATTCACCCTCTACTGGTCGCAGGAGCAAAGATGGGAAGGCACAAACTATTCAGTAGGAATCGAGTGATGATCCGAGGGCGCGGGCAATGCGCGATCGCGAGCCCGCCCCCACCACCCATGCGGTAACCCTGCCATCGTGGTAGCCCTGTCATTGTGGCAGCCCTTTGTCATCCTGAGCGAAGCGAAGGATCTCCACTCTTCCCAAAGTCGCTCTCATCAGCCGCCACCCGTGCCGCCCTGAACGCACCGCCACCGCAATCAGAAGCAAGGGCTCCTTCGACTTCATCCGTCGATTCGCCAGCAAATCGACCAACTAGGCTCAGGACGAAACGCCAGTAGCCTCAATGACTGAGGGTCCCTGGAGCATCGCCCAACTGCGCCTCCTCACTCCAGGTGCTGCGCGAGATGTTCGAGTAAAGCGCTCCGGCGCAAATCGCCGACGCCATCAGCAACCCGATCCCTTCCCAGAAGGGTCCCAGCAAAACATGCCCCAGTCCAAACAGTGCCATATAGACCATAAAGCAGCCCAGCACCCACGAAAGCAGGTTCCGGCCCAGATCGCGGGTCGGTGTGACTTCCGGAGCCAGCCGTGCAATCGCCTGCCAGCCAGTAATTTGCGGGCGAACGCTGCGGTAAAACTTGAGTAAAACGGCTTCCGGCTCGGCCTTGGTCGCGTAAGTAACGATCAGCCACACCAATGTTGTGACTAGCGTCGTAGTCAAAGCGGTCTTGGCGAAAACCACCGGGTTGTTGCCGGAGAATGGTTGCGTCCAGCGCAGCCATATCGTCACCAGCAGCGCTGTGGCCATGGCCGAGATCTCACTCCAGGCGTTGATGCGCCACCAGTACCAGCGCAGCAGATAGACGCCTCCGGTGCCCGCGCCCACTTCCAGAACCACTTGCCAGCCGGAGCGAATATCCGCCAGCAGAACCGAGATTCCCGCGGACGCAATCACCAGCAACACCGTCGCCAGCCGGGAAATCAGCACATAATGTTTGTCATCGGCATCGCGCTTGATGAAGCGGCGATAAAAATCGGAGACAAGGTAGGAGGCGCCCCAGTTGAGCTGAGTCGCGATGGTGGACATGAACGCCGCCATGAAGCCCGCGATCACGATCCCGCGCAAAGCCGGCGGCACGTGCTGGCTCACGATCAGCATGTATCCGGTTTCGGGATGCTCCAGGTGCGGATACAGGACCACCGCCGCCAGCGCTGTCAGAATCCAGGGCCAGGGACGCAGGGCGTAGTGCGCGACATTGAACCAGAGCACGGAGAGCAGGCCGTTGCGCTCGTCCTTGGCACTGAAGATGCGCTGCGCGATGTAACCGCCGCCGCCCGGTTCGGCTCCTGGATACCAGAATGCCCACCACTGCAATCCGATATTCACCACAAAAGTAATCACCGGCAACAGCCAGAGCCCTTCTTGCGAGAATGGCCGGGAAAAATCCGGAAAGAACGCCGTCGCGTCTCCCGCGCTTGGGCCGGCGGCCGTCCGCATCTCTGCCAGGCGGCTCAGCAGCGTGCTCATGCCCCCAGCCGCGGCCACCGCGTACCACGCCACTCCAATCACAATGGCCATCTTCAGCGCGAACTGAAACAGGTCTGTCCACAGCACGCCCCACAATCCGCCAAGCGCCACATAAAGGCCGGTAAACGGGATGAGGAACAGGACGCAGATGGCGAGAGCGTTGCGGTCGCTTACACCCAGCGTGACGGCCACGATGCTGGTCATTGCTTTCGTCACCCAGCCCAGGATCAGGCAGTTCATCAGCAGGCCGAGATATATAGCGCGAAAGCCCCTCAGAAACGCCGCTGGCTTTCCCGAATACCGCATCTCGGCGAACTGTACGTCGGTCAGCAGGCCGGAGCGCCGCCACAGTCGGGCGAACAGAAACACCGTCATCATCCCGGAAAGCAGAAACGCCCACCACAGCCAGTTCCCCGCGATGCCCTGGGTATAGACCAGTCCGGTCACGACCAGCGGCGTGTCCGCGGCAAATGTGGTCGCAACCATCGAAGTGCCGGCCAGCCACCACGAGACATTGCGCCCGGACACAAAGTAGTCGTCCACGCTCTTGCCGGAGCGCGAGCGGAAATAAAGACCCAGCATCAGGGTGATGCCGAGGTAAAGGACGATAGCCGACCAATCCAGCAGCGTGAAGTTCATGGCGGGAAAGAATACACCAGTTTGAGATAAAAGTGTTATATAGCAGTTTGGGACGAGGCACGATCCGAAAACCTTACCTTTTTCCAGGCCAACTGCCGGGGCCGGCGCCTCCCGGCCGGTATATCATTTTCTGGTGCTCCGGCCGCCGGCCGGCCGATGTCACCCAATCGCTGATTTCGGGTGCCCGTGCAGGCTCCACTTGGGCGGATGTTTTCAATGGAGGCCCACTTCCCTATGTTTACCGCGCAACCGATCGGATTTGTAAGTAGTCCCTACAAGAACACAGGCGAAATTCCCAAGGGTCTGGGCGTGAAACACGAGGCCGAAGGTGTGCTCCAAATATTGCCTCAGTTCGAGGCTGGCCTCACTGACGTCGAAGGCTTCTCCCATCTCTTCGTCATCTGGGAGTTTGATCGCTCCGATGGATTTGCCCTGCTCGGCTCCCCGCCCTTCGACAATCGGAAGCATGGCGTGTTTGCCACCCGGTCGCCGCGGCGTCCGAACCCGATTGGCCTGACCACTGTGGAATTGCTAGGTCGCGATGGGGTTGCGCTGCGTGTTCGTGGCGTTGATATGCTGGACGGGACGCCCATCCTTGATATCAAACCCTACCTGTCGAGTATTCCGTCCGATAAGCTGCGCCGCGGCTGGCTGGCCGAAGCTGAGGCGCGACAGAAACGGTAACGTAGCAGCCGAAGACGAAACCCGGCGCCTCTCATCCTGAGCGGAGTCGGCCGATTCGCTGGCAAATCGACCGGCGAAGTCGAAGGTGAGTTGAGGGCGGCACCGTTCGATAGAAGGATGACGCGCTAGCCCGAATACACCAGCTCTACCACCGTGCAGTCGTCGCTCAAAGGAGTTCCACCGCAGAAGTTGGCCACCGCGGCAAAAATATCTTCCAGAGATGGAGTCTTCCCGGCCACGACTTCCAGACGCGAATCCTCAAAAAAATCGCCGCGGGCGTTTTCCGCCTCCGTCACTCCATCCGTAACCAGGATCAGGCGATCTCCAGCATGCATGCTGCAATGGTCGCTCTCATACGTAGCGTCGGGAAGGAGCCCGACTGGGAGGTTGCCGTGCGGCGGCCGTATCACCTCATGATTGCAGACCAGCAGCGGCGGCACATGGCCGCAGTTCACGTATTCCAGCTCGCCGTCACGCCGCAGACGGGCAATGATCAGCGTGGCGTACTTTTCCCCGATATGCTTGTGGGTAAAAAACCGGTTCGCCGCAAGCACTACTTCCTTCAGCGGCATGCCCGCGGTCAGTTGGGAATAGATCATGCCCTGTAGCGTGTTTGCCAGCAGAGCCGCCGAAACTCCCTTCCCGCTCACGTCCGCCAGCACCACTGCCAGGCCTTCTTCGGTATTTACCGCGTCGAAGAAGTCGCCTCCAATTTCTTTACAAGAGAGGTTCCTGCCACGCACTCGCGCAAAAGGAACTTCGGGAATCGACACCGCCATCAAACCCTGCTGGATGGAGGCTGCAATCGAAAGCTCCTGCTGGTAGCGGCGCGACGCTTCTTCAGCCTGCACCAGGCGGGCATTCTCGATCAGTGATGCGGCTTCAGTCGCAATCGCCCGCAGAATGTCATTGCTGACGCTGGAAATGTCGCGCGAGGCGAAACGCGAGTCGACGTACAGCGCCCCCATCACCTCCGCCGAGCTCTCGGTCGCGGCCGCCTGGGCCTCACGCGTGGTCTGCACCTGCGGCTTGCGCAAGGGAATACAAATTACGGTGCGCAGATCGTAGGCCACGATGCTGTGCCGTCCCGCCAGATCGAGCGACTGGCTGGTATCCGTGATCACGAACTCGGAATTCGACTTCAGGGCTTCGTCCAGGATGGAATGCGAGATCGTGGTGTCATCCAGTAGCGGCTCGTCTTTGGAATTACGCCCCGCAGCCAGACGCAGGTTCCCTTCTTCGTCCCGCATAAAAACATAGCCGCGCTCAGCCCGGGTGAGCTTCAGGGTGGCATCGAGCAAGGTGACCAGAATCTCGTCAAGCACGCCCGTAGTGTTGAGTTTGCGCGCGGCTTCCAGAAATAGCGTCAGCTTTTCCAGGTCGGTGGCGTCGGTAGAAATCTGAATGCCGGAAATTTGGCTCAGGAACTCGCGGGCGGTGTTAGAGCTGGCGTGGTGGGGATGGAAGATAACGTACGAGACATCGCGCACCCCAAACTCCACTCGGTCGTTGCGCTCCAGGGTCTTGCGCTGAATCCGTTCCCCATTGACGAAAGTTCCATGCTTGCTGCCCTGGTCGACGACGCAGAACTGGCCGTCTTCGGAGGTGATGAGGGCATGATCCCGCGAAACTCGCGGGTCGGCGATTACCAGGTCCTTGTCAACCTTGCGCCCGACGGTGAAAGGGGTATGGTCCAGGTTGATAGTGCGCTGATCGTTCCCCTGCACGAAAACCAGAGTAGGAAAAATCCCTGACCCCGGGCTCGATGTCGGGCCCGTAATGGGTTGCAAAGCCATGTGGCGCTACTCTCCTTGGCACTTCAGCAACAAGTCACAAGATCAACTCCGGCTTAGGCTCCGGCAGCCTCACCGCCAAAAGCCGCCAGGGCTTCCTGCTCATTGTCGAAAACTTCGAAAACTGTTGCCAGCTTGGTGATTTGCAGCACGTCACGCAGACGTTGCCCAAGCCCCGTCAGCTTGATGTCCGCGCCTGCCGCCCGAGCCGACGAAAAGACTCCTACGATCATGCCCAGGCCGCCGCTATCGATATAGGTGACGCCTGAAAGGTCCAGGACCATCCGCGGGGTCTTGCTCAAGGCTTCTTTAAGACTCTCCCGCAAAGCCGCCGCTTCCTCGCCAAACATTACGCGACCGTTACAGGTCACTACCGTGACCCCGTTCACCAGGCGTTTCACAATTTTGAGGTTCATGCCGTACCTCCGAAACGTCGATAGGGCCGAGGCTTGCGGAAAGATTAACATGATCGCCGCCCAATGCAAGGCTGGGGGGCCCTTGAGCGGCTGGTCAGTTTACAACGCTGGAGACGTGGCCACGCCCGGACTCGCTAGGCGCCTCGCCGAGTCATCACGGCGCCGGGGCGCGAATCTTCCACAATTCTCCGAGGCGCAGAGTCAGCAGACCCAACACCGCCAGGGGTATGGCCAGGCTGGTATACAAAGGCGCTGCCCAGGCCTGTTCCACATAAGTTGCTGGCCAGAACAATCGAGCGGCAGCAAGTCCAAAAGCCGCCAGCCAGGGCCAGATGACCACCAGCGCGCCCGCGCAACACGCTGCACGAATCAGGCGGCTCCGCCTCCACACACTGCTCCAGGAAGCCACGATCATAAAGATGGCCGGCAGCAGCAGCACCTGGTTGTAAGGAGCAAAGCTGGGCACAATCACGATGGTTACGGTTAATACCAGGGCCAGCATGGCGCCGAATTCTTTGGTTTCCTGGCTCTCCCGGCGCACCCCCCATCCCAGTACGGCGACCGCCATTACCGCCGCGGCGGCCAGTATCTTTCCCAGGACAGGTGTAGCAAGCACATCCAGCAGCGACCCGGCTCCGCCGGTGTACTCACGGTAGGCGGTGACGGCGTTCCGAAACCGGCCCACCCAGCCGGGAAGCGCATATTCGGAGGCCGCCAGCAGCAGCACCATCGTTGCCGCCAGACTCCACACAAAGCGCTTGCGCTGTTTCCAGTCGCTGGCTGCCCAGAGGACCAGCCAGCCTGCCATAGGCAAGGCCAGTTGCGGTTTGATGGTTGCCAGCGCGAGCAGAAAACCCGCCACCGCGAGATTCCCTTCCACCAGCGCTGCCCCGCTGGCGGCGAGCAATCCGCCCACCAGCAGCGTCAGCTGCTGCAGCTTGATTCCCTGCACCACAGGAAAGCTGCCGAAGGTGAGCAGAACCAGCGCCGTAAAACCTGCTGCAGAAGGGCGCCAGTGCACCACTTGCAGCCACCAGGGAATACTCATCAGCGTCAGAATCACCAGCAGCCAGCGAAAGCCAATCTGCACTGCGGGAAACGATAGTCCGACGGTTGGCGCCAGCAGGAACGACACGTACACGGGATAAGCAAATCCCTGCAGGTCTTTGGGATCGTCCGCGCGACTGGGGTCGAGTTCGCGTCCATAGTAGCCGCGCTGAATCTCCCGCGTGACCTCCTCACTGTACGGATCGCGACCGTGCAG
Source organism: Terriglobales bacterium (assembly GCA_036265205.1). GTDB lineage: Bacteria > Acidobacteriota > Terriglobia > Terriglobales > Acidobacteriaceae > JAIQFF01. Next base: position 266,839 of record DATAPL010000053.1, read on the forward strand.
CAGCAGCTCTCGCGCTCCCACCCACCGCGGGTACAGATCGGAAAGATTGCCGCGCGGCCGTCCATGAGCTTGAGCATCGGCCTTCTGGCGGGGTATGAGAACCTCCTGCACGTAGAACCACATGCTTCCTGCAAAAAGTAGTGCCAGCAAGAGCCCGAATCTGGAGTCTTTTAGCATTAGCGTGGCGGACACAAAAGTCGCACCATGTTACAACGTTAAACGCTACAAAATTATGCGGGCTGAACCCTCCATGCGGTCGCGCCTCCTGATCTCCTTTGCGATCGCGCTCGGCAGCGGCGGTTTTTGCTGGATGTTGCTCGACCACTTTCATCAAGGCGCAGGCGACTTCCGCTGGGCCATCGAAGCTGCCCAATATTTGCTCGCCCGTCTGAATCCCTACAGCAACTCCCAACAACTCTATCCTCTGCCCGCCGCGTTGTTCGGCTTGCCCTTCGTCAAAATACCCATGAGCCTTGCCGGGGGGATGTTCTACGGCATCAGTTCCGGGCTTCTGGCCTTTGCATTGACCCGGCACAGCTATCATCGGCTGCTGATTTTCTTCGCCTATCCTTATTGGGCAGGAATGCTGGCCGCGCAGTGGGGTCCGCTGCTGATGGCCGCTGCGTTTTTCCCTTTGCTGCTGCCCGCTGCTCTGGCCAAGCCCCAGATTGGCCTGCCTGTGGCTCTTACTCACTTAACCCGGCGCGGCCTTCTGGCGTGCCTGCTCGTCGCCCTGCTCAGCTTCGCCTGCATGCCTCACTGGCTCGGTTTGTGGCTCGGCCAACTCGGTATATATCAACATTTTTATCCCTTACTGGTTCTGCCTGGTCCGCTGCTTGCTTTGGCGCTGTTTCGCTATCGCGATCCCGACGCGCAACTGTTTCTGCTCACCGCGCTGATGCCCCAGCGCTGGTTCTACGACACCCTGATCTTGTGGCTGATTCCGAAAAGCAGAAAAGAAATTCTGTGGACAGCTTTTCTGAGCTGGGGCGCAGGCCTTTGGCGCTGGTACCACATACCGCACAGCGTCGCGCAGGTGGGACGCTGGACCTTGCTTTTCCTCTATTTCCCCATGCTGGCAGCACTTTTGTTACGGCCAGTTGCCACGCCACAACTGCCGCCCAGCCGTTACGAAACCAGTCGCTCGCGCAAACCACTCTGGCTAGCGTGAGAAACTTCCCGCGATAACGCCCAGCACCAGAACAGCAGCACCAGTGCGAACAGGTTGTAGTGCCCATTCCGCATCGCCAGGTAGGCATGCAGCGGGCTGAAGAAAAGCAGAAATATGGGCGTGAGCAACAAAAGTCGGGTGCGCCGATCGCTCTGCGCATGCGAGGCCGCGTTGCCGAAAAGATAATTGAGCGTCAGGGTGATGGGCAGAAGCAGCAGGCTGAGATCATAGGCCAGGGTGTGATAGCCCACCAGCACGGTGACGATAATGCAGAGAGAAAAACTCAAATCGAATTCCGCAGGACTCGTCGCCTTCCACTTGCGCGCAGCAAATACAAGCAAGCCTAAAGAAACAACCAAGATCACCAGGTCCATCACATGCCGGGACGCGAATGGCGGCAGGCTGGCCATCAATCCGCGGAGATTGGCCATGCGAAGCGGAAAGATGGTTTGATGCTTCTCCATGGCTCTCTCCATTTGCCAAACCTGGCTGGGATAATCCAACGCGCCCTGCCATCCCACGATCGCGATCGAGATCAACGCCAGACCGAGAGCCGTCCCCAGGAATCCGATGAGCGTCTTGCCGCGCTTCTGCCACAGCAATATCAAGACGAGCGGCAAAACTAAATGAAATCGAAACAGTCCCATCCCCAGGCAGCACCCCGCGGCCAGGTCGCGATTCCGCCGCAACAGGACGTAGGCCATGCTGAACAGCAGCACCAGCAGCAGGGCATCCTGACCTTGCAGCAGCGCAAAGAAAACCGGAAAGAATGCCACCCACGCGAACATCCACATGGGCGCTGAAACCGATCGCAGTTGCGGCAAACAGGTTCGCAGCAGGAACAACATGCTCGCGATAAAGATCAGGTTAAGCAGATTCCAAACACAGTAGGCAGTGGCATAAGGCACCGCCGCAAACGGAACGAACACCAGCGCCTCGAAGGGAGGGTGGTTATATGGCAGCGGCCCCTGCCGGATGCTGACTCCCGCCGCAAACTCCTGCTGCACCCGGTACTGGGTCGCCTCGTCGTAGAGCTGTCGCCCCAGGCCCTGCGACAACATACGTCCGCTGGAGTAGAAGATCGTGAAATCAGGGTATCCCTTGCGAATCAGCTCAACCGAGTTCCAGGCGATCACCACATGCACGGACAGCATGCTCGCCAGAAACAAAATCAGAAAGATCCGGTATTGTTTCTTCTTCATGAGCTGATATTTATGTTTGTTCCAGCGAATAGACTATAGGACAACACGGTTTCTGTAGCCGGTCGAAAATTGAACCGGCCCAGCGATGTCACCGCGCGCAACCGACATGACGGATTTGTTTGCCACCCGCAGAATTTTCGTCGCCGTGCTGGCTCTGGGCCTGTTCACCATGGCGGCGCGCGCCATCGCTGATCCCGATATCTGGTGGCACCTGCGTAGCGGCCAGTTAATGCTCCAGACTCACAGCCAGTTTCACAGCGATCCCTACTCCTTCACCCGTTTCGGCCAGCCCTGGGTAAACCACGAGTGGCTTTCTCAAATTATTTTTTTCAGCCTCTATCATTTGGGTGGCTTTGGGGCGTTGATCGTGACCATCGCCATCGTAATTGCAGCAACTCTTCTGCTGGTGTTCGCGCGTAGCCCTGGACGTCCCTACCTCGCTGCCTTGATGACGCTGTGGGGCGCGGCCGCCTCTGCCCCTTCGTGGGGGGTGCGGCCCCAGATGTTCTCGCTGCTGCTGGCCAGCATATTCCTCGTCCTGTTAGAAGCTTCGGTGCGGCGTCCAGGCCTCCTGTGGTGGACTCCACCCCTGATGTTGTTGTGGGTCAATCTGCACGCTGGATATCCCATCGGCTTGGCCTTCATAGCTCTTTTCCTGATCGGTGAAGCGCTCGAGGCTGCAGTTTTTCCGGACTTGCGGTCTGCAGCCCTACCCCGCCTCAAGAGATTGAGTCTGGTGCTCCTGGTCTGCCTTTTGGCCGTGCCTCTGAATCCCAACGGCTGGAGAATCTATCCCTACCCATTTGAGACTCTGCGCTCCGTCGCCATGCACCGCTTCATCCAGGAATGGTTCTCGCCAAATTTTCACGATCCCACATACCTGCCGCTGCTGGGGATGCTCCTGGCTCTGCTGGCAGGATTGGCGTATTCCCCGGTCCGCCCTCGGCTGCGCGACGTTTTGCTGCTGCTGGTCACGATTCCGGCGGCATTGCGGTCCATTCGCCACATTCCGATTCTGGTCCTAGTCATGGTCCCGGTTCTCTCCGCTTTGGCGGAGGGCTGGCTGCGGCAGCGCGGCTCACGCTTGCTGGAGCGGGGTAGTAGTCTGCCCAGTCGCCGCATCCTGCTGCTGAATGCCCTCGTCCTGCTGGCTTTCCTCAGCTTCGCGCTGGGCCGTGTGGGTCACGTCATCACCACCCAGAAAGACACCGAAGCTCGACAGTTTCCTCAGGCCGCAGTTACTTTCCTTGAACAACAACGCCCTCCTGGCCCCATCCTGAACCATTACAACTGGGGAGGATATTTCATCTGGAAGTTGTATCCCCAATATCAGGTTTTCATGGATGGAAGGGCCGATGTCTATGGCGATCGACTGATGGATCAATTCGCGGCCACCTACTACTTGACCGATGATTGGGGAATGCCGCTCCAGCATTGGGGAATTCGCACCGTCATCCTCCCGCCCGACGCGCCCCTGATCACTGCCCTCAAGTCCGGCAACGAGTGGAAACAGATCTATGCTGACCCTCAAGCGGTTATTCTGAGCCGGCTGCGATAAATCTCGATCCCCGGCCCCGCACCAAGTTAGTTAACTTCGGCACTCAACTTGGGATTGCAAAACATTGCACATTCCCTCTTAATGGTTCCGCCTCAATCGCTTGGGTGACCGCATCCGAACAATTCTCTGAGCTTTGCAAGTGAGGTCCGAGATGGTGCTGGTGTTGCGCAGTTTGTTGGCCGATGTGCTGGCCGACGATGGACAGGATGTGGCCGAGTATGCGGTGATGCTGGCCGTCGTCTTGGCGGTAGTTGTGGGGACAATACGACTGATCGGAGCGAGCGCTAATAACGTCTTTTCCTCCGTCGGCAGTTCCATCCAGTAGCCGCGAATCCCCTTCCTCCCCAAAATCTCGACTGTCGGCTCCTGGCGTCCCCCGGCACGAGGCGGGAGCTGCGCCCAGGTGGCGAATGACTGGCCGGCGGGGGCCTCGTCAGGATCGACTGAGCCTCCTCTCAAGCCCCGGATTTCTATATACTATTTAGGCAACCGTCTGGGGCTTCCCGCCAAAAGAAAGTGTCGCCGGGCACGATGGCCACGGGGTATTATGAGAATGGCTGCGGAACTATCACTCTTCAGTGTCTAAGCTATTGAATTCAGATGTACAAGAAAACGGTCCCGGGGCGAAAGTCCTTCCGTGGGTTGGGTGAGGGAGTGTACCTGCCGGTTCGCCGGTCTTGATGGGAGAACACAAAATGGCAATAAGGAAGAAATTTGTAAGTTTGTGGCTGGACGACCAGGGTCAGGATATCGCGGAATACGCGGTCATGCTGGCTGTGATTCTGGTAATCGTAGTCGGAACCATCCGGCTGATTGGGTCCAACGCCAACAACGTATTCTCTTCCGTCGGCAGCTCGCTTCAATAGCCAGCTCTTCGACGATGCATCGTGCGGGCGACACCCGGTAGGGAGTTCGTTCCGGATGGCGAGACTGTGAACGCCGGCAAACGGTTGGAGATTGCGTTGGCGCCGTCGGTCACCTGGCCAAGGCCGATCCAGGGCGGGGTTTGCGCCCGCGAACCAACACCTAAACGCCCCCAGTTGGAAAGTCGGAGTTCGGTGTAGTGTTGCCGCGTTTCACCGCTGCACTTAGGTCGCGCTCGGACGCGCCGTTCTTGTTTTTGAGGAGTAGTCATGAATCGCACCCGGCTTTTGTTAATCGGATTTGTGGCCCTCGCCTTGGGCGCCGTCGTCAGCTTTGCGGTCTATCGCTCCTTGCAATCCCGTGCTGGCGGTGACCAGCCTCCCGGCGTCGATGTTGTGGTCGCCGCCAATGACGTTCCGGTCGGAGCCAAGATCGAAGACCGGGATGTGAAACTGGTGCGCTTGCCGGCCGCCGATCTACCCGCCAATCCTTTCCATCTTAAGTCCTCGGTGGTGGGGCGAGGAGCGGTCTTGCCGATCGCCCGGGGAGAATTCTTCCTGCCCAACAAACTCGCCGGTGAGAACGCCGGGTCCGGCATGCCCTCCCTGATCCCGCCCGGAATGCGCGCCGTCTCGGTGCGGGTAAATGAAGTCATCGGAGTAGCCGGGTTCGTGGTGCCCGGAACTCGTGTGGATGTCCTGCTCACTGGCAATCCCACCGGCGCTGCCGACCAGCAAACTACTACCGTCCTGGAAAACGTCGCCGTCATTGCCACCGGTCAAAAGCTGGAACGCAACACCGCCGGGGATCCGCAGTTGACCCCTGTCATCACCTTGCTGGTTTCTCCCGACGATGCCCAAAAACTTACTCTGGCCACCAGCCAGGGAAAGATCCAGTTGGCGTTGCGCAACCCGCTGGACACCAAGCAGCAGGAATTGAACTCGGTGAATACCGGCGCCCTCTACAAGGGCGTGGTTACGGCGCCGGCGCCCGCCGTCCATCCAAAGGCGGTAAAGCATTCGCCGGTTCAGACGCTGCCGGCGACACCGCCGTCAGCTTATTCGGTGCAGGTGATCAAGGGAACCAAGACTTCCGAAACAAAGTTCTAGGACAAGTCCGCACTCCGAGGAAGAAGACATGTCGATCCGCTCCCGGGTTTGGGAGAAATGCGAAGCCAAGACAAACTGTGCGCGGCCGGTGGCCTTGTTGATCACTTTGTTGGTCACAGCGTTGTTGGTTGCGCCCATCGCGTCCAAGGGTCAGGAGCAGACCGCACCTCCAACCGCAGCTCCGCCAACCGCAACCCCGCCGCCTGCCCAAGCGGCGCCGGAACAGACTCAGGTTCCCGGCCCCGAAGCAAACTCGCAAGCGCCACAGGCCGAGGCCCAGGGAGCTGCACCGCTGCGCGTGCTGGTGGGCAAGTCGTTGCTCATTAACACCACCGAACGGCTGAAAAGAATTTCCGTGACCGATGACGCTATCGCCGACGCCCTGGTCGTAACCCCCACCCAGATCCTGGTGCACGGGCGCGCCGCCGGTGAGGTATCTCTGCTGATCTGGGACGAACTGGAGCGCTCGCGCAGCTTCGACCTGCGGGTTGACGTCGACGTGCGCGCCGCCGCCGAAGAAGAGCGCCGCGTGTTTCCCGACGAACAAATTTCGGTTTCACCGTCGCGCTCCGCCATCGTGCTCTCTGGCCACGTTTCGACCGAAGACGTTTCCAAGCGCGCCGGGATGATCGCCGAGGCCTACTCGAAGAATGTGGTCAACGTTCTGACCTTCGGCCCGGTGGGCGCGCAGGAAGTTCTGTTGGAAGTGAAATTTGCCGAAGTCGACCGTTCCGCCATCACCCAGCTGGGCATTAATCTGTTTGCCCCAGGCTTGGGAAATACCGTGGCGCTGAGCCAAACCGGCCAATTCGGTTCGCTCACCGTGACCAACCAGGCAGCAACCACCACCACAAGCGGAAACACTACGACCACCACCACCACGGCGACTCCGCCGACCGTGAATATCTCAGACTTCCTCAATTTTTTTGTAACCCGCACCGACGTTAACATCGGCGCAGTGATCAAGGCTCTGCAGCAAAAAAACCTGCTGCAGATCCTGGCCGAGCCGAATCTGATCGCGGTAAACGGCAAGGAAGCCAGCTTCCTGGCAGGCGGTGAGTTTCCCTTCCCCCTGGTGCAGCCGGGTCAGGGCTTCACCGCAGTTACCATTTCGTTCAAGGAATTCGGCGTACAACTGAAATTCACCCCGGTGATTATGCCCAACGGGAATATTCATCTGAAGGTTGCTCCATCGGTGAGCACTCTGGATTTTGCCAACGCGCTCACCATTTCGGGATTTACCGTGCCCGCATTGAGCACGCGCAAGGCAGAGACTGAATTCGAACTGCAGGATGGCCAGAGCTTTGTGATCGCGGGACTAATCGATAACCGCGTGACCGACCTGTATAACAAAATACCCGGCTTGGGTGATATCCCGATCCTGGGCAATTTTTTCAAGAGCAAGAGCGCACAGAAGAGCAACTCCGAGTTGATGGTGCTGTGCACAGCACGCCGGGTTTCGCCGAGCACGCAGCCGCCGGCGCCGCCCAGCAATCCGCAGCCGTTTATGGATAAAGACAAGTTCGATAACAAGAAGCCGTCGGATAGCAAGAAGTGAGTGCCCGGCATGGGAAGTCACGGGCGGGCGCTGGTTGGTTGCAGCAAGAATTGAAGGGTGCGAATTATCTGTAGGGGTTCCCAAGGACCATGCCCGAGCTTCCAGTTGTAATCGTCGCCCAGGATAACGAGCAGCGTGCCGTATTGCAGGTACTGGTCGATGGCACCAGCGTGGCTCGAGTGGTGCACACCTGCGCCAGTTACCCGGTCGTCGCTACCGACGCCGTTCTGCGTCGCATCCAGAGCGCCAATCCGTCGGTCGTCCTGGTCGATGTCCCTTCCGACAATCACACCCTGGCGTTACGCTCCATCGAACTGATTCATCAGGACGTAAAAGACTCAGTAGTGTTTGCCGTGGGGAGCATGTCACAGCCCCAGGTGATTGTGAGCGCGATGCGCGCCGGCGCTCGCGAATTTATCGAACGTCCGACCACCACTACCGATCTTCTGGAAGCATTCGTCCGGCTGACTGCGGCCCAGCGCAAGGTTGACCGGGAAGGGCCGCGGGGCAAGGTTTTCACCGTGGTCAATGCCAAAGGCGGCAGCGGCGCTACCACCACTGCGGTCAATTTGGCCCTGGCCCTGCACGCAGCTCATGGCAATGTGGCCTTGGTGGATATCGCTCCCTTGGGGCATGCCGCCCTGCACATGAACCTCAAACCGCAGTTCACCGTCACCGATGCCATCCGCAATCTGCACCGCCTCGACAGTTCCCTGCTGGAAAGCTTTATGACCCGGCACAGTGGCGGCCTGCAACTGCTCGCCGGAACTGCCACGCCGGTGGCAGTAGAACCCGCCACCGCGGAGTTCGCGCGCCTGTTCGACCTGCTGGTGGGCCACTTCCGCTATGTGGTGGTCGATGCCTCGTCGCGGGTGGATGCAACCACGCGCCTGGTCTGCAACCTTTCGGAAACCGTGCTGTTGGTGGCTCACGCTGACGTGGCCTCGCTGTGGAGCGCCACCCGGATACAAAAATACCTGGGAGAAACTGGCGGCCGCGAGAGGGTGCGCCTGGTCCTGAACCGCTTCCGCAAGATCGCCGGCTTCAGCGAAGCCGACGCCGAAGCCGCGGCCGGGGTGAAGCTGTTGTGGAAGATTCCCAACCAGTATTTCGCGGTCTCGGCCGCCATCGATCGTGGCGTTCCCCTGATGCAGCAAAGCTACAGCGAGATTGCCAGATCGTTCAGCGGCCTGGCCGCCGCCTTGACCGAAAACGATCTGGACGTAAAGCGCAAAGCCTGGTCGCTGTTCAAGACGGTTTAGCAACCGGCGCACGGAGAGGGGCAGGGAGACAGGAAGGGTACGACTTCAGTCGTGCCGGCAGCAGCGAAACCAGTCGCGCCTTCAGCCGCTGAGGTCAGCTTCTCAATGCCCGTGAAAGCCGCCCGGCCGGTTACGACGGTAAGGTTTCAATAACTGTTGGGTTGACCGTTACATCCGGCCTGTTTAGGTTAGATCTATGGCGAATTTGCAAACTTTCGAGAGAGCCGAGTACCAGCAGGTCAAGGCTGACCTGCATCGCAAAATTCTCGACCGCCTCGACCTGGAAAAACTGGGACGCACCCCGAGCGCCGCCGCCCGCGAAGAAGTGTTGCTGCTCATCCGCAACACCGTGAACAGCGAAGCCGTCCCTCTCAGCTTTGCCGAGCGCGAGCGCCTGGCGCGTGAGATTCTCGATGAAATCTTCGGCCTGGGCCCGCTGGAACCACTGCTTAAAGATCCGACCGTCTCTGACATTCTGGTCAACCGCTACAACAAGGTCTACGTAGAACGATCCGGCAAGCTTGAACCTACCGGACTGAGCTTCAAGGACGACGCTCACCTGATGCAAATTATCGATCGCATCGTCTCCCGCATCGGCCGGCGCGTGGATGAGTCGTCGCCGATGGTGGACGCCCGCCTGGCCGATGGCTCGCGCGTAAATGCCATCATTCCTCCGCTGGCTATCGACGGTCCCTGCCTGTCCATTCGCCGCTTCGGGCGCGATCCCGTCACCGCCCGCAATATGCTGGAAAACAAAACCCTGACCGAACCCATGCTGGAATTGCTGTCCGCCATGGTGAAAGGGCGGTTGAACTTCCTGATCTCAGGCGGAACCGGCGCCGGCAAAACAACTCTGCTGAACGTTCTTTCCGGCTACATCCCGAACTCCGACCGCATTGTCACCATCGAGGATGCCGCCGAATTACAAATGAAGCAGGAGCATGTGGTGCGGCTCGAAACCCGCCCGCCCAACATCGAAGGCAAGGGCGCGGTCCGTATGCGGCAACTGGTGATCAACAGCTTGCGTATGCGCCCTGACCGCATCATCGTGGGTGAGGTTCGCGGCGAAGAAGCTTTTGACATGTTGCAAGCCATGAACACCGGCCACGAAGGCTCGCTGACCACGGTGCACGCCAACACTCAGCGGGATGCGCTGGCCCGCATCGAGAACATGTGCTCCATGGCCAACCTCAACATTCCAGAGCGGGCCATGCGCACCCAGATCGCCGCCGCCATTCACGCCGTAGTCCAGATCGCTCGTCTTTCGGACGGAACCCGCAAGGTGATGACCATCTCCGAAGTCACTGGCATGGAAGGCGAAGTCATCTGCATGCAGGATATCTTCGTCTTCGAGCGCATCGGAATCGACGAAAACGGGAAGGTAAAAGGCGCATTTCGCGCCACCGGCGTCAGGCCCAAGTTCGCCGACCGTCTGGCCACCGCGGGCTGCCGCCTCCGTCCAGCGCTGTTCGACTCCCGGATGGACGTTTAACTTGGTAAAAAATTAGACAGTTGCGCGGATCACTTTTGTACAAGCTTCGTCTCAGCGCTTTTCGATTGATCGTATGTTCATTCTGATTTCCATCGCGGTGTTCGTAGTGGTTGCGCTGGCGGTCTTTGTTATCGCTTCCCTGCTGGACGACCGCAGCTCGAAAGCCCGCCTGCTGCGCGAACGCCTCTCGTCGGTAGACAAAACCCCCGAACGCCAGGCCGGTGAAGACCTGGCCCTGCTGCGCGATGAGATGTTGAGCAAGATCCCAGCGCTCGACAACCTGCTGCGCCGCTCACCGCGTATCGCCAGCCTGCAGACCATGCTCGAGCAGGCCGACGTAAAGAGCCGTGCCGGCAATGTTCTGCTCCTGTGCGTGATGTGCGGAGCCGCGCTTGGGCTGGTGGTCTGGCTGTTCAGCGGCTTCCCGCAAATGGCATGGCTGGGAGCCCTTTTGGGCATGTTCCTGCCCTACTCTTACGCCAACTACAAGCGAAGCAAGCGCTTTCAGAAGTTCGAAGAGCTCTTTCCCGAGGCGATTGATACTCTGGCTCGCGCCGTCCGCGCCGGGCATGCCTTCACCACCGCACTCGAGTTGATCGCCAATGAAATCGCCGACCCGGTGGCGTCCGAGTTCCGCAAGCTGTTCGAAGAGCAGAAATTCGGACTACCGGTGCGCGATGCTCTGATCAATCTGACCGAGCGCGTTCCCCTGGTGGACGTGAAATTTTTCGTCACCGCCGTCATGCTGCAGCGCGAGACCGGCGGTAATCTTGCGGAAATTCTCGACAACCTGTCTTATGTTATCCGGGAGCGCTTCAAGATCATGCGCCAGGTGCGCGTGCACACCGCATCCGGGCGGATGACCATGATGCTGCTCATGGGGCTGCCCCCCGTCATCATCATTACCATGCAGGTTTTGAACCCCAGTTTCATCCGGCCGCTGTTTGACGATCCCATCGGGCACATTCTGCTGGTTGTGGGAATCACCCTGCAGACGGTGGGTTATTTCGTGATTCGAAAAGTAATTCAGATTCAGGTTTGATGGTTTTTTGATTTGGTTCGTTGGGTTGGTTGTGCAGGTTGAATTATGGCTTTGGCGCTGGCAATTATTTTGTTTCTGACCATCGCTCTGGTGGTGTTCTCCTTCGGAGCGGCGGCCTATGCACCTTTTTCCGTGCTGGGCTCCCGCCTCCGCGCCCTGGGTTGGCAGCGTGCCGAGCCAAAAGAGAAACCGGCTTTTAAGGAGCGGCTGGAGCAGGCGCTCGATCCTCTCAGCAAGGCGCTTCCTCTATCTCCCAGCGATGTATCGCGTACCCGGAAGTGGCTGATTCAGGCCGGCTATCGCGAGCCGCGTCATCTCACGATCTATGTTGGCAGCCGCATGCTGCTGGCTTTGCTGGGAATGGCGATCGTAGTCGCGGTTCAGGGCAGCCTCGATCTGCTCCTGATGATCGGCGTGGGCGCATTTGGTTTTTTTATTCCGCGATTTGTGCTCAAGCGCATGATTCGGGACCGCCAGCGCCGCATCACCCTGGCCTTGCCGGATGCGCTTGACCTGACCGTGATCTGCGTCGAGGTCGGTCTGGCGTTGGATCAGGCCCTGATGCGAGTCGGAGAAGATCTGCGCCATGCCCATCCCGACCTCAGTGACGAATTCCATCTGGTGAACCTCGAGATGCGCGCCGGCAAGCCACGCGCCGAGGCGCTTAGGAATCTGGTGGATCGCACCGGAGTTGATGATGTACGCGCGCTGGTGACCACCTTAATCCAAACTGATCGCTTCGGCACCAGTGTCAGCCAGGCTCTCCGTATCCATTCCGATTCGCTGCGCACCGAGCGGCGCCAGCGGGCCGAGGAACAGGCTGCGAAAACCACTATCAAGATGATTGTCCCTCTGGTCGTGTTTGTTCTTCCCTCCATCATCTTCGTGACTTTGGGCCCGGCTATCATTGAGCTGTTTCGTATCCTGATGCCACAGGCAGGGCGGTGAAAACGGTCTTGCCACAGGATTCAATCCAGCAGGTACGAGCCTAGGAGTTGTGATGTCAGTGCCGGGTACCAGGGGATATGCCCTCAATCGTACGCGCAATGCCTACCTGGCCACGCATTTGCGCCTGGCAGCCACTCACTGGTCGCGTTTCCGCGGGCTGATGGGCGCGGAAGCCGAAACTTTTCCTGCAGGAGATGGTTTGTGGATCGTTCCTTGTCATGGGGTGCACACCTTCGCAATGCGCTTTCCCATTGACGTTGTCTACCTGGATGGTGACAAGATCGTGGTCTACATGCAGCAGAATCTCAAGCCCTGGCGCGTCGCCCCGCTTCGTATGAGCGCCTCCTCCGTGCTGGAATTGCCTGGGCGGACTTTGAGTTCCACCCAAACTGCCATCGGTGATGAGATCGAAATCGCACTCGGCCAGGCCGGGGAGGCAACGCAGGCGTGAACGATGCCCCTAAACTTCTGGTGGAGTGGTCGTCCCGGCGGGAGGAATTTCTCTCCGCCATCGGGCCGGCGTTTGGACGTTCGCCAAAAAAACTTGCCGGGGAGGCTCAGACCGGCCTGTTTCCTTATTGGGGGATATTGGTTTCCTGGGCAGTTGAGCTGCTGTTGCTCGTAGCCGTAATCGTGCTGCCGGCGAAGCTTGCCAGCATGCAACCCTACGAGCCTCCGGCAAAACCGAAATACGACGTCATCTACTACTCCGGCAATGAACTGCCCCGCACCGAAGACCTCGGCGGCGCCCAAGCCGGACGCTCCGGTCGCGCGGGCGGCCAGGAAGCTCATCATCCCACACAAACCATCCGAGTGGCCCGCGGTACTACGGTACGAGAAACCGTGGCCGACGCCCCCAAGCTGAATCTGCCGCTGTCTAATTCCGCGGTGGCTAATCTGCTTGCTTTGAAAGCGCTGCCTGGACCGGCCCCGGCTGAAGGAATGCGCTCTTCCCTGCGCACGCCCGCCCTGTCGCAATTGGCGGTAGCGCCCGCGCCCCAGGTTCCCGACCAGTTGCGCGCGGCCCCAACCTTGAATCCTGGCGCAGTTCCGCCCAGCGCCGCCGCGCCGCAACGCGAGGTAGCGGCGCTTCATCTGCCCGGTTCGCAAGCCGTGCAAGTCGTGCCTCCGCCGATTTCAGCGCCGGAGCAGATGACGAATCTGAATCCCCGGCTGGCATTGCCCGCCACAGCAGTAGTCGCGCCTGCCCCCACCGTCAGCCGCGAAATCACCCCCACCGGGCCGGGCTTCGGGGCCGACGAGCTTCAGAAGCAGATCGTTCCGCCCCCGGTGCAGGTAAGCAGTGCTTCGGCTGAACATCGCGGCATCAGCGGTTTGGGCAGCGCCTCCGTTGTGCCGCCTTCGGTCCAGCTAGGCGCCGGCTCTGCACCCCGTTCGATGGCTGGGGGAATGGGTTCGGGCGCCGAAGTTGTGGGGCCGCCTCCATCGATGTCCGGCGCAGGATCACTGGCCGGCCAGGGACGCGGAAACCGGGGCGTTGGATTTGGCGGCCCGCTCGATGCAGGTTTGGCCACCGCACCTCCAAGCAGCAACGGCGGGGGCAGCGCATCCGGCGTCGTGGTCTCAAGCCAGCCCGGCTCGAAAGTAGGCATGCCAGGAGGCGGCGGAAGCGGAGTATTGGCCATGTCACCCTCCGGTGGCGACAAGCCCGGCATGGGAGGATCGGGCGGAGGTGCCGGAATCGGTCACGGCGACGGCCCCGGCAGCGGCTTTTCCGGACCCGGTCCCGGCGCAGGCAAAGACGGCAGCGGTCCCGGCTCTGACCCCAACGCTCGCGGCGGAATTTCCCCCTATCCCGGACCCGGCGGCGCCGGCACCGGAACCAACGGCTCGCCCGCCATGCCCGGCGTCTCCGTAAAGGGCGGCAATAATATTGTGACCCTGCCCAGCTTCGGCTCGGGAACAAATCAGGCGGGAACTCCAGGACGATCGAACACCAATCCAAAAGATCGCGGACCAGACATAACCGTGATCGCCACATCTCGCTCCGGCGGCGCTTTCAATTTCTATGGCCGCCTGAAGGGCGACAAAGTCTACACCATCTATCTCGAGACCAGGCTGGGCACGGCTGTCATGCAGTTCTCCGACCCGGCGTCGGCAGTTCATGGCTACGCCGAAGATCTCGCCGCGCCTCAGGCCATGCGCACCGATTTGCCGGCCGGACTTCCCAAGGCGCGTTTGGTTATCGCCTGCACCCTCGATCGCACTGGCCTGGTGAAAAGACCGCAAGTGCTCGAACCCGCCTCCGCCATCATGACCAGCAAAGTGTTGGCCGCGCTAAATGCCTGGAAATTCCGCCCCGCACTGCGCGGCGACCAGCCCATCGAAGTCAACGCCATCCTAGGTTTCAATATCGATACCGACGACCAGTTCTAGACCTTCTGGCGTTGTCATCCTGAGCCCAATCGCTTATTTTCAGGCATAACGTCACCGTTACGACATTCGCTCAAACAACACTGCCGTCCCGTCGCGGTACACCACCCGCCACTGTGGGGTCTCCAGCAGCATATTCGCAAGCGCGGACTTTGCCGGCACTAGCACCCAATTCACCCGCTTCTCATTTAAGAATCGCTCCCACTCAGGCGCCAGCCTCACGGTTTGCAAATACTCTTTCAAAAATTCTTTCCCGTAGAAATCGTGCCGGTCGTCCACAAAAACCTCGTTTTGCGGATAGAGCCGGTAGATCAAATATCCTCCCCATGAATCGGGACAGAAGATCGGCTCACGCAGGCCGCGCTGGAGAATTGCGTCGGCGGCCTGCACTGGAAACCGCGAGGCGTCAAAGTGCGCGTCCATCCACTGGTATGCCCCCAGCCTGCCGCCGTGGGCGCATGCGAGCACCCCGGCAAACACGGCAATCAATGGCCAGGCGTGTCGGAATTGCGCTTCCGTCCGCGCCATGCGAACCCCGAACGACCGGAATCGCAAAAGCCGGTCTCGCAGTAACAAAGCGAGATCGGGCCTTGAGCTCACTTCCTCGATCGCTTCCGTGAGCAAGGGTGCAACCAGGAGCGTAAGGAGCAGCGACGAAACCGGAAGACTGCGCGAGGCGTAAAGGCCGCTGTAGGCGGCGAACAGCAACACCAATATCCGCGATAGCGACAGCTTCTTTCCGACGATCGCCAGCGCCACAATCGTAATCAGCAGGATGGCCACAAAGCACTGTTGTGCGACGCCGTGGAAATTGGGCGAGAGAAACTCGTCGATATGATTCATCAGCCAGCGGCTGGATAGATATTGGTACACATGCAGGTGCAGCCTGTATCCGTATGGGTTGATCAGACTCGCGCCTAACGATGCCAGGGTCACCAGGCCCAGACGGCGCAACCGGCCCCGTCGAAGTTCCTGCTCTTGCCCTTGCTCGAGCCGGCAGCGGAAGTATCCGATCGCGCTGCTCGCGAGATAGAGGCCCAGCAGCACGAATCCCACAACGAATCCGGCGTGCACGTTGGCCCACAACAACATCAACACTGGAAGGCACCACAACCGCCTGCCGGTTGCGTCGACCGTGCTCTTTGAGCCCGCTTCAGATTCATCCAGCAGCTGAAACCACACCACGGTCAGCAGCCAGCTCACGACGTGCGGCCGCGCCAGCAGGTGAATCATTGCCGCTCCCAATGACAAAGCAAGCAGAACCACGGTCACCGGCAGATTCCCGCCACGCCGCAAGCTCAGGCGCAGGGTCACAGCGAAAGTCGCCGCGATAATCACAGCGGTAAACAACACCACGCCATTCAGGCCAGTCCAATGGTGGATTCCGGCAATCACGATGTCATACAACCACTCCCACGCATACCAGGTCTGTCCGCCCATGGTTACGGAAAATGGATCGGTCCGGGTAATCGCATGCGTGCGCAGCATTAGTTCGCCATTGCGGATGTGCCATCCGATGCTGGCGTCGCCCAGCAGGCGTGGGGCAAGAATTCCTCCAGTCATGGCCAGCAGCAGGATGATGAAAATCAGGTCGGCAACGGAGGGAACAAGGAAGCGGAGCCATACCGGCGGCGGTATCTGGGTCTGGCTGTTAATAGCTTCGATTGGAGTGGCTTTCGAATCCAATGTATGCTCGCGCCCAACCGGACATGTTACCCGATAGAGCACAAGTTCCTCTGCTGAAAGGTGGGGAGTAAACGTGGGGAGTGCTGAAGAAGCCAGCAGCAATGTTGCACCCTGCACAACTATTGTCATTCCGAGCCGGCCACGCCGGCGCGGAATCTGCTGTCCCTTCCAGCGCAAAACAGATTCACGGCGCGATACGGCGGCGCTTCAGAATTAGAATTTTTTTGGAAGGACTTGTTTGGCCGCGGCCACCCCTTGGATTGACGCAACTCAGCGCTCGCGCTCACCCTGGCTCGCAGCCGCTCTACTTCCTCGTTCCTCCTGCCAGGGCGGGCTCTTGCTCCAGTTCAACCTGCGTGGGCGGATTCTGCTTCCTCCGCGACCGCAGCCACTTCTGGAAGGATTCCATATAGATGTAGTAAACGGGAGTGATATAAAGCGTCAGCAATTGAGAAAAGACCAGCCCGCCCACTACCGCCAGTCCCAGCGGGCGCCGTGACTCCGCACCAGCGCCGAAGCCCAGGGCAATGGGCAAAGTCCCCATCAGGGCCGCCATCGTCGTCATCATGATGGGACGAAACCGCAGTAACGCTCCCTGATAAATCGCCTCCTGCGCCGGGTCGTTGCTGTCACGCTGTTTCTCCAAAGCCACGTCGATCATCATGATCGCGTTCTTTTTCACGATGCCGACCAGCATGATCACGCCCACGAAGCCGTAAAGATTCAGCTCCAGATGAAAGAGCATCAGCGTGATGAGCGCGCCAAAGCCCGCCGAGGGCAAACCGGAAAGAATGGTTAGAGGGTGAATGAAGCTCTCATACAAAATTCCCAGTACCAGATAAATTACCAGGATGGCCATCAGAAGCAGCAGTCCCAGGCCACTAATTGATGATTCAAATGCTTGCGCCGTGCCCTGGAAGCTGGTGCTGACCGTAGCCGGCAGCATTTCTCGCGCCGCCCGGCCCACCGCGTTCACCGCATCGCCCAATGAAACTCCGGGCCGCAGGTTGAATGAGATTGTCACTGCCGGCAACTGGCCCAGGTGATTAATGGTGAGCGGTCCCAGCGAGCGCGTGAGCTTGGCCACGGCGTTGAGTGGCACGAGCTGGCCGTTCGCCGAACGTACGTAAAGCATCGACAGCGCCGAAGGATCAAGCTGGTATTGATTTTCCAGCTCCGTGATCACCCGGTACGCGTTGTTGGGCGCGTAAATTGTCGAAATCTGCCGCTGTCCATAGGCGGTGTAAAGCGCATCTTCCACCTGGTTGGCTGTGATACCCAAGGCCGACGCCTTGTCCCGATCAATATCCACATTTACTTGCGGGTTGGTGATCTGCAGATCGCTGGTCACGTCCTGCAAAAGCTTTTGAAATTGCGCATCATTGTGCAACTTGGCTTCCAGCTTGGGAGCATCCGCATAGAGCTCGTTGGTGTCCGGCGACTGCAGGGTGAACTGGTACTGGCTCTTGGTCAGTTGCCCTCCAATGCGGATGGTGGGCAACATCTGCGGAAACGCATTGATGCCCGGAACCGCGGCCAGCTTGACGCGCAACTCCTGGACGATCTCCTGTGCCGATTTGCGTTCGCTGCGTGGCTTCAGCCTGGCGAAGATGCGTCCCGCATTGCCGCCCGCGGCCGTAGACATAAACGAATCGATGTAGGGCTGTTCCAGTACCAACTGGTTCAGCGCCATCTGGTGCGCAACCATGCTGTCGAAGGAAATCCCCTGCGGTCCTTCGGTGAAAATAAAAATTTGCCCCTGATCTTCATCGGGCAGAAAGCCCTTGGGAATGGCGGCAAACAAATATACCGTGGCCGCCATCACCGCCACCGATACCGCCATAGTGGCGAACTTGTGGCGCAGCGTTACCTGCAGCGTGCGATCGTAAACCCGCAACAGCCCGTCGAAGAACCGCTCAAACAAAGTCCAAAGCCATCCGTGCTCGATTTCTTTAGACGCGCGCAGGAAGCGGCTGCACAACATGGGTGTAAGGCTGAGGGACACGACTCCGGAAACCAGGATGGCCACGCTGATGGTTACCGCGAATTCGTGCAGCAGCCGTCCCAGAATGCCGCTCATGAAAAGCACCGGGATAAAGACCGCCGCCAGCGAGAGCGTCATGGAAACGATGGTGAAGCCGATTTCCCGCGCTCCGCGGAAAGCCGCCTCCATCGGGCGTTCGCCCATCTCCATGTGGCGCACGATGTTTTCCAGCATCACGATGGCGTCATCCACCACGAAGCCCACTGAAAGCGTCAGCGCCATCAGCGACAGATTGTCCAGCGAATAGCCCAGCAGGTACATCACCGCGAACGTGCCCACGATGGACATGGGCAGCGCCATGCTGGGAATGGCCGTGGCGGAGAGATTCCGCAGAAACAGAAAGATGACCAGGATGACCAGCACGAGCGCCAGAAACAGCGTGAACTTTACGTCGTCCACCGACGAGCGGATGGAAACTGACCGGTCATACAAAACATCGACATAAACTGTCGGCGGCATTACCGCCCGAAAACTCGGCATCAACTGGTTAATGGAATCCACCACCTCAACCGTATTGGTGCCGGGCTGCCGTTGGATGGCCAGAACAATGCCGCGTCGCAAGCCTTTGGCATCGAAATACCAGCTTGCGGTCTTGTCATTTTCGACGCCGTCCACGACCTGCCCGAGATCGCCCAGTCGAACCGGCGCGCCATTGCGGTAGGCCACAACCAGCGGGCCGTAGTCCGCAGCTTTATTAAGCTGCCCGTTCACCTGGACCGTGAACGCCTGGTGCGTCCCGTAAAGAATGCCGGTAGGCAGATTCACGTTGCCGTTCTGAATCGCATTGGAGACCTCATCGATGCCAATCTGCCGGCTGGCCAGCGCCTTAGGATCCAGTTTGGCGTGAACCGCGTACTTCTGCGCCCCGTACACGCTGACCTGGGCCACGCCGCTCACCATGGAGATGCGCTGCGCCATCAGCGTTTCCGCGTATTCATCCACATCGGAAAGCCGCAACGTCGGCGAGCTGAGGGTCAAATACAAAATTGGCTGGTCAGCGGGATTGACTTTCTGGTAAGACGGCGGGCTGGGCAGGTTCTGTGGCAGGTCGCGCGCTGCCTTCGCAATCATGGACTGCACATCCTGCGCGGCGGCATCCAGATTACGGCTCAGGTTAAATTGCAGTGTGATCTGGGTCGAGCCCTGGGTGCTCGACGACGTCATCGAGTCCACGCCGGCGATGGTTGAGAACTGCTTCTCCAACGGCATCGCCACCGCCGACGCCATGGTATCTGGCGTCGCCCCGGGCAGGCTGGCGGAAACCAGAATGGTAGGAAAATCTACGTTGGGTAAATCGCTTACCGGAAGCAGGCGATAGCCCATGATGCCGAACATCAGTATTCCCAGCATGACCAGGGAGGTCATCACCGGGCGTCGAATAAAAATTTCGGCAACGTTCATAACTACTCGCCCTTGGCGTGGGGAGCAATCTGGGCAGCGCTCCCCGCCGGCGCCGTGGCTTGCTTAAGTTCCACTTTCGTTACTCCCGGCACTAAACGGAGCTGTCCGTCTGTAACCACTTGTTCCCCGGCAGCCAGTCCTTTCGCAATCACCGTCTGGCCATCGCTGCTGCGATCGATGGCCACCGGGCGCTCCTCCACCGTCATGTCCGGCTTGATCACAAAAACAAATTGTCCCGTCTGCCCATTCTGAATGGCCTGCGACGGCACCACGATCGCCTTCGGCTGCTGGGCCAAGGTCAAGACCACGTCCACAAACTGGCCCGGCCACAGCCGCCGGTCGGCATTCGCGAATTCGCCCTTTAGCTTGATAGTTCCGGTGGCCTGGTCGACCGTATTGTCGATAAAACTCAACCAGCCGCTCGCCGGGCCCCGAGTGTCATTGGGGATAAAAGCCTGCACTCGCAGCTTGCCCTGGCTGGAATAGCGCTTAATCTCCGCCAGGTTCTGTTCGGGCACGGTAAACGTCGCATAAATCGGCTGCACCTGGTTGATGCTCACCAGAAAAGGCGTGTCGTTTGCCTTGATCATGTTGCCCTGATGAATGAGCAACGGACCGGTGCGTCCGTCAATCGGCGAATCGATGGTGCAATAAACCAGTTGCACGCGCGCATTTTCCACTGCCGCCTGATCGGCCACCACCGCGGCCTCGAGGGCATCGGCGTTCGAGCGCATCTGATCGTATTCTTCTTTGGAAACCACTCCGGCTTTGTTGAGCGCCCCGTAACGCTCAGCCTGGGTACGGGCGTTCGCCGCCTGTGCCTGGTCCCGGGCCAGCATGCCCTGGGCCTGCTTCAGCGCAGCTTCAAAGGGCCGTTTGTCGAGCGTAAACAGAAGCTGCCCCTTGCTGACGTCCTGGCCTTCCTTGAAATGCACGCCGACGAGTTCGCCGGTAATCTGGGTCTTTACCGAGACATTCGAATAGGCCTCGACCGCTCCGATCGCCTTTACCTGCAACGGAACGTCCCTTTGCTCGACCGTTGCAGCCAGTATGGGAACTGCGGCCGCGTGCACGGGCGCAGCCTTGGTTCCGCTGCAGCCGGTCAGCCAGCCCGCCAGAAGGCATGCAAGAAGCGCGCGACGATAACGTCTAACCTGAAGCATCTTCCCTTCTTGCTTGGACGGCAAAAACCCGGCAAGGTTTCGCCCCACTAAGAACTGAGAGCTATCAACTAAAAACTGAAAATCAGAGACCAGGCTTATCCGATCCCAAACAGCCCCGCGTCGCCTACCCAGCCCCCGCAAACCCTGGCAGTATCTCCCGCTTATAAATCTCGAGGGTCTGCTCTTCATCTCCGCACATCAGGTAGATATTGAACTGGGTTACGCCCGCTTTGCCCAGCTTCTTCAACTTCGCGCGGTGCGCCTCCACCGGGCCTACCAGGCAGAACCGGTCGACAACTTCGTCCGAAACGAAGCTGGCGTTATCACTGCCCACTTCAGCATGGTGCCGGTAGTCGTACCCTGCGCGAGACTGCACATACGAGGTAAGTGACGCGGGCAGCTCTTCCGGCTTATAGCGCGAAATCAAGTCGACCACATGATTTGAAACCAGGGCCGGAAACCAGCGCACACGTTGCCGCGCCACCGCTAGATCGTCTGAAACCCATACCGGAGCGGCCGCCATCACTTCCACCGATCGTGGATCGCGCCCCGCTTCCTTTGCCCCTTGGCGGACAAACCCAAGGCACCACTCAATCAGATCAGGATCGGCGAACTGTAAAATCACTCCATCGGCGATGCGCCCAGCCAGGCTCAGAACCTTCGGCCCATAGCCCGCAATCCAGACCGGAGGCGAACCCGTCGCCCAGGTCAGGCGAGCCGGCTGTCCCTCAAATTGCACCTCCCGTCCGGCAGTCAATTCGCGAAAAGTCACGACCGCACGCTCCAGCTCCGCCGGGGTTACGGGCTTCTTGCCTAATACTCGCCGCGAGCTGTCACCCCGCCCGATTCCCAGCTGCATCCGCCCGCCCGAAATCAGGTTCAACGTCGCGAAAAGGCTGGCCGTCACGGTGAGGTCGCGCACCGCCGGGTTGGTGACGCACGGTCCCAGGCGCATCCTGCGCGTCTGGCTGGCCATCAGGGCCAGTAGCGGATACGGCTCCTTCCACAGCACGTGCGAGTCGAAGATCCAGCCATACTCGAATCCCGCCTCCTCGGCCTGGCGCGTTAGCGCGACAATCCGCTCCACAGAAAGATCCGGCTTGATGGTGATTCCGAACTTCATGCTTTCCTTTGTGACCGCCCAGAGGAACACAACGCCGCAGGCTAATGGAATAGAATACAACACGCTCTCGCCCGGACAGATGGCACTCTCGAGCACAGGGGATTAGCCAATGGGGTTCGACACCCTCATAACCAACGGCACCGTGGTCACCGCAACGGACACCTATCAGGCTGATCTGGCAATTGAAAGCGGTAAGGTGGTCGCCATCGGCAGCGGGCTGCCTCGGGAAAACGCCAAACGCCTGCTTGATGCTCCCGGCAAATATGTCTTTCCCGGCGGGATCGACGTCCACACCCATCTTGATATGCCCTTCGGCGGCACCACCAGCGCCGACGATTTTGAAACCGGCACCCGCGCCGCTGCCTTCGGCGGCACCACCACCCTGATTGATTTTGCCATCCAGTACAAAGGCCAGTCGCTGCGCACCGCTTTCGATACCTGGATGCAGAAAGCCTCTTCGAAGGCGGTGGCGGATTACGGCTTCCACTGCATCATCACCGACCTTCCCGATGCCCAACTCGCCGAAATGCCTCAACTGGTGCGCGAAGGCATCACCAGCTTCAAGCTGTTCATGGCCTACCCCGGCGTGTTCATGCTCGACGATGCCAGCATCTTCAAAGCTATGCGCACCTCCGCCAAAGCCGGCGCGATGGTTTGCATGCACGCGGAAAACGGGGGAGCCATCGACGTGATCGTTAAACAGGCATTAGCCGAAGGCAAGACCGCTCCCAAGTACCACGCGCTCACCCGTCCTACGACGGCTGAAGCCGAAGCCACGGCGCGCGCCATCGCCCTGGCGGAAATGGCGGGTTCGCCGGTTTACATCGTTCATCTGAGTTGCAATGACGCTCTGGAAAAAGTTCGCGAAGCCCGCGATCGCGGTTTACCGGTTTACGCCGAAACCTGTCCGCAATATCTGTATCTATCGTTGGAAAACATGGACGCCCCCGGCTTTGAAGGCGCCAAATATGTTTTCACCCCACCCTTGCGGGAAAAGTGGCACCAGGAAAAGTTATGGCAGGGGCTCAAACACGATCACCTGCAAGTAGTTTCCACCGATCATTGCCCCTTTTGCTACAAGGAACAGAAAGAAATGGGGATCGGAGATTTCACCAAAATCCCCAACGGCGGCCCCGGCATCGAGCACCGCATGAGCCTGGTGTACTCGGGCGGAGTGGCGCAAGGACGCTTCAACGTGAACCGCTTCGTCGAGCTGGTGGCCACCGCTCCCGCCAAACTCTTCGGCCTCTACCCGCGCAAAGGCACCATCGCCGTCGGAAGCGATGCCGACCTGGTAATCTTCGATCCCAAGCGCGAGCACACCATCAGCGCCAAGACGCACCACATGCGGGTGGACTACTCCATGTTCGAGGGCATTAAGGTGACCGGGATGCCGGACATAGTGTTCTCCCGCGGACGCATGCTGGTAGAAGGCGAAAACTTTTTGGGCCGCCCCGGCCAGGGCGAATTTATCAAAAGAGGCTCGAGCCCGGCCGTCTGAACCCCTCGCAGCAAACTGTCATTTCCGACCAGAGCGCAGCGCAGCAAACGAAGTGGAGGGACCTTGTGTTTGATGCTCAGAAGACCAGTGCTTGTTTGCGCCTGATTTCGGACTCAGTAAACTGGTTTCGATCGTTTTAACCGGAAGAGGCAAAGGAATCGACCCATGCCCGCAACTCTCGCTGCCGCTCAACAGGAAAAAATGCTGTCCGCAGCCCGTGCCGCCTTCAAAAATGCCCACGCGCCCTACTCCAATTTTCGCGTCGGCTCTGCCATCCTCACCGAGAGCGGCAAACTATATTCCGGATGCAACGTGGAGAACGCTTCCTACGGTCTGACCAGCTGCGCCGAGCGCAATGCCATCTTCGCCGCCGTCGCGGCTGAAGGGTCCGCCATGAGGATCAAGGCAGTCGCGGTCGCTACCGAACGGGACGTCCCCTGCGCGCCATGCGGCGCCTGCCGCCAGGTCATCTACGAATTCGGCCCCGACGCACTTGTCCTTTTTCGCGGCCAGTCGGGCACGGAAGAGATGGCGATTACGAAATTGCTGCCCGAGGGTTTTCGATTGTGACCCGCTAGAGGATCCCAGTTGCCCGTTCAAAGGTTACTCCCTCGGCTCGGACGGCAGGCCCATCTTCGCACGCACTGCCTCCCATTCCTCCTTCACTCGAGCCTCATGCGAAAGCTCAAAGGCGCGGCGCAATGACTGCTCAGCCCCCGCCAGATCATTCAGCTTGAAACGACACTCCCCCAGGGCTGCCCAGGCAAACCAGTCTTGCGGGTATTGCTGTATCGCCTGTTCAAATATCGGCACAGCCTGATCGCAATGGCCAGCCTCATCGAGCCCGAGCCCAACCTGCACATGCGCTCTTGCCAAGTTCTGGGCTACCGGAGCATTCCGAGGAGCATTTTGGTGAGCGACGGTAAAGATAGTCAAATCATCTTTCCACGCACTCTCCTGCTGCACGGTCAGCACGCTGAATGCAAGCGCCGCCAGTCCCGACGCAAGCAGCAGCACGGTCCGCCCCTTTGTGGACAGGCGCCATCCCGTCGCCAGCAGGATCATCAAGCCCGCCAAAGGCAGATAGGTGTACCGGCCATGCAGGAAATCACCGGGGTTAAGCGCGTTCAGGTTCAGAGTCAGCACGATCGGGAGTACCAGAAGGCAGACGCCGATCACTAACGCACGCTTGACACCCTCCGCTTGTGGCTCGGGAAGGTCACGCTCCGCCCGTCGCCATGCCCAGAGGCAACCAGATGCGAGGATTGCCAGCGCACAAACCACACCCAATCCCGGCAGCATCACGCCGCGCAGCGAAAACTTCTCTGCCAGGTTAGGATCCGCAAATGCGCGCGACCGGACGGGCCACAGCAACACCTTCAGATAAAACCAGAGTACGGCTGGCCAGGAGAGCAGCACCGTACTCCGCGATAGATGCTGAGTTGCAGGCACCAGCCATCGCCCGAGCGCACTGGAGCGGCAAAACAGATAAATTGCGGTAGCCAAGAGGAACGGAAGCGTATCGCCAAAGGCAAAAATCAGACGGCTTCGATAGCCGATCCTTCTCGGCTTACTTTGTTCCGCTTCGCGGGAAGCCAGGGGGAAGGCCACGGCAAAAATAAAGATGACAGCGGGCAGCACGATGGCAGTTTCTTTGGCCAGTAACGCTGCCAGAAAGCTGGCCACAGAGGCAACCAGCCAGGCTTTCGAGCCCCAGGCCGAGGAGTTATCTCGTTTCTGTTTACGGGATTTTCTGCGGGACTTTTCAGCATTTGCATGAATTTCGGCGGACCTGCGCTCCACATACTTCAAGTACAGCAGCAGCGCGCCGAGCACGCCGGCGGACATTAGCGGATCGGGCACGGTAACCCACGCCACGGATTCTGTCTGGGCAGGATGCAGCGCAAACAAAGTTGCCCCAATCAGCGCAGCGACCCGGTCCCGCAGCAACTCCCAAACTAATAATCCCAGCAGAATTGCCGCAGCCGCGTGTTTCACCACGCTGAGCAGATGCCATCCCCAGGGCGACAGGCCACTGAGGATGAAATTCACCCTCAGCCACAACACAAACAGTGGTCTGTAAAAACTGGACGGTCCGCCCGGAACCTGTGCCCACACATAATTCGTGAAGTACTCCCACACATGACCGGGTGACTGCAGACGCGGATCGCCTACAAAGCGGTGATCGTCCAGCACAAACTGGAAATTCAACGCGGGACTGTAAATCGCAAACACACCCGCCGCCAAAGCCGCGGCGAGAATGCAGAATGCCAGCGGTGAGAGCAGTTCCCTACTGCTCCCTGCTACTGAGACAGAAGATTTCGGACGCCGAATCGAATTGATGCCTTTCATTTTTTACCAGGACATTCTAGGAGAGTTGCCCGCGTTTCATGGCGAAATACTTTTCCCCTGCCCCCCTGCAATGTAAGCTTCCTGTTGATTTTGGCTCGGACGGTCCGGTCTTGTTCGTGTCAGCAGCCAGGGGATAGAAGACAATGACGAAGCTGCTCCGGGAGGCTTCGATTGTAACCGGAACGCGGAGCATTTGGTCGTTTGCCGGTTTTCGCCTGCTATGCTTATAAATCGCGGAGGTGTTATGCGTCGCTTGAGACAACTCGTGGTTGGGCTGTTAATTTTCGTGTGCTTCAGTCCTCTGCTGGTCGCCGCGCAGGAAAAGTTCACCACGACCCTGATCCCTCGCGAAGTGCTCTTTGGCAATCCTGAGCGCGCCGATCCACAAATTTCTCCGGATGGAACGCAGCTCGGGTATCTTGCCCCGCTGAATGGCGTGTTGAACGTATGGATTCGCACGCTGGGAAAAACTGATGACCGCGCGGTGACCTCCGACACCCATCGCGGCATTCGAAACTTTCTGTGGCAATACGACAACAAACACATTCTCTATGTACAAGACATTGGCGGCGATGAGAACTGGAGACTCTACCAGACCGATATTGCGTCCAAGCGGACCAGGGACCTAACCCCATTCGAGAAGGTTCGCGTCGATATAGTCGCCTATGAATCGAAATCACCCGACACAATCCTGGTGCAGATGAACCAGCGCGATCCAAAGCTCTTTGACGTTCATCGAATCGATCTGAAAACGGCCAAGGTTGTACTCGATACGGAGAACCCAGGAGACGTGCAAGGTTGGCAGGCCGATAACACACTGCAGATCCGCGCGGCTCAAGCGCAGACCGACGATGGTGGGACGATTGTCAGGGTCCGCGATGACAGCAAGACGCCCTGGCGCGACCTCATAAAGTGGGGTCCGGACGAAACCTTCGGCGGCGTCAACGGCTTTTCACCGGACAACAAAGCTCTCTGGGTCACCACTAGCCTTGATGTGAATGCTGCTCGCTTGCTTGAGATTGATGTCGCCAGCGGCAAACGAAAAGTCATTACGGAAGATCCGCAGTTCGATGTCAAGAACATTATCAACAATCCCCAGGCCAATGCGCTGGAAGCTGTCAGCTACTCCAAACAGCGCACCGAATATGTCTTCATCGATTCCAAAGTGAAAACTGATTTTGAGACCCTGCAAAAGGTTCGCAAGGGCGATATCGATGGCATCTCGCAGAGCCTCGATGACAGCAAATGGGTTGTCGGCTTCGTCAGCGACGACGCGCCAGAGTATTGGTATTTGTATGATCGGTCGAGCCAACACGCGACGCTGCTGTTCAGCAACCGGCCCCAGTTGGAGAAATACACGCTCTCTACGATGAAACCTATTCAGTTCACCGCCAGGGATGGAATGACTCTATACGGTTATCTGACCACGCCGGCGGGCATGGAACCCAGAAACCTGCCCATGGTGGAATTTGTTCATGGCGGTCCATGGTCCCGGGATGAGTGGGGCTACAGCCGTTACGCGCAGTGGCTGGCGAACCGCGGGTACGCGGTTTTGCAGATCAATTTCCGCGGATCGACCGGCTACGGCAAGCAATATGTGAATGCCGGGGATCGCCAGTGGGCAGGCGCCATGCACACTGACTTGCTGGACGGAAAAGACTGGGTTGCGAAACAAGGCATCGCCGACTCGGCGAAGGTTTGTATCATGGGCGGCAGCTACGGAGGCTACGCAACACTGGCGGGAGTTACTTTTTCGCCCGATGCGTTTGCCTGCGGAGTCGATATTGTCGGTCCATCAAACTTGAACACTCTGCTGAAAACCATTCCGCCTTACTGGTCGACGATTCTATCCACTTTCCACAAACGCATGGGCGACACGGAAGCTGTGCTCAGGGAGCAATCGCCCCTGTTCAAGGCCGACCAGATCAAAGTGCCCCTGCTGATCGGGCAGGGTGCCAACGATCCGCGCGTGAACAAAGCCGAGAGTGATCAGATCGTGGCTGCGATGCGCAAAAACGGTAAACCGGTCCAGTACTACGTCTTCCCCGATGAAGGACACGGCTTTGCCCGGCCCACCAACAACATGGCGTTCAACGCCGCCTCGGAAGAGTTTCTGGCCAAATACTTGGGGGGAAGATTTGAGCTCGCCACGGCCGATGAAACCAGGTTGCTGGCGACGATCAAGCAGTGATGCAGTGTTACTGCGGCGAGCCACATCCGATTTCCCGCATTGCCGGCAACTCGCACAGGCTCGCCCGGCCTCGGGAAGAAATGCTTCCCAATAGCGTATTCCTCAATGTAAGCTTCCCTGTTTCTGGTTCCGGAGACAGATGTCCAAACCCTCGGCTCTAGTCAGTACGCCTGTTCCCGTCATGCGCCCTCTCGATCTCATCCGCAAAAAACGCGACGGCGGCGAACTCTCGTCCGGCGAAATTCAATTCCTCATCCATGCCTACACTCAGGATGAAATACCCGACTACCAGATGGCGGCCTGGCTGATGGCCGTCCTCATCCGGGGCATGAATGGCGCCGAACTGAGCGCGCTCACGTCCGCCATGCTGCGCTCTGGAGAAGTTCTTGACCTCTCGGATATTCCCGGCCCCAAGATTGACAAGCATTCCACCGGCGGCGTGGGCGATAAAACCTCGCTCATCATCGCGCCCCTGGTCGCTGCCGCCGGAGTTACCGTTCCTATGATCAGCGGCCGCGGGCTTGGCCATACCGGTGGCACCCTGGATAAGCTGCAATCCATCCCTGGTTTCGATATCAATCTTTCGTTGACCGAATTTCGCCGCGTCCTGAAAGCCTGCGGCTGCGGCCTGATCGGCCAGACCGCCGAGATCGCTCCCGCCGACAAGAAAATCTACGCTTTGCGCGACGTAACCGCGACCGTTGAAAGCCCGAACCTTATCTGCGCATCCATCATGAGCAAAAAGCTGGCCGAAGGCATAGACGGCTTGGTCCTCGACGTGAAAACCGGCTCCGGCGCGTTTATGAAGACTGAGAAAGATTCGGTTCACCTGGCCGAGCTAATGGTCGAAACCGGAGAGCGGATGGGCAAGAAGATGGTCGCTTTGATCACCGACATGGATCAGCCTCTGGGCCTGAAAGTGGGTAACGCGCTCGAAGTGGAAGAATGCATCGAGGTGATGAAGGGGGCGGGTCCTGCCGACCTGCGCGAAGTTTCCGTCGAACTTTCCGCCTGGATGCTCTATCTCGCTCAATCTTCGCCAAGCGTTGAACAGGGCCGCCAGTTGGCGTCCAAACTCATCCGCGACCAGTCCGCGCTGAAGAAATTTCGCGAGATTATTGTCCAGCAAGGT
This sequence comes from Terriglobales bacterium, assembly GCA_036265205.1. Lineage (GTDB taxonomy): Bacteria > Acidobacteriota > Terriglobia > Terriglobales > Acidobacteriaceae > JAIQFF01. The sequence continues at coordinate 296,032 of DATAPL010000053.1, forward strand.
GGTGATCCAGGCGTCATCGACGATCCCAGGCGCCTGCCCCAATCTGCGTACCGCGCACCGCTTCTCAGCCAAAGTGGCGGCTTCGTTGACTCCATTCAATGTGAGCAGGTTGGCGTCGCCAGCCTGGTGCTGGGCGGCGGCCGGGAGAAGAAAGAAGACGTCATCGATCCCGCCGTAGGCCTGGTACTTCACAAAAAAGTCGGCGACCCCGTCCGCGAAGGCGAGCCTCTATGCACCATTCACTACAACTCCGCCGCCCGGCTTGATGACGCGCGTGCCCTGCTGCAACAGGCTTACCGTATTGCGCAACGACCTCCATTGAACCGGCGGCCGCTGATTCACCGGGTCATTCCCGGCAAAGGAGCGACGGCATGACCAGCCAAGTCCAGCTCGAACCGACGCGGGTTGTCATCGCAGAAAAGAAAGTCATGGCTTTGCTGCTCTACCGTCGCATCGTCAGCAGGAGGACGCTTGCATGGGCCGTCTAACCGGGCTTCTGGGCTTGATCACTATGCTCTCCCTGGCTTACCTGTTCTCCACCAATCGCCGCGCAATTCGCGTCAGGACGGTGGCTTTAGGACTGGTCTTGCAGGTGTTATTCGCGATCTTTGTCTTGCGCTTCAGCTTTGGCCACGCTTTGCTGGAGTGGGCCGGCCATGGCGTCGAAAAGTTTCTGGAATATTCCTTCGCCGGCTCGCAAATGGTGTTCGGCCAATTGGGACAGAAGGGCGGGTCCCTCGGAATGATCTTTGCCTTCCAGGTACTGCCCACGGTCATTTTTATTTGCGCGTTCTTCGCCGTGCTCTATCACTACGGCGTAATGCAATTCATCATTCGCCAGATGGCGAAAGTCATGATCCGCATGGGAGCCAGTGGCGCCGAATCTCTCGACGTTGCCGCCAGCATTTTTATGGGCCAGACCGAGGCTCCGGTCACGATTCGCCCCTACTTACCCTCATTGACCCGCTCCGAGCTGATGACCGTAATGACCGCCGGCATGGCCCACGTCTCCGGCGGAATTATGGGCGCCTACATTCTCTATGGAGTGGACGCTAAGAACCTGCTCAGCGCCGTCATCATGACCGCGCCCGGCACTATTCTGATGGCAAAAATGTTTGTGCCGGAAACCGAAGAGCCGGTCACCAGCCCCCATCGCCAAGCAGAATCCACCGCCAAGACCGCCGTTGAGATTGACGCCGAAGCTATGCCCAAGGACGAAAATGTTCTCGGAGCCATCACCCGCGGCACCATCGACGGCTTGCACCTGGCCTTGAACATTGCCGCCATGCTGATCTCTTTTCTCGCTCTCATCGCTTTGGTGAACGGTATCTTTGGTGGCATTCACAACCACCTGTTTCGCTGGTTCCCCTCCAGCCTGGAACAAGTTTTTGGTGTGATCTTTGCTCCGGTGGCATTTGTAATCGGGATTCCCTGGAAAGAATGCGGCTTGGTCGGAAATCTTCTCGGCACCCGCATGGTGATCAATGAACTGGTGGCCTACAGCATGCTCGGCGCACAAAAAGCCGTGCTCGATCCGCGCTCCTTCGCCATCGCAACTTTCGCCCTGTGCGGCTTTGCAAATTTCAGTTCGATCGGCATTCAGATCGGCGGCATCAGCGCGCTGGCGCCAAACAAACGCGGTGAGCTGGCGAAACTAGGTTTCCGCGCCATGATCGCCGGCACCATGGCCAACTTGATGTCGGCCTCGATCGTGGGAATTCTGCTTAAGTGATCTGCACTGTCTAGGCGCGTGCTTTATCGATCATCTCTTCCCAGATCCCTTTGGATTTCAGGATGAGCTCGACCGCCTCGCGCACCGCGCCGCGGCCGGCTACCGCTTTTGTGATGAAGTGCGCGGCCTTTTTAACCTCCGGCACGGCATCTCCGACCGCCACCGCTAATCCAACGCGGCGCAACAAGGGCAAGTCCGGCAGGTCGTCGCCCACGTAGGCAACCGCGGATTCAGGGACGCGCGCTTTCTGCAAGATTTCCTCATAGGCGGCCGTTTTCAGCGGCTGCTTCATGTAAATAAAATCCATGTTCATTTCGCGCGCGCGCCGCAGCAGGGCGCCACTCTCCCGGCCAGTGATGCAACCGGTTCGAATCCCGGCCGTGCGCGCCAGCGTCAGACCTTGGCCATCATGAGCATCGAAGGTCTTGATCTCCAGGGCGCTGCCATCCGGCTGGGTCAGCAGGGTGACCCCGCCGTCGGTTAAAGTGCCATCCACATCCATGAGTAGAACCTGGATCTGCGCGGCACGCTTTTTGAGTGCGGAGGAAATCCTTTGAGTAGCAGCCAAGCACACCTCTGTCGCTGAAACGAAGTGAAAGTCTAGCAGGAAACGCTCAGCGGCAGAAAAGCGCCGACTGGTTCTTCACCGGGTGGTTCCCAATTGCGCAAGACGGTTCAACAATTTAACGTTGTCGCATTTAGCGCGAGGCCAGGCAAAACGACGTGCAGCGCCAAACTCATGTGAGGGCAAGGCAGTCCTTCGTGTACCTTCGTGTCCTTAGTGGTTATTGATCTAGGCAGCCGCCCGAGCCTTGCAGTTGAAACGCCGGGAAAAATTGCCGCTCCGTAAACATGCCCATAAACCCCCAGCTTCGAGTCGCATTTGCAGTCTGCGCCGCAATCTCGATGTGGCTTTACGCACGGCCCCGCCTTCAGCCGTATATCACCGGCGCAAACTATTCTGCGGACGTAGCCGGCGGTCCTTTGGGCGACCTATACCCCACCTGGTTTGGCACGAGAGAGCTGATCATCAACCACCGCAGCCCCTACGGAGAAGAAGTGACGCAGAGTCTGCAAATTGCCTATTACGGTCATGTTCTCGAAAGTGGTGACCGCCGCAACCAGCAACGCTTTGCCTATCCGGTTTACATCGCGCTCCTGTTCGCTCCGACGATATGGTTGCCGTTTCACGTCGTGCAAATCATCGGATTCTGGTTGCTCGCGTTGATCACCGCAGCAAGCCTTCCGCTCTGGCTGCGAGTCGTGCATTGGGACGCGTCGAGGTCAACCACAGCCGCATTGCAGCTCCTCGTACTGAGCAGCATCGCCGTCGTGCACGGACTGGAACTCCAGCAGTTGAGCTTGCTGGTGAGCGCCATGGCCGCTGGCGGTACGCTGCTCATCGTTCGTCGCAGATTTCTGGCGAGCGGCTGCATATTCGGTTTGGCAATGATAAAGCCGCAACTCCTGCTGTTGCCGATCTTGTGGCTGATGCTCTGGTCTCTGAGCAATTGGCGGAAAGGCAAACGCTTCGTGATGGGTTTCTGCGCCACCCTCGCCATCCTGATCGCCGCGGGAGAGTTGATGTTGCCAGGACGGCTTAGGCAGTTCGTCGACACCGCCCTGGCCTACAGTCAATACACCCACCCCACTTCGCTCCTGGAACTGCTGCTCGGCTTCTGGGGCTTCGTGGTCGGCGCGCTTCTGCTTGTGCTCCTCCTCGCCCGCATCTGTCTCCGCCGCAGGTCAGCCCTCCCGGACTCGCCGGACTTTGCACTCACTATGGCCTTGATGCTGGCGGCCAACTTGTTCATTCTCCCCTTGATGTCTCCCTACAATCAGGCGCTGCTGATTCCCGGAGTGCTCGTCCTGCTGCACTCGGAAGAGCGAACCCGGGTGGAACGCTGGCTTTGGAAACTCACCGCCGTCGCCTTGCTGTGGCCATGGATCAGCGCCGCCTTTCTGGTCGCAATTTCGCGGCTCAATTCTCCACTGGCGAATGCATGGATCGACGTCCCCCTCTATTCCACCCTCGTCCTTCCAATGTTGATCATGGCCATGCTGATAGCCAGATCTTTCCCCCGCCCAGTAAGATCCTCGCCTGCTCCAGCAAATTCCTCAGGCTGATTTACCAGTTGATCAGGAAATGGCAGGCCTTGCGCGCGCAACGTTGCAAACTATTGGCGGCTATAGGGGCTGAAAACGAAGATCAGAAACGAAACTTGGTGGAGCTAGTCGGGATCGAACCGACGACCTCATCGTTGCGAACGATGGCGTCCGCCGAATTATCTCATTGACTCGCTTGCACTTGGCAGCCGAGTACGGTCCATTACGGTCCAATTCAAACACTGACGGCCTGCGGAGTTTGCCTCAGCTATTTCCGGCCCGGTTTGAATTACTTCTCATCGTCATGCAACCGCGCACCGTTTTTCCCCAGAAGAACCGAGAGCGGAAGGCACGAATCTGGGTACCGCGAAGGGCACGATTCTGAACACAAGTTGTAGGTAGCGATCCGAAAACCGAGTTGGTCAGTAGGGGCGGCATCGAGCCGCCCCTAGTTTTTGCAGTTGAAAGGGAGTCGCAAACATGAAACCAATCAGCCACCATGAATCGCCCGAGTCCGCACAGCCCTTTCCAGCGCCGGGCCTAGCACACATCGACGACATTGTGGAACCCGAGGGAGAGGAAACGGCGCCCCAGCCGACTCCGCGAGCAGACTGGACGGTGATTGCCGAGGACGAAATTGTTCAGCCCCATCCCCACCTGGCAGCTGAAATCGTGCTGCTGGTGTCGGTAATTGGCGACAATTCACTTTGCGACCTGCTCACCAATTTCGTGCCTGACTGCTTCTGTTCAATGTCCCACCAGAGCATTTTCAAGGCGATGCTGTCCCTGCGGGCTCGCGGGATTACGATTTCTTCGTCCACCGTTGATAGTCATTGTTCCGAAGGTGGCGAGGTCGGGATCCGAGAGTACCTGTCGGCACTGCTCTTGCTTCTGCCGCTTTTCGCCGTGGACCAAGCGACGTTTTACCGCTACATGGGCACGGTTAAGTACCAGTGGCTAACCCGAAGATTGCAGTGGTGTTTGCAAACGACCATCGAGTCCAGTGCTGGGGGCTGTTCACCGGTTCATCTCATCGACTCTTTACAGCAGGCGCTATCAAATTTGAAAGGCGAATACGACCTGGTCAATCGGCCTGCGGCCATCGAGCAGCAGTTCAACAACTACAGCAATGCCCAAGCCGCAGCCTCGAACCGGTGCTTTTCAGGAAACTTCGATACTTAGAGTTGCCGACACAGACGCGACTCTTTGCTTGAGGATGCTTCAGCCCGGGAGAAGTTCCCAGAATCAATCCAGTTCATTGAGTGGAGGAAATTTTTAATGCCTTGGACGATGCCCGCACCCCCAGAAAATCTTATTCAACTGCTACGACGGCCTAACCCAGCCGCGCCGGCCGGCGCTTTACCACCTCCGCAATCTCAGGGGATGGCGTTTGGGCCACGACCGACGCCGCAGACTGTAGCGCAGAATCAGTCCGAAGAAGGCGGCGGCCAGCAGCCCATGCAGCCGAATCTAGGGCAACCTGGCGGAAGACCATTA
>DATAPL010000054.1:0-126469 GCA_036265205.1 Terriglobales bacterium
CCCCGACGTCGGGCCCACCGCCAGGGTGTATGTGTTGCCCCTGCTGTCCACCACCGAACTCACCGTCGCCGTGGTGTCATTCCAGCCCACCACCACGATGTTTAAGTTGCCTGCAGTCTGCGCCAGGGGATAGGCCACTGAAACTGGTGAAGCGTTGTTCACCGGCGTCGCCGAGTTTACCTGCACAAAGCCGATCGAGCCTCCGCCGCCGCCTCCAGAGCTGTAGGTGTAGCCATTGTTCAGGCTTCCGCTCTGGCTGTCGGTGTTGGTCACTGTCACCGTGACCGCGCCCGCAGCATGAGCCGGCGTCGTCGCCGTGATGGTCGTGCTGTTACTCACCACCACGTTGCTCGCCGCAGTCCCACCCAAACTGAGCGACGCTCCCGCCAGGAAGCCGGTGCCGCTTACCGTGACCGGAGTCCCTCCCGCCGTCGTGCCTGATGTGGGCGAGATGCTTGTCACCGTCGGCGCAGGATTGCCGCCTCCGCCTGTGATCAACTGCACAAACTTCGCTACCGAGGGCACGCCGCTGCTATTGAGCAGAAACAGCATGTAGTAGCCGGGCGGCGCGATGTTGCCGGTTGGCGGAGCCGTCACTGTCAGAGATCCGCTTCCCGCCGTGAATGATATGCCGACCAGCCGCTGGTCCATGTTGAACGAATGGGTCACCGCACCATCCCGCACCAGCACTACGGAAGAAATGCTGGCAGCGTCCGGAGTCGTGACTGTGAACCCATTGCCCCAGGAAATCGAACTGGGTGCGCTGCTGATGGTCGGACGTGTCGCCGCTCCTCCGCTGGAGTTAAACAAATAGGCGGGTTTGTATATCTCCATGTGAGGCTCGTAAGTGCCTCGCGAGGGATTGCCGCCGGTCAACCACACCGTGGCGTCGGGCAGAAGCAGAGCCACCGAGTGATAGAGTCGCTCGTAGACATTCTGCCCCGCCGACGAAAAAGTCTTTGCTACCGGGTCGTAGAGATCCGCGTTGAGGCTCAGTGATCCGACATCTTCGTCGTTCACCGATCCGCCCATCGCCAAAATCTTGCCGTTTGGCAGGATCACGGCGTTCATCTGGCTGCGCGCCTGTGACATGCTGGGGCCAGACTTCCATTTCAACGGCGAAGCATTCAGATCGATGATTTCGGTGGTGGCGGTGGCGGGACTGTTCCCCCCCATGATCATCACCTGGGGATCGTAACCATTGGCCGGGGTCAGAGGCAGAAGCACCGAAGTCCCGTAGGAACGCTGGCCGCCGTAAATCGTGTTGGCGACGTTCTGCGTCCAGGACAAGCTCGAAGGATCGAAAATGGCGGAACTGGTCCCCTGGCCGGAATAAAAAACTTTGCCGCTGGGCAGCAGGTGCATACGCGGGTAGAGCGGCGGCGTCCAGCCTGCTGAATCGGGCTGGTTCCAACCCGAACCGACGGTGTAAATCTCCACCGTAGTATTGGTGTTGCCGTTTTCGTCGGTTCCGGAAAAAGTCATGACGCGGCCGTCTCCCAGCGTGGTGACGGTCGGGTACCAGCGGCCATGGGCCATGCTCTGAACGTTGGTGAAAGTATTGGTCGAGGGATCGAAAATTGCGGATTTAGGCGAACCGTAAAATGGATCGTACTGAATGCTGCCGCCGTTAACCAACACTCTCCCGTCCGGGAGATTCACCATGCCGTTGCAAAACATGTCCCAGGAGAGCGTGAAGGCGGTGAAAGTACCCGCCACCGGATCATAGATCTCGGCGCCGGAGGCATTCGATGGACCGTAAGGCGGCCCCGAGGGGCATCCGGACTGTGAAGGCGGACAGTTTCCAGAGCCTGCGACGATCAGAATCTTGCCGTTTTTCATCAACGCCGCGTGGATGGGATTGATCGGCGTAGTCTGACTCAACGTGGTCCATTGCCCCTTCACATTCGCCTGTCCCATGGCAGCGGGAACGATGACACCAAGCAGCAACAGGAGGGCAAGCAAAATGCCACGCGGGGGGGAGTAGTTGTCCGGGCTCATTGACTCCTCAGCCTCTGCTGTGGGTAGCGCAGAGGTAGGGTTAACCAGAATTTGGGGGGAGGGGTGTTACTTTCGGCCAGAGAAGCGGCATTCCAGAAGGAACACGCACTCGTGTAACCAAAGTAACTTTATGCTTTTTGGTTAAATTCTGTCAAGCGGTCCGGATAGGAAAATGCTGCACTTACGGTTGGGGAGCGGGCCTTGCGGGGGTGAGAAAGGCGGACAGGTGGTGCGACCTTAACTTGCTGAAACCACGTAACCTAGGTGAATTTTTGCAAGGACGCCGCAGTTAACTCTCCGGCCAGATGTCGGCGCCGCGAAACCATGCTGCGGAGCAACGATCCGCCCAAAGAAATCTTCTCCCAGGCGCTCAGGCTCGACCGCATGATGGTCATCCAATGATCGCGGCTGCGGCTCCAGAAAGGCATCGAGGTTCCGCCGCTTCCGGTCCAGAATCGCACCCTCCAGCTGGCATCGCTGGTGTTCTGGCTGGAAGCCGCGGGATGCAGCCGCCGCAGCAGCAAAGGTTCAGGCACTTCAAAAAATTTGCCTGCTACCGCCAGCTCTCCCAACAAAGCATAATCGGCTCCCGGATAGCTGGGCAGCAGCGAGGTTCTGGCCAGGACCTGCTTGCGAATGAGGCCAAAGATGGCGTTCACCCAATGTTCGGCAAAGATCACGTAACGGAGCCGCTCCGGGGCTGCGTCGGAGCGCAAATCAAAACCCGGATCGGTGTTGCTGAGCGGCCCGCCATTCTCGTCGATGAATCGCGTCTTCCCGTACGCCAGCACCACGCCTGGGTCCCGCTCCAGCACCTCGAGACATCGGGCGAGGTACTCAGGTTCATGAATATCGTCGGCGGCGGCCCACTTGAAATAATCTCCCTCAGCCCGCGCGAACAGAGAGTTGTAGTTGTTGGCCAGGCCGACGTCCTGAGGACTGCGATAGTACCGGACTCTCGGATCCCTGGCGGCGTACTCGCGGCAGATTGCCTCGGTGTTGTCGGTCGATGCGTTGTCCGAAATGATCAGCTCAAAGCCGGTATAGGTTTGCCCTAACAGCGAGTCCAGAGTTTCGACAAGAAAGCGCTCCCCGTTCCTGACCGGAACGCCCACGCTCACCCGAGGCTTGCCTGATTTCACGGACATCGATTCACCACAGATAGCGAAACTACCGTCTCTTGCCCGCCCGCCGGGGATAAGTTTTACCTTTGGCCAGGTCGTCCTGCATGGGCAAAATAAGTTTGCGGCAGTAGAACGCCTCGGCAAACTTGTCGGGGGCGCTGCATTCCACTCCACGCAATCTCAGAATCGCCTGGAAAGTGTCCTCGGTCAGCCATGCCTTGTTGCTCTGCGTCTGAAAGACATCGCAGATGTGCTTGATCTTGCGCTCGCAGACTTCCCTGTTTAGCGGAATAAAGCAGTTTGGAGAACCCAGGTCGCCGTCGTATTTAGGAATCTCGTATTCCAGAATCAGGTGCCGCCGCCAGGTATTCCAGGTCAAATCGCTGATGGTGCGATGGTCCTGGTGGCGGTCATCGCGGTAGTGGGTGAAAATCAGATCGGGATTGACCTCCCGCTTCATGGCCTCGAAGAATTCCTTGATCCTTTCCCCCTGGTAGGGGAAGAAGCCGTCACGGAAATTCTTGACCACTACCCGGCTGCGCAGGGCCTGTTTTAAAAACAGATCGGCGCTGGTGCGCGCTTCCTTCTCCCGCTCCCGTCCGGAGCTGAAGACCGTCCACTGAACTTCCACATTCGAGTAGTGAGACAGCAGCTGCAGGATAGTGCCACCGCAGCCGATCTCGATATCATCGGAGTGCGCTCCCAGACATAACACCGTGAGCGGCGCCGCCCTATCCTCGCCCAGGCTTAGCGGCAGCATGCAACTCCACCCCTCCCCACCGCTTGCCTAACCTCTGCCATTGCTCTTCCAGACCTCCCAGGGAGCTCTGCCGGTGGCATACATGCCTTCCAGTTGCTGCTTGTCTTTAAACGTGTCCATGCTGGCCCAGAAACCGTCGTAGGTGTAGGCCATCAGCTGCTTCTCCTGCAGCAGGCGCTGGAAGGGCTCGCTCACCAGTTCTTCCTTGTCGCGCATGTACTTGAAAATTTCTTTCTTGAAGATGAAATAGCCGCCGTTGATGCGTATGTCGCCGTTATCGATGGAATGAATGCCCTCCACCAGGCTGCCGCCCGGCTGCATCGAAACCAGGTGGTAGCTGAGACTGGGACGCACGCACAGGAAGCTGGCTATTTTGTCATGCTGGTGAAAATGCTCCAGATGCTTGGGAAGCGGCAGATCGGTCAGGCCATCGCTGTAGTTGGCCAGAAATTCCTTCTCCCCCTCCAGATGCTTCTCCACCGCTTTCAGTCTCTGCCCGATGTTGGAATTGACTCCGGTATCGGCAAACGTAATACGCCAGTCGTGGATGTCGCTGTTCAGCAGTTCGAGATTCTTGCCTCCGCTGGTCAGGATGAAATCGTTGGAGGCGCACTCGTTGTAATTGAGAAAGTAATTCTTGATGGCATCGGCGCGGTGTCCCAGGCAAAGGATGAAGTCCTTGTGCCCGAAGTGAGCGTAGTACTTCATTACATGCCAGAGGATTGGCCGGTATCCCAAATGCACCATGGGCTTGGGCAGATCTTCGGCGTCGCGAATTCGCATGCCCAGCCCACCGCAAAATAGAACGACTTTCATGACTGCTTCATGCCTCCGCTGGCTCCAGCCAGTTAGCGTGTAACCGTTTTGCCCGCCGCCGCGAGTTCGCTGTCAGCCGGTTTGTTCCAGCGCAAGTCTTTGAGCCGGCCTTCGCTCATCAGCTTCTGAATGGTCTTGATGCGCTGGTAACGCGTGCCGGAAAAATCTTCGCGCGTCATGCCATATTTCTTCATGGCCGCGTAGAGTTCTTCCATTCCCTTGCGTACCGTCCACTGCGGCTGGAAGGCGGGAAGAGTCTTCGCGATCTTGTCACAATTCACCCGATAGCAGCGGGGGTCGGGCCCTCCGCCCACGGCGTAGCTGACTTTGCTTCCGGGCACGACTTCCGTAACCATTTTTGCCAGGTCGCGAACCTGGTAGTTCTCCTGGGTACGGCCCACGTTGAAAGCCTGGTTGTGCACCAGGTTCCGCGGCGCTTCCAGAATCGCCAGAAAAGCACGGCTGATGTCCTCGATATGCACCAGCGGCCGCCAGGGCGTGCCGTCGCTTTGCACCGAAACTTCGCCGCTCGTGAAGGCAGCGGCCACCAGATTGTTGACCACCACGTCGCCTCGCAGCCGGGGAGAAAATCCATAGGCGGTGGCGTTGCGTAGAAAAGTCGGACTGAATTTGTCGTCTGCCAGCTTGGAAACTTCCTGCTCAACTCTTACTTTGGATTCCCCATAAGGCGTGATGGGGTTGAAGGCAGCCGTTTCTGTCAGCATGTCTTCCGTCCCGGCCAGGCCGTACAGACTGCACGAGGAAGCGAACAGATAACGCGGCACGCCCACCTGCTTGGCTGCCTTGGCGATGCGGACCGACGCCAGGTGATTGATCTGCTCCGTGCCCCCGGGATTGAGATTGCCCAGAGGGTCGTTGCACAGCGCCGCCAAATGTATGATCGCGTCGAAGCCCGCGACATGCTCAGGGCGGACGTCGCGAATATCGACCCGGAGAGCCGGAATATCGGGCGGCGGCGGACCAAAAGTGCAGGGATCGAACAAATAAGTATCCATGCCCGTGACTTCATGGCCTCCGGCGCTTATTACGCCTGTCAGAACCGAACCGATATAACCGTTATGCCCCGTGATCAAAACCTTCATCTCATTCTCCCAAAGTATTCGAAATAATTGCTTTCCTGCCGGACTCTATCTGGTGCTCACCTGATTTGTGCAACCCCTGAGTGGTGCTGCTGGTACCAACTCACGGTTGCCGCCAAACCCTCGCGCAATGAAGTGCGCGGAAACCAGTTCAGTCTTTCCCGTAAAAAAACTGTGTCGGCGGCGCGTTCCTGTTCCATGGGCCGGTCCGGCAAAGCTCCGAATTCCGGCTCGACCCGGCTTTCGGTTAGCTGAACGATGTGGCCGACCACGTCCCGGACAGAGGATAGCAAGCCCGAACCCAGGTCAAAAGTACACCCTTCGATTCCAGAGACGGCGGCCGCCCGCATGAGGCCTTCGACCACGTCGTCCACATAAACCCAGTCTGCCCGGCGGCGGCCGCTGCTTAACTTCGGCGCCTCACCCGCCAGCAGCTTCAGGGTAACGAACGGCACCAGTTTTTGCAGATCCTTCTGGTCAGGACCGTAAGTCATGAAGATGCGCGGGATGACCACCGGCGTGTCATATAACTCGTGGAACATGCGGGCGTAAGCGCCGCTCGCCCACTTGGCCACGGCATACGGTGAGCACGGTACCGTGCCATCCAACCCTTGCGGCTCTTCCGAGGAATTGGCCAGCACCATCCGCCGGCACCCGGTCTCGGCTGCCGTGGTCAACAAGTACACCGTGCTGGCCAGATTGTCGTGAAAAGTCGGCAGAACTTTGGCTAAATCGCGGGCGCCGGCAACGTGGCTGGCCAGATGAAAAACGAAATCCGGACGAGTGTTATGAAAAAGCTCGCGGACGGCGGCCTGGTCATTCATGTCCGCCTGCCAGCAGCGCAGGTTCTCGCGTTCGGAACTCTGCCGCTGCCGCGAGACCGCATGCACCGTGACTCCGGATTCCAGCAGCCGCCGGGCAAGGTGTGAACCGATGAAGCCGCTCGCTCCGGTCAGCAGCGCCGTTGATCCCGACAGTTGTTCTGCTTGATTCAACGCTGCACTCCCTCGCTGTCGCCGGGGTGGGCTTCCTGAAGAAGATCGTGCTTGCGCAGCATGTCTGCCGCGTCCTTGATGATGTCGAAAGCCAGCTTGGAGCGCTCCGCGATGTCAAGCAGGCTATGCGTGCCGTCGGCCTGGTTGAGCACCCACAGCATGGCGGTTTCCTGCAGTTTCTCATCGCGATGGCCGCCCATGGCGCGGTAGAGCCCGCGCCGTCCCAGTTGCGGCTCGCAGTGCGGATTGCGGTTGAGATAAACCCGGTCGTTATCCACAATGTAAAGCGCCGCCAGGCACTTGGACAAAGAGTCGGCCAGGCTGGCCGGGTGCATCAGCTCCAGATTGTCGGCGGAGCTGTGATACTGGGGGAATTTTCCGTGCGGCGTCCGCATAAAACAACCCACCGGCAGGTTGAATCCGGGCGAGCAGTATTGCCGTTCGTCATAACCGTACGGGGAAAATTCGTGGATGTCATAAGCGTGGCCGGAATGTTTCAGCACCTGGCCCATGGCCCGGTCGATCACCGCGTCGCCGCGCCGGCTCTTCTTATAGTTCACGTGGCCGCGGTCGCCGACGCAGGTAAGCACCAGGCCGTGGCGAATGTTCTGCGCCCGATCCTGGTTCAGGCTGAGCCAGGTGATCGATCCGATGGTTCCCGGAATAAACAGGAACCGGTAGGAGTAATGAAGCGGCACCTGCGCCAGCGACTTGGCCAGAAAAGTGGCCACCCCGACTCCGGAAAGATTGTCATTGCAGAGTGAAGGATGGCAGGCGTGGCAGGAAATCAGAACTTCTTCTTCCGACTCGCCCTTCAGCAGGCACTCGCCGTAGGTCAAGTGCCCATCCTGCAGCGTGGAATCAATACAGACTTCGTATTCATCCTCGGGCATCTGCTCCAGCTGTCGTTGCGGCAGGCAGAATCCCCAGGCTTCCTTGTAGTAAGACGTGCGGTAGGGAATCAAGTCCGGCTGCTCCGGCAGGGTGTGCAGGTGAGGCCGTAGCTGGGCCAGCGACATCCTGGCCTGCACCGGAATGCTGTAGTTCACTACGTGCAGGTTGTGGCGGCGAAAATCGATGACTCGTTCGCCTTTGGAATTTTTCACATAAGCATCGCGGATGTTCCATTCCCGCGGCACCGTCCAGTCAAAGACCTTAGTGCCGCTGGGGACTTCGCGCACTTCCAGCGGAATCTCTTTCTTCAGCCGGGCCAGGGTCTGGCGGAAACCGTCGCCGGTGATGCTGCGGCAAATCGGGTAAAGCTCCCGCATCAGAGCGTAAATATCGCGGCCGGCGGCCAGCGGGTCGAACCCGGCTCGAAGCTCGGCAAAATCCGTGGTCTGGGTCGGTGTCATGAAAGGCTCAGCCTAGCCGGCAAAGTCAGGATAGTTCCGGTCGCGATCCGCCATGGTGGGGTTTTCGATCATCCACTTTATGCCAAAGGCCGGATCGTTGTAACGCGCCCCGCGGGCATGTTGCGGTGAATAGAACTCCGACATCTGGTAGAAGATCTCGGTGTTGTCTTCGAGCGTCTGAAAACCGTGCGCAAAACCCTCGGGAACGTACAACATTTTATAGTTGGCGGCGCTGAGCACCTCTCCCACGTGCTGCTTGTAGGTGGGAGAACCGGGCCGCAGGTCGACGATGACGTCGTAAAGCGAACCTCCGGTACAGCGCACCAACTTGGCCTCGGCATACGGCGAGGCCTGGTAGTGCATGCCGCGCAGCGTGCCTTTCGTCCGGTTGAACGAAATGTTGCACTGCACCAGCCGCGGATTCAGGTTGTGGGCTTCAGCTTCTTTCTGGCACCAGGAGCGGGCAAAAAAGCCCCGCTCGTCTTCACGTTTTTCCAGTTCGACGACGAAAGCTCCCTTCAGCCTGGTCTCAGTGAAGATCACTAGAAGACCTCCACCTCCGGAATCGGAACCACGAATTTGCCGCCCCACTCGCGGATGTAAGCGAGCTGCTCCCGGATTTCATTCTTCAGATTCCAGGGCAGGATGAACACGTAGTCCGGCTTGGTCTGGCGAATCTTGTCGGGAGGAAAAATCGGAATGTGCGTGCCCGGCAGAAATTTTCCATGCTTGTAAGGATTGCGGTCCACCGTGTAATCCAGGAAATCGGTGCGGATGGCGCAATAATTCAGCAGGGTGTTGCCCTTGCCGGGCGCGCCGTATCCGGCAATCGACTTGCCCGCGCGCTTGGCCTCGATCAGGAAGCTCATGATCTTGCGCTTGGTCTCTTTGACCTTTTCGTCAAACGAGAAATAGGTTTCGAGGCGGGTGAACCCGGCTTTTTCCTCGCGTTCAGCCAGCTCCCGGGCGCGGTCGGTCACGGGATGCGACTTGTCGTCGGCGTGGCGGGCATACACTCGCAACGAGCCCCCGTGCGTGGAAAGTTCCTCGACGTCAAAAACCGTCAGGCCGAACTTGGCCATGATCTTCATGGTGGCGAGGAAAGAAAAATAGGAAAAGTGTTCGTGGTAGATGGTGTCGAACTGGTTGCCTTCCATCAGCCGCATCAGGTGAGGAAACTCCAGAGTGATCACGCCCTGCGGCTTGAGCAGGGTCTTCATGCCTGCGACGAAGCTGCAGACATCCGGCACCTGCGCTAACACGTTATTGCCCAGGATCAGGTCAGCCTGGGTGCCGTCATTCACCATTTCCGCCGCCAGCTCGCGGCCGAAAAACTTGACCAGGGTGGGAATTCCCTTCTTGGTGGCTTCCTTAGCCACGTTTACAGCCGGCTCGATGCCCAGCACCGGGACGCCTTTCTCCACAAAGTACTGCAGCAGATAGCCGTCGTTGCTGGCCAACTCAACCACCAGGCTGTCGTGGTCGAGCTGGAAGCGCTTGACCATCAGGTCGGTGTAGGCCTTGGAATGCGCCAGCCAGCTGTCGGAAAAGGAAGAGAAATAGGCGTACTCGGTGAAGATATTTTCCGGGGTTACGTACTCCTCCAGCTGCACCAGAAAGCACTTCTCGCACACCAGCACATGCAATGGATAAAACGGCTCCATCTGGTTGAGCTGATCCGCCGACAGGTTGCTCTCGCAGGGCGGAGACATTCCCAGATCGGTGAAAGTGTGGTGCAACGCCGCTCCGCAGAATCTGCAGGGAGCATGCTTCACGGCATTTTCGGTTTTTGGCATCGCTCGGTCGAGAGTCAGATTGTCAGTCATGATTGTAAAAGCTTTACGCTTCCCTAACGTTAGATTTGAATATCCACTTCACGGAGAACAGGTTGGCCCGGAGAACCGCCACTCAAGGGGAAGCGTTTCGCAGGCTTTGATCGTACGTTATCGAATACCCTCGAATAAGAACATCTTATTCGACTTGCCGGCCATGCCCGAAGTCACCTAAGTACAGGGCAATAAGGCACTTTCTCTTCATTGCAGTCGCTATTGCTCGGATGCGGCATGCAGTGCTGCCTGGCTCTCTTCGAGTGTCGCCCCCAGGGTCTGGGGGACACTGCGCCGCTTTCTCCAGGCGCGCCACTGAACCGTGATTTCCTCGCGGAATATCAGCGCCAGGGTCAGCGGAACCAGAGGCAGCAGAACCCCGATTTGCAGGAAGAAAATCAACAGATTGCGGGGATGCCAGTAATGTTCGGAGAAGGCGCAGGCCAGCGCAAAAGGAATCGCGCCCAGCCCGGTTCGAATCCAGGTTTGCCAGAGATAAGTCCGCACCGGGATCGCCACCAGCTTCGAGACATAAGCCGGCCACAAAACCACTTCGCAGAATACGCTGGGGATCGCCGAACCCCAGGCCACGCCGTAAATCCCGATCCGGCGAACCAGAATGATGCTCAGGACAAGGTTGGCAATGGCTTCGCCGATGCCCCAGAAAGCAATGCGCTTGTGTTTCCCCATGCCGAACACGATGCCCACGCTGGTGGTGTTGGCCGAAGCAAACAGCACCGAGAGCAGAAGGATCTGCATGACGGTTCCAGAGGTTTCAGCATACTGCGGCCCCATCCATAAATTGATGAAGGTATGGCCGCGAAAGAACAGGGCCGCTTCGATAGGCAACGCGATCACCAGCGCTGCCCTGGTGCCGTGGATCACCAGACGGCGCAGGTTGTCGAAGTTGCCGACCGCGTCGAAGTTGCTGGCCAGCGGCGTGAAGGTCGCGGTCATCGAGGTGATGATCACCCGCGCATACGAGATCAACATTCCGCCGATCGCGTACATCGTGACCGCGGCGGGAGACAGAAAGGCGCCCACTACCAGGTTGTCCGAATAGTAGGCCACCTGCACCGCGATGTTGATCAGGAAGGCATAGAAGCTGTAGTTCCAAAGCTTGCTCAACGTGGGACGGTCGGGACGCCCGAAAGCCAGCTTGAGCTGGGGGAAAACCCGGATGCAAAGAAATATGGTCGCGCCGTTCGCCACCAGAGAGGTGCACAGTTCCCAGAATGCCAGGGCCCGAATGCCGTGGCCGGAGCGCAGCAACAGCACGATGCCTCCCGCCCGGAAACAGGTTTGCAGGATGGAAACGGCGCTGCTCAGATCGAAACGATGAAGCGCTACCAGGACGCTGCCGAAAACTCCCGACCACAGCGTGATGGCGACGCTGACGCAAGTCAGAAGGATGGCGATTCTGGCATCGTTCTGGAGTTCCGGCGGGATGACAAATATGCGATGGAAGACAACCGACAGAGTGAACCCCGCGACCACGATTGCCAGACTGATCCACAGCCTGATCCATAACGCCGCCGAGACCGCCCGGCTTGCATCTTCGTTGTTTCCCTCGGCGGTTCCTTTCGAAACAAACCGGGTTACCGCTCCCCGCAAGCCCAGATCCAGCAGGTTCATGTAGGAGACGAAGGAGAGCGTAATCACCCACACGCCGTAGGTCAGGTTTCCCAGGTGGTGCACCACGAACGGCGATATGAAAAAGCCGACGCCGGTCGAAACCGCCAGGGAAAACCAGTTGGAAAATATGTTCTGAACTATGCGGCGAGCGCGAGGCATGAAAAGCAGGTCTCCAATTGCTGCAGATTAACGGACCGGACCGCCCGACTGACCGGCGGGCGTCATTACTACATTCTTGTCCTCAATCGTCTGGGGAGACGCACCACTGACCAGGTTCAGCACTTCCGAAAACTGGCGAGCCATGTGGAAATGAGTGTAGCGTTCAATGGCCGCCTTGATGCCATGGTAAGAAACTCGGCCCCGGGTTTTGAATTCCTGATAGCTGTCCTTCAGGAACGTGCGCACGTCATCCCGGGAGAAGGCGTGAATTCCAGCGCCGGTTTCGTTCAGGGTCTCGGTGAGCACGCTGGGCCCGCCGCCCACCGCCAGAATCGGCCGGCCGGCGCCGAGATATTCGAACAATTTGCCGCTGTGCTGGCCGGTTTCACGAGGATCGGTCCAACCCAGCATAAGCAGTATCTGTGATTCCGCCTGGCGCTGCAGAGCTTCAGCCCGGGCAATCAGTCCAGGAAGCTGTACCACGCCGCCCAGCCCGTATTGTTGCACTTGCGCCTCTACCCAGGGTTCGACCTTGCCGTAGAATCGCACCTCGACGTCCTCGGGAGATATCAGCTTCTGGTCAAAGAGTTCACGCAGCGCCTCGAACAGCATCGCCGGGTCGCGGCGTCCCTGGTAAAGCAGGCCGGCGTAGGTGATGGTGAATTTTGAGGTCAGCTCTCCTGACAGGGATGCGAACTGGTCAGGATCGAAGCCGTTCGTAATGGCAAAAATTCGCTTCGATGGATAGCTGCGCTGCAGCCGCTCCGCCCAGGGTTGCGAAACCGTCACCAGGGCGTCGGCATCCTTGAGCGTGCGCCTTTCCAGTCCAGTCTGCATGGCTTCGAGCCTGGGGTGCGGGTTGGACATGTTCTGGGTCCATAGATCACGAAAATCGGCCACCCAGGGACAACCCAGAATCTTCCTGGCCTTACGCCCAATGAGGTGGCTCGAAATCGGCGGCGACGTGGTCAAAATGGCGTCAAACTTCAAACCCTGATCAGCCATCTTCTCCAGCGCCCGCAAAGCAAATGGAACCCAGCCTTTGGCTTCGTCAGGATAGGTAATAAAGTAGCGGGCCATTTCGAGCGCGCGGGTGTGCCACAGCTCGGAGCGTGGCTTGGAGGATACGGCAAGCCCGAGCTGTTGATGCACGCTGCGTTTGCCGTCCATCCCCAGCCGCTTTTTCCAGGTCGCAACTACATCCCGGTATTCGGTTTCGACGATCGACGGATCGGCCGGGGAACGTTGGACTTGAGGGGTAAGGACGATCGAATCCCAGCCGAACCGGGACAGGTATTTCACCAGGCCGGCCGGCCGCACCGACCCAATCACTTGCGTCGGAGGGTAGCAAAACGTAATTAGCAGGACACGAGGCATTTTTGGATTTGAAAACCAAAATCGGCGCCCACGGAAGCGCGGCGCGGAATCAGGAGTTCACAGGTTGTGGTTCGGCCGGTTGCCTTACTCCGTTCGTCTGGGAATTTTCCGTCAGCTCGTCGCGCAAAGTCTGCCGGCTTTCGCCGCTGACGAGCAATCGCTTCAGCAAGGCGTAGTTCAACAACGACCACAGCGTCATGGCCTTTCGCGGATCGGCGCCCTGCAGGGAGCGCAACTGCTTGACATCGACGACTTTGGCGGCCAGCGCAATCAACGGCTCCAGGGTGCCGCCGGGCTCCGCCCAGCGGTTGGAAACGATACCAAAACTCTGCTTGGGACGATTGCGGATGAAATCCGGAACCCCCAATTTTTGCGCGACCTGGCGAAGAATGTGCTTGGGAGATTTCAATTTCGTCTCCCACGAAGTAGAGAAGGCCGCATCCAGCAATTCTCTTCTCACGAAGGGATAGTAGGCCGTCTTGCCCTGGCCTTCGGCCAGCTTCGACCAGATGGAAGTGGTGCCCACCACCTCCGAATAGTTCAGCAGGTATAACGACAACACATCCTCAAAGCGCTGCTTTTCGAAGGCATGCAGGGAACGATGACGGATGGCGACAATCTCTTCGCGGGACGCTCCATAATTGGACTCGACCCAGGCGAAATCTCCATACGCGCCGCAATCCCACATGGGGTTTAGGGGATGGGCAATTGGCAGGCGCGAGTTCTTCATTCTGGCGATGCGTTGGGTCCGCGCCTGCACCCTCTTCCACTTGCGCCCCAGCATTTTCAAACCGCCATACACCGGCCCGAAGGAGGAAATTCGCTGCGGCAGCTCGAGCGCGCGGCGCACCATGAAATGGTCATCGATACCAAAGGCGCAGTCGGCCGCTTCTCCGATGATGACCTTGTTGAAATTCTTCGGAATGGCGTGCCGGAAAAGCAGGTGCAGCAAAGTAGATTGCAGGTGATGCAGCGGGGCTTCGGCATCGGCCACGGCATCGACCACGCCGGCCACGAAATCGGAGCCATGCGGGGTAAACAGAGTGTGCCGGGTGGAGAGAGCGGCCGCAGCGGAAAGCGCATACTTTTGTTCGAAGTTGACTTCCGGTTCGTCAAACGGATACGAGCTTGAAAACGTGTCATGCGCCCCAATCTGGTCGCGCGCAACCGCGCTGAGCAGGGATGAATCGAGACCGCCGCTGAGCAGGGTTGTAACCTGCGACGAAACCGGCTTGAGGGCGCGCACCGAATCGATCAAAACCCCGGCCACAGTGTCGACCGCCTGCGCCTCGCTCAGCCGCGGATCGGGAGGAGGCTGCCGGTAGCCGCTGTCTTCGCCGCTCAGCGTCCAGCGCCCGCTCTTCCAGCGGATGTCCAGTTCGCCCGCGATCTTCATCCGCCGGATACCCCGGTAGAAAGAGCGCGGAGGAGCCACGGTCCGGTAGATCAGCAACTCGGGCAGGGACTGCGGATCTTCTTCGATCGTGACCCCCGCCTGGCGCAACAAGGCTATATGGGTTGAAACGAAAAAGTTACCGTGCGCATCCTGAGTGTAATAAACCGGCCGTCCGGCGGAAGTGGACTTGGAAATTCGCAGCCAGCGGTCCTGCAGCAGGAAGCGCGCGGAAAAAAAGATGACATCGTTCCTGCGATCTTCGCAGGAAGCCAGCAGCGACTCCGTAGCTGTAATTTCGTTCTCTGCCACTTCCAGCCGCGACATAAAACCGTCGGTGATCCAGGTCAGGAAGCAATCCGGAGCGATGGAAAACTGCCGCGGGGAATAGGCTTGCAGACGATCGGCGATATGGGACTGGGTGAGGGCTACGAATAACATGGCTTGCCAACTGACTGCACGAACCTGGAAGTTTGCAGCTCGGCGCGAAAGTCAGTCACGGCCCGGCCACCAACGATCCAATCTGCTACCACTAAAATCGAAGCTTGAGGAAACTCCCTGCTGAGAGATTTGCCGGCGCCCGACGGCACCGCTCGTCGAAATCATCCCAGGCCTGAGGCCCTCATCGCGGCCTCGCAGGCACTCCAATCACGGTCGTGTGGGGAGCGACATCCCGGGTAACCACCGCACCAGCCCCTATCATCGCGTGATCCCCGACGCGCAGGTATTCCAGAACTCGGGCCCCGGTTCCGACTAGTACACCCTCTCCCAGGCAAACCCCGCCGCTGATGTTGGCGCCGGGATTGATCAGGCAGCCCTCGCCGACCTGGGTTTCATGCCCGATGGCACAGCCAAAGTTACATTGCGCAAAAGCTGCGATCTGCACATTTTCGGTGAGAATGGCACCCACACCCACGATGGCGCCGGGCGCCAGTTTTGAAGTCCGTCCGACGTAGGCTGTGGGATGCACCAGGGCCGGCCACTCGATCTGGGGATACTGTGTTTTCAGCCGCCGGCCAACCGCAAGCTTGGACTGGGGATTGCCGATGCCCATGGCCAAACAATCGATGGCGTGGCTTTGCAGCCAATCGAATCCACCCAGCAGCGGACTATCATGGGCGCCCGCCCGGTCGGCGAGAAATCCGACAAACTCGTATTGGCCGAGATCGCGGATCAGGCCTGCCACTTCCCTGCCATTCCCGCCGGCTCCGACGACTGCGATGGTCTTCATGCAGATGGTAAATCCGTCCTGGCCGCAATCGGAGTCGACGCGGAATTTCCGGAGACGTTCTCCGGCGGCGCAGGGAAAACGGCCCGCAAACGCGCCATTTCAGGATGGCTCGGTGACGGCCTCATCGACCAACAGGATGGGAATGCCGTCCCGAACCGGGTACACGCGATGGCACTTACCGCACTTCAAGGCTTGGCTTTCCTCTTTTAGGGCAAGCGGCTGCTTGCAGACCGGACAAACCAGGATGTCGAGCAGATCTTGAGAAATCATGAGATTTGGACTCTAACTCTTGCTGCCAGCGGGGCGAAACTGAAATGCAGCCCGGAGGCGGAAGCATCATTGCGACGGCAAAGCCGGTCGAAACTTAGGGTGACTCGCCGTATTCTGGAGCTTACCATGGGCCGGTATCGGAAGGCGGAGGCAAGCGCCGAAACATCCGTCAGACGGGCGTGTCCTTCTGGCATCTATCCGCGATTCCCAGGGTTTTGGCAAACTCATATTGAGAGGTTTGCCCGCGCCGGATGAGTGGATCCTCCGCTCTGCCCGGTGTCACAATCCTCGAAATCCCCCGCCGTGCAGATCAAGTACGGCATTAACGAGGTCGGCCTGTGAGAGTCTTCAGTCCCCGTTGGATCCAGCTTGGTATTCTTTGCTTCAGCCTTCTAGGTTTTTCAGCCGCAGCTTCTGCCAATGACTTTTATGTTTCGGCTTCTGGCAGCGATTCCAACGACGGTTCCCAGGCTCGTCCCTGGAAGACGATTTCTCATGCTCTCGGTTCGTTCAGTTTGGGCTCGGGCGGCACCACCATTCACGTGGGCAACGGAAGTTATGCCAGTCTCGACATTACCCGGGGCGGATCGTCCGGTGCGCGCCTGGTTCTGCAATGTGACAATGGAACTGATTCGGCAACCGCAGCCAGTAACCAGTGCACGATCAGCAGCGGCGGCGCCGGCATTCTGGTAGAAGCCAACAACATCGACATCGTCGGTTTCGATATCGGGAACAATGCCAACATGGGCACCGGAATCGACGTCGTGGCCAACGGCGGATCAAGCGGTAACAGCGTCCACCTGATCGGCAATTACATTCACGACCTGGGCGGAAACGTCTCGCCGTCCGCGGGCGACGCCGGCGGTCCGGGATGCCCGGAGAGCGGCGCGATTCTTTACCAGAGCGGTCCTACCGATGCGCAAGCCATTCGCAATTTCGTGACCCGCTACGGCAATGTCGCCAACCGCGGCAACTGCAACTTTGCCCAGGGGATTTATTTCAGCGGCAGTCCGGGGGCGATTGCGCAAGATAACATTGTGGTGCAGCCGGTCGTGGGCGGAATCGTTTTCGGAGCATCCTGCGGAGTCACGGTGGCGAACAACACGGTGCTCAACACTGTGGATGCGATCATCTTCGGCGACCATGACAACTTCCGCTGCCCCGGCAGCGCCAGTGGACAAAACACGGTTACCAACAACTACCTGGCCGCGTACACCAATGCGGTCTTCAACGTGAGTTCAACTCCTGATTGCACCAGCTCTGCTCCTACTTTATTCAGCCACAATATCTCGGATGGCGCGGGAACCGATTTCAAGCCGGCCCGCTCGTCCTGCGATACCGTAAGCACCTGGAGCCACCAGGCTCCGACAGCGTTTCTGGTGAACTACCAGGCCAACGGAACCGGCGACTATCACCTTAAGAGCGGCAGCATGGGAATCGCTGCAGGCGCTATCGCTTGCGTGTCTGGCGGCGTTTCGCCCTGCACTCCGACTTCGGATTTCGAAGGAACTGCGCGAGTGGTTCCCATCTCGGTTGGAGCGTTCGAGGTAGTTCAATCGGCCAGCGGCCTTCCCAGCCCGCCCAGCGGGCTGGCAGCCGTGGTTCAGTAACCACGACGACATACAGGCTCGAAGCACGGATCGCGTAAGGCTCGATCAAGTAAACAAAACGGAAAGTAGTTAAAAACGGCGAATCGAATGCGCCCAGCGCAGATCGGTTCGCCGTTTTGCCGTCTGCCATCCTATCGTCTGCCAGGCCGGCCCCAGTGAACCGCCGGCCGTGCCCTTATTCTGTCTTCTGGATTCTGATGGCCGCGTACGCGCCTACCCACAGCATGGCGTGGGGAAACTTTCGCTCCAGGAAGGAGAACATCCGCAGAGCAGGATCGAGTAGACCGAGTTTGCGGAGCACATGACTCTCTACCCGCGAGAGAGTACGCAGGCAAGTGATATCGACCGAGGGAAAGCCGCGGCTCAGCCGAAATGGACTTTGCGAATAGAAGTCTGGAGGAGGCAAGGACTCGCTCCCTGCGGGACGACGCTTGGGGAGAACTTTTAATACCGCTTTGGCCACTCTGTGGGCAACCGAGATTACGCTGTTTTTCGCAACGTAGAACACGATCACCATCTTGTTCTTTCGCGCCACTCGATAGAATTCCTTGACTGCCGAGACCTGGGCATCATTTTCCAGCTGGTAGAGACAGTAGGAGGCGATCACGCCGTCGAACACCTGTTCCTTGAAGGGAAGGGCCGACAGGTCGGCCACAACGTAGTACCCCTGATCTCCAACTTTCCGCCGGGCTTCGGTCAAGCCGGTGAAAGAGAGATCCACACAAACGTGGCGTTGAAACTTGTGCCCGATCTGGGTGATGGGCTTGGCACCGCAGCCGGCGTCGAGAAAAAGCTTCCCGCCATCGTCAAAGTAGCTCCAGTAGCGGGCCTCACAGCCCTTCTCGTCTTTGAAAGTCGCTTCGGGAGGGCCGTAGCGCTTGTCGTTCAGATACTGACCGCAGCCCGTTTCGCTTTTCCAGCCGTACGTGTCATAAAACTTCCGGACATTTTTACCAGCCATGTTTTCTCCGAGTCTAATTTCCGCAGAATGATGCAGCCATTGCAAAATCCAAAGTCAGCGAATTCGTCAGTTACGCAAAACCGGCTAGGCCGTTGAGAGACCGCAATCGGCACAGCCCGAGCCTGCGACGCTCCTGAGAACGTCATGCGCGAAGGCCAATCGCGATGCCAAATGCTTTGGGGAGGAACCGGTTAGCGAGAGGAGAACAGCAGGGAAAACAACCAGCTTGGGCCCAGGACGCCTCCACAGGAATCGAGCAGGTTTCCGACAATCTGTTTTCGTTTACTGCGCCAGCTTGGCGACGTCTTCGCCGACCATCGATGTCTCGCAAGCATCTTCGGGCACCGCAGGCTCGCGCGCCGGG
Organism: Terriglobales bacterium; assembly: GCA_036265205.1. Lineage (GTDB taxonomy): Bacteria > Acidobacteriota > Terriglobia > Terriglobales > Acidobacteriaceae > JAIQFF01. The sequence goes on from DATAPL010000054.1 coordinate 18,978, forward strand.
GCTTGCGCGCCGCCTGGCGTGCCGCGCAGCACATCCTCATAGCAACCTCGAGTTTGCCGCGCGATGACCTGCCACGACATTTCCGCTTCCTGCCGGGCAGTAGGGTTAGCCAGCCGGTCGCGCTCTCTCTCGTCGACGATGAGCCTGACCAGCAGCTGCGAAAACCCGTTTACGTCTCCGTACTCGACGCAGACCGCGCCCTGATAGTCTTCCAAAGCCTCGCGGAAGCCAGGCAAGGTAGTGGCAACGATGGGCTTGCCGAAAGCGATTCCGGTCAGCAGCGCGCCACTCTGCGTGATTTCACGGTGAGGATAAACCGCGATGTCGGCGGCCTGATAATAAATCGGCAGCTCCAGCGATGTGATGTAGCGCAAATCCAGCCGGACCGAGGATTGGCCGGCAATGGCTTCCACCTTGGCTTTGACCGTGTCCATGTGGCACTGTTCGCCGCGGCCGGCGATCACCAGGCGCGCGTTCGGCTGTTGCGACTGAACCTGCGCCCAGGCGTCCAGCAAAAAGTCGATCCCTTTGTAAGGCCTGACCAGGCCTTGATAAAGAACCAGGCACTGTTCCGGAGAAAAGCCCAGTTGGCGCTTCGCCTCGGACTTGTCGAGCGGCCGATAGTCATAGAACAAAGGTCCATGCGGGATAACCCAGATATTCCGCCCGTCCAGCCCGAATTCCTCAATCAGCCGGTCTTTGGTCTCCTGGGTGTGGCAGATCAGCGCGTCCATGAGGTTGTAGACTTCGGCAAAAATCTTGTGCAGACCTGGGTCCGAGTCGTGAGGCAGCAGGTTATGCACCGTGTACACCAGTTTCGAGCCCCGCCGCTTGGCTAACTTCAGGAACCACATTTCGAGCGGCACACCCTCGGCCACCAGCGGAATCCACTGCACATGAATGATGTCGGGCGGCTTGACCAGAAAACGCAGAGACAGGGCTGACAGGTTGCCGCAAAATTCCAGGAAGCGAAGGCTGCGGCGAACTTTCGGACTGCCGATCTTCAGGCCGGATGCCAGGCTGCTTAGCCCCGGATCATTTTTCAGGCCGCGCCGCTGGAAGTAGTCCGGCTCAAGATGAAAAGTGGTCGAGCCTAAGACAGAGTGAACGCCCTCGGCTTGCAGCGCCTGGCACAGATACGCGTCGTAAAACGGCACCTGGCACCAGAGGTCCAGCATGTACACATTGGTCATTTATATCGCGATCTTTAATTTGTTATTTGTTGCTGTCTCGAATTGATTGCGGCCGTCGCCGCCGAGGTTTGCTTAGACGGAAGCTACTTCCATCACCTTCTCGACCGCGGCACAAGTATCGGCCATATCGGCCTCGGAGAGTGTGGGATGGATCATGAACATCAGACTGGTTTCGCCCAGTTCCTTGGCGTTCTGGAGACGGGCCTGGGGACGCATATTTTCAAAGGCCTTTTCCAGATAGATTTCACTGCAGCTGCCGGCAAAACAGGGAATGCCCTCGGCGTTGATGGCCTGCAGTACCCTGGCCTGGTCCCACCCCTGGCGCAGCCGTTCGGGGCGCAGGAAAACATAATATTTGTAGCAGGAGTGTCCGATCTCGCGGGGATGAGCCGTAACCCGCAGGGCGGAAATCTGTGAGAAGTGCCGGCTCAGCGTTGCCGCAAAACGGCGGCGTTTTTCGACCATCTCGGGGACTTTACGCAGCAGGGTGCGGCCAACTGCAGACTGCACCTCGGTCATGCGCCAGTTGGTGCCAATGCTGTCATGCACCCAGCGAAAAGTGGGGGAGGGCTGGGCGGCGGCCATGGCGGCATAGTTTTTGCCGTGGTCCTTAAAGCTCCAGGCCAGTTGCCACAGAGCGGTCTGGTTGGTGGTCAGCATTCCACCTTCGCCGCAGGTGGTCATGATTTTGTCCTGGCAGAAGGAGAACGCTGCAACATCGCCGAAGGAGCCTACCGGCAGCTTTTTGTAAGTCGCTCCCTGCGCCTGGGCGCAATCTTCGATAACTTTTAGGCCGTGCTGGCGGGCCAGCGCCAAAATTGGGTCCATGTCGCAAGGCCAGCCTGCCAGGTGGACCACGATCATAGCTTTGGTGCGAGGGGAGAGGGCTCGAGCAATGCTTTCGGCGGTGATGTTCTGGCTGTCGCGGTCCACGTCGGCAAAAACCGGAGTGGCTCCGCGCATGGCCACGCAACTGGCGGAGGCCATGAAGCTGCGGCTGGGAACGATGACTTCATCGCCCGACTGAATGCCGAGCGCATAGAGCGCCAGCTCCAATGCCAGACTTCCATTGGCCAAGGCGACCGCGTGCTTGCAGCCCGCGGTAGCGGCGAATTCGTTCTCGAACAGCCGGCCTTCCTGGCCCGTCCAGTAATTGACTTTACCGGATTGTAACACTGCGGTTGCGGCGTCAATTTCAGCTTGGCCAAATGACGGCCAGGGGGCAAAGCGGGCGGTGCGGACCGGAGATCCGCCTGCCACTGCCAGCTTGGTCCCAATCACGTTGCCCACACTCATTGCTTACTCCCCTTTGCTTCTTTTGTTCGGCTCGGTATGACCTGGTTCAGAGACATTCAGGCCGCGCCTTCGGCCGGGGCGGACAGATGCTTGCGCTCCCAGCTGTAGGCCAGAGCCAGATCGTGGCGGTCGACTTCCGCCAGCGAAACCAATTCTTCGCTAGGGCTGTATTCGGGGACGATGGACACCAGCTTCGAAATCAAGCCGTGGACATTGCGATCCTCAACCAGCATGGAAAGATGTTCCAGCCACTTGCGGACGTCCTCGAATTCGACCTTGCTGCCTTCCAACATCCAGATCTTGTCGTGGGTGGTGGGCTTGATGCCTTCGGCGTCCAGGCGAAGTTCCTCGAAAAGTTTTTCGCCGGGCCGCAATCCCGTGAACACGATTTTTATGTCGCGTTCGGGCTCGTATCCGGAGAGCCGGATCATGCGGCGCGCCAGGTCGACGACTTTGACCGGCTCGCCCATATCCAGCACGAAAATTTCTCCGCCCTTGCCCATGCTGGAGGCTTGCAGCACCAGTTGCACCGCCTCGGAGGTAGTCATGAAATAGCGGGTAATGTCGCGATGAGTCACGGTGACCGGACCGCCTTTGCGAATCTGATCTTCGAAGATGGGCAAGACGCTTCCGTTGCTGCCGAGGACGTTGCCGAAGCGGACTGCCATGAAACGCGTCCGGCTCTGCTGATGAAGTCCCAGGATGATCATCTCCGCCACCCGCTTGGTGACGCCCATCATGTTGGTCGGGTTGACCGCCTTGTCGGAGGAGATCATGACAAAGTTGTCGGCGTTGAACTGCTTGGCCACCAGAGCCACGTTGTAGGTGCCGAAGATGTTATTGGTGATGGCCTGGAAACAGTTTCGCTCCATCATGGGCACGTGTTTGTAAGCTGCGGCGTGAAAGACCGAATTGGGCCGGTGCAGGGCAAATACGTCCTTGAGCAGTTTGACGTCGAGAACATCGCCCACCACCGGGGCAAAGTCGAGGTCGGGAGCAAGCGCAGAAAGCTCTCGAGCAATTTTGAACAGGTCGTTCTCCGAGCGCTCCAGCAGGACCAGCTTGCGCGGATTGAACGTGGCCACCTGCCGCACCAGCTCGGAACCGATGGAGCCGCCGGCTCCGGTCACCAGCAGCACCCGGTCTTCAATGCGGGTGCGGATGCGATCGAGGTCGGGACGGACCACTTGCCGGCTGAGCAGGTCTTCGATGCGAAGCTTGCGCGCCTGCGTCACCGAGGCTTGCCGGTTAAAGAGCTCGCTGATGGAAGGCAGGATCTTAAAACTCACTTTGCACTCGCGGCACTTGTCCACGATGCGTTCGATGTCTGAGCCCTTGGCCGAGGGGATCGCGATCAGTACACACTCCACCGCGTGACGAGTGATCAGAGCGGGCAGGGCGTCAGTGTTGCCGAGGACCTTCACTCCATTGATCTTGAGCCCCAGCTTGTAAGGTTCGTCATCCACGAAGCCGACCGGGCAGTATTCCAGGGCTGAGTTGAGCTTCAATTCGCGCACCACGGAAGCACCGGCGTTGCCCGCTCCCACTACCAGGGTTTTCTTCTGCCATTCGTACTTGTGAGCCCGTTCGGTATAGGCGCGCACCACGAACCGGGTGCCTCCCACCAGCATGATGTTCAAGACCATGTCGATAGGAATGACCGAGCGCGGGTATCCCTGGAAGTGAAACATCAGTTCGATGAGCAGGAAAATCACGGTAGAGCTCACGAACGAGGCGATGCCGATGTTGGCGATGTCGCTCATGCCGACATAGCGCCACCAGCCATGCAGCAGCCCGAAGCGGTAAAACGCCAGTAGCTTCACCACCAGGATCAGGGGCAGCGTTTCCCAGAACAGGGCGCGCTGTACCGGGGTCAGGGCGGCATCCAGCCGGAGCAGGAAGCTGGCATAGTAACTGACCACAATGAGCACGATCTGCGAAGCCAGAATCAGCACCTTACGGTACTTGATGAAACTCTGGGCGCTTGGCGTCTCGGTAAATCTCTTCAATTGAACACTTGTAGCTGACATATGCATTCGCCTTACTTGGGCACAGCGTCGTTGGAAACGCGGCCGGCTTGGAATGTAACGCTATTCGAGTTCACAAAAGAGTTGAAGCCGTTTGCCAAAGTCGGACGTGACTCAGGTAAGGGGGGCACGGCCCAGCGGAAATCAGAAATGTTACTCAAAACCCGTGAACACTGCGCACGACTCGCAACTGGTTGCGCGCCGCTTGCTCGGGAACAACCCGCGAGGAAGCGCTGGCCAGCGAGCCTTGAGCAGCAGTTACAGCGGCCGACATGAGCATCCACGGCAGCCAGAAGGCCTTCGACCACAAATTGTTTCCGAAGAGCCCGAAGACCAGCAAGGCCCAACAAGCGGCTTCGCTGGCAGTCAGCAAGTTAAACAAACTGGCCTGGTCTTTCAAATGTCTTGCAGCCCGGAACTGCGACCGCAGGCTGAAGGCAAACAATGCGATACCGATAACCCCGGTTTCCACCGCCACCGCCAGATAGATGTTGTGCGGATCGCGGTAGGCTCCGCGATAGTGCGGGGCTTCTCCCATGTAATTGGTGTAGGCAAAGGGGAAGTTGCTGAGCCCGGCGCCCACTAATCCGTAATGCTGGAAGGCTTTCAGTCCGACGGTCCAGATATCGGTACGGCCCGAACCGCCATCCCCGCGGGCATCCTGAAAGCGGGTAAAAAATACGGAAGGCATTAAGGTCAGGCAAATGGCCAGGATGATCGCCGGCCCGATAATGCGCTTCCCCAGCCGCAGCCGGATGACATAAACCACCAGTAAAGCCAGCAGCGCCAGAGCGGCGCCGCGGGACATGGTCAGCAGCAAGCCCAGAGAGCTGAGTCCCATGGCTACGAGCATGCTGATTTTCACCATCCGCTTTTTGCTGATCAGAAAGCAGCCAAAGGCCAGCGAGATCGGCAACAGCAGGGTCATGCCCAGGCCATCGGGATTGGTGTGGGTATGCCCCACGATCAGGGAAGCCCGGGTCTCAGGTCCGGCTTCGTAGAAGCTGCCCTGCATGAAAAGGTAAACCGTCCAGACCGCGGCGATGGAGCCACCCAGAATGGAAAAAAAGATGATGGCTTTGAGTTCCTTCTCGTTATAGCGAAAACAACTCGATACCAGATACAGGCCGAGCAGAGCCACGATCGTAGGTATCATTTCAAAAGAAGCGTCAAAATTCAGCGCCCAAGCCGAGGTTCCCAAAGACCACAAGGTAAATAGTGTCCACCACATGGCGCCCGAGGGCAGCGATCGAAGCCGCCGTGTGGCCAAACCAACTGCGATCAGCACAGCCGCAGTGCCTGCGCCGGCCAGAGCCGTGACCGTGGTTCCCTTTTCGCCTTGCCCCATGGGGATGGCGTCAAAAGGAAGCAGCAGCACAAACAACCCAAACGCGACCTGCACCGGATAAAGAATGAGCAGGGGAATGAGTACGGCGGCGATGCCGAAAACCCACAGCCCTTGTCCAATGCCGATGCCCAGTACCACCGCGGCCAGAGCAACCACCACGGGAATTACATAGGGGGCCGCGGGCAATTGGGAAAATGCCCCGGCGAGACCGAGCGCGTTCGATCTGTTCTTTAAGTTCAAAACTTGTGACTCTCGTTAGGCTGGGCCAGATTAGATTGAATCAGGTTAAGCGAGCGGCCATTTCCGCCGTCAGCCGCTGGAATGCTGCGCGAAACGTCGACGGCCCGCGGTTCGGTTCGCGGCGTAACTCCGGAAGACAGACAGATCCGCTGGTACAGGCTTACCAGAGTCTTAACCCGTGACAGCGGCGAGTACTGGGTGTGGACTACGTGGCGCGCCCGGTTGGCCATGTGCTGGGCCAGAACTTGATCGGACAAGACCTGCTCCATCGCCTGGGCCAGAGCCACCGGATTGCGCGGCGACACCAGAAATGCGCTTTCGCGATGAGTCACGATTTCAGGAATGCCGCCAACCGCGGTGCTCACCACCGGAACTCCTGCCGCCATAGCTTCGAGCAGCGCGTTCGGCGAACCCTCGCTGAGCGAGGAAATCGCCAGCAGATCGGCGGCGCGATAGTAGGGGCGCACGTCGCGCACATGTCCCATGATAAAAACCTGTTCCTGCAGAGAGTGGCTGCGAACCGCCTCCTCCAGATGGGCGCGCTCGAGGCCGTCGCCCACAATCACCAGTCGCACCGGCAGGTCGGGCCGGGTCTGTTTGAGGTGACGCACTGCGGCGATCAGGTCGATAAATCCCTTCTCTTTGGAAAGACGTCCCACCGCCAGCAGCAGCTTCTCTGCCTGCGACGATTTCGCCGGAACTTCACTTAGAGCCGGATCCTGGCCTTGCGGTTGCTGCGACAGCCAGCCGGAATCGATCGCGTTATGCAAGACCATGATGCGATGGCTGGGTACACCGTGCGAAGCAAGCTGCCGTGAGAACGCCTGGCTGACCGTAACCACCTGGGTAGGCGTCCGCAGCGACCAGCGGTCGAGTTGCGCCAGCAGATCACGCTTCAGGGTGGAACGGGTGTAGCCGTGGTGGAAAGCCACCCAGGCCCGGCCAGTGTGGGCTCCGCAGGCCCGCACCAGGAAATGCGACTTGAACATGTGGGTCTGGAGAATGTCCGGAGCCACCTGGTCGACTACCTGCTTCAAAGTGCCCATAACGCGCCGGTCGAACGCAAACCGTTCGGCGATGCGATGCACCGGAATTCCATCCTGCGTCGCCTGCTCAATCAGGTCATTGGAAGCAGGAAGCGCTCCCGTAGCCGGGTTGGGACGCTCGAAAACTACCAGCGAGGTTTCGACGATTGGCCCATCTTCAAGAGCTCTTGAAATCCGGCAAAATTCGAACAGGTTTTTCGCCGGCCCGCTGACCGTGCTGCCTTCCATGATGGCGAGCAGGCGGATCCGTTGCCGTGACGATGACGCCGTCATCGAGGACCGCCCGGTAGCGCGCTGATTTCCCATGCGAGATTGAATTTCGTGACGATCAGGTAGTGGCTCCGCAGAATGCCGGAACGTCCGAACGGATAAAGCGGTGCTTACCTACCCGGGAAAGCGGAATCGCTTCCGTGGTTCGCACTTCCACGTTGATCTCTGAACTCGGTTCCAGCGCTTTCACCTTCTCCACCGCCTCCCGTATGGAGCGGTTGCGCGCGCTCGACTCTCCCGGGCCGGGCACGATCCAGAGCACGATCGAGCCAGGAGCGGTTTGATGAAACTGGAAGGAGGCGATGCCTTCGCTTCCATACATCAAGTGGGTAAAGAACTCGCCGTGCACCACCCGTCCGGCGGGCAGGACAAAATTGTCGCTGGTGCGCGCGATGTTCAGGTCCATGAGGGGAAAGTTGCTGCCGCAGTCGCAACTTCCGGCCAGCAACTGGCCGCAGTCTTCGCTGCGGTAGCGGATAAAAGGCATGACCCGGTTGCGCAGCGAGGTGACGATAAAAGGATTGGCTTCGCCCGCTCCGGCGCCGCTTCGATCTACCTCCAGCACCACATAGTCCGCACTTACGTGCATGCGGCCGTGGGAACATTCGGCAGCGATGTTGCGCACCTCCGAACTGCCGTAGCTGTCGTACACCCGGCAGCCGAAGACGCTGGAAATGATCTGGCGTTGCGGCAAGTACAACTTCTCCGCGGTAGTGAACACTCCCTTGAGGCGGGAAAGCTTTTCACCGCGCGCCTGGACGTGCGCCGCAAAGCGCGCCACGGTGGAGGCATAGCCGATCATGACCGCGGGCTGGATGCGCTGCCACTTTTTCAGCCAGCCATCCATTTCGGCGGGGCCGGAATAAAAAGGATCGAACTGGTAGCTGCGCTCTAGATACTGCCGCAACTCCCACTGCCAGGGCGGCATGGCATACACCCGGTCGTTTCCTCCCCACACCCAGGCGATGGTTTCTCCCGGCGTCCATCCGCATTGCAGCAGGTTGCGGAAGGTGCCCGCCTCAGAAGCGTCGTCGTAGGAGCGATCGTGGTGGAAGCTCAACGGCACTCCGGTCGAGCCTCCGCTGTGAGCCGTTCGCAGCTGATCTTTGGGGACGCTCTCGTTCAACAGGTCCTGGCCGCGCTCGCGGATAATGTCCTTGGTCAAGATCGGGAGAGCGCTGAAGTCGCTCAGGTCCCGTATGTCCCGGCTCTGAATGCCCAGAGTGTTGAAGAGCTCGCGATAATACGGAATGTGGGTTTCGGCTTCGGCCAGCAAAGCCGAAAGCTGGGCAAACTGGTAATCCAGGATCTGTTCGCGCGACCAGGCCGCCCGGCCCCTGATTTCGCGCAGCCGCGCCAGACTCTGCGAACCACTCAAGGAGTGGTGAAGTCCCAGTAATAGTCGGCCTGACAAAGTCATATTTCGGTCCGGACTGAAATCATCTTCATGCTGAAACAGTGATCGGTATTCCCGGGTTATGCTTGGAACTCAATTCTTTAACCACTTCTTCATCCCCTGAATTCTTCCATGGTGGCATGGTTGGGATGGCTGATGCCCTCCTGCCGCAGGATCTTCCAGGCGGTGAGGGCGATGATTTTCAGGTCCAGCCAAAAACTCTGGTGATCGACATACCAAACGTCCAAAGTGAATTTTTGCGGCCAGCTCAAAGCATTGCGGCCGTTGATCTGGACCCATCCGGTGAGGCCGGGTTTGACATCGGTGCGGCGGCGCTGTTCGGGAGAGTAACGCTCCCAGTACTGCAGCAACAGCGGCCGCGGTCCCACCAGGCTCATCTCGCCTTTGAGCACGTTGATCAGTTCCGGCAACTCGTCCAGGCTAGTGCGGCGCAGGAAACGTCCCAAAGCGGTGAGGCGGGCCTGGTCGGGCAACAGATTTCCTTCCGCGTCGCGGGCATCGTTCATGGTGCGAAATTTTATGACGGTGAAGGGTTTGCCATGCAGTCCCAGGCGCGGCTGCAGAAACAACGCCCGCCCCGAAGTCAGGCGGATGATGATCGTAATCACGCCCAATGGCAGGGCCAGGATCAGCAGCGCCAGCAGCGCAACCACGAAATCGAATGCCCGCTTCAACACGACGAGGTCTCCGCCATCGCCTGGTAAACCATCACTGGGTCTGCACCATCGACGGCAAGACCTGCGACTGCTTGCTCGTCGCCGAACAGATGGCGCTGCGAAACTCCACCGCCTTGTGCTCCCAGCTGAAGCAAGTCTCGGCCAGGCGGCGAGCGTTGCCTGCCATGGCATGGGCTCGCTCCGGAGAAGATGCCAGCTCCCGTATGGCCTGGGCGCAAGCGGCCGGGTTGTCGGGCGGCGTGTAAATGCCCGCGTTAGCCTGTTCCAGGTGCTGCCGGGCTTCCCCATCGAAGTTCACCATCACCGGCAAGCCGCAGGCCAGGTAATCGAAGAACTTGTTGGGCAAAAAGATGTAGGTCAAAGGGCTTGGCCGGAAGGCGGCGATGCCCAGCTGCACGCTGCGCAGAAATCCCGGCACCTGGGTCTTCGGCACCGCTTGCAGAAAATGCACCGCGCGCAATTCGCGTCTGTCGGCTTCAGCAACCAGCCAGGCTTTCTGCGGGCCTGCCCCCAGAATGATGAAATGGATACGGGGAACGTCTTTCAGCTCTTCGGCGACATCCAGGAGGAACTCCACACAATTGGAAAAACCCAGCGACCCGGAGTGGATACAAACGAAGGCATCGGATGGAACCTCGGCCAGCGCAGCCAAATCGGCGCGGGCGCCACTGGGGGTGAATAGCTCGATGTCGCTGGCGTTGGTGATGACACTGACTTTTTCAGGGGCAATTCCCTTGCGCAACAGCTCCTGACGAATCCCCTCGGTCACCGCTAGAATTTTCTGCGCTTTGCGGTAGAGGAAGGCTTCTAGCCAATATCCTGCGCGGATCAGGAGTTTGTCGCGGACTACATCCCAGGCCACTACGCAGTCAGGCCACAGGTCGCGCAGCTCCAGCACAAACGGCACGCGCCGCAGACGGCTGAGCAGATATCCCGGAATACCGATGGTCAGAGGCGTCGAAGTCGCCACCACAACTTCAGGCGCATCCGCGAAACAGCCCGCCAGCAGCCCCATGGGAATGAACCACAGGAAGCCGATAATCCGCGGCAGGATGCGGCGCGATCCCCCGAACGGGATATGCACCCGCACCACGTCGATGCCTTCCACTTTTTCGCGGCTCCAGAAACCCTTGCCTTGCGAAGTCTTCTTGCCTGAAAAGTAGCTGGCGTTGCCGGTAACGATGGTGACCGAATCGCCACGGCGCACCAGGCGACGGCCCAGTTCATAAGTACGGGTTCCCCCGCCGGCGTCCTGGCTGGTGCCAAAGTACTGATGAAAAATCAAGACTTTCAACGCGCTGTCCTTTTTGCTTCCGGCTGATTTGCGGGGGAGGGCCTGCGACAACTCAGTTGATAAAATCCAGCAGGGTGCGCGCCACGTGCCCGATCTGATCCTGACTCAGTTCGGGATACATGGGCAGCGACAGAATCTCGCTGGCTAGTTTTTCCGTGACCGGCATGCTGCCCGCCCCGGGATGACCCAGATCCTGATAAGCCCCGGTCAGATGTAAGGGGACGGGGTAGTGGATCCCGCTTTGAATCCCGCACTGCTGCAGGTGGTCTTTCACAGAATCGCGGCGGCCGACCCTTACCACGAATAAATGGAAGTTATGTTCGCCGTCGGCGGGAATTGCAGGCGCCACCACCTTTGAGCCGGCGAAAGCCGCGGCATAGCGCTTGGCGTGCCGCACCCGCAGGCTGTTCCAGCCTTCGAGATAGGGCAATTTGACCGACAGAATTGCGGCCTGAACCGCATCCAGGCGAGCATTGGTCCCCACCACCGAATGCTGATATTTCGCCGGGCTGCCGTGTTCGCGCAGAATGCGTAGCTGGCGAACCCGCTCCAGGTCGTTACAGGTTACCGCCCCGGCGTCGCCGTAAGCGCCCAGATTCTTGCCCGGATAAAAGCTGAAACAGGTTAACCGCCCGGCCGCGCCTACCCGGGTTCCATTGCGTCCGACGCCGTGCGCCTGGGCGGCGTCTTCGATCAGCTCCAGGCGATGGCGCTCGCAGATTTGCTCCAGCTGGGTCAAATCCATGGCGTAGCCGTACAAATGCACCGGGATGACGGCCCGGGTCTTTTTCGAGATACGGCGCTCGACCGCGGAAATATCGAGATGAAAAGTTTTGGGATCGACGTCGGCAAATACCGGGACCGCGCCTACGTTGCTGACCGCTTCAGCGGTAGCGAAGAAGCTGTTGGCGGGAACGATGACCTCGTCCCCGGGGGCGACGTTGGCGGCTTTGAGGGCCAGTTCCAGGGCTGAGGTCCCGGAGCTGACTCCGACTGCGTATTTCGCGCCGGCGAAGCGGGCAAATTCTTCCTCGAATTTTTCCACATATTCGCCGCCCACAAAGTGGCCGGAATCAAACACCCGGCGCACGCTATCCAGTACTTCTTCCTTGATCGAGTTGTACTGAGCTTTTAGATCGACAAAAGGCACTTCGAGCCGAACCGCAGAAGTAGTCATATTCTCCTCAGAGGCTATTCTTGAGAACCAGTTTGCCGGCGGATGCCAGCGCGAACGAACTGCCACAGGACGAACAGGTCAAAGGGGAGTCAGACTTGGGTACAACCGGAGTCGGTAACTTGGTGGCGCAAACGCACATCCAGCCAATTTGACGGGCGGGGTTGCCGACCATCATGGCGAAATCGGGAACATCGCGAATAACCACGGTGCCGGCGCCGATAAAAGCGTATTGCCCGATAGTGATGCCGCACACGATAGTGGCGTTGGCGCCGATGGTGGCGCGGGTGCGAACCCGGGTGGAAACCAGGCTGTCGCCGGTTTTCTTGATGTAAGCCCGGGGATTGGGATCGTTGGTGAAAACACAATTGGGTCCCAGAAAAACGTCGTCTTCGACTTCCACTCCCTGCCAGATGGAGACCCCGTTTTTCACCGTCACGTTGTTGCCCAGATGCACCCCGGCTTCGACGAAGGCGTGATCTCCGATATTGCAGTCGGCGCCGATGCGGGCGCCGTTCATCACGTGAGCAAAGGCCCAGACCCGGGTGTGGTCGCCGATATCCTCGGACTCGACCAGCGCCTTGGGATGCACGAAGAATTTCTTTTCCAGCATGGTTGAAGTGGACATTACGACTTCCCCTCTTGCGCCAGGACCGGTTCGGGGACAGAGTCGGCATGGACTTGTTTGTGGTTGGCCGCCATTTCGACCGCGCGTACCACCGAGGCGCCGAATTGCCCGTCGGTGCGCGGAGTTTCGCCGGTCTCGATGCATTCCAGGAAATGCTCGATTTCGGTGAGCAGGGGCTCGGTGTTTTCCAGGCTGGGAGCCACCATGTCGCCGGAGCGGTAAGTCAGCTGAAATTCGCCAAAGGTTCCCGGCGGATGCAGGGTAACGCCGCGATCGTAAACTTTGATCTTCTCGCTGGGCTCAGTGTCGTCATACACCACCATGCGCTCGGAACCGACCAGGCAGGTGCGCCGCATCTTCTGCGGCGACAACCAGCTCACTTCGATGGAAGCAATCACTCCACTGCGGAAGCGGAAGGAGAGGAAGGCCACGTCGTATTTGGATTGCTGGATGCAGGAGCGCCCAAAGGAGAATCCCTGCACCGGCTCTTCCCCCAGCCAGTAAAGCAGGATGGAAACGTCGTGCACCGCCAAGTCCCAGATTACGTCGACATCTTTCTGGTACAAGCCGAGATTGACCCGGGAAAAGCTGATGTAGCGCAGGTCGCCCATGGCGCCCGAGGTGATCAGATTTTTTACCTTCACCACCGGCGGGCTGTAAATAAAAGTGTGTCCGGTCATCAAGACAAGGCCAAGATCTTTGGCCATGGCTGCCAGCTCCAGCGCTTTCTCGGTGTTGTCGGTCAGCGGCTTTTCCACAAAAACGTGTTTCCCGCTGAGCAGGGCTTGCCGCGCCAGCTCGTAGTGGGTGGAGATGCTGGTGGCAATGGCCACGGCGTCCACGTCGGAGTCGAACAGGTCTTTGGCCTGGTTAAAAGTCCGTATCTGCGGGTATTGCCGCGCCGCTTTCTGCAGCTTCTTGGCATCGAGATCGCAGCAGGCCACGAACTCGCACTTCGGGGTTTGCTGAAACACCCGGGCCAGGTTCGGCCCCCAGTAGCCCAGTCCAATTAATCCAACTTTAGTCATTGAGCGTTTGCTCCACCTTGGGTTCGGTCATGGTCGCTTTGGTCTTGGATTCGTTGGAGTGGACCACTGCCTCCAGAAACTCCGATTGAATATGTTGCCGCAATATGGCGATGTTCGGCATCACGCAGTGGCCGCCGATCACCCCGGGGAAAATATGGGAAGGCAGAAAATCAACCTCCCTGATGAACGAGACTACGTCTTCGTAGTTGCCGTCATACTGTGCCGCCAGCCGCTCCACCTCCTGCGCCCATCCGATCAGAACGCCGAAGTAGGTGGTCTCCAGCAGTTTGCTGAGTTCCGCGATGTCTGGGGTGGGAAAGGTGTCGGTCTGAAATCCGGCGCCGCGCAAGTGGCGCTGCGCCGCCTCAACCGTGGCGGCATCGAAGCCAGCCACAAATTTCTTGTAACGCAGCATGTCGGCTTCCATGCGCGCATGCTTGCCCCGCACCGGGCTATACACCAGCGGCCGATGGGGCGCGGCTTGCTGAACCTTGCGCGTGGTTCCGGGCGCGACCGTGCTGTGAATCATGGTCAGGCGGGGATCGTATTTCTCCATGTACCGGGCGGTGATTCCGACAAAGTCAGGAACCTGGAAGGGATAGCAGATGTGCAGCACCTCGCAGCCTTCGTTGATCTCCACCGGCTTGATGTCGACCGGCCGGGTGTCGAACGATCGTGCCAGGATCCGGAACAGCGGTTGCCCGACTTCACCCATCCCCACCACAATGACTACGCCGTTATTCAACTGTCCTCCCCTTCAATGGCAAATCGGTCAATTGCAAATCTGTGATTGCACCGCCGGGATACCATCCGGCTGGGCGTCGAACTCAAACCGCTGCGCGTTCCCGCCGCTGGCCCATTCGTGCGGCAGCCCGGCTGCTGGTTTCGTTCCCATCTCCTGCAACAACCCGGCCTGCTGGTAGCGCGAGAGGCTGAGCTCCATGAATTTTTCCGCGCTCAGCCAGCGCTCCTGATGGCGTTCCTTCGCCTTTACCAGCTGCCAGAAAATCTCATTCACTTCGCGGCATGCGCTTAAAGGCTCGACCGGGTTATGCCATAGCACCGAAACTCCGCCCCAACCCCAGCGACGGCTTTCCGCCAGCACCCCTTCCGCCAGCTTGGCCGGAGCTTCAGCGGACCGGTCGTGCGCCACCTGCAAACCCCGATCCATGATGACCAGGGGGATCAGCAGAAAGTTGTAAGGCGCCTCGGCCGCGAAGTTATAAGGCGGGAAGGCGAATGCGGCGCCATGACGAAATCCCAGTTGTTCCGCCCATCCCCAGCTGGAGTCATACTGCAATCCGGCTTTCTCGATGTTCGAAAACAGTTTGGCGGGATGATCAAAACGCAGCCAGTGCTGGCGGCTTCCCCGGGGGCGCTCGCCGGTGGAGGCTGCCAGGGTCTCGACCTCCGCCGCCAAATCAGAATTTTCCACGATGCTGCGATAGGAGCCATGAAGCGCCAGCGCTGATCCTGCCGCCGGAATCTCACGCAGACGCTGAACCATCTGCTCGAGCCTGTAGTTGCCGTCGCGGCGATGCTGGTGCTCGGCCAGGATGAAGAAAGTGGAAGAAAAGCCATCTTCCCGCGAGCGCCGCAGCAGCTCTCCCAGGTAGTCTCCTACACGCCGCCCGCGCGCCAGCTGGAGCAATTGCCCGGCGTTGTCTTTAAAGAAGGCAAAACTGCGAGCCAGCAGAACCGCAATGCCCAGATTCTTTACCACCCGGACCAGGCTTCCCCATCTTCCCGCGAAATAGAAATCAATGTCATGGGACGCGATCACCAGGTGGCACGCCGCGGGTAGAGGCGATGGCGCCGCCGGCAGGTCCTCGACTACTTTCTCCGCCTGTTTCTCTAACTGCGGACCGCCGCGGATGAAGTTTTCAAACCACGCCATCATCAACGAGGCGTGCGGGCGCAAGGGAGAGATTCCATAACTGCCAAAGACGGTCTGCGCGTATGGAATCCTGCCAATCGCATCCCGCGCCTCCACGCTCATCTCATGCGCTGCAGACAGCCATTCGAAAATCTCCCCCAGCCAGTCTGGATTTCCCGAAACCTGGTCGCGGCCATGAAAGAGGTGGAACTCCTGCTTTGCGTAGGTTGCTGCCTGCGGCTTTGGAGCGGGCCCTTCAGGCCGCCGCGGGACGTAGCGTGGCGCAATCCGCCGCGCCCCGGCGTTGCCGCCGCCGGCACCGTAAAAGCAGTTCAGACTGCCGCTGCTGCGATCATGTTTTGCCTCTATCACCGCATGCCCGTAAATCGCGGCAAAGACCCGGAAGGCATAAGACATCCGGGCGCGCACCACGGACGGCACTTCATCGCCAAACTCAAGGCATAGAGGACGCGGAATGCAATGGCTCATGCGAGGGCGGTCTTGGCTTTGCAGCGACTCGAGGTTGCCTGTGGTTCCGCGCCCGCGCGGCGGGAAGCCATACCGCGCAGGCGCACAGCGTTTGCGGACTTACTTGTGGGACATGGGAGTGTAGTAGTCGTACCCCAGCTTGTAGTACTGATACTCCGACGAGTTCACATCGGTGCCATTGAGCACGAACTGCACAATGGGCGCGGAGCGAACCTGCTGCAGCAATTCCAGGCTGCGGCTAACCGCATCGCGCGTGGTAATGCCGGACCGTCCCACAAACACCAGGCCGTCGGCGATGGTCGAAAGCGCCTGACCGTCGGCGAAGGGAAGCAGCGGGGCGGAATCGACGATCACGAACTGGAAGCGCTGCCGCAGATCCCGGATCACCTGCCGCATCGCCTCCGAACACACCAACTGCCCGGCATTCACGTTGCCGGCATGGGATGGAATTGCGGTTAACTGCGGAATTGCGGTCTCGATCAGAGCATGCTCCAGCGGGATCCCGCCATCCAGCACATCGGTGAGACCAAGCTTGCCGGAGAGTCCGAACGCGCTGGCGACGTGACCGCGGCGCAGGTCGGCGTCCACGATACAGGTGCTTCCCTGCCGTGCCATGGCAATCGCCAGGTTCATCGCTACGGTGGTCTTGCCTTCGCCGGGGAAGGAGGAAACCACCAGCACCACCTGGGGCGGATTGTCGGCATTCGACAGCATCATCGAAGTGCACAGAGCCCGCAACGCCTCCGCCTCGGGCGAACTGGGCGCATCCAGGAAGAACCTGGGTTCGTCCCCCGACCGCTTGGTCACCACCTGGCCCTCCGCCAGCACGCCCGCGGATGCGACCCCGAAGCGATGATCGGCGTGGTCGGAAACCTGCGGCAGAATGGCGACATTCGACGTGCCGGTGCAGGCTTTGATGTCTTCCAGGGTAAAGATGCGGCTATCGGTATGTTCGCGTAGAAACGCAATGGCAATTCCGCCCAGCAGACCCGCCATGATGCCGACCGCCATGTTCAGCAGCCGGTTGGGACGGGTGGGTGAGCCCAGCACCCGGGCCTGATCGACCACCCGCAGGTTGCTGGAGCGCGAAGCTGCCGCGATTCCCGCTTCCTTAATTTTCGCGTACAGAGTGTTGTAAAGCTCGGTATTGGCTTGCGCTTCCTTTTTCAGCGCGTTGTACCGGCCCATCTCATTGAGCTGCGCGGTGGTGCCCTTGATCTGGGAGTTCATGAGTTGCTCCCGGGCATGGGCCGCGGCGTAGCTGCTGTTGATCGAACTGAGGATGGCGATCTTTTGCGCGCTCAACTGCGATTCCAGTTCGGTGACCTGGCTTTGCAGCTTCTTCACCGTGGGATGATTGCTGCCATATACCACCATGGCCTGCGAAAGTTGGGCTTTGACGTCTCCCAACTTCGCACTCATCTGCTGCACCACGGGATTGTTCTGCACTTCCGGCAGGGAATCGGGGCTGCCGCGTTTTACGTTTTCCAGCAGGGCTTGCATCTGGATGCGATCGGCCTGCACCTGGGTCAGCTGCCGGCTCAACTCGCCCAGCTGTTCCGCGAAGGTGTTCTTGCCGTCATCGAGATCGGCCACGCCAATCTGCTTCTGGTAATCCGCCAGCACCCGGTTCGACTCTTCCATGCGCAGGCGAATATCGTCCAGCTGTTTGGACAGCCACTGAGTGGATTTCGAGACGCTTTCGTTGCGGTCTTCGAAGGCCTGCTGAATGAACATCTCCAGCACGGCGTTGGTTACGCGGGCGGATAGCTCCGGATCGTGGCTGGCAAAACTCACTGTGATCAGGCGGCTGGCGCTGTCGCGCTTGGCGGTCAGGTGTCCCTGAAACGCGCCCAGCGCCGCGCTCTCGGCGCGGGTCATCTGCGAACCGTTTGCTCCACCCGGAACCACCACTGCCAAATCGTTGCTGGCCGCGCGCACCTGCGGGTCGGGAACTAACTCGGGATTCTGATCGAGTCGAAGTTTTCGGACGACCGCCAATGCCAGCTTGCTGCTCTTCAGGTTCTGTGCCTGGGTTTCCAGGTATTCGGCATCGGTCGCGCCCGAGCTTCCATTGAGGGAAAAGCTTTCGCCCGGGGGATCGACTTCGATTTGCGCCGAGGGCTCATAGACCGGCTTCATGCTGAAGGTCACCAGCCCCACGGTCACAATCACCACCGCGGCGAAGGCAGCCGACAGGCGCCAGTGCTTGATCACGATGGCCACGGCCTGGATCCACTCAGGAGTCTTCTCCTGGCCGCCTCCACTGCGCCCGGTTCGGTCGGTAGGGACTTCAATTGCCATCACCGGCGGAATCTGCCCCGGCGTATTACGCAGGTTCATGCCTGCGCGGCTCATTAATTCAAAGTTTTTGCTCACTCTGGTCTCCAGGTTTCTCGGCAACTCGACGACGATTACGGCCGATAAATAGCCAGCCCGGTGGCGGCTTGAATAATCGCTTCCAGGCTGCGCTTGGTCGCGCTCTTGGCTGCACTGTTCGGAACAAAGATGATGTCTTCGGCTTCCAGGTGGACATCCGGGGCCTTGGCCGAAAGCATGTCCTTGAGAGGCAATTGAATCTCTTTCGGTCCGGTGGGAGTTTTCCGGATCAGCTTGGCCTTGTTGAGGGCGGCGGTTGGATTGGTGCCCTCAGCCATGGCAATGGCCTGCAGAACCGTCATGTCGGTGCCATTTTCCATCAGCACCCCGCTGGGTCGGTGGACATCGCCCGTGACATAGACCAACCCGGCCTTCGATACCACCACCGTGTCTCCCGGGTAGATCGGGATATTGGCGTGGACCGATTCGGCGGCGTCGTTCGACATGGTCACGCTCGTCGGTTTCTGCGGGGTATCGCGATGGGTGACGCTGACCACTCTGCCGGCTTTGGGGGTGGTGCCGCCGGCCAGCGACAGCACATCAAAAAGGTTGCGGGCTCCGAGCAGGGGATAAACTCCGGGTCGTTGCACCTCGCCCAGAACCGAAACTCCCTGCGTGGCGTATTCCTTGGCAAAAACTGAAACTTGAGGATCGGTGTAGAAGCCGCCAGCCGCCAGCTTCTTGGCGATAACGTCCTGCGCCTTCTCGGTGGTGAGGCCGGCAACGTGCACCGGACCGATGTAATTCACAAAAGCGTTGCCATCAGCTCCCACCCGCACTTCCTGATCGGAATCAGGGGCGCCGAGCACGCTGACCTTCAGCAGATCGCCCGCACCAATCGCGGGGACGGTCTGTCTTGCCTCCGGGGTCTCGGCGGCGGGGGCTGAAGGCGCTGGGGTTTGGGTTACCGGGGTTTTCGTGGCTGCGTCCGAATGGTCGAGCATGGGCTGCGCCGGACTGGCCGGGCTGCTCTGCGCCCAGACAATGGATGACAGAATTGAAAGAGTTAGAACCACAACCGCCCAGTTTCGAGCGCCGATTTTTACTGTTCTCCGCATAATGGATCCCATACGTCGCGCCGACCCTTGCTGCAAACTACCAAACCTGAAATTTTGCCGCTTCCCCCGCAGATTAGGATGCTCTCCCGGTCCGCGAGGGTGGCACGCCAACTAGCCTTTGTGATAGAGGCTGCGCTCTCGCAGTGCTCCGTTCCCATAACCGGACAAGTGACTGGTGGGAGGGCTCATGTGGTACTGCTCGATCTTGTACAGCAAAGTGCGGTAACTGACCTTCAGCAGCCGGGCTGCAGCCTTGCGATTCCAGCGAGCCTGATCGAGCGCATTGGCGATGGCATTACGCTCGGCTTCGCCTTTCACGCTCTGCACCAGCGATTTCAAACCCGAAGTACCGCTGGAAGCTTTGCCAGCTTCGAGCATGGGGTCGCCGCTTTCCGCGCTGTGCGGCAAATACCAGTTCCAGAACGCCGCGTCGCCCTCTCCGTCGAGGTGGTCATTCCCCGGCCCGCGATCCCCCATCACCAGGTAGTTCTTCACGAACTTTTCCAGTTCCCGAAGATTTCCCGGCCAGGAATGACGCTGACAAGCATCCAGCGCCGCCGCGGAAAAGATGCGGGTAGGCAGGTTGTAGCGCCGCGCCAGCTGGTTCATGAAATGGCCGAGCAGCAGCGGGATTTCCTCTTTACGCTGCCGCAGCGCGGGCACGTGCACGGTGAATGCGCTCAGGCGGTAGTAAAGATCCTCCCGCAATTTCCGGTCGGCGATGGCTTGTTCCACGTTCATCTGCGTAGCCGCCAGAATCCGCACATCCATCTCGATGGGCCTTTCGCCGCCCAGTTCGAGAAAGTAGCCTTCCCGCAAAACGTGCAACAGCTTGGCCTGCAGGCTGAGCGGCATTTCGGTGATTTCGTCAAGAAACAGCGTGCCCCGCTGGCAAAGCTCGAGTTTGCCGGGCTTGCTGCGCCCGTTGCCGGTTGCCACCCCGAACAGCTCGCTCTCCAGAACATCGCCCGGCAAGGTGGCGCAATTCAGTTTGAGAAAGCGGAAACCGGAGCGGACAGAAAGTTTGTGGATGAGGCATGCCGCCAGATCCTTGCCGCTGCCGTTTTCTCCCAGAATGACCACCGGCGCACTGACCTGGGCCAGCAACTCTGCCTGGGCCCGCAACTTCCGCATGGTGGGGCTGGCCGCGACGAAGAACATGTCGCCGCCAATCTGTTCAATCTCGTCGGACACCATTTCGCTTTCCAGGCTCTCGTAGGAATGAAACAGGCAGCGCTGCACCGCGGCTTCCAACTGGCGCGGGTTCCAGGGGCGAATCAGAAAATCCTGCGCTCCCAGGCGAAGCGCTTCCAGCTTCTGATCCGAGTCGTCGGAGTTGGCCAGCAACAGCACCGGAAGATCGGGACGCACCCGCCGCAGCCAGCGCAGCATATGCAAGCCATCGCCGTCTCCCGAAGGCAGGTGAAGCATGAGCAGATCCGGTCCCGGTCCGGCCTGGACCCGCTCCAGCGCCTCCCAGCCACTGGCGGCTGTTTCCAGCTCCCAGTCGGGATTCTCGCCGCCGGTCCAAGGCAGATCGAGCAGCGATCTTTCCTTGCTTACAAGCAGAATTTGGGCCGATTTGATTGAGTGTTCCAGCAAGGGGCTCCTGACAGGTTGGGCCTTACAGCGGGGGGAGAGTACTCGATTTTAGAGAGCTGAAACTTCAGAGTGCTTCAACATCGTAGCCTTCGACGCGCACCGCTAAGGACCGTTGAATCGCATCCACCGAGATAATCAGAGTGCGGTCTCCGTTGCGCGACAGCAACACGCCTTCCACGCCCTCGAGCGAACCGCTGCGGATGCGCACTCGTTGTCCAACTTTTAAAAAGGGATGTTCTGACCAGGGAACTTGTTCGGACACGATCATGCGCAGCGCGTCGATCTGCTCGTCAGGAATGGGAATGGCTTCCCCGTGCATGCTGACGATGCGAAACACCCCGTTGGTGCGGTAGACGCGCAGGCGTTCGTCATTGTTGCTGGCTGTGAGCTTCACGAAAACATAGCAACTGAATAATGGGAGCTCTACTTTCTTCTTGCGATCGCTCCAACGCCTCACTTCGGTGATCAGCGGCAGGAAAGTATTCAAGCCTTGTTCCTGCAGCCGCTCGGCAATCACTTTTTCGCTTCGGGCACGAGTCTGCACCGCGTACCACTTTGCCGCTTCCTGGTTCATCATGGGATGCGCAACCGAAGATTGCAGAATGTGATGATCGGTAATTATGGCTTCGCCCTCTGAGTCACAGACAGCTGACCCTTGGTCGCACAAGATGGTTTGATTCTGGGACACAGCAGGGGGGAGGGCCTGATCAA
Organism: Terriglobales bacterium; assembly: GCA_036265205.1. Lineage (GTDB taxonomy): Bacteria > Acidobacteriota > Terriglobia > Terriglobales > Acidobacteriaceae > JAIQFF01. The sequence continues at coordinate 40,731 of DATAPL010000054.1, forward strand.
TCAAAAATTACATTGTTAGAGTACTGGCAGATGCAAGGAACTGCAAGAGGCACCTCAACTCGGTAGTATTAGACTCCTCGCTATAGAAACTAAAGTACTGCCCAACTGAGCTTAGCTACCTGAGAATATCGCCCCTAATGTGGCTTTCGCACGAGGATTGTCGGCAGCGGTTCACCAGACTCGCTAAAAAGCTCATTATCAGTTACGTACACCGTCAGTTACCCGAGCTGAAATGGTCGAAATCGGGGTTTTACGCCTGGGACCTAATTTTCGTATCATTATGAGATATCGACGCCGTTCTGAGGTAATGGTCATGGTTGCAAAGTGGTTCAACTTTTTTAATTGATTACAATTATCTGCTTACGCTAGACTCGCTTTAGATGCAGTCCGATGCGCTTACTTGGCATCACGTTCGGCGGTCTCCCCCTTCGAACTTTTGTATCTCCCCTGCGTTCCGGAGAGTAATTTCTCCGCTTGCAAGAAACTTTGTTCTCTAAGGCTGCTTGCCGTCTGAAATCCTAGACTTGAAGTAGTCGACATGAATTTCCGCACGGAGGGATGAATGCAATCCACGCAAGGCACCGGGGGAGAAACGATTCGCGTCCTGGTTGCCGACGACACCCAGATACACACCCAGTTGCTGGCCGAGGCGTTGCGCCGCGATGGCCAGCTGGAGGTGATCAACTCTCCGCTACGGTCGCGAGATTTAGTGGAAACGGTAAAGGCGCAGCGCGTCAACGTCGTGCTGCTCAGCTCCAATCTGGACGAGGAACCACTGCGCGGCTTCCAGCTCCTGCGCGAGTTGCGTGCCTCCGATCCTGGGATTCTCGCCGTCATGTTGCTCGATTCCTCCAAGCGGGAGACAATTCTGCAAGCCTTCCGAGCCGGCGCCAGGGGTATTTTCAGCCGGCACGATTCCGTGGAGACCCTATCGAAATGCATTCGCAGCGTCTACGAGGGACAGATCTGGGCGAATAGTCAGCAGATGTCGTTCGCCGTGGAGGAGTTAGCGACTTCTCCGGTGGTGCGCGCGGTCGATTCGAACGGGTTGAGCCTTCTTTCCAAGCGGGAAATGGATGTGGTTCGCAGCCTGGCAGAAGGTCTTACCAACCGCGAGATTGCTGAACGGTTAGGATTAAGCCAGCACACTATCAAGAATTACCTCTTTCGGATTTACGACAAGCTAGGAGTATCGAGCCGGTTGGAACTCCTGTTTATGACCCTCACCCAGTCCGGCGCCCCTCTGGGAGTAACGGCGTTAGGTAAACCCTGCGCATCGAGCGACGGATATTCCAAGGATCGCCAGTCGAACGCCGGCAAAAGCGCCAAGGAACCTCGGCTCCAGCCGACCGGAACGGTCAATAACCTGAATTAAGCGCCGCTCTCGCGGTAAATCTCGAAAAAATTGGATCTTTCAAAATACTTTTGGCGGCGGTCGCCCTGCATGCACCGATCTGAGAGCAAATGCACGGATGTTATAATTTCGCATCCCCCCGAGGAGCTTGACATGCAAATTTCCAGATACCTTACTGGCTGGGACAGATGTGCCCAGTGAGGCTCCGGTCGCTGCCAAAGGCTGTTCTAAGGGGTGCCGCCGATCGGCTTTCCCAGCAATGGGATCGGATGAAGTTGTCTGGGCTTTACACACGGCCTCACACCAACCTCGATCCGGATCTGCATCTTCAAGAGTCCATCAACTGGCTTAAGCGCGCGCAGGATTCCGGAACCGACCGGGGAGTTTCCTACGGCACCCGCTTCGGGCAGAAGTTTCAGCCCAGCTATCCCGAAACCACTGGCTACATCATTTGCACCTTTCTCGAACTCTCGAGAACCCTGAAGATTCCCGAATATCTTGACCGCGCCATCGAGATGGGCCTTTGGGAAATCGCCGTCCAGATGGAGAGCGGCGCGGTAATGGGCGGCCAAGTCAACCGCAATCCTAGTCCAGCCGTATTCAATACCGGACAGGTCCTGCTGGGCTGGGCGTCTTTATACAGGGCGACGGGTGACGAGCGCTTTGCCCGGGCGGGTGAACGCGCGTGCGCCTGGCTGATGTCGGTGCAGGAGCCCAGCGGCCACTGGATTCGCGGCAATTCCAATTACGCCGCCAAGGGCGCCACCCTCTATAACGTCAAGGCCGCGTGGGGGCTGGGAGAGCTGGCGCAAGCTATCGGCAGTGATGAAGGGGTGCAGGCGGCCGTGCGCAATGCCGAGTACACTCAGGCTCAACAGGCTGAGAATGGGTGGTTCCCCAATTGCTGTCTATCCGATCCCGAAAGACCGCTGCTTCACACGATCGCGTACACGATGCAGGGCCTTATGGGTATCGGTTTGCTTAGCGACCGGCAGGATTTCATCGACTCCGCGGCGCGCATGGCGGACCAGCTCTTGCGCCTGATGGATGGGCAAGGATTTATTCCTGGCCGCATCAACCGTTCGATGGCCGGAACCGTAAGTTGGTGTTGCCTGACCGGAACCGCGCAAACTTCCATCGTCTGGTCGCAGCTGTACGAGCGCACCGGGGGGGATAAATATCGCGAGGCGGTGCAACGGGCTAACCGTTATCTGATGGCACGCCACGACATTGCCAGTCCCGATCCCGCGATTCGAGGCGGCCTGGCGGGATCCTGGCCAGTCTGGGGCGGTTATTGCCCGTTCATGATTCCCAACTGGGCAACCAAGTTTTTTGTCGACGCACTGCTCGCGGAGCAGCGGACCACCGCCCCCACCACGGCAGGCCGGATCAATGCTTGACTGGTTACCCAAAAATGTAAAGTCCCGGCTGCGCCAATACTATTACGGGACCAGGTCCGCCTACCTGCGCTGGCGTCATCCCTTTTCCGCGGACGACTTGCTTTCGGCTCTGCGCAGGCTTGGCGTCGCTGAAGGCGATGTAATCCTGGTGCACAGCGCGTTTGCCGAGTTCGTAGGTTTCGAAGGCGGCGCGCCGGATGTAATCCGGGTGCTGAAAGATGCGGTCGGTGCCAGCGGAACGGTCATGATGCCGACCCTGTCGTTTTCAGGAACCGCAGTAGCCTACGCCCGCGAGGCAAAAGTATTTGATCCCAGGAAGACTCCGTCGCAGGTCGGGTTGCTGACCGAAGTGTTTCGCCGCTCGAAAGGCGTAACCCGCAGCCTGCATCCCACGCACTCGGTCGCTATATTCAGCACGGAGGCTGATTACTTTGTGAAAGATCACCATCTCGCCGGCACGCCTTGCGGAAAAGGAACACCTTTCTTTCGTCTTTTCGAAAAGAATGGAAAAGTCTTGCTGCTGGGGGTGGGAGTGGCTGCAGTCACATTTTTCCATTGTGTGGAAGAACTGGTCGAGCCCGATCTTCCCTTTTCACCCTTCACGTCCGAGGTGTTCAGCATGCAGTGCATCGTGGATGGAAAAATTGTTGAGACCGCGCCGATGCGCTTGTACGATCCCGGCGTGTCCGGGCGGCGAGACCTGAGTATCCTCGAAAACGCGCTGCGGAAAAAGGGCGTGTGGCACCAGGAAAAGGTAGGCAATCTAAAACTTATTGCGCTGAAAGCCGCAGACATCTTGTCCACCACCAGAGAATTGGCGAAGCAGGGAGTTTACTGCTACCGCAAAGCCGATGCGTGAGCCTCCATGAAACTGATTGAAGCTCTGCAAATTGCGAACACTGAGGCAGCGTCCCCGGATGGCTCCTGCGTTGCGGCTCTCTGCTGCGGCTTCACTCCGCTGCATCTCAAGACATTTGTGGCCGCCTACTTTCGTCGATCTTTTCCCGCGCGGGCGGTCAAGGTCAAGACCGGGTTGTACGGCGATCTGGCGGGAACCATTGAAAACTTAGATACGAAAGTCGATTTTGTGCTGGTTGCTATCGAATGGCCCGACCTGGACGCGCGTTTAGGTTTGCGCACCACCGGGAACTGGGGACCTGCGAGTCTGGCGCAGATCGTCACCGACGCGCAGGCGCAGTTGCTCAGGCTGCAATCAGCCATCGAAGCCGTGGCATCGCGGCCGGTTCCAGTCGTGATCTGCCCGCCGACGCTGCCTTTTCCTCCTGTATTTTTTAGCCGTCCCAACGAAGCAGACTCTCTGCAGCTGAATCTGAGAAGATTATGGAATAATTTTGCGGCGCAACTGTCCGATCACGCCTCGATTGCATTGGTAAATCCGCAGGAACTGGATCGCATTTCTCCGCCCGCCGCACGGCACGATGCTCGCGCCGAGCTGGCCAGCGGCTTTCCTTACCAACTACCCCATACTGATGTGGTTGCGCGTCTGCTGGTTGAGTTGGCGGTTCCCAGGCTTCCCAAGAAAGGCTTGATCACCGACCTCGACGATACCGTTTGGCTCGGAATTCTCGGGGATGATGGCGTACAGGGCATTTCGTGGGATCTGGATCATCAAAGCCAGCTCCATGCCACTTACCAGCAGCTGCTGAATGCATTGGTGGAATCGGGCGTGTTGCTAGCCGTCGCGTCCAACAATGATCCGTCCCTGGTGGCAGAAGCGTTCGCGCGCGCCGACCTGGTGTTGAATCCAAAATACGTGTACCCGGTTGAGGCTTCTCGCGGTCCTAAGTCGGAAGCCATCAAGCGAATCCTGCAAGCCTGGAACGTCGCTCCGGATAGCCTGGTCTTCGTCGATGATAACCCGCTGGAACTGGCTGAGGTAGGAGCTGCCTACCCGGGCGTCGAAGGCATCCTGTTTCCCAAGCATGATCCGGCGGCGATCCTAGAATTTTTCCGCACCCTCAGAGACCGCTTCGGGAAAAGGCGCATCCACGATGAGGATCGAGAGCGTCTTGCCAGCCTGCGTCAATCGCGGGAATTTCACGAAACCGTTCACGGCGCGGGAACCCTGGACAGCGTATTGCAAGGCGCCGAAGGGCGGATCAAATTTACCTACGACAAAATCCCGGTCGATTCCCGAGCGCTCGAGCTCATCAACAAGACCAACCAGTTCAACCTGAATGCCAGGCGCTACACCGAAGCGTCGTGGTCGTCCCTACTTTCCCAGGACAATTGTTGGCTGCAAATTGCGGAATATGAAGACCGCTTCGCGCGCCTGGGAAAAATATCGGTGATTGGCGGCTACCGCGAAGGAAACCGGCTGGCCGTCAGCACCTGGGTCATGAGTTGCCGTGCTTTTTCGCGGCGCATCGAATATCACTGCCTGCGCGAGCTGCTGGAACACTTCGACGCAACTGAAATCGAATTCGACTTTATTCCAACCGAGCGCAACGGCCCGGTGCGAGATTTCCTGGCTGCGCTGACCGGCAAGCTTCCCGAATCCGCGACGGCGATAACCGCCGAGCTCTTTCGGGAAAAGTGTCCGCCCCTTTATCATCAGAAAAAATAAAAAACTATGGATGACAACCAGGAACGACTTGCTCGCTGCTTTCTCGCAGTTTTTCCGCGCCTTGCCAAAGCCGATGTGTTGCAGGCTTCCCAGACGTCGGTGTCAGGTTGGGACTCCGTGGCAACGGTGACGTTGCTGACGACCGTAGAAGAGGAATTCGGAATTCAAGTCGATCTCGAGAACCTGGATCAACTTACTTCATTCGACTCAATACTCAGATATGTCAAGGGCGCGCTCGGACAATAGTCGCCTTGCTCAAGGCTTGAAAGCGGAACACATGACAAGACTACTCATTTGCTGTGGGCGGAATATTTCCCGCTGATTGCATTCCAGCGAATCTTCAGCATCTCCAGAAACATCCTGGTACCGTCGCGCAACGGGCTGATGCGAGTGCCTTCGGCGTGCGCCCAGGCTACCGGCACTTCGACCACTTTCAGGTGGAATTTTTTTGCCAAGTAGAGCAGCTCCGGATCGAAGCCCCAACGCTCGATTCTCTGGCGGGGAAAAATTGTCTGCGCAGCCCGTCGGGTAAAGGCCTTGAATCCGCACTGTGTATCTTTAAAGCGCAAACCCAAAATGATGCGAAGCAGCAGGTTGAAGACGCGGCCGAAAAGCTGGCGATAAAGCGGCTGGCGCTGGGTTTGCAGATCGCTGCGCAGCCAGCGTGAACCGATGGCAATGTCGGCCCCGGCATGGAGGGCGGCTAGTAATTTCTCGGCTTCTTCGATGGGAGACGAAAGATCGGCGTCACTAAAGAGCAAGGTCTCGCCGTGCGCGTGCAGCATCCCGTTGCGCACGCTGTATCCTTTGCCCCGGTTGCCGGGGTTTTCCAGAAGATGCAGTCGCGGGTTCTTCTCGGCGTAGCCGCGGATGATGTCAGATGTGTTATCCCGCGAACCGTCGTTTACCGCGATGACTTCAGCGTCCCAGCCGCGCTCCGCGACGTAGGCGAGAACTCTTTCCAGAGTGGCGCCCACTCGGGCGCCTTCGTTGTAAGCGGGAATGACGATGCTGTAGGCCGGTTTGCGGTCTGGAGGCGTCAGTCTTTGTTCCGCCAATCCTGGCTCCGCCAGTCGCTGCTCGCTCAGTTTTTGGTCCAAGGACATGCGTTTCGATTAGAGCCCGCAGCAATACGCCGTCCCCGGTCGCCCCCGAGTGTTACTGAACGGTGAGCGTTAGCCCAGCAGTGTGGGTCAGCGATGCCGACGTTCCGGTGACCGTGACAGTGTATGCTCCGGCCGGCGTGCCAGGAACTGTCGTGCCACCCCCGCCCGAGGACGAGCTGCCACCGCATGCCGCCATGAAGATCAGCCCTGAAAACAGCAGGCATCCCAGCAGGAAGCCCAGCCATCGTTTCTTGCGGGATGTGAATCCGGCTCCTACCAAAGCCAGCCCGCCCACCGGCAGCCACATTGCATAGAAAACACCTTTGAAGTGGGGCACGAGCGAAGCAGTGGTTGAAGCCGTAGTCTTTACCGTCAGGGTGGACGTGCCCGACCCGCCGGCCACAGAAGTGGGACTGAAGGTACATGTTGGCTGCTTCGCCGCGGCTGGAGTCACGGTGCAGGACAAGCTCACGGCGCTGTTGAATCCGTTGGCCGGGGTGATCGTGATTGTAGACGTGGCCATTCCGCCCTTTGCAACTGAAGCCGGCGTGAGGGCGGTGGCAGCAATCGTAAAATCAGGAACGGGAGCCGGCGTAACCGTTACATGGACTGTGGTGCTGTGGTTCGTCGAGCCTGCGCCCGCGACCGTCACGGTGTAGGCGTTGGCCGGTGTAGTCGCAGAAGTGGTGACTGTCAGGACCGATGTGCCCGAACCTCCCGCAACCGAAGGCGGAACAAAGGCGCACGTCGGAGCCGGCGTTACTACAGGAGTAATGCTGCTGCAGGACAGCGCGACTGTGCCGGTGAAGCTGTTGAGAGGAGCGATGGTGATGGTTGAAGTAGCGGTTCCGCCCGCTACAATCGAAGCCGGTGCAAGGGCAGAGGCCGCGATAGTGAAATCCGGCGCCGGAGGAGGCGCATTCACGGTCAGCCCGACCGAGGTGTTATGGGTTAACAGTCCGGCTGTGCCGGTCACAGTCACACTGGAAGTGGCTGCCGGAGTTGTAGTGTCAGTGTTGATAGTCAGCGTTGATGGAGTTCCGGGCGTCACCGACGCGGGGACAAAGTCACACGTGGCGCCGCTGGGCAGACTGGCTCCGTTGCAGGTCAGGGTCACTGAGCCGGTGAAGCCGTTCAGCGCGCTGACTGACACGGTATAAGATGCCGGGCTCCCGGCAGTCACGGTCCGGCTGGCCGGGAGCGCGCTGATGCCGAAATCCTGCGTCAGCTTGAAAGCTGCGACCTGCATTACATAGTTAGCGCTGCCGAAAATAGGAGTAGTGGCTTCGCAACTACCCGCCACCGTTGTGATCTGGTGCTCAGCGTTATCGCCGTTAGGCTGGGTCAATGCCAGCAGGTTGAAGCCTGATCCGGCGCCAGTGACATGCGTCCCCACAGTTGCGCCGGCCACGATCAGTTCTACCGGCGTGGCGGTGGTGCAAGCGCCGGTGTCAGCCAGGCTTCCGCTGCCCGCATTCCCCGCTGTGGCGTCCAGAGGACTGATGGGATCGAGCCCGCTGTATTCCAGAATCCTCATATCGGGCGCAAGCGCCGGCTGATTGAAGGTGGCTGTGATCTGGTTGGGAGTGGTGGTGTCACCCACGATGTTCTTGGCGTAGTAAATCACCTGCGTAAATCCCGTTCCGGCTAGCGCAGTGCCGGCAACGGTATAAGTATTTCCCTCGGTGTCGGTGACTGCTGTGACGTTTGCAGTAGCATCCGCCCAGCCGATAATGACCACATTCAGATTGCCCGCATGCTGCAGGCTGGTCATCTGCTGGGACGCAGTTCCCACTAGGTTAGGCGTAGCCGAGACCGCGCCTTGAATGTAGTTGATCGGCCCGGTTCCCAGGGCAAACGTATAAGCGCCCGGACCGCTCACCGTGCCTCCGTCGGGATTAGTGACAGTAACATCGGCCGGTCCCACCGGAAGTCCGGGAGTGATGGCGGTGATGGTGGTGGCATTCTGTACTACTACGTTATTGGCAGGAAGTCCCCCGACCGCGACCGTGGCTCCGTTTTGAAAGTTGGTGCCGGTAACTGTGATGGCCGCGCCGTTGGTCGGACCTGTCGTCGGATTCACCGCAGTAAAGGTGGGCGGGATCACTGGCACGAATGTGTACGCCCCAGCAGCTGAGGATAACTGGCCATCCACGTTGACTACCGTGACGTCCACGGCGCCGTCGCTGTCAGGCGGCGTGAGACAGGTGATGGTGGCTCCGGCGGCCTCTGTGCAATTCACGCCGGAAATACCTCCGGGAGCGGTGCCAAACAAAACCACCGCGCCCGGCTGAAAATTGGTTCCGGTGATGGTAACTGGGGTGCCGCCGCTATCTGGTCCGGAAGCAGGCGCAATCGGAGTAACCGTGTCAATAACTGGCGCGGTGAACGTGACTGGAGTGGTGCTGAACGCCGCGACCTGCATTACCCAGTTCCCGTCGGTTAATACGCCGGTCGCATTGTACGTGCCTGCGACCTGCGCTGCGTTGGAATCTTCCACAATGTCGCCGAACGGAAGCGTAATCGAGCGCGAGGTGAATCCGCTACCAGCCGCCGTGAAATGCGCGTCGGTTGTTCCGGCTCCCACCAGCAGATCGCTGGCGGTTGTGGTTACGGAACCGCTGTCAGCGAGAGTAGAAGCACCGACACCTCCGCCCCAAATATCGAGCGGCGAGGTAGCACTCAGCCCGCTGTATTCGAGGATGCGAACATCGGGATGGGCTGCGGCCTGGTTGAAATTGACCGTAACTACGGGCGTGGTGCTGTTAGGCAGAACAATATTGCGGGCGTAGTAGATCGCCTGCTTCACGCCATTACCGGCGGTCGTGCCAGCCAGCACGTAAACGTTGGTATTGTCATCCACCACCGAAGTCACCGACGCCGTGGTATCGCTCCAACCGACGATCACAACGTTCAAATCTCCGGCCGTCTCAGCGGTCGGGTAAGTCACGTTCATGGTGGCAGTAACTGCATCGACGGTGTTGTTGTTTACCTGGACAAAGGTCTGGGCCTGTGACAGTGCAGACAAGAGCAGCAGGGCCGCCAACGGCGCAACCCTCCGAAGAAAGCTGGTCAGACAGGAAGAAACCGACTTCAGGGCCTGGGGCAACACCGAACTACTGGTCATCACCAAAATCCTCCGGGGCTCAGCTGCGCGGGCAAATAAGGCGGCGGCAGCGCCTTTGTTCGTAAAGTTTTGTCAGGAACAGTGCCATCTAAGCCGTGGCGCTGGTTCAATATATCAGCAGGTTGGTTTCGCAGTTAAAACGAAATCTTCATCTTCAGTGTCACTTTAGTGTCTGTCTCTTACTCATACTCGCAGCACACTCTGCCCGCATGTCCACGAACAAATCAAAGCCGGACTTGAACCTGGTTGGTTAACCACCTGCTCCCGCCCTGCCTATCCGCCTTTGTCAGCTAGGTATTCACGGCTGCTTCTTAAGCTGCTCCTTCGTGTGATCGGTGGGAACCGAGGTTAGCCGCCCTGACGAATACGCGGAAGTACAAGTCCGTCTGCCGCATTCCATATAGCTTTCGGTCAATCTAGGTGCTGGCCTTCAGTTTTCGGATCGATCTGGGGTCACCGGCCATTCTGTCGATTGCTTTGGTATGTCACAAATAAATTGCGCACCTCCCCCACCGGATCGCTTTTCGATTCGGAACCGCAGCATTGCGGACATCCTGCTCTTCCTCGTGGCTTTCGCCACCGGCGGCTCGTTTGCGCAGAACACGGTAAATGTTTTCGGCGCCAGTACTCCTGTAGTGGTCGACAGCGGAAATCCCAGTTCCATTCTGCTGGGCGTCAGAGTTTTCTCCGACGTTGCGGGACAGGTCGTAGGCTGCACCTTCTACAAAGCATCGACCAACATCGGGCCGCACGTGGTCAGCCTGTGGGACTCAGCTGGAAAATTATTGGCCAGCCAAACCACTACGACCGAGACTGACTCGGGAGTGCAAGCGGTGCGATTTGCAACACCCATCCCGATGGCTGCAAACCAAACCTTTACCTGCGGGTACTACACGGCTCACGGTCACTATTCGAATGACCGGAATGTCTTCACCGTGCAAAAGAATGTCCCTCCCCTGCACGTTCCGATCAATGGTGGAGTATATCTGTACGGCACCTCTGCCACCGCCTTCCCGAGCACGATCTATCTGGCGAGTAATTACTGGGTCGACGTGTTGTTCGCTCCCGCTGGCGGATCAACCTCGGCAACCTGGATCAGCGGCACCAGCGCCAGCGCGACTGGAAGCACCGCCAACATCAGCTGGAATACGGTGGTGCCATCCGATTCGCAAGTCGAATATGGATCGAACACGTCGTACGGCAGCAGCACGACGCTGGCGGCGACGAGAGTCACCGCGCACTCCGTCGCAATCACTGGCTTGTCGGAGGGAGCTACGTATCACTTCCGGGTGCGATCGAGCGATTCAGACGCCGCATTGGCAACCGGCGCGGACCATACTCTCACTACAGTCGCTGCAGTTTTGCCGGTAAGCATCTCGACCTCCCCCACAACCGCGAGCATCGCATCGGGCGCTACTCAGCAATTTATGGCGATGGTAAGCAACGCTGCGAACGCGGCGGTCACCTGGTCGGCGACTGCTGGAACCATCAATGCGTCGGGCCTGTTCACTGCGCCAAATGTTTCCGTTCAAACCTCGGTGACCGTGACTGCCGTCAGCCAGGCTGACACCACCAAAAGCGCCTCCGCCATGCTGACCGTGAGCCCCGCGGCCGCGATCAGCGTCAGCCCTACCAGCTTGAGCTTTGCCGGAAAAACCGGCACATCCAGTCTCACGCCGGCCAGCGTGAGCATCACAAACACCGGGGCTGGAGCGCTCACTTTCACGGGAGTCAGCGACCAGTCCTGGCTGATGCTCTCGCCAGCGTCTGGTACGGCTCCCTCCAGCCTGCAGGTGACTCCGGCCATCACCGGGATGAAGGCTGGAACTTACACCGGACATGTCACTCTGACCGGCGGTGGCGTGTCGAAGACTGTGACTGTTGCGCTCAGCTTGACCGCGCCTGTGGTCCAGCATTCGGTGGCATTATCGTGGAAGGCCAGCACCAATACCCACGTCATCAGCTATAGCATGTACCGCTCGACCATCTCAGGCTCTTCTTACGGACTCTCAGCCAGCGCCATCAGCGGAGTCGCTTACAGCGATGCCAGCGTGCAGTCCGGAACAACCTATTATTACGTTGTTACCGCAGTGGACGAGCAGTGGACGATCAGGGACGGGAGAGCGGCTATTCGAACCAGGTAACCGCGATCATCCCGTAGGCCCTACCAAGTCGCAGGAGCGGGCAATTGAATCTTGCCCGCTCGAAACTCTCCCCGGGTGATGTCCGGATACACAGCTACCCATCCGCCGCGAGGCGGGATCCGACCGACCCGCCCCCTCCCCGCGACCGGTCGAGTTTTCAGGCCGGCGGTTCCGAGACTTTCCTAGCATTTTCAGTAGTTTGCGTGGACCCACCTGCCACGCATGGCCCGATAGTGCCATTCCAGTGCCGTTGCCCAACGACTAGCATAAAGCGTCTTGGGGAGAGGCATATCCAATAGGCGTCCCATGGCTTGAGTCATGGGCGTTTTTTGTTTTTAACCGCAGTCATCCTGGAAGTGAAACTGTCCGCCTTGGATTGGGGCGTCCTTGGGCGGGAGGAGTGAGTGTGAAAGTCACGCAATTTGTGTCTTTCAAGCGGCATCCTCTCCTGCTTCTGCTGCTTGTAGGAATTTCGACACCTGGGCTGTTGGGCCAATCGCAGACGATCGGTAAATGGACAACCATGTCCAATACCACACCGATCAACCCCATTCATGCTGCATTGATGAAGAACGGCAAGATTCTGATTGTTGCAGGTTCGGGAAACTGCCCGCCCTCGCAATCCGGATGTCCACTGGGACCGCCATACGGCCCTTCGAACAATTCCGGCGCCGAGATCTATGATCCCGTGGCCGGTACCTTCACCCAGCTCACGGTTTCCTGGGACATGTTTTGTAACGACATGATCTCGTTGCCTGACGGGCGTATGTTCATCAACGGCGGCAGCATCCAGTACGACCCATTTTATGGATCGCCGCAGTCGGCAATCTTCGATCCTTCAACCAATACTTTTACCAACGTTCAGAACATGGCGCACGGCCGTTGGTATCCGACGCTGGTAACGCTTGGGGACGGCCGCATCATGACTTTCTCCGGCACCGACGAAAACGGCAACACCAATACCACTGTCGAGATTTACACCGTCGGTTCGGGTTGGGGCCAGCCTGATTCAGCCGGCTGGACGCCGCCGCTGTATCCGCGCATGCACCTCCTGCCCAATGGAAAAGTGTTCTATTCAGGATCGGATACCAGTTCCAACATCTTCGACCCATCTTCCATGTCGTGGAACCTGAATGTGGCGAATACCATCTACGGTGGCCAGCGCACCTATGGGACTTCGGTGCTGCTCCCTCTGACCCCGGCCAACAACTATGACCCGCAGGTCATGATTATGGGCGGGAACAATCCCGCCACCGCCACCACCGAAATAATCGATCTGAATGCTTCGCCGCTGAAGTGGAAGTCCGGGCCCAGCATGTCGCAGCCGCGTACCCAGATGAATGCCGTGATCCTGCCGAGCGGCAAGGTTCTGGCCCTGGGGGGATCGGCGAATGATGAGGACACGGGATCGCTCAGCCTGAATGCGGACCTTTACGATCCAGCGACCAAGACATTTTCATCTGCGGGGCAGAATGTTTATGAGCGGCTGTACCACTCGGTGGCTCTGCTTTTGCCCGATGCGACGGTATGGTTGACCGGCGGAAACCCTTCGCGCGGCACTTTCGAGCCACACATAGAAATTTACCAGCCGGCTTATTTATTTAATTCCGGCGGTGGACTGGCTACACGCCCGACCATCAGCGGCGCACCCAGTTCGATTTCGTGGGGCAACGCGTTCACGGTCACAACACCCGATGCCGCTAACATTTCTTCGGTGGTGCTGATACGGGACGGCGCAGTAACCCACTCGTTCGGCATCGATCAGCGCATGGTCGGCATGTTGTTCACCCCAGGCAGCGGATCTCTGACAGTAACCGCGCCGCCGACCGCGAACATCGCTCCGCCCGGCTATTACATGCTGTTTATCCTCAACAATAACGGCGTGCCCTCTGTAGCCAAGTTTGTCCAGCTAACCGCGGGGGGCGGCGGCAATCCCGCTCCGACCCTGTCCGGCGTATCGCCCGCCTCAGGCACGACGGCGGGTGGGACTGCGGTGACCGTAAGCGGCACCGGTTTTCTGGCTGGAGCTACGCTGACATTCGGTGGCAACGCGGCGACCAATGTGACGGTAAATAGCGGCACCAGCATCACGGCAACCACGCCGGCGCACTCGGCGGGCGCGGTGAATGTGGTAGTAACCAATACTGACAGCCAGAACGCAACCTTGTCGCAGGGCTTTACCTATACTGCAATATCGAATCCGCCGCCCACGGTAACTGCAATTTCGCCCAACTCCGCATCGACCAGTGGCGGCACCGCGGTGACCGTAACCGGCACGGGCTTCCTCTCCGGAGCGACGCTGACTCTGGGCGGCACGGCGGCGACCAATGTGACCGTGGCAAACAGCACTACCATCACCGCCATGACCCCCGCGCATTCGGCTGGGACGGTGAACGTGGTGGTGACTAACAGCGACACTCAGAGCGGCTCTTTGCCGCAAGGTTTTACCTATACGTCGGTCTCCAATCCGCCTCCAACCGTGACTGCAATCTCGCCGATCTCAGGAACCACTGCCGGCGGGACCGCGGTAACCATCACCGGCACCGGCTTCCTGGCAGGGGACATGGTGAATCTCGGCGGGACGCTCGCCACGAATACAGCGGTAATCAGCAGCACCACGATGACAGCCACAACTCCGGCGCACTCCGCCGGCGCGGTGAGCGTAGTTGTCACCAACGCAGAAGAACAAAACGGCACGTTGCCGAACGGCTTCACCTATATCCAGCCCACTCCTGCGCCTGCGATCGCTTCCATCGCGCCCAACAGCGGAACTTCGAGCGGCGGCACAGCCGTTACCGTGACCGGCACCGGCTTCCTGACGGGAGCGGCTTTGACGATGGGTGGCACTGCGGCCAGTGGTGTAACCGTCCTGAACAGCACCACGATCACAGCAACAACCCCGGCACACGCCGCTGGCGTCGTAAGTGTGACGGTGACTAACACCGACAACCAGAGCGGAAATCTGGCCAACGGCTATACCTATACTTCCACTCCGCCTCCAGGGCTGGGCTTCGGCGTGCCATCGGGGGATCCCAGCGCGGCGACTGTGAGTGCGGGGCAAACCGCGTCTTACATTCTTTCTATTGGCGGCGCGGGACTGAGCGGAACCGCTACGTTCAGCTGTACCGGTGCGCCCTTAGGGTCAAAGTGCACGGTGCCGGCCACCCAGCAATTTAGCGCAACCGCCGCGTCGACCCTCAATGTCAGCGTGACCACCACGTCACGAACCATAGGGGCGCTCCAAATACCGGCTTTCACCCCGGCGACCTGGCTGTGGACGTTCACCATCGTAGGAATGACATTGCTCCCTGGAGTGCGCGTTTCCCGGCGGTCAGCGCGGCGATTTCTGTGGCTTGCCCCTCTGGCTCTGACGTTCTTCCTGGTTTCGTGCGGCGGCGGCGCAAGCAGCGGGAGCGGTGGCGGCAGTCAGCAGCCCAATCCGAACGGAACTCCGGCCGGAACTTATACTCTCAACGTGCAGGCGACAGCAGGCGGCGCGACGCAAAATACCTCGCTTACACTAAACGTGCAGTAATACGGAAGCGAAGACTGGTTGACACTGAATCGGGATTTGCCAGTCTTCCTTCGGCGGTTATTCGCTCGGCGATCAGACTTCGGCCTTCCCAGCTACGCGACCGACTTTTTTATCCTTAACCTCCGCGCCTCGCCGCGTTTCAAATCGCGCTGTTAGAATCGGAGCATGTTTTATCGCTCTGATAATCGCTCGCCGGACCAGATGCGTCCGGTCAATATCGTTCCCAATTTTATAAGCACGGCTGAAGGGTCGGTGCTGATCGAGTTGGGCAACACCCGCGTAATCTGTACCGCATCGGTCGAAGAAACTGTGCCCGCGTTCATGCGCAACCGCGGCAAGGGATGGATTTCCAGCGAGTACAGCATGTTGCCGCGGGCGACGCTGACGCGCACGGCGCGCGAGGTCAACAAGGGCCGTCCCAGTGGCCGCACGCACGAAATCCAGCGTCTGATCGGGCGCTCGTTACGCGCGGTTACCGACATGGAGCGCATGGGTGAGCGCACCATCTGGGTGGACTGCGACGTCATCCAGGCCGACGGCGGCACGCGTACCGCGTCCATCACGGGAGCGTTCGTGGCGCTGGGCCTGGCGCTGGAAAAACTGGTTGAAGCCGGAACCCTGACCTCGGTTCCCTTCCGCGATTTTGTAGCGGCGGTCAGTGTTGGAATTGTGGATGGCGAAATCCTGCTTGATCTTTGTTACGAAGAGGACTCACGCGCCGATGTCGATATGAACTTCGTAATGACCGCCGGGCATAAGCTGGTCGAAGTCCAGGCCACCGCCGAACATCAGGTATTTGACGAAGAACAACTGGGCAGGATGATCGGCCTGGCGAGCCAGGGAGTGCAGTCGCTGATTGCCAAGCAGCAGGCGGTCCTGGGAACTCTTACGCTGCGGCAATAGGGATAGGGCGGACACTCTTGTCCGCCGCCTTTGACTTCAGTTGTCTGAAAAGAAGACCGCACAACTCAATCATTTTCCGGAAGCAACCGGCGCGACCACATAGACGTATTCGAGCACTTCAGTCCCCGTATTTGTGACATTGTGCTTCGACCGGGGAGGAATATAGGCCAGCATGCGGGAGGAGATGGACAACGCTTCCCTGCCCTCGATCTCAGCCTTACCCTGTCCCTGCAGAACCACCAGCGCTTCCTCGTCCTCCAGAGTTGAATGTTCGCCTACCGATTGACCCGGCTGGAGGCGTACAAATCCGCTGCGCATACCCGTGGTCTGCGGGGCGCCGCGCAGCAATGCACAATCGCTGCTCGAGCATTCCAGGTGAAACGACAAAGGCGAGTAGGACTGCTGCTGTGAAGAAATCGCTGTCGCGGCAAAACCCAGAACAACAGCGGCCATGAACCATGATTGGTTGAAGCAGAGTTTGCTGAGCCAGAATTTGATGGGCGATGATTTCATGGGAGTTCCCGGGAATTTCACTTTCGGTTAGTGAGTAATAGGTTCGGTCAGCGCGTAACTTGAGATCTCTCCGCGAGAAAGTTGTTCTGGCACTCTTTTGCCGCGGAAAGCAACTGATTGAATTCGGGAGCGCTCCGAAGCTTCGCTATCAGGGGATCAGTCTGGAGGGCAGTATAGGCGCAGTAGTGCCCGGCGATGGCGCTCTTGATCAGAGGTATGGCGATATCCGGCTTGCCGCAGGCAGCCATGAGAGCGGCATCCCAGTATCGATTTTCGGGATCGGCATCGGCAAGAAACACGGGGGAAACAGCGCGCACTTCTCTGTCGATCGCGGCCGACGACGACGGATCCAGGCAGGCGACAATGACCCCTCTGGCGGGATCGGAGGAAGATATTTTCCCCGCGCTTTCTGCTGCTTCCGACGGTTTTCCCGCCCGTGCGAAATGGAGAGGCAGGTTCGAGATCACCCAGTCCGAGCCCGGGTCCAGGCGCAGAAAGTCCATGCCTCGCTCGGTGTTTCCCATCAGATCAAACACGAAAGAGCATGATCGAAACTGATAGTTCCCAGGATCAAGCGACACAGCCGTGTCGCACTCCTGCCCTGCCTCCTGCAGGACACCGCCGTAGCGCAGGACATAACTCAGGGCAAAGTGCGCCATGGCATTTTCCGGATGTCGCGCCACCAGGGCTTTCGCATCCTGATAAGCCTTGCCCAGTTCGCCTCGTTCGACCCGGTTGCTGATCAGCAGGCCGGCCGCGTCACTGTAGTCCGGATCCAGACCCAGGGCGCGCTCCTGGGCGGCGGTGGAGCGCTGGAACATGGCTTCGCCGCCGTTCGAGTAGTGGGATTCATAGTAGTAGCGTTCTCCCACGGCGCGCCACGCCGGCGCATAAGTGGAGTCGAGGCCAACCGAGCGTTCCAGCATAGCGATGGCTTCTTTATTAGGAGCTCCATCATGGGGCATCGAAACGCTGCGCAAGTACAGATCGTAGGCCTCTTCGTTTTTGGGATGAGTCCGGGCATCGGCTGCGTTATCGCTGGCGCCCAGTGCAGGAACCAGTCCCTGACGAACCCTGGTCGCGATCTGTCCCCGCATGGCAATCATGTCCAGAGCTCCCACGCTGATCGTGTCCCGCCACACCGAGCGATTGTTGGCGACATCGACCGCCTCGAGAGTGATCTGCAACTGATCGCCTTCCTTCAGATAGTGGCCGGTGACGATATTCGCCACTCGCATCTCGCGCCCCGCCTGCTCGAGATCCAGGGTGGCGGCGTTGTATTTGCTGGTAGTGGCGAAGGGACGAATGGACAGCGAGCGCACGTAGCTGAGCGCAGTGGCGATCTCATCGGGCAAGGCCAGGCGCAGGAAATCAACATCCTTGTCGGAACTCATGTTCTGAAAAGGAAGAACGGCGACGGTGGTTGCGCCGGCGGAGGTTGAAAGAGAAGGACGAGGCTTGAGTTGCCAAAAAAGAATCGCGCCGATCGCGATCGCGGCGGCGGCAACCAGGGCAATGATTTTCGCGTACGACCGAGTGTTCCCGGACGCAAACGCCACGTCTTGACCGCTAGCGAAGCGCCGGTTGGAACCGGATGATTGGCTAGCGGTCCCTGCCCCCTCACCTTGGGCGGATACCGGCAGCACGATCCTCCCGGTGTCAGTATCGCGCTTCAGCCGCTTCAGGTCGCTCGCCATCTCTGAGGCGTGCTGGTAGCGCAGGGAGCGATCTTTTTCCAGCGCCTTGTCGATGATGTCTTCCAGCTTGGCGGGGATGTCGGGATTGAGACGAAGCGCAGGCGTTGGTCCTGAATCGAGGATGGCTTTAAAGATCAATGCGGACGTGTCGCCGCGGAACGGCAAGGTACCGGTGGCCATCTCGTACAGCACCGCACCGAAAGAAAAAAGATCGGTGCGGGCATCGAGTTCTTTCCCTCTCGCCTGTTCCGGCGACATGTAGGCCACCGTTCCTACCATGGTGCCTGGACTGGTCAAATGCTGATCGTTGATGGTGCCGGTCATGGTGTTGGCTGAGGCCACCTGGCTGGACGAACCCCCCGTGGTCGCGACTTTCGCCAGCCCAAAATCCAGAATCTTGGCGTGGCCGCGTTTGGTGACGAAGATGTTTGCCGGCTTGATATCGCGGTGGACAATGCCCTCTGAATGAGCGGCGTCAAGAGCGTCGGAAATTTCGATGGCGAGCGACAGTAGCGTGTCGTTTTCCAGCGGACGACCGGCGACCATATGCTTCAGGGTCAGGCCATCCAAAAATTCCATTGCGATAAAGCGCTTGCCTTCATGTTCCCCAATCTCGTAAATGGTGCAGATGTTGGGATGGTTGAGAGCGGAAGCGGCTCGCGCCTCACGCCGGAAGCGTTCCAGAGCCTGCGGGTCCTGGGCGACGTCGTCGGGAAGGAACTTGAGCGCCACGAAGCGGCCGAGCGAAGTGTCCTCGGCCTTGTACACCACGCCCATCCCCCCACCGCCCAACTTCTCGATGACGCGGTAATGCGAAATGGTTTGGCCGATCATGCCTGGGCGCTCACGGAGTCGGCCAATGTTAGGTGGAATAGCGGCGGCGCGTCAATCAACGTAGTGGTCAGTCCTCACGCTCTGTCATCCTGAGGAAGCGGGGTCCTTCGCAAGGCGAAGGGCTCCCGGTCATCTGCGCTACTAATCCGCAGCCCTGCTCTTGATCAGAGCACGGAATAGAGGAGCTCCCCAGGTACTGATCGCGAGCAGCGAGCCGAACAGGATCACCGCATCGATGCTGGATCGTCCTTCACGCACGAAGTAAACATCTTTCAGATTGAGCCAGAGCGCGAACTCGTCGAGGGTGAGTGCCGCGCCGAGCCCATACAGCACCGCCATGAGGCGGCTGGCAAAGACCGACGAAGAGTCGCTGCCGTTGCCGATCTCGCACAACCAGCCATATCCCACAAAGAGCAAAATCAGGATGCCAAAGACAAGGTGGTGAACGTGCCGGCCTTCCAGAATGATGTAGTGGAAAGGAGGGATGTGATGAGTGATCGCGAAAACCATGCCTCGCACCGTGGCAAAAGTCAG
Source organism: Terriglobales bacterium (assembly GCA_036265205.1). Lineage (GTDB taxonomy): Bacteria > Acidobacteriota > Terriglobia > Terriglobales > Acidobacteriaceae > JAIQFF01. The sequence goes on from DATAPL010000054.1 coordinate 60,465, forward strand.
AAAGAAGCTGACGGAGGCCACAAACAGCCGCCGCCGGGGGCGGTCCACGATCTGCTCGCGCAGAAGAGAACCCAGGCGCGTGCTGCGCAGGAGCAGGAGCAGCCCTGCCGTCATCGCCAGAAGAAGCGGAAACAGAATCCAATCGATATGCAGCATCGGTCGACTCATCACGGGTCTACTCGGCCTGGATCATCTGGGTGGCGCCGGTCTCTTTACCCTTGCCGAAGAAAGGGAAAGGTATCACCGCGAATAAAGAATGTAAATTTGCGACAGTCGCCTCTGCGATATGGGCTCTTGACTGAATCCACGTACCGGGACAAGCTCGCCTCGCTCTCGAACCAGAAGTGCGATATTTTGTTACGACGGAGGGATCATGGAAGCGGGCAGCATTCAGGCTCTCGAGATCGTATTTCTTTTGCTGCTGCTTTTTGTGGTTGTTTTTGGCGCCCTGGCGCGGAAACTCGAGACCCCGTATCCGATCGTGCTGGTAGTGGCCGGATTGCTGTTGAGCTTTGTTCCGGGCATTCCCAGAATCAAGCTGGATCCGGACGTTATCTTTTTCGCGGTCTTGCCTCCGTTGCTTTACAGCGCGTCCTGGCTCACCTCGTGGCGCGAGTTCTCTTACAACCTGGTCAGCATTCTCTTCCTGGCATTCGGGCTGGTGCTGTTCACCGTGTTGGGCGTCGCAGGCTTCGCGCCGTGGTTTTTCTCCGGCTTCGACTGGCGTATCGGATTCGTGCTGGGCGCGGTGGTGGCGCCTACGGATGCGATTGCCGCCACTTCAATTGCCCGGCGCGTGGAGCTGCCGAAGCGCATCGTCGATATTCTCGAAGGCGAGAGCCTGGTGAACGACGCCAGCGGATTGCTGGCCCTCGAGTTCGGCATCGCCATGCTGGTGCGGGGCGAGACTGCGACCATTTCCACTGGCCTGTTGCGCCTCGTTTACCTGACCGCCGCCGGCCTGGCGGTGGGCTTGCTGATCGGAGTAATCGTGAACTGGGTGGAGCGGCAGGTCGATCACGCCCCGATCGAGATCGCACTCAGCATTATGGTGCCTTACGTCGCCTATCTCGCCGCCGATTCGGTTCGCGCGTCCGGCGTGCTGGCGGTGGTGGCCTGCGGACTCTATCTGAGCCGCAAGAGTTCGACCTTTTTCTCGCCTAGCGTGCGCCTGCAAGCTTGGGCGGTCTGGGACTCGCTGACTTTTATCCTGAATGGACTGGTCTTTGTGCTCATTGGCTTGCAATTGCCCAACGTCCTGCGGGGAATTCGAGATCACAGTCTTGGCGAGTTGCTGCTGTACGGCATCGCCTTCAGCGCCCTCCTGATCGCGTTGCGCGTCGTCTGGCTCTTCCCTGGTGCATACATGGCGAACCAGATACGCAGGCGCATTTTTCATCAGAAGGAGCCGCTGCCGGAGGCCCGGCAGATCTTTATCGTGGGCTGGACTGGAATGCGAGGAGTGGTCTCACTGGCGGCTGCGATTGCTCTGCCCGCAACGTTGGCAAATGGCGCACCCTTCACCCAGCGCAATCTCATCGTCTTTCTTACCTTCAGCGTGATTCTGGTGACCCTGGTGTTGCAGGGGTTGACGCTGCCACCACTCGTGAGGGCGCTTGGCCTGGCCGGCACCGCCGGCCGCAACACCGAAGAGGAAGAAGCCCGGCGCACGATCATTGAAGCGGCGCTCAACTACCTGCAAAACGTTCGCGACCAGGATGGCGATGGTCTGGACGAGGTTTATGACGATTTGCAGCAGCACTACCAGCACCGCCTGGCGACTCTGAAGGGCGACGCCAGCGACGTTCATAGTGGCCATTACACCGGTTACGTCAAGCTCTCGCGCGACCTGCTGCGGATAGAGCGGCAGACCGCAGTCCGCCTTCGCAACGAGGGGCGCATCAATGACGAACTGCTGCGCGATCTGGAGCGCGAGTTGGATTTGAGCGAGACCCGTTTTCTGACCGGCGCCAGGTGAGCCGACGGCGCTGCCCATCGAATTAAAGGAATCTCGCGAAAGTGCCGATTAGCTGCCCAGGCGCAATATCCAGCCGCAACCCTTTCTTGCGACTGCAGGCGCCATACCCACGTCGCCCATGCCCGGTCCCATGCCCGAAAAAGCTGAAATCGTGAGCGCCTTAGTCTCGTCGCCCGGCCTCCTGGCGCGCCGTCTCTTCAAACGCCGTCAGGAAGTAGTGCCCTGTACCGATCCGCGACATTCCGACGTGCCGCTGCTGCGTGGCGCCGAACTGGCAGCCGTCTATTACAACCTGCGGGTGGCTGGCGATTTCTATGAATTTCTGCGGGTAGGCCCGGCCCGGGTATTGTTCGGCCTGCTCGACCTGGCCGGACGCAGGCAGGACACTCGCGATATTCTCATTGCCGCCCAGAGCGCTTTCAGAACGAGCGCTCCCCTGCTCTTTGCCGGCGAGGATTTTAATGAGGCCGAAGCCATCATCGAGCTCTGCCATGAGGTCAATCGCACTATCCTGCAATGTGCCGGAGGAGTACGCAGCTGTCCCGCCTTCATGGGCTGCTACAACGAGGATCTGGGCACAGTGTGTTACACCAATGCCGGACATACCCCGGGACTGCTTCACGACCACGGTGGCATCACGCCCCTGGAAGCAACCGGCCTGCCCCTTGGGCTGTTCTCGCATGCTACGCATAGCGCTTCAACATGCGCCCTGATGCCGGGCGCAGCGCTCCTAATTGTTTCCCGCGGAATCGTGGAGGCCGAATTCGGCGGCGAAGAGTTCGGACTGGAAGGTGTTAAGCAAACTCTGCAGGACGCCCACGTCATTAGCGCCCAGGATTTATGCCTGGCCGTGCTTCATCATGCCCAGGAATTCATGCGGGTTCCGCCCACCCACAACGACGTGACCACGCTCGCGCTTCTCCGGAACCGGTAGCCCACTACCACAGGTCTGGCGGCGGCCGCTACGAAGCGTCATCAGCGGGAGCGTTATCCTGAGGGACTTTTAGTCCCAAGGATCTGCCGAGCGGAGGCATGCCGCGGCATCCACCTGACGCCCGCCCGCTCGGACCTTGCGGACTCACGACAATCGCGAATCAGCAGCACACCATAAGACTGGTTTACAATTGAAGCGATTTAACGCACTCATTGGAGGGATCTATGAAACTTACGCCGGGAAAACTGGCTGGGCTGAGGAAAGTCTCGAACGAACGCGGCGTGATTGCCGCGGCCGCCATGGACCAGCGTGGTTCGCTGCAGAAGTCATTGGCTAAGGAAAAAGGCGGCGAAGTGGGCGATGCGATGATGGAAGAGTTCAAGACGCTGGTCACCGAAGTGCTCACCCCGCACGCCAGCGCCATTCTGCTCGATCCCGAATGGGGCCTGCCCGCGTCCAAGCGGCGCGCGAAGAATGCCGGATTGCTGCTGGCTTACGAGAAAACCGGGTATGACAAGACCGGGCCCGGCCGCCTGGGCGACTTGCTCGAACACTGGTCGGTTCGCCGGCTGAAGGAAGCGGGCGCGGACTGCCTGAAGATTCTGCTCTACTACACACCCTTCGACCCCAAAGATGTGAATGACAAAAAGCACGCATGGGTGGAGCGGATTGGCGATGAGTGCCGCGCCAACGATATTCCGTTTTTCCTCGAATTCGTCGGCTACGAAGAGGGCGCGGACGAGAAGGGTCCTGACTATGCCAAGAAAAAGCCGGAGATCGTGGCCCAGAGCATGAAGGAGTTCAGCAAAGACCGCTACGGCGTGGACGTGCTCAAGGTCGAAGTGCCGGTGAACATGAAATATGTGGAAGGCGCCAAGGCTTACGCCGGACAAAAAGCTTACAGCCGGACAGAGGCCGCAGGCTTGTTCCTGAAGGCAGCAACGGCCACGACTAAACCTTTCATTTATCTTTCCGCGGGCGTGAGCAACGCTGAGTTTACCGAAGCCCTTGAACTGGCGGGCGAATCGGGAGTGAAATTCAATGGCGTGTTGTGTGGTCGCGCCACCTGGAAGGACGGTATCCCGATCTATGCCAAGCAAGGCGCAAACGCCTTCCGTGAGTGGCTGCAGTCTGAAGGCGTGAAGAACATCAACAACGTCAACGACCGCCTGAAGGCAGCCACTTCGTGGTATTCGATTTATGGCGTCGAGCCGGCTATGGTGGGCGCGTAAACCTTAAACCACCAAGGGCACGAAGTGACAGCAAGGAATTGGATTCCTGCACGTCATTTCGTGCCCCTGGTTTTAGGCTACGGCCTAGGCCGCGCGACGATCGCGCAATGCTTTGACCTTATCGTGAGCGGCGAGAATCGCTTGCGACTGTTGGCGCACAATCTCCACAGCGCTTGGCGAAAGCCTCGCCTGCAGTGCTTTCTGGTAGCTTTCCTTGGCGGCATCCTCTCCTTTTTCCACGGATTCCAGCAGGCTATGGTCGCCTCCTCCCAGGCCCTGTTTCACGTCGATCCAGCCCCGGTGCAGGGCGGCGGTGACGTGGCCGGATTCCTTCTTTGCAGTGGGCTCGCCGAGTTTCGTCAATTCGGCTTCAAGCTGGGTGGCAAAGCGGGCGCGCTCGCCGGACTGCTGGCGGAAAAACGACTTCAGGTCTGCCGCTTTGGCATGCTCGGCCGCGTCTTGGTATCCCTTCTCTCCGTCCCGGTTGGTGTTGATAAGTTCGGTTATGACATCCACTGGGTTATTGCTGTCCATGAGTTTCAGACTCCTTTTTTAGAATGCGATGTTTTGAATGCGATGAGAAATTTCCCGCCTTACGCGGAATGATTTTTCACGGCTTAGTATGGATGCGAAGTGAGAGCCAGAGGTGGCTTAGCCGCAATAGACCGTCCACTGAAAGATGTTGAATCGCCGGCGGAGCCACTTGCGTCCCACTAAGCGAGGACGTGGCAATGAACGAAAAGCAATGGGTCTTGATCACCGGCGCGTCGGGTGGAATCGGCTACGAACTAGCCCAACTGTTCGCCAAAGATGGCCACAATCTGGTTCTGGTCGCGCGCAGCGAATCCCGGCTGGCGCAGGTTGCCGGAGAACTGCAACGCCAGTTCGGAATCTCGGTCAAGGCCGTGGCACTCGATCTCGCCGCCCCGGCCGCTCCGCAGCAACTTTTCGACCAGTTGCAGCGTGCAGGCACAGCGGTCGACATCCTGATCAACAACGCCGGCTACGGCAAGCTCGGCGAATTCGCCGAAATTCCTATCGAAGAAAGCCTGGGGCAGATTCAGCTCAACGTCGCTGCTCTGACTCATCTGACCCGGCTCTTTGTCGCTTCAATGCTCGAACGGCGTTCCGGCAGGATTATGAACGTGGCCTCCACCGCGGGATTTCAGCCGGGTCCGTTGATGGCCGTTTACTATGCCACTAAGGCTTACGTGATTTCATTCTCCGAGGCACTGGCCAACGAGTTGTCGGGCCAGGGCGTTACTGTGACCTGCCTTTGCCCGGGCGCGACCGAGACCGGTTTCGCCAGCCGTGCCGGAAACGACAAATCACGTTTGTTCAGGCAGCTTCGTCCCATGAACGCAAAATCGGTCGCGCTGAAGGGCTATCGCGGCTTGATGGCAGGCAAAACCCTGGTCATTCCCGGATTGAAGAATTGGTTGCTGGCCGAGTCGCTGCGGGTCAGCCCGAGGAAGCTGGTGACCGCAATATCCCGCCGCCTGATGGATCAGGTGTAGCGCTTACGCGCCGCTAAAGCACCGGATCTCTTGCGCGATAGTACCGCTCTCGAGACTGCCGCCACCTTCAGCTTTTCATCACCGGGTCGTGCCATCCGTCGACGCCCACGAGGGCATTGGCTTCGGACGGGCCCCAGGTTCCCGGATCGTAGGAATGGACGGGAGTCTTGTTATCGAGCACGGGGTCGACGATCCGCCAGGCCTCTTCCACGTAGTCCTGGCGCGCAAAGTGCATCTGCTTGCCGTGTATGGCGTCATCGAGTAGCTCTTCGTAGGCTTCCATTTCATGCGGATCGGAAGCGTCCGTGACCATCAGTTCGGTCATGGCGCCACGAAATTCGTTGCCGGATTCCTTCACCAGGGCGGCGGCGGCGATCTCGAGATTGGGGGTTACGCGAAAGCGGAAGTAATTTTGCGGAGGCGGATCCGATGAGAATACTGGCGGGGCTTGCCGCAATTTCACAATCACCTCCGTCGCTGTGACTGGCAGCGACTTGCCGGCGCGAATGTAGAACGGAACATTCCGCCACCGCCATGAATCAATGGACAGGCGCAGAGCCACGTAAGTTTCGACTTGCGAATCGGGACGGACACCGGGTTCGCTGCGATAACCTGCGAACTGGCCGCGAACCACATCGTCAGCGGTCAGGGTGCGAATGCTTCGCAGAACCTTGACCTTCTCATCCCTCACCCGCTCAATGTCCATATTGGGAGGCGGCTCCATAGCGATGTTGCTGAGCAGTTGCAGCAGGTGATTCTGCACCACATCGCGGATGGTGCCGGCCTGATCGTAAAACGCGCCCCGTCCCTGTACGCCGAAATTCTCCGCCATCGTGATCTGCACACTCTCTACGTGGTGCCGGTTCCAGATCGGCTCCAGAAAAGAATTGGCAAAACGAAAGAAGAGAACATTCTGCACCGCATTTTTCCCGAGGTAGTGATCGATGCGGAAGATGTCCGGTTCATTGAATTCGCGGTGCAAGGTGCGATTTAATTTCTGCGCTGAGGCCAGATCTCTGCCAAAAGGCTTTTCGATCACTACTCGCGCCCCCGCCGAACAGCCCGACGACTTGAGCTGTTTGACCACTTCGCCGAACAGGCTGGGCGGAATTGCCAGGTAGTGAAGCGGGTTCCTCGCGCTGCCTAACTGGGCGCGCACCTGCTGAAATGTCGCGGGATCGGCATAGTCGCCGTCGACGTAGCGCAGCAGGTTCATGAGCTTGGAGAACCCCTCGGCGTCCAGCCCGCCGTAATGTTCCACGCTGTCTTTGGCGCGCTGCTTCAGCTGGTCGAGATTCCATCCGGACTTCGCGACGCCGATCACCGGAATATCAAGGCGGCCGCGCTTGGCCAGACTTTGCAGGGCTGGAAAAATCTTCTTGTGGGCAAGATCGCCGGTAGCTCCAAAGAACACCAGCGCATCGGAAACAACTTCATTCACAGCTCACCTCGACGCAAACTTAGCCGCCAGCCCTACTCCCATTCGATCGTTCCTGGAGGCTTCGACGTGATGTCGTATACCACGCGGTTCACGCCCTTGACCTCGTTCACGATGCGGCTGGAGATCGTCTTCAGTACTTCGTGTGGCAGCGGCACCCAGTCGGCGGTCATGCCGTCTTCCGAATGCACGGCGCGAACCGCGCAAGTGTAAGCGTAGGTCCGCTGGTCGCCCATCACTCCTACCGACATTACGGGCAGCAGCACTGCGAACGATTGCCAGATTTTGTTGTAAAGGCCAGCCTTCTTAACTTCCGTCACCACGATGTCATCGCATTCCCGCAGAATAGCCAGGCGCTCAGGCGTGACCTCGCCCAGAATTCTCACCGCCAGGCCCGGCCCCGGGAAGGGCTGGCGTTGCAGAACTTCCTCCGGCATGCCCAGATCGCGGCCAATCTTTCGCACTTCGTCTTTAAACAGGTCTTTCAGGGGCTCGATCAGCTTGAGCTTCATGGAATCGGGCAGGCCGCCCACGTTGTGATGCGTCTTGATGGTTTGCGACGGTCCGCGCACCGACCGCGACTCGATCACGTCAGGATAGAGCGTCCCCTGCACCAGCCACTCGACCGTGCCCTCCACTTGCGCGATGCGATTGGCTTCCTCATCGAAGACGGCGATGAATTCCCTGCCAATGATCTTGCGCTTGGTCTCCGGATCGGTAACCCCGGCGAGTTTGGCCAGGAAGCGTTCGGTCGAGTCCACGGCGATGAGATGCAGGCCGAGGTTGTCGCGTAGACTCTGCTGCACTTTTTCGAACTCGTTCTTGCGCAGAACGCCGTTATTCACGAATACGCAGGTCAGCCTCGAGCGGCCCTGATCGTCGCGCATGGCCCGGTCGACCAAAGTGGCGGCCACGGCCGAATCCACCCCGCCGGATAAAGCGCAAATGGCGCGCCCCTTCCCGACCGTCTGCCGCACGCTGGCCACGGTTGCCTCGATGAAATGCTGCGCGGTCCAGGTGGGTTTAGCGCCGCAGATTTCGAGCGCGAAGTTGCGCAGGATCGCGGTGCCCGACTGGGTGTGGTGAACCTCAGGATGAAATTGCACCGCCCACATTTTGCGTTCCGGAGCCTCAATCGCGGCCACCGCGCTGGGAGAGCTAGCCATCAGGCGAAAGCCGCTCGGCAACTCGACCGCTTCGTCGCCATGCGACATCCAGACGGAAAGCTTGCGGGGCAAACCCTGAAACAGCCGTGAGCCATTCTGTATTTCAACGTCGGCATGGCCGTATTCGCGTTTGTCCGCAGCGCGCACCTTGCCGCCGAGCGTGTGCACCATGAACTGCAAACCGTAGCAGATGCCGAGCACCGGCACCCCCAGCTGGAGCACACGCGGATCGGCGGGCGGCGCATCTGCGTCGTATACCGAAGACGGCCCGCCCGACAGAATGATGCCGACTGGCGAGTAACTGCGAATTTCATCCAGGCTGGCGGTGCAGGGGAGCACTACGGAAAAAACGTTTTGTTCACGTATGCGGCGCGCGATGAGTTGTGAATACTGCGCGCCAAAATCGAGAACTACGATGGATTGGGTTTCCACGGACGAGTTTCTCAGATTGTGGGGAGCGTGTAAAGAGGATTTGGCCTCCCAGATCTTTGGATGCCTTTTTGGACAACTTTGCCGCGAGAGGTCGCCCGGGTTTCTTGAACCCAGCTCTTAGTTTTTGGTTCCCTGTTCTCAGTTTTCTATCAGCCGGCGGCGGTTTGCGGAGGAACCAGGCCGGGAATGTCGCTGAGGATATCGTCGTCGGAAGCCGGGATGGGGAGGACCGCTGGCTCACCGTGCTCCGGCACAGAGATCAGAAAGACGTAGGCAGCGAGCCGCCCTACATAGAGAAAATCCGCGACAGCGAAGTAAGCCAGCGTGACCAGAATCACGCCACCCAGAACAATCGCCGCAGGCAGCACTTCAGCAAATGCCAGGGGAAAGGCCACCACCGAAGTAGCAGCTACAAATATGATCGCGTGAACCGCGCCGAACCAGGTGGCAATGGCAGCCACAGGTCCGGGACGACTGCGGCACAAATCCGCGGCCGCCGCCAGCGCGTCGAAGGTAGTCATTCGTTCCCCGACCACGAAGGCCGCCGCCAGGGATAAATACCAATTCAGGGTGGAATAAGCCAGTCCGACAAACAGGGCGATCATCCAGAAAATCAGCAGCGCGCTTCCGGGGGATGGATCGTCCTTTGAGGACGCCGCTCCGGCCAGCAGCAGGGCGCCGATCACGCCGATCCCCGCTCCCAGAAACGCCGTGGCGCGCAGAAAATTCAAACCGAACAGGGATGTAAGGCGAAAGCCCCTCGGCTCCTCGTTCTCCCGGAAGTGCGCAAACAGGCCGTTAAGAGTGGCTGCCCGTCCCAGCGAAGCCAGTACGATCCAGCCCAGCGTGAGAGCCACCGCCAGGACGATCAGCGCATTGGCGGCGCGTGGCAAGCTGCCCTGCAGGATCTCCGCCATGGCCTTCAACATCAACGGCGGCTGCCGGGTTTGCAACAGAAAGATCTCTGCCGACGTAACCGGCAGAGTGGACATGTATTCGCGAAATGAGAAGGCGCACAGGGTTACTAACGCCAGACCGAAACACCATCGCCATGCAATTTCCGCCAGGACAACCGAAGGCAGGCGAAATGTGGCTTTAAAACCTTCCAGCGTAGGAGAGCGCCGCTTCATCTCTCGCTAGGATAACTCAAGCGATGGGGTCGCAACCGCCGGGCCATGCCGGGCGGGGACACAGAACTTCCGTAACCGCGGAAACATACCGACCTCAAGAAAAATTGCCGTTGAGCCGATACAGTTCATCAAGGGTGCACTTGCGGATCACTATCCCCGGGCGCGGCCACTAATGAAGAGCGGAGGTCCTCTTGAAAATCACGGTGCTCCTGGTGGAAGACAGCAAATTTCAAAAGCTGGCCAACGAAAGAATGCTCCACAAGGCGGGCCATACCGTGCTGACCGCGGCCGACGGCGAGGAAGCTCTGCGCCTGGCGCGTGAAAACGTTCCCGACATCATCCTGCTCGACATGTTGCTGCCCAAGCTGGGCGGCCGCGAGGTCATGCACGCATTGCGAGCCGATGCGCCCACCTCCCGGATCCCGGTCCTGTTCTTCAGCAGCCTTTCCCAGGCGAACGAAATGAAACTGATGGAAGAAGGAGCGGCGGGCTATTTCGCGAAATCGCGGCTGGCGGAACATCCGGCAGCGGGAGAGAAAGAATTGTTCCAGTTGATTGAAAGCCTGGTTGGCAAATCGCGAAATAGCGACAAGGCAACGATTAAGCCGAACTCGCTCAAAGCGGCCGCCAAAGCAACTTAACAGAAACCATCCTACGATTTAGAACCTGCAAACTTTTTTCACGTGGAGGATGTCCCTCACCACGCCTTCAGCGCACGACGATATTTACCAGCTTGGCGGGCACGATGATCACCTTCATCACCTGCTTACCGGCAAGCGCAGACTGAACTTTCGCGTCGGCGAGAGCATTCTCCCGCATCACATTTTCTGAGGCGTCTGCCGCTACCAAAATACGGCCACGGAGCTTGCCGTTGACCTGCACCGGGATTTCAATTTCCTCTTCCTTGGCCAGAGCCGGGTCGTATTTCGGCCACGGCGCCCGCAGCAGGCCCCCCTTCTCGCCCAGCATCTCCCAGAGTTCGTGAGCGAGATACGGAGCGAAAGGCGCAAGCAAAAGAGCGAGGGTGCGTTGAACCTCTGCAAGCAGGCCGATGGGGATATCATAGCCTTCCACTACCACTCCCGTTGCCGGGTTTCGAAAGGACGGACTTCCTAAAACCCAGCGCCCAGCCTCATTCAGTAATTCCATGATCGCCGAGATACAAGTATTAAAATGCCAGCGCCCCTGAAAATCGTCAGTCACTCGCTTGATGGTCTGGTGTAGCTTGCGCTGGACGCGTCGAGCCTGCTCGTTTAGTTTCGCAGGAGAAGAAGCGTGCCAACCTGGGTCCTCCGTCTTCACATTCTGCTTGATAAACCTGTAGACGCGGCTCAGAAAGCGTTGGATTCCCTCTACGCCTTCATCCTGCCAGTCGAGTTCGCGATCCGGCGAGGTGGCAAACAGGGTGTACATTCGCGTGCTGTCACCGCCGTAGCGTTCCACCATGTCATCGGGAGACACCACGTTGCCCAGGCTCTTGGACATCTTGGCTCCGGACTTGATGATCATGCCCTGCGTAAAAAGGTGCTCCACGGGCTCGTCGTTCCCGATCAACCCCATGTCGCGCATGAACTTGGTCCAGAAGCGCGAATAAATCAGGTGCAGAATGGCATGTTCCACGCCGCCGATGTACTGATCGATGCCGCGATCGCCAAACCAGTAGCCGGCTTTCTCGCGATCGAATGGCGCCCGATCGTTGCAGGCGTCGGTGTAGCGGTAGAAATACCAGGACGAATCGACAAAAGTGTCCATCGTGTCGGTTTCCCGCCGGGCTGGGCCGCCGCATTTGGGGCAGGTTGCATTGACGAACTCCGGCACACGGCTTAGAGGCGAGCCGCCGGTCAAGGTGATGTCCACATTTTCCGGTAGAATGACGGGCAGATCTTTTTCCGAAACCGCGACGATGCCATCCTTTTCGCAGTACAGCATGGGGATGGGCGTTCCCCAATAACGCTGCCGCGAAATGCCCCAATCCTTCAGACGATAGGTCACCGTGGCTTTGCCGAAGCCGTTTTTTTCGGCGTGGGCAGACATCGCCCTTATAGCCGCCTCGCAGTCCATGCCGCTGAAGGGGCCGGAGTTCACCAGGTTCCCCTGAATGGTGGTAAACGGAAGCCGAGGCTCAACCACCGTCTCCTCCGGATCGTCCACCTTAGGCAGAATGACCAGGCGAATCTCGATCTTGTATTTCTTTGCGAAGTCGTAGTCGCGTTCATCGTGCGCCGGCACGCTCATGATGGCCCCGGTGCCATAGTCCATGAGAATGTAATTGGCCACCCAGATGGGAACCCGTTCGCCGTTATATGGATTCACCGCATAACGGCCGGTGTTCACGCCGTGTTTCTCAATCTCGCCAATGTCGCCCACTTCCCTGGCCTTGCGCTGTTCGGCGATAAGCCGTTCGACCTCGGCGCGCAGCAGATCGTTGTTTTTGGTCAGCCGGGCAACCAGCGGATGCTGGGGCGCGAGTTGCAGCGAAGTCGCCCCGAATATCGTATCTACTCGGGTAGTGAAGACAGTGATGGTCGAGGTTGCCGGGTCAGCGGCGCCGTCCAGCTTGAAATCCACCAGAGTACCTTCGCTGCGCCCGATCCAGTTGCGCTGCATGGTACGGACCTTTTCCGGCCAACCGGGAAGGCGGTCGAGATCGCGCAGCAACTCTTCTGCATAGTTGGTGATGCGCAGGAACCATTGCTCGAGTTCGCGTTGCTCCACCAGCGTGTCTTCATGGCGCCAGCAACGGCCGTTCACCACCTGCTCGTTCGCCAGCACGGTGCAGCATTTGGGGCACCAGTTCACTCTGCTTTTCTTGCGATAGGCCAGGCCTTTCTCAAAAAGCTTTATGAAGAACCACTGATTCCACCTGTAATACTCCGGCAGGCAGGTAGTGACTTCGCGCGACCAGTCATAACCGAATCCCAGGCGCTTCATCTGCGCCTTCATGGCCGTGATATTGCGCAGGGTCCACTCGCGCGGCGGCGTGTTGTTCTGAATCGCGGCATTTTCCGCCGGTAAACCGAACGAATCCCAGCCCATGGGATGTAGGACGTTATAACCGTTCATCCACATATACCGAGCCAGGGCGTCGCCAATGGCATAGTTGCGCACGTGACCCATATGCAGCGCGCCGGAGGGGTAGGGCAGCATTTCCAGTACGTAATATTTCTGCCGGGTGGAGTGCGGCTCGGCGGCATAGAGAGATGAATCCTGCTGCCAGCGCTCGAACCATTTGCCCTCGATGCGCTGCGCATCGTAGCGGTCTTCGTTGTGAACGTCGTGGTTCTGGCCGTCACCGGCGACCGTGGTTTTTTCTTCCTGTGGCATAGCGTTAAGGAGGGCAATTCAGAGCAACCGCTTATTTTACAATGAGCAACGTTTCCGCGGCGAAATGGCAGCCTTCCGGCAGCTTCTGAAATTCGTAAACCACGGGAGACACCAAGTTTCACGAAGAGCGTCTGAATTCTGAGCTTTGCGCAACTTCGTGTCCTTCGTGGTTTTACGAACTTCGGACGTCACCTCTTTCCCGTTTTCTCGATATCAGCAAGAGGCCTTTAAGTGTATAGTTTCGCAGCAACTTTCTGGCCCCTGGAGGGACCTTGTGACCACCGCGTCAGTTTCCCTTCCTCGAATATCCTGGCTGAGGCCAAAGTACCTTCTGTTTGCCTTCATCACCCTGATGCTGGCCTACGTTCTCTACCATGACGAAATCTTTCTGATCAATGCGCAGGACCCGGAATGGCAGCACATTCATCCCTTCCGCTGGTACCTGTTGCCTCATAGCATCGCCGGGGCGTGCGCCCTGCTGCTGGCTCCGATGCAGTTCTCCGACCGCCTGCGGCGCCGCTTCACCAAACTACACCGCGTTGTGGGAAGGATTTACGTCGGGGGCGTCCTCATCGCTGCTCCCTTCGGCTTTTACATTCAACACTTTGAGGAGCGGTTCGGCGCGCCTCGGTCCTTCAGTTTCGCGGCTGCGGCGCAGGCCACTACCTGGATCGTGACCACCCTGATTGCCCTGGCGCTGATTCTCCAGGGCAAAGTCGAACCTCACCGGCGCTGGATGACCCGCAGCTTTGCCGTCGCCCTGGTCTTTCTCGAGGTACGCGTGGTGCTGGGTGTGACCGGATGGGAAAAGCTCGGGGGCGGCATTGACGAAACCGTGGTCTGGGCCTGCAACATATTCGCGCTGCTGGCAGCGGACATCGCGCTGCAATGCCAGGAGCTGCTGCGTTCACGCCCGCTCAGAACCACCCGAACTGCTGCTGAAGGATGAAGCCGCGCCATTTCGCTTGAGGCGCTGCCAGCGATCTCTGGGAGTGACTGTCAGTTGGTTGCTTTGTGGGCCAAAGCCTTGGGAGCGACGCCGCGCTGTTTGCGCAGTTCGACCTGAAAAACTTCCGAGGTCAGGTCCGCCTGGTTGCGGAAAAGCTCAAGCAGCGGGTCATCGGTGGCGCTTCGTGACGCTTGATCGCCAACCACCTCGGTAGTATCCAGCCCTTCCGGTTCAATCAGCAGTTCGGGCAACGCTCCATTGCTGTTTGTAATAGCGTGGATAAACTTCTGAACCTGCTCGCGCTGTTGGGCGGTGTTTTGGATAAATTCGACCCCCATTCCGCGGTCGGAATGCATCACCAGGACAGTGCCCGTGGCCCGAAACTGCACCCCCGCAACTTGCATGGAGAGAATAACGCGGGTACGCACCGGGAAAGGTGCGCCGGTTTCGAGGTAACAGCCGCCCAGGCTGAGATCGGTGAGCTTGCAGGGGGCGGGCGGATCATCTTCCTCGAACTCGGGAGCATGACTGCCCAGCCACGCGTTCAGCCGGTCGCTCATCTCCGGTGCTAGGTCCACAAAGCGAAGGCCAATCTGGCGGCCCGGATTCTCCCAGGCGACCTGCCCGATGCATTCGATGTTGTCCTGGGTGCCCGGCAGGGAAAACTGGATGGTCACGGATCCCAGATTTTTCGGACGATGCGCCAGCTGGATGGCGATGCCGCCTTCCCCCAGGTCGGTGGTCACGGCGCGCAACTGCCCGGCGCCGTCATTGATCTGAATGACAACCGGAGTTTCGACGGAAACCCTGGCATTGCGCCGGCGTTCACGCTTCATCAGGGCGCGCACCGCCCGGAAGCTCGTCTTGGCCCGTTCCGGCGAAAGCGGCTGGTGAAGCACGAAGTGGGCTCCCGGATCGCCGCCGCCTACCCCGGTCTGGCCGCTCAGTATGGCTACCGCGACAGCACGCTTGTTGACCGGCGCGGAGCGCGCGCTGCGCAGCACGCGCGAAGCGGTACGCTGATCCGCGCAGTCCACGATGACTGCCTCGAACCGTTTGCGAGTGAGTTTGTGAATGGCGGATTCGGCATCAGCGCATAGCTCCATGCTGATTTCCAATTCACTTAAAACCCGTCGCAATACGCGTACGACCTTGTCGTCGGCACTGAAAACAAGCGCCAATAAACTCATAAGACGTCTTCAACCTTCGAAAGACTCCGGCTTCCTAGCCCCGGCCGGCGGCTGCTCCTGATTCTTCGTGATCGTCATCCAGCAGGTGAGCCACCCCGCGGAGTTGCTCTGCCGCGGTCTGCAAAGCTTCGATCTGCTTGCCCAACTGCGCCTGTTCCGCCTGTTTCTTATGTAAGACTTCGTAGATATCCCTCACGGTTTTAGCCTCCTTATCGCACTCTAGGTAGGTCTGTCCGACCCGTCAATGACGGCTCATCGGCAGTGCGTTACGGGGGTAACCACGAACATGCCGAAGAAAATCCGTTGAGTGATGAAAAGTTGATCAATCAGGAAGAATTTGCTGTTATTCCACTCGACGGCCAGAGGAAGTTTGGGTATTGGGAGGATTGAGCCCGGTATCGGCTCGATTAATAGGCAGTCATGGCTCAAGCCGCTCATTTCCTCATGTTAATCGACTAACTCATTATATTTCTGTAACATAGCTTGAAACGAGGCGTTTTCCGCGCTAACGTAATTGTTTGACTTGGTATAACAAATGTCCTAGAATCACTGGCTTCCGGCTGGCGTCAGGGTCGATGAGCGAGCTCTTCCCTGTGATTCATCACTCGTTTTAGCATGAATCTCCGGCCTAGTCTGGTGAATCTAAGCGTTTAGCGAGTCTTTTCATTCCTAGTACGAGGCGTAATTTTAATGGCCAAGCGACGCGGAAATCCGAACTGGGGTAAGCCTGAGCCAATCGGGCCGATTACTCCGACCATCACTGAGTTTGAACAGGTTGTGCGCGAATATAAGCTTTCGCCCGACCAGTACCTGCGCTCTACACGCCTGCGGGAGTGGGCGCGGCGGAACAAGAATTCGAAGTACATTCCCGAACCACTGCTCGAGGCTTGGGGATTTGAAATCGAGTCCACTCTCTAAACGGGTTAGCAACGCAAACAGGCCGCCTACTGGCGGCCTTTTCCTTTTAGCGGCTGCCTCTGTTGCAAACTTACCTGCGTCAAGAAACGTGGCGTCGTTCCCTGCCCGCGTCTATCATTAGCGTGCCTTGGTTTGTGGTCTGGGCTGTGATCCGGCCAACGCGCTGCTCAGTCCTGCTGTCCGGCTGGCAGTCTGATTTTCGCACTTCGATCTTGTACTGTGATGAAGATACCGGCAAACGAACTCGTGGCAGCGGTAGTCGCGACCAGTTTTGCCGCCGGGTTGAATCTGTACGCGACCGTGGCCACGCTGGGGCTGCTGGCGCATATGGGAATGTTATCCCTGCCGCCGTCGTTGGAAATTCTGGCCAGTTGGTGGGTAA
The DNA here is from genome assembly GCA_036265205.1 of Terriglobales bacterium. Classification (GTDB taxonomy): domain Bacteria; phylum Acidobacteriota; class Terriglobia; order Terriglobales; family Acidobacteriaceae; genus JAIQFF01. Next base: position 77,055 of record DATAPL010000054.1, read on the forward strand.
TCGGGGCGAGCGCGGCACTATTTGGCATCGAGTTCTTTGCCGACAAGATTCCCGCGTTTGACCTGGTCTGGAACGCGCTGCACACGTTTATCCGCGTGCCGGTGGCGGCGTTGCTGGCATATCGCGCCACCGCGGCGCTTTCACCGGGGGAGCAGCTGTTGGCGACCGCCGCCGGAGCAGCCATCGCCTTCGCAGCGCACGGGGGGAAAACCGCTGCCCGGGCGGCCGTAACAGCCTCGCCCGAACCTCTGTCCAACGCTGCTTTAAGCCTGGGAGAGGATGGCCTGGCCATCTTTCTGACCTGGTTTGCCACTCGGCATCCTTACTCGGCGGCTGCAATTGTTGCCGTCTTTCTCTTGATCATAATCTTGCTGGCGCGCTGGGTCTGGAAATCGCTGCGAGCTTTGTTTCGCGGCGCCGAAGGTATCGTCGCCAGTGACAAGATTTCAACCTGAGCTAGTGCCCGGCCCGGCGCGGGTTTGACGCTACAGGATGCACGTGAGATAGTTATGCGTTTTTCAGGCTGGCGGAGATCAGCCAGGCACGCCATTTTTCTCGAGGAGCCCCTCGTTTCATGATCCGCCTGATTCCGCGGGAGACCAAATTCTTCCGCATGTTTGCCGAAGTGTCGCAAAACGTTACGGAAGGCGCTCGCCTGCTGCAGGACATTCTGAAGAATCCAGTCGAGCTTGGACCGCGGCTCGACCGGTTGCAGGAAATCGAGCATCGCGGCGATGAACTGACCCACGCCATCATCACCACCCTGAACCAGACTTTCATCACTCCCTTCGACCGGGAAGACATCCACCGGCTTACCTCATCCCTCGATGATGTGCTTGACTACGTCAATTCCGCCGGCATGCGGCTGAGACTATACCGGATCGACTCGCCGCCCCCGGTTGCGGCAGAGCTGGCCGGAATGATTGTGCAACAGTCGGAAGAGCTGGCCAAAGGCGTGTCACTGCTGGAGCAGAACCAGCGGGTTCTGGAGCATTGCGTGGAAGTCCATCGCCTCGAAAACGAGGCTGATCGCCTGAGCCGCAACGCTATCGCGGAGCTTTTCGATAACGAGAAGGATCCCATCCGCCTGATCAAAATCAAGGAGTTGTACGAAGTTCTGGAAACCGCCACTGACAAGGCAGAGGACGCGGCCAACGTGCTCGAAGCGGTTGCCCTAAAGAGCACGTGATGGCCGTCGGTCTCGACATCACAATCCCCGCCAGGAGCCGCTTTCGGTGAATCCCGGATTGCTGTTGCTCACAATCACGGTAGCCGTCGCTCTGACTTTCGATTTCCTGAATGGTTTCCATGACGCCGCCAACAGCATCGCGACGGTGGTGTCGACTCGCGTCTTGTCGCCAAAGCTGGCAGTGCTCTGGGCCGCGTTCTTCAATTTTGTGGCGGCGTTTCTGCTGGGGACCGCGGTCGCAAAAACCATCGGCAAGGGCATGATCCGGCTGGATGACGTGACCCAATATGTGGTCATCGCCGGGCTTGCCGGGGCAATTGTGTGGGACCTGCTTACCTGGTGGTGGGGTCTGCCGACATCTTCCTCCCACGCTCTGATCGGAGGCTATGCGGGCGCGGCGATGGCGCGCGCCGCTCTGAACCACGGATTGAGCAGCGCGTACTCTGTGATTCTTCCCCAGGGCTGGACCAAGACCTTGATTTTTATCGTGGTCGCACCCGTCATGGGAATGGTGCTCGCCCTTTTCCTTTCCAGCGCCAGCTACTGGGTATTGCGAAACCAGACTCCCCGGAATGTTGATAAGTGGTTCCGCAAACTGCAATTGCTGTCGGCGGCCGCCTACAGCCTGGGACATGGCGGCAACGACGCCCAGAAGACGATGGGCATTATCGCCGGAGCTCTGTTTACCGCGCGCTATATGACCGCCGACGAGATGGCCCACGACTGGGGCCACTACAAGTGGTACATCATTCTGGCTGCACACACCGCAATCGCGCTGGGCACATATTTCGGCGGCTGGCGCATCGTTCATACCATGGGCTCGAAGATCACCAAGCTCAAACCGCTGGGCGGATTCTGCGCCGAGACCGCCGGGGCGATAACTTTGTTCGGCACAGCTCTGGCTGGAATCCCGGTCAGCACAACCCATACGATCACAGGAGCAATTATTGGCGTGGGAGCCGTGCACCGCCTGTCGGCGGTGCGGTGGGGAGTGGCGCGCCGCATCGTGTGGGCCTGGCTCATTACCATTCCGGCGTCGGCGGCCGTGGCCGGGATTGTGTTTTGGATAATACGGCTGGTGCATCGGACGGCTTAGGCTTTGGCAAGCGACGCTTGAGCGGATCTGGATCGAGCATGCTCATCGAACTCGGACATGTGGAGGCGATCTTCCGCTATCCGGTGAAGTCCATGCGTGGCGAACTGCTGGAGGTCGCCAACCTGGGCTGGCACGGCATCGAGGGTGACCGGCGCCTGGCATTCCGGCGGATCAATGACCACAGCGGGTTCCCCTGGCTAACCGCAAGCAAGCTTCCCGAACTGCTCCTGTTTGCTCCGCACCCCGGTGAAGGCGATGCGGGCAAAAACGGCGCCCAGGGAGACCTTCACCTTCCCTCGTATATTCGCACCCCGGATGGCGAAGAAATGCCTGTCTTCGGGGAGGAATTGGCCGCAGAAGTCGGACGCCGGTACGGAGCTCCCGTACAAATGATGCAGTTGAAACATGGCATCTTCGATGAAGCGAGCATCTCCATAATCTCCTCAGACACGGTGCGTGAGATCGGACGACTCGCAGGGCAGAACCCGGATATCCGGCGATTTCGCCCGAATGTTGTAGTTCATTTAGAGCAATCGGGTCCCTTCCAGGAGGACGAGTGGTTGGGCGGTGTGATCTCATTCGGCGAGGACGAAGAGAGCCCCGCCATCACGGCCACGATGCCCGACGTCCGCTGCTCGATGGTGAACTTTGATCCCGACTCAGCGAGTCCGGCGCCGGAAATGCTGAAGGCAATCGTTCGTGCCAACCAGAACAACGCCGAAATCTACGGCGCGGTCACTCGCATCGGTCGACTGGCGGTCGGACAAGCCGTACTCCTCCGTACGGCAGCAGAGAAAAGGGAACGCGCTTAGTCGGAAAACAATGTCTCGGGAGTGACTGCACCGGTTTTGCTACAATTTCTGGATTATGACTTCGCCATCTCCATTTACCGACGTCCCAACTGCAATCGAGGAGATCCGCGCCGGGCGGATGGTTGTCGTGGTGGACGATGAAGATCGCGAGAACGAAGGCGACCTGACCCTCGCGGCCGAAAAAGTTACTCCGGAAGCCATTAATTTCATGGCCAAGTTCGGGCGCGGACTGGTCTGCCTGACCATGACCGAAGAACGCCTGGACCATTTGCGCCTCGGTCCGATGTCGATGGAAAACACTTCGAATTACGGCACTGCGTTTTGCGAGGCGATCGATGCCCGTGAAGGCGTGACCACCGGAATCTCGGCTTACGATCGCGCCCGCACCATCAAAATTGCCATCGATCGTGCCACCCGGCCAGCCGATCTGGCTCGTCCCGGCCACGTGTTTCCGCTGCGGGCGCGCAAGGGCGGAGTCCTGCTTCGGGCTGGCCAGACCGAAGCTTCGGTGGACCTGGCGCGGCTCGCTGGACTCGTGCCTGCCGGTGTGATCTGCGAAATCATGCGGGACGACGGAACCATGGCCCGGGTCCCTGACCTCATCGAGTTCTGCGCCACCCACAACCTTAAGCTGCTTACCGTGGCCGAGCTTATCCGCTACCGCATGCAGCACGAGCGCCACGTGCATCGCGTCGGCGAGGCCCTGATCGACACCAGCCATGGCGAGTTCCGTCTGATTGCCTACGAAAGCGAAGTGGATGGCGGCGAATCGCACGTGGCCCTGGTGCGCGGCGATATCGAGGATGGCGAGCCCGTCCTGGTCCGCATGCACTCCCACTGCCTCATGGGCGATGTGTTCGGATCCACCGGCTGCGACTGCCATGCCACCATCGAAGGATCGATGCAGATGATTGCTCGCGAAGGCCGGGGCGCGCTCATCTACCTGCACCAGACTTCCAAAGGCTTTTCCGTGGAAAAGCTGGCCGAGCGAACCGCGCTCACCTTCCATCGTGAAAAGCGTTTGCCTGCGCTGCCTGAGAGCGAACGCAAGACGCAGCGCGAGGTGGGAATCGGGGCACAGATTCTGTCGGATTTGAATCTGCGGCGCATCCGCTTGCTCACCAACCATCCGCGAAAAGTGGCTGGTTTGGAGGGATTCAATATCGAGATCGTGGAGCAGATCCCGGTGTCGCTCGAGCGGACTCGCATTAAGGCGTAGCGCCGGACCGTCGCCGGGACGGCGACGCTCCCCACTGGTCTCGAACAGCATGAAAGACCTTCCCCGCACTCCGTCTACCTACATCTCCCTGGTGCGCGGCATCGGTGTCGACAAAGCTTCGCCTTGTGCTGGACCGTAGCGATTCAGAAAGTAACATGCGGAATTTGTTTTTAGCGGATTGCGGCACGACTGAAGTCGTGCCCTTCCCAGTCAGGACTCAGAGTCAGCAGGGCTTGCGGATTACGATGTCGCTGTCGTTGATAAAAAATTGTACCGAGCACTGGTCGGAGCCGCAGATTACCGGCAGCAGGCCGGCCAGTTGTTTGCGCGTGATCAGGCCCAGGGTGCCGCAGTCGGGACAGGCCAGCACCGCCCAGTAGGGATCTTCCTTTTCGCCCACGTGGCCGGCATTCTCCAGCACGAAGATCGTGCCGGGCTGCATCTGTTCCGGAATCCACTCGTTCAGGACGTTCAGTTCTCCAACCATTTCTCCTCCCCCGGAGCCAAACTATGGAGCTAAACTTTCCTGCTTATGAAACTCTGCTGCCCCGTCGCGGCCATCGCGATCCGGTTCGCTCGCTTGCACTAGCTTTTTTTCCCGCCCGGCGGATTTCCGCCCGCACTCGCCTCACCGTATCGCTGAGACAAATGGCCAGCATGGGCTGACGGGAATTCTTGAGAATGTCCACGATCTGCCTGGCCGAAGTTTCGAGGTAGAGGGTGCGGCCGTCAGTGAGAAGATGGTAATCAGACGTGCCGCTGACGGTTTCCGCCAGGCGCTTGCTGAACTCCCGCTGCAGGAAGCGCATCACCTTGCGCACCCGCTGCAAAGAGAAGCCCCGGCGGCGTAATTCGCAGATCACTGCTACCTCAGCCAGGTCCTCTGCCGAGTACAGCCGCCGATGTCCCTCCCGGGCGGGAACCACGATGCGGCGTTCGTCCCACCATTGCAGCTGGCGCAGAGTGATACCGGTCAGCGCCACTACTTCCCGGGATGTAAAGCGTCCCTGCATTCTGGACAGAGAAATGTTTCAAACATTTGAAATACAAAATGTTTGAGACATTCTAGACAGCAGAGAGCCGGTGTCAATGGCAGATTTGGGGTGTGAGGTGACTAGAGGAGTTCCTGCCGGCCAGAGCGGGACATCCTCAGGACAGCTGGCAGGATGCCGGCGCTACAGAGATCTGCCGCCGCCTACGAAGTGGACGATTTCCAGTTGATCGCCTTCCGACAGACTGGTTTCGGTCCATTGGTCGCGCGGGATTATGTTGCGGTTCAGTTCCACCGCGACCCGGTCCTGCTTCATGCCCAGCTGTTCGATCAGTTGGGCCAGCGTGGCGCAGGCGAAGGTTTGTTCCTGGCCGTTGATAGTCAGCTTCATTTCACACCGATTTTCGCAACTAATGGACAACGCGGCAAGGTGAACGCAAGTTCGTCAGGGTGTCTAGCCGCTCTCGACTCGACTGAGGACATCCGTCTCCACTTCGGCGAGCGACGATGGCTCAGGCTTCTATCTTTTTCAGTTGGAATTTGCGGGTGGCGGTGCGGCCTGAATAGCTGGCCTGCACCAGCACCGAAGAATCGGGCAGTGAGGTTTCATCCATTTCGATTTTCATCTCCGCATCGCCTAACTGGTCGGTGATCACCTGTGCATAAAGCGGCACTGCGTCGGGACGGGCAAAACGAACCGTCAGGCGAGCTCCTTGCACCCCGGAGCCGCTTTCGGTCACCCGCAGGCGCATGGTCAGGTCGCGGTCGGAGTGGACGGAATGGGCGTTGACCCAGTGCAGATCCAGCTCCTTGATCGCGGCCAGCGTTTCCGGGGTCTCGCGTTTGTCGAGAACATCATCGAGACGGCCGTCACGAATCGCGTCGAGCACCAGGCGGTGCTGGTCGCGCAGGCCATGTTCTTTTTGCTGGTCGGTAAAGCCCCCAGCCAACTTGTCGCCATACGGACTGGCGCGCTTCCCGATGCAGCGGCCGCGCACGAACACCTGGGTCTGCAGCAACAGCTCGCTTTCGCGGGCTTCGCTCTGCACGTGGTAGACCGTGTCGCCCTGCTTAATGTCGGTGTTGAAGCCGAAAATCATGTGTCCTTTTCAGATATCAAAAAGAGATGATGCCTATCGATTAAAGAGTTCTAATAAACCTTTCGCAAGCGCGTCCCGCCGCTTGACACCACCCAGCACGAAATCTAATCTAGAATGTTTTAGATGTTGCTTGGCGCGAATTATATATAGCTCTCCCATGCCCGACAATTACTTCGCACGCTACCTGCCATTACTGATTCACTTCCTCGTGGCCAGTGCCCTGGCAGGGGCAATCGTTCTGCTCTCGTACCTGATCGGGTATCGCCGTCCCACCCGGGCCAAAATGTCTCCCTATGAGTGTGGCATGACGCCTGTAGGGGACGCCAGAGAACGTTTCTCGGTGAAATTCTACCTGGTTGGCATGTTGTTCATCCTCTTCGATATCGAAGCCGTATTTCTCTACCCCTGGGCGGTCATCCTGCGCGATCTCAAGATGTTTGGTTTCTGGGAGATGCTCGTCTACATCGGAATCATGCTGGTGGGCTTCTTCTATGTGTGGAAAAAGGGCGCGCTCGACTGGGGCAAGCCCTCGGCCCGGCGAGGCGAAGTTTAATGGCGCTCGAACCCGCCATCACCGATCTGGAGCAACTGAAGAACCACCCCGCCATTGCCAAATTGACGGCGTGGAATCCGGCGGCGGTGGAAGGCGCAAAGTTCGATCGCGATGAAATCACGATTTTAGTGGAGCGGTCGCTAATCCGCGACGCCTGCATTCTGCTGCGCGACGACCCGGATTGCCCCTTTAATTACCTGGCGGATATAACCTGCGTGGATTGGTTTCCTTCCGAGCCGCGGTTCGAGGTGGTTTACCACCTGCTGTCGATTCCGAACAAAGAGCGTGTGCGTTTGAAAGTTCGGCTGGAGGGCAGCAGCCCCGCGCTCGATTCCGTCACGCCGGTTTGGCCTTCGGCGAATTATTTTGAACGCGAGGTCTACGATCTTTTCGGAGTGCGCTTCGCAGGGCACCCGTATCTGCGACGCTTGTTGATGCCGGAAGACTGGGAAGGCCATCCCTTGCGCAAAGATTATCCCGTGGAGGGCTACCGCTAGCTCGAAGTGATGGCACACCTGACTCCCACCCCAGTGCTGGAACCCGGACAGGATCGCACCATGATCCTGAACATGGGCCCGCATCACCCCTCAACCCACGGGGTGTTGCGCCTGATCCTCGAAATCGACGGCGAAAATATTGTGCGCATTATGCCCGACATCGGGTACTTGCACACCGGGATCGAAAAAACCTGCGAAGCCAAGTTTTACCAGCAGGTCGTGCCCCTCACCGACCGCATCGACTATCTCTGCCCCCTTACGAACAATCTCTGCTACGTGCTGGCGGTGGAAAAGCTGCTGGGTCTGGAGATTCCGCCTAAAGCGCAGTGGATGCGGGTGTTGCTCAATGAACTTACCCGCATCAATTCGCATCTGGTCTGGCTGGGCACCCATGCGCTCGATATCGGCGCCATGACCGTCTTCCTTTATTGCTTCCGCGAGCGCGAAGACATCCTGCGCCTGTTCGAGATGGTCAGCGGGCAGCGCATGATGACATCCTATTTCCGCATCGGCGGGCTGGCGCTGGAACCGCCGCTCGGATTCTTTGAAAAGGTCCAGGATTTCGCCAGGCGTTTTCCTGCCAACGTCGACGAATACGAGAATCTGCTTACCGGAAATCCCATCTGGGGGATGCGGACCAAGGGCGTGGCGCGGATCACCGCCGAGGATGCCGTAGCTCTCGGGGCGAGCGGTCCGACGCTGCGCGGCAGCGGAGTGGATTTCGATCTCCGCCGCGATATGCCCTACTCCGGTTACGAGAACTTCAAGTTCAAAGTGCCGGTTTCGCAAGATGGCGACGTCTTTGCCCGTTACGCGTGCCGCGTGGCGGAGATGCGGGAATCCATCGCCATGGTGCAGCAAGCCCTGGACGGAATGCCGCAGGGACCGATTAAAGCGGTCGCTCCCAAAGTGATTTTGCCCGACCGCGAGATGATGAAGACGCAGATGGAAGCGCTCATCTATCATTTCAAGATTATTACTGAAGGCTTTGCCGTCCCCGCGGGCGAGGTTTATCAGGCGGTAGAATCGCCGCGCGGAGAGATGGGATATTACGTGGTCAGCGACGGGACTGCGAAACCCTATCGCGTCCACATGCGGGCAGCGTGTCTGGCGAATTTGCAATTGCTGCCCAGCATGTGCGAAGGCAGGCTGCTCGCGGATGTGGTCGCAGCCATCGGCAGCATCGATATTGTCTTAGGAGAAATCGACCGGTAATTGACTCGGTGTCCTCGGTGTGAGGGCACTGACAAAAAGTCATGAGATTTTCCGACCAATTCGAGCAGCGTTTCTCTGAGATGCTAACCCATTATCCGACGAAGAGATCCGTGCTGGTGCCGACGCTGCTGTATGCGCAGGATGAAACGGGCTTTCTCAGCGACGAAGTCATTGCCGAACTCGCCGCCCGATTGGATCTGACTGACCTTGAGGTCCGCAACGTGATCAGCTACTACTCCATGCTGACCACCAAGCCGCGAGGCAAGTTCAACGTGCAGGTTTGCACCAACATCGCCTGCATGCTGCGCGGAGGCGAGGAACTGCTGGAGCACTGCGAGAAAAAATTGGGCATCGGCCACAAGGGAACCACCCCCGACGGCCTGTTCACCCTGGAAGAAGTGGAGTGCATTGGCGCTTGCAGCTGGGCCCCGGCGGCGCAGGTCAACTACGACTTCCACGAGAACCTGACGGTAGAGAAGATGGACAAAGTGCTGGAGCAGTATGCCAGGAAGGGAGCGGCGTAGAAATTTCAGATTGGAGATTTCAGGTTGCAGATTGAAAACTGAGGGATGTTAAATCTGCAATCTGAAATCATCAATCTACAATCTTCATCATGGCGGACTTGGTCTCCCATCCCGACGAAGTGAAAGTCGTCTCCCGGCGATTCGGCCTGGGTGCGACCAATCTCGACCGCTACTTGGAGCTCGACGGCTACAAGGCAGTGCAGAAGGCCTTGAGCATGGGGCCGGATGCCATCGTCAACGAAGTTAAGAACTCCGGTCTGCGCGGCCGCGGAGGCGCGGGCTTCAGCACCGGGCTGAAGTGGTCGTTCGTCCCCAAGCAAGCGCCCAAGCCGAAATATGTTCTGTGCAACGGCGACGAGAGCGAACCCGGCACCTGCAAGGATCGCCTGATTTTCGAGCACGATCCGCACGCAGTAATTGAAGGGGTGATGATTGCCGGCTTGGCCGTAGGTTCGAAGATTGGATACATCTACGTCCGCGGCGAGTATCGCTACCTTCTGGAAATTGTGCAGAAGGCAATCGCCGACGCTTACGCGCGGGGATTTCTGGGCAAGAACATTTTCGGCAGCGGCCAGGACTTCGACATTTACTGGCACGGCGGAGCCGGGGCTTACGAAGTGGGAGAGGAATCGGCGCTGATGGAGTCGCTCGAAGGCAAGCGCGGAATTCCGCGGATCCGGCCTCCCTTCCCTGCCGTGGTCGGACTCTGGGGCGGACCGACGGTAATTAACAATGCTGAAACATTGGCCAGCGTTCCTCACATTATTCTTGGCGGTGCGGAGTGGTACGCCAAGCTGGGCCCGCCGAAGAATGGCGGGACGCGGCTGTTTTGTCTCAGCGGGCATCTGAAGCGGCCCGGAGTGTACGAGCTGCCCATGGGATATAACCTGCGCAAGATGATTTTCGAGGTTGGCGGCGGAATTCCCAACGGGCGCGCGCTCAAAGCGGTGGTTCCGGGCGGGTCAAGCACGCCGGTGTTGAAGTCCGACGAGATCGATATTGGCATGGACTTCGACAGCGTGGCCAAGGCCGGATCCATGCTGGGCTCAGGCGGTGTGGTGGTTCTCGATGACACCACCTGCATCGTCAAGTTTGCCTTGCGGACCATGAAGTTTTACCAGCACGAAAGTTGCGGCTGGTGCATTCCCTGCCGCGAAGGCACAGACTGGTTGAAGAAAACCCTGATCCGCTTTCATTCGGGCGGGGGCCTGAAAAAAGATATCGACAACATGTACTACCTGTCGGAGAACATGCTGGGCCGGACGTTTTGTCCGCTGGGCGACGCGGCGGCGATGCCGACCATGGCGTTCATCAAAAAGTTCCGGCAAGAATTTGAAGATCATCTGGACGGCAAGCCGTGTCCGTTTGAGAAGGCGGCGGAACCGGTGCTGGCGTAGCACTCGGTCGTTGGTCGTTGGTCGGTGGCCACCCCCCTGGAGGCCTAGAGTTTTGTCCACGACCTAAGGACCAACGACGAACGACCAAATTCTATGGCTGACGTAAACATCACAGTGGATGGCAAGAAGGTCGCGGCCCCGGCGGGGACCTTGCTGATCGAAGCCTGCAAGAGCGTGGGCATCGAGGTGCCTTCTTTCTGCTATTACCCCAATCTCTCGCTGCAGGGCGCCTGCCGCATGTGCCTGGTGAAAGTAGAGAAGATGCCCAAGTTGCAGACTGCCTGCACCACCGTCATCGGCGAAGGCATGATCGTCACCACCGACAGCGACGAGATCCGGCAGGCGCGAAAAGGCATGGTGGAATTGTTGCTCGGCAACCACCCTTTGGATTGTCCGGTGTGCGATGCCGGAGGTGAATGCGAACTCCAGGACATGACTTTTTCCTACGGCGCCGCCGAGTCCAAGTACATGGAGCCGAAAAATCACAAAGAAGAGCAGCAGTGGTCTCCGGTGGTGTACTTTGACCGGCCGCGCTGCATTCTTTGCTACCGCTGCGTGCGGGTCTGCGGCGAGGCCATGGACGTCTGGGCCCTGGGGGTGCAGAACCGCGGCGTCACCTCCATCATCGCGCCCAATAAAGAAGATCACCTGGAGTGTGAAGAGTGCGGCATGTGCATCGACATATGCCCGGTGGGGGCCCTGACCTCGGGCGCCTATCGCTACAAGACCCGTCCCTGGGAGATGACGCATGTAGGCACCACCTGCACTCACTGCGCCGATGGGTGCAAAACTACGCTGGGCGTGCGCCGGTCCGAGACCGGAATGGAAATTGTCCGCGGAGACAATCGCGACAAGAGCGGCATCAACGGCGATTTCCTGTGCATTAAAGGACGCTACGCTTTCGACTTCGCCCATAACCCAGAACGCCTGACCCAGCCCCTGATTCGCAAAGACGGACAGCTCGTGCCCTCCACCTGGGAAGAGGCATTTGAACTGATTGGCCGGCGCTTCAAGGAGATTCGCGCGCAGCACGGCGGGCAGGCGATCGGAGTTTTCGGGTCGAACCGCACCACCAACGAGGAAAACTACCTTTTGCAAAAGTTTGCGCGGGTGGTGCTCGACACCAATAATATTGATCATCATCGCACCGCCGACTTCCCCGCTTTCGCGGCCGCCCTCGCAGGAAAATCGCAAGCCACCGCTACTATGCGCGACGTGTTTAAGGCGCCCGCGATTCTGCTGATTGGCAACGACCCTACCGAGCAGCATCCGCTGCTGGCTTACCAGATTCGAAATAATGTGCGCTTGCACCGCGCGAAGTTGTATGTGGTGAACTCCCAAGAAATAAAGCTCACCCGCCAGGCATCAGCGTTCTTGCAGATTTCGGCGGGAGCTGAGGGCCAATTCGCGGCTTTCTTGAGTGGAAATGATTCGGCGGCTGAAGGGTTGGTGCGGGCCTCTGGAAGCGCGGGCGAGTCGCCCGCGGCCATGCAGACAACACCAATCACAGCAGCCGGGATTCGCGATCAGCTTCGGGGCGAGCCGGGCCTGGTCATTGTTTTCGGAGCGGAGATTCGCGGCAGCGCAATTGCCTCGCTGGTGAAATTCGGCTCCAGTATCTCCGGAGCAAAGTTTATCTGCCTCGGCGATTATGCCAACTCGCGCGGCGCTGCCGACATGGGCCTTTATCCGGACCTGTTGCCCGGCTACCATCCGGTTGCTGATTGCGCAAAATTCCAGCAGGAGTGGGGCACGATTCCGCCGGCTCAAGGTCTCACCTTGCCGGAAATGATCGAGAGCGCCCGCTCCGGGAAGCTGAAGGCGTTCTATGTGGTCGGCGCAAATCCGGTTGGGCGGTTCGGCCTTGACCCCTTCGCCTTCTCGCAAAGCTTCGTGGTTGTGCAGGACATGTTCCTGACTGAAACCGCGTCCCTGGCCGATGTGGTTCTGCCCGCCGCCAACGCGTACGAGAAGTCGGGAACGTTCACCAACACCTGCGGTGACCTACAACTGGTCAAGAAAGCCGGAGAGGTCAGCGGCAGCAAGTCCGATTTCGAAATGATAGTGCGCATCGCAGACGCCATGGGCGCCGACGTTCGCAAGTTGGTGCCGTTCGGAAAAGGTACGGAAGCCGACATGGGACAGTCGCGCGGCGCTCAGTCAGGCGAAGCCGACCGTCACGCGATCTGGCTGGAAGCTCATGGCCTCGAACCAAAAATGAGTCCCTTTGATCCGATGGCCATTCTGGACGAGATTCAGCGACTGGTGCCGGGATATGAAGTCTCGCGCATGAATCTGCTGGCAGGCAACGATCAGCCCACCACCCTGGTGGGCGGCGGGGTGGGACTTTCTGACATTCAGGCGGCACACAGTTCGGAGCTGGTTGCGCCTGCGAATGACAATCTTTTCAGCTCTGGCACGTTAGGGCGCTATTCCAATACCTTGAACTCGGTGATGGAAAACCGGAATCAGACCGCGGAGAAGGAAGTCGCCGCGGATTAAACCGCGTCAAATTGGCCGGGGATTCTTGCGAGAGACTCAGATTTGAATATTGGCACTTTCATTATCGTATCGCTCATCAAGACTGTGCTGGCGCTGTTCATCCTGCTCACCGCCGTGGCTTACACGGTGTGGCTGGAGCGCAAAGTCGTCGGCCACATGCAGAATCGCTGGGGGCCCACCCGAGTAGGGCCGTTCGGGCTGCTGCAGCCTCTGGCGGATGGGGTTAAGTTTCTCTTCAAGGAAGATCTGACGCCGCCGCACGTGTACAAGCCCCTTTATATCGCGGCTCCGATGATCGCTGTCGTATTTGCCCTGACCTCGATTGCGGTAATTCCAGTTGGCAATTGGGTCACCATCGGCGGCCTGCATATCCCGCTGCAGATCACCGACGTCAATATCGGATTGCTGATCATTCTGGGAGTGACCTCTCTTGGGGTGTACGGCGTGGCTCTGGCAGGCTGGTCGTCCAACAGCAAGTACTCGCTGCTGGGCGGGTTGCGAGCCAGCGCGCAAATGATCAGTTACGAAGTTTCTTTGGGACTGTCACTGGTGGGCGTGCTGATCATGGCGGGAAGCTTCAGCCTGCGCGATATCGTCAACGCGCAGTCCGGCACTTTTCTGGGATTTATCCCCCGCTGGAATATTTTCCAGGGGCAGTTCATCGCATTCTTTATTTATCTGATGTCGGCCTACGCGGAAACCAACCGCATCCCCTTCGATCTGCCCGAGGCCGAGACCGAGTTGGTGGCCGGCTATCATACCGAATACAGCGCCATGAAGTTTGCCATGTTCTTCATGGCCGAATACGCCAACATGATCACGGTAGCGGCAGTCGCGTCACTGCTGTTCCTGGGCGGCTGGCATGGCCCGGTGTTTGGGCCGCCGCTGGTGCGAGGGCTTTTGCCGGTGTTCTGGTTCGTACTTCGAATTTTTGCATTTCTTTTTGTTTACATCTGGGTGCGGGGCACATTACCTCGCTTTCGCTATGATCAGCTGATGGCCTTTGGATGGAAATTTCTCTTGCCTTTGGCGATTGCGAACCTGGTGGTTACAGCTCTGGTAGTGGCGATTCGGTCCTGAAAACTCGTTCCGAAGAAGTTTTCTAAACCAGTTCTTAGTTTTTTGTTGCCGGTTCTCGGTTACTGCAATGCTTCATCTCATTATATTTCTGGTTTTCGGGGCGGTCTGCGTGGCGGGGGCTGTGAACCTGCTGGTGCAGCGCCACCCCATCAACAGCGCCCTCTCTTTGGTCGTGGTGATGGGGTCCTTGGCGGTTGAATATCTGCTGCTAGGCGCCGAATTCGTGGCTGCGGTGCAGGTGATTGTTTACGCCGGCGCCATCATGGTCTTGTTCGTCTTCGTCATTATGCTATTGAACGCGGGAGTGGAAGAGCAGACCAAAGGTAGCCGGGTGGCGATGCTGTTTGGCATTCCAGGAATGCTGGCGGGCAGCGTGCTGATCGGCTGGGTGCTGGTGGCGCGTACTGGCAGCCAGGAAGTGGCTGCAGGCGCGCTGCCGGGCGCGCCGAAGGTAATTGGGCAGCTTTTGTTTCATGATTTTCTACTGCCCTTCGAGGTAACTTCGATTTTGATTTTGATCGCCATCATGGGCGCCGTGGTTCTGGCCAGCCATCCTGACGCGGACGATAGAAAGAAGGAGGGCTGATGGTGCCGATTTCGTACTATCTGATTCTGAGTGGCATCCTGTTCGCCTGCGGCGTCACCGGCTTTCTGATCAAGCGCAACATCATCAGCATCTTCATGTCGATCGAACTGATGCTGAACGGGGTGAACCTTTCATTTGTCGCCTTCGCGGCGCAGTGGCATGCGCTCAGCGGACAGGTTTTTGTGTTCTTCGTGATGGTAGTAGCCGCCGCGGAAGCCGCGGTTGGTCTGGCTATCATCATCGCGGTTTACCGCACCCGCGAGACGTTGAACGTCGACCAGGTGGATCTGCTCAAACTATGACCCCCAACCTGCATCTCTGGCTGATTCCGGTGCTGCCGCTGGTGGGCGCCGCCATCAATGGATTTTTCGGCAAGAAGTTTTCCCGCCAAGCGGTATTGGCGGTCGCGCTGTTGTTCAGCGGCGCAGCCTTCGCAGTCGTGCTTTCCGTGGCCTGGCGCTTTTCTTCCCTGGCCACTCCGCATATTGAGTCGCTCGCGACCTGGATCCGCGCCGGCGGCTTTCAGGCGGACTTCGCTTTTTATCTGGACCAGCTTTCCCTGGTTATGCTGCTGGTGGTCACCGGCGTCGGCTTTCTGATTCACATTTATTCGGTCGGCTATATGTGGGAGGAAGCCGGCTTCTACCGCTTCTTCGCTTACCTGAACCTGTTCATGTTTTTCATGCTGACCCTGGTTTTGGCCAGCAACTACCTGCTGATGTTTGTAGGCTGGGAAGGCGTGGGGCTGGCTTCTTATCTCCTGATCGGATTCTGGTTCACCAAGGATTCTGCCGCATCGGCTGGCAAGAAAGCATTCATCGTCAATCGCATCGGTGACTTCGGATTTCTGATCGCACTCTTCCTCCTAATCAAGCACTTCGGCACACTGAATTACCAGCAGGTTTTCCAAAGCATAAGCCCAATGAACCCCGAAACGGCCGGGGCCGGCCTTTTGACCGCGATAGGCCTGCTGCTGATGGTTGGGGCCGCCGGCAAGTCAGCACAAATTCCGCTTTACGTTTGGCTGCCGGACGCGATGGAGGGCCCCACCCCAGTCTCCGCCCTGATTCACGCCGCAACTATGGTCACGGCGGGCGTGTATATGGTGGCGCGGTCGCATGTGATCTTTGAGCGGGCGCCGGTGGCGCTGATGGTGGTCGCCATTATCGGTACCCTTACGGCTTTTTTTGCAGCCACCATCGGAATTACCCAGACGGATATTAAAAAGGTTTTGGCCTATTCAACCGTGTCGCAGCTGGGCTACATGTTTATCGCCTGCGGAGTAGGCGCATTCTCAGCGGCCATTTTCCATCTGATGACGCATGCCTTCTTTAAGGGGCTGCTGTTTCTGGCCGCAGGCTCCGTGATCCATGCCGTGGGCGGCGAGCAGGACATGCGGCAGATGGGCGGTCTGCGCAGCAAAATTCCCTGGACCTTCTGGACCATGACTGTGGCTACCTTTGCCATCGCCGGAATTCCGCCCTTTGCCGGGTTCTTCAGCAAGGACGAAATTTTGTGGCGGGCGTATCAGGCCAGCTGGGTGTATTGGGCGATTGGTTTGTTCACCGCTTTTCTCACTTCTTTTTATATGTTCCGCTTGTGGTTTCTGACTTTCTTCGGGGAGTATCGCGGCACGGCGGAAGATTCACACGAGCTTTCGGCGCATGATTCGACCCACGCTGACCCGCGGGCGGGGGTGCCCGCGCCACACGGCCATGAACATGACCATGGACATGGAATTCATGAAAGCCCCTGGGTGATGGTGATTCCGCTGGTTGTGTTGGCGTTTCTTTCTTTAACCGGAGGATGGATTGGAGTCCCGGGATCTCTGGGCGGCAGCAACCGCTTTGATAAATTCCTCGGGCCGGTATTTCACTCCACTACTCCCGGCCTCAATGCTGAACTCCGGAATTCCGAACACCCGACCGCCGGCGAAATGGCGCCTCCGGAGCAGGAAACAGAGGGTCCGGAACCGAAAACCGGCCATGCGACCGAACTTGCCTTCACCGGGATATCGGTCTTGGCGGCTCTGCTGGGGCTGGGCTTGGCCTGGCTGCTTTATTATCGCGATCCGCAACTGCCGCAGCGTATCGCGTCCAGCCTGGGCGGCTTGTACCAGGCGGTGGTTCACAAATATTACGTCGACGAATTGTATGCCAACCTTTTCGTGAAGCCGCTGATCGCCGGATCAGCCCTGATTCTCTGGCATGGAATTGATCAGGATGTAATCGATGCCACCCTGGATAACAGCGCCCATGGCGCGAACGAGGTTTCCGATTCGGTACGGCACATGCAGTCGGGCAACTTGCGCTCTTATGCCGGGTGGATAGCGGCAGGGGCGGCGGTAGTGATCGCTTACATGATCTGGATGGGCACACGATGAGCATGGACAACTGGAGTCCGTTCATCCTCACGCTGGTGACGTTCATTCCGCTGGCGGGCGCTCTCCTGCTGATGCTGTTACCGCGCCGCGATCGCGACATCCGGGTGTTTTCCCTGGTCGTGTCTTTGCTGACTTTTGTGCTGTCTCTGCACCTGCCGGTGTACTTTCACCGGGCACATGCGGGATTCCAGTACGAACTCGACCAGGCCTGGATCCCGACGCCTAACATCCACTACCACCTCGGCGTGGACGGAATCTCCATGTGGCTGGTGGTGCTGACCACGTTTCTCACGCCGCTCTGCGTGCTGATTTCGTGGAGGTCGATTCACGAGCGCGTGAAAGAATTTTTCATCCTGCTGCTGGTAATGGAAACCGCCCTGATCGGCGTGTTTGTGGCGCTCGATCTGTTTGTCTTTTACTTCTTCTGGGAAGCCACCCTGATTCCGATGGCCCTGCTGATCGGAATGTATGGTCATGGCCGCAAAGTTTACGCTGCAGTCAAGTTCTTCATGTACACCATGATCGCTTCGGTCTTCATGCTGGCCGCGATCCTGTGGCTGTACGCCAAAGTCGGCACCTTCGATTTTGTAACCATTCAGAATGCAATCCGCGCCGGGCAGGTGGCGAACTTCGGCGCTGCAGCGCAGTGGCTGTTTCTGGGATTCTTCATCGCTTTTGCGGTGAAAGTGCCGCTGTTCCCCTTTCACACCTGGCTGCCGGACGCGCACGTGGAAGCTCCGACGGCAGGATCGGTGCTGCTGGCCGGGGTCCTGTTGAAGATGGGAACGTATGGCTTGCTGCGCTTCAACCTGGGGCTGTTTCCAGATCAGTCGCGGGCCAATGCCTGGTGGGTAGTGATCCTGGCATTGATCGGCATTGTTTACGGCGCGCTGGTGGCGCTGGTTCAGCCCAATATGAAGAAGTTGATTGCTTATTCATCCATCAGCCATCTGGGTTTCGTGGTGCTGGGAATTTTCAGTTTCACCCAGGCAGGGTTGGATGGAGCGACGTTCGTGATGCTGGCGCACGGGGTTTCCACCGGCGCTCTGTTCATGCTGGCGGGTATCCTTTACGAGCGGCGTCATACCTACGAGATTTCCGAATTTGGCGGACTGGCGTCGACCATGCCGGTCTATGCAACGTTTTTCCTCTTCGTGGTGCTGGCCTCGGTGGGGTTGCCGCTGCTGAACGGATTTGTTGGCGAATTTCTGGTGCTCAGCGGAGCCTTCCAGTCGCGAGCGGTCTACGGAATTGTTGCCGCAACCGGTGTGATCTGGAGCGCCGCGTACCTGCTTTGGATGTATCAACGCGTCTTCTACGGAAAAGTCACACACGAAGTGAACCAGCGACTGTCTGACCTGGATATGCGCGAGCGCATTGCGCTCTTCCCTGCCGCCGCCGCGGCGCTGATCATGGGTGTGGCGCCGCTGTTGTGGCTGAACGCCATCGATCCCGCCGTCCATTCCGCCCTGGCCCCGTTTGAGCAGCTTGCCAGCAAGGTGGTCGGACAGTGAATCCCGCCGCAGCCATTCACGCCCTGCCGCAAGGCATCGAGTACGTTCGCATTCTGCCGGAAATCATCCTTTCGCTGTTCGGCATGGCCATCATGCTGATCGATCCGCTGGTGGATGAGCGCGGCAGCCGGCAGCTCATCGGATGGATTGCGTTGACCGGCTCATTAGCCGCGATTGCAGCCACGCTTTACCAATCTCACTACCCGGGAACCGGTTTCTGGGGCATGGTGCAGGTTGACAGCTTCAGTGTCTTTTTTCACTTGGTAGTGACCGGGGTTACTGCCGTCGTCATCCTCACTTCATACGAATACATGGAAGTGCAACAGATTCGGGCAGGCGAATATTACGGACTGATTTTGCTGGGCGCGGTCGGTATGTGCCTGATGTCCTCCGCGGTTGAACTGGTGCTCATCTTCATCGCGCTGGAGATTTCTTCGATTTCCACTTATGTCCTGGCCGGCTTCCGGCGACGGGCTGCGATCAGCAGTGAAGCCTCGCTGAAATATTTTTTGCTGGGCTCGTTCGCTACCGCTTTCTTTCTCTACGGAGTGGCTCTGATGTTCGGCGCTACCGGATCCACCAGCATTGCGGTCATCGGCGGAGTGCTGCGGTCAGGGCAGATTCCTCTGCTGGCTTACGCGGGAGTCGCACTGATGTTTGTCGGGCTGGGCTTTAAAGTGGCAGCCGCGCCCTTTCATGTCTGGACTCCCGACGTCTACGAAGGCGCTCCCGCGCCGGTTGTCGGCTTCATGTCGACCGCGCCCAAGGCAGCGGTGTTTGCCGTGCTGCTGCGCATCATGTTCGAGGCCAATGCTCCCGGGAGGGTCTGGCTCATCTGGGTGGCCGCGGCGCTCTCCATGACGCTGGGCAATGTGGGTGCGCTGGTGCAGCAGAACGTCAAACGCTTGCTGGCTTATTCCTCCATCGCGCATGCCGGGTACCTGCTGGTAGCTTTTGCGTCCCTGCCCGACAATGGCATTCCCGCCGCGATGTTTTACACCGCGTCGTACGCTGCCATGAACGTGGGCGCTTTTGCCGTAGTCAGCCACTTTGCAGGCGCTGGAGAGCGGCGCGTCACCCTCGACGACTATGCTGGACTCGGCCGGCGATCGCCGCTTCTCGCCGCCACGCTAACCATTTTTTTGCTGTCACTGATCGGCATTCCGATGACCGGCGGCTTCTTCGCCAAGTTCTATGTCTTCAGCGCAGCCCTGCAGGCCAACCTGGTAGGACTCACCATCATCGGCGTACTCAACAGCGCTGTGGGCGCATATTACTATCTGCGAATCATTGTGATGATGTACATGCGGGAGGCGCGCGATGACACTCCGGTAGCCCCGGTTTCAGCCTCGCTCGGAACCGCGTTGGCCATCAGCGTTGTGGCCACTCTCTACCTGGGAATTTTGCCCGGACGGGTACTGGAGCACGCCTCGCGCTCGGCAGCGCAGCTTTTGCGCTGATCCTTCCGAAAACCATTAACCGCGAAGGACACGAAGGAAGCTCATTGAAGATTTCAGCCTTCATGGTCCTTGGTGAAACTGACCTCTTGTTAAAGCGACATTCAAACTTCACTCAGGGCACTCTGTACGATACCGATCACGGCACCCGTAACCCCTTGCCGGTCGGCCATTTCGCGCGAATCAGCGATTTTCAAGGAGTTGCCATGACATTACCCGGGACTACCGGGTCTAAGGGATTGACAAGCTCTCCCCGGACGCTCATGATAATTTCCTAAATACGAGAGTGTTCATGGTTGGAGGTTGTTATGAAAGAGTACATCCAGAAGCTCTGGTCTGAAGATCAGGGGCAGGACATTGCGGAGTATGCCGTGATGTTGGCGGTGATTCTGGTGCTCGTGGTGGGAACCATACGACTGGTCGGCTCCAACGCCAATAATGCTTTCTCCAGCGTCGCCAGCTCGATTAATTAGCCACAATTTCCACTAGTCCAGGCTGACAGCGCGTGCATGGCGCTAGCCATGCCCGATGTTTGAAGCGTCGTAGTGTGCGCCGCGCCATCACCAGCTTTACAATTTTCTCCGACCCTCTCCTTGTCCCCAAAACTGCATGCGGCGCAACCCCCTGACCCCAGTGCGGTAGAATGTCGCCGCACTGTCACCGCTCGCCTTGCGAATACGAGTCGCATCGCGAAATCGCATCGCAAAATAAGGGAGCTTTGCATGTCTGATTCGCCTGCAAAAGAAATTACCCGCCGCGGATTCATAACCAGGGTTGGCCAGGGCCTGGTGGCCGCCAATTTGGCCAGAACCCTGCTCAAGGACGCATCCGCGCAGCAGGTTCCGGATCCGCCCGGGAAGAAATTGGGTTGGGCAATCGTCGGACTGGGCAGTCTGGCAATCAACCAGATTCTGCCGGCCTTCGCCAAATGCGAAAAGTCGAAGGTGGTGGCTTTGGTCAGCGGGCATCCCGACAAGGCGAACAAACTGGCGCTGCGCTATGGCGTCGCCCCGAAGAATATCTACAACTATCAGAATTATGACTCGATCAAAGATAATCCGGAGGTCGACATCATCTACATCGTGCTGCCGAACGGCATGCATGCGGAATACACCATCCGCGGCCTCGAGGCGGGAAAGCATGTGCTCTCGGAAAAGCCCATGGCGAATACCCCGGCCGACTGTCAACAGATGATCGACGCTGCCCGCAAGGCCAATCGCAAGCTGATGGTGGCCTACCGCTGCCGTTACGAGCCCTACAACCAGGAGGCAATCCGCATGGCTCGGCAGCAGGACCTGGGTCCGGTGAAAGTTATCGTGGCCGATCACGGGTTCAACATCGGCGATCCCACGCAGTGGCGCCTGAATAAAGCGCTTGCGGGCGGAGGATCGTTGATGGACATCGGCATCTACTCGCTGCAGGCGGCACGCTACATTTCGGGCGAGGAGCCTGTGGAGATCAACGCCATGATGTACACCACGCCGGGCGATGCGCGCTTCAGGGAAGTGGAAGAGACCATCAACTTTCAATTGCGTTTCCCCAGCGGCGTGCTGGCGAACTGCACCTCAAGCTACGGATGTTCAGGCCAGAACCGCTACCGCGTCGTGGCCACCAAAGGATGGTTCGAGCTCGAGCCGGCCACGATTTACAGCGGCCTGCGCATGCGCGTCCAGCATGACAACATCACCGAGGAGCGCGTGCTCCCGGTGCGCGATCATTTCGCGCTCGAGATGGATCACTTGTCGGGCTGTGTGATGGAGAACAAGGAGCCGCTGACTCCCGGCGAAGAGGGACTGCGTGACTTGACCATCATGACGGGAATTTATGAAGCGGCGAGAACGGGAAAGACGGTGAAGCTGTAGGGTTGGGGGAAGAGATTTTTCCCAGCGTCCCTGACCGTAGCGCTGCCATCCCGGCGGCTGTCGGGTGGGCGCCTCGTCCACCCTGCCGAGGGCGGAACGCCCTCGGGACAGCCGGGAGGATGGCGGCGCTACAAACATCAATTCGAATTCTGTTTGCTGTGAATCTCCTCCAACCGTTTCTTTAGATACTCCTGATACTCCTGCTTCAGTTTGGGGTCGGTCGGTGAGCCGTAAATTTCGCTCGACTTGTACTTTCCCTCGGCAAATTTCTTCTTGGTCCACTCGTCGTGAATGTGAACCACGTCGGCGCGGTCAAGGACGTCTTTCACGGCTTGCGGCGGAATGAAGTACACTCCTTCGCGGTCGCCGACCACAAGATCGCCCGGCATAACCGTCACGTTGCCGATGCGGATCGGAATATTGATTCCCGTAAGCATGACATTTCCGATGGGCGTGGGATCGACGGAGCGAAAGTACGCAGGCATATCGATCTCCGCGATGCCGTCGAGGTCGCGGACACTGCCATCCACCACCAGGCCTCCGCTCTTAGTGGCGGTCATGACGTAATAAAACAGGTTGTCGCCGACGATGGTCCCGTCGACTTTTTTGCCGAAGAGATCGACCACCAGGACATCCCCGGGCCGGAGCATATCGATGGCAGCCTGGTTAGAAAGCTCGGGAATACCATGAGCTTTTGCCTTGGCGCTGGCAACCGCATCGACATCCGGACGCTGCGGCATGAACTGTACGGTAAAGGCTCGCCCAACCATGGTCTTGCCGGGATACAGAACCTGGAAGCCGTCGGCGTACTGATTGCGGAAGCCCTTGTCTCCCAGAACCTCCCAGATTTCCTCGGCGGAAAGGCCACGAGCCCGCGCGATCAGATCGTCGGGCACGTTTGGCCGTCCGTCAGGCAGGCGGCCGAAGGGGTTCTGTGCCGTGTAATCGATTCGATCCTGATTCGAGAAGGTGAAGAGTTGCGCGCGGGCCGGGGCCAGCATGAAGGGCATCAGCATTAGTCCAGCCAGGGCCAGAATCGCGATGGGTTTGGGTGCCTGCAGTTTAATCATTGATTTCTCCGTGGTCGGTATGAGGTGACCACGAAAAATCGCAGATTGGATGCGATTTGTCAAAATGATCTGATTCGAACTACAAGTCTGTGGCGCGCCTGCACGAGCGAGACCCTCGCGCCTACATGGTCTGGGCGTACAATTTGGCGTCCTGGAGGAATGGAATGACTGAGTTTTGGGCAGCAAGGCGGAGGTGGATTGTTCCAGCTTTGGTATTGCTGGTAGTGGCGACTTTGGCATCGCGTTCGGCTATGCAGACTCTCTCTGCCGCGGCGCCGAATGACGACGCGTCACTGCTGGATGGGTTTCGCCACGTGGAAGTGGCCTCGGTGTCGGATGCTATGGAGAAGCTTTCCGGCCAGCGCATGTATATGTCGCATCGCATGCGTCCGATTTTTACCTCGAAGTTCGCGGGCGTGGCGCTTACAGTGCAATTGAAAAAAGAAGAGAATCACGATCCCGGAGCGTTGCAAGGAATGCTGGCCGCGATCGACCAGGGCGGTCCGAATTCGGTTTATGTCATGGTGGTGGAGGACGGGGTGGACATCGCCGGCATGGGCGGCTTGATGGGGACGGCCATGGCGGCGCGCAACTTTTCCGGAGCGGTAATCGATGGCGGCGTGCGCGATGTGGCTTATCTGCAGAAAATCGGTTTCCCGGTTTTCGCGCTCGGGATTGTACCTTCGACTTCCGTCAACCACTACCGCTTTGCCGGCAGCAACGTTCCTGTGGTGTGCGATGGCGTGGCGGTAAATCCGGGAGACTTTATCGTCGCGGATGGGGATGGAGTAGTGGTGGTGCCGCGCGCACGGGCGGCGGAAGTTCTGGCCATCGCCCAGGACTTGGACTTCAAGGAACACTCCATGTACGGTTACATCGAAAAACTGAAATCAATTGAGGAAGCAGTGAAGAAATTTGGACGGTTGTGAGCCCGGAGTTCTCATTGAATCTAGAAGAGGGCCGGGGGATCGGCCCTCGAGGGTTCAGAGATTGCGCCTTACTCCATCACTTCCTCACGTCGACGTCAGGATCCGCGCTCATGGCGAGATCAGCCCTGTTTTGAATCCTGTAGTGAAAGCGGGCATAGGGCGTGTCCTTCACAACCGGTCCGGAACTGACGCACCCTCCTGCTGGAACCTCAAAGCAGTCTTCAGCGAAAGGTGAACTGTCAAACTCAATGCTGAAAGCCGGCCCAGTGGAATGCCACTCCACTTCGTCTCTGCTTTCAGTGCTCAGATTAACCACTTCATAATCCACGTCGCAGGCGTCGTAAATTCTTACTTTGCGTCTTTCGGCTGGCCTCATATCCCCTCCTGATTGCTTCTGATGTCTAAGTCCCCCCTGTTTTACTTAGCGCCGGGTAGTATAGCTTGAAATCGGGGATCGGCGCGCAGGTGGTCGAAGTCCGGAGTGTCATTGACCAGGCTGGCCGGAATCCCGGCGGCCAGCGCTTTTTGCAGCGATTGCAGGGTGCGATCCGTGTCCCCGAAGTGGTTGTAGACCAGGGCGGCGCGGAATTGCACGCCGGGCCGCGCCGGTTCCAGGGAAAGCGCCTTCTGCAGAGACGCCATAGCCTCCGGACGGTTATCGACCATGGCCTGGTACGTGGCCCGGAAAGCCCATGCGCGGGCGTCCCGCGGATCCACGCGCTGCTTCTCTCCCACCAGCCGGATGGCCTCACGATAAGCGTCGCCGGCCTGTGATCTCTTGCCCGGAGCCCAGTAGTAGGCATCGCCCAAATTTCCCCAGCTCAGCCAGTTATTCTTTTCAAACTTCAGGCCTTCCTCAAAATCGTGCGCCGCTTCGTCAAACTTCCGCATGGAGAAGTAGGCATTGCCCAGGTTGTTGTAAGCCGCGGCGTTGGGACGGCGGGCTACGGATTTCTCCAGCACGGAGATGGCATCCGGGAATTGTCCCTTCATCACATACATGGCGCCGAGATCGGAGTAACCGCGGTAGTTGTCCGGGGCCAGCGAGACAACTTCCTGGAACGCCCTGGCTGCATCATCGTAGCGACCCTGCTGCCAGTAGAAAACGCCGAGCCAGCTATATCCCGCCCAGTATTGCGGACGAAGACTGATAGCCTTGCGATAGGTGGCTTCAGCTTCGCCAGGCTTGTTGAGCTTGCCGTAGGCTTCCGCCAGGCCACGAAAAGCATCGTCGCTGGTCGGTTCCAGGGTGGTTGCGGTTTGAAGCTGGGCGACTGCTTTCTCGTACTGGCCCGTCCCGGCATAGACACTTCCCAGGCAGGAGTAAGCCTCAGCGAGTTTAGGAGCGTCAGCGACTGCCTGGTTGCAGGCTGATCTGGCTTTTTCCACCCAGTCGCCGCCACCCTGGCCTTCCTCGTAGCCTATCCAGTAAGCCTTGCCGAGAGCGGCATAGGCTTCGGCGTATTTCGGATCGAGGGTCAAGGCGCGATTGAAGGCGGAAATGGCGCTGTCGATGTTTTCATGCTTGTGATAGTCGAGCAGATATCCGCGGCCACGCAGGAACTGGTCGTAAGCTGAGGGGTCGGCGGTTCCGTGAGCTGCGAGCACTATGCGATCGTTGCCCTGAATGGATAGGCCCAGCATGCGCAAGGTTCCGTCGACGACCTGGTCTTCCACTGCGAAGGCGTCGCTGACGTCGGCGTCGAAGGTTTGCGCATCCACCTGACGGTTGGCTTTGGCGTCCACCAGGGTGTAAGTCACGCGTACCTGGTTGCCGGAGGTGTGTAAGGTTCCTTCAAGCACCAGTCCTACGCCAAAGATTTTTCGCGCTTGTTCCACGCTGGTCACGCCTTCGGTTCGCACTTCGCTGGTTGGAACCACCTGCAAGGGATAGCTGCCGGAGAGTTGCGTGAGCTTGGCGGTCAGGGTCTGGGTGAGGCCGTTAGAAAAGGCTTTGCTGCCGGGATCGTCTGCCATGGGGGTGAACGGCAGTACGGCCAATTCAATCGGAGTCGATGATCTGATCAGATTTGTCTTGTGGGCCGAATTCGACTGCCGGTAGAGAGTGACGCCGACCAAAGCGGCAATGACGACGATAAGAGGAGCCACCCAGGCCGCTACTCCGAACCAGGGGTTGGGTTTGGCGGGGGGCTTCTGACGCTGAGGGACGGCCCGGTTAAGGCCGGTCGGGGTTTGCCCTTCGCGCACCCGGCGCAAATCGTCCAGCAATTCCTGGGCGCCGGCATAGCGTTGAGCCGGGTCTTTGGCCATCGCCTTGTTGACCAGCGCTTCCAGATCCTCGGAAACCGCGGGATTGAAGATGCGGATGGAGGCGGGAGTCTCGCGCCGGATGCGGTCGGTAGTAGCGACGAAGCTGCCCGCCAGAAACGGGTGTTGCCCGGTCAGAACCTCGTAGGCGACCACTCCCAGAGAGAACACGTCAGCGCGGCCGTCCGGCGGCTCTTCCAGCAGAACTTCGGGGGACATGTATGCCGGTGTTCCGGCAAAGGTGCCTGCCCGGTCCACGGTGGAGCTCTGATCGGAGCGGGGCAAGTGCTTGGCCACGCCGAAGTCCAGAACCTTCACCTGACCCTGGGCGGTGAGCATGATATTTTCCGGCTTGATATCGCAGTGAACAATTCCCTGCTTGTGTGCGGATACCAGCGCTTCGGCGCACTGCACGGCAATCGTGAAAAACTCCTCGAGCGATAGCGGCTGGCGCAAGCGCTGACGCAAGTTCTGACCTTCGACATATTCGAGAATCAGGAAGATTTCGCCCTGCTCTTCCAGAACGTCATAGACGGCGGCGACATGAGAGTCGACGAAGCGGGAGGCGCGTTCGGCTTCTTCCAGAAAACGATGGCGGTAGAGAGAATCAGCGCGCAAGGCGGGAGCCAGGCGCTTCAGGGCGACGGTGCGCTTGAGCTTGGTGTCTTCGGCGCGGTAGACCTCGCCCATGCCGCCCTTCCCGAGCCGTTCCCCGATGCGGAAGCGCCCGATGACGGCGCCACACAGAGACTCCTGTGGCTGTGCCGGATTCGCCAAACCTGGCTGAAATTCCGCCATATACGCTTGAACTCAATCACGATAAGCAGCGTCCCGAAGGCCTCGGGGGACGGCTAGGTTCGGCCGGCTGCCATTGCGGCAATCTTACCCCCTGGGCCAAGAGGCGGGCAATTGCTGTGGATGACGGCGAGTATCGCTGTCCGTCCAGCTGTGTCTGACGACCGCTCGGCAGCGTTCAGTGGTTTTCGGCAGTAAGGCGAGGCAGCGCGCGAACATGTCTTCGAGCATTCAGCGACTTAAATTAATTCCCTCACGCATTACTTGCGGCCATTCGCGTGCATGGTGACAAAGCTTTCCGGACACAACTTTCCGCCATCAGGATCGAGCGATCATCGGTTGCGAAGAATGAAATCGTTAGCGCCCGATTCGAGATCGGCGAGTGAGGAACGCTTATGTTGCATAAATGCGCAAATCCGGACTGTGTGAACGCGTTCCGCAGCCTTAGCGATGGCAAGCTTTTTCTGCTGGAGACGGAAAATGGCGCACGTCTTTTACCCTATGCTGCCCCGATGACCAGCAGAGAACGGCCCGCACGGCGCGTCGAACGCTACTGGCTGTGCGATGACTGCTGTTCCCAACTCACCCTGGCTTTTCAACCCGGACGAGGGATGGTTACGGTTCCGCTCGGCGTCCGCAATACTCATCTGCCGGTGGCGCACCTGACGCAGTTGCAATCCTCGAAGGTGTTTCGCGCAGAGCGGAGTGGAAAGGATTTTTTATGAATCATGCGAAAACCGGCAGGTGTGCAATCTGTGGAGAGCCGCTGCATCGCAGTGCGACTCCCTTTCTGGTGGCCGACAATCGTTGGGAGGACAAGCTTACAATCCTGCAGTGGAACGAGCAGATGGCCTCCCGCCGAGGTATTCAGACCGCCTGCAGCGTCAATCATGTGGAGGAGCTGGTGATTCACTGGATGACCACGGGCAGCCTCGACTATCCCTTTGCGCGCACGGCGCTGGGATCGGGCGGCTGGCGACGGGATGCGTGGCCGGACTGCCGGGCTGATCTCAGCGGCGGCAGGCCGATTGGAGAGCTGGCGGTGCATCGCGAGAGCGTGGAACGAGTGCTGGCGGAGAATCCGCAGTCTTTGCAGGTCATTCTGGATGCGCTGCTGGGTGCGTTGAGACTGGAGACGCCAGATCAAAAGCCGGCGATTTCGGAACACGAGGAGGAAGCGGAGGAGCTGTGCGCGGTTTCGTCGGAGTCGGAATCCTAGATTTCACCGCGAGGCTTCGAATGCTCCTGCACGAGCGGGACGCTCGCGCCTACATTGATTTCTTCCAACCGCGCCAGTCCTGGGTGACGGCGCTGGCCATGTTCCGGGCGGCGGTAAACAACCACGTCGGCTTCAGACCATCAAGATACTGGCGAATCTGCTTGCGGGACGCAGGACTCCCCAGATGAATGTTTGCGGTTTCCCACCCCATGGCAAAAAGCAGGCGGAGTTCATCGCGGCTTTTCGGCAGAACATTCAGTTCAATGCGACAGCAGTGTGGCGACAGGCGGCGGACGATCCAGCGGCCGCGGAGTTGCACGAAGGGATCAACGGAGCGCACAGCCCGGCTGATGATGGCCTGGTAAAGGAGTTCCGTGGGTCCATCGCCGCCGCGGGCCCAGTGAACCGCGGATGGAACCAGGGCTTTGGCCTCGCGCGCGATCTTGCCGCCGTGGCATTCCGCAATGGCAACCAGACGGACGTGACCCAGGCTGCCCAGGCCGGCGATGCGGCGGGCGATGCGGCAGTCCAGACCGCGCTCGGGCAAGAGATGTTCCAGAGCATCGTGGGCGCTGGCGGAAATTGTTCCCGTCACTCGCGGCAGACTCTCCATTTTCTGCCAGAAACGCACCGGATCTCGCAGTTCGCTCAGCGCAATTTCGCGCAGCCACCTATGTTCTTCTTCCAGGACGAAAGGTTCTCCTCGCTCGGATAAGGACTTTCGATAACCATCCAGGATCACGGAGCAGGCGTCTTTCGTCTTCAGTGACAAATGTCCCGATTCGCCTGCCAGAACCGCGCTGGTAGCCAGCCTCACCAGATCGTTGGTGAACGGCAGTTCGGCGGCTTCGTCAAAATCGTTCACCCCCCACACCAGACGGCCCTCGATATCCCGCCAGGTGCCGAAATTCTCGACGTGAAGGTCGCCCACACTCAGGACACGTGGAGCCTTGCATAGATCGGGACAGACCTGCGGCAGGATTTGCATCCAGCGATAAAAAGTGGCGCGCAGAAAAGGGAATGGCAATTCCGCCATGTGCTGGTGCTTCAGCCGCAGGTCCGGCTTCAGCAGCGGGGTATGCGAGCCAAGCCACGTTTCGTACTGGCGAGTGGACTCGACGATGTTCATGGCGGTCCGGCCGTGGCCAAGATAGAGGGACGGACGGTCGATGTCAAACCGGGTCTGGAAGCAAATTTCCTCGTGTCTGTTCTGACACAGCCGTCATCATAGGGACACGAACCTCAATTCGGTCTTCCCCATAAACCATTATTAATGATTGATATACGAATGGTTGTTGACCTGTTACATCCTTCAGGAGAGTGGTTCGAAGGAGACTGCAATGGAACTCTTATTCAGCGCAATCGCAATCGTCGGTGGGATGTCGCTTTCGCTAATGGTAGCCCTGCTGGTGGAAGAATTGATTTTTGGCAAAGTGCTGGGCTTGTTCTTTGTGCCCAAAGCCTTGCCAGCCAAAACGGCTGCCGAATGTCACGGTCCCGTGTCTTAGGTTCGGTGCAGAGTTCGAGCCGGGAACCTTTGGCCGGCGCCCTGAGTCGATATTGCTAGAGGCCGCGAAGGGCTGCGTGTTTTGGAGTTGCTCCGCTCAATGGCGAGCGCATCGGAATTCATCCACCGCGCGCAAGATGCTTCGCAAGTTCAGCATGCGACTCGCACAGGCAGAATCAGTCAGGAGCCGGAAGAAACGTCAACCTGAGTGGAGCGCCTTAACGACGCTGAGTACCATGCCAAAAGCCACGCAGCCTGCAGTTTATAATTCGCGCAACCTGGGCATGGTGATGCCATTCTCTTCCCGGCGGTTTCGTTCTCTCTGGATGATCGCGATACTGCTGCCGGCAGCTTTCTCGTTCGGGCAGAACTGGTCTGGTCCGGCCGAACAGCTGGCCGGCAAGATCGTGGCGGTAATGGGTACGCAGGCGATCACGGTGGAGGTTTCGAACCGCTCGTCGCTGGCCGCAGCCAGCGCGGATGAAATCCGCCGCGGTCTGTTGACGCAACTTGCCGTCCACGGCGCGCGCTTCGCGAGTGCGCAGCAGGCCGCGGCCAGCGTGCAGGTTTCACTTTCCGAGAATCTGCAGAGCTACGTCTGGGTCGCTGAAGTCCGCCAGGGGACGAATGCGCCTGCGGTTGTGATGGTCTCGTTTCCGCGAGCCGCATCGGTCGCGGTTGAGCCTGCGGGCTTCGCGATGGTGCTGCATAAGGTTGAGTTGTGGTCACAGCCGGAGCGCATTCTTGACGTTGCGGCTCTCGAAGGCAGTCCCGCAAAGATGCTCGTGCTCGATGCCAGCGGCGTAATCGCCTATCGCCTGCAGGATGGACGATGGCAAGCCGAACAGCCGTTGCCTATCGCGCACTCGCGGCCCTGGCCGCGCGATTTGCGGGGCAGGTTGGTGTTAGCCAAGGATCTGTCAGCCAAAGACCGTCGCTTTGACGCGTACCTGCCCGGTGTCTTTTGCCGCAGTACCTCGCCGGAAGCCATGACTTGTTATGACGGAGATCAGGCGTGGCCGATTGGAAACGATCTGGCGGGATTAAACGCGTCCTTTACCGCGTCACGAAATTACTTCAGCGGAGTGCTTTCTCCGGGCGTAGGCAAGCAGACGACGGTTCCGCCTTTTTACTCCGCCGCGGGTCTTCTTCGTGACCAGCCTCCGGGCGACAAATACGCAGTGTGGTTGTTCGCCGCAGTAGAGGGGCAACTGCACCTGCTCAACGGCAGCACCGACCAGGTGGTAACCGACGCCGCCTGGGGCAGTGACATCGCGGCACTGCACAGCGGTTGCGGAAGCGGTTGGCAAGTGCTTGCCACGGGCGCCGGTGACGCTGCGAACGATGCGGTTCGGGCGTTCGAACTACCCGGGCGCACGCCGGTGGCAATGAGCGCACCACTGGACATCGGAGGCAGAGTCACCGCCATGTGGGCGGAATCAAGCGGCGCCGGTGTGGTCACGATCATGCACAACTCTCGGACGGGGGAATATGAAGCGTTGCGCCTTACTGCTACTTGCGGCCGCTAGCTGCTTGTACGGCGTGGTCGCGCTGGCGAGCACGCGCCCGCATTATGGCGGGACGCTGCGACTGGCAGTGCGGGAGGCACCTATCTCGCTTTACCCTGCTGATCCCAGCCAGTCCGATTCGCCGGTGATGCGCAGCCTGTACCGGCTGATCTTCGACACCCTGGTGATTCTGGATGCGCGGGGCCTGCCACAACCCGGGCTGGCTGTTTCGTGGCAAGCTGATCCCGGAAATCAGCGCTGGCAGTTTGCCATACGCCACGGAGTTTCATTTCAAGATGGCATCGCGGTCAGCCCGGATGCGGTCGCAGGCTCGCTGCGCGCCGCGAATCCGAACTGGAAAATTTTCGCGGCCGGTGAAGGCATCGTCATTGAGTGCGATGCTCCGACTGCGAATCTTCCCGCCATACTCGCGCTGCCGCGCTACGGCATCGCCAAGCGCACGGGCGGAAAACTAATCGGGAGCGGGCCGTTTGCAGTCAAGCAATGGGATCCAGGGAAGAAGCTCTCCCTGGCAGCGCGAGAGGATTACTGGGCCGGACGCGCCTTCGTCGACGCTATCGAAATCGAAATGGGCAAAACTTTTCGAGACCAGATACTGGAATTCGATCTGGGAAAGGCGGACGTCGTGGAAGTTGCGCCGGACCAGGCGCGACGCTTGGCGGCGGAGGGACGAGGCATCCGGAGTTCGGCGGCTGCGGAATGGATGGGGCTCGTCTTCCGCGATGACCTGCGCCCCGACCTGAGTCGCGATGAGGCGCCGGATGGTCAATCCACGGTGGAAAAATTGCGCACCGCCCTGGCGTTCAGCATCGATCGGGACTCCATGAATAATGTGCTGCTGCAAGGCGGAGGCGAACCTGCGGGCGCACTCCTGCCGAACTGGATGACGGGCTATGCTTTTCTGTTTCCTACGGCAGCCGATATGCAGCGTGCGCAACTCACCCGCGGCGAAGTGCCACAGGCACCGGCATGGAGCCTGAGCTACGACGTGTCCGATCCGCTGGCCCGGGTTATCGCAGAGCGCGTCGTCTTGAACGCACGCGATGCCGGACTGAGGCTGCAAGCGGTAAGCTCCGCAACCGCCGATGTCAGCTTGCTACGCGTGCCGCTGGCTTCGCTTGATGCAGAGGTTGCGCTTACCAATCTCGCAGCGAAACTGGGCCTGCCTCAACCGAAATTTGACGGCGACCCACCTGCCGCCCTTTACGCCGCCGAGAATGCCCTGCTGCAATCGCAGCGGATCATTCCCCTGTTGTATTTGCGGCCTGCAGTTGCGGTACGGGCGAATGTCAGGGATTGGACCGAAGATCAAGTGGGTGAGTGGGACCTGCAGACTGTCTGGATGGAGACGGAGAAGCCTTGAGCTTTGGCCGCAAACTTATGCTGGTGTTCGCGCTGACGGTTTTTCTTTCCGTGGGCGCGGTCACCTGGATCGTGTCGTCCGTGACCCGGCGCGCCTTCGAGCGCGCCAGCGAAGATGAGACGGCGGCACTGATCGCGCAGTTCCGCCATGAATTCAGCCGGCGAGGCGACGAAGTTGTCCGGCGGGTGGAGACTGTTGCCGGCAGCGACGCGGCAACTCGCATGGCGTTGGCGGTAAGCCGTGGTTCCACTGACTACAGCTCATTTGTCAATGAGGCCAAGGCTCTGGCCGAGAACCAGCAACTGGATTTTCTGGAGGTCGTGGACCAGCATGGCACGATTCTCTCGTCAGCGCAGTGGCCGGCAAAATTCGGTTACAAGGATAGCTCTTTGCCCGCGGGGACAGCCCCAAAGGTTGCATTTCTCAGGCAGGAGGAACTTCCTGAGGGCGCAGCGCTGAGCCTCGCCGCCATTCGTCCGGTTGAGATCGGTGAAAGACCGCTCCTGATAATCGGAGGACGACGCCTGGATAAGGATTTTCTCGAGAGCCTGGAACTCCCCGCGGGGATGCGGGCCATGCTGTATCGCAACCTGGCGCGAGGATTTTCGCCGGAGATGCTGGTGACAGCGTCGGACGTGCCGCAATCCTTAAGCCAGCTCGCACCTCTGATCGAGCAGGTGCAGCAGCAGCGGCAGGATGCTAGCGCGCTGCTGCACTGGTCCGCAAATCCGGCGGATGATGAAAGCATGCACGCCATTCCGCTGAACGGCCCGGACAAGCAGTTGCTGGGTATTCTGCTGGTCGGCAACACACGGCGTCCTTATGTCGAGTTGCGCAATCGCATCCGGTCAGCGGCGCTGCTGGCGGGTGCGGCTGGGATCGTGCTTGCGATCCTGTTCAGTGGATGGGCAGCTTCGCGAGTCACGCGTCCGGTAGACCAGCTTGCGGCAGCGGCGAGAGAAGTGGCGGCGGGAAACTGGAACACCCGGGTTGTGGTCAGCTCAAACGACGAATTGGGCGCTCTGGCTGAGTCGTTCAATCGCATGACCGCGGAACTGCTGCAACAGCGGGAACAACTGGTGCGGACGGAGCGTGTCGCAGCCTGGCGGGAACTGGCGCGGCGACTGGCGCACGAACTCAAGAATCCGTTATTCCCGCTGCAACTGACGGTGGAGAACCTGGTGCGCGCCCGGCAGCACAGCGCCGAACAGTTTGATGAGGTCTTTCGCGAGAGCTCTTCCACCCTGCTGGCGGAAATTGCGAATTTGAAGGCGATCATCTCCAGGTTCAGCGAATTTTCCCGGATGCCGCAACCGCAATTTCAGCCAGTGGAAGTCAACGAGCTGGTGCAGAACGTCGCACGGCTTCTGCGCGGGCAGTTGCGGTCCCCAGAGTTGTCTTCCATCGAATGCCGGATGGAGCTGTCGGAAAACTTAGGACCGGTTGCGGGCGATCCCGAACTCCTGCATCGCGCCCTTTCGAACCTCGCGCTCAATGCGATGGACGCCATGCCGCAAGGCGGCTTGCTGACGTTACGAACCGGCGGGAAAGGCGATCGCGTGATCGTAGAGGTGGCCGACACCGGCACCGGCCTCACCGCAGAGGAGTGCGATCGCTTGTTCACTCCCTACTACACCAGCAAGACGCAGGGCACGGGCCTGGGTCTGGCGATCGTGCAGTCGGTGATAAGCGACCACGGCGGCAGGATCAGCGTACGCAGCCGGCCCGGACAGGGGACCACATTTGTAATCGAGCTGCCGCGCAATCTGGACAAGCTGGAGAAATCTGAATTCCCACCCGAGAGCGTGGCAATTTCAGGAAGCTCGGCTCGCGACCAAGTGGATAAGGAGTGAATGTGCCTCAGAAAGCGCACCTGCTGATTGTGGATGACGAGGCCAACACGCTGGCGTCGCTGGCGCGTGCATTCCGTCTTGCCGGTCACGAAGCCACGCTTTGCGATAACGCAGCCAAGGCGCTGGAGTTGGCCCGGTCGCAACCATTTGACCTCATTCTCTCGGACGTAGTCATGCCGGGCAGAGATGGGCTCTCCTTGCTGGAGGAGCTGAAGGCGCAAGGTGTTGCTACGCCGGTGGTCATGATGTCGGGACAGGCGCACATCGAAATGGCGGTGCGGGCCACCCGCCTGGGGGCACTCGACTTTCTGGAGAAACCCATCTCCACCGAAAAACTTCTGCTCACCGTAGACAACGCGCTCAAACTGCAACGCCTGGAATCAGAGAACCGGCAACTGCGGCAGCGACTGGGCAAACATGAGATGGTCTGGACCGGCGAGACCATGAAGAAGCTGATGGCCCAGGTGGAACGGGTGGCGGCGAGCGAAACCCGCGTGTGCATACTGGGAGAAACCGGGACGGGAAAGGAACTGGTGGCTCGCACCCTGCACGAACGCAGCCCGCGGGGTTCTGGTCCGTTTATTACTTTGAACTGCGCCGCGGTTCCGCCGGAGCTGATCGAGTCTGAGCTGTTCGGTCATGAGAAAGGTTCTTTCACTGGGGCGGCCGGGCGGCATATCGGCAAATTCGAGCAAGCTGAGCACGGGACCATTTTTCTGGATGAAATCGGAGATATGCCGCTGCCCATGCAAGCCAAGCTGCTGCGCGTGCTGGAAGAAGGAGAAGTGGAACGGATCGGCTCCGATAAGCCGACGCGTGTGGATGTGCGAGTGGTCGTCGCCACTCACCGCAATCTGGAGGGACTGGTCAAAGAAGGGAAATTTCGCCAGGACCTGTTTCATCGCATCTACGTGTTTCCGCTGGTGCTG
Organism: Terriglobales bacterium; assembly: GCA_036265205.1. Classification (GTDB taxonomy): domain Bacteria; phylum Acidobacteriota; class Terriglobia; order Terriglobales; family Acidobacteriaceae; genus JAIQFF01. The sequence goes on from DATAPL010000054.1 coordinate 112,494, forward strand.
CCCCCACTGCGCGAGCGGGGAGAAGATATTCCGGCGCTGGTACAACATTTTGCGGCACAGGTTTGCGCGCAAAACGGCTGGAAACCGGTTGCTTTCTCCGCGGAAGCGATCCAGGAACTGCAGAAGCAGGGGTGGCCGGGCAACATTCGCGAATTAAGAAATGTAGTCGAACGCCTGATGCTGCTGGCGGCGGATGCCGAGGTCACTTTGGAAACGGTATTGGCTACCCTGCCGCAGCCGCTGCAGGCTTCCTCCTCGCCGGCGGGCCCAGGACCCTTAGCCGAGCGAGTGCAGAACTTTGAGCGGGAAGTCATTCTGACGGAATTGAGACGCAACCAGCATCACATCACCAAGGCAGCCAAGGCGCTCGGCCTGGAACGCAGTCACCTCTACAAAAAGGCTGAGCAGCTGGGGATTGACCTTCAAGCTCTGCGTCGCGAACCCAGCGAGTAGTCGCACGCCCGCGGAAAATACAGAAGATACTGTATTGGTTTGGGGTTCCAGGGGGTATAGTTTCGAAACAGGGAGTACACTTTTTATCTGGCAAGGGAGTCGTGTCTGAGGTTTGATCGGCAAAATTCATGACGACGGTTCCCAGTTCTGGCAAGATTTACACGACGCAAGTTTTCCACAAGCGGCTAAAGCGTTGGAAGCAATTGTAGGTGATGGTTTGGCAATTGTGGTGCTAACCAAGGTTCCTAAACTCACGGGGACAGTTCTGGGGAGGTAATTATGGCAGCGTTCCGAATTTTCATAGCAGACGATCACGAGGTGGTCCGCAAAGGACTGTGCGCTCTTTTGCAAGCCGAGCCGGGATGGGAAGTTTGCGGCGAAGCCTCGGACGGCCGTACGGCTACTGAGAAGGTCCAGGAGCTGAAGCCGGATGTATCAATCCTCGACATCGGCATGCCAGGCCTGAATGGCCTGGAAGCAACCCGGCAGATCATCAAGGATGATCCGCGAGCCAAAGTTCTCATTTTGACATTGCATGACTCCGATCAGGTGGTGCGCGAGGTTTTAAACGCAGGCGCGCGCGGCTTCCTGCTGAAATCCGACGCCGCACGGGATCTGGTTGTCGCGGTCGAGGCCCTGCGGCGCGACAAGACTTACTTTACCTCGAAAGTCGCGGCGATGGTGCTTGAAGGATACCTGAAAGGCGGTACCCACTCGGTCCCGGTTTCAGTTGGACGCGACCGGCTGACTCCGCGCGAGCGTGAAGTTGTGCAACTTCTTGCAGAAGGAAAAAGCACGAAGGAAGTCGCGGTGGCGCTGGGATTGAGTGTCAAGACCGCGGAAACTCACCGCTCAAATATCATGCGCAAACTGCAATTGCATTCAGTGAGCGATCTGGTCATGTACGCGGTCCGCAACAACATCGTTCACGTGGTCCAACCTACGATCGAATAAGCCAGTCACTTCGTCCCGCTCGTTACGTAACATCGCACCCTGCGCCCGCATCCGTCCCGCGGATTTCGGGCGCAACCTCTGACCGGCAGCGCGATTTCGTGACTGCAAGTTCCGGTACAGCAACTTATCCAAACGCCTACAGAGTGCACCGGATAGACCCTCAGCCGCCACAACTCTTACTCTGGTTTCCGTCATCGTCGTTGCAGATTTTTTATCCGGCCGGACAAGGCCCAGGAGGAATCATCGTGATGAACCCGAGCATTAGCAAGGATGCGGCAGTGAGTCAGGATAAAAACCCCGGCCGAAACGAGACCGACCTGGAGCTGGTGAAGCGCGCCCAGCAAGGCGACTCGGAAGCGTTTGCCGCTTTATTTCATGCTCACAAGGGCAGGGTGTACTCGATTTGCATGCGCATGACCAACAACACCGCGCAGGCCGAGGATCTCACGCAGGACGCATTTCTGCAGGTGTTCCGGAAACTTTCCACTTTCAAAGGCAATTCTGCCCTGTCCACCTGGCTCTACCGCATCGCCGTCAACACGGTATTGATGCACTTCCGCAAGAAAGCACTGAAACAGATTTCGCTGGACGAGCCCTCGAGCCAGGACGCAAAGCAGGTTCGACGCGAGTATGGCAGCCGCGATGGCCGCCTCTCCGGATCGGTGGACCGCATCACCCTAACGCGAGCAATCAAGGATCTGCCCGCCGGATACAGAAAGATTTTCCTGCTGCACGAGGTGGAAGGCTACGAGCATCAGGAGATTGCGAAGCTGCTGGATTGCTCGGTAGGAAATTCGAAATCCCAGTTGCACAAAGCAAAGCTGCGCATTCGCGAATTTCTGGCAGAACCTGGCCAGGAAATCAACGTTGCGCTGCAGGAGCAGGAGGACGCGGTGACGCAGAATCACAAACCGCGGCGAGCGGTTGACTTTGCGAAAACCGCGTCCGCACTGGGTTAGCCGTGGATGTATTCTCCCCGAGGGCCAGTGGATTAACGCTGGCCCCATTTTAATTTGGCGCGAAGCACGTCAAAAAATGTGCCGTGGGTGCGCAGCAGCTTGACCTGGTGTTGCGATTTGCGGCAAAAGACGCGGTCGCCGTCGAATACCGGCATTCCAATCTGTCCGTCGATGCTCAAGTAGGCTTCCTCTTCGCCGGTCTTGACCACGATCTTGATTTCCGCCGTATCCCGCACCACCAGCGGGCGGTGTGTCAGCGAATGTTCGGACACCGGCGTGACCACAAATGCGTCAACCGAAGGCATGAGGATCGGGCCGCCGGCAGCCAGGGAATAGGCGGTAGAGCCGGTGGGCGTGGAGACGATCAGACTGTCGGCTTGGTAGCTCGACACGAACAGGCCGTCGATGTACACATCGCAGTGGTTCAGGCGTGCGATGGTTCCCTTCCCCACAACCACGTCGTTGAGCGCGTCATAGCTTCCGACGCAAACATCTTTTCGCATCACCTCGCAGTGCACCATGGAACGGGTTTCGACGTTGCAGCAACTTTGCTCGATGCTCTCCAGCGTCGGATAGAGATCTTCCAGGGGAACTTCGGTGAGGAATCCCAGCGAACCCAGGTTGACGCCAAGCACCGGGATTCCAGCGCGGGAGACCGCGCGGGCGGCGGACAACAAGGTGCCATCGCCTCCCAGCACGACGACGAAATTTAGCGCGCGCGACGCCATTTGCTCGCGCGCCATTACTTCCACGCCGGGAGCATGGCACGAGGTCTCGGGATCGACCACGACCTCATAGGCGTGCTGACGAAACCAGGCCAACAACGGCGGAACAATCTGAGCCACCTCGGCCTTGTTGGGCTTGGAAATGATGGCGGCGGATTTAGGGGCTGACGGGTCGCTGCTTGCCATGGTGAAAGGGGAATTGTACAGAAATTTCCGGGAAAAGCTTGAACCTGCGATGCGTTGACGATGCGGGCGCCCTTCTAAAATTCTCCATAAAGAAGAAACTCGCGGTTCCCCTCCCCGCCGAGGATGGGAGATTCGATGTGGTCAGTGCGGTTGCATCCCAGAGCGAGCAATGCCTGTCGAACTTTCTCGACCGCTGCCAGTTGGATCTCCGCATCGCGCACGATGCCGCCCTTTCCTACCTGCTCCCGTCCGGCTTCAAACTGGGGCTTGACCAGAACCACGATCTGTCGTCCTTTTCGTTCCGCCGCCGGCTGCGGCAGAGCGGCCGCTATTACGGCCGGCAAAACCAGCGTGGCGGAGATGAATGAAACATCCATCACCACCAGGTCGGCCGCTTCCCCGAGCTGTTCGCGAGTGAGATAGCGGGCATTGGTTTTTTCCAACAGGCGGACGCGCGGATCCTGGCGTAAACGGAAATCGATTTGCCCATGTCCGGTGTCCACCGCGATAACGCGGGCAGCCCCGCATTGCAGAAGACAATCGGTGAAGCCGCCGGTCGAGGTTCCAACGTCGAGGCAGGTTCTTCCGCTGACCTCAATCTTCCAGTGCTCGAGAGCCTTTTCCAGTTTGAGGCCGCCGCGGCTGACATACTTGAGGTCCTCGCCTAGAAGGCGAATTGCCGCCGACTCGTCGACGCCCGCTCCGGCTTTGGCAATTTTCTGTTCGTCCACCAGAACTTTGCCCGCCAGAATCAGCGCCTGAGCACGCTCGCGCGAGGCCGCCAGGCCGCGCGCCAGCAGCAATTTGTCGAGCCGCATTTTCAAGTCCACGCTCCGCCGCGACGGTCCGCACCCAGGCCGGTGCAAGATGTAGAAATCATTCGCAGGGAACAACTTACCAGTGTACTTTCCCGGTTTCCCACAGAATTTTGCACCGGGGTGTTGAAAAGTTTTTGGGGAGAGATGGGAGCCAGGATGCCGGCTCGAAAAACCGGTGGAATTTTTCGTGTGGGCGCGAGCGTCCTCGCTCGTGGGTCGAAAACGGCGCGGTCGGGAGTCGCTCCTGCATGGACGGGACGCCCGCGCCTACATGCTGCAGAGAACGCCGGGATACTCGGGCATGTTTAGCCGGCGACTTCTTCGAGCAGCTTCTGATCGATATCGAAGTTCGAATGAACGTTCTGCACGTCGTCGTGGTCTTCGAGCGCTTCCATCAAGCGAATCATCGTGCTCGCGGCTGGGCCTTCGAGCTTGATGTAGTTTTGGGGAATCATCGCCACACTGGCTGAGGTTGGCTCAATCCCGGCTTTCTTCACCGCCTCCAGTACGGCTTCAAAGGCAGCGGGCTCGCAAAGCACTTCCCAGTTATCGCCGTCGTCACGCAGGTCTTCGGCGCCGGCTTCAAGCACAACCCCCATGAGATCGTCTTCCTTCGCTGCGGTCTTCGGAATTACGATGTCGCCCTTCTTGTGAAACATCCAGGAGACGGCGCCGGCTTCGGCCATGTTGCCGCCATTTTTTCCGAACGCGTGGCGGATTTCGCTGACGGTGCGGTTGCGGTTGTCGGTGTTGATATCGAGCAGAATGGCCACGCCGCCGGGCCCATAGCCCTCGAGCGAGAACTCTTCATAAGTGGCGCCGGGCAGTTCGCCGGTGCCCCGCTGGATGGCCCGTTTGATGTTGTCCGCAGGCATGTTCTCGGCCTTGGCCGCGACGATGGCGCCACGCAAACGCGGGTTGGTATCGGGATCACCGCCATTTTTGGCGGCGATGGAGATTTCTTTGATGAGGCGGGTAAAAATCTTGCCTCGTTTGGCGTCCAGAGCGCCCTTTTTGTGCTTGATTGTGGCCCATTTTGAGTGGCCGGACATGGAAATACCTCGTATTTAATAGTCTTTAATGGCGCGGAACTTGACCGTCGAGGAGATCAACGGATTGCCTCAAATGAATGCCGGCGAACAAAAATTATAGCATGGGACTCATGCCCAGGGCTCATAACGTCGGGCCCGGAATCCGGGCCTGCCGGGCCTTGTACGCATACAGCACCGCGAGCAGCGGCGGAGCCAGCAGCACGCCCCAGAACGGAATTACCATACCCAGCACAATCGGCGCCAGTATGGATGCCCAGACCGGTACCTTGGCAGTTCGCTTCATGATAAAGGGCTGCAACAGGAAACCATCCACGATCGCGATCACGGCGTACAGGATCAGAACGTACAGCGGATGCTCCCAGTCTCCCCACTTGAACATGGCGGTGAGAGCCGGGCCGATGACACCGAGAACCGCTCCGATCTGGGGCACAAACTGGAAAAGGGCACCCAAAAGCGCCCACAAGGGTGCCCCCGGCACGTGAATAATGTAGAGCCCAACCAGCCACAGCAGGCCGACGGCGAGCGAGTCCTGAAGCTGGGCGATGAACCAGTTCTTCAGCGCTCCCCCGGTGACCCGAAAGTGCTCTCCAATATCCACAGTTATGAGATGCTCCTGCAGTCGTCGCTGATGGATGGCGTCGCTGAGCTGGTACGAATCGTCAACCGCCGTAAACCCTGCCGGCAGTTATTCGTCCATACTCATAGCACTGAATCTTCTTTAAAAGAAGAAGAGAAGATAAAGAAGGCCCGTGGACACGATTCTGACGACAGCCTTGAGTGCGCCCGTGACCGAGAAGGCGGAAGAGATTTCGGCCGAGCGATTCGACCAGATCATGCGCCAGCACCAGCGGCGTGTGTACCGGGTCATCTTCCTTCTGGTCAGGGACCGGGACGCAGCCGACACTCTGACTCAGGAATGCTTCCTGCGCGCCTACCTGAGCCGAGGCAGCTTCCGGGGCGAGTGCCGCGTCGAGACCTGGCTGCTGCGCATCGCGCTGAACCTGGTGCGCGATCACGGCAAGAGCCGCCGGACGTCGTTCTGGAAAAAACTTGTCGGATTGGAGGATAAGGAAGAAGAAAGCGGCGCGCCCCGGCAATTTCCCGCGCCCGAGCCGTCGGCGGAACGTGCGCTGCTGGCGCGCGAGGAATTGGAGGCGGTATGGGATGCCCTGTCCTCGCTTTCGCCGCAACAGCGTGCCATCTTCTTCCTGCGTTACGAAGAGGAAATGCCTCTGGCGCAGATCGCGGGCGTGCTCGACCTTAAAATAGGCTCGGTAAAATCACAATTGGCGCGCGCCACCGCCAAGTTGCGGGAGATGCGGAAATGAAGGAGGGGCCATGCAAATAATTCGACATCCGCAGAAAGATCGTGAGCAGGAGCAATCGACTGAAAGGGCTATCGAAAAGGACGCGCTCGAGTTGCAGCAGACACTCGCAGCCCTGCCGGGCTGGGGCCTTGCCGCCACCGAGCATGGTGATGAATTCTGGCACAACCAGCGAACCACCGTGTGGGCGCGAATCTCCGCAGCCGAGAACCGTTCGGCCCGCCGCGCCCCGGTCCTGGCGTGGACGCTGGCGGCAGCCCTGATAGCGGTGTCGGGATGGCTGCTGGAGCGCCCTGTAGTTGTGCCGCAAAATGAAGCCTACGCCGATCCCGACCACGAAATGTTAATGGAGGTGGAGCGCATGGTTCAGATCGATGGGCCGTTGGCACTGGAACCGGCTGCGCTGTTGGCCCAGGAGATGGTTCAGGATCTTTCACCCGCAGAATATCCAGTTCGCAAAAAGGAGCCCGGCCATGAGCATGAGAATTAGATTTTTAGGCGCGTTCACACTGCTGCTTTTTCCAATATGTGTGGCGGCGCAGAGCCGCCCAACCACTTCGGTCACGACTTCCACGTCGGTTGCGGCCGGACCGGGAATGAGCATCATGTACCGTCGCGAGTTGGGGAAGTGGTGGCAGAACTCCGATATCGCGAAGAAACTGCAGCTCAGCGACGACCAGATCGGTCAACTCGACCAGACCTTCTATGATCACAAGGTGAAGCTGATCGATTACGGCGCCGAGATGGAGAAGCAGGATTTAAAGCTGCAGACGTTGCTCGATGCCGATGTCCCCAACGAAGGCCAGGTGGAGGCGCAGGTGGATCAGGTTCTTGCCGCGCGCGGGCATCTGGAACGCGAATATACCTTGATGAATCTTGATCTGCGCAAGGTGCTTTCGCTCGACCAGTGGCGGCAATTGAAGTCGATTCGCGGGCAGAATGGAGGCTTTGGCGACAAGGTATTCTTCCGCAAAGTGCTGCCTCCAGGTGCCGGGCCTATGACCGCGCCCTTGCCACCGGGCGCGCTCCCCATGCTTCCGCCGCTACCACCCGGGCCGGACGAGATGTATTGAGCGCTTTCCACGACCAGGCTTCAGCCGGTCGGAGATTGATTTTATGAGCCACCATACTTGATTCCCCGGGTGCGGTGGCTTTTTTTATGGCGTTGATCCCATGTTAAACTGCGGGTACTCCCATATCCGAGGGACAGCGCGATGAAATTCGGCGTCATCATCTTTCCAGGTTCCAACTGCGACCATGACGCGTACTGGACGATTCAGAATGTGGCCATGCAGCCGGTCACTTTTCTTTGGCACGAATCTCATGACCTCGAAAACTGTGATGCCATCATTGTGCCCGGGGGGTTCGCCTACGGCGATTATTTGCGTACCGGCGCGATCGCGAAATTTTCTCCGGTGATGGAATCGGTGCGAAAGTTTGCCGCCACCGGCGGGTTGGTGCTGGGTATCTGCAATGGCTTCCAGATCTTGTGCGAGTCGGGCCTGCTGCCTGGCGCCCTGATGCGCAATGTGGGCCTGAAATATGTCTGCAAAGCGGTGCAGGTGCGGGTGGAGAATGCGGAAACTCCGTTCACTGCCGCTTGCCGCCAGGGCGAAGTTCTTACCATCCCGATTGGCCACATGGAAGGCAACTATTTCTGCGATCAAGCAACTCTGGCCGAGTTGCACCGCAACCAACAGATTGTGTTCCGTTACTGCTCCCCTTCCGGAGAAATTACCGCCGCGGCGAATCCCAACGGGTCATTGGAGAACATCGCCGGCATCTGCAGTCCGGGACGGAATGTGCTGGGCATGATGCCTCATCCGGAACGCTCGAGCGAGCCTGAGTTGGGGGGGACGGAGGGGTTCAAGATCTTCGAGTCCCTGGTTGGAGCCATGGCGGTGAAATAGGCGCACGCCCTGTTAGTGTCTTGCCTGAATCCCGCATCTGATCGATTACCCGGGTGCGCCCGTATTCGCAAGTTTCGATGCTAGTTGTGTTTATGTAGGAGACTCCAGAAAGATTCCATGACAGCTTCCCAACCTGCAGCCACCGCTCTGGCTCACGGGCCTGCGGTTCAACTGAAAAGGCGCCCTTTGCGGCACCGGCTTCAAACCACGGCTGGAGGGATCCTGTTCATCCTCCTGTTCGCATGCCAAAGCCGGCTCGCCGGGGCTCAGGACGTTCCCCGGGTGCAGGTTTTTGGCGGTTATTCTTTTACTCGCTTCGACAGCCCGTCGTTTGGATTTTCCGACACGTCGAACCTGAACGGATATATTTTCTCGCCGGCGTACAACATCATTCAGGGTTTCGGCGTGGTGGCGGAGCTGAGCGGGCAATACAACTCCAAGTTAAATTTGCGGGACCTCGCGGTCGGTCCGCAATTTCTTTACCCGCGGGGCAACAAGTTATTTTTCGGACATCTCCTGATTGGCGACGCCCGGTCTTTCGTAAACGTTGCCAATGGCGAAGGCGACACCTCGCGAGGCATTGTTCTGGGAGGAGGCATGGACCTGGGCGTCACCCCCCGCTTTGCCTGGCGCGTGTTTCAGGTCGACTACATACACAGCTCTTTATTTCAGGATAAACAAAACAACCTGCGGTTTTCGACCGGTCTGGTCTACCGCTGGGGCGCGATTAAACAGAAGGGCCATAAGGCGCCGGCGCAAAATCCGTAGCATGCGTAGCGGAGCTTTCTGAATTTGCCGGAAGGGACTTGATGAGATCGAACAGGGCGGGCTTGCTGGGAATCGCGTTGGCATTGACGTGGCTGCTAAGCTGCGGTGGCAGCGGCGGCGGCAGCAGTTCGTCTGGCGGCAATGCCTATCTGGCAGTGCCGCAGGCCAACGCCATCAACGCCTACCGGGTCGATACCAACTCCGGAAACTTTAAAGCCGTTCTGGGTTCACCCTTTTCCGGAGGAACTTCTCCGGTTGCCATTGAGGTGCATCCTTCAGGCAAGTTCCTCTACTCGGCCAATCAGGGTGGAAACGACATTTCATTATTCACTGTCGACAGCGGCACCGGCGAACTCAAGGAAGTACTGCCTCGCGCCCCGGCTGGTCTGAATCCCACATCGTTAGTGATGGACTCCGCCGGAAAACTGCTTTTTGTCGCCAACCAGACCTCGAATAATATTTCTGTCTTCTCCATCAGTTCTAGCGACGGCACTTTGAGCGAGATTTCAGGTTCTCCGTTCGCGACTGGCGGGCGGCCGGTGGCGCTGGCGCTGTCTCCTTCCGGACAATTCCTCTATGCCGCCAGCGGAACTCTGGCATTCGTGTTCGGCTATGCGGTGGATTCGGGAACCGGCGCCCTGGTGCCGGTGCCAGGATCGCCATTTGCCGTGGAAAGCCCGCCGTTTGCCCTGACCATTGAGCCTTCCGGGCACTTTCTCTACGCCGCGAACTTCAGCGCCGGCACCGTGTCGGGCATGGCCATCGACAGCAACAGCGGAGCCTTGACTCTGGCTTCGGGCTCGCCGTTCGCGGCCGCAACCAGTCCAATTTCACTGGCGGTTCACCCCACCGGACAATTCCTGTACGTGGCCAATCTGCAATCCAATAACATATCCGTGTATAAAATCGATTCGACGACCGGCGCCACCACCCCGCTGACTGCTTCACCTTTTACGGCGGGGACGGGACCGTCATTTCTCACCGTCGATCCTGCGGGCAAGTTTCTGTACGTTTGCAACCAAACGGGCAAGAACATATCCAGATTTGAAATCAATCAGGATACGGGTGGAATTCCCACCAGCACGGTGGCGACCACGCTCCAGTTGACGCCGGCGGCCCTGGTGTTCGCAAAGTAAGCCGGTGTGGCGCGGGCGCCCCCGCCCGCGCAGGGAGTGGAAAGAATCTCCCCTTTGGGTGAAGGGATTAAAGTCAAAAGCGGCGGACAAGAGCGTCCGCCCCACACTTACATTCTCACATGGTTCGATTTGGCATCCTTGGGTTCGGATTGCACGCGGTGAAGCGGCTGATGCCGGGGTTCGCCCTGGCACAGAATTGCCGGGTAAGTGCGTTGTCACGGCGCTCCATGGAGAAAGCTCGGGAATCTGCCCGGCAACATCAAATCCCGCTGGCGTTTGACAGCGCCGAGGCTCTCTGCCGGTCTTCTGAAGTGGACGCCGTCTTCGTCACCACTCCCAACGCCTGCCACCTCGATGACGTCCTGCTGGCCATCCGGTGCGGCAAACCGGTGCTGTGTGAAAAGCCGATGGGAGTTAACGCGGACCAGTGCCGCAAGATGGTGGAGGCGGCCCGGAAGGCGGGATTGCTCTTGGGAGTTGCCCAGGTTTTTCGCTTTGAAGAAAGTACAGCAAGTCTTCGCCGGCGAGTAGCCAGCGGGCAGATCGGCAGAGTAGTTTTCGCCCGCTCCGAATTTTCCTTTCCCGGCGGTCCAGGGCACGCCCGCGCGTGGATCAACGATCCGGCGGTTGCCGGCGGCGGTCCGATCGCTGACGTTGGTGTTCACTGCATCGACGCCTTGCGCTACATTTTGCAGGATGAAGTAGTGCGAGTAAGTGCCCGCGGGTTTCAGGACCCAGCCTCCGGTCAGCTGGAAGCGGCCGCTGCGCTGATCCTGGAATTTTCCCGTGGAACTCTGGCAAGCGTGCTGGTTTCTTTCCGGGCCGAATATCGCACGCCTCTCGAACTCGTCGGCGAGACGGGAGCCCTGCGCGGCGACGATGCGCTCAACGTCGAACGCCCAATCATTCTGGAGTTGCGCCGCGCCGGTTCAGTGGTCGAGACCGAGCGCGTTGCCAACCAGCAGGCTTACGCCAACCAGGTGGACGCTTTTGCGGATGCAGTGGAGGGCAAAGCCAGTTTTCCCGCGCCCGGCGAAGAGGGCTGGCAAAATCAGGCAATTCTGGATGCGGCTTATCGCGGGTTGAAAAGCGGCGAGACGGAGGAGGTTCTTCAAATCAGCGGTCAGCTGCCGGTTCTCAGTTCTTAGTTTCTGGTGGCTGAGTGGCGGCGGTTGGCTTCTGGGGAGCAATGCCTTTCGCCTGCACAATCGCCCAGTGCCACTCCTGATCGTGGCCAACGGTCGTGCCCAGGGTTTCGTGGAAGACGGTTGTGGTGGAAGGCGCCGCCGAACCTTTTAGATGGTAAAGGACGGTAACATCGGGGCGCTTCTCTGACAGCAGGGTGGTAGTTTCCGAGGCCGGAACCAGACGCGCCGATCCATTGTGCGCAGTGTTCGCCTCAGAGTCGCGCAGAATGGTCAGTCCTACCGTTATCTCCTTTATGTTCCAGCTGGTTCCGTTATGCACTGCGACCTGCAGCGTGTCACCGTTGATGGTAGCCGGACCGTCGAGTTTCGCCAGCTCGCCCTCGGGCAGATCCTGCGGAGCGTAAGCGTCAGACAACAAGGCCGTAGCCGAGCCGCTGAAAGAGAGGTCGCAAGTCACGTCCGGGGATGAGACCTGAAACTTCTTAGCCGCCCCGTCGAAGCTGAATAGCAAGCTGCCTTTAAGTTTGCTTTTCTGTACCTCATCCATCACCTGGTGCAGATTTTCGTTGTCGATTACCGGATGCTCGACAACCGGTTTGCCTTTGCGCAAGGACCGGGCCAGGTCGCCGAGAGAAGGCTCCGAGCCGTCGCTCTGGGCCAGGCTGCATGTCGGCAGCAGTATCCCCAGCAGAAGAACGCTCAATACCAGATGGCAGCAGCGAGTCATGGATGCGGGTGAGTCCGGTGAACGACTCCCGCACCTATTGTGTCAGCAAGCGAGGCGGCTCCGGCCAGTATCGCCGGCCGGGCATTCAGTTGATAACTAGGCGAGATTCGTCCTGACGAAATTGTACTCAGATAGAAGACGGGATCGACAAGAGGAGTACAAACCTTGGTATTAGAACCTTAGGCGATAAGGTTCCGAAAAGAAAGCTGGGCGTGCGGAAACCAACGAGGCGCGTAACGGGGCGCCGCACGCCGTGATTACGCGCCTTACAGCAGGCCAGAGGAACGAAAGCGCGTAACCGGATCACTGATAGGGACAGGCTGACGCTGGAAAATCCAGCGCGCCACCGCATAGCCCAACGCCGCATAGCAGACATAGACCAGCTTCATAGCTTCCCCCAAACCCTTAGATGCTTGTTCGCCGCGGGGGAGTTTACAAACCGTGCCATACCAGGCAAAAGTAGCAAGCGCACCCCGGTAGGTCAATGAACCCCTGGTGCCATGCCCATGGCACAAAAGTAACAGGGGTAACCGCCGGAAAGGGCCGCAAAACCCCGCCGGAAGGCCTTCCTGCCGGCCCGGCGCTTTGGGGAAAACCCCAACTTGCCCGCCGCCAATCAGCGATCCTTTTTGGGAAGCAATGTCTTGCGGGCAGCTTCGAGTTCCTTTCGCTTCTGCGGATCAACTTTCGGATAGGCCAAATCCAGGTCGTCGAGAGTATCGACAATAGTGGCGGCCACGGCCACGCGGGTGAACCATTTATTGTCCGCGGGGATGACGAACCAGGGAGCGTGAACGCTTGCGGTGTTGGCGATCATTTCCTGATACGCGTGCATGTATTCGTCCCAGTGTTCGCGTTCGTGAAGATCGGCGGTTGAAAATTTCCAGTTTTTCTCCGGTTCGTCCAGCCGGTCCAGGAAGCGCCTTTTCTGTTCCTTCTTCGACAGATTGAGAAAGAACTTGCGGATTACGAAACCGTTGCGTGAAAGGTATCGTTCCCAGGCGCAAATGTCGTGGAAGCGCTCATCCCAGATGTCTTCGGTGACCAACTGCGGCGGCATTCGTTCGTTCGCCAGCACCTCCGGATGGACGCGGACGACCAGAACCTCTTCATAATAAGACCGGTTGAAAATGCCGATCCGGCCGCGTTGCGGAAGGCACTTCATGTTGCGCCACAGGAAATCGTGGTCTAATTCTTCCGGCGACGGAGCTTTGAACGAATAAACCTGGCAGCCCTGCGGATTCACGCCGGACATTACGTGTTTGATGGCTCCATCTTTTCCCGCCGCATCCATGGCTTGAAAGATGATCAGCAGGCCCCAGCGGTTCTGCGCATAAAGCTTGTCCTGCAGCTCGGCCATGCGCGCCACGCCTTTGGCCAGCAATTCCTCGGCATGCTCCTGGGAGTGAAGCTTTGCCGTGTCGCCGGGATCGTAGTCCTTGAGGCGGAATTTCTTACCGTCTTCAACCCGGTAAGGCTGGGAAAACTTTTTTGCCCAACTCATAAAGACCTCCTGCCTGAGAACCTGCCTCGGCCAATTGCGAAAACAGCATTTTTATTTTCGGACCAGCCGCCTTAGAGCGGCCACATTTCGGCGATCATCTCCAGGTTCGTCAATGGGCGTTTCGGCGATGAACGCTGCACCGGCCAGCCGCGAGTCATTAAGCAACCGGCGAAAGGCTTCCATACCTATCGTTCCCTGGCCAATGTGCTCATGACGATCCAGCTTCGATCCGCGAGCGGCTTTGGCGTCGTTACAGTGCCACACACGAACATTGTTCAGACCGACGGTCGCATCCAGATGTTTCAAGGTAT
>DATAPL010000055.1:0-63095 GCA_036265205.1 Terriglobales bacterium
CCACCCGGCGCACCGTGGTAATCGAAAACGGCGTGCTCAAGTCTTATCTGTTGAATACCTATACCGCCAAAAAGCTCGGCCTGCAGACCACCGCCAACGCCTCGCGCGGACTCGCCGGCACCCCAGGAATCGGCCCCGGCAACTACTTCCTGCAACCGGGAACGAAAACTCCAAAAGAAATCATCGCCGCCATCCCCGAAGGACTCTACGTCACCGAGTTCCTTGGCCACGGCGCCAACCTGGTCACCGGCGACTACTCCCGCGGCGCCTCCGGTCTGTGGATTTCTGGTGGCGAGCTGGCCTACCCGGTCGAAGAGATCACAGTCGCAGGAAACTTGAAGGAACTGTTCTTCAACATCTCGGAAATCGGAAATGACCTGGAATTCCGCGGCGCCATCGCCTGCCCAACCATCCGCATTGACGGCCTGACGGTCGGCGGCGAGTAGGAGGGGCATTGTGGGGCGGGCGCCCTCGCCCGCCGCCTTTGATTTTGTTTTTGCTTTGACTCTGACTCTGATTTCGAACTCAAATCTAATCCTGGCCCGACATCCTGACCCGATGCAATCCGCCTGAAATCCTCAATCTGAAAATCAACAACCTGAAATCCCGCTACAATCTCCCCATGGGAAGCCTGCTCCAGCCATCTCCACCCACCGAGGAACCTGGATCAAACCTGCTACCCATTCTGTTGGGTCTGACACTCGTGCTGGTGGTCGTCGCCATCGGAGCATTCCTGTTGCGCACCGACTCGAAAATCGCAAATCCACCTCACCCTTACGCCGCCAACCTCAAGCTCTCGGATATGAAAATGAGCGCGGCAGAAAATTTTATCGGATCCACCGTCACCTACCTCGACGGCACCGTCACCAATGCCGCCGATAAAACCGTGACTCACGCCGTAATTCACGTCAGCTTCAAGGACTCCCTCGGCCAGATCGCCCAGTCGGAAGACGTCCCCCTGCATGTCCTTAAAAACACGGGTCCGTACGCGGAAGCAGTCGACCTGAGCCTCTCGCCGCTGGCCCCTGGCCAGAGCCAACCCTTCCGCCTAACCTTCGAACACGTTACCGCCGACTGGAACCACGAATACCCCGAACTGCGCGTGACGGACGTTTCCATCAAATGATGAAAGTGTAGGGCGGACGCTCCTGTCCGCCGCCTTTGACTTTGATCTTGTCTTACCAAAGACAGTGTCACCCACGGCGCTGGCGAATATCCCCGGCTTGTCCGGCAATCCGGAGAATCTTCTACAATGTCCTTATGCCACCAGAGGTAAAAGTTCGGCTCACCGAAACCGTCAAAGCCGGAGGCTGCGCCTCCAAGCTTAGCCCCGCAGTTCTCGACAAGGTCCTCGGCAAGCTGCCCCGGCAGCACGATCCCAACGTCCTTGTAGGCTTCGATCACGCCGACGACGCCGGCGTCTACAAAATCAGCGCCAACACCGCCTTGGTGCAGACCGTAGACTTTTTCACTCCCATCGTCGACGATCCCTACACCTTCGGCCAAATCGCAGCCACCAATGCCCTGAGTGACGTTTACGCCATGGGCGGCCGCCCCATCACCGCGCTGGCCCACGTCTGTTTTCCCGCCAGTGGAGACCTCGACGTCCTCGAGCAAATCCTGGCCGGCGGTCTTTCAAAAATGATGGAAGCCAGCTGCACGGTCGTAGGCGGCCACAGCATCCGCGACGAAGAAACCAAGTTCGGATATTCCGTCACCGGCCTCATCAACCCGGATCGCATCTTCACCAACGGCGGCGCCCAGCCGGGCGATCGACTGCTGTTCACCAAATCCCTGGGCACAGGCGTAATCTCGACCGCGATCAAGCAGGGCACCGCAAAGCAATCGTGGATCGATGCCGCCACCCGCTCCATGACCACCCTGAACAAAGCCGCAGCCGAGGTCATCCGAGACTGTGTGGGGACAGCCACCCCCGGCTGTCCGGCCGAGCAAAGCTCGGCAGCGCTTTTAGAACAACCACCGGCCAACGACCGCCTTGCCATCCACTCCCTCACCGACGTCACCGGCTTCGGCCTCATCGGCCACGCCCGCGAAATGGCCCTGGCCTCGAACGTCTCGCTGCGCTTTCAAATCAGCCGAATTCCCCTGCTCGAAGGCGCGCTCGAATGCATCCGCGCCGGCAACATCCCTGGCGGCTTGAAAAACAATCGTGACTTCGCTGAGTGCGTAGTCGGATACGAAGAAGGAATCCCCGAGGAGTTGCGAACGATTCTCTTCGATCCTCAAACTGCCGGCGGCTTGCTTATCGCGGTCGCGCCACATCACTCTCCGAACCTCATCCGCGAGCTCAAAGCAGCAGGAGTCCCAGGGGTAGAGATTGGTGAAGTCCTAACCAAAACCAGGCCACTAATCGCGATCACAGCCTGAATCTCAGCAAGATCCACGTGGGGACAGCCGCCCACGGCTGTCCAGTCGAGCCCAGCTCGACAGGTTAGGCCACCGGCCAACACGCGTGAAAAGGTGGAACGAACCGGTCGTTGCGAGGCTGATACTTCGCGGAGGCATTGCCCTCCACCCAGTGCGCAAGCCTTTTTCTAAACCACCTGCATCGCCGCCGCATCGTCCCGACCACGGTGCGGTTTCACGACTATCTCAACATCCTGATCGAGCGCCACCAGGAAGCGCAGCAGGCGTTCCACCGAGAACTGGCGGAACTCGCCGCGCAGCATCTTCGATACATCGGGCTGGCGGACTCCGAACAGATCAGCGGCTTCCACTTGCTTGAGGCCGCGTTTCTTCAGGATCGTGTCAATCTTGAACACAAGCTGTGCCTTAACCAAATGCTCTTCCGCATTGGGCACACCGATGTCCTTGAATACGTTGCCACTTCCGGTTTCATACATCTTCTTGTTGCTCATTGCTTTCGCCCCCTCGCAATCTGTTCTGCCTCGCGTACTCGTTGCTCGATCAACTCGATGTCCCGGCGCGGTGTTTGCCGTCCGCTCTTCGACTTTTTCTGGAAGGCATGAAGCACAAAGACCGTCCCCGCATATTTCAAGGTGTAAACAGCCCGGAAGGTATCGCCGCGGTGATCCTTGATTACTTCCAGAACGCCCGCTCCACCAAAGCCGCTAAGTACCTTCGCATCCTGATGCTTGCCGCCGCGCTGAGCGACGTACAGCGCATAACCCATGTGGTCCTGCACCGGCGATGGGAACTCGCGAAGATCTTGGAGGCTTGTGCCAATCCAGATCACCGGTTTGAGCGGCGGGTTCTCGGGCATAGCAGGACATAGTATAGTGATATCACTATATCGAGTCAATGACAAATCCCGTGAAGATGCGTCTCTGCGATAGGTGAGCATGGACCGGCGCGGAGGGCAAAAACAAAGGGACGGCATTTAGCCGCCCCAATATTTTGCTGAAGTCCGACGCCTGACGCCCGACGTCCGCCCTACGCTGGCGCCGGCCTCTCTCCGCCCTTGGCCCTTCCGGGCTGCAGATCGGGCTTGATCACCTGCTGCACTCCGTCATCCGCCTTGGGCGGCGGCACGATCTTCGGCAGCTCCTGTCCTTCAATGATCATCTTGATCTGCACCGCGTCCAGCACTTCGCGTTCGATCAGCGCGTGCGCAATCCGCTCCAGAACATCGCGGTTGGAGGATAGAATCTCCTTCGCGGCGCGGTAGCCGTTGCCCACCAGTTTCTGCACTTCCGCGTCGATCTTGACCGCCGTGGCCTCGCTGTAGTCGCGGTGTTGAGCAATCTCGCGGCCCAGAAAGATCTGCTCTTCCTTCTTGCCGAAGGTCAGCGGCCCCAGGTCGCTCATGCCCCACTCGCACACCATCTTGCGCGCCATTTCGGTTGCGCGCTCAATGTCGTTTCCGGCGCCGGTGCTCATCGAGTTCAGGAAAATCTCTTCCGCGATGCGCCCTCCCATCAGGATCGCAATCGAAGTCTCGAGATAGTTCTTGTAGTAGTTGTGCCGGTCGTCGATCGGCAACTGCATCGTGACGCCCAGCGCCATTCCACGAGGAATAATCGTCACCTTGTGCAAAGGATCGGAATGCGGCAGCATCGCCGCCACCAGCGCGTGCCCGGCTTCGTGATAGGCCGTATTCTTTTTCTCTTCATCGGATAGGAGCATCGACTTGCGCTCCACGCCCATCAGCACTTTGTCCTTGGCCAGCTCGAAGTCGTACATCAGCACAGCCTTGCGGTTCTGCCGCGCCGCCGCCAATGCCGCTTCGTTCACCATGTTCGCGAGATCAGCCCCGGAGAAGCCCGGTGTCCCGCGAGCCAGCACCGAGAGGTCAACATCGTCTGCCAAAGGAATCTTGCGGGTATGCACTCGCAGAATCTCTTCGCGTCCGCGCACATCCGGACGGCTCACCACCACCCGCCGGTCGAAGCGTCCCGGCCGCAGCAGCGCCGGATCGAGCACGTCCGGCCGGTTGGTCGCGGCCATCAGAATCACGCCTTCGTTCGACTCGAATCCGTCCATCTCCACCAGCAACTGGTTCAGCGTCTGCTCGCGTTCATCATGTCCACCGCCAAGCCCAGCTCCGCGGTGACGTCCAACGGCATCAATCTCGTCGATAAAGATGATGCAGGGCGCGTTCTTCTTGCCCTGCTCGAACAGGTCGCGGACGCGGCTCGCGCCCACCCCGACGAACATCTCGACAAAATCCGAACCAGAGATCGAGAAGAAAGGAACGTTCGCTTCACCCGCCACGGCTCGCGCCAGAAGAGTTTTGCCGGTTCCCGGAGGTCCCACCAGCAGCACGCCCTTGGGAATGCGCCCGCCAAGTTTCTGGAACTTCTGCGCCTCCCGCAGGAATTCGATAATCTCCTTCAGCTCTTCCTTGGCCTCATCCACGCCGGCCACGTCCTTGAACGTGACCTTTTTCTGCTGCATCGAGAGCAGCCGCGCCCGGCTCTTGCCGAACGACAAGGCTTTGTTCCCGCCCGTCTGCATCTGCCGGATCATGAAGAACCAAAGCGCCGCCAGCAGAATCAGGGGAGCCCATGTTCCCAGCAACTGCAACGGCCAACTGCCGCTGCTCATGTCGCGGATATTCATGGTCACGCCCTTGTCCCGCAACATCTTGTAAATGTCGGGATAGTTCGCCGGCGCGGTGGTATGGAACGTAGAATTGTCGTTGCGGTAATGGCCCCGCACTTCCATCCCGGTGATGGTGACCTCTTTCACATTTCCCTGATCGATGTCCGAAAGGAACTGCGAAAAATTGACTTCCTTCTCTTTCTGTCCCGCGCTCCCGGCTTTCATCACCTGCCACAGCAGGAACGCCGACAACACGATCACCAACCAGAACACCACCGTTTTAACTGTAGAATTCACCTAAGACTCCTGAGAAAAAGAACCCCGCGCTCAAAAATCAAGCGCATGTACTACGGCATTTATTAGATGCCCGGTCGAGGGGTTTGGATCGGACAAGCTCCCAAACCTGTATTCTAACCGTTCTGGGGGAAAAAAGATCGCTGTTCTGCGGGTGACTTAAGTCACGAACTCACTTCAACTTGCAGCGCCAACATAGGGCAGGTTGCGGTTGGTCTGCTCAGGCGAACCTAGTCCGTAACCCACCAGAAACGCCTCATCCACCAGGAAACCGAAATAATCCGGTTGCAACTGCACTCTTCTGGCGGATTGCCGGTCCAGCAACGTTGCCAGCTTCACAGAAGCTGCTCCGCGGGCCTTCAGGTCGCTCATCAGGAACTCAGTAGTAATTCCCGAATGCACCAACCCCTCCACCACCAGGATATGCTGGTCGCGAATGTCGGGCTGGTGGCTGAAGAAAATCTCCAGAATCCCTCCCACGCCATCCGCCTTCTCCTCGCGGTAACGCGGCTTGATGAACTGGCAGATCACCGGCACATCCAGCGCCCGCACCAGGTCGGCCATGAAGATGAACCCGTTCTCCAGCAGCGCCAGCAGGTGGATCGACCTTCCCCGGTAGTCGTCGGAGATCTGCCGTCCCATCTCCCGCACCCGCTTCTGGATCTGCTCCGCAGGGATTACCGTTCGCGGCTGCTCTGGTTTCGACGTCTGGTTCATGCTGTGACGCGCTCCTGAATCACCAGGGCCTGTTTTGCGCCCTCTCGCGGACGCAATCGCGCCGGGGCTGGAAAGCCGCGGACCCACACAATTTCGTCGCCGCTCACGACCACCGGCCAAAGCTTGCGTTCCGCCCCGGCCAGCTTACGCTCCTGCAGCAGTTCCTTGATCTTTTTCGCCGACTTGCTATGGGCCGGCCAGAAGCGGTCGCCCGCACGCCAGTTGCGCACGGTCAACTCTTTCTGCAACAACGCCAATTCCAGGATGTGGTCGGGATTATACCCCGGCAATGCATCCGCCGGAACCACCACCGCTTCAAAACGTCCGTCGATTTCGGGAACCTGAACCATGCCAGGTACGGCCAAAATATAGGCGTAGTCGCCAATTTCAGTTTTTGCCGAACGTATGAATTCCAACCGATCTTTGCCTCTTGCGACCAGCCATCCTCCCGGCAATTCAACCGACGGCGCAACCAACCCGCCCTGCCCGAGAATCTCCTCGACCTGCCTGAACTCCAGTCGCATCCCAATCGACTCGGCCGCCGCTCTAACCACTCGCCGCCGCAATGCCAACGGCAAGCCATGCACCCCGGTCAATCTCCTGCTGCCTGCCTCCCACATCTCCGGCATCACCCGTTCCACTTCCGCTTGCCAGTACTCTTCCTCCGAGCGCGCAATTTCCGCCGTCTCCGCCAGGGTCTCTTTCAGTCGCGGATTCAACGTGCGCTCCAGTCGCGGCACAATGCCATGCCGAATCCGGTTGCGCGCATGGCGCAAGTCACGGTTGCTGGAATCTTCGCGCCAGCCTTGTCCAATCCCCTTAAGATAGGTCTCCAGCTGCGCTCTTCGAGTGCCCAAAAGCGGCCGAATCACCGGGAATAGAGAACTGTTATCTGCTAACTGGGGTTTATTCACCCGGGGATAAATTCCAGCCAGCCCGCGCGTCCCCGCCCCGCGCACCAGTCTCAGTAGCACTGTCTCCGCTTGATCGTCCAGGGTATGGCCCGTGGCAATGCAGTTCAGCCGCTGATCATCCACCAGTCGGCCAAAGTATCCGTAGCGTAATTCCCGCGCCGCGGCCTCTGTGCTCAAGTGCCGCTCTTTTGCGTGCCCTGCCACATCCTGGCGGCCGCAGTGCAGCTCCAACTCGTAACGCTCGGCCAGCTGCGCGACGAAGCGCTCGTCGGCCTCCGATTCCGTTCCGCGCAGGTTGTGATTGAAGTGAACTACCGAGAGCACTACCCCAAGTTCCTGGCGCAACTCCAGCAGCAGTCGCAGAAGCCCCACTGAATCCGCCCCACCCGAAACCGCGACTCCAGCCCGGTCGCCGGCCTTCAGCAATTTATGCCGGCGAACATACCGCAAAACGCTCTCCGCCAACTCGTCCACGCCCCAATGTTACATCCCTACGCCCAGAGGCGGGACCCGATCGCAGTGCGAACCACCGGACGCGTAGGGGCGGTGTCCCACCCGCCCAGTCGAGCGCAGCTGGACCAGCCGCATCAGTCCTCACCCGTACCCATCATCCGGTTCACATCAGCGTAAGAAATTGCGCCGGCAAACGCCTCGTAGGTCCCGGAATTTTTCAATTCCTCCGCCATGCGGCGCACCAGCCCCAAAGTCGCTCGCATCGCGCTAGAACCCACGCTCAACCGCGCCACACCTAACCTTTCCAGCTCAGCCACCGCCGGCGATCCCGGCCCAACCAGAATATTCACCGGACATCGCAAGTCCTTCACCAGCCGCCCGATGGTTTCTCGATCCTGCAAGCCGGGGACAAAAACGCAATCCGCGCCCGCATCGCGATACGCAGCCAGTCGCCGCAGCGCTGCGTCATAACGCTTTTCAGGCGTTTCCAGTTGCAGCAGATACACATCCGTGCGGGCATTCAAAACCATGCCGCCGTGCATCCCCTCCTGTACCGCCTTCACCCTTTCCACCTGCAGAGCCAACTCGAACAAGGGGCTTGCCGGATCGCCGGTCGCATCCTCCAGATTCATCCCTACTGCGCCGGCCTCGGCAACTTCCCGGGCAGTCAGGGCAGCATCTTCCGGACGGTCGCCGTATCCGGCTTCCACATCCGCGGTCACCGGAACTTTGACCGCCGAAGCAATCCGCCGCACCACTCCCAGCATTTCGTTGCGTGAGATCCGCTGCCCGTCGGGATAGCCCAAGGTGAAAGCGATGCCTGCGCTGGTGGTGGCGATCGCGCCAAACTCCGCCTGCTCGAACACCCGCGCGCTTGCTGCATCCCAGGCGTTGGGCAGAACCAGAATGCGGCCGCCACGGTGCATATCGCGGAACCCTTGTGCCTTCCTCTTTTGTCCTTCCAGATCCATTTTGACCTGCCAAACGAAAGAGCCATCGATTCTGCAATCAATGGCTCTCTGTAGTTTTTGCTCTTGGTATTTTCGAGACTCCTAAGCTGCCCTTGCGGTTCGCCTCGCTTCGATCCCATCCAAAGCGCACCACAGAGCCTTGGCTGCATTCTCTCCCGCATCGAGCGCCTTTCCGCTTGCATCCGGATGGGCCTTCAGCTGATCCTCCAGCTGCCGGCGCCACACCCCAGCGTGATGCACATCCGCGATCGCGTGCAGCTTGAAGTACTCGCAGGTCTTGTCGTCCGCACCATACATTTCCCGCAGCCCTCGATCTTTTTCCTTGGCTACACGCGGCACCTGCGACTCGTACGCGTAAAACGCGGCCAGCGCCTCTTCCGGCGTTCCTTCACTGGCAACATCGTGAAAAAATGCGATCAGCCGCTTGATCTCGGGCAATGGCGCATGCCCGCGCAAGTCACGCCTTGCGCCCATGCCCTCGGCAAAATCCAGCCAAAGTTCCGCGTGCTCCGCGGACCCGGAATCGGCGCCGCCTTTCTCGTCGGACAGATTCTCCAGCACCGCGCGCCGCAATTCGCCCTCGTCAAGACGCACGCTGAGTTCCGCCAGATAAGTCGGGAACGCCTTCACATGGTGGTAATAATCCCGCGCATACTCCCGCAAGTCATCGCGCGATAACTGCCCCGCGCTCCACGCCTGATAAAACGGATGGCAAAGAAGATCAAACCTTGCGATGCGCGCTTCCAGTTGCTGGAAGAATTCGGCTGTCGTCATGGGTCCTCGCTTTCCGGGTGTGTTAACCAATATACGAAGCCCCGGCTCTCGTCGCAACCGGGAGCCCTCGGCTGGCTCCCCGGCAGGCTCGCGGAAAAAGACGCTGTCTGCGTGCGGTTGCTAGAATAGATATTGAACTCCATGCCGCAGTTCACCGAACAATTCGACGTGGTCGTGGTGGGTGCCGGCCACGCCGGCTGCGAAGCCGCCATAGCCGCCGCCCGCATGGGCCTGAAGACCGCCCTCTACACTCTCAACGTCGATCTCATCGCCCAGATGTCCTGCAACCCGGCGATTGGCGGCATCGCCAAAGGCCACCTCGTCCGGGAGGTCGATGCCCTGGGCGGCATCATGGGCGAAATCACCGACGCAGTCGGCATCCAGTTCCGCCTTCTCAACACCTCGCGCGGCCCCGCGGTATGGTCGCCGCGCGCCCAATGCGACAAGCAGGCCTATCGCCTGAAAATGCGCGAAGTCCTGGAATCGCAGCCCAATCTCAAAATCAAGCAGGCGGAAGTAGCAGAAGTGATTGTGGAGGATAGCCTTCAGCACTCAGCAGTGAGCGCTCAGCCACAGACTGAGAACCGGGAACAACCAACTAAAAACTGGCTTTTTCAATCCCAACCAGCGAGTACGACGACGGCCAACGACGGCGAGCAGAAGCGAGCCCTCGGCATCCGCCTGCGCGACGGCCGCACCGTCGGCGCGCAGGCCGTCATCATCACCACCGGCACGTTTCTCAACGGACTGATCCATTGCGGCGAACAACAATATCCCGCAGGACGGTCGGGCGAACCGGCCGCCGTCCTGCTCGGCGAATCCCTCAAGCAACTCGGACTGCGAGGGTGCCGCCTCAAGACCGGAACCCCGCCCCGCCTCGACGGCCGCACCATCGACTGGTCCCGCTTCGAGCTGCAACCCGGCGATGCCGATCCCACGCCTTTCAGCTTCCGCACCCGCCGGGTCGCTCATCACGATTCCCAGGTTCCGTGTTACATCGCCTGGACTACGCCCGAAACCCGCCGCATCATCAGCGAGAATGTTCACCGCTCCCCGATGTACAGTGGCCAGATCCACTCCACCGGCCCGCGCTACTGCCCCTCGATCGAAGACAAAATCGTAAAATTCCCGGACAAGATTACCCACCAGCTCTTCCTCGAACCCGAGGGCCTGGACACTCACGAGATCTACGTCAACGGCATGAGCACTTCCTTGCCGGTGGAAGTCCAGCTCGAGATTCTGAAGTCCATCCCCGGCCTCGAGAATGCCGACATGCTGCGCCCCGGCTATGCCATCGAATACGACTCCATCGATCCCACCGAGCTTGAACGCACGCTCGAGACCAAAAAGTTCGCCAACCTTTTCCTGGCTGGCCAGATCAACGGCACCAGCGGCTACGAAGAGGCCGCCTGCCAGGGCCTGATGGCGGGCATCAACGCCGGGCTCGAAATAAAGGGGGAACCGCCGCTTATCCTCGACCGCACCGAGGCCTACACCGCCATCTTGATCGATGACCTGATTTCCAAGGGCACCAACGAGCCCTACCGCATGTTCACCTCGCGTGCCGAGTTCCGCCTCCACCTGCGCATCGATAACGCCGACCGGCGCCTCACTCCCCACGGCCGCCGCGTCGGCCTGATCTCTGACCCAGCCTGGACCGACTTCCAGACCAAACAGAACCGTTACGAATCCATGAAGCAATTTCTACAGCAAACCCGCCTCACCACGGCAATGCTGGAAAAGATAAGTGACCACATGGCGATGACCGAGCAAAGCTCGCCAACAACTGGTAACTGCCAACCGAGAACCGACAACTGCCTGTCCGCCGTAGGCCAATCCCTGGCGCAACTGCTCAAGCGCCCGGAGATCCAGATCGAACACTTACTTCCCATCCTCCGCGAATCGGCTCCAGACTTCTTCGAAGAAGAAATTCGTAAAGATCCGCGAGAATCTGCGGCTGATCTTTCATCCGCCACCCGCAATCACCTGAAATCCATCGAAACCGAAATAAAATACGAAGGCTATCTTCTGCAGCAACATCGAGCCATTGAACGCCTGA
Source organism: Terriglobales bacterium (assembly GCA_036265205.1). Taxonomy (GTDB): domain Bacteria; phylum Acidobacteriota; class Terriglobia; order Terriglobales; family Acidobacteriaceae; genus JAIQFF01. Next base: position 11,208 of record DATAPL010000055.1, read on the forward strand.
AAAAAGCCGAGCAGCACACCATTCCGCTGTGGTTCGACTACGGCTCGGTCAGCGGCCTGTCCCGCGAGATGCAGGAAAAATTGATCAAGATCCGTCCCCGCACCCTTGCTCACGCGTCGCGTATTCCGGGAGTGACCCCGGCCGCCGTCTCCCTGGTGCACGTCTACATCGAAATCCAGGCAAAGCGCCGCGGGCAGGCAGCGGCCATCTAGCTCTCGGCGGGAACAGATTTCCTCCGCGCCCTCAGTGTCCGCTGTGGTTGAATGTTGGTGTTATGCCTACCAGTTTTACCCAAATCGAAAGTCCAGTCGGACCACTCCTGCTGGCCGCTGATGAAACCGGCCTGCGCAGCATTGAGTTCGTGAACGGAAGACGCCTGGCCCGCCCCGATTCCACTTGGCACGAAGACGCCACCGCCTTGCGGGAGCCCATACGCCAACTCCGCGCCTACTTCGCGGGAGACCTGGAAAACTTCGATCTCCCGCTCGCCCCCGCCGGCACGCCGTTCCAGCTCGATGTTTGGCGCAGGCTCTGCGAGATTCCGTTTGGAAAAACCATCTCCTACGGCGAGCTGGCACGCGCCCTGGGTAATCCCAACGCTTGCCGCGCGGTTGGCCTGGCCAACGGCGCAAATCCAATTCCTATCATCATCCCCTGTCACCGCGTGATCGGCAGTAACGGAAAACTCACCGGATACGGCGGCGGCCTGCCGATCAAAGAAAAACTGCTGGCCCTGGAACGCCGCCAACTGCGCCTGTTATAGGGGTTTCCTTCGCAAACCTCAACGTCCAAACCGGTTTAAAGGTCTTTCGCGTGCGTACCGCCGCGCGTTCGTTTACGATAGACAAATATAGGAATCACCCGCATCTAAACCAATATGAGCAACTATCTACTCGTGCTTGGCCTTTTCGTCGCCTCCCTCGCGTCCGCCCAAACCGTCGATCCCGCGCTGCGGCCGCCCAAAGGCGCCCAGGTCGCTCTAGTCGTCTTCGAAGACCTGCAATGCCCCGACTGCCGCCGCGCCGCGCCGCTGGTGGAAGAAGCCGCCCGCACCTATAAAATCCCGGTCGTCCGCCACGACTTCCCGCTGCCCATGCACAACTGGTCTTACGACGCAGCCATCATCGCCCGCTATTTCGACACCCGTTCCAAACAACTGGGCAACGAATTCCGCGACTATATTTTTGAACACCAGCCTGAGATCACGCCTCCCACCCTGCGCACCTACGCGGAAAAATTCGCCGCCGACCACAAGGTCGAGTTGCCTTTTGCCTTGGACCCGCAAGGTAAGCTGGCGGAAGGAATCAATCAGGACAAAAATCTCGGCCAGCGCGTCGGCATCAATCACACTCCGACCATTTACGTGGTCAGCAACAAGACCCAGGGCAAGCCCTTCGTCGAAGTCGTAGACCGCACCCAGCTTTTTCAGTTGATCGACGCAATGAAAAACGAGTAGCCATGTAGGCGCGAGCGTGCAGCGCAGAAGCCCAGCATCCTGCCCACACGAACCTACCCTACTTGCCAGACCGTATCCAGCACCGTCCCATCCACCCACTTCACCACCGCCACAGGGCTCTCCCCAGGCTTCGGCCGCGCCGGCTTCCCGCCGCAAATCCGTTCCACTTCCGCTTTAATCTCCTGAATCGGCCGGATCGGCAAAGATGACCCCTTCACCGCATCCATCAGATCCTGGCGCCGCGGATTAATCGCTATCCCGCGCTCAGTAACAACTACATCAATCAATTCTCCGGGCCCGGTTAGCGTCGTCACTTCATCCACGATCACCGGAATGCGATCGCGGAACGACGGCACCGCCAGTATGGTGCAGCCCGCGTCCAGGCAGTTCTGCCAGCCGCCAATGCCGTGCAAAAGCCGCCCGTCGGAATGCGTGACCACGTTGCCGTTGAAGTTCACATCGACTTCGGTCGCGCCCAGAACCACCGCGTCGATCATCGACGCAAACGAGCCCTTGCCATGATAGTTGTAGGAAGTAAACGGTGACGTGGCCACGTGCCGCGGATCGCTGGCAATCGACTTCACCGCATCCAGATCAAAGGTCTGTCCATCCAGGATGTAATCGGTCAACCCCTCCTGCAGCATCTCCACCAGGTAGCGTGTCGAACCGCCGCGCACGAAGCGCGCTTTCACTCCATCTTCTTTCATCATGCGCCGCAGGTAATCCACAAACGCCAGCGCGATTCCGCCCGCTCCCGCCTGAAAGGAAAACCCGTTGCGCATGATTCCGGCATCGCGCAGAAACCGCGCCACGTACTCGGCCACCTTCAGTCTGTCCGGCGACCGCGTAATTTGCGTCGTCCCCGAAACAATCTTCGCCGGATCGCCGATCGACTCCACCTCCACTACGCAATCCACATTGTTGCCCTGAATTTGCCAGGGAATGCAGGGAAATGGAACCAGGTTGTCGGTCACCACAATCACCTGGTCGGCATACATGGAATCCGCCAGCGCAAATCCCAGCGAGCCGCACGCTGACTTCCCGTGCGAGCCATCGGCATTGCCGAACCCATCCGCCGTGGGCGCCGCAATCACCGCGATATCGATATGCACTTCGCCATCCTGAATCGCCTGCCAGCGCCCGCCATGCGATCGCAGCACTCCCATGCCGCGCATCTTTCCCTGGGTGCAGTAATCCCCCAGCGGACCGTTCATCGAGCCTTCAATATGATGAATCACTCCCGACTGCATCAGGTCAATCGCGCTTTTCTGCGAAGGAAAAGACGCGCTGGGAAACCACATCAGATCTTTGACTCCGATCCGCGCCGCCGCTTCCAGCATCATCAATGCCACCCGGTCGCCATCTCGCAAGTGATGATGATTCGAAATCACCATCCCATCGCGCAGCCCGCACTTGCGCAGCGCCGCCTCCAGATCCGCGACCCGCTTATCGCCATTCTCCGGATAGTCTTTACCGGAGCGCACCGGCGGTGCAGCCTTGCGCCCGCGCGGATGGTATTTGCCAACGCCCAGGTAAGGAATCTGAGGCTTGCCATTGACCATGGCAGGCACCATGCGCCCTGCAGCGTTCTGCACCAGTTCCGCTCGCTCCGTCATTACGCTCCCTTAAATAAAACCGATAACCACCAAGGACACCAAGGATCACCAAGGACTTCCTTCGTGTACCTTCGTGTACCTTAGTGGTTAAGTCCTTTGCCTGAGTGGTTAGAGCCTTCGCCGTGTCCTTTGGCGACAAAAGCCTTTTGTTTACGCCTTCCCCATCCGCCGCGCCCGCTCCACCAGCTTCTGTGCTCTTTCCACCACCGGCGGATCAATCATCTTCGACCCCAGGCTGACCACGCCCAGCCCGCGTTGCTGCGCCTCTTCAAACGCGGCCACGATCTTCAACGCCTTCTCGATCTCCGCCGCCGAAGCCGCGAACGCCTCATGAATCACGGGAATTTGTCCGGGGTGAACACAACCCATGCCCTCAAATCCCATCGCCCGGGAATTCTCCGCCCAGGCTCGCAGGCCCGTCGTGTCGCCCACGTCGCCGTAAACTGAATCGATGGCCTGAATCCCCACCGCCTTGGCCGCATTCACCAGCCGCATCCGCGCATAGAGCGACTCGCGGCCTTCCGCCGTTTTCGCGACGCCCAGATCGGCGGTGTAGTCCTCCAGCCCGATGGTCAGCGCTACGACATGTTTGCTCGCGGTGGCAATCGCCGATGCATTCTCGATGCCCAGCGCCGATTCCAGAATCGGCATGATCCAGATGGGACGTGTCACTCCGTAGCGGCTCTTCAGTTCGCCGATCATGCGGTTGGTCTCCGCGACTTGCTCCGGCCGTTCGGTTTTGGGCAGCAGCACCAGGTCCGGCGCTTCGGGAACGATCTCGACCAGGTCTTCCAGCCCGAGGGGGAACTGGTTGATGCGCACCATGCGCTCGCACTTGCCGAAGTCCACCGCCCGCAGCGCGTTGCGCACCAGAATGCGGGCCGCATCTTTTTCTGCACGGTGGACGGAATCTTCCAGGTCGAGGATCACTGCGTCAGCGCCGTGCAGCCCCGCATTGATGAAGTACTTCGGCTCGGAGCCGGGAATATATAACCTCGACCGCCGCAGACGATCACGCGGTGACGGGTCCGGCAGCGTAATCTGCTCCGGCGAGACTTTGCGCCCCAACCCCAGCCCCGCGCGTTTGGCCGCGGCCTCGATGCGTGCCGAAATCACGAAGGGCAGCGCGCCCTCATCGCGAATCGCAACCCGCGCATGCTTGACTCCGAGCGCGTCAAGCACCTGCCGGGCTTGCGTCAGTATCGAGCTGCCATAGTAGGGAGCAACCCGCGATTCCATCGTGATCTCGAGCCCGCCGCTATCCCTGGGCTCGACCACGACATTCAGGTCCGAGCGCACTTCCTTGCCAAAGTGCCCCGCCTCCCCAGCCGGCTTGCCTTCCGCCAAACTTGTCATAAAAATATCGCGAACGATGCCAAACCGCTGCTCATGTGGAGACAGCCGCCCTCGGCTGTCCAGCGGAGCACAGCTCCGCAGTGTAGCGCCGGCAGTCGTCGGGGGGTACCTTGCCCGTCAGCCATGTTCTGCCTGAGTGCGCTCGTTTTTTGCGCGCGAAGGACCCAGGTGAGCCCCGCGCGTTCGAGTCGCTCGCGACTCGAACCATAAAGCGCGAGGCGAACCTCCTTATTTCAACTTCTCCACAATCGCATCCCCCATCTGCACCGTACTCGCCGCCCCCGATGCGATCGATTTCGCTCCCCCGGAAATTCTCATCATGTCGTAAGTCCGCACTTTGCCTTCCTGCACCACGTCGGAAATAGCCTTGCGAATGCGCTCCGCTTTCGCTCCCTCCCCGATGTGATCCAGCATCATCGCCGCGGAAAGAATCATGGCAATCGGATTCACGATCGGCGGATTCAGCTCCGCGTACTTCGGCGCCGACCCGTGCGTAGGCTCGAACACCGCAACCTCATCTCCGATGTTCCCCGAAGCCGCAAACCCCAGCCCGCCCACCAGCCCGGCAAACGCGTCCGACAAGATGTCGCCAAACAGGTTAGAAGCTACGATCACGTTGTAGTCTTCTGGATTCTTGTTCAGCCACATCAGCTGTGCATCGATGTTCGTCGACCAAAGCGCAATCCCGGGATAATTCTTCGCCACTTCCTTCGCCGTCTCTTCCATCATTCCGGAAGTTTCGCGCACCACGTTGGGCTTCTCGCAGATGGTCACACCCTTGAACCCGCGTTTCTTCGCATACTCAAACGCCGCCGTGACAATTCGCCGCGCCGCTGCCCGCGTGATAATGCGCACGCTCACCGCCAGATCGGGACCGGGCACGCTATTGAAGGCCTTGAACCGGGGATGGGTATTCAACGCAGACCGTATATTGTCGGGCGGGTTCGTCCACTCCACTCCCACGTACATGCCCTCTGTGCCTTGCCGAAAAACCGTGGTGTCGATCTTGGGCTCATCGAACCCGCCGCCGGCTTTTTTGCGAATGAAATTCAGCGGGTTGCCGGTGAAACCGATGCACGGGCGCATGCAGATGTCGAGATTGAACCTCTGCCGCATCGTCACGATCGGGCTGTAATACACCAGCCCCTTGCCGCGCAGCTCCGGCGCCAGTTCAGCCTGCGCTTCCTTATTCGGTTTGGAAGTAATCGCCCCAAACAATCCCAGCTTGTGTTTGGTCAGCAGATCGAGTGTGCGGTCCGGCAGCGCGTTGCCTTCCCTGCGCCAGATCTCCCACCCAATATCGGCATGAACATACTCCGCCTCAAATCCAACCGCCTTGAGGACACGCAAAGCCTCCGGCAGAACCTGATTGCCGATTCCATCCCCAGGCATAGTCACAACCGTACGTTTCGCCATCCGTAAGATTCTCCTGTATCAGTTTCTGCTGTATCGGTCCTGAAAGTTCCGTGTCATCCTGAGCGGAGCATCGCGTTTCGCTCCGCGAAACGTAATGCGGAGTCGAAGGACCCCTACCCCTTTTCCCGCGCCTTCCCGCTACCCCAGCCCCAACCGCTTGGCCACCAGATTCTCCACTCCCTCTGCAATTACCAGCGACTGCGGCACGCTCCCCAGCGCCGGAAACGTGAACATATCTCCGGCCCACGCAATCACTCCCGAAGTGAAGTCAATATCAATCTGGCCGCCGGGAATGATCGTCTTTTCCTTGGCAGCGATTTCCAGATCGAACTGTCCGCGCAGCTCCTTTACCAGTTCCGGCACTTCAATGCACAGGAAGCCGTTGTTGTAGGCGTTGCGCAGGTAGGTCTGCGAGAAGCTCGCCGCAATCACCAGCGGAATTCCCTTGGCTTTCAGGCAGGTCACCGCCTGCTCCCGGCTCGACCCGGTGCCAAAGTTGAACCCGCTCACGATCACATCCCCGGCGTGCGCTCGCTCCGAAAACTGCGGATCGTAATTCTCCATCGCCACCCGGGCCATGGTCTCCAGGCTGACGTCGTCGCGGTAGGTGTAATCTTTGCCATAAATGGCATCGGTGTTCACGTTGTCCTGCGGAAGGAATACCAGCCGTCCCCGCACCCGCTCGGGAAACCCGGGAAGAATCTCGACTTTCTCGGTGGACGCCTTCAGCGGAAATTCCTTGTATGTGCGCGACGCCACCCGCTCCGCCATCTTGAACGGCCCGCGAATATATCCCGCCACGGCAGATGCCACCACCACCTCCGGGCTTGCCAGGTAACACTTGGCATCGCGCGATCCCATTCGCCCCTTGAAGTTCCGGTTGGTAGCGGAAATGCCTACCTCGCCCGGCTCCAGAAGTCCTACGCCCAGCCCAATGCAGGGTCCACATCCCGCCGGCAAAGCCTGCGCTCCCGCATCCAGCAGCGTCTTCCAGATGCCCCGCCGCTCCGCTTCTTCCTGCACCCACTTGCTCGCCGCCCCCAGATACAGCTTCACCCCCGGCGCCACCTGTTTGCCCTGCACCACATGCGCCGCAGCCGCCAGGTCCTCGATTCGCGAATTCACGCAGGAAAGCAGGTAGGCCTTTTGGATGGCAATCTTCTGCTTTTCCATCTCTGCCACCGATGCCATCACCTGTACCGTGTCCGGCCCGGATACATGCGGCGTGACCTGCGACAGGTCGAGCACAATGCGGGCCGCATAAACTGCGTCCGCGTCAGGCTGCGGGGGCTTCGTCGTCCAGGTCAGAAGATCTTCGTCGCTGAAGCGCGCAATGCCTTGCGCCGCCAGCCGCTCCTGCACCTCTGCCAGATACTTGATCGTGATCGCATCCACCGGAAACCACCCCACCAGCGGCCCCCACTCGGTCGACATGTTGGAGATGGAGAAGCGCGCATCCATGGAAAGGCCGGCCACCCCCGGCCCGCTGAATTCAACCGCCGCGTTGAGCACTTCATCATGGTTATAGAGCCCGCACAGCGTGATGATGATGTCTTTACCCGTAGCTCCCGCCGGCAACTCGCCTTGCAGCACGACTTGCACCGAGCGCGGAATCTGCCACCAGAAATCACCCGTCGCCCACGCCGCCGCCGCATCCGTGCGCACGATCGGCGTTCCCACCGCCCCCAGCGCCCCGTACATATTGGAGTGTGAATCGGAGGCCACCACAAACGATCCCGGCACCACATAGCCGCGCTCCACCATGATCTGGTGCCCGATGCCCGATCCCGCCGGATAAAAATCCACGCCATGATATTTGGCGAACCCTTCAATGGCCCGGTACTTCGCCAGATTCGAATCTTCCTTGTTCTGAATGTCATGATCCAGCGCGAACACCAGCTGCTTGGGATTCTGAATCTTCTTCGCCCCAATAGTCTGGAATTTCTTCATCACCGCCGACGTATTGTCGTGCGTCATCACCCGATGCGGCCGGATGGCAACAAAATCCCCCGTCCGCAAAGGCCGCTTCGGCCCCTCCGCCAGATGCGCCTGCGCGATTTTCTCCACAATCGTCTGCCCCATACTGCTCATCCCTCTTTAAATCGGTGTCATCCTGAGCGCAGCGAAGGACCTCAGTCTCCACGATCCCGTCCGTTCGCCATCCCAGCCCGATAACTTGTCATCCTGAGCGCAGCATCGCATTGCGCTCGCGAAATGCAATCCGAAGTCGAAGGGCCCCTATCTGCACCACCCTCTCAGCGGGCCTTTCTCGACCCCTTCGACGCCGGCTGCCTCGCCTTCCCCCGCACATCCGCCTTCATCAGCGCCATCAACTTGCTCACCGACCCCGCCTTCTCCAGGTTCCAGATCGCATTCTTCAATTTCTTCTGCGCCCCCTCCGACAAAACCCCTTCTGCCAGAGCCGAAAACTTCTCCTCCACCTCGGCGTCGGTCAAAGGATTCCGCGGATCCCCTTTCGGATAATCCAGCTGCTTGGTAAACGTCTGCCCATCGGTGGTCGTGAGATTCACCACCACCCGCTGCAGCGCCGGAAACACTTTCTCAATCTCCGGATCGGCCACCACTTCCACTTTCTTCAACTGCGCCCGGATGACAGGGTCCATAATCTTCCGCATTTCGAATTGCACCGGCGTAACCTGGCGCTCGGCGATCGCCGCCGCAATCACGTACGGCAGCGAATGGTCCGCCGTTTCCTTCGACTGCGGATCATACTTGCTTGGGTCGGAAAGAATATCTGCCGCCCGCGCCAGCGACCGGATCTGCACTTTCTCCACCTGCTCCGGCTTCAGGTCGTTCGATTTGACGATATCCAGCACCGCCGAAATCGGCGTGTGCGTAAGCGCCTCAGTAGGAAACGCCTTCATCCCGCATTGCGTGATCCGCCACGACTCTCCTAAACCGTCGGTCAGCAGGTTCAACTTCCACGATGGACCAAAGCAGTGGGTCAATCCTTCCTTGCCATCCACCACATGCTCCGGCCCGGTATAACCCTTCTCCGCCATCAGCGCCGCCAGCACTCCACTTTGCGTCGCCATCGGATCCACCGTGTTCTTCATCATGGTCAGCTTGCCGGCGGTGACTGCTCCCAACGTCGCGTGCCGGCTGGCGGAAATTCCAATCGCATGCTGGATCTGCTCCCACCCCAGATGCAGCGCCCGCCCCGCCACCATAGGCGAAACAAACGCCGTCAACGTTGCGTGATGCCAGCCGCGTTCGCGAATCCCGGGAAAAGCCGCCTCGCAGAAGCGCATCTCGAATTCGTGCCCCAGCACCAGCCCGACAATCAACTCCTTGCCGTCCCCCTTTGCCCGTTCGCAGCAGGCCAGCGCCGCCGGAAAAATATCCGACGGGTGCGACGGGTCCTGCTTCCAGTAAATATCGTTGTAATCCATGCAGCGAATCATCAATGCATTGGCCAGCGATGCCGACACCGTGTCGATACGCTTGCCCGTCCCAATCACGGTCGCCGGCCCGCGCCCGGCGATCTCGTCCAGCACCTCCAGGGCGATCTTCACATCATGCTGCTGGTAGCCGCCCAGGGCGCAACCCACCGAGTCGAGGAGAAATCGTTTCGCTTGGTACACCGCCTCCTGCGAAAGCTGCGGATACGTCAGCCCCGCCGCCCAGCGTGACATGGTTGCAGTAATGGTCGGCTTAGCGACGGTTTCCGTTTTTGAGGACACTTGCGTAGCGGACACGAACTCTCCTATTTCGCTGGTTTAGAAGCAGTGACAATATTCTTCGGGTTCTTGAACGGCAAATATGCCATGAAGTCGGCATGATGCACGATGTACGCCTCAGTGCTGCGCTTCACCAGGTCGCCTTCCGCCGCATGCGCCGCAATGATATGGCAGACCGCGTCCGGCACCCCGCACTCCAGCGCCAGCGCCACTCCGGTAAAGGGATGCCGCAGCGCCTCTCCCCGCTCGCTCTGCCGGCTCTTGCCATCGGGACCAAGCTCATACTCCAGCAACTTGCCGACATCAGCCAGAATTGCCCCCGCGATCACCGTGTCCATGTCGATCGGCAAAGCTCGCCCCATGAATTCATGCATAGCCTCGGCGCTCCGCCGAGCGATGTGCACCACGCAGCGCTTGTGCTCCATAAAAGTAATGGGACAATTCGGCACCAGCAGCGTGAACGGAATCCGGTTCAGGTCCTCAGGCTTCAACGGGCTGCGCTCCAACGCTTTTATCCAGGTCTGGGCAACCTGCCCGCGCAGCTTCTTATCTTCGATCCACTCAATCTCCGGCCAAAGCTTGGCGACCGCATCCTGCATCGAATCCACCCCCAACTCCAAACCAATCAGCTTACCGTGGCAATGCAGGCAACGTCGAGCCCGCCCCAAAATGTAGGAGCGAGCGTCCCGCTCGTGCTGGATCGCCGAAATTGATCGCCGTCGGCTCTGGCCGCTGTGGCTCCCTCCGCCCTGCCCTTTCGGACATCCCACACCCCTCACTCCAATGCTAGAGTTGAACATGCATTCCGTCCATGCCATCTAAGGACCCATGAATTTCAAGCTCACCGCGTCTCTACTGGCTGCCGTCCTTCTCGCGCCCTCCACATCCATCGGGCAGCAGGCCGGGGCCCTCGGCGAGCCCATCGTCGTCCGCACCTCATCCCTCCCTAAATCCTTCCTGCGTCAGCCCTACCACTTCAAGCTGGAGGCGCAAGGCGGGATTCTTCCTCTCAAGTGGGAGATCACCGCCGGAGCGCAGCCACCCGGGATTGAGCTGTCCTCCGACGGCACTTTGAGCGGCGCGCCCACTGAGGTCGACAGCTTTCACTTCATCGTGACCATCACCGACAGCGGCAAACCGGTTCGAGAGCGCAAGAAAGAATTTACCCTCGACGTAGTCGCCCCCTTGTTAGTCGAATGGAGCAGAAAGCCCAGGATTTCCGGCCGCAGAGTGGATGGCGCAATCAAAGTAAGCAACCAGACCGATCAGGATTTCGACTTCACCTTTATCGCCCTGGCCGTCGATCCCACCGGACGCGCCACTGCCGTTGGCTATCAACATTTCACGCTGAAAAAAAATACCGACGAGTTCGAGATTCCCTTTGGAGAGAATCTACCCTTCGGAGCCTACGACCTGCACGCCGATGCGGTCGCCGAAGTCCCAGACACCAACACCATCTACCGCGCCCGCCTCGCCACCACAGAAAAACTCCAGGTCCAGCAAGGCCCATAGCCGCAGGCGGTGTGTGGGCCGGACACTCTTGTCCGCCGCCTTTGAAGTTGGTTTTAGGTTTTTGAACCGGCGCGGCGGCAAAAAGAGTTAAAAGAGCCGGACAGCGAAGTCGAGAAAAGCCCCACCTGATTCGGGAATCTGGTATGACCAGGAGAGACAGAGGTGAGGAACCAATGCCCAAAAATTAAGAATCCCGAGGTGATGTTAAGCCCATTCGTCTCGGCCAGTAGCTCGCGTTAGACCCTTGCCGACCTGCCTTGCAGCTTCCCTTGCGGGCTGCCACACGCGATCATGCTCGGGCTCCGGGCTCACCGCCAACCGGATAAACCAGCTTAACGCCTCGGGATCCTATTTTGCTCCGACATATCTTCTTGTTCGCCTCGACCAGCGCTTTGCTATAGACCCTTGCTTGCCCTCCCTCCGTCATTTTGCAATGCAGAGGGTGACTTCGCTCGAGCCCCGGACGCCGCACCAACCGGGTAAACCTCAGAAGCTGTCAAAGAACGAGTTTGTTTTTACTCCTTTCATTTTTAGAGTCAATAAAAAATCGCCTTTTCTATCTACCGCAGAATCAATCGAGTGCAGGCCGTCCACAACCATGTGCTGCATCCCTTGTGCAGCCAGTGAAGAAAACATTGGACCCTTGAAGGCAAGGCATCTGTTTTGCCCACATTTTTTCTGCTTTTGACGCGTGGACGCGCGAACCCGCGCCCAAACCTCAGGTGTGAAAATCTCAGCAGGAATTCCACGGGACGCGGATTTCGAGCGATGCGGCAAGCGCGCCAAAATCCGTGAACCTCTTCATCGGGTAAAATGCCCATCGAACCGGAGGGGCGTATTGAGTCGCATGCTGGCGTTACTTCTCTTGCTCGCTGCCACGCTGGCTGCGGGACAACAGCCATCGAATCACGAACAGCGCGCCACGCGCCGCTTTGAAGCCGTCCGCAACCAGCCTCCGCTGCTGCTTGCCTTCTTGCGCGATATGCCCAAGGGCGGCGACCTGCATAATCATCTCTTCGGCGCCATCTACGCTGAGAGTCTCATCGATTTCGCCGCCCAGGACGGCTTTTGCGTGGATCGCACCACCTCCATCCTGATCGCCCCGCCTTGCGACGACGCCTGCGACCGCTATGCCAGCAAACCGCCAATCTCGTGCGCCTATCAGGATCACGTGCTCTACAACTCCATCGTTGATGCCTGGTCCATGCGCAACTGGGCGGGCGAAGAACCCGGCCACGATCATTTCTTCGCCACCTTCGATAAGTTCCAGGCGGCGCTGTTTGATCACATCGGCGATGCCATCGCCGAAGTTTCCGCCCGTGCCGCCGCCGACCATCTCGAATATGTCGAACTCATGCACACCGCCGACAGCATGCAGGCCGCGAATCTCGGCGCCAGGCTCGGCTGGGATGACGATCTTCCAAAACTTCGCGAAAAGCTCTTGGCCGGCGGCCTGCGAGACATCGTCGCCGCCACCCGCCAGAAACTGGATCGTGACCAGGCCAAAGCCCATCAACTCCTGCGCTGCGATTCACCAGAGGCCGACGCCGGTTGTGCAGTCGTCGTCCGTTATCTCTACCAGGCGCTCCGGGCTCTTCCCAAAGAACAGGTCTTCGCGGAAATGGTTCTCGGCTTCGAACTGGCTCAAGCCGACTCGCGCTTCGTGGGCCTCAACCTGGTCCAGCCCGAAGACTGGTATGTGCCCATGCACGATTTCGAGCTGCACATGAAGATGCTCGACTACCTGCATGGCGTCTATCCTCATGTTCACATCAGCCTGCATGCCGGCGAACTGGCTATGGGACTGGTTCCGCCTGAAGGCTTGGCTTTCCACATTCGCCAATCCATCGAGCAAGGGCACGCCGAACGAATCGGGCACGGTGCCAGCGTCATGAATGAACGCCATGCCGTGGCCCTGCTCCGTGAGATGGCCGAGCGCAAAGTGCTGGTGGAAATCTGCCTGACCTCGAACGATCTGATCCTCAGCGTGCGCGGCGCAGATCACCCCTTGCCCTCGTATTTGCGTTACGGCGTCCCGGTTGCGCTCGCCACCGACGATCAGGGCGTGGCGCGCTCCGATATGACACACGAATACCTTCGGGCAGTCGAAACCTACCATCTCAACTATGCGGACCTTAAGCACATGGCCCGCCAGAGCCTGCAATATGGTTTCATGAGCGGCCCGGATCGTGCCCGCCTGCAGCAAGCCCTGGACCATGACTTTACCGAATTTGAACAAAATTTCTGACTGAAACCTGAGAACCGGGAACCGGTTTTTACTAAAAGAAGTTTTTCAAGAACAGACGCTTTCAAGCGTTCTCGAGAACGGAGTTCTCAAGAACAGTCCGTCAAAAAACGTTAAAAGGTTCTCTAAAATGCCGCGTTAAAATGATCTCCCATCCATCCAAGGGACCTACTCTATGTCCGAGCCCAACTCGTTCACTCACGCCGAATCCGCCGCGAAATTTCTGTCATCGCAGTCCTCGCTGCGCCCCAAAATCGGACTGGTTCTGGGTTCGGGTCTGGGCGCTTTCGCCGATGAACTTACCAACGCTACTAAAATCCCATACGCCAATATCCCGTTTTTCCCGCGCTCCACCGCCGTCGGCCACGCCGGTCAGTTGGTGATCGGAAATGCCGCCGGAATTCCGGTAGCCGCCATGCAGGGGCGGGTACATCTTTACGAAGGCTATTCGGCCGGAGAAGTAGCCTTCCCCATGCGCGTCTTTGACCAGATGAACCTGCATGCCGTGATCTTGACCAATGCCGCCGGCGGCATCAACCTGGAATTCAAGCAGGGAGCTCTGGTGGTCCTCACCGACCACATTAATCTGCAGGGGCATAACCCGCTTGCGGGGCCCAATGACGAACGCTTTGGACCGCGCTTTCCTGACATGACTCATGCTTACTGGAAGCCCTATCGCGAAATTGCCCTGCAGGCAGCCCAGCGGCTCGGGAAGACGCTCCATCAGGGGGTTTATGCTGGGCTGATGGGACCCAGCTACGAAACTCCGGCAGAAATCCGTTACCTTCGCACCATCGGCGCCGATCTGGTCGGCATGTCGACCATCCCCGAAGTGATCGTCGCACGCCACATGGGAATCAAAATCCTGGCGATCTCCTGCGTCACCAATATGGCTGCTGGAATCCTGGATCAGCCCATTAATCACGAGGAAGTTCTGGAGACCGGTGAGCGGGTGAAGGCCGATTTTGTCGCCCTGTTGCAAGCCGTCCTGCCAGAAATTGCAAAAGATCTGGAAGACCCGCCCACCCCGAGGTCCGAAGTCTAGCCGCCCGCTCCCTCACTTCTTGGCGCGCTCGATAAAAACCGTCACCGGTGGCTGGATCGCGTAGGTAGCCGCAAAACTGCCTTGATTCACCGCCAACGCGAGATGTCCCCGCGAGTCGATGTAGAGCAATGGTTTCTTCAAAGCCACATCACTGAACGTCCGCACGAAAGGAACGTTCATTTCATTCTTGCCGAGGGTGACGTGAACGTTCTGTCCGTGACCGTAATCCAGTTTGAGAAAATCTTCGCCACTGATGTTGGTCACCAGATTGCCGAACGGCCCGTCGGTGGCGATCACCTCGCCGCTCAAGCCCTTCTCATCAAGCCGCGACGGCTCGACTTTAATCCGCACCAACTGGCTCGCCGGCACCTCTGGACCCACCTGCGTCCAGTCTTCGCCATGTGCCAGGTGCGCTCCCACCGGCGAAAAAATGTCCCGCCCGTGGAAAGTTGATGACAATGCCGCGCCGATCATCCAGCTGCGATTGGTGATCTCCCGCGCCGCCTCAATTCCGTCACGATCCTGCACCATCGTCATCAGCCCGTTATCGGGCAGTACAAAATACTGGCCACGCCTCGACTTCACTATCACTGCTTTGCGCGTGCTGCCCACGGTTGGATCAATGACCACAACAAAAACCGTTCCCGCAGGGAAATAAGGAGTCGCTCCGTAAAGAAATCGTGCGCCGTCCAGTATGGAAAACGGGGTCACCTGGTGCGTAAGGTCGACAATGCGTAGTTCTGGAGCAATCGAATACATCACCCCTCTGCAAAGCGCCACCGAATCGTCGACCACGCCGAAATCAGTCATGAAAACCACGGTAGGCGGGGCTTTCTGCTCCTGTGCCTGGGCCGCGATCCCGCAACCCGCCGCCAACAGA
Source organism: Terriglobales bacterium (assembly GCA_036265205.1). Lineage (GTDB taxonomy): Bacteria > Acidobacteriota > Terriglobia > Terriglobales > Acidobacteriaceae > JAIQFF01. Next base: position 26,435 of record DATAPL010000055.1, read on the forward strand.
ACTACCGCCATCGTGAAGCGTAACGCCGCCTGAACCCCGGAGTTAAGTTTGGCCATAGAACCTCTTCCCCATTCCAATCGGTTTGACATTGTAAACGAGTGTAAAGCTGCAGACCCGCCAGCCGCCGGTTGGCGTCGCCATCTCGCCATAAACGTCTATAATCTCCCAGGCGGAAAATTTCTCAGCTCCATCTCTTGACAGGAGGCACTCATGTCCTCAGCCATTCCCGAGAAGTATCGCGATCTTTTCAGCAAGCGCGCCTTTGCCAGCTTAGCCACACTCATGCCCGACGGTCGCCCGCAAGTGACCCCGGTCTGGTGCGATCTGGAAGGCGACCGCGTCCTGTTCAACTCCGCTAAGGGCCGGCAGAAGGATCGCAATGTGCGCCGCGATCCCCGCGTCGCCCTGGCCATCATCGACCCCGACAACCCCTATCGCTATCTCGAAATTCGCGGTCGCGTCGTGGAAATCACCGAGGAAGGCGCCGACGCTCACATCGACAAGATGGCCAAGAAATATTTAGGCGTCGACAAGTACCCCTACCGCCAGCCCAGCGAAATCCGTGTCATCTACAAGATCCAGCCCGAACACACCACTATGATGGGCTAAGGCATGGACCAACCCACAATGAGCTGAAAACGCGGCTCTGAACCACCGGGCAGCCGCCGCTGATAAAAAATTCCCAAGGACTTCCCTCAACTCCATGCCCATCGCCCAAACCGAAACCACCGCACTCGATCTCGCCTGGGTACGCTCGCAATTTCCATCCCTCGCCCAGACTGTCAACGGCCAGCCCGCGGTTTTTCTCGACGGCCCCGGCGGCACTCAAGTTGCGCAGCGCGTGATCGACGCCATCGCGGACTATTTGAAAACCTCCAACGCCAACACCTGCGGCGCCTACGCCACCAGCCGTCGCACCGACGCCATCATCGCCGAAGCCCGCGCCGCCATGGCCGATTTCCTGGGCTGCGATCACGATGAAGTCATCTTCGGCCCTAACATGACCACCCTGACCTTCGCCATCAGCCGCTCCATCGGCCGCGAACTCGGTCCCGGCGACGAAATCCTGCTCACCTATCTCGATCACGACGCCAACGTCTCGCCCTGGCAGGCGCTCGAAGAGCGCGGCGTCACCATTCGCTTCGCAGAATTCAATCGCGACGACTGCACCCTCAACCTCTCCGATCTGGCGCAAAAAATCAGCAGCCGCACCCGCGTCGTGGCCGTCGGCTACGCTTCCAACGCCGTCGGCACCATCAACGACGTCAATGAAATCATTCGCCTCGCCCATAAAAAAGGCGCCCTCGCCTATATCGATGCCGTACATTACGCTCCCCACGGCCCCATCGACGTCCGCGCTCTCGACTGCGATTTCCTGGCCTGTTCCACCTACAAGTTTTTCGGCCCGCACATGGGCGTTCTCTACGGCAAGCGTGAACACCTGCAGCGTTTGCAGCCCTACAAGGTGCGCCCCAACAGCAACGCCATCCCTTGCCGCTGGGAGTGGGGCACGCTCAATCATGAATGCATCGCCGGAATCGCCGCCTGTGTCGACTATCTCGCCGATCTCGGCCGCCAGCTGGATGCTTCCGCGCCAGACCGCCGTGCCGCGCTGTTGGCCGCCTATCGCGCCATCCAGGCGCACGAGCGCGCCCTCACCCAGATCATGATTGCTGGATTGTTGGCTATCCCCGGACTCACTCTCTACGGAATCGCCGCTCCCCAGAACTTCGACCGCCGCTGCCCCACCTTTGCCGTGCGCATCGCCAACCACTCTCCCCTCGAACTCGCCACCAGACTGGGTGAGCGCGGCTTCTTTACCTGGGACGGCAACTATTACGCCCTCAATCTCACCGAACGGCTCGACGTAGAAAAAGACGGTGGCTTCCTGCGCATCGGTTTGGCTCACTACAACACCAGCGAGGAAGTCACCCGCCTGCTGACCGCTTTGCAAGAAATCAATCAAAAACTCGACCATCCATAGTCACGGATTCCCGACGCCTGACGAATGATTGTCTGATTAACCAGCCGGCATCTCCACCACCCCGCCCCCAGTCCCGATCAAAGCCACCGACGCCATCCCGATAAACAATCCATGCTCCACCACTCCAGGCATAGCCTGCAGTTCGAGCGCCACGGCCGCAGGATCAGAAATCCGCCCAAAGCTGCAATCCAGGATGTGGTTGCCTTCGTCGCTGATAAAAGGCCCGCCGGACGCGGCCTCGCGAACCTTAACCTCGGCGCCCAGTTTCCCGATTCTCTTCACAACCAAAGCCTGGGCAAACTTGATGACCTCAACCGGCACTGGAAATTTTCCCAGCACCGGAACCCGCTTGCTCGAGTCTGCAATGATCACGAATTTCCGGGTGGCTGAAGCCACAATTTTCTCCCGCAACAGCGCCCCACCGCCGCCCTTGATCAGTCGCAGTTGGGGATCAACCTCATCCGCGCCGTCGATGGTGACGTCGATCTCCTGCACCTCGTCCAGCGTGGTCAACGGAATTCCCAGGCTGGCCGCCAGGTCTCGCGTGTGTATTGAAGTTGGAATGCCACGAATCTTGAGCCCGGATTTCACCCGTTCGCCGAGAAAACGAACCGCGTAGGACGCAGTCGAACCCGTTCCCAGCCCCACCACATCCCCGTCGCATACAAACTTCAAACTGGCGCGCGCCGCCGCCTCTTTCTCCGCATCATGAGCCATAGCCAATCACTCTACCGCTTTCGCCATGTGGGCGCGAGCGTCCCGCTCCTGCTCCCGGCCACAGACGTGTGGATCGAATGCCCCAACCTATCTCCCCGCCAGTTGCGGCGTCTGCCCAAAGCGCTGCGTAGCATACCCCACAATCATTCCCACGATCCCGCCCGGCAGCATGATTTCGAAATAGTAATGTTTGCCCGCGGGATTCGGTATCGCAGCTACAGCGAAGGCCAGCAGCAGCCCGACCCCAAGCCCAAAAAGAATTCCCAAAGGCAGCGAGTTCACCTTCTTCGCGAAGTACCCGATCAGCACTCCCGCGATCAGGCCTTTTACCGTGGACCCAATCACAATCCCCAGCAGTTGCGCCCGCACCTCGGGCGTAAACCAGGAAGTCAGGCCGTCAAAGATCCCTAAAAGACCTCCCACCAGCAACCCCAGCACGATCTTGTTCATGTTTTCTCCTCATCGCAGGGCAGCAGCCCGCTACCTTCCTATTCAACGCCGTCGCAAAATCCTTTAAGCCTGCAGGACAATTTCAGACTCGAGGGGTGCCCCATTTCTCGCGTATTTTGCGAGAAGTGGGCGCCGCCATCACCTCGGTCGCCACAAAATAAACAAGCCCCGCATCACCAGGTAAGTCACAATCAACAGAATCCAGGCCCGGTTCTTTACCACCCATTTCCATGCTCGCCTGATTGCTCCTTCGGGATATGCCAGGACCGGGAGCCCATCCAGATAATGAGCGATATCGTTTCCCATCTCTTCCACAGAAGAGTAGCGCTGCTCGGGATCTTCCGCTGTCGCCTGCGCGGCAATCGCAGCCAGCGCTCTGGGCACGAAACCTGCGCTCTGCAGCAAAAACTTCAGCACCGCGCCCAGCGAATAAACATCTGCGCGCGGTCCGATGGCCGCAATATCGCCGCGAGCCTGCTCCGGCGCCATGTAGCCGGGAGTACCCAAAATCGCTCCGTGCTCGGTCTCCACGCCGACCATAACCGGCTCCGCCAGCCCCTCCCGCCCTTCGGCTCGCACTCCGCCCTGTATTTCTGTCGCCGCTTCGCCATGCAACACCTTGGCCAGGCCCCAATCCATCACCAGCACTTCCCCGAAGCGTCCAACCATGATGTTCTGCGGCGTCAGGTCGCGATGCAGCACGTTGTGCGCGTGGGCGAATGAGACGGCTTCACAAATCTTCTGAAAGCTCCGCAAGATCTCCGGCAAACCACCCGGCTCAACCGTCCACTGGTCCAGCCTCCGTCCCTGTACCAGCTTCATCGTGTAAAACAGCCGGCCGTCGGGCAGCGTACCCACATCGTGTACCGGCACGATCCCCGGATGCTCAAGCTGCGCGATGATCTTCGCCTCGCGCAGCAGCCGCTCCGCCAGCGTTCCGCTGGAGTCGGCCACCCTGATCACTTTCAGCGCGACCATCCGCCCCAGTAACTTGTCTTCCACGCGATAGACCGCGCCCATGCCCCCTTCGCCCAGCTTGTCCAGCAGCACATAATGAGTAGCGCTCAGGTCGGGCAGATCCGCAGCCGTGCGCAGGCGGCCAACGGCCGCATCGGGGAGCCACTTCATCGTCGAATCACCCTCATGGCCCACTTGCCCCCAGCAGGCTTTGCGCCTCCCGGCGAAATTCTTCTTCGCTCCCCGTCATTCCCCGCAGTTGCTCCAGTAGAATCCGGCGAAATTCGCGGCGCGCATAAGCCAGGTAATTGGTAACGTCCGAGGTCTTCAATCCAAAGCGCTGCGCCACCTGTTGGTACGTCAGCTCCTTGCCCGCCTCATCTACGTCATAGAGCTCGAGCAGCTGAAAATGTATCTGCTTGCCGCGTTGTTCGCATTCTTGCCGCAGTTGTTCCAGCGCCAGGCTGAAAATACTCCGCGCCCACTCCCGCTCAAAGAATTCCTCCATCGATTCCGATGATGGAACCTCGATCTGTTGCAGTTCGCCTTCTGCCGATTCGAAGTCCAGTGAGAGTACTTGTACATCTCCGCCTCGCTTTAATCGCCGCGCAGCTTTCTCGTGGTTCGAGATCATGCCGTCCACGCAGATCCGCAAAAAAGTCCGCAGGCGAGCCCGCCGCGGATCGAAACGCTCAAGAAAATCCTTGTCCAGCAATCGCAGGAAAAAGTCCTGGGTAAGGTCTCTGGCCTCCTCGTTGTCTTTTTCCCAGCGCAGGCGGATATATTTGTAGACCGGCTTCCAGTACGCCGCGATCAGGACGTCGAGCGCCTGCTGTCTTACTTGCACGTCCGCGCTACGGGCCGCCACGATCAACGACCAGCGCGTGCGGGGAAAATTCCCCTTATTCCCGGAATCGGTATCGTCGCGCATAAGCGAACGGAGTGTACGACGTCAGCCTTCGCCGGACAAGGCGGCCTCGGACCGCGTTGAATTCCGCTGGAACTGTCGCCGCGGCTTTGTGAAGCTTGATCGAAGGCTTTTTATTTTCTGTTTCCTGTGCAGAGTTGTGGAAATTCCGCCTTCGATGCGCGTGTCTCCTTCAACACTCTCCGCCGGCATCGCTCCGTATGGCCCTGCAAGCGGCATGTCTTCTGACTTTTTACCTTCATTCGCCCACGGAAAAATCATTTCGAAAAAATGCAAAGTTGCACCAAAGTTTTGGGATTGACCGCTTGCCTGATCCCGCGTAGATTCGTCCTCACCCTCAGCAACACAACCAGCCATTGAAATTAAAAAGCTTCGGTACGCAACCGCACTCACGTTCTTCCCTCCCCCAAAAGGATGACGCAGGGTGAGAAAAGCAGAGAATGGATGGCAGGTTTATCGGACACGATTTCTAATTCGAGCCAGGCAGCTTACCGGACCGTTAGAGTTCCGGGATGCGCTCGGACGTGAACATCGCGGTCAAAGAGGCGACTATTTGGTCGAATCTTCCGACGGCACTTTAAGAATTGCGCCGCGCCAGATTTTCGAGGACGTCTATGTTGCTATGGGCTCCACTCTTAAGAAGTGGCCCCTGCTGGATAGTCGCGACTTCACAATTCCAGATCCCAAGCGTCGCAATTCGGCTCGTGCCGAGTGGCAGGCCTGAAGGGAATTCCCGGCGTTTGTGGAAAAACTTGGCCAGGAGGCGGCATCCCACTTGTTAAGACTGAGATACAATATATAGGGATAGCCTCTTGACAGCCCCAACATAGGGGCGTACTGTTTGCATCCCATAGAGCTTTCGTTACCGCTCCGGATCAAACCACGGCGGCAACGTTAAGTGCATGAAAACACAGGGTTGGCCCTCAGTCTGAGGTGGCTTGAGTGCCTTCCCGTTTTGGGCAGTTGCGTAGCGCGGTGGCCGCTCCCTCGTTCTTACGTGTACGGTGCGCGGAACTCCTCCCGAGGGAGTGACGACATTTGAAAACTCAAGCTGTGGAAATTGCCTCGATCGAGGGGCTGGCAATCCCTTTCCTTCGAGGCCCGAAATTGAGGCTTTGCGATGGAAGGATTGGAACGTCTGGTCAGCGAATCGTTTGCTCGTCACGGAGTCGAAACTGCGTTCGACTATCGCCGCCTGCAATGGTCGCCGTGGTTCCGCTGCACTGACGTCTCCAGTCTGGTACAGGTCTCCAGCAAGCCTGGCCTGTTTGCCTTGGCAGACGAGGTTGCTCCTCTCCAGGCCGGCGGCAAACGACTGCTGGCCCTGGTCCGGATATCCCAAGCCGACGACCTTGGTATGGCTCTGGGCCGGCTCAGTTTGCCCCGCAGCCCTGAGCGTGAACTCCTGGCCAGCGGCCGCTGCTTCGCCCGCTTTGCGGTGGTCGAAGACCCGGCCCAGCGTCACTTAGCTCACGCCGCCTTGCAGAATTTGTTGACGAACTCAGAGCCGGAGGAAACTAAGAACTGCGAACCGGCAACTGGTTTTGAAACACTGGCATCCTGACTTTGAAACGAGCAATACTGAATATTTGGAAGTGAAAGATGGAAGTGAAAGATGGAAGTAAAAGATGGAAGTAAGAGATAAAGATCGATTGCAGAATCGGCTAATCGGGAACCGAGAACTGCGAACCAGTAACCGGTTCTGAAACACAGTCACCCTGGCCTTGAAGCGTCCCGAGTCCGAACGATATTGAATATTAGAAGAAGAGAAATCGAGCAGCGACACAGAATCTACAGGAGAGAACATAAGAAATGGCCGAGGTAAAAGAAAAGGGAGCCCCCGTCGCCGAGACCACCAACGTTTCCAGTGCGATCCCGGTAAATGCCGCCACCCCCAGCAGGAAGGCCCCAGGCCTGTCCTTCAGCCGCTTCTTCACCAAGCCCGGTGTTTCGCCCTACGACGAAATCGAGTGGGAGAAGCGCACCGCCCTGATCACCGACGCCAAGGGCAATGCCATCTTCGAACAGAAGGACGTCGAAGTCCCGAAAGACTGGTCGGTGACTGCCACCAACATTGTCGCCAGCAAATATCTGCATGGCACGCTGGGCACGCCCGAGCGCGAAAGCGGGGTGCGCGCCCTGGTGACGCGCGTCGCCGAGACCATCCGCGACTGGGGCATGTCGCAAGGCTATTTCAAGACGCCGGAAGACGGCGCAACTTTCCACGATGAGTTGTCGCACATCTTGCTGCGCCAGTACGCCGCCTTCAACTCACCGGTTTGGTTCAACGTAGGCTGCGACCGCATCGAGCCCAACTCCGATGCCCAGAACTGGCACTGGAACCCAGCCAGCGCACGCGTGGAATTCGGCGTTACCGGATACAAGACGCCGCAATGCTCAGCCTGCTTCATCAACTCGGTGAAGGACTCGCTCGATTCCATCCTGACTCTGGCGAAGACCGAAGGCATGCTTTTCAAGTGGGGATCGGGCACCGGCACCAATCTTTCTTCGCTTCGTTCATCCACCGAAGGCCTCAGCGGCGGAGGCACCGCCAGCGGCCCACTCAGCTTCATGAAGGGTTTTGACGCCTTTGCCGGCGTCATCAAGTCGGGCGGCAAGACTCGCCGCGCCGCCAAGATGGTCATCCTCAACATTGACCACCCCGATATCGTTGACTTCATCGAGTGCAAGTCGAAAGAAGAAGCTAAGGCGCACGCCCTGATCGCCTCGGGATACGACGGTTCGTCGCCCGACTCCGATGCGTATTCGTCCATCTTCTTCCAGAACGCCAACAACTCCGTCCGCGTCACCGATGACTTTATGTACTCCGTCCTGCGCGACAACGGCTTCACCACTCGCGCCGTCCGCGACGGACGCCCCATGCAGAACTTCAAAGCCAAAGATCTGCTCTACCGGATCTCCGACGCCACCTGGCGCTGCGGCGATCCTGGCATGCAGTACGACACCACGGTCAATCGCTGGCACACCTCCAAGAACACGGCCCGCATCAACGCCAGCAACCCGTGCTCGGAATACATGTTCCTGGACGACTCCGCCTGCAACCTGGCCAGCCTGAACCTGCTGAAGTTCGCGCCCAACGGAACGTTCGACGTGGAAGCCTATCGCCATTCGGTCGATGTGCTGATCACCGCCCAGGAAATCCTGGTGGACAACGCCGGCTATCCGACAGAGATGATCGCGAAGAATTCGCACGATTACCGTCCGCTAGGGCTAGGCTACGCCAACCTCGGCGCGCTGCTGATGGCCGCCGGCCTCCCCTACGACTCCGACGCCGGCCGTGACTACGCCGCCTGCGTGACAGCAATCATGTGCGGCGAAGCCTACCTGCAATCCTCAAGAATCGCCGAGTCATGCCCGCCGTTGGTCCCCGCAACCGAACCGACCCAGCGAGGCCTGGCCGAAACCAACCTCGGCGCAAACGTCATGCCCGGAGGAGCCTGCCCCGGCTGGTACATCAACCGCGAACCGTTCCTGGACGTAATCCGCATGCACCGCGCCAGCGTCAACAACATCAACAAAACCAACGTCCCAACGAATCTCTACGAGTCCAGCAAAGCCACCTGGGACGAAGCCCTGGCCAGTGGCGAAAAGCACGGCTACCGCAATTCCCAAGTAACAGTTCTAGCCCCAACAGGAACAATTGGGTTCATGATGGATTGTGATACTACCGGGATTGAGCCGGATTTGGCGCTTGTGAAGTACAAGAAGCTGGTGGGCGGGGGGATGATCAAGATTGTGAATAATACTGTGCCCACGGCGCTTTTTAAGCTGGGGTACGATCACGACGAGACCGACAAGATTGTTTCTTACATTGACGCCACCGGGACTATTGAGGGCGCGCCCGATATTAAAGATGAGCATCTGGCGGTGTTTGACTGCTCGTTCAAGCCGGCCAAGGGGACGCGGTCGATTCACTACATGGGGCATTTGAAAATGATGGCGGCGGCGCAACCTTTCATCTCTGGCGCTATCTCTAAGACGGTGAACCTGCCGGAGAATGCTTCTGTCGAAGACATCATGGAGTCTTATCTCCAGGCATGGAAGCTGGGGTTGAAGGCTGTGGCTGTTTACCGTGATGGATGCAAGAAGTCGCAACCGCTGAGCGCGTCGGGAACGAAGACTGCCACTTCAGGTAAGGATGACGCCATCACGCGGGCGGGGGCGCCCGAGCCACACGAAGAAGAAAATCTCAACGCTCCGCCGCGTGCCGTCCGGCACAAGCTGCAGGAAGAGCGTGCCTCGATTACTCACAAATTCAAAGTGGGCGACCACGAGGGCTACATCACGGTCGGGCTCTATCCTGACGGCAGCCCCGGCGAGCTCTTCATCACCATGGCCAAGGAAGGCTCCACGGTCAGCGGCCTGATGGACAGCTTCGCTCTGGCCGTCTCCATCGCACTGCAACACGGCGTGCCGCTGAAACTGTTCTGCGAAAAGTTTGCCCACACCCGCTTCGAACCCAGCGGCTGGACCGGCAATCCCGACATCGGCTTCGCCAAGTCGATCATGGACTACATCTTCCGCTGGCTGCAGTTGCGCTTCCTCACCGGACAGCAGGGCATGCTGTTCGAAAATCTGCGACTGCGGACGCCCGGTGCCGCATCGCACCCGGAAGCTTCCGGAGAAGCCAGCGGCTCGATCGTTGCCGACCAGCGGTCCGAAGTCCGGCCTCCGACGCCGGGTTCAGTCCACGCCGCCGACGCTCTCGCCGGACTCATCGACCTGGGCGATGCCCCGACATGCAGCTTCTGCGGCAGCATCATGACCCGCAACGGAAGCTGCTACAGGTGCGGGAGCTGCGGGAGTACGAGCGGTTGCAGCTAAGCGGCTCGTTAGTGGAGGATTACTGGCACGAAGGTGCCTAGCATTCTTCCGGGAGTAAGAGTAAAAAGACAACGACTGTGAGGGGGTCACGGCTTAGGCCGTGGCCCCTTTTTTTGTCAGATCACTCTCAATTACGGTGGGGAGGACACAATTTTGATCAAGCTCGTAAAAGCTCAGGTGTTCAAATACAAGTCGATCGAGGACTCAACACCGGTTGAGATCGGGGAAGATACAACTGTTCTCGTCGGAAAGAACGAATCGGGGAAGACGGCTTTCCTCGAAGCCTTGCACAAAGCTCTGCCCCTCGGCACTGCCAAATTCGATGTGGTCTTCGATTATCCGAAGAAGGACTACTTCCGCTATCGGAAGGATCACGACGCAAAATCCTATGCGAAAGTGGTTGAGTTGACTTTTCGCATCGAAAGAGAGCTCGCCGAGAAGATCAACGCGGAGGTCTTTGGCGGCCTTGAAGTTATAAAGCCGGGCAAGACATTTACAAGGAGCACAAATTACGGAAACACTAGTACGATCGGCCTCGAGGTGAATCAACCCGCTGCAATCGCTGCCTTGAAGAAGACTCTGGAAGGCATTGAGGGTGTCGATGAGGTATTTGCTGGGGCAAGGTCGCTGGACCAAGTCCTCACAACAATAGAAGGGATGGCACTCCAGGCAGACAGTAGCCTTGCAGTATTTGCAAAATCTTGGCGTGACCGCTTCGCCAAAGCATCAAGCGGATGGGACTTGATTAATTGGCACATTTGGAACGAGTACCTGTCTGGTGACCTGCCGCGTTTTTTCTACTTCGACGATTACCGGCTATTGGAAGGAAAAATCAATCTCGAGACTCTGAATCAACGTAAAGCTAATCCAGCCCAACTCACGGAATCGGACGAGACGGTATTCGGCTTATTCGAACTAGCTGGTACCAGCATATCGGAACTAGTTAGCGAGGAAGGATACGAGAGCTCAAAGGCGAAGTTGGAAGCGATCGGTCTCGCGATTACGCAGCAGGTGTTTGAGTATTGGAAGCAAAATCGAGAACTCGAGGTCGAGTTCGACATCAAGGCTGACCCCAAAGATCAGCCTCCTTTCAACAATGGGAAGAACCTCTACATTCGCATCAAAAACCAAAGGCACGGAGTTACTGTACGGTTTGACCAACGAAGCAAAGGGTTTATTTGGTTTTTTAGCTTCATGGTCTGGTTTTCAGCTGTTGAACACCGTGTAGGCACAAAAGAAGATTTGATACTTCTTCTTGATGAACCAGGTTTGAATCTGCACGCTCTGGCGCAGTCAGATTTTTTGGCATACATCGACACTCTCTCGAAGTCGCGCCAGATTCTGTATACGACACACTCGCCGTTCATGGTGGAAAGTGATCGATTGGAGAAAGTGCGTGTCGTGGAAGATCGCCCGAAGGAAGGCACAAAAATTACCGGCCAGCTCGCAGGGTCAAGCGAGGAGAGCCTTTTTCCACTGCAGGCCGCCCTCGGGTACTCGATAGCTCAAAACCTCTTCATCGCGAAAAAGAACATCCTAGTCGAGGGTCCTGCCGATTTTCTCCTTCTCCAGCACATGTCCACATTGCTCGAAGCTCGGGGCAATGCTGGCCTGAGCGAAGGAGTGTTTGTTCCTGTCGGGGGTCTAGATAAGCTGGCGACTTTTATTGCCCTCTTAGGGGCAAGCAAGTTACGCCTTGTTGTTTTGTACGACAAAGGGAGCGCTCCAAGCCAAAGCTTGGAGAACCTAATACGTCAAAAGCTGATCGAACGGAAACGAATCCTCGACTTTTCGATGTTCCGCACGCCAGATAATCAGGAGACCGATATCGAAGATCTATTTCCCGAAGGACCTTATGTGAGCGCGTTCAACGCTGCCTATGAAAAAGAGTTGAAGGGGACTGTGCTGAGCGCTGCTCAACTTGGCGAGCATCCAAGAATCGTTGAACGCATCAACCATTGGCTGAAAGACAATGGGATCGCTTTGTTAAAGGACGGCGGATTCAATCACTATCGCGTTGCGGTGGCACTACTCCCGATGCTTACGGACAAATCGCTGTCCGCGGCTGACTTTGAGCGCTTCGAGAAGCTTTTCGCCAAAATCAACACCTTGCTCGCATGAGCGATGGTTCTCGGCGTTGGCATGGGAAGATATTCCGAGTAGCCCAATAAGCCTTTGACATAGTCTCTTCAGGGGGCAAGGGTATGGCAATTCTGGGCGTTGACGACACCCTCGTGGCGTGGGACAAATTACAAGACATCCCGTGGACGGGCCTTTTGGTCGGCAATGGTGCCAGTTGCGCTGTCTGGGGCCACTTTCGATACAAATCACTTTACGATCAATCGCGGTCTGATCAGATGACCAATCGCCTGAATGCTGAGGCGGTGCATATTTTTGAAGCTTTAGAGACACACAACTTCGAACTAGTGCTTTCGGCGCTAAAGACAACGTCTTTAGTAAACGGCGCAATCGGTCAGGACCCCGCCATCGCCGAGGGCCTATATCTAGTGATTCAGAATGCTCTTGTCGAAGCAGTCAAATCGGTCCACATCCCTTGGGCGAATATTCCTGAGAATAATTTCCGAGCGATCAAAGAATCGCTCATCCGGTACGAATTCGTCTACTCGACTAATTACGACTTACTTCTTTATTGGTCGATCATGCTGGATGAGCCATTGGGGTTCAAGGATTACTTTTTCGGGCCTCGCTTCGATCTCGGCAACACAGAAATCTGGGATAAAGTGACGAAAATACTTTTCCTTCACGGGGGGCTGCATCTATATCGCGCCCTATCGGGAGAAACAATTAAGAGGAAAGCGGAACCAGGACAGAACCTGTTGGATCTTTTCGGAACCCCACTCGAGCAATTCGCGGTGCCGCTCTTTATCACGGAGGGCTCGTCCCGGGACAAACTGAATTCCATCTACCGTTCAGACTATCTTTCGTTTGCTTATTCACAATTCGCCAAACATCGCGGGCCGCTCGTCATTTTTGGCCAGTCCCTGAACGCGCAATTCGACGGGCACCTGATCGATGCTATAAAACACTCGGAGGCGAAGGACTTGGGCATCTCACTGCTTCCTGGAGCGGAAGTGCCAGCAAACAAAGCTCGACTTCACGGAGCATTCCCAAACATCAATCTCCACTTTTTTGATGCAACGACACATCCAATGGGGGCTGCGACCCTATCCGTGCCAGAGGAACAGGCATAGCAGTTGAAGGACTTCCCTCCGGGACGAACGCCAATAACAACAGGACGTTTCTATATTCCCTGAGACAAGGCAAACGTTCCGGGAGAAAAGGTAAAGGATAATGCTGGCATACAAATTTAGATCGGCAAACCAACTCGAATATGCATTCGATATCCTTCTGAATAACCGTCTCCATTGTTCTGACTGGCGCAAGTTGAATGATCCGATGGAGGGGATGTTCTCATACTCGGGTCGATCAAACAATGAGCGAGATTATTCCGAACTCGTCGACGAGATCATTTATCAGAAAGAACGGCTATTAGTGTGCTCTCTGTCTAGAACGTTCGACTGTCATCTGCTTTGGGCTCACTACGCGACGGGTTTTGCGGGTTTGGCAATTGAGGTTGAGATACCTGACAATTCCCCAAAAGTCAAGGTGGTCGAGTATCGCGGTGTCTTCGGTCATGTATTGCTCGATCGACCTGTTGTCCCATCACAAGCTGCGGAACAGATACTCTCATCAAAATACAACGAGTGGGCCTATGAAAAAGAGGTGAGAATACTCCAGCCTAAGCGATGGTATGACCTTCCGAGTCCCGTGAAGCGCGTTATCGTAGGCCACCGCATGCATCCAGCTGTGCTCGAAGCACTTCGGATCGTATGTGAAGACAAGGGTATTGTCTTATGTCGTACTGGGATCGGAGATGAAGGGATTGACGCCGACCGCCTTCCTCCTCGGGAGAGAACCCATCGCGTGAAGCAATCCATCACACCTAAGGGAAATAACTAGGTCCTACATTCGACGGGGTCCATATTCGTGTCTGTGACGATGTAAACAAACACAGGGTCCCTCGGCTTCGCTCGGGATGACAGGGGTTGGAGAGGTCTGAAGCTTCGAGTTCAAAATCCCCACCCTAATTTCGCAACAAGCGCGAAATTAGAGTGGGGCACCCCACGGAATTAGAATAGGACACCCCCGCGCCTTTCTTTGCCCCTCGTGGTTTACGCGCGGCGCGTTCTTCACTTGGCCATCGACTGGTGGTCGAAGCTGATGACGCGGGTGACCTTCCAGACTCCGTCCTGGTTTTGCCAGAGGTGGATGAATTTGGCCTCGCCGACTGAGCCGGGGTCTTCGTGTCCGGGATGATGGAAGCGGTGGATGCCGATCTCGACCGCTCCGTAGTTGGCGATGGGATAGACCTCGAGCGTGCCGGGGACGAGTTCACGGGTGACCTTGCCACAGATATTATTCCTGGTTCCCTCGACGAGAGCTGGGCGTCCACGGCTCAGGCCGGACTTGTCGTGATAGAACTCGATGTCGTCGGCGATCAGCGATCCGAATTTTTCCAGATCGCAGTGGTTGTACGCGTCGAAGAGTTGGGTATCCAGAGACTGGATGGTTTTGAAGAGCGGGTCGTGAGAGGGTGCGGTTTGGGAGTGGGCGAAAGATTTGGTGAGCAGAGCTGCGACTAGAACGGCTTGTGCGAAGACAACAGAGGTCTTTTTCATTCGAAGATCTTTCTTATTCGAGAAGTAAACAAATGGTGTTACGCGCGGACGGAGAGGATTGTTCCGTGGGCGAGTGGCGCACTCTTCCGGGTAGGTGGGTGAACGGGTAACCCACGCTTTCCCCCCCAAATTTTGATTTTAGGTGCCCATCCTTTTTCGTTCTTTGCGGAAGAGCGGGTGCAAGCACGTCACGGAGATGTTTTCGTCTCTCTTCCCGCGGAAATTCCGTTGACCGCGCCTTCCAGATCGCGATTGGGTTCGTCGGGACGGGATTATTTGGGTCTGTGACGATGTCCGCGAACACAAGGTCCCCGTTCGACTCCGCCTCGTTGGCACTCGGAGTTCGCTCAGGGCAGGCTCTCGGCTTCGCTCGGGATGACAGGGTTGGGGAGGTTTGAAGGTTTGAGATCAAAATCTCTGCCCTGGTTTGGCAAAACGGCGCGAGACGATCTCGGTGCATAGGAAGCAGATTCCTCGGGACTGAAGTCCCTCGGAATGACAACCAGGGGAGGCTTGGCGGCACGACTGAAGTCGTGCCCTTCCACACTTCTTATTGCTCTTCAGCTTGCAATCGAGCCGATCCGCTCAATCTTCCTTGCTTATCGCGAGTTCTACAGCTTTACCGGTTCCAGATGGCGCTGAGGAGTAGACTCAAGCGGTTCTGATTCTGCTCAAACCATTTTGAATTTAAAGGAGACTGGATGAAATACGTGATCAGCTGGAACGAACGGCCGCAGGGTTCGCCTGCGGAGTATGAGAATGCCCAGAAGCGAATTCTGGAGGTGTTCGGGCAGTGGAAGGCGCCGGCTAATTTCAAGATCGAGTTTTTCGTAATACGGGTGGGCGACTGGGGTGGACATTTGCTGGTGGACTGCGACGATCCGCTTGCGGTTCACAAGTTTTGTTCGATGCTGCCGGCATTTCAAATGGAGGCGCGGCCAGTAATTGCGGTGCAGGACGCGGTTCGGGCCGAACTTGAAGTGATGGCCTGGAGAGACGGGTTGAAGGGCAAGTAACGGCGATAGCTTAGGTCAGCCGGAGGGGCACCCTCCAAGGGTTAATACCCGACTGGGAGGGTGCCCCATCTTTTTCGCTTCTGTGCAGTCGAGATCCCCGGCTTGGCTGGCGCCTGCGTAACCTAAAATAGCTACGGGATTTACGATTTTCCCACCAGACAACCTAATCTTCGTTTTCGATGTTCCTACTTTGTAGTGAAGGGAAAGAGAGGAACACCCATGAACCTTCGAAGAATGTTAAGCGTTATTTTCTCCATCATTCTGAGCTGCACGATCTTTCTGCCGGCCGCTTTAGCCAACGAGTGGAACCAGTCGACGAAAGTGACATTCAGCCAGCCGGTGGAGATTCCACACAAGGTATTGCCAGCCGGCACTTATTGGTTCGTCCTGGCAAGCAGTCAAAGCGATCGGGAAATGGTTCGGATTTTTAATGCGGACCGGACGAAGTTGTGCGCCACCTTACTGACAGCACCGACGGTGCGAATGCAAGCCACGAGTGGCGTGGAGTTCAAATTCGAGGAACGCCACCGCCAGATCCCGGAAGCTCTTCTAGACTGGTACTATCCCGGGCTCAGGACCGGGCACGAATTCATGTACCCGGCAAAGTCGGAAAAACGGCTGATGCGTGATGCCAAGCGGGATGTGGTGGCATCGCCGATGAACGCAGGTTCGAGCTTTGCTGTGCCTGGCGCGTAGTTGAGAGGTTGAGGTATCCCCACCCTAATTTCGAAAGAGGGCGTCGCGAAGTTAGGATGGGGCATCCGCGGGAGCATTCCTGGCTACCCCTACGCTTTCTGCGAACCGCAAGGTCCTTCCGCTGCGCTCGCTTCGCGTGCTTCGGTCGGGATGACAGGGCTGGGGATCGCGAATCAGGGAACGATGGATGCTTTTGTTCCCTGATGAAAATGCATTTGCCATCGGCCATCCCGAAATATCCATAGAGAACTTCTCAACGACTCGATTGGCTGGGATCCTGGCTGGCGCTTGATGGTGCGATAGGTGACGAGAGCGATCTTGTCGGACAGGAGAGAGAGGTGGAAATCCTGGATGGAGATTTGGGCAGGAGATTCGTGCTGCAGTTCGTGGAGGATCTCCGGCTTGGAGAAAATGCGGCCGGAACTTCCGAATTCTCGGAATTCTTCGGCGAGCAGGGTGGACGCGGCTGCAGGATTTGTCCTCACTGAGTTTGACAGGAGCTGTTCTTCCAGTTCTTGCAGGACTTTGCTGATGTCCATTTCTTTCACCGGAATCCTCGCGCGCAGGCTCTCATACTTCGCTCGGGAACAACGGGTTGGGGAGGCGGCCCGGCCTTGCGCGGCTTGCGACTATTTTTTTACGGCGGCCAGGATTGCTTTCTGGTTTTTCAAGATTGCGGACAGGGCGGACTGATTCCGTTTGATTATGGCCTGGTTGGCGAGGAGAGTCTTTTGATTTTTCTGAATAGTGGCCTGGTTGGAGAGGATGGCCTTTTGATTTTTCACGATGGATGCCTGGTTCGAGAGGATGGTGTTCTGGTTCGACAGAATTCTGGTATCAGCCATGATAGTTCTCCAAAGTGGATTGAGATAGATAAGTTTACCAGCAGGCGGGGTCGATTCGGGTGGCGGCGGCTCGGGCTAGCTTTGGTTCGACGGGGCAAACGAGGACACCTGCCTCCGGTGACTTTCGGCTGTCAATGGGTAAAAACCACCCGGTTGGCTGTAGTGGTGATGTGAGGATGGCAGATATATTGTGAGCTATTGTGTCCCATTATCATATATCTTGTTGATATAATATTAATTATAAGTCGTCTGCGCGGCCTGCGGGCCGCTTTTTTATTGCGGGTAAATCGGGCGTTTGGGGGCTGGAAGTGCAAAACCATCGGGATTCCATGAGGACATGCAAGGAACGGGGCGAGTGGGCGGAGCTTTGTTTCATGGCGCGGGCGTCGGAGCGGGGACTGAATGTTTCCAAACCGCACGGCGATTCGGCGAGTTATGACGTGGGAGTGGAGCAGCATGGGAGATTCCTGCGGATTCAAGTGAAGTCAACGACGTTTTGCCGCAAGGGATCGTACACCTGCAATATTCTCGGACCCAAGCGGGAGCGCTACCGCTGGGGAAGGCTGGATTTTTTCGCGGTGTACCTGGTGCCGGTGGACGTGTGGTACATCATTCCGTTTGACGTGGTGGAAGAGAATCGCTCGCTGAATTTGACGCCGCGCAAAGGACACAAGTTTTCGCAATACATGGAAGCCTGGAATCTGCTGCGCGGACGGGAGCGGAGAAAGCCGGAGGCACGGTAAGCGAGTCGGGCGGGGGAAGTTCCGGGGACGCGACTATGCTGGCGTCCCCGGAAGCCGGTCACCATTCAGTGTAGAGACTGTCGGAGGTAATTTTTCTTATTTTGTCGAGGCCCTTGATCCAATCGCGGTATTCGCTGCTGGCGTTGGTCTTGGAGGCAGCGTCAGCGAAGGCGGCCATGTT
This sequence comes from Terriglobales bacterium, assembly GCA_036265205.1. GTDB lineage: Bacteria > Acidobacteriota > Terriglobia > Terriglobales > Acidobacteriaceae > JAIQFF01. Next base: position 44,497 of record DATAPL010000055.1, read on the forward strand.
GGGATACTCGATGCTGACTACCACGGCTCCGGTTTCGGTTCCGGCGAAGCGGGCCTGCCATACGCGGGTGGCCGCCTGGATGCCCAGGCTTTTCATAATCTGGCGGCCTTTTTCAATTTCCTGAGCGTAGGCGGCGGGGTCTTCGGTCTTGACCACGACCACCCGCAACACGGTTGCTTTCTGGGCAAAAGAGACGCTGGACAAGGCGGCGACAACCAGCAGAATTACTACTGAGATTGCGGCATGCTTTCTCATGTGCATCCTTCTTTCTCTGAAGTGGCTTGGATTTTTCCCTGGATCGAAACGGGCACATGGTATGTCGTGGGTGAGGACAAGTCAAACGTCGGGGTGGAGATCTCCGGCGCGGGCGCCAGCGGGCAAAACGAGCATTTGCCGCTTAGCGGATGGAATCGCGCAACTGAATGAGGGCGCGGTCGGCGGAGTTCAGGACAGAAAGAAAACAGATTCTACTTTTTACGCGGGCAGCGATCTAGTCGGGAGGGCAGTAGCGTCCGGCGAGAAGGATGCGGGACATCCAGGCGGCATGGGGCAGGCCGGAGCGCAGGAGGTCGGCGGCTTCACTTTCGACATCGTAGTCGACGCGGCGGATGGAGAGGTTGTCGCCATCGATAACGAGATAAGAGGCGCGGCGGTCGCCGTCGTAGGACTGGCTGACGCTGCCGGTGTTGACTACCGCCATGTTGGAAAGGCGGCGAATGAAAGGGCAATGAATGTGTCCGTAAACCGCCACTGGGGCGGCGAGAGAGGCATAGATGCGGTGCAGTTCGTCGTCGGTGGCGTTGGCCACGGGTGCGCGCCAGAGGTCGCCCGGGCTGGCATGAACCAGGGTGAAACTTTCGTGAGAATACTGCAGCGGTAGTTGTGCGAGCCAGCGCAGACGTTCTTCGCCGAGGCTGGCCACGGTGGGAGGAATGGTTTCTTCGACCATGGCAAGAATACGAGCGAGACTGGGTTGAGTCGCGGCATATTGCGAGAGAGTTTCCGGCGAGCACAACATCTCATCCGTATTTCCGCGGACTCCGGGCCAGCCCAGAGAACGGATGTGATCGACGATTTCGGCAGGATAAGCCGCGCCCGCCGCCAAATCGCCACCGTGGACGATGAGATCTGGCGCGGCCTGGCGCAGGTCGGCAAGAACCGCCTGGAAAGCACGCCGGTTGCCGTGGATGTCGGAGACGATTGCGATTCTCATGTTTGGTGCGGGCGGGCGAACCCGAGTGATTTTAACTGTTTCACGCGGCGGCGAGGTAGATGTAGCGCAGGATGAAGAGGATGGTGAGAATCCAAATCAGCAGGTTGATTTCGCGAAGTTTTCCGGCGGCAATTTTTACTACGGTGTAGGAAATCAGGCCCAGGCTGAGGCCAGTGGCGATGCTGAAGGTGAGGGGCGTAGCCAGCATGGTGATGAAAGCGGGAACGGCTTCGCTGAAGTCGGCCCAATCGATGTGCGCGATGGACTGAGTCATCAATGCGCCTACGAGAATGAGTGCGGGAGCGGTGGCGTAGCCGGGGATGGCGGCGGCCAGCGGGGAGCAGAACATGGCCAGCACGAAAAGCGCGGCGACAAACAGGTTGCTGAGTCCGGTGCGGGCACCCACCGCGATGCCGGCGACGCTTTCGATATAGCTGGTGACGGTGGATGTGCCGGCGAGCGATCCGAAGACAGTTCCGGTTGCATCGGCCAGGAGGGCGCGGCCCACGCGAGGTATTTTCCCGTCCTTGATGAACCCACCTTGTTCACAAACTCCCACCAGAGTGCCCACGTTGTCGAAGAGGTCCACGAAAAGGAAGGCGAACAGGATTTCCAGAAAACCGAGGTGAATGGCGCCGCGAAGATCGAGTTGCAGGAAAGTAGACGATGGATGCGGCATGGAGACGATCGCCGAAGGCCAACTTGATATGCCACGCAGCATGCCGAGCAGCGCGGTACCCACGATGCCGATCAGGATTGCGCCGTTGATCTTGCGGGCCATCAGGATCAGGGTGAGAACCAGGCCGAAGCAGGCGGTCTGCACTTCGCGATCGGCGAAACTTCCCAGGCCGACGAAGGTCGCGGCGTTGGCGACTACAAGTTTGGCATTGCGCAAGCCGACGAAGGCGATGAAGAAACCGATGCCGGTGGCGGTGGAATGCTTCAGGCAGTCGGGCATGCCGTTGACAATCTGTTCACGGACGCGGGTGACGGTGAGCAGCAGGAAAAGGACGCCGGAGAAAAAGACTACACCGAGCGCGGTGCGCCAGGGGATATGCATGCTCAAGCAGACGTAATAAGTGAAATACGCATTGAGCGACATTCCGGGAGCCAAGGCGATGGGATAGTTCGCGTAAAGACCCATCACCAGTGTGGCGACGGCGGCGGAAAGGCAAGTGGCGAAGACTACGCCATCGATAGGCATCCCGGCCTGGGCGAGGATTTGCGGGTTGACCACGACGATGTAGGCCATGGTCAGGAAGGTGGTGAGGCCGCCGAGAAATTCCTGACGGACTGTAGTCTGGTTTTCGGTGAGTTTGAAGTAGCGATCGATCAATCGTTTTTCCTCGATTAGGTTGACCCGCAGGTGCGGACGCAGGTCGGCGGCATCAGTAGCGGACCTTGTTGGGCTGCTCTTCCCAGGCGCGAAATGCAGCCAGGGCCTCTTCGCGCATCATTTGAGTCATGGGAATTCCGCGCTGCGGATGGGGCTGGGCGATTTCACGATAAATAAAGGAGTCGTCGAACCCGGCTTTGGAGGCGTCGGCGGCGTAACTGCCGTAGTAAACGCGGGCAAGGCGCGTCCAGTAAATTGCGCCCAGGCACATGGGACAGGGCTCGCACGAGGTGTAGAGTTCGCAGTCCTTGAGCTCGAAAAGGGCAAGTTTCTGGCAGGCCTGGCGGATGGCGAGCACTTCGGCGTGGGCGGTGGGATCGTTGGTGGCGGTCACCCGGTTCGCGCCCTCCGCCAGGATGTTTCCATCCTTCACGACTACTGCGCCGAAGGGGCCGCCCAGTCCGGAGCGGACATTCTCGATGGCAAGTTCAATGGCGCGGGCCATGAAAGGGCTGTTCATTGGTTGGCCTGGCGGTCGAAATCCGTTTTCTATTTCTGCACTAAAGCAAGCAAGTATAAGCGGAGGGTGGGAGAGCGCGGAATTTTTCTGATGACGTGGCGGGGAAACGCAAGGTCCCTCCACTACGCTCGCTGCGCTCATTTCGGTCGGGATGACAGGGGTTTTGCTGGAGCACAGGCTTGGGGCGGCGGTTGAAAAAGCGGGGCGGGCGGGATAGGCTCGGCTCTTGCTGCTTACTTTTTTGCGGAAGGCTGATTAACACTTGAGCTTGCAGGCTTTCGTTTCCCGTCGAGTGGTCACTGGGGAAGGGATCCGTCCGGCTGCGGTTGTGGTGGAAGGGGAACGGATTCGGGAAGTGGTTGCTCTCGAAAAGATACGGGGCAAGGTTGAGATTAAGGATTTCGGCGAGGCGGCGATTCTGCCCGGGCTGGTGGATTCTCACGTTCACATAAACGAACCCGGGCGAAGCGAGTGGGAGGGATTTGATAGCGCCACCAGAGCGGCGGCGGCGGGCGGCTACACCATGCTGGTTGACATGCCGCTGAATTGCCTGCCGGGCACAAGCAGCGTGAGCGCGCTTGAAGCGAAGCGGGAAGCAGCGCGGGGAAAATGCCGGGTGGACTGGGGCGCGTGGGGCGGGGTGGTCGAAGATAACCAGGAGCATATCGAACCGCTGGCTGCGGCGGGCGTGCTGGGGTTCAAGTGCTTTCTGATTCATCCCGGGGTGGACGGCTTCACTATGATTACGGAGCAGGGTCTGCACCGGGCATTGCCTCACCTGGCGCGGACCGGCTTGGCGTTACTAGTGCATGCAGAGCTGGCTGGTCTGATAGAAGCGGCCACAGAGAGGCTGGTCGATGCGGATTGGAAAGCGTACTCGACCTATCTGAAGTCGCGTCCTGACGAAGCAGAGCTCTCGGCGATTCGCATGATGTTGTCGCTGTGCCGGCAGTATGGGTTTCGTTTGCACATCGTTCACCTGTCGAGCAGCCGAGCTTTGGCAGAGCTGCGGGCGGCGCGATCGGAGGGGCTGGCGGTGAGCGTGGAGACCTGCCCGCATTATCTGCATCTGGTGGCGGAAGAGATTAAAGATGGAGCGACCCTGTGCAAGTGCGCGCCGCCGATCCGCAGCCGTGAAAATTGCGAAGCCTTGTGGCAAGGACTGAAAGAAGGGACTATCGATCTAGTGGCTACGGATCATTCTCCCTGCCCGCCGGAGATGAAGCGGCTTGCGGAGGGACATTTCAAGACTGCATGGGGAGGTATTTCCAGCCTTTCGGTGGCGCTCCCCGTGATGTGGACCGAGGCTAGCCGGCGGGGCTTTGGGTTGAACGATATTGTCCGCTGGATGGCCGAGGGCCCGGCGCACCTGGCGGGATGCCACCGGCGCAAGGGCCGGCTGGCCGCGGGATACGATGCAGACCTGGTGGTGTTCGATCCGGAGAAGGAGTTCCAGGTGACAGAAGACCGGCTGCACTACCGGCATCGGTTATCGCCTTACCTGGGCGAGAAGCTGCGCGGGGTGGTGAAGGGCACTTACCTGCGCGGACGGCTGGTGTTTGCTTCGGGCGAGTTTCCGGGCGAGCCGGCCGGGCGAGAGTTCCGGAGGTGAACAGCGTACCAATCTCTACGATTTTCATTCAGAATAGGAATGGCCGGTGGTGAACGACAATCTTAAAGATGCGCATGACTGACGATCACATTGTGGGAGCATCGGTGCCGCGCAAAGAAGGGCGCGACAAAGTTACTGGACGGGCACAATACGTCGACGATATGACGCTGCCGGATATGCTTCACGGAGCAACCGTACGCAGTGGAATTCCACGCGGCAAAATCAAGGAGATTGAGTTCGGGCCGGGAATTGCCTGGGATGAATTTGTGGTCGTGTCGGCAAAAGATATTCCGGGGAAAAATGTTATCGCGCTGATCATGGACGATCAGCCCTGCCTGGCGGACGCGGTCGTGAACCATCCTGAGGAGCCGATCCTATTGCTGGCGCATCCTGACCGGCATGCTCTCGCCAAGGCAGTTGCCGCGGTCGCGATCGAGTACGAGCCACTTCCCGCTGTTTTCAGCATGGAGGAGAGCGAAAGCCAATCTGAACTTATCTGGGGAGCGGACAATGTTTTCAAAACCTACCTGGTGGAGAAGGGCCACGTCGACGGAGTTTGGGCGAACGCTGATTACATTGTCGAAGGGGAATACAGGACCGGGGCGCAGGAGCAGCTTTACATCGAAAATAACGGAATGATTGCGAGCTTCGATGCGGACCACGGAATCACGGTATGGGGATCGTTGCAATGTCCCTATTACGTGCACAAGGCGCTGATGGCTTTGTGCAACCTGCCGGCGGAGAAGGTTCGCGTGGTGCAGATGGAGACGGGAGGAGCGTTTGGCGGCAAGGAAGAATATCCGTCAATGATCGCGGCGCACGCGGCGCTGCTGGCGATCAAGTCGGGGCATCCGGTAAAGATTATTTATGACCGCCTGGAAGATATGGCGGCTACCACCAAGCGGCACCCTTCGCGGACGCGGCTGCGGACGGCGGTGAGCAAGGATGGAAAAATCCTGGGCGGCGAAATTGAATTTACCATCGACGGCGGGGCGTATGCGACCTTGTCCTCTGTGGTGCTCTCGCGCGGAACGATTCATGCGGGCGGCGCTTACTACTGGCCAAGTGTTCGCATTCGAGCAAAGGCGGTGGCGACCAATGCCCCGCCGCACGGAGCTTTCCGCGGTTTCGGTGCGCCGCAGAGCCTGTTTGCGCTGGAGCGGCATATGGATCGCATCGCGCAGGTGGTGGGGCTTTCGCCAATCGAGATTCGGCAGCGGAATTTTCTGAAGCCGGGGCAGACCACGACCACCGAGCAAAGCGTGCGCGAGCCGATCGATCTGGAGAAACTTCTGGAGCGAGGGCTGGAACTCTCGGATTATCGAGCCAAGCGAGAGAGATTCGCTGGAGAAAACGAGAAGGGTGCGCTTAGAAAAGGGATGGGCATCGCGGCCTTTCTGCACGGAGCCGGTTTCACGGGGTCAGGAGAGCGTTATCTTGATTCCGTGGTGGGGGTCGAAGGCTGCGCCGATGGCAAAGTGCGGGTGCTGGTTTCAAGCACGGAGTTCGGCCAGGGAACGAAGACGGTGCTTTGCCAGGTGGCGGCGGAGACGCTGGGAATTTCCTATGAGGGCGTTGAAATCGCGCAGGCAGATACGAATGAAGTGCCGAACAGCGGCCCGACGGTGGCGTCGCGCACGGTGATGGTGGTGGGCAAACTGGTGCAGTCGGCGGCGATGGGAATCAAGCAGACGCTGATCGCCGGGGGCATGCTGGGCGAGTCGTACTCGGCGCAGGAATTTCGAGCGGCGTGCAAACGGCAGGTTGCGGTGCACGGACGATTCCGCTCTTGGGCGCGGTATGAGGCTCCAAGCGATGTGTTCTGGGACGATGAGAAGTATCGCGGAGAGGCCTATGCGGCGTTTGCCTGGGCGGTTTACGTAGCCGAAGTGACAGTGGATCTGACGACGTACGGCGTGACTGTAGATGACTTTGTGGCTTTGCAGGAAGTGGGCAAAGTACTGCATCCGGTGCTGGCGCGTGGGCAGATTGCCGGCGGCGTCGCGCAGGGAATTGGATATGCGCTTTACGAGAAAGTGATCTGGCAGAATGGGCGCATGCAAAATGGCCAGATGACGAATTACATCATGCCGACGTCGGCCGACCTGCCGCCGATTCGGGTGCACTTCGAGGAGTTGGGCAATGTGCATGGGGCTTTTGGGGCAAAGGGCATCGGAGAGCTTCCCATGGATGGCCCGGCTCCAGCGATCGTGAATGCCGTTGAGGACGCGCTCAAGGTCGGATTCAATGCGATCCCACTGATGCCGGAAGATATTTTTGCGGCGCTGACGGTGGACAGCGAGCCGCAGGCGGCGGGTGGAGTGCAATGAATTCCGCGTCGGGAGATCGTAGCCGGTGCGAGGTTCGGTTCACCGTGAACGGCGAGTTGAAGACGGTGCAGGCCTATCCGATGGAGCGGTTGCTGGACGTTCTGCGGAACCAGATGGGATTGACCGGGGCGAAAGAGGGATGCGGTGAAGGCGAGTGCGGATCATGCTCGGTGGTAATGAATGGCGCGCTGGTCAATAGCTGCCTCATACCTGTTCTCCAAGTCAAGAATGCGGATGTGATCACGATTGAAGGACTGGTGGCGGGGACGCAATTGAACCACTTGCAGGAATCGTTTCTGCGGCTGGGCGGGGCGCAGTGCGGCATCTGTACGCCGGGGATGATTCTTGCGGCATCCCATCTGCTGCAGAAGAAATCTGATCCGACGATCGAAGACATTCGCGAAGGGCTTTCGGGGAATCTTTGCCGCTGCACCGGGTACATTCAGATCTTCGAGGCCGTGGCGGAAGCGGCGCGGCGCAAGGCGACGACGTGAGATCTGATCCGGCGGATTACCAACTGGTGGCGCCGGCAACCCTGCAGGCTGTAATCAAGCTGTTGGCTGACGAACCGGGCGGCTGGCTGCCGATCGCCGGGGGCACCGACGTAATGGTGCAGTACGCGGCGGGAAAACTTCCGGCGCGCAAGCTGGTCAGCATATGGAATCTTCCAGAGTTGCGGCGCATTGAGGTTCTGCCGGACGAAATTCGAATCGGGGCTGGGTGCACGTACACCGACCTTCGCGGACACGATGTTGTGGATGGAGAGTTCTCTCTGCTGGCCAGCGCTGCCAGCTGGACGGGCGGAATCGCGAACCAGAATCGGGGAACGCTGGGCGGCAATATCGTGAACGCTTCCCCGGCGGCTGACTCGCTGCCGGCTTTGCTGGTGTACGGCGCCGAACTGGTTCTGATTTCGGTTCGGGGAGAGCGCCGATTGCCGTACCTGGATTTTCACACGGATTACAAAAAGACAAAGCTGGCTGCGGATGAGCTGATTCGAGATGTCTGCCTGCCGCGGCGCTTTTCAGGGTATCTTGCTTACACGCGAAAAGTTGGAGCGCGCAAGGCGCAGGCGATTTCGAAGGTGTGCGTTGCGGCGTTGGTGCGACTGGCGGGCGGAGTTGTCGAGGATATTCGCATTGCGGTGGGAAGTGTGGCTCCGGTCCCACTTCGTTTATCGGAGACAGAGCGTCTGCTGACGGGGAAACCTGTCGATCCTTCCCTGTTAGTTTTGGCAAAGAAATCGGTGGTGGCGGACATTCGGCCGATCGATGATATTCGGTCGAGCGCCAGATATCGCGCTGCGGTCGCGGGAAACCTGGTTGCGGAGTTTCTGGAAAAGCTGGGCGAGCGCGGGCAGACATGAGCGAGACGCTGGCGAAATGGAACCGCCTTCCGCGCGAGGATGCGGCCAGGGAGATTCTGCCGTGTTGCGGTTCAGGGTTCTGGGCGCGGGAAATGGCAGCGCGCCGGCCGTTTGCGGATGAAGCCAGCCTGCTGGCTGTGTCTGAGGAGGCCTGGCGTAATCTGGCGAGGGAAGATTGGATGGAGGCGTTTCGCAGCCATCCGCGGATTGGCGAGTCTCAGGCTTCAGCAGGCCCGGCAGCCGGGTGGTCGTCGCAAGAACAACGGAATGTCAGCCAGGCCGCTGAGACAGTCAAGGCCGAGCTGGCCGTGGGAAACCGGGAGTACGAGCGGCGGTTTGGCCATATATTTATCGTTTGTGCGAGCGGGAGAACGGCGCCTGAAATTCTGGCAATCCTGCGGCGGCGATTGCAAAGTGATGACAAGACGGAGCTTCGGGAAGCGGCAGAGGAGCAGCGACAGATCATGCTAATCCGGCTGAGAAAGTGGCTTTCGCAATGAAGCGGATTTCGACCCACGTTCTGGACACTGCCCGCGGCAAGCCGGCGCAGGATGTACCGGTGAAACTGGAGCGACAGGAAGCGCCCGGCAAGTGGCTGGCGGTGGGATCGTCGCGCACCGATCAGGACGGCCGTTGCGGGCAGTTGCTGGCGGATCCAGCACATCTTGCGGCGGGCGTTTATCGATTGTCGTTTGAAACGGCGAAGTATTTTGCGGACGTGAAGATGGACGGGCTGTACCCGGTAGTGGAAGTGACGTTTCAGGTGCGCGATGGGGAATCGCAGTTTCACATTCCGCTGCTACTGTGTCCGAATGGGTACACGACTTACCGGGGAAGCTGATGCGCGGGAAAGGGCGATGAGGAGCTAGCGTGACGTCTTCCACTCGGGAGTGGCTGAACCTGCTGGTGCGCTGGTTTCACGTTTTTGCCGCCATCATGTGGGTGGGGCAGACGTATTACTTCACCTGGCTCGACGGACAATTCGGGAAACTTGAAAAGGCAGCGGATGGCGCGCCTCCGGCTCTATGGATGGTCCATAGCGGGGGTTTTTACACCGTCGAAAAGCAGAAATCGCTGATGGTCGCGCCCGGACAGGTCCACTGGTTTCGCTGGGAAGCGGCGATGACCTGGCTGAGTGGAATGCTGCTGATGTTTCTCGTCTATTATTTCAGCGGCGGACTCATCGATCCTGATGTGGCAAATATTTCTCAAGGGCGCGGCATTGCGATCGGGCTGGGCGTGCTGGTTTTCGGGTGGCTGATTTACGACCTGGCGGTACGCTGGAACCTGGGCAAATCGGGAACCGGTTTTGCCATATTTTCACTGGCGATGATCGCGGCAATCTCGTGTGGGCTGGTGCACGTGCTGAGCGGCCGAGCGGCGTACATCCACGTGGGGGCGATGCTGGGAACCATCATGGCGCTGAATGTTTGGGAGCGAATTCTTCCGGCGCAACGCAAGATGATCGCGGCGGCGGCGGCGGGCGTCAGCTTCGATGTTGCCCTGGGGGCGCAAGCCAAACTGCGCTCCAAGCACAACACCTTCATGGCGGTGCCGGTGGTGTTTATCATGCTCAGCAATCATTTTCCCGTAGCCACCTACGGCAACACCTATAACTGGGAGATTCTGGTGTTCCTGGTGATGGCGGGTTGGATGGCGGCGGCGGTGATTCGCGGGGCTTAGCGCGTGGCTTGTCGACAGATAACGGAGCCGGGTTGCAGATCACGGATGAGATGGCGAGTCGCGCGGAAGAAGTTATGGCCAGATGCCGGCGACTGGCTGGCTTCAGCGAAGACTCCGGCAGCACGCGCCGGACTTTTCTTTCTGCGCCCATGCACGATTGCCACCGGGAAATCCGGGGCTGGCTGGAGCCGCTGGGGGTCGCGGCAAGAATTGACGCTGCGGGAAATTTGCGCGGATTTTATGCCGGGGCGAAATCCGATGCGCCGCGACTGCTGATCGGATCGCACCTTGACACGGTTCCGAACGCAGGAGCCTACGATGGAATTCTGGGCGTGGTGCTGGCGGTTGCGTTGCTGGAAGCTCTGGGTGGGCGCCGGCTTCCCTTCGGAATCGAGGTCGTCGGCTTCTCCGAAGAGGAAGGAGTTCGTTTCAGCAGGCCGTTCATCGGGAGCCGGGCGTTGACGGGCAGGCTCGATGAGGAACTTTTGAGCTGCCGCGATGCGCGAGGAATTTCGGTGCGGCGAGCTATCGAGGACTTTGGCTTGAATCCCGGCGAGATGGCCCGAGCCGCGCTGGGAGATGATGTTCTGGGATATTTGGAGTTTCACATCGAGCAAGGGCCGGTGCTGGAAGCACTCAAGCTGCCCCTGGGAGTTGTGGAAGCGATCGCAGGCCAGAGCAGGCTGGAGTTCACGTTTCTGGGCCGCGCCAACCATGCGGGCACGACGCCAATGCATCTTCGCTATGATGCGGTTGCGGGTGCGGCGGAGTGGATCACAGCAGTGGAGCGCGAGGCTCAAAGCGTTCCGGGGCTGGTAGCCACGGTGGGCAAGATTGAAACCAAACCCGGCGCCACCAACGTGATTGCGGGAGAGGCTCGGCTGGCGCTGGACGTGCGTCACGCAGCAGACGAGGCTCGCGGCCGAGCGGTGGATAAGCTAATTCGCCAAGCGAAAGAGATTGCCGGACGCCGCGGGCTGTCGGTAAACGAGAAGGCTCTACTCGAGCAGCGGGCGGTGGCGATGGATTCGTTTCTAGCAGGCGAGATCGCGCAGGCGCTGCAGCGAGCGGGATGCGAACCACACCGCATGGTGAGCGGCGCCGGACATGACGCGATGATTCTGGCCGAGAAAGTTCCCGCAGCCATGATTTTTCTCAGAACTCCGGGGGGAATCAGTCACGACCCGGGAGAATCAGTCAGAACCGAAGATGTGGCGAAGGCAATCGAGTGCGGGCTGCACCTGCTGGAACAGTTGGCTTCGTCGTCCATGTTTCAAAGTAGAGCGAAGGAAGGATGAAACTTGCATAACCTTGGCCAGACGCGAAGTTCTCAACAACCTAATCACCTGCTGCTGACCGCCGATACATTCGTGCGCACCGCATTGCCAGGCATGAAGAGTTGTTCGGCCGTGGTGCACGCGGGTCCGGCCATGGGGGCGAAGTTTACTCAATACACGGCGGAGTTCGAAGCTGGCGGCGAGCTAGGCGGTACGCCGGCGCAGCGTTTTATTTTTGTGATGGAGGGCGGGGTCAGTCTGGAGGTTGAAGGCAAGCGGCATGAATTGGCAGCGCGCGGCTACGCTTATGTGCCACAGGGCTTGCAGCATCGCGTGCTGGCCGGCAAGACGAGCCGCCTGGCCGTGGTCGAAAAGCCTTACCAGGCACTGGCTTCGGTGCCTCCGCCGCGGCCGATCGTATCCAGCGAGGATGCGGTTTCTTCGCACGCGCTGGGGGATGATCCCGGCTTGCAGGTCAAGTGTTTGCTTCCGGATGAGATGAGTTTTGATTTTGCCGTGAACACCATGGTCTACCAGCCGGGGTGCGCGCTGAACATGGTGGAAATGCACGTGATGGAACACGGCCTGATGATGCTGGAAGGCGGCGGGATCTACCGGCTGGGCGATTCGTGGTATGCCGTGACCGCGGGAGATTTTATCTGGATGGGTCCGTGGTGCCCGCAGTGGTTTGGAGCGCTCGGCAAAGCGCCCGCGAAATATCTTATTTATAAAGACTGGAACCGGCATCCGCTGGCCTGATAGCTACCGATGAAGCTGGAAATTGACCGGAATCGACTGCTGTCGGAGATCGAAGCGCTGGCGCTTATTTCAGACGGCGAAGCTCCGGCTGTAACCAGAATTGTTTTCACTCCCACCGATCTGAAAGCTCGCGCCTGGCTGGGGGCGAGATGCGAAGAGGCGGGTCTCAGGCTGCGACAGGACGCCATTGGAAATATGTTCGCGCGCTGGCGCGGATCTGATCCGGAAGCGCCAGTGGTCGGAACCGGATCGCATATCGATGCGATTCCGAATGCCGGAAAATACGATGGCGTGGCGGGAGTGCTGGGCGGACTTGAGGCGATACGAGCTCTGCAACGGAGCGGGTTTCATCCGACAAACTCGATCGAACTGCTGGTTTTTACTTCGGAAGAACCGACACGCTTTGGCATCGGGTGCCTGGGCAGCCGGCTGCTGGCTGGAAGCCTCTCGGCGGAAGCCGCGGGAAGGTTGAAGGACAGCGAAGGGCGGACGGTCGAGGAGGTACGGCAAACAGCGGGCTTGCACGGAAAGCTGGACGAAGTGAAGCTTCCCGAGGGCTACTACAAGGCATTTGTCGAATTACACATCGAACAGGGTCCATTGCTGGAACGGCAGCAGATTCCACTCGGGGTCGTCACCAAGATTGCGGCTCCGGCCAGCATGCGTATATCGATCGAAGGCGCAGGCGGTCATGCGGGCGGCGTGCTGATGGCGGATCGAAGGGATGCCCTGTGCGCAGCGGCGGAGTTGATTCTGGCGATCGAGAATGCGGCGCGAAGCAGCGGCTCGGTCGATACGGTCGCGACGGTTGGCATGTGCGAGGTGTTTCCCGGCGCGGTAAACAGCATTCCCAGCCGGGTGCAGATCAGCGTGGACATTCGCGATACCGATCCGGCGCGGCGCGACAGCGTGATCAAGGCGATGGAGAACGCCTGTGACGCGATCGCGACGAGGCGGCGGGTGACGATTCACACTGCGGTGGTAAATGCAGATGCGCCGGCAGAGTGCGCGCCAGCGGTTGTGCAGGCGCTTTCCGACGCTTGCGTGAAGCACGGGCAGAAATTCCTTCCCATGATCAGCCGCGCCTATCACGATTCGCTGTTCATGTCCCGGGTGACGCCGGCGGCGATGTTGTTTATTCCCTGCCGGAATGGATACAGTCATCGTCCGGACGAGTATGCGTCGCCTGAGGACATAGCCCGGGGGACGCTGGTGCTGGCGGAAGCGCTAGCCACACTTTCCGCGTGAACGAGCGGAGCGAGCCTAAGGCGCGTGCGGAATCTTGGACTCGCGATCGGGCCAGTGTTCGACGATGTCACGCATAACTTTCCCGCCGACGGTTTGAGCCGCCTCGAGAGCGGGCATGTAAGCCGAGTAGTTGCCGGAAACCATTTCCTTCAGGCTGTCAGCGGCATTTTCGCCGGGCGGCTCGCGATCGTAGTTGCTGACGGTGCGCAGAACCAGCACGCGGCGCAGATCCACACGGCCGGCCTGGTTCAGGAAAGTGAGAGCCTGCAGGGTTCCGGAGTCCTCCATGCCCGCAATCATGTAATTGCCCTTGCCTGCGGTGTAATAGCGAGTCCAAGCGTTGGCCCATTCGTCCATTTTTGAGCCGTGCCAGAAAGTGCTCGCGGATATAGTGTCGCCCTGGGCGACGAACGGCGGTTTTAGCGCATTGGGGAAGCCGGCGAAGCGCGCACGAAACTTGCGCAAGTTCTCGGAGTCTGAGAGCGGAACATGCTGGGTAAGGTGGAAGGCCCAGGCAACGAGTTCAGGATTCAGGGTGTAGATCTCACCATGCAGATCGGCGGCAACGGGCTGCTCGTAGGGAGTTCCCTTGCGCAGGGGCACATAACCGGTTGGCCAGTTCGAGGGAATCTGACGGGCATCGATCTCGAATGACAAATCGCCATCGATAACGTGGTCGGCCCAGACTGCCGAGCCCAGCGACACGTCCGCCGGATCGCCTCCGCCAATACCGGCGACAATCCAGTAGGCTTTCGACAAGTCAAAGCGCGGATCGAGGCCGAGGGCCATCACCGAAGCTGCGGCTTTGGCGGTGCCGACTCCGGTGACCATGCCGAGTACGCCGTCCTTATTCAAGCGAAGGTGATGGTAGCCGGAAGGAAGCGGGATGACCTGGTCGAGATGTTCGCGTTCCACCCAGAGCTGGAATTCGCCGGGAACGTCACCCGTGTCCTCGCCACGCTCGAACATGGTAACCACCACGACCTTGATGAGGATGGGCGCGGGAGCTGCGCTTTGAGGGTAAACAGGCTGAGCGTGGAACGGGAGGATTAAAAAAAGGCAGGCAATTACAAATTTGCTCATGATTTCTCCGGCAAATTGCAGCTACACATTAACATCCACACTCATCTCTTGATATTGAGTGGGTCTCGAGTGAATCTGCGGGCGCTTTGCATGGCCGTCAACGGTTTTCTTGCGCAGTGTTACCGCAAGAACCCAAAGCCAATTGGTATATTCACACTTGGAAATGAGCACAACCCTGAACAAAGTTCCATCCAACGTGCTGCGAACTGACTTTCTGCTGACGCTTCGGCTGGCGCTGCCGCTGATCGTCGCCGAGGTCGGATGGATGAGCATGGGGATCGTGGACACCATTATGGTGGGACGGTTGCCGGATAGCGCAATCGCCATCGGGGCCACCGGCCTGGGCCAGAGCCTTTATCACAGCGTTGCGATCTTTGGCGGCGGCCTGCTGCTGGGGCTGGATACGTTCGTGGCGCATGCGTACGGCCGCGAGGACTTGAACGACGCGCGCTTGTCGCTGGTGAATGGACTGTTTCTGGCATTGGCGCTGACCCCGGTGCTGATGTTTGCGGTCTCCTTCTGGCCGGCGTTGATGACGCGGTTTGGGATCAGTGTTGAACTGGTGGGTCCAATGCGGCCGTTCCTGCAGGCGCTGAACTGGGGCACATTGCCGCTGCTCGCGTATTTCGCGCTGCGGCGGTATCTGCAGGCGGTGAATGTAGCGATTCCAATCATGTTTGCCCTGATCTCCGCGAACATCGTGAATGCGGTAGGAGACTGGGTGTTGATCTACGGGCATCTGGGATTTCGGGCAATGGGAATTACCGGGTCGGGGTGGTCGACGTGTGTTGCCCGGATTTATATGGCGGGCGTGCTGGCGGTGACCCTGGTATGGGTGGAGTCGAAGCGCTCGCTGCCGAAATGGACGACATCGTTTCGAGTTGACTTGCGCAGAGTGTGGGCATTGTTGAAATTGGGCGCGCCGGCGGCGACGCAGATTCTTCTGGAAATCGGGGCGTTCTCCGGGGCCACGGCGTTGATCGCGAGACTGGGAGCCGTGCCACTGTCCGGGCATGAGATTGCGATAAATTGCGCGGCCCTTACGTTCATGGTGCCGTTGGGAATCAGCTCGGCAGCGGCGGTACGGGTGGGGCAGCAATTGGGAAGGAAGGATGCTCCCGCGGCGAAGCGGGCAGGATGGTCAGCCATCATACTGGGCGCGGCGTTCATGACCTGTTCAGGCCTGGTGTTCGTGTCGGTTCCCAGCCTGATCGCCCGCATGTTCTCACCGGATCTTGCCGTAATCCGAACCGGCGCGACCCTCCTTCTGGTGGCTGCCGCGTTCCAACTATTCGACGGGCTGCAGACAGTGGCTACCGGTGCGCTGCGGGGCGCGGGCGATACCAGAACGCCGATGCTGGCGAATTTCGTCGCCTACTGGCTGATTGGGCTTCCGCTGGGTTATGTCCTATGTTTCAGGTTGGGGTGGGGAGCGTTGGGGGTCTGGATCGGGCTGTGCATCGGGCTGATGATCATCGGGTCGGCGCTCCTGTTTGCGTGGCATCGCCGGAGGCTGACCGTGTGAGCAGATTGGCTTGATTGGAGCGAAAAACGGAGATTGAAATCAAACAGTTTTCAGTTATCGGTTTTCAGTTGTCAGTTTTTTAGCTTGGCGTATCCGGGTTTGATTACTTTGTAGATGAAATCGATGCGCTGGTTATAGGGGAGGAAGGCGCTTTTCATAGCGTTGATGGTGATTTTTTCGAAGTCATCGAGCGACAGACCAAAAGTATCCGCTGCTGCCTGGAATTCCCTGGTCATGGTGGTATCGCTCATCAGGCGGTTGTCGGTGTTGAGGGTGACGCGAAATTTTTCCTGATACAGGATTTTGAAGGGATGCTCAGCCAGGCTGCGGGCCGCGCCGGTATGAACGTTGCTGATCAGGCAAATCTCCAGCGGGATTCGTTTGTCGAGAACGTACTGCGCCAAGTCGCCCAGCTTCACGACTTTGCCATCGGCAACGGCGATATCGTCGATCAAGCGAGTTCCGTGCCCGATGCGATGCGCTCCGCAGTATTGAATGGCTTGCCAGATTGATTCTTTTCCATAGCCTTCGCCGGCGTGAATAGTGATGTTGAAATTTTCACGCTGAATGTAATGGAAGGCGTCTACATGTTTTTTGGGCGGATACCCGCCTTCTTCGCCGGCCAGATCGAAGCCAACCACGCCGCGCTCGCGGAAATCCACGGCAAGTTCGGCCATTTCCAGGGAAACGTCCATATTGCGCATGGCACAGATGATCAAGCCGGAAGCAATGCCGAAATCTTTGCGCCCACGATCCAGGCCCTTCAACACGGCTGAGACTACCTGCTGGTGGGTCAAAGCCTGCCTGGTATGGAAAACCGGCGCGAAACGAGTTTCAAAATACACCACGCCATCCTTGGCGAGGTCTTCAGCCTGTTCGTAGGCGACACGCTCCAGCGCTTCTTCGGACTGCATCACGGCGATGGTGTGGGCAAAGCCCTCGAGATACTTGGCCAGGCTGCCTTTGTTCGCGCCCTGATGAAACCACTCAGCAAGCGCGGCGGGATCGGTGGTGGGAAGCCCGGAGTAGTTGGCCGCCTTTGCCAGGTCGATTACGGATTGCGGCCGCAAGACGCCATCCAGATGCTCGTGCAAGAGGACCTTGGGCAGGCGGCGCATCGATTCAGTATCTCGCTTCATGAAATATCTCCGGGTGGAACGGCACTATTTTTCGTTTTGACTCTTCATTCCTCTCCGATGTCCTCATTCCACACGTCGGGATGAGTGCGGATGTACTGGCTTAGGACAGAGGCGCATTCTTCGGAATCGAGATCGATTACCTGCACGCCGAGAGATCGGAGCCAGTCAATGCCGCCCTGGAAGTTGCGGCTCTCGCCGACCACCACCGTCCCGAAGCCAAACTGCCGCACCAGACCGCTGCAATACCAGCAAGGGGCAAGAGTTGTGACCATGACCAGGTTGCGATAGCTGCGCTGGCGACCTGCATTGCGGAAAGCATCGGTTTCGCCATGCATTGAGGGGTCGCCGTTCTGCACTCTGCGGTTGTGGCCGGCACCAACCAGTTGGCCGCGAGCATCAAAGATTGCAGCTCCGATGGGAATGCCGCCCTCCGCCAATCCCTTGCGCGCTTCAGCCAGGGCAACGGCCAGCAACGCTGGATATTCGAGACTCAGATGCAAGTCCTCCTGACATCATTATTACATCCGCGCGCTGACCTTTTCGACAAACCAGCTTTCGCCGATCCGAATTGCGATTCTAGAATAGTGAGAGGAGTCACCAATCATGAAGGCCGCAATCCTGAAGACGCCGCAAGAGATTTCCCGGCAACCTCTCCAGATCGCCGATGTTGCACAGCCTTCCGCCGGGCCGGGACAGGTTCTTCTGCGGGTGCGTGCCTGCGGAGTGTGCCGCACTGACCTGCATATCGTGGAGGGCGAGCTTCCGCCGCGCCGGGAAAATCTTATTCCCGGCCATCAGATTGTGGGCGAGGTGGTCGAAAGCACTACGCCTGGACTGCCGCCAGGAACCCGCGCCGGAGTTTCCTGGATTGGCGGCATTGATGGGACGTGTTGGTATTGCCGGCACAGTTTTGAAAATCTCTGCGATGCAGCGACTTTCACCGGCTACACGGTGAACGGAGGGTATGCAGAGTATGCCGTCGCCCGGGCTGACTTCGTTTTTCCTCTTCCGAAAGAGCTGGACGATTTGCGCGCTGCGCCACTGCTGTGCGCCGGAATAATTGGTTTTCGCAGTCTGCGGGTGGCGGGAGTCGCACAGGGAGAGCGCGTAGGACTGTTTGGATTCGGCGCCTCAGCACATCTGGCAATCGCAGTGCTGCGGGCGTGGCAATGCGAGGTATACGTCTCCACGCGGGGGGATTCTCACCGGCGGCTGGCGCGATCGCTGGGCGCAACCTGGGTGGGAACGGAGAAGGAAAATCCGCCAGTCGAGCTCGACCGGGCCGTGACTTTCGCGCCCAGCGGGGACGTGGTGGTGAGCGCCTTGAGCAGTCTGCGAAAAGGCGGAGTGGTTGCGATCAACGCCATTCACCTGGACCGAATTCCGGCATTCGACTACGACCGGTTGCTTTGGGGAGAGCGTCAACTTCGCAGCGTGACCAACATGACTCGCGCCGATGCCCGGGACTTTCTCCAGATCGCGGCCGAAATCGAGCTTCGGCCCAAGGT
>DATAPL010000056.1:0-84897 GCA_036265205.1 Terriglobales bacterium
ACCTTTTGTGGGATGGAGGAGGATTATGAAATGCACTCGCTGAAACGACAATTCCTGTCGAGCCGTAACGCCATGGTTGTCGCGGCAATGGGCCTACTGCTCGGAGTTGCGACGTTTGCTTACGGAGGTAACGGAACGAGCGCGAATGCAGTGCGCCACGTTAGAGGCAGAACAATCTTCTCAGAGGAGTCCCCCAAGGCAGAATTGACCGTCCGGAAAGGGTTCCGATTCGTCGGCACTCAACGAGTAAACCTTTATGGAGTTGCAGAGGCAGAGCAGTGCCTTTTTGCGAGGTCAGGCCCCGACAAGATCGTGCAGCGCTTCTATTGGATACAGTTTGAGCACTTCCTGCCGACCAACAATCGCACTTACAACTACGACTCAACGCGTACAACGCAAATAGGCGATCTCCAGTTCATCTACAACGTGGGAAGCTGGCCTGACTATGCGGCCGCGGTTGCGGGAGATCCTGCCTCGGATGGTGCAGCCATTGAGCGTTTGCTTGCGAAACACCACCTCTCGTTTCCGCAGAGGACTGTGCACGTGCGTATGTTCCACTTACCGTCAGCCGATCACCGAACCGAGCTAATGATTATCTACGGCGAAGCGTTGCCGCAAAATACCGCTGTCCCTGTTCGCAAAGGTGGGGTCCAGCTGGATACGGAATCGCCCAGTTCGGCACAAATGTTCCTGGAGCACGCGCGCCAGGGGCTTATCGTTCAATCGCGGTGAGAACTGTGCCTCATTCTCCCGTATATCCGATCCCGGAATGCTGGGTTGAGAGCGCCGGGCGAAGACCACGTCCAGCTCGCAGTTATTCAGAAGCGTGCCAGATTGGTCCCGACAAGTCGGCTTGGAGGAAGTGATCGCCCGCACTCGGGAACGATTCTCGGACGATTCCTGACAAACCCGGATGTGACACAAGGAAACGACTGCTGGAAAAAAACTGCCGTGTCAGGTGGGTGAGATGGGCAGTTGCGGGGTTCTCCCCTGTCCTTTGTCAGTATCCAAATGGCCCAAGGTCCCAATCGCTAACTTGGCATTCGCCTAGGTTCTCGAGTTCATAAGCAAGGTCCAATGGGTTCAACGATTCTCCGACTGTCCAGTGCTTATGACAGCTGTGGCAATGCCAAATCTGTAGAACACGGTGATCAGCACGGAGGTGTGTGACGCGGCTGCCGCAGTGCCGACATTTTGCGTACTGATCCGGAGTTTCATCGAAAGGGAAATAGGGTTCGCTCATCTGCTTGCTCCAAACTAGTGACGCGTATGTCGGGTCCTGTACATATAGGCCGTACGCGCGTGCGTGTGTAGGCTAATGGAGGGACCCGACAACACAAGGGTCACTCTTTTTGCCTAAGCTCTGACTTCGAAGGCAAACTCCCATGGGAATCTGGCGGCCGCAGCGCACAATTCGCGGTAGAGATCGGCGGCTTCATCGATGGCTAATTCTGGTTCGCTTATCTTGTCCTTCGACGAAGGTCTTGGGGCCCCAGGGTTCACTTCAAACCCATGGCCCCCCGTGCCGGGCGCGAGTTGTCTGGCCGGGAGAATGTGACCGGGGAGAGCCATCCAGAGAAGGAACCGCGCGCGGTCGTTGCGGACGTTCATTTACATTGTTTATTTAATCGCGCTAGAATTAAAAAAACATAGAAAACTCACGTCCGCAACGACCGCACCCTAGCTTGCTACTTTCAGCTTCTGAGCCGAGACATCGATCCCTCGACAGATTCCGAGCCAAGTCCAGGTACGATAATGACCGGCTCTTATTTTCTTCAGACCACGGGCCTGAAGGCGTCGCGAAAAGGCGTTCTTGCTGAGTATCACTTCACCATTCGCTTTCGCCCACTCTGTGTAATCGATGTATAAAGTACCCGTGTCAATCCTCGCGGACGGATCAAAAACGCACTTTTCGGCGAGGTAGTCCGCCAGCGGATCGCTGTCCACTCGGTAGGCTTCCGTATTGTCCTGGACTCGCTGTGGCGGTTCCAATCCCTCAGCCTGCCACTTCAGGCATCCCCGCACTAGCCATGCAAGTACACCTAGCAATTCGGCGCGAAGTGTGGCCAAGAGGGTTTGATCGGCTTCTTCCGGCCGAAACTGGCGATCGAAGGGTATTAACCGTACCCGTCGCCAGAATCCGTGGGAATCGTCCGTGACCTGTGGTTTATTGTTGAACGCCAACCAGAACTTAGCGACAGGAGAGAATGTGAACCATTCCCCGTACAGAAATCGCGCGGTGATCGGATCGCAGCCCGTCAGAGCTTTGATTCTCGCCTCGTTCAGCGCGGCTGATTCATCAGTCTCGATGGCGGTCACAAACCTTCGGCCAACGAGACCCGCGATTTCACTCGGAATGGCGGCCCGAGATCTGAGTTCGAAGGCGGAGAAAGGCAGGTTCCGCGCATAATCGCCCAGAGCACTATGAATGGTTTGCAGGAAGGTGCTTTTGCCGTTTGAGCCGAGGCCAGGGCAAAGGAATAAACACTGTTCATTTGTCGCGCCTGTTATCGCGTATCCCGCGGCCCGATGGATATAGTCGATCAATTCATCGTCGCCCTGGAAGATCTCGTCGATAAATTGTTCCCACCGGGGAGCTTTGGCCTCGGGGTCGAATGCCACATCGGTGTGAAGCGTGATCTTGTCCGATTGTTTTCCCGCTCGGAGCTGGCCGGCTTTCAGGTCAACTACCCCGTTCATGACGCCTAAGAGATATGCTTCTGAGTCCCAGTCCGAGCCGGGATCGGCCAGTAGGCGTTCGGAGCGGGCGAGTTTTAAAACGGCTTCAATCTTGGCTCGCGACTCACTGCTCTTTGCCCACTCCTGCTCTTTTTTTCGGCTCTCATCATCGCCGAAATTGACAGAAGCCTGAAGCCGCAAGCGGGCGGCATTCTTAGCCATTTGCACGACACTCTCCACCCCGTCCTCGGCCCACCAATGTTCACGCCACGTAAGCCATCGTTCGTGCTTATGGTCGTAACGCAGTTTTTCCTGGTAGTGTTGTGAGAAAAGTTCGGCATTTCCGGAATCCGTTCTCGGAAATGTTTTCTTTTTTTCCTTCGGTTTGACGCCATCATTCGAGCTTGGTACATTGTTTTCTGACATTTCAATTGCTCCTTAGTTGTTTTAATGTCCGTGCGGGCGATTTCGGCGCCCGCCGGGCTTTTTTGTTTGTACTTCGATTGCCACCTCGATTAGCTCCAACAGTGTTTGCCGCAAGGTAGGCCTCGATGTCCGACCTTCGATAGCGCACCATCGTCCCCAGTTTCAAAAACGATGGTCCGCGACGTTCCCGTCGAGTACGCCTCTGCCAGGCTGGGGTCAAACCATAAAGATCCCAAACCTGACGCTCATTCAGTAGCTCTTTATCTTTCATCGTGCGACCTCCGCGCTAACTGTCGCTAATGTAGTCGCACGAAAGCACTAGGGGCAGGAAGATGATCTGTTTTCTTATGTCGAAGAGTTTCCGGTTTTTCGGTCAGTCAGTGAGTGGCAGGAGTAGCTTTGAAATCGAACGCAGTCTTGGATTGTTCTCATCCAGCTTTCGAACGTTATCATCGGCGATTGTCCTAGGGGTGCCAGCAATTCGGTAGGCGGCCTCCAAAAGGGTGGCAACCTCTCCGTATCTCGGTTTGCCGGTGGAGTCTTTAACCAACCGTACTAGTCTGATTGTGACCAATCGCTGGAAGTTGATTTTTTTACTGACGACACCGCGCTGGCCGGGGCGCTTGGGCGGATACAGCCGCCATAGCATGTCGCGTAAATCCCCTGCATACCAACGGAGGATTTGAGGAGTCATTGGAAAAAGCTTAGCGATCAAGGCTTTCTGTTCGGGCGTCATGCTCGTGAAGAGGGAACCAAGAAGCCGGACATCTGGAGCCACGTATAGGCTTTCGTTGACCCTCTCGATCGTGTTGGCGAACGCTTGGATCCGATCTGGCAGCCGGCGCAGGGCACGGTCCGGTATTCCTGCGACGAGTGGCGGTATCGTCGAAGCTCCGGGAACAAGGATCAGCAGTTTGACAAGCTTCTCCTTTGGAACCCCCGAGGCAGCTAACTTTTCAATCGCCTTCTTTGCCAAAGGGTCAGCCATCAGGCTCGCAGTAATTTCGCGAATCGACGGAGGCCGCAGCGCGCGTTTTAGAGCCATACCCCACCTCCCGCGTGGAATCCCGGATCGTCAGCGAATGTCGGCAGGCGGACCGGGATGCGCCCGCCCTTTCGGGAGCGATCCCAGCCGATTGCAGGAATTATAGGATGCGGTAGCGGAGAACAATAACAGACAGGCGAAGGTTCAGACCAGGGCAGGAGCATGCATCAATGCTGCAACAAGGATCAGCAACAGGATCGCGAATATCAACGCGCCGAAACCCAACAGTATGACTTCGCTCATTAGATCGGGCTTGGGTAGATCTTCGCGACGCACAAACATTTCCCCGAGAGATGGGAGGGGGTAGGACCTGGGCGAGACTACGACAGTACTTGGCAGAGACCGTCGCCTCTATTGCAACTTGGCATACTCCGCCTTGGCTTCCTTCAGGATGGGAATGTCGGCGTCGGGGAAGTGGATCGCTGGCGGTACCCTACTGCCCCAAATTGTCCAGCACCCAGATACTGCCGGAAAGGTCTTCCATCGTTAGCACGAACTTGTTCTGGCTGAGCGAAAACCCAACCGATTCGATCTGCTGTGGAACCATCAGGCTGGGACTCTCAAATGTTGTGACCCGGGACGGTTCTCCAACCGGCTTTCCCTTGGCAGAATCGAAGCGGATTCCCCACACATTGAAGAAGCCCCCACGGCCAGAAATGAAGTAAATCACCTTGCCATCGGGAGACCAGCGAGGTTTATCGTCCCAATACTTGCCTTCGGTAATTGGGATCCAAGCCCCGCCCGTTGCGGATATCACAAATAATTTGGATTCAACCGCCTCGGGTGAGCTTCTGGCTGTTTCAAAGACAATCCATCGCCCGTCAGGAGAGAAGTGGCTCTGATAAACATCGTAAAGCGGATCGGAAATGATTTTTCGTGCCGCAGCGTCGGCACGTGGGGCTGCGGCAATGGGCAACAGGAACGCCTCAGCCCGGTGTGCTTCACTGCCTTCTTGCGATACCAGAATCTCTTTACCATCCCATGACCAATCCCATACTCCACCGATTCTATTGTCTATTGCAGTTAGTGGCTCCTCGACCCGACTTTCGACGGACCACGTCACGAACTGGCCCTCGCCGGTCGCAGATTTCGAGCGCCGATATACAAGACGCGTGCCATCGGGCGACCATTGTGCGAGTGAGCGAACATAGTCGTCAGTTAGGATGGGGGCCTCGCGTCCGTCCACAAGCGACCTTTCCCGCAGCTCCGTCCTGCCGGCACGCTCACCAAAAAAGACTACCTTGTTGCCGTCTCGCGACAGGCTAGGATTAAAAGACGCCATCCCAGGGGAAGTGATCGGCTTGCCGTTGCCACCGATTCGGCCGCTGGTGGCATCGAAGGGAAAGAGCCAAGTGCGGATATGCTCTGACTTTGCTGTAAAGGCCAGTCGCTTCCCGTCGGGGGATATATTAATTTCAGTATCCGGCCCCGGACCTGTGGTCAAGCGCTCTATAGTGACGGCCCTCAATGTCCCCGGGTCGATGTTCATCTTCCAAATGTTTCTCGCCCCCCTGTAGGGTCGCCCGAAATAAATGGCCTTGCCCGAAGGTGCCCAAGCGAGAGGGAAGTCCGTCTGATACTCCTCTCTTGTATCGTCGATAGCTACCTCAGCGAGTTCTTTTGTAATCGCAGGAGCAATCTCTGACTTGATCGCGACACCGCCGGCAATCGGCATTGTCCAAAAGCTGGGGCTCGGCGAACGGTCCTCGACCCAGACAGACAATCTTTTACCGTCGGGATGCCATATGGCCGAACCTGGCCACAACTTGTGCTGTGCGAAAAAGTCAGCCAGGACTTCTCGGGGTTGGCTGCCGTCAAGGAGCACAACATAGAATTTGTCCGTAGCATCCCCCAGCGGTGTGAAGTGAGTCTGGAACAAAATCTGCGAGCTGTCTGGGGACCAGCGAGGGTAATATCCGAAAGCTGCGATTCTTCTCTCCAATCCGGCACCGCCCAGCGCGGGTATGACGAAGAGGCCTCCTTCACCACCTTCAGACCGATACGCAATGTACTTCCCGTCGGGCGACCAGCTTGGCTGCCAGTTGTGACCCGGCCCCTTGGTGATCTGCACCGGATCGCCGCCGCTTACCTGCTGTACCCAAATGTCGAATTTGCCGCCACGGTCGGAGCTGTAGGCGATGAAACGGCCGTCGGGGGACCAAGAAGCGCCGAATTGCAGGCCATCATCAAAAGTGAGGCGGGTGAGCGATCGTTGCGTCGATGCAGGACTTCGCGGTCGCTTGTAATTGTAGATAATGAAGCCCGCAGCGCCTAGCAACACAACCGCGCTGACCAACATCGCCGCAGGAACTAGAGTCTTCCAGAGCTTTCCGCCACCAGTCGTGCGAAGTTCGGCTGCCTCCACAGCTGCTGACGATGGGGCCGTCACAACCGGAACCGAACTGGATGTTGGCACTCCTGGCTGTGCCCCAGATTGCGGCGCTTTATCCTGCACCGCCGCCACCGAACCGGAACTAGCTACTCCGGCTCGCCCTGTTTCCGTGTCCCGTTTCAGGCGCAACAAGTCCGAGCGCATCTCCGCTGCGCCCTGATAGCGCAAGCTCCGATCTTTCTCCAGCGCCTTACTGATAATGTCTTCCAACTTGGTTGGCAGATCCGGGTTCAGTCGCACCGCTGACGTGGGAGTCCCGTCCAGAATGGCTTTGAAGATGACCGCGCTACTCTCGCCTCGGAAGGGCAGTGCGCCCGTTGCCATTTCGTAGAGGACAGCGCCGAAGGAGAATAGATCGCTGCGCGCATCAAGTTCTTTCGCGCGCGCCTGCTCCGGCGACATATAGGCGACGGTGCCGAGCGTAGAACCGGGACTGGTCAAGTGCTCCTCGCTGATAGCCGTCTCTTGTGCCGTTGCGCCCGCCACTTCGATCACTCTGCTGCCTGCTGGCGTCACTTTTGCCAGCCCAAAATCCAGAATCTTGGCGTGACCACGCTTGGTAATGAAAATGTTTGCGGGCTTGATATCGCGGTGGACTATACCCTTGGCATGGGCGGCCTCGAGCGCATCCGCAATGTCGATGCCTAGTGACAATAAGGTCTCCGTCTCCAGTGGCCGCCCCGCGATGCGGTGATTCAGCGTCATCCCTTCCAGGTACTCCATCACAATGAATAGTCGGCCTTCATCCTTCGCAATTTCGTAGATGGTGCAGATGTTGGGATGGTTCAGCGCCGAGGCAGCGCGAGCTTCCCGGCGGAAACGTTCCAGCGCTTGAGAATCCCGGGCTAGGTCTTCAGGAAGGAACTTAAGCGCGACAAAGCGACCAAGCTCCGTATCCTCGGCCTTGAACACGACGCCCATCCCGCCACTGCCGAGTTTTTCAACGATCCGGTAGTGCGAGATAGTTTGGCCGATCATCGAGGAAGGATCCATCGTGGGAGGCAATGGTAGGTGGGTGGCCGGAGCAAGTCAATGCGCATCGCTGGGCGATTTCGGCACGAGGGCTCGTCCCATAAATTACTTACCTCTCGAACCTAACGTTAGGTTATAATGTCAACTGTGACACCGAACCAAGCAGCAAGTCTGATGGGCCGCAGGAGCGTGCGGACCCGCATCCAGAAGTGGGGCAAGAAGGAATTCGTCCGCCGAATGCAGGAATGGGGCAAGCTCGGGGGCAGGCCGAAGGGCAGCGGTAAAACTAAGCAGAGAGGGAGGTGAGTTGTGGGTATCTACAAGCGTGGGGAAGTGTATTGGTACAAGTTCCAGTGGAACGGCAAGCTGGTGCGCGAGTCCACGAAGCAGGGCAATGACAAGGTCGCCCGGCAGATGGAAGCGGCACACAAGACATCCCTTGCAAAGGGAGAAGTTGGGATTCGCGAAAAACGACCCGTGCCCACCCTCAAGGAGTTCTGCGACAAGCGCCTGGAGCCTTGGGCGAAAGCCACATTCGAGCATACTTGCAAGAACAATTGGTTTTGGTTTCGTGCTGGGATACGCCGACTGAGAGCTTGCGAGTCACTGGCGAAAGAGACGCTAGACGAGATCACCAACGAAAAAGTGGCCGGCTTCGCGATGCATGAACAAGCTCGCTGGCAGAACCGGGGTAGAGGTGAGGAAGAAGATAAACGCGGGCTGGCAGTCAGCTCCATCAACAGTTCGATCCGTGTGCTCCGTCGTCTCCTGAACCTCGCGGTCGAGTGGGGAGTGCTTGAATCGGTTCCGAGACTCGCGCTCCTCCCAGGTGAGCACCATCGTGAGCGGGTCGTAACTCCCGATGAGGAGCTTCGATATCTCGGAGCCGCCTCCGCTCTGCTCGCCGACGTTGCGACGGTTCTAGCTGACACCGGGATGCGACCAGATGAGTGCTATCGGCTCAGATGGGAGGAAATCACTTGGGATAACGGTCGCAATGGCAGCCTGCTGGTGGCGCACGGCAAGACTGCAGCGGCCCGAAGAGTGCTGCCCATGACCCCAAGGGTCAGGACGACCCTTCAAGGACGGTGGGAGCGCTCGGAAAAGCCGGCTGAGGGTTGGGTGTGGCCCGCGCCTACCCGGAGCTGTCATGTAGACCACTCCAGCCTCAAGAAGCAGCACGCGAGAACGTTCCGAACTGCGAACGCTGACGCTAAGAAAAACCGTGTCGCGCCGATTACGCCATTCGTGCTGTATTCATTTCGGCATACCTTCCTGACGCGGCTGGGGCAGTCAGGGTGCGATGCCTGGACGCTCGCCCGGATCGCAGGGCACAGTTCCATTGCGATTTCCAGTCGGTACGTGCACCCCTCGGAGGACACGGTGCTTGCGGCATTTTCGCGGCTGGGTGGGCACAAATCTGGGCACAGTCCTGAAATCGCTAAAATGCCGCCGCGGTCCGAGAGTGGGGAAGTGGTTGAATCAGAGGAGGAAATCTGGTGCGCCCGGAGAGATTCGAACTCCCGACCTATTGCTCCGGAGGCAATCGCTCTATCCATCTGAGCTACGGGCGCATTGAGGTTCAGTTTACATCGCAGAGGTCTGGCCATCAATTGAGGACGAATGGGTGGGGCGGAGAGAGGCAGTCTTAACCTGACGGAGCCGGATCGCAAGTGGCCGCTGCCGAGCCCTGGCGCTGCTTAACCTGCGAGTCCGCGCGATATCTGGCTGCGGTTGAGTTTGAGCGACGAAGCGATGCCCTAGTACCGGTTTCGGCCCCCGCCACCGCCACCGCGACCGCCACGGTCCCGGCCGCCGCCACCGCCGCGCTCGACCTTGGGACGGGCCTCGTTCACATTCAGAGTGCGGCCACCGAGTTGAGTCCCATTCAGAGCGGCGATCGCTTTTTCTCCGTCTTCCGCATTGGTCATCTCCACAAAACCGAAGCCGCGTGAGCGGCCGGTATCGCGGTCGGTCATGATGCTGACGCGGTCTACCTGCCCGTATGCCTCGAACATCTGGCGCAGTTCTTCTTCCGAAGTATTAAAGTCGAGGTTCCCAACGAAAATGTTCTTCAAGCGATTGCCTCGAATTGAGCTATCTGAGAGTGGCTGACTTCGGCGGAAAAGCGAGGGCTGGTTGGCCGTCTTACAGCCGGAGCAGGTGAACAGTCAAATGCGTGGGGAAGTATAGCAGGTCTTTTCAATATGGGAAGAGCAGCCTCGGACGCGCGTCCAAAGCGTTCTTTCGCGCCTTGTACAGCGCAAAACGTGGACTAGCACTTGTCGACCTTCCAATATCCGTCGCGGTCGTAGCCGAGCTGCAGGAGGCGGTTCTTGGGGTCGTGTCGCTTGCCACACTGGGGGCATTTCAGATAACGGTTCCAGGCGGTGCCCTGGCGATCGTAGTTTTCGGAGACGGTAAAGGTCGTCCCACAGCTGCATGGGACGAGATACATCTTCAGCGGCTTGCGGTCGCCTTCGGACACTCCGCGAGTATACATTTCACCGCTCGAGATCAAAATTCCCACCCATTCCGTGAGAGTGAGGTTTCAAAAAAAACCTACTCTTCTACTGCGACCATCGAAGACTTCTTACTTCTTTTGTTGGCCTGGAGGACTTTTTTGCGCAGGCGGAGGGACTTGGGAGTGACTTCGACGTATTCATCGTCGGTGATGAACTCGATGGCTTGTTCCAGATTCAAATTGCGGAACGGGACCAGGCGGATCGCCATGTCGGAAGTGGAGGATCGCATGTTGGTCAACTTCTTCTCGCGCACGACGTTTACGTCGAGGTCGTTGTCTTTCGCGTTTTCGCCGACGATCATGCCTTCATAGACGTCAATGGTCGGGCCGACGAACAGTTCACCGCGCTCCTGCAGATTATAGAGAGCGTAGGGAGTCGTTACTCCATTGCGATCCGAGACCAGGGCGCCGGTCAGCCGGTGCGGGATTTCTCCCTGCCACTCGATGTATCCATCGAAGAGGGAGTTCATTACGATGGTGCCGCGGGTGTCGGTAAGAAGCTGGCTGCGCAAGCCGATCAGGCCGCGGCTGGGCACGCGGAATTCGATGCGGACGCGCCCGTATCCGTGATTGTGCATATTCAGCACTTCGCTTTTGCGGGCGCCCAGTTGCTCCATGACCACGCCGACAAATTCTTCCGGAACGTCCACCGTGAGCTTCTCGATGGGCTCCATGAGTTTGCCGTCCACCCGCTTGGTGACGATTTCGGGCTTGCCCACCATGAGCTCGAAGCCTTCGCGGCGCATCATTTCAATCAAAATTGAAAGCTGAAGTTCACCCCGACCCATGACGGTGAAGGAATCGGTGTTGTCAGTGTCTTCCACGCGCAATGAGACGTTGGTCAAAAGCTCCTTCTGCAAGCGCTCGCGCAGGTTTCTGGAAGTGACATAGGTGCCCTCGCGTCCGGCGAAGGGCGAAGTGTTGACCGTGAACAGCATGGCGATGGTGGGCTCGTCGATTGCGATATGCGGAAGGGGGGCCGGATTTTCCGCATCGGTGATGGTCTCGCCGATGGTGATGCCCTCTACACCTGCGACCGCGATGATGTCTCCGAGCGAAGTTTCCGTGATGTCAACCCGCTTCAGGCCGGAGAATGAGAAGAGCTTGGTGATCTTGGTCTTGTGCAGCGTGCCATCCAGTTTGGCAATGCCTACATCCTCGCCGGTGTACATGGTTCCGTTGAAAACTCGCGCGATGGCAAGGCGTCCGAGGTAGTCGCTGTAATCGAGATTGGCGACCAGAATCTGCAGCGGACCGGCGGGATCGCCCTTGGGTTCGGGAATGGTCTTGACGATGGCCTCGAACAACGGCTGCAGGTTTTCGCCGGCCACGTTGATGTCGGTGGTTGCAGTGCCGGTTTTGGCGTTGGTGTAGAGCACCGGAAAGTCGATTTGCTCTTCCTTGGCGTCGAGGTCGATGAATAAGTCGTAAACCTCGTTCAAAACCTCCTGGGGACGCGCGTCAGAGCGGTCAATTTTATTGATGACGAGAATCGGAGGCAGATGAGCTTCGAGGGCCTTGCTCAGCACGTAGCGGGTCTGCGGCAAAGGGCCCTCGCTGGCGTCGACCAGCAGCATAACTCCATCGACCATCTTGAGAGCGCGTTCTACCTCGCCGCCAAAGTCGCTGTGACCGGGTGTGTCCACGATGTTGATCTTGATGTCGTGATAGAAGATGGCAGTGTTCTTGGCCAGGATCGTGATGCCGCGCTCGCGCTCCAGGTCGTTGGAATCCATGACGCGCTCGATCACGTGCTCGTTAGCACGGAAAGTGCCGCTCTGCCGCAGCATGGCGTCAACGAGGGTGGTCTTGCCGTGGTCTACGTGGGCGATGATGGCGATATTGCGAATACTGGAATTCAAAAGTCAGGTGCCTTTCTGAGGGGTGCTCTGCTACCACTTTACTATGTAATTGGGGTTCCGCAGCGAGTTTCGATCCGCACCTGTCATCGTGAGTATCGTGTCCAGCAAGGCCATCCCGAGCCCAGCCACGGTCATCCTGAGCGGAGTTTCTGCTTCGCTTCACGAAGCAAAGACATAGTCGAAGGACCTCCACTTAATTCACGGGATCGAGAGTCCTCTGAAAATCGCCAGCGCAAATGCAGAGTGCTTCGACTCGCCATTCCATTCGCGAGCCAGTGGAACGCTCCGCTCAGGATGGCAGTGTGGTATTGGGCACAGGTGCTACAGCACCAGGTCTGTTTCGGTCTTGGTTCTTAGCCGGTACCACGCTACGATCGCGGCCAGCGAGAAGACGAAGATGATGGTGGAAATAGCGTTGATCTCCGGGGTGATGCCGCGGCGCAATCGTCCCCAGATTTCCAGGGGAAGCGTATTGTCGCGACCGATGAGGAAAAAGCTGACCGCGATTTCGTCCATGGAGAGAGTGAAGATCAGCAGAGCTGCGCCGATAATCGACAAGCGGAGGTTGGGTAGAGTCACGCGCCAGAACGTCTGCCAGTAGTTGGCGCCCAGGTCGAGCGAGGCTTCTTCCTGCGCGCGATCGAGCTTCTGCAGGCCCGCGAATACTTCCGTGGTTGCCACCGAAATTAAGGCGGTGCCGTGGCCGAGGACGATCGTGAGCAGGCTGAGCTTCACGTCAGCTTCGCGAAACAACATCAAGAGCGAAAGTCCGGTAATGATGCCCGGCAGGATCAGCGGCAACAGGACCAGCCGGCGAAACAGCGCTTTGCCGGGGAAGTTGGTACGATCCAGGGCCAGGGCTGCGGGGATGCCGAAGGTCAGCGAGATTGCCATGGCTGCGACTGCGACCAATAAACTGTTCAGCACAGAAGTCCAGATGGCGTCATCGGCGAAGAGCAACCGATACCAGTTCAAGGTCAGGTTGCGCGGAGGGAAGCCCCCCACGCCGGCACCATTGAACGAGTAAACGATCAGCGTGACGATGGGCAAGTAAAGAAAGCCGAAGACGATGGCTGCGTGCCAAGGGAGCCATCGCGAGGTTAGGGCGGTTTCGTTTTTCATCGCACTTCTCAGCGGAAGCTCCATTTCTTCTCCAGGCTCTCGGATAGAAAGAGGAGCGCCAGCACCAGGGCCAACATGCAGAAGGAAATCGCCGCGCCCAACGGCCAGTTGTAAGCAGCACCGAACAGACTGACCACGATGTTCGAGATCATGATGCCGCTGGGGCCTCCCAGCAGCAGCGGCGCCAGAAAGTCTCCGAGGCTAAGCACGAATGCGAAAGTCGCGCCCGCCAAAACTCCGGGAATGGAGAGTGGGAAGATCACCCTCCAGAAAGTTTGAAAAGGCGACGCGCCTAAATCGGAAGACGCTTCCACGAGGTTTCGCGGGATGTGCTCGAGCGACGCGTAAATCGGCAAGAACGCGAATGGGGTGTAGATGTGAGTGAGGGTCAATACCACCGCAAACGGGCTATAAAGAAGAAATTCCAACGGATGTTTAGTCAGGTGCACGTATTGCAGCAGCGTATTAAGGACGCCATCGCTTCCCAGGATTGTCTTCCAGGCATAGGCCCGGACCAGATAACTGACCCAGAGTGGAATGATCACC
Organism: Terriglobales bacterium; assembly: GCA_036265205.1. Lineage (GTDB taxonomy): Bacteria > Acidobacteriota > Terriglobia > Terriglobales > Acidobacteriaceae > JAIQFF01. Next base: position 13,569 of record DATAPL010000056.1, read on the forward strand.
AACTGATAGAAGAGGTCCTTTCTCTTGCCCGCGTAAAACGAAAGGTAATAAGCCAGAGGGTAACCAAGCAGCAGAGAGAAGATCATGACCCGGGCTGCGATCCACATGGAGCGAAACAGGGTTTGCCAATAGACATCCACCTGGATGAGTTGGCGGTAGTTGTCCAAGGTCCAGGAGTGCACAATGTTCTGTGCCGACGAAACCGACCAGAAGCTGTAACAGAAAAGGAGGGCATAGGGGCCAAGCAGAAACACGGTGACCCATAGCAGCGGCGGCACAGTGATCGCGATTCGATAGGCTCGAGAGAACATAAGTCCAGGTCAAAATCGGTGAACAAGCCGGCCCTGAGCGGAGTCGAAGGGAGTATCCGCCCTACAGCCTATGTTTTTTCCGATGTTCGCACCGGCACGGCGTCAGAGGGTGAGAACTCAAGCTCGATCTCACCCTTCCAGTCCTCGCGGCTGGCGGTGCGAACCGAAAGCAGCAGCCCATCAGCGCACTCCACCTGGATCAATTCCGTAGCGCCGTGAAACGCCTGGCGCAAAATCCTGCCGTGGAAACGCACCGCGCCGCTACCCGCGCCTGCGGACAGGCGAATATTCTCCGGTCGCACGGAAAACAGCCCCGGACCATCGCGTAATCCGGTGCGCCAGGAGAGCGATTGGCAGCGCGCTATGCCGTCTTTGACTTCGCCGCTCAGCAGGTTAGTGTGGCCGATGAATTGCGCGGTATAGGCGGTTGCCGGGCGATTGTAAATCTCTCGCGGCGACGCTACCTGCTCCAACTCTCCCATACGTAACAAGGCGATCCGATCCGACATGACCATGGCTTCTTCCTGATCATGGGTGACGAACACGAAAGAGATTCCGACTTCGCGCTGCAGCGACTTCAGTTCCACCTGCATCTGGCGGCGCAGGTTGGCGTCCAGCGCCGAGAGTGGTTCGTCGAGCAGCAGCAAGCGCGGCCGGTTCACCAGGGCGCGAGCCAGGGCAATGCGCTGCTGCTGCCCGCCGCTGATTTTGGAAGGCTTGGAAGGGGCGTAGGTGGTCATCTTCACCATCTCCAGGGCCTGCTCAACCCGGGTTGCGATTTCCTGGCGAGGCAGCCCTGCTACCTTCAGTCCGTAGCCCACGTTTTCCGCGACGGTCAAGTGAGGGAACAAGGCATAGTGCTGGAATACGGTGTTAACCCGGCGCTTGTACGGAGGAAGCGTATCCAGGCGCTCGCCCGCCATGAGAATTTCACCGGAATTCAGGGTTTCGAATCCCGCGATGATGCGCAGCAGCGTGGTCTTGCCTGAACCGCTTTCGCCGAGGATGGTGAGGAATTCACCCTCGGCAACCTGCAGAGAGATATCGCGCAGCACGGGATTCTTGCCAAACGATTTCGCCAGGTTGCGAATGGTCAAAAGGGGGGCCGAAGTTTGCGTCACGTCTGGAGTGGCGGGTTGGCTCAAGGCGGCTATTCTTCCTTCACTTCGGGCTTTGCTTCGGACAGCGTCGGCATCCCGCCGGCGGTCCCGAGGTCACCACGCCTCGGAGCCGTGGGCGAGTCGCCCGCGACCACATCGCCGCTTTGGCCCTACTGCGCTGCTTTTACTTCGTTCCACACTTCAATGTACTTGGCGCGGCGCGGCACGTTCTGCCAGAAATAAAGATGCTTCTGATAATTGTCTACGTCGTCGAGATGCAGGCTCTTGATCTCATCGGGTGTCATGTACTGGGCGGCCTGCGGGTTCGCCGGAGTATATCCGGTCACGTCGGTGACTTTCTTCTGCGTCTGCGCCTGAACCATGTATTCGAGAAATTTATACGCCAGCTCCTTGTTCTCGCTGCCGGAGGTGATCATGAGGTGATCGATCCATCCTGTCGTGTTTTCTTTGGGGATTGTCTCGCCCACCGGAAAGTTGATTTTGCGCAGCTGGTTGGTCATCAAAGGCCAGCCCATGGCTGCGACAACTTCATGGTTCTGAAAGAGGTTGGTCAACTCGCCGCCGGTCGACCACATCTTGCGGATGTTGGGTTTGAGTTCCAGGAGTTTTTTCTTGACCGCTTCCAGTTGTTCGTCAGTCAGGTTGTAGAGCTGTGAGGGATCGGGTTGGTCATAACCGAGGACTTGGGCTGCCATGTAGACGGTGGAAAGATCGTCCCAGACCGAGACCTTGCCGCGATACTTCGGGTCCCAGAAGACATTCCAGCTATCTGGAGGTTTGGGGAAGACCGTGGTGTCGTAAATCAGCGGGTCGGGTCCCCACATGAATGGGACGCCATAGACTTGTCCCTTCAGGTGGACCAAGGGCAGGGAAGTGAGCTGGGCTGAGAGCTGGTTGTACGTAGGAATGCGGGAAAGTTCGAGCGGAAGCGCCAGGCCGGCGGCTGCAATCGAAGTCGCGACATCGCTGGAAGGCGAGATTACGTCATAATTCCCGGCGCTGCCGCCGCGCAACTTGGCCACTAGCTCGTCACTCGATCCCATGTAAGACGCGGAGACTTTGCAGTGATTCTGTTCCTCAAAGCCGTGCACGAAAGATGAGTCTGCGTAGCCTTCCCAAACCAGCAGGTTCAGAGTGGGCGTCTTTTTCGCGCACGAAGTGAATGCGAGGAGCGCAGCAAATAGCGACAAGGAAATCGCACAACGCCGGAGCATTACTTTACCTCCGCTACGGTCGACGAAGTCTTCCATTCAGGCGAATGGTAGACGGTTTTCCCGCCCACCATGGTCATGAGCACTTCCGTCTGTGCAATCTGGTTGGGTTTGATCTCGAACAGGTCCTGTGACAGCACGATCAGGTCGGCCAACTTTCCGGGCTCAAGCGAACCTTCTGTCTTTTCGCGTCGTCCCGCGAAGGCTGCGCCCAGGGTATAGGCCTTGATCGCGTCTTGCAGACTGATCCGTTCTCCGGGGACGAAGGCGCCGGGAGGATCGCCTTCCCGGGTCTGACGGGTCAAGGCGTTCTGCACTCCCGGCCAGGGATTCAAGGTCACCACCGGCCAGTCGCTGCCGAAAGCCAGGACGCCGCCGGTGCTCTCGATGCTGTGCCATACCCAGGCCCGTTGGGCGCGTTCCTTGCCTGCGTTTCGAGCCCAGATGCCCAGTGTGTCTTCATCCGGGTAGGCATGGAGAGGCTGGAAGCTGGCGATCACACCCTGTTTTCCAAAGCGCGGGATGTCTTGGGCGCTGATGGTTTCGATGTGTTCGATCCGCGGCCGTGCATCGCTGGTGTGATTGGTCTCGGCGGCCTGCTGGTAAGCATCGAGCGCCAGCCGAACCGCTTTGTCGCCGATCGCGTGGGTAAAAATCTGCAGCCCGCGGCGGTCGAGTTCGGCGACGGCCTGTTTGTATTTCGCCGGATCCCAGAACAGTTTTCCGATCTTTGTGGGATCGTCGCTGTAGGGTTCAAGCATGGCGGCGGTGTGCGCCTCGATCACGCCGTCGAGCATGGTCTTTACCACGCCGCCGGAAATCCAGTCGTCATGATAGGTACGGCGTGCCTGCTCGATCTTGTCGATCGCATTGGGCGTTAACTCTGGCGGATCGAGAAAATAGGCCACGTAAAACCTGAGCGAAAGCTGGTTTTGCTGCCGCAACTCGTTGTAAAGGTCGAGCCATTCGAAATCCTGGCCTGCGCTGTGTACCCGCACCAGGCCAAACTTGTTGGCTTCGTGTATTCCCAGACGCAACGCCGCTAGGCGCTCTGCGTGTGTGGGCTTGGGCGTGAGCCTGGCCACCAGGTCGCCGGCCGACTCCTGCAGCGCGCCCGTAGCCTCCCCTTTGTCGTCGCGAATAATTTTGCCATTGGGAGGATCGGGAGTGTCCCGCGTGATTCCGGCCAGGGCCAGGGCCTTGCTGTTCACCCATGAACTGTGGCCGTCGAAAGCTTGCAGATACACAGGGCGGTCGGGCACCACTTCATCCAGGAATTTTTTATCAGGCAGAGCCGAAGGACCGAACGTGGGATAGGTCCAGCCCATGCCCTGAATCCATGCTTCCTTGGGATGCGATTCCGCGTACTGCTTCACTCGGCGTTGAAGCTCGGCCACAGACTTGCTTCCGTTGAGGTCAACCTGGGTCAGCCCGAGCGAGCCATCCATGAAATGAATGTGGCAGTCGGTAAATCCCGGCAAGACCAGCTTTCCTTGCGCGTCGATCATCTGGGTGGAAGCCGCGCGGTAAGCAGCAATCTCCCGGGCGCTGCCTACGGCCAGAATCCTATCTCCGCCGATAGCGAGCGCTTCTGCCCACGGTTGTTTGGAGTTGACGGTGTAAATCCGCGCATTGACGATCACCGTATCGGCTACCGGAGTGGACTGTGCCCACGCGGCAGTCAACAGGGCGTTTGACAGAAAGATAAAGGCAACGCGGAAAAGCCGATCGCCCAGCCTGGGGTGGATCAGCCTGCTCAAGAATTTCCCGGACTCGACCAAGATTCCTCCTCTGGGGTTAGCATCCTCGCACGGCGCAGCAGACTAGAAGGTCGGCGGAGTATTTACCCACAGCACCCAGGTTTCACCGCGCCCGGAATTTTTCCAGCGATGCGGTGTCGCGCTTTCAAAGTAAAAACTGTCGCCGGCTTGCAGCCGGTACTCTTCCTCTTCCAAAGAGATCTGCAATTCTCCGCGCAGAATGTAAAGAAATTCCTCGCCCTCATGGGTGTACGATTCGCCGCTGCCGGACTGGGGAGCGATGCGGAAAAGATGCGGCTCCATGACGGTATTGCCCCAGGCCAGCAATTCCATCCGGACTCCAGGACCAGCTTCGAGGACTTTGCGCTTATCCGGCGAAACCAGCCGGACATTGGATTCCGCAGGATCAAAAAAGCCAAGAATGTTGGTTTTGTAAAAGCGTGCCAGCTTGCGCAGCGTGGAAACCGATGCGCTCATATGCGAACGCTCCAGGGCACTCAAAAATCCCACCGAGATCCCCACCTCTTTGGCGACCTGGGCCAGGGAAAGCTTGCGCCTGATGCGCAACTGGCGCAGGCGCACGCCCAGGGCACGGGCGCCGCCGTCGGGCACGGAGCGCACCTGGCCGTTGCGCTTGAGGAGTTGCACGATAGCGGGAGCGTTCAAGCCGCGTACCCGCCGCAGAAAGCGCGCGCGCTTCAGCAATTTCACCTCTTCCGGGCCATAGAGGCGATATTTGCTGGCTGTGCGATGAGGATGGGTGAGGCCGAGACTCTCCCAGGAGCGAATCACCGAGGGAGAAACGCCAACCAGTCGGGCTACGTCACCGATTTTCAAGTAGGGCTTTGGCTGCGCCGGCTTCATCCCGAACTAGGCTCCAAGCGTTTCAGCGATCAGGACTAACGCTATTTTTTGCTTGACAGTCTGCGGAGGGTGCCTCTAACCTTGCGCGATTATAGCAAGGTTTGCGTTGGGCGCAAGCCAGTGTTTTCAAACTCAAAATTTCCCCTTGCAGCTCGGAGAATCCCCCATGGCATCGCGCTGGACGGTTCGCTGGCTGGTTGTCCTGTTTTGTGTTGCGAATTGCACATTCCTTTTAGCCCAAAGCACCGGCGGCAGAATTCTGGGCCGGGTCGCCGATCCAAGCGGCGCGGTACTGGCCGGGGTAAAGGTGACCATCGTCAATGAAGCCACCGGCGTAAGCCGGGACGCGCAGACCAACGATAGCGGAGACTTTGCCTTCATCGAAGTGCCGGTGGGAACCTACCGCGCCGAGTTTGATCTGGCGGGATTCAAGAAGAACATTCGCCGCGGCGTGCTCCTGGAAGTGAATCAGGTGGTCACTCTGAACATGGTGATGCAGCTGGGCGAAGCCAAGGAAGTAGTCGAAGTGACCTCGGAAGCGCCCCTGGTCGACACTACCAGCACCCAGCTCGGCGCCGTGGTGAATGACCGTTCTGTCAGCCAGCTTCCACTGAACGCCCGCGATACCTACCAGTTCCTGCAATTGCAACCCGGGGTCATGTCCACGGTGGGTTCCAGCAACTCCATCGTTTACGGCAGTAACAATTCCGGAGCGGTCTCGGTGAACGGCGGACGCGGCCGGTCCAACAACTTTAGCGTGAACGGCGGCGACGCCAACGACCAGTTTGTCAACCTTCCCACGGTTCAGCCTTCGCCCGACAGCATCGAGGAATTCCGCGTTCTGACCAACACGTTCGATGCCGAATATGGGCGCAATTCCGGCTCTATCGTCAATGTGGTGACTAAGTCCGGCACCAACCAGTTTCACGGCAATATGTACGAGTTCTTCCGCAACAAGGTTCTGAACGCGAACGGCTACTGCTTCTCGGCGGATGGATGCCCCAAGCCGCAATTCAACCAGAATCAATTTGGTGGAACCTTTGGTGGACCGATTCGGAAGGACCGCACCTTCTTCTTCGCTTCCTACGAAGGAAGGCGCATTCGCCAGGGAGTACCGTCGCCGGCGGTAACCGTGCCTTTGGCCTCTGAGCGTCCCAGCGCCACCCAGGCGTTTTCCGATTTCTCCTCCGAATCGCCTTTTTCCGGAACCCTGACGAGTGCGTACGCGCTCAACCAACGTTCGGGCTGCACAACCGCATTAGGCGCGGCGCCCAACATACCGGATGGCTCAGCGTACTCAGACCTGTTTCCGGGAAACATTATTCCGCTGGGTTGTATGGATGCAACCGCCGTCGATCTGCTTCAGTTCGTTCCCACTCCCACCAATGGCAATACGGTTCAGACTATCCCGGTACAACCCGAGCGGGGCGACCAGTTCACCCTTAAATTCGATCACCGGATTAACGAGAAGCAGAACCTGAGCTTCTACTACTATTTCGACGATCACAGCGAGGTATTACCTTTCGCGCAGTTCCAGGCCGCTGGAGCCAACGTTCCAGGCTTTGCCTCCGCCGTGGCCGAACGTTTCCAGCAATGGAATCTCAGCCACACCTGGACCATCAACAACAACACGGTCAACGAGTTTCGCTTCAATTACAACCGCGAAGCGCAGCGCACCTTCCAGCACCCGCAACGCACCAGTCTGGTGCAGGACTCCTGTCCCACAGCGCCGGCGTGGCTCACCAGCGCGCTCGGCACCGTGCCCTGCTTTTCGGACGGCACTGCCGCGAACGCATTCGGTATACACCCCGGACTGGGCGCCCAGCACGAAGGCTTGCCCTTTATCCAGTTGAGTGGGGGATTCGTCATCGGCAACAACGGCGAAGGGGAATTGCCTCAAGTAGGGAACTCGTTCCAGTGGTCTGACAGTATCAGCAAGGTGATGGGTAACCACTCGTTCAAGTTTGGGGGCGATGTACGGCGCCAGCGTTTCGACCAGACTCTCTACTTCGACGTCAGTGGCGAATACTTCTTCGATGGTACTTCCAGCAACACCGTGGGGACAGATACCGTGTTCCCTGACTACCTACTGGGATTTCCCGGCTCGTTCGGAGAAGGTTCCGCGCAGGTGGAGAACGTTCGCAGCACCGGGCTATATCTGTTTGCCCAGGACAGCTGGAAGATCAAACCAAATCTGACCTTGAACTACGGCCTCCGCTGGGAACTGAACACGCCGATCGCCGACATCAGCCAGCACGTGCAGACCTTCCGCCCAGGGCAGGTGTCTACCGTGTATCCCTGCCAACTGAGTGCGGAAAGCATTGCGAGCTTCCAGGGCCTGGGAGTAGCCAACCCCGATTGTGCCAACACCGGAACCGTTCCAACCGGCCTGGTTGTCCCGGGAGACGCGGGCATACCCAACGGCCTGACCCAGACTTACTACAAGGCAATCGCGCCGCGCATCGGTGTCGCATGGAGTCCGGGCAATTCAGGCAAGACCAGTATTCGCGCCGGCTGGGGACTGTTCTACAATCCGATCGAGCAGTTGGTTCTGGAGCAATTCAGCGCCGAGCCGCCGTTTGGCGGCAGCACTTTCCCGGTCGACACGCTGTTCAATACACCATTTCTCGGTCAGGACGGCGCCACCGTTTATCCCAACCCGTTTAATGGCATCCTGAATCCGCCACGGGGTCAGGCGGTTGACTGGTCTACCTTCCGTCCCATTCTGTTGTTCGGGCAGTTTCAACCCAACATGCGCAGCCAATACTCGGCCCAGTACAACCTGACCATCCAGCGCGAACTGAGCAGGGACATGAAATTCCAGATCGGATACGTGGGATCGCAGGGGCATCGCCTGCTGGCAACCCACGACGTCAACTACGGCAATCCTCAGACCTGCCTGGATCTCAACGACGCGCTCGGAGCCGGAACTTGCGGGCCGTATTCTGCAGATAGCTCTTTCTTTGTTCCGGCCGGTACCACCACCGGGCCCCACGGCTTGCTGGTTCCATACGGACCAAACGGAGCGACGCTGATTCCGGCAAACACAGCGACTCCCAGCGACATCACTCTGGTTGGTTTGCGGCGTTACTCCTCGCCCAATTGCGACCCGTTCACGGCAAGCGGCTGTCCACAGGATGGAATCCCGGTGTTCAGCAGCATCTTTGCCCAGGACACGATTGCAAATTCTGCATACAATTCCCTACAGGCGTCGCTGGACAAACGGTTCAGCCACGGGTTGCAGTTCACCGCAGCCTATACTTTCAGCAAATCGTTCGACGAAGCATCGAGCTTCGAAGGCATCCTGAATCCCATCGACCCGCGCCGCAGCCGCGCGCTCTCCGAATTTGACGCCCGGCACCGCATCGTTTTCAGCTACTACTGGGAGCTGCCCTTCCGCAAGTTCAGCGGCACAACCGGCAAGATTTTGAATGGATGGGCGCTCTCGGGCATCACCACCTTTCAGACCGGATTCCCCATCCGCATCACGTCGCTGGCCGACAACGAGCTGATGTATAGCTTCGATTTCGAACTGCCGGGCGAGCCTGCGCAGTTGGCCCCGTTCCACACCCAGAAGGCGCAAACGCACGGCAACTATTACTTCGATCCGAATAGCTTCACTGAAAATGCCACCGACGATACCGCTGCGCCCTGCAGCGCCGGGGCACAATATGGCTGCTACGATCCGGCGCTGTTTGGAACACTGGGTAACTCGCCACGTACCATCTGCTGCGGACCGCACATCAGCAACACTGATTTCGCGATTCTGAAGACCATCTCGTTCACCGAAACCCGACACGTCGATTTCCGCGCCGAGTTCTTTAACATCTTTAACCACACCCAGTTCTTCAACCCGGATGGCAATACCTCGGACGGGGCGCAGTTCGGCCAGGTAACCCAGGCACGCGATCCGCGCCTGATGCAGTTTGCGCTAAAATTCTTCTTCTGACCTGATCCAAGCCCGGACGGCTCGTCCGTCCGGGAATCTAATGGCCCGGCGACTTTATAGAATGCCCGGGCCTGAGCTTCCCTGGAGACCAAGATGTACCCCGAATTGCAGAAAGAGCTCGACACCTTCGAGCGTCGCACGCCGAAATCCGCGGCCGCTCACAAAAAGAACCTCAAACGCATTCCGCTGGGAGTGGCCAGCAACTACCGCGCTTATGACCCGTATCCGATCTTCGTAAAAGAGGGACAAGGCAGCAAGTTCCGCGACCTTGACGGCAACGAGTACATCGACCACAACCTGTGTTTCGGCGCTCTTATGGCCGGGCATTGCCATCCCGCGGTCATGAAGGCGGTGGAAAAGCGGCTCAGCACCGGCACCATGTTCGGCATGCCTCATGACATGGAATGGGAGCTGGCGGAAGAAATCTGCAACCGCTTTCCGGTGGAAATGTGCCGCTTCGGCAACAGCGGTACTGAAGCCACCATGCATGCTGTGCGCCTGGCGCGCGCTGCCACCGGACGGGACAAGATCATCAAGTTTGAAGGCGGCTATCACGGGCTGCACGATTCCGCGCTGGTCAGCGTAAAGCCTCACACCCCGGACTACGGTGACGTCCATGCTCCTACTTCGGTTCCTGGCGGATTGGGCGTCCCCAAAGCCTCCTTGGCCAACGTTGTAATCGCAACGTTCAACGATCTGGCGACCGTGGAGCTTCGCTTCAAGCAAAATGCTGGAGAAATTGCGGCCATCATCCTTGAACCCATCATGATGAATGTCGGGTTGTGTATGCCGCAGCCCGGCTTCCTGCAAGGCTTGCGCGACCTGGCGACCAAGAACGGCGCTCTGCTGATCTTTGACGAAGTAAAGACCGGCGCCAAGCTGGGCTGGGGTGGGGCGTCAGAATATTTCGGGGTGACCCCGGACATGATCTGCCTGGCGAAATCCATCGGCGGCGGATTACCGCTGGCGGCCTTTCTTGCTCACAAATCCGTCATGGATTTGATCTCGCAGCACAAGGTGTTTCACGGCGGCACCTACAACACCAATCCGGTTTCGATGGCGGCGGGACTGGCTACCTTTCGCGAAGTTCTTACCCGCGAGAACTACGAGTACGTCGATAAGCTCAGCAAGAAGCTGACCGAGGGCTATAGGAAGATCGTTGCCAAATCAGGATTGCAGGGGTACATCGCCAGCGCCGGGGTGAATGGCGCGTTGATGCTGTATCCCAAAGAGATTCGCAACTATCGCGACTGGGAAGCGATTGATGTTGACCTGTGGCGCCACTACTGGTTTGCCATGGTCAATCGCGGCGTCATGGCGCAGCCTTACTGGTGGGACGAGCAGTGGACTATTTCCGTCCAGCATACCGAGGCGGACATCGACAAGCACCTGGCCGCGTTTGAAGACGTAGCCCCGGCGCTGGCGAAAGCCCAGCAGGAGCGCGTCGGAGAAGTAGTAGCGGTAGCGCACTAGGGAACGTTTCGCTACCGGCGCGAACGAATTTCTGTGGCGCCCGGCATCTTGCCGGCTGCCGCGAGGGCATCTTGCCCTCGCAGTGAGGGCGGGACGCCCTCACGACAGCCGCCGGGACGGCGGCGCTACCAATCGCGGCCCACCAACCAAGGAGCGAGTATTGCCCGCTAACGATTCGGACCAGCCTCATCTCAAACGCGTCCTCGGGCGTGTCGACCTGGTCCTGCTATTCGTGGTGGCAATTTTCAACCTGAACGTTGTCCCCTCGATTGCCGCGAACGGTGGGGTCACGGTTTGGTTGTGGATTGTGTCGCTGATTTTGTTCTTCTGGCCGCAGGGAATTGCCGTGATTGAACTGGCGCACCGGTATCCCGGAGAAGGCGGCGTCTATCTTTGGGCCAAGGAAGTTTTCGGGGACTTTCATGGCTTTTTGTCGGGCTGGTGCTACTGGACGAACAACATGCTGTACGTGCCGACGGTGATGTTGTACTTCGTCGGCGTGTCGGTCTTCGTGCTGGGCCCAAGCCATCACGCCCTCGCCGATAACAAGATGTTTGCCCTGGTGGTTTCAGTTGCCCTGCTGGTCATTCTCGTCGTGCTGAATATCGTGGGTTTGGGAGTAGGGAAGTGGGTCAACAATCTGGGCGGCATTGGCACCGGGGTGGCGGCCGCGACTCTGATTGGTTTAGGGCTGGTCATCTGGTTGCGCTTCGGCACCACCATCAGCACGTCCGATTTCCGCATCCCGGCGAACCCGCGCTTCGTGCTGAATTCGTTCGGCGTAATTTGTTTTGGCCTGGTCGGTCTGGAACTGGCTTCGGTCATGGGTGACGAGATCCAGGATCCACAACGGACCTTGCCGGGCGCTGTGGCCTGGGGTGGAGCGCTTTCGGGACTGCTCTACATCGGGGCGACACTCACCCTCCTGATCGCAGTGAGCAAAGACCAGATCAGCGTTCTGCAGGGCATCGTGCAAGCGGTAGGAACCATGGCGGAGCGCGTGGGAGTGGCATGGATCGTGGCGCCGTTCGCCCTCCTGCTCAGTTTTTCCATAGCCGGCATCGGGTCGGCGTGGCTGGGGGGATCGGCTCGCATTCCCTTTGTCGCGGGGCTCGATTCTTATATGCCGGCCTGGATGGCCAAGGTTCATCCCCGTTATGCGACGCCCTACGCGGCTCTCATCGTTCACGCCGCAGTTTCGATGATTTTGATTGTGATGAATTTTGTCGGCGCCGGCGTGCAGGAGACATTTCAGAAAATGCTGTCCCTGGCGGTGGTGCTGCAACTGATACCGTTTCTTTATATGTTCGGGGCGCTGCTGAAGCTTGCCTTGGATGACTCCGCGGGCGAAGGCCACTACAGCAAGACGACGCTGGTTCTGGCTGGCATCAGCGGCCTGATTACGACTACTCTGGGAATCGTGCTGGTGTTTTTTCCGGCACAGCAGATCAGTTCGCTGTGGTCGTACGAAATATGGATGTTTGGCGGCACGCTGTTTTTTGTCGGATTAGCAGCCTTTTTCTTCTACGTGTATGGCCGCCGAAAGGCGCTGAGTAAAGTGAATAATGCAGGCGCGGGCGTCTCGCCCGTGCGGCCGAGTGGAGCTCGGCAGTAATGCGATTCCAGCAGGAGGTCTCATGCCGGGTGGTATAAAAACTGAAGTTCGAACCTATCAGCTCTACATTAACGGCGAGTGGGTCGATAGCAAGTCAAACAAGACGTTTCCAGTCTACGATCCCGCGACTGAAGAAGTAATTGCCCAGGCTCCGGATGCGAACGCCGACGACGTGAACCGCGCCGTGGCCGCAGCCAAGGCCGCCTTTGAAGACGGTCCATGGGCGACTACCACAGCCCAGGATCGCGGGCGCGTGCTTTTCCGTCTGGCGGAGAAGATTCGGCAGAACTCGGCCATGCTCGCCGAGTTGGAATGCCGCAACACCGGCAAACCCATCGTCGAAGCGGAATACGATATCAACGACGTTGCTACCTGCTTCGAGTATTACGGTGGCCTGGCCACAAAAATTCTGGGATATGTGAACCCGGTTCCCGACAACGCCATGAGCCTGACTCTCAAAGAGCCCATCGGGGTTGCTGGCCAGATCATCCCCTGGAATTATCCCCTGCTGATGGCGGCATGGAAGCTGGCGCCGGCGCTGGCCGCGGGCTGCACCTGTGTGCTGAAGCCCGCCGAGCAAACTCCAATCACCGCGCTGGAAATGGCGAACTGGCTGAGCGATGTGGGTCTGCCGCCCGGGGTGGTGAACATCATCACCGGTTTTGGCGAGACTTGCGGAGCGCCCCTGGTACAGCATCCCGACGTCAACAAGATTGCATTTACCGGCAGCGCCGCCGTGGGAAAAATCATCGTCAAACAGGCCGCTGAAACTGTAAAGCGGGTAACCCTCGAACTGGGCGGCAAATCGCCCAATATTTTCTTTGCCGATGCGGATTTCGAAGCCGCGATCGACGGAGCGCTCTTTGGTGTCTTCATTAACCAGGGCGAAGTCTGTTCCGCCGGCAGCCGCATTCTGGTGCAGAAGCCGATCTACAAGAAGTTTGTGGACGCCATGGTCGCGAAGGCCAAGAACATCAAGCTGGGCGCGCCGCTCGAGCGCGACACGAAAATGGGCCCGCTGGTCAGCAAGGAACAGTATGATCGCGTGCGTTCCTATCAGGAAGTTGGAAAGAAAGAGGCCAGGCTGGCCACGGGCGGAGGACGTGCTGAAAAATTTGCCAAAGGCTATTACGTTGAGCCCACCATCTTCTACGATCTGGACAACAGCGCCCGCATCGCGCGGGAAGAGATTTTCGGGCCGGTGGCAGCGGTCATTCCGTTCGAGGACGAAAAAGATGCGCTCAAAATCGCCAACGACTCTCCTTACGGACTCGCGGCCGCGGTCTGGACGCGCGATATCTTCAAGGCATTCAGAATCGTGAAGGCCCTGCGCGCCGGCATTGTGTGGGTAAATCACATGCAGCCGACCTACGTCGAGGCGCCATGGGGGGGCTACAAGCAGTCTGGCTTCGGCCGCGAGCTCGGCCCGTGGGGAATCGAGGAGTATCTCGAGACCAAGCAGGTCCACATCAACTTGAACGAGGCCCCAATCGGCTGGTACTGAGAACCGGGAACTGAAAATAAAAAACTGGGAAAAAGGAGTCGCCAGTCGTTAGCCTCAAATCGCCAAGACTAATCCACTACCAACGGCGAAAGACTAACGACGACAGACCAATCCTTAAGACCGGGAATTGAAGATGCAAACTATTCAACTGAAAACTGCCATTCCGGGGCCAAAGTCGAAAGCCCTGGCTGAACGGCGCACGAATGCTATTCCGCGCGGGCTCTCGATTGGCACCCCGGTGTATGTGGCCAAGGCCGAAGATGCCTGGCTCGAAGACGTGGACGGCAACCGCTTTCTGGACTTTGCCGGCGGCATTGGGTGTCTCAACGTGGGTCATCGCCGCGAACCCGTGGTCAATGCGATTAAGGGCCAGCTCGATCGTTTCCTTCACACCTGCGTGCAGGTTACGCCCTACGAGAGCTACATTCGGCTGGCTGAGCGCATGAATCAGGCTACGCCGGGGAAGTTTCCCAAGAAAACTCTGTTCGTAAACAGCGGCGCCGAGGCGGTGGAGAACGCGGTGAAGATCGCGCGCGCTCACACTGGCCGGTCAGGTGTCATTGCCTTCGAGGACGCCTTCCATGGCCGCACCATGATGACGCTGGCCCTGACCAGCAAGACTCATCCTTACAAGGCTGGCTTCGCGCCCTTTCCCGGTGATGTTTACCGCATTCCGTACGCGTATTGCTATCGCTGCTCGTATTCGCTGAAGTATCCCGCTTGCGATCTGTTCTGCGCCCGCCATCTCGAAGACACGTTCAAGCGCATGGTTGCGTCGGAAGACGTGGCGGCGGTGATCGCGGAACCGGTTCTGGGCGAAGGCGGATTTGTGGTTCCACCCAAGGACTTCTTTCGCATTCTGATGGAAATTTGCCACAAGCACGGCGTCTTATTTATTGCGGACGAAGTGCAGAGCGGATTCGGCCGCACCGGCCATCTCTTCGCCAGCGAATATTACGGCGTCGAACCTGACATCATCGTAAGCGCCAAGTCGCTGGGCGGAGGATTGCCGCTTGCTGCCATCACCGGGCGGGCGGAAATCATGGATGCACCCGGGCCGGGCGGCCTGGGCGGTACATTTGCTGGGAACCCACTTTCCTGTGCCGCTGCCCTGGCGGTGCTCGATATTTTCGAGCGCGAAAATCTGCTGGCCCGCGCCAGCGAATTGGGCGAGCGCTTTCAGAAGCGGGCGCGGCAGTGGCAGAAACAGTGGCCCATTGTCGGGGACGTCCGCGGCCTGGGAGGAATGCAAGCCATTGAGTTGGTGCGGTCATCCGACAAGCGCGAGCCCGCGGCCGATGAAACTAAACAGATCGCGCAATACTGTTACGAACACGGCCTCATCACGATTACCGCCGGTTCGTATTCCAACGTGGTGCGGGTGCTGGTGCCACTGGTGGTGACTAATGACCAGCTCGACGAAGGTCTCGACGTGCTGCAGTCGGCCTTGCAGATGGTGTATGAAAAGAAGGGGGCCGTCGCCCAACCGGTTTAGACCGATGCTGGTGTGGCGCGGGCGCCCTCGCCCGCGAAGCGGAGGGCTCGTCCCGAGTGTAGTCGAAGAACGCTCTTTGATAGCCGGTTGCAACAGCCGGAGGCTGGCGCTGGAAAATCCCTGCCGCTACAATGTTTGTGAGATAAATCTATGACCGTTGCTACCCCTACGCTGACAAAAGTTCCCAACTTTATTAACGGCCGCTGGATCGAATCGGACGCCAGCGAATGGCTCGACGTGACCAATCCGGCAACCGGCGAAGTTCTGGCCCAGACACCTCTGTGCACTGCCGCCGAAGCTGCTGCGGCGGTGGAGGCGGCTGCCGCAGCCTTCCCGGGATGGCGTCGCACTCCACCCGAGGACCGCATCCAGCCGCTCTTCAAACTGAAACAGCTTCTCGAAGAGCACGTGGACGAACTCAGCCGCATCCTCACCCAGGAAAACGGCAAAACCTTCGCTGAAGCCAAAGCTGAGTGGCGTCGCGCCATCGAAAATGTTGAGGTCGCCTGTGGCATTCCGATGATGATGCAGGGCTACAACCTCGAGGACGTTGCCCGCGGCATCGACGAAACCATGATCCGGCAACCCCTTGGCGTGGTGGCGGCGATTGTCCCGTTCAATTTTCCCGGAATGATTCCTTTCTGGTTCCTGCCCTACGCCATCGCCACCGGAAATACTTTCGTGCTGAAACCGTCAGAGCGCGTACCGCTCACCATGCGGCGGGCCTACGAACTCATGGAAAACATCGGGCTGCCGAAGGGTGTCTTGAACATGGTGAATGGCGGCAAAGCTGTGGTCAATGCGCTGCTCGATCATCCCAAGGTAAGGGCAATCAGTTTTGTGGGTTCTACGCCTGTAGCCAGGTACGTTTATGCGCGTGCCGGCGAGAACGGGAAGCGGGCGCAGTGCCAGGGCGGGGCCAAAAATCATGTAATAGTGCTGCCCGACGCGGATATGAAAATGACTGCGCAAATTATCGGCGACAGCGCTTTCGGCTGCGCTGGACAGCGTTGTCTTGCGGTTTCGGTGGCGGTGACCATCGGCGAAGCGCAAAAGACTTTCCGCGATTCGATCGCTGAAGCGGCCGCCTCCCTGCGAGTGGGCAATGGACTGGACGAAGGTGTGCAAATGGGTCCGGTGATCACACCGCAGAGCAAGGCACGTGTGGAATCGCTGATCGCCGCCGGCGAGAAGCAGGGAGCAAAAGTCCTGCTCGACGGCCGCAATTCGAAAATTCCCAAGCACGAGGCGGGAAATTTCGTAAAGCCGACCATCCTCGACGGAGTTCCCGCTACCAGCGAGCTGGCTGAAACGGAAATCTTTGGTCCGGTGCTGAGCCTGGTCCACGCCAATGACATGGACGAGGCGCTGGCTTTTCTGGAGCGCAGCCCATACGGCAACCAGGCGTCACTGTTCACCTCGAGCGGCGCCGCAGCGCGACGCTTCCGCTATGAAGCGCCCGCGGGAAATATCGGCATCAATATTGGCGTAGCCGCGCCCATGGCCTATTTTCCGTTCAGCGGATGGAAAGACAGTTTCTTCGGCATCATGCACGCCCAGGGGCGCGATGGGATTGAGTTCTATACGGAAAAGAAGATCGTGGTTGAGCGCTGGGCGAAAGAGCACTCGCGGAAATTCTGAGTCGGCAAGCTCCACGTAGGGGCAGATGCCCTCATCAGCCCAGCCGAGCGAAGCTCGGCAAAAGGCGAGCTTTGCTCGCCTGCACAGACGAGACGTCTGGGCCTACGCAACCCTTAGAGATTGAGGCATTCAATGTCTGACACCATTCAGAAATATAAAGATTACGTGATGACTGGCTTCATGAAGTCGGTTGTGCCTATCGTGATCGACAAGGCCAGCGGCGTCTTCGTCACTGATATCAACGGTCGGGAATATCTGGACTGCTTTGCCGGCATCTCGGTGGTCAACGCCGGGCACTGCAATCCCCAGGTGATCGCTGCAGCCAGGGCGCAAATGGAGAAACTGGTTCACTGTTCGTCCTACATTTATCACGTGCAGCCGGTTGCGGACCTCGCCGAGAAGATTGCCCACATCGCGCCCCGTGGACTCACCAAAACATTCTTTGGGAATGGCGGCGCTGAAGCCATTGAAGGCGCCATGAAACTGGCGCGGCTCTACACCGGCAAACATGAATTCATTGCTTTGCACGCCAGCTTTCACGGCCGCAGTTGGGGCGCGCTCAGTGTTACCGGCAACATGGGGCGCAAGAAGCGCGGTGGTCCGTACGCGCCCGGGGTTACGTTTGCGCCCGCTCCCTACGCCTATCGCTCGCAATGGCCCAACGATCCCGAGGAATGCGGACGGCAGTGCGCCCAGGCCATCGAGGATGTGATTCGCTTTACCACCGCCGACGATGTGGCCGCATTCATCGCCGAGCCGGTCATGGGGGAAGGGGGAATCATCGTGCCCCCGCCTAACTACTTTAAAGAGGTAAAGAAAGTTCTCGACCGCCGCGGGATTCTTTTCATTGCCGACGAAGTTCAATCCGGGTTTGCCCGCACCGGCAAAATGTTTGCCATCGAGCATTACGGTGTCGACCCCGACATTCTGGTGACTGCGAAGGGCATCGCCGACGGTTTTCCGCTGAGCGCGTTTACTACGCGACCTGAAATCGCCGCCGCTTACAAGCCTGGCGATCACCTTTCGACGTTTGGCGGCAATCCGGTTTCCTGCGCGGCGTCGTTGGCCAACATCGAGTTCATGGAGCAGCAGAACCTGCCGGCTCGTGCCACCGAAACCGGCAACTACGCAATGGCGAAGCTGCGCAATTTGCAAAACGACAATCCATTGATCGGAGAAGTTCGGGGCCTGGGATTGATGATCGGCGTCGAGCTGGTCAAGGATGAAAAGCGCACGCCCGCCACTTCCGAGGCAGAATCCATTCGGGACGGGTTACTGCGTCAGGGCGTGCTGGTGGGCGTGGGTGGAGTGTATGGCAACGTAATTCGCTTCCAGCCGCCGCTCATCATCACACGAGAGCAAATCGATCGGGCTATCGATGCGTTTGCTTCGGCATTGCAGGAGGTGGCGCAGCCGGCGCACGTCTAGCTCTACATGTGTTGTACTTCGAGGCTACGCTTCTGCCGACGGATGTTTGCTTTTTTGCGCCTCCGACACCACGTAAACCATCAAAATTCCCAACTCCGGCTCGATGGGATGGCGATAACGCGGATGCGGAAAGACCGCGTAATACACCGCCGGATAGCTCAGGACCAGCCAGAAAAACAGCCATGCTCCGTGGCTGCGCTGGCGGAGCGCGCGTCCCAACCCCCAGAAAGCAAGCACCGAGGACGCAAGAAATAGCGAGTTCTTAATCGGAGCCAGGGCTGGAATCTCCGACAATCGCGGAACGCCGCCCCAGTAATAAATAAATCGCTTCAGATTAAGCCACATAAAGCGCCCGTAGTCCTCGCGAATAAATGCGATAGCCTCACGCTCGCGCTCAGCTACGTAGGTTATCTCGCCCAGCCGGCGGTAGAGCTGCATCTGGTAAACATTCTGGGTGGGATGAAGGTATTCGCGCCAGGTTCCATCGGCTCCGGGCCCATTGCCGATGCGCAGCTCCGCGCCAAAATTAGAACGTAAAGTGAATTTTCCAAGAACCCCGTAGTTGCGCGCCATCCACGGAGTCACGCAGCCGAAAAATATCATCGACGCCAGCAGCACTCCGGGCAGGGAAGCCTTGCCACGCTTCCAGCGCCGCTGCCACGCCCACACTCCGGAAGCGGGCAGAAACGCCAGCAGGGAAGTGTTCGTGAGGCCGGCGACCCCCCACACCAGGCCGAACTCGATCCAAGGCGTCAACCCGTCCCTTTCTTCCAGATCGAGGGCCAGCCAAAAAACGAGCGCTAGGAGTAGCGCTGCCAGGCTGGTTTCCCACACCCAGCGCGTGCACCAGTACATAACTGGCGGCATCACCGCCCACAGCCAGGCTGTCCAGATCGCCAGCTTCTCGCCGAAACATCTTTTGGAGATGAGAAAAACGGGAATGCAGGTCAATGCGGAAAAAAAACTGTTGAGGCCGAGCAAGGTCAGCGCCGACCCGCGCGTGTAAATCCCGAACAGCTTGAAAACCCCGGCGATCAGGAATGGATAAAGCGGCGGCTCCCACGCGGTTGGCCCGGTGATTTCGTTGAAGGGATTGCTGAAGCCCTGCCCCTGGGCGAGGGAACGCCCAATGCGCCCCATTTCCCAGCCAAAGCTGAAATTGTCGTCGAAAGTCTTGAATTTGTAGGTGTGCGCCACCACGATCCAGCCGAAGCGCAGGGCGAAAGCGACCGCCACCATCCAGAAGAAAGAAGTACGAGCCTGAACCCACCAGCGGCCATACGCAGATGATGATTTCGCGGGAGTGGGGGCAATGCCTTCAGCCATGGGTCAGCCCGGCGGAGTTCCGGGGCAGTTCCATTTGTAGCTGATACTTCGGAGACCGGCAACTTGGCGTGGCCGAGGGGTCTCTAAAATAACTGAGGCTTGAGCGCAGGGTTGTGGGCCGCGGTGTCACGTTTCTCCGGAGCCAGTTTCGAGTAGATCAGCGCTTCTACCTGGTTCCACACCTTGGGGTCGCATTCGATTTCGGTATGAGCTTTCACCAGCACGCGGTCGAACCACGGATAGCCTTCGCATCGAATGGGATTGGCCTTGTAGTCGAAGCGGAAGTTGCCCATGATTTCGGTCTTCGCCGGATCGGCGGCGCGAATTGCTGACTGGCCGTGCACAATTCCGTCAGGCTGGTAGAAATTGACCGCCTGCCCGACGTTAGTGGGAATCACCCTGTCGTTCTGTCCGATCTTGGAAACGCTATCGACCTGGATGGTGAGCAGTACGGGGATGCCGTCTTTTTCCAGCTTGCGTGCCAGAGTCACTGTTTCTGAAGCGCCCCAGCTGTGTCCGAAAATAATAATGCGGGCCTTCCGCTTTTCATCGTTCGATAGAGCGCCGTCATTATTCAGGTCGAGTTGGCGGAGAATCTCTTTGTAAGCTTTTCCCTGTCGGCGATTTTCGAAAGCCTGCACATACACACCAGCCGGATACTCATTGCGCAGATGCTCGACTACCTGCACTGTGCTATGAGCGGCAGCGTCATGTTTAACAAAACCGCCGACAAAGCCGATCACCATGGCTGGTGGCACCGCGGGACTTTCAATGACAGTAATTGGGGCAGCGGGCGAGCCCGCCTCTCCATAGGCGAGCACGGCGTAGGCGAGGGCGGCCATCAGGACAAACGAAAAGAAGCGCAAGGCAGGCATACAGCGTATTCCAGGAAAGGATCATAACAAAAAATGCAGGCAAAAGACGGAGCGGACGGTTATTTTCAGGTAAAAATCGGGGCTTGAGGAAAATTTGATTGCGCTAGTTGGAAACTATTTTGCACTCGGGTGGCGGGACGTCGAGAGTGCTCGTTATTTCCTGGTTAACAGGAAATCGCCGCTGTGCTCCCTGGCAGGCGTGGCCGGACCTCCCGTGGAGTTCGCGGAGTACGAGGGCACCGACTGCAGCAGCTCCCAGTCTCTCCTGAATTCCACCATGTTCTCGCGGCTGTGCTTGGGACTTTTCAATACGCGGCCGATGCGGGCCAGGACCAGTTCGTAAGCTAGCTCCGGATCCGAACCGTGGCTAAAAATATTGCTGGCGCTTAGCCCGACCTGCGAGACTTCGCCGTCGTCGGAGATTTCCATCCACAAGGCTCCGTTGCGATCGGCCACGGGAATGCCGGCTGCACCCAACCGTTGAAAGAATTTGTTCAGCGAACTGCGTTCCGGGACGCTATCCCCGCGCTCGGCCTCTGCGACTACGGAATCAAAGGCGGCACGATATTTCTTCCATTCCTCCGCCGTCCCCAGGATCCGGGCGCGCTCATTATCCTGCCTGGTTTCCAGCCGTTCGGTAAGAATATCGTCGTTCTCTGCCTTGGCCATGCGAATCTGATGGTCGAGTTCAGTGGCTTCGACGGTCGGATGCTTTTCCAATTCGTGCTGCGGATTGAAACGTCCGGTGAAAACATAGGATGCGGCGACGAACGGCAATACGTGGTCGGCGAAGATCAGCATGGGAACCAGCAGCTTCTTGGAGCGAAACAACTGCTCCGTGCCGGTTCGGGCTACAGTGCTGCGCTTAATGGTTCCGGGAATTTGGGTGAAATGCAGAACCCGGAAATGCGCTTCCGGGTGCCGCTTGGCGTAACGCGTGAAAGAACGCGCGATGGCTTTCGGACTGGTCATGCCAAAGTCGTTGATGTAGTCAGGCCCGGTGGCGCCCGGAAAATACGCATTAACCACGCGCCGGGTGAAGTCGGCGCAGTTCCGGGTCATGCCATTGAAATGATTCTGATTGGGCAGCGAGTTAAATTGCTCGATCAGTCGCAGATCCTGTTCAACCGTGGTATCGACCACGAACATATACATGCTGCGCGAAAGGGTCGCGCCCACCATTTCGCGCCACTCCGCCTTGTTGCTGGTCTGGCAGGACTCGCTGGCGCAATAGCCTCCCAAATAATTCTCTCGATATCTTTCTTCCAGGACATGCTTGATCTGCTGCGATCCGACGATGGGGCGATCGTGCGAATTCTCTACCCCATAGAGGTAGATGTTCAGAGGCACAACATTCCACTCGAAGGGCTCATCTTCCCCCAGGGTGGTGTAATTGCTCATGATCGAACCCTGCTCGCCGGCGTGACACAGCCGCAACTTCACCGGAGACGCTGGACAGATGTTTGAAAAATAGACGGCACTGTGTCCGGAGCCGGTGATTCGGGCTACGCTGGTATCAAGCGACTCATTGAGCACAACTCCCACCGCACCGAATGCTGGGACAGAAAGTAGGCAAATCAGGGCGAATGCCAACAGGACGGAGAGCCGGTATGAGGCAGTTTGCCGTCTAGCAGGGGTTCTGGCCGGTGCGCGTGCTCCCGCCGACGCTGAATGGAGCGATGAATTTTGAAGCAGCAAACTGTCTCCTTAAATCCTCCACAGACACGAAATAAACGGGCCTGCGTTTTAAGAGTCCGAAATTCGCACTTAGGGTTGTATGGGCGTTGCGAAAGATCATGTGTTATCAATACTTTACGTTCACCCTGACCCTTCGATATGGCCTATTTTCTACGGCGAAGGCTGCGTACAAAAGTCACCTTCGTAATGGGACTTAAGTAACAGACACACAAATAGGCGCCCGGCGATGGCGATACTCCAAAGTTCCCAGCTCGACTCCCGCTGCCGGCAGCTTGGAGGCCGGTATACAATGCCATTGCAACAGCAGGAAGCGGAATCGTGCCCCAGAACGAATGGTCCCCCGAAGCGCCGCTCACCTAATTTGCTCTCGCAACAATCTTTCGATCCTTGGAGTTGGCGTGAACCACGGCGAACAGCCCTGCACAATTCGCTCGAGTTGGGGCGGTGGGACGGTTCGCCTTCGAGGTCTGGGAGCCGCATCGGTCCTTTCGTTGCTTTTGGCCGCGGCTAATGCGCAAGCCCAGGGTCCAGTGCGTCTGCCCGACCCAACCACCGCCTCGTCGCAGGTAACTACCTATCAATCGCAGGGCGCGGTGGTGCTGCTGACGGTATTTTCCGAGAAGCACACTCGGCTGGATCGTCAGGCCGTGGTGAAACTTCGCAATGAACATACCCAGGACGTGATGTGGCAAACCACCACTGAGGAGGCCAATGCCTCTTTTGGCGACCTGGTGATTGCGCCCTACGATATTGAGGTGAGCGCGGTTGGATATCTCACGGCGCACAAGGAGATCAACGTTCTAGGGGCTCTCGCTACCTATCGTGAGGAAATCACTCTGGAGCGGGACCCGACCAGCGTCGAGTTGAACGCGCCTACGATCACGCAGATGCCAAAAAAGGCGGGCAAGGAAACTTTGCGTGGAGTGGCCGCCCTGAAATCAGGAAACTACAAAGAAGCGCAGAAGCGGCTTGATGCTGCTTATAAAGTGATGCCCGCCAGCGTGGACTTGAACTTCCTGCTGGGATATTTATCGATGCAACAAAAACAGCTCGATCTGGCACAGAACTACCTGGGCCGGGCTGTCGCTATCGACCCGCATAACGTCCGATCACTTATTTTGCTGGGACGGCTCTATTTGCAGCGAGAGGATTTTGCCAACGCCAGAACCACGTTGGAACAGGCTGTCGCGGATGGTCCTCAAGATTGGATGGCCCACAACCTGTTGGGAGAAACGTATTTCCGGCAGCGCGAATACTTGAAGGCTCAGGAGCAGACCAAACTGGCGATCGCGAAGGGCCCCCCCGGAGCTAACTCCGCGCGACTCATACTCGGCCAGGCCCTGGCAAATCTGGGCCGAAACGTGGAAGCAATTCAGGTGTTGCAAGCCTTCCTGCAGCAGGCGCCCGCAAGTCCCATGACACCACAGGTGCTCGGATTGATCGCCGAGATCGAAAAACGAGCTTCTCACCCCGGCTCGACGGAAGGCGTGAGCCCCCTAACCGGTGCTGACTCGCCCCTCGACGCGGCCGAGGCCGAGCTTCCCTTGCAGGGTTGGGATCCGCCTGGAGTCGACGACGCCAAACCGGTGGTCGCGGCTGGCGTCACCTGCCCATCCGACATGGTGATCGAAAAAACTGGCGAACGGGTGCAACAGCTGGTGAACGATGTGTCCCGCTTCGCTGCTATTGAAGATCTGGTCCACGAACGACTCGATCCGATTGGCACTCCACTGACCCGAGAAACGCGCAAGTTCAACTATGTGGTGTCCATCTCGAAGCCGCAGCCGGGCTTTCTTCAGGTGGATGAGTTCCGCAGCGAGCGCTCGGGCCTTGAAGACTTTCCCGACCAGATTGCCAGCCACGGCTTTCCCGCGCTCGCACTCGTCTTCCATCCCGAGATGCGTGACAATTTCAAGATGGTATGCGAAGGCCTGGGCGGCTGGCACGGGCAGGCCACCTGGCTGGTGCACTTTGAGCAACGAGGCGATCGCCCCAATCGCATGCACTCTTATCGAATTGGCGGGCAGTCTTATCCGGTCGACCTGAAGGGGCGGGCCTGGATCACGGCCGACAAATTCCAGATTGTTCGCATGGAATCGGAGATGGTCTCACCCATGCCGAAAATCCAGCTTCTTACCGAGCACCAGATCGTCGAATACGGTCCGGTCTTATTCCAGAAAAAGAACGAGGAACTGTGGCTGCCAAAAAGCGCGGAATTCTATTTTGAGTTCCGCCGCCGCCGTTATTTTCGGCGCCACAGTTTCGACCATTTCATGTTGTTCTCCGTCGACGCCGACGAAAAGCGGAACGAGCCCAAGATCGAATCGCAGGGCTCGGGCCTCGAGCTTCCCAGCAACTAAGAACCGCGTCAGCGCCGCCTGCCGGGCAGGGGCTGGCCGGGAATTGTACCCGCCGAAGTCGGGCCTCACTTTTCAAAAAATAACCCCGGCGTTCGCGTCTCGGGCTTGAATCAAAGACGAACGTTTGTTCTTCCGTGGCTACACCCTTCCCCGAATTGACTTGCCCGTACGCTGCCCCTAACATGACAACTCCAGTAGAACGCGGCATCCAGCGCATGATTGGCCAAACCATCTCGCATTATCGCGTCGTCGAGCAACTGGGAGGCGGCGGGATGGGGGTCGTCTATAAAGCCGAAGACCTCGAGTTGCGGCGGATGGTGGCACTTAAATTCCTTCCCGACCTGGTCGCCCAAAATCCGGTGGTGCTGCAGCGCTTTCGCTGGGAGGCGCGCGCCGCTTCCGCCCTGAATCATCCCAACATCTGTGTGATTTACGAAGTAGGAGAGGCGCAGCGCCGGCGATTCATCGCCATGGAGTATCTCGACGGTATGACGCTCCGGCAGAAAATCGCTGAGGGCCCCATACCGATCACGCAGCTGCTTGATCTGGGTATCGAGATCGCTGACGCGCTCGATGCTGCGCACTCCCACGGCATCATTCACCGCGACATCAAGCCAGCAAATATTTTCGTGACCGGGCGCGGCCATGCCAAGATTCTGGACTTTGGCTTGGCCAAGCTCACCGTCGGTGACGAGGCCAGCATCAGCGGCAACACCTTCGCGGGAATTACTCAGTCCCCGGAAGATCTCGCCCGCCCCGGACCTGCGCTCGGAACAATTCCTTACATGTCGCCGGAACAGGCATTGGGCCATGCCCTGGACTCCCGTACTGATCTTTTTTCCTTCGGAGTCGTGCTCTACGAAATGGCGACTGGGGTTCTTCCGTTTCAGGGACAGACAACGGCTGCCTTCTTTGACTCGCTGATTCACAGTGTGCCGGAGTGGCCTTTGCACTTCGACAAGGCAGTCCCTGCCGAGCTTGAAAATATCGTGCGGAAAGCCCTGGAGAAGGACACCGCGCAACGCTACAGCAGCGCGGCGGAGATGCGTGCCGACCTGCAGCGCTTGCGCCGGGAAGTCGAGTCAGGGACGGCATCGGTCACCACCGCGCGCCCCAAACCGGCTCCGGATACGAAGGAGAGAATCCGTTCATTGTTCTCTACCTCGACTCCGGCCCTCAAGCCACAACCCAGGACAGGGATCGCCACCAAGATTACGGCCGGTCTGTGCGCGGCCGCGATACTGGTTGTAATCATTCTGTTCATGAGGTCGCCGGAGCCTCCGCCGATGGTGATTTCATCGCTGCAGATTACCAGCGACGGCACCTCCAAGCGCTCGCTGGTTACCGACGGATCCCGGCTCTATTTTTCCGAGTTGGTGAGCGGCCATTCCGTCCTCATGCAGGTTTCAACCTCGGGGGGAGAAACTGCGCCAGTGCCAATTTCACTATCCAGCGCCGACATTTATGCCTTCAATCCGGTGCGTTCCGAGTTGCTGGTAAAAGGCGTGGCCGAGGGTTCGGAAACAGAGTCGCCGGTGTGGGTGCTGCCACTGCCCGCAGGCTCGCTGCGCCGGGTGGGAAATATTCTGGCACACGCCGCTACCTGGGCGCCTGATGGCCAGCACATCGTATATGCCAGGAATTCAAGCCTGTACAACTGCAATTCCGACGGAAGCGATTCAAAGGAGCTGATCACCGTTCCCGGAGTTCCATTTGCGCCCAGGTTTTCTCCCGATGGCGGCCGTTTGCGTTTCACCATTCGAGACACTAACCAGCGCACTTCGTCATTGTGGGAGGTGGCGCCTGATGGCAAAGGCTTGCACCAGGTGTTGCCGGGTTGGAATAAACCGGCTGAGGAATTTGGCGGAGCCTGGACACCCCACGGCGACTATTTCCTCTTTGAGTCGACTCGCGGCCCCACTCAGAACATATGGGCCTTGCGGGAAGAGAAGTCGCTCTTTCGGAAAACCGCCCAGGCGCCCGCGCAGCTGACGGTAGGGCCGCTCTTGTTCAGCAATCCGACCCCCAGCGCGGATGGAAAAAAACTGTTCGTGATCGGGCAACAGCGCCGCTTCGATCTGGTCCGTGTGGACAATAAGGCCCAACAGTTCTCCGTCTACCTGCCTGGCGTCTCGGCGGGCGAGGCTGACATCCTGGCAAATGGCCAGTGGGTCACTTACGTGGCGCATCCGGAACTCACGCTATGGCGGAGCAAGCCGGATGGCACCTCCCGGATCCAGCTTACCTATGCGCCCATGCAAGTTCATATGCCGCGGTGGTCGCCAGACGGAACCCACATCGCATTTATGGCTTCGCTCCCGGGAAAGCCCTGGAAGATCTTCGTGGTTCCCTCTGAGGGTGGCACCCCGCAGGAAGTCACCAATGGAGACCGCAACCAGGGCGACCCCACCTGGACCCCCAGGGGCGATGCCATCGTATTCGCCGGCATGCCCTGGCTGGATTACGGAACCTCTTCCGATCCAAACATCCACGTCGTCGATCTGAAAACGTCACAGGTCTCGGATATAGCGGAATCCGCAAATCTTTTCAGTCCTCGCTGTTCGCAGGACGGGCGCTACATCGCCGCCCTTTCCGCGGATTCCACAAAGTTAATGCTCTATGACCGGGAAAAGAAAAGCTGGATGCCGCTGGCAGTGTCGCGCTTCGGTTTTCCGAACTGGTCCCATGATGGAGCGTACCTGTATGCGGAGGACTACTCGGACAAGACTGATGACGTGGTGCGAGTCAGTGTTCCAGGCGGCAAAATAGATCGCCTATTCAGTGTGAAAGAAGTGCCCCGAGGCTTCGATCCCTGGGAATTCTGGGTCGGATTAGGGCCCGACGACTCGCCACTCCTGATGCGGGATAAGAGCACGCAGGAGATTTATAGTCTCGATGTCCGCCTTCCCTAGCGATTCGAGGCTCCGCAAAAGAACAAGAGCCGGATGGCTGCCGGCTTTTTTTTCTTCTCCGCACTCAGGTTTAGAACCGCAGCACCAATCCGCCGGAATAACGGATGTTGTTCCGGTCAGTAAATCCGGAGAATCGGGTTGTCATCCAATCCACCTGCACCAGGCGAGCCGAGATCGCCGGCGCGACTTTGACGTCGACGCCGCCCCCTAGGTAAGTGGTGAAGCCGGTTGAACTGGACACGCCGTCGGAAAACGTTCCGCCTCCGAATAGCGCATGGGCAAAGGGTTTCACTCCCAAGGCCCGCGCATGCACTTCAGGACCGAACGTGTAGGTATAGAAGTGGGTTCCGGAGTCATACACGCCGCTGAAGTCTGCGGTCAGGCCGATGAATGGCAGAACGTTTCCTGTAACTGCCGCGTTCCAGCCGCTTGAGTTGGCTCCGCCGTCGAAATGAGTTAACTGGTATCCGCCAAATATCTCTGCCTTCTGGGCGAGCGCGGGCAACGGCAGGCAAAGCACAAGGGCTACGAGTAAGAGTCTTCGCATTATTCCTCCCTGATTTGAATGTGGGTGACCCTTCCGTTCAGGCCTTCGCCGCCTTAAGCCGTGCGGTTCTTGGCAGGGTGGTCACGCCTCCCGGGTGCATCGCTTTTACGATTGGATTTGATGCGGGCGGGTCGCTACAAGTCACCGGGAGGCTAGGTAATAGGCTGAACCTTGGTAATAGGTCAAGACCTTCTCGCCCTTTGCGGAGTGGGGCAGCGCAGGGCCATCCTGCCGCCGTGTCTGCCCCTTCCTCTGCCGGTTACGCGGCAGTCGTTGGATCAATGATCTGGGCGATCTCGGTGACTTTGGTGGCAGGGAAGCCGCTCAGTTCCGCGTGCCGGTGGATGAGTGCTTCGTCCGCAGCCAGATACATGCAGTACATCTTGTTGGCGGTAACGAAGGATTCCAGCCACTGAATGCCGGATCCGAGGCTGCGCAGCACCTCGTTGGATTTAGCAGCGCCCTGCTGAAGTTGCTCCCGCTGCAAGGTCCCTATCTTCGGAATGTCGCGCTCGATGACATATTTTTTCATAACATCCTCCTTTAGATTTTCCGCGATCCGTTGGCGGAGGCGGTCGTTCGCCGGCAGCGTCCTGCATCGAAACCGCGATCGCGCGCGCCCCGGAGGAAATTGGCTGGCGGCCGAAGTAAGACTGCCGGCTTCCTGCTGACCACTGCCAGACTAGTCTCGAAATACTCTTGTCACAAGATGGCAGATTTGCCATTATACGTAGGTTATTAGGCCATCTGGGTAATTGAGAGTCTGAAAGACGATAGCCATGACAGAAGTCACAATCCTGCTTCTTGACGGAACTTTCGCCTCCACCGCCATCGGTCCGATGGAGGTCTTTCGCCATGCCGGGACGCTATGGAACCTTCTTACCGGGAGCCGGCAGGTTCCACGTTTTCGCGTGACCAGCGCATCGGCAAACGGACGCGCGGTCCGCTGCGATGGCGCTATCTACATCAAGCCCATGGCTGCGTTGAAGGATATCCGCAAGACGGACCTCATCTTCATTCCAACCACCGGTCTCAGAATTGAAGACGTGGCTGAATACCATGCGCCCGTGGTGTCGTGGTTGCGGCGCTGGCACAAGCGCGGAGCTGCCATCGCCAGCGTGTGCACGGGGGTGGGCCTGGTGGCAGCCACCGGCTTGCTGGATGGCAAACGCGCCACCACTCACTGGGCTTTGGCTGAACGGTTGCGCAAGAAATACCCCAAGGTGAACTGGATGCCGGAATTGATGGTCACCGAGGACCGCGGCTTTTATTGTGGTGGCGGTGTGCATGCGGCAGTCGATCTCAGCCTGTACCTGGTGGAAAAGTTCTGCGGGCATGAAGTTGCTATGCAGAGCGCCAAGGCGCTGCTCATTGACACGCCGCGCGCATGGCAGGCGGGCTTCGCCATAGTCCCTTTAAAAACCGAACACTCTGATGAAAGTATCTCGGCTGCGCAGGAATGGCTGCATCAGAATTTTCACCAGAACTTTGCGCTTGAAGACCCGGCCCGGCGGGTAGGCATGAGCTTGCGCAATTTCGTTCGCCGCTTCAAGCAGGCCACCGGGGATAGCCCCCTGATCTACCTGCAAAAGCTGCGCGTGGCCGCAGCCAAGCGCCTGCTGGAAAGCGACCATCGCAGCATGCAGGAAATCAGCGACGCCGTCGGCTATCAGGATGTCGCCTACTTTCGCGGGCTCTTTCAGCGACACACCGGCGTCTCTCCCAGCGCCTACCGCCGAAGTTTTGGGGTTAGTGTGAAATGAGGATCGCGCCTTCTTTAAGGTTTGGCAGGATCGTTGTTCGCAACACTGGGTGTCAACTTGCGGATGAGAAATTCCTGTATGAGATTGGCGCCCGCGGTTGCCCCGATCCCGATGGCGCCGCTTTGGAAGGTTAATCCGACTCCATTGCGATCCTGTGCCGGGTAGTAGAGGTTTGAGATCCCCCCTGCGGCGAGATTACCCAGGATGCTGGAATAATTTGGCTGCCATTTTCCGTTATCGCCCTTGCAAACAACTGAACCGGCAATGGCATAGAGAATCCGCGACTTCCTGGTGCCGCTGCCTTTGTAGAAGTAACGCGGATCCTGTTTCAGCAGAGACGGCAGGATGGCGCTTCCGATAAACGTACCGGAAACAAGATCCGCATAAGAGGCGCCGTAGCGCTTGGCGTAACCCTGCGACCCCTGCCCGTACCCGCTGAAACTGTTTGCCGCCTGCTGAATGCCCGCAATCGCTCCGACCAGCCCGAAGCTCACCGGGTCGACAGTTGTCTTCCAGGCCAGCATGAACTTCTGTCTGGTGCTTAGGGCAACCGGGTGGGGATCATAGGAGACATAGAAATTCGGAATGAAGCCGAGCACCCGCTGCTTCTCTTCATCCTGCACCTGCTCTTGCGCGACTTCCACCGGCGAGAGACCGACCCGCACTTCAGTAAGTGCGGTCGCAACGGCAAGGACAATCGGCGGGACGATGTAAGTCGCACCCCCCCGCAGTACGCCGGAAGCAGCCTCCGTCGCAAAGCCCGACGACGTGATGATGAGTTGGAAGGGCCCGGGCGCAATATCGGAAAAGGAAAACTGTCCGTTATCACCCGATAGCACTTCCTGGCTCGCTGATTTGTCCTGACGAGCCAGTCGCACCCGGGCGCCGGCGACGACCGCCCCAGTGCGATCGACAACTGTTCCGCTGATGTTCCCCGGCGATCGCTGATCGGCGGGCCCGGAGTCCAACGCAGAGTCGGAGCCCGAGAAACTATTCTGCAGCCCTGGGACGGCAGGTTGGACCTGGGCCCGACAGGGAGGCAAAGCAATGAGAATCAGGCTGAGCCAGGCCACGACCTTAAGACCAAGGATCGAGTTCCGTCCAATGCGACTCAAAGACTTCTGGCAAGGGCCTTTTTTCGACAAAATCACGACTGTTCCAGTATCCCTTTGAATCGTGGCGCGTTCAATATCTAGCAGGTGATGCTCGATAACTAAAGATTACTCCCGCCCACCTCGCCTGATCCAGCCTTTGTGTGTAAAGGATGACACCGAGGTATCTCTTCCGGCTGCTCCGCCCGGGCTCTCATTGACACCCATTTGATCCGCACCTAGACTGAACTGTCTGCACGATCTGTTGCGAATGTGTTTGGGCCGTTTTTACCGGCGGATATTTGTCGGATTCCAGAGGGCACTCCATGGGTTGGCTGCAAAATAAATTCGAAAAGAATTTCATGATTACTACCGTGGACTACGTGTTCAATTGGGCACGGAAATCTGCGGTGTGGCCAATGACCTTCGGACTGGCCTGTTGCGCCATTGAGATGATCGCGTCTTCAACGGCGCGCTTTGATATCGCGCGTTTTGGCTCCGAAGTGTTTCGCCCCAGCCCGCGGCAGAGCGACCTGATGATCGTGGCTGGGACGGTGACCTTGAAGATGGCGCCGGTGGTGAAGCGCATCTACGACCAGATGCCCGACCCCAAATGGGTGATCTCGATGGGCGCGTGTTCTTCGGTCGGTGGTCCATTCAATACTTATGCGGTATTGCAGGGCGTGGACAAGATCGTTCCCACCGACGTCTATGTGATCGGGTGCCCGCCGCGTCCGGAGAATCTGTTTTATGCGCTGCTGAAGTTGCAGGATAAGATCGATCAGATGTCGTTGGCCAAGCGTCCCACCGAAGTCCGGCTTGATCCGCACATGGTGGAGAATTTCAAACGCCAGGTAATGATCGCACAGACGCTGCAACCCAAATAGCGATCAGCTTTGAGCCGTTAGTTTTCAGCAATCGCATCGGCACGGGCTACGTAGGGGCAGGTGTCCCGCCTGCCCAGCCGAGCGAAGCCCGGCAATTCCAGTTTCCCAAATTGTTCGAAAGGCTTTGATGTCTGATTTCGTAAAACTCACGACTCAGTCCGAACTCCCCCCCGAGGGCGAAGCCAGGGAATTTCCTCTAGGCGACAAGGTTATCTGCGTAGCCAACGTCAACGGAACCATCTCTGCGATGGACAACGTCTGCCTGCATCGCGGCGGGCCTTTGGGGCAGGGCGTGATTGAAGGGGACAAAGTGGTTTGCCCCTGGCATGGCTGGCAATGGGATCCGAAGTCCGGCCAAGCCGCCCATAATGCCGCCGCCAAGGTTGCGGTTTATCCGCTGAAGGTGGAGGGTGAGGATGTGATGATTGAATTGTAGAACTTCAGTTGTCAGATTTCCGTCTGTGGTCCTCCGCTTTATCCAAGATACTTCAAGAATTTTCCTGCCTGGTTATCGAATCCCGGGAACACCTCGCTCAACGCCCTGTTTCCCAGGTGCCGGTCCACCGCCTCGCCCAGCACGCGGCGGAAGTCGGTTGTAACCGCCAGGTCGCGGCCTTCATAGAGTTGTGATTGTTCGAGGCCGGGCCAGCGTCCATAAACCTTTCCGCCTTTTACTGGGCCGCCCATCACGAACATCACATTGGCATGGCCGTGATCGGTGCCGCGGTTGCCATTTTCGCGGGCCGTGCGGCCGAACTCCGACATCGTAACCACGACCGTATCTTCGGCAAGGTCTCCGAGATCGATCCAGAAGGCGCCCAGCGATTGCGAGAACTCGCGCAGCACATTGGCGATCTGACCTTGCGTGCTGCCCTCGTTGACATGATGGTCCCATCCGCCGATGTCGGCAAACGCCACCTGCACTCCAAGGTTGGCCTTGATCAGCTGGGCAAGCTGTTTGAGGCTGTCCCCAAAGCGGCCACGCGGATAATCCGCGCCCACGGCGGGCCTGTACCTGGCCGGATCGGCAGACTTCATCATCTTTACCGCTTCGAAAGTTTCCTGGCCGGTGCCCTGCATCACGGTGTCTACCGAGTTCGCATACATCGCTTCGAAGGTGTTGGAGACTGGAGCCGCGTTCGGGTTTCGTCCGCCTACACCGAAGTCATTGATATTATTGAGAGCCACCGCCGGCTGCCTTCCAGAAAGAATTCTGGGCAGCGACGGTCCCAGGCCGATGGCGCGGAAGGCCGATTTGTCGGTCGCCGAGGGCAGGTCGCGCAAGGTGCGGTTGAGCCATCCATCTTCGGTAGCTTTAATGCCAGGCGTGCCCGATTCCATAAAGTCCTGGGCATCGAAGTGCGAACGGCTGGGGTCGGGAGACCCGGCGGCGTGCACGATCGCCAGGTGACGCTCGCTCCAGATTGGCTGCAGCGCTGACATCGCAGGATGCAATCCGAAAAAGCCGTCGAGATCGATTACCGCATTGCGGGGGATATTGATGGACGGGCGCATGGCGTAATAAGCCTGCTCGCCGTGGGGAACCACTATGTTCAAGCCGTCCGCCGCCCCCCGCTGGAAGATCACGACCAGACGCTTGGTCCGGCCTCCGGATTCGACCGCGCCTAGCGCCGCACGCGTCAGGAAGTGAGGCACAGCCGCAGTCCCAACCACCGCCATAGCCCCATTCCTGAGAAAAATGCGTCGTGTAATGGACATAAAAACAGCTCCTAGCTTTTAGCGATTAGCTCTTAGCCAAGACCGAAGCTTCCAGCGACTGGCCAATGACCACCGACTGCCTTTCTCACCTCCGCTGAAACTCTGGCGATCCCAGCAGCAGGCCTGCAATTACGCCCGTGCCGGGCTGGCTGTTCGCCGCGCCTGGTTTCGGATCGGTAGTTTGCATCTGCGCGGCGATGGTGTCGTGCGTCTGTCGGGAAACGTCGCCCGCCAGCAAAGTGGTCTCCAGCGCCGCCAGCGTTGTCTGCGAATCACCTGGCGACCCGTTGCTCGCGAGTATGTGATCGGAATCCACCTGCACGCCTTTGAGCTTTCCCGCGGTCAGGGCCAGCGCGAAATTCATTCGTCCCAGCAACGCCGATGAGTTCACCCAGGTCTCGGCTTTCATCGAGTATCCGGTTGGCGGCTGCATTCCGTAGAGCTGCATGCCCATGGTCTGTAGCTGGCGGGCAAGCGGCAAGGCGTCATTGACTTCTGCGCCGCTGGCTCGAACCGCTGAGACGACGAACTCGAGTGGCGTTTTCACTTTCGCCCGGTACGCGTCCGGCGCCCAGAATTCCGGGGAGTGGAACATGGTCTTCAGCACTTCGCGAATATCGCCGTCTTTCTTCAGAAAGGTTTGGCTCATGCGATTGACCAGCGCCGGCGGAGGGTTGTCGGAAACAAAACGTATAGCCAGCTTGGTAGAGATGAATTTCGCGGTCGCCGGATGATGCGCCAGAAGGTGCAGCACCTCGCGGCCTTCCTTTTCCCCACCCGGCTTGATGCGATGTCCAAGCACATACTTGTCTCCGGGCTCGTGCATTCGCTCTTCGAAGATAAAGCCGCCTCCCTGCCGCGGTTGCTTCAACGTCCACCCGGTGAGCACGCGGGCGACTTCGGTAACGTCCTTCTGGGTATAGCCGCCATTCACACCGAGGGTGTGCAGCTCCATAAGTTCGCGGCCGTAATTTTCGTTCAGGCCGCTGCGCTTGCTTTTGGCCTGTTTAACCTGCGCCGGACGCCGCTGGCGAGGCGGCCTGCGCCAGTTGTAGTTGGGATTACGTTTGGGGATGCCGTTGGCGAAATCGGAGTTTGGACCTACGCTCAACCAGTTGTCCAAGTAGAAGAGCATGGCGGGACTCTGTGCCGTGGCTACCAGCAGATCCTCAAACTTGCCCATGGCGCGGGGACGGATGACATCGCGCTCGTAACTGGTGAGCAGGTAGCGGTCCGCTCCTTTTCCGATAAATACATTGAAGTGATTGAACCAGAAGTCGGTCATCACTTCTTCCAGCTGGCGGTCGCTGTAAATGGCGCGCAGGAGTTTGCTCTGCATCAGTTCACTGGTCACGACCTGCTGAGGGTTGTTCAGCGCCATGAGCGTTTCTCGCTGTTGTGGCTTCATCCCCTCCATAAATTCGTCGCGCTTGTCGCCCTTGAGCGAAGTCTCCAGGGCACGCTGATCCTCGGGCGGCATCTTGAGAATTGCTTTCATGCGCTGGTCGGGAGGCAAATCCAGAAGGTCTTCGGCTTTGAGATCCGCATACAAGCGGTCTTCGCGGCGGCGGGCTTGCTCTTCATCGCTCGCGCCCGGCTGGGCTGGCTTGCCCGCGGCGGCGCCAGTGGCGGGATCGGCATTGGCCGCGTCCTGTTTCCGTTCCTGCTTCTCCTGATAGCGCTGCAGCTGGGCTTCGTACACCGCGCGCCTGGCGGAATCGGAGGGCAGCGACTGTTTGCCTTCGGCCACCGCTTTGATCACTTGCGGAGGCGGAAAATTCTCCACCAGTTCGCGAGTGTCCATACGAAGCGTGCGGAAGGGCGCCAGGCGGGCGTCGACCGCGTGATCGTCAATCTTGTCGGGATGCAATTGCTGGTCGATCCACTTGTCGACGCCCATCGCCGTCACGCGTTCAAGGTCGCCGGGGCGCGGACCGAATGCCAGCCGGTTAAGCGCGTGCAGGGCGCGCTTCTGCTCGTCCATCTGAACCGCGGCCGGATTTCGTTTCTCTTTTTTGGCGATAGCGAACTGAACTGAAAGGGCGAGTCCGAGGGTGGATACCGCTATGAGGTGAACGGCTTGTTTGCGCAGGAAACCCATGTCGAATGGCGTTCAGGCAAATAGATGCCTCTCCATTACTAACACTGGATCGGCGAAAAGTTGCTGCCAGTCCGATTAAGAAGGAAGGCTCCAGTTCCTCGTTGCGCGCTCTAACGGAGCAAACTCCTCAGCGTGGAACCCTGCCGGACCGACCTCAAAAACTGCTAATTTTTAAAATAGAAAACCATTTATCGTCAATAAGATATATGGAATATATATTATGTTACTTTAATTATTACCGAGGTGATGTCATCGCTTTGCGGTTCATAAGCGGAGAACTTTCTGGCTGCCATGTGCAACCCATCGGCGATCTGACGCGCTGGTTCCTCTCGGTGGGCCACGATGTAGTCCAGGGCGCCCTGCACCCCAAATTCACTCCCGCCAGGTGCGGTGGACTCCGTGATGCCATCCGTCAGCAGGACGACGATCTGCCCGGGTTCCAGTGCGACTTCTTTCAGGCAGGAAAACTCACTGTCGGGAAAGAGCCCCAGTGGCAACCCGCCGCTCTCCAGTACGTGATCGATTTCGCCTGACCCTCGCAGGATGAAACCGGGCATGTGTCCGGCGCCGGCGTAGGTTAATGTATGGCGTTTTATGTCAAGACGAGCCAGAGCCAGGGTGGCGAAACGGCCATGCTCGAGATCTTGCGCCAGCATGCGATTAACCTGGGAGAGGATGTGGTCGAGTTCAACACTGATCGTGGCAAAGGAGCGAAGGTAGGCTCGCGTGAGCGCCATCACCAGGGCTGACCCGAAGCCGTGGCCTTCAACGTCTCCCAGGGCTACGCCCAGGTGGCCGTTGGGCATCGGAATGAAATCGAAGTAATCGCCGCCGGTCTCGTAGGCCGGATACGAAGCTCCGCCCAAATCAAATCCG
Source organism: Terriglobales bacterium (assembly GCA_036265205.1). Classification (GTDB taxonomy): domain Bacteria; phylum Acidobacteriota; class Terriglobia; order Terriglobales; family Acidobacteriaceae; genus JAIQFF01. The sequence continues at coordinate 50,096 of DATAPL010000056.1, forward strand.
GCCACCGTAGGGGCGGAGCCATAGAACTGCTGCTGCACTTTGCGGGCCAGGCGCAGCTGGAACTCATGCTCTTCTTCCTTCCTGAGCTCGGTGATGTCCTGCAGCACCGAGACGAAATGAGTGAGGTTGCCGCTTTCGCTTCGTATCGGCGTGATGGTCTGTTGCGCCCAATAGAGTTCGCCGGATTTTTTGCGATTAATGATCATTCCCCGAAAGGCCTGTCCCTCCATCAGCCGGCCCCACAACTGGCTGTAGAATTCGGCATCGTGTAAGCCCGATTTCAGAATGCGGGGTGTTCCGCCAAGAACTTCATTGCGCTGGTAGCCGCTGGTGGCTTCAAACGCCGGGTTCACGTATTGGATGGTGCCTTGCTTGTCGGTCAGCATCACGCTGTCTGCGGTTTGCTCCACCACGCGTGAGAGCAGGGTAATGGCCTGAAGTTCGCGGCGATGTTCGGTGACGTCGTGAAAAAATATCACCCCACCCGAAACCCGGGCCGAGCCGTTGCTCAAGGGCCCACCCGTGATCGAAATCCAGATGCCATCCGGTCGTTGAATATTGCGGACAAAATAAAGCTCCTCGCCGATTTCCTCTCCGCGACTGGCTCGACACAGCGGAAAGCGTTCCGCCGGGACCAGGGTAATCTGGTCGCTCAGGTACCACCCGTAAACTATGGTTCGCTCGGGCAGGCATTCGACGCTGCCTTTACCCATTATTTGTTCCGCCGCAGGATTGACAAACAGCAGGCGTCCCTCAATGTCAGCGACCATAACCCCGATTGGAAGGGTCTGGAAAATCTGCTGCAAGGTTTCTGCCCGATGTTCGAACTTTTCGTGACCCGCTTGTGTCGCGACTAACATGCCCGCCTCTTTCTTTAATATTTAGCTGTCTGATAAATAGAATTGTCCCGCTGAGGACGAGTTGATCTGCCTATGGAAAATGTTTGCGACGAAGGGGGAGGTGACTACTAGAACAGCTATCGGCTAACCGGAGATTGGGATTAGAGGAAACACGGAGTATTTTCTGCGGCCACGGGGCGAGCGTTTTTTCTCGCTAAGTCATTTTGGCTCAACATGGCGTGCGGCGAGCCCAAAAGTAACCTGACACGTTTTCCACAGCCGGAGAACAGGGCGGTAAAGGTCGAACCGTGCCGTCGCAGCGGGTCTAGGTGAGATAAAGGCGGCCGTGGGTGACCTTATGTTGCAGGGTGGCGGCAAGTTGATCGATATCGCCGGCGGCAATGTTGATCGCCATACGGTCTTCAAAGAACCGGACCCGGTTACTGCCGACGGCATCGCGCCGGATCTGCAGCAGGAGCCCTTGCACGGCATTGGGGTCAAATTTCTGGGGAGTCAAACGCACGATCTCACTCAGCGTGCTGCCGACCGAAAGCGGTTCGCGATAGGGCCTTTCGCTGGTCATGGCATCAAAAGTGTCGGCCAGGCCGACGATGCGGACCGGCATGGCCACGTCTTCCATGACCAGCGCGTCGGGATATCCCGAACCGTCGGCGCGTTCATGATGCGAGCGCACGATTTCTGCAATACGCGGCCAGGGGAACTGCACTCCGCTTACGATTTGATGTCCGACCACGGTGTGGTCGGCCATTTCCCGGAATTCTTCGGCGTCAAGGGAAGTGGGCTTTCCGAAAAGGCGTTTATCCACCGCCACCTTGCCGATATCGTGCAGGTAGCCGGCAGAGCGCAATCCAGCGACGTCATTGGGCTCCATGCCCAAAGCCTCTCCGATGGCCGAGGCGTAGCGGCCCACCCGCAGGGAATGGCCGTGAATGTTCACGTGCTTTACATCAATGGCGGTGGCGAAAGCTTCCAGCGCGGTGTCATAGAAACCGTGCAGCGAGGCCATCAGCCGCAGGTTTTCGGAAACACGCTGCGCCAGGGTTTGCGACAGCACGTGGTTCTGCATGGCGACCGCCACATAATTGCACAGCAGATCGAGAGCGCCTAGCTCTTCATCGTCGAATAGTGCATCGCCTTCGCGGCGGCCCAGGGCGACCATTCCTACCAGTTTTCCTCCGACTCTCAAGGGGGCGATGCACTTGAAAAGCTCGGGCGCAACATTTCCGTTCGAGCTCAGGAAGACGTCATAAGATCCGGGAGTCAAAGCAACCGGGCCACGCGCCGAGGTCAGGGCGTGAACATGCTTAGGCAGCAAAGGCATGATCGCCGGCTCGGGCATTAAGGCAAAGCCTTCGCTGGCGACCGACGAGAGCATGGAAGGTTTGTCGCTATAGGAGAAGAGCACAGCCTCGCGCGCGCCTCCGGCTTGCAGCAAAGCCGAGACCATGGCTCGCGCGGTCTGCGAAAACTCGCGCTCGGCCGTGATCTCAGGGCCGAGATCGGACAGAGCTTCCACGGTTCGCAGCAAGCGCCGCAAATTGTTTTTCTGCACCGCCACGCACGGATGCGGGCAAATGACCAGAGCAAAAAAAGAGTAACACGCGACGAAACCACGGGATACGCAGCTTGTTGGTTAGTTTGGTGCTAGGAACAGCAGTCGGCTGGGGTCAATCTGGATGAACCGTCGTCCCGCAGGGAGTCGAGCAGAGCCAGCGCAGTGAAGGGCCCTGCCTTTTTTGCGCGAACTCAACGGCCTTAGAAATATCCCCGCAGCTCGCTGAATTTCTCCACCACCAGTAACTGCCGGGGTGGCTCCGCGGCGTCGACCTCCTCATGCTCCAGCACCCAGGTGCTGCCATGGGGGACGAAGACGGCGTTCAATCCCGCTCCCAGCGCAGGGTTGATATCGGATTTGGGGCTGTTGCCGATCATCCACGTAGCCTCAGAGAGCAGTCCGTACTTTGAAACCATGGTGCGGTAGCTGGAAATGTCCTTTTCCGAAACAATTTCCACCGCGGCGAAATACTCCTTCAAGCCCGAGCGCTCGACTTTGCCGGTCTGTTCGGCAATCGCTCCCTTGGTCATCATGATCAGGTGATGGCGTGCCGAGAGATACTGCAGCGTTTCCGGCACCCCGGCCAGAATCTCCACCGGATGCCCGGCAATGGTGTGGGCAAATCCGTTGATGGTTTCATGGAGAGCAGGGGTGATCGGTTCAAGCGCGAGGCGCTCAAAAGTTTCGACCAGTGAATGAGCGAAACTGTGAAGCCCGTATCCGTGGGTGACTATGGATTCGCGCTCTACCTGGTTCAGAACCTCGCGCACCTGGGGCGCCGAGTATTCCCGATGATTCAAAAAGGAGATGAAGTTGGCGATGGCCCGTTCGAAATAGATATTGTTTTCCCACAACGTGTCGTCGGCATCGACCAGTAAAGTTTGCTTTCCATTTAGGTTTATTCCAGAAGGCATTGCCCACCATGATAGCGAGGATGAAGCTGCTTGGCGAGATCGCTGCTGGCCTGTGTTCGCCTTGCCTTCAGTGTCCTGTGTGGTTATTTCTCATTCCGGCCGCGCAAACGTAAATCCCACCTCTGGTAAAATCAAGCTGATGACCCTACAGGGCTCTCTGATTCCTTCGTTGCTTATTCTTCTGACGGTCGCTCCCGTCTCAGCCCAGAAAAATAAAAGAACTATGACCGGATCGTCGGCCAGAGGCGCGGCCTCTGGTGGAATGCAAGTCGCACCCGACCTGGAGCAGCGCTTGGCGAGGTTTCGCCGGGTACAAATGCCATTCAACTCCGCCGGACTGACGGCGCGTGATAAGAAGATGGTGGCCAAACTGGTGGATGCCTGCCGCTACCTGGAAGATATTTACTGGCGGCAAAACGATCCCGAGGCCTTGACCCTGTATCAATCGCTGGCGCACAGCAGCAGTGAGAAAGATCGGCAGCTACGACACTATCTGTGGATTAACGGCTCTCGCTTTGACCTGATCGAACAAAACCGGCCTTTTGTCGGGACCGCTCCGATGCCTCCAGGCCGAGGCTTCTATCCCGAAGGCCTTACCCGGCAACAGATCGAGCAGTTTGTTCGCGACCATCCTGAAAAAAGGGATGAGATTTACAGTTCCACCACCCTCGTGCGCTGGCATGAGAATCAGCTGGAAGGCGTGCCCTATCACATTGCTTACCGCTCTTTTCTCGAGCCCGCGGCACGCGACCTGCGGGAAGCCGCCGGGCTGAGCGCTGATCCGGCGTTCGCTGATTTCCTGCGCTTGCGGGCGGACGCTCTGCTCAATGACGACTATCTAAAGAGCGACCTCGCCTGGCTGGATCTGAAAGCCCCGAAGTTCGATGTGATTTTTGCCCCGTACGAAACTTACGACGACGGCCTGCTGGGAGTGAAGGCCACCTACGGCGCCTCCGTGCTGGTGCGCAACGAGGAAGAAAGCCGCAAGCTGGCAATCTTCCAGCGCTACGTAGCTGACATTCAGGACGCGCTGCCGCTGGCTCCGGTCGATCGGCCCTCCAAACGAGGCCTGGAAACCCCAATGGAAGTGATGGACGCCCCCTATCGAGCCGGCGACCTGCGCCACGGTTACCAGGCGGTCGCCGACAATTTGCCCAACGATCCCCGGGTTCACGAGCAGAAGGGCAGCAAGAAGATTTTCTTCAAGAACTTCATGGACGCGCGCGTCAACTACGTGATCCTGCCCCTGGCTCAATTCATGATGCCTCCCGAGCAGGCCGCCAAAGTCTCAGGCGAAGGATATTTGTTGAGCACGATCATGCACGAAATAGCGCACGGGCTGGGTCCGGCGTTTGCCCACGGCGTTTCGGGCAAGGTGATGATCCGTGAAGCTATCGGTCCGATTTACGCTGGCCTGGAAGAGGCGAAAGCCGACGTGGTCGGCATGTTCGGCCTGCAGTGGCTGATGGACCACGGGGTGTTGCCCAAGGAAAAGCGCGAGGAATATTACGCCTCCTACTTGGGGGGGATTTTCCGCACAGTACGTTTCGGCGCCGGCGAGGCTCATGGCAAGGCGGAAATGATGGAGTTTAACTACCTGTCGGAACGAGGTGCAATTAAGCGGCAGGCCTCAGGAAAATACGCCATTGATTACGACATCATGCCCGCGGTGTTGGCCGACCTGGCCAAGGAACTCCTGGATATCGAAGCCACCGGTGACCGAACCCGAGCGGAGAATTGGTTTACAAAGTACGATGTGGTGCCGCCAGACCTGCAGGCCACCCTAAAGACCGCCGCAAACCTTCCCGTGGATGTCGATCCGATCTTTTCCTTCCCGGAAAAAGTAAAGTAGCGGCGCCGGCTTCTATCCTACAAAATCCACCCGCGCCGCGCGGGGAATGATTCCGGCCTTGTGTCCCATGTCGAGCAGCCGGCGCACCGCTTCTCGCCCGTCCGGGCCGTAGTCCAGAGTGCGTTCATTCACGTACATGCCCACAAACTTGTCGGCCAGCTGGGTATCTACGTCGCGAGCGAATTGCATGGCATAGGCAAGCGCTTCTTCGCGATGATCGAGAGCGTATTGGATACTGTCGCGCAGAGCGGTGGCCACGGTGGCGGTCAGCTCCGGCCCCAGGCTGCGCCGGATGGCATTCCCCCCCAGGGGTAGCGGTAATCCGGTCATCTTCAGCCACCACTTGCCCAGATCCACAATGCGCTGCAATCCCGCCTTGGAATAAGTCAGCTGCCCCTCGTGGATGATGAGACCGGCTTCGTATTTGCCTTCCAGCACCTGAGGAATGATCTGATCGAACGGTACGACTTCGGTCTCGACTCCCGGCGCGAAGAGCCTCAGGGCAAGATAGGCGGTGGTCAATGTGCCCGGAATCGCAATCCTTTTATATTTGATTTCGCTCTGGGAGAATCCGTGAGCCGCGACGATCATCGGGCCGTAGCCGTCGCCCACACTGCCGCCGCTGGGCAGCAAGGCGTAGTTGTCCTGGATGTAGGGATAAGCATGGAAGGAGATGGCGGTTACATCGTAAACGCCGTTACCGTCGCGGGCCTTCTGATTCAGAGTTTCAATGTCGCAAAGGGTGTGGGTAAAGCGGAGTCCGGGCACGCGCACTTTGTTGGTGGCCAGCGCGTAAAACATGAAAGCGTCATCCGAATCCGGACTATGGGCGATACTGATCTCCCGAAGCGAAGTGCTGCCGTGCGACGAATCTTTGACTTCGGGCGCGATCACCGTAGCCGTATTCTCAGAGGATGAACCCACGGGACTCATGAATGCTCCTTGCGAGCGTGTTGCCAACCAGCGGAAACCCCGGCGGCCATCATCACTTTGATGATCTCGGCGAAGACGAACCAGTAAAGTCCGAAGCGCGCCGCCTGAGCCATGGAATGGGTCAGCACCGCGAGCCAGGCAAGGCCGCCGGCAAAGAGCACAACCTCAGCCAGTACTCCGGCTGCCGCGGCGCGGGCAAAACTGGCCTTGCCACGTTCCATAATCCAACCCGCCAGCCCCGCCACAAAAGGATAGGCCAGCAGGAAGCCACCGGTTGCGCCCAGCATTTGAGCCACGCCGCCCGGTCCGGCTGGATTAAAAACCGGCATCCCGGAGGCGCCTTCTACGAGATAAAGCGCCAACGCTGCAAAGCCTCGCCGGCTACCCAAAGTGAGGCCCACCAGCAGCACTCCGAAATTCTGCAGCGTCAAAGGCACCGGGGTAAACGGTAAAGGCAGCGTCACCCGGGCACATATGGCCACAAAAAGGCTGGCGCTGATTACGATTGCCGCCTGCTCTACCCAGTAAGACGCGCGCTCTCCTCGGCCGAGGACAAGAGTAGCAAGCTTTGCCATGTTGGACTTTCTCCGGTGTCAGGGTGTGAAATTATGTGGCAAGTGCGAATCACAGCTGGCTCGGTCACTCCTTGCCAGGGCTCTCTCTGGCAGCAGCATCCTTCATATGTTGCCGCACTCGAAGGTAAGCCGCCAATCCCACCAGAGACACCGCCACGGTGCTCAGGGCCAGGATCAGGAACAGCCAGATCATCCGCACGATGTCCTAGGATATCAAAACGAAGGGGAACGTGTGACTGCAGCGTAGGACGGCTCTAAACCTCCAACGCTCTGAGCCCGTTCCCAAACCCGTCGGGCGCCATCGCGAACCTGGGCTTCAGCCCGGTGAGGGATCTGCGTGCATCTGTAGCGATTTCGCAGGGACCACAGCCCTGGGCCAGCCATGCGAGCTGGCGGCTCTCAGCATGACGCATCGATGGATGCGCCTGCTGTAATCCGGCTCACTTGCCGGCCATAGCGTGCTCTACTTCGTCCGCGGTGTGGGGTAAACCGGCGGTCAGGTCGATCAACTTGCCGTCCTGGTCTACGTAGAGAATGTCCTCGATCCGCACGCCCAGCTTTTCTTCCGGAATGTAGATACCCGGTTCCAGGGTAAACACCGCGCCCGGGCCGAGTGGGACGTCGTAGTCGTTGGGGTCATGGACATTCAATCCGACATAGTGACCTAGTCCATGAATGAAGTACTTGCCCAGCGGCTCGCCGTGCAGATCTTTGCCGTGAGTGTTGATGTAGTTGTAAGCCACATCGTGCAGCGAGTCTGGCTGGTTTCGACGCAATTTTGACTTGCCGGAGCGGAAAGCCGCGGCGGCGGCTTGCTGCGCCCCCAGTACGATGTCGTAAATTTCCCGCTGGCGGGCTGTGAACTTGCCGGAAACCGGCAATGTGCGGGTGATATCGGAAGCGTACATCGAATATTCCCCAGCGGCATCGATCACGACCAGGTCACCTGCCTGCATGGTGCCCGAATCCGCGGAGTAGTGCAGCACGGTCGAATAGAATCCCGATCCTACAATCGGCGCGTATGCCGGACGCTCGCATCCTCGTTTGCCCCACTCGTATTGCATCAGGGCTGCAATCTCTCGCTCAGTCATGCCCGGTTTGACGGTGTGCATGGCGGCAAAGTGCGCCGCAATCGAGGCGTCGGTTGCATGGCGAATGCGCTCGATCTCTCCCGCGTCTTTGTAGGTTCGCAGCGAGGCCAGCAGCGGCCGCACATCCTGGAAAGAAGCGCCCACCGGAAACGCATTGGCGCGGTTCAGCCAATCCAGCGGCGCGGTTGAATTCGAAATTTCGTCCCGCGCGGGAATGTCGGTATAGATCGTCACCCGCCCCGCTGGCAGCAGCCGGACCAGCTCGGCGCGCAGATTATCCAGGATTTCGACGTGATCGAATCCGGTAATCTTGACCGCGTCTGCGCTCTCCGGACCCAGCTTCGGGCCTGTCCACTTTTCCTGGGACGGGTTGTGGCTGGGCAGGAACAGAATTTCCGTGTAGGGGCGATCCTTGGCTTCGCCTAGGATAAGCAACGCCGCTCCGGGCTCAGCCCATCCTGAAAGGTAGAAAAAATTATCGTCGGGGCGGTAGCCGTAAAGATCGTTCGGGCCCTCGGCTTCGTTGGCTGCAAACAGAAGGACGGCGCCGCCGTTGGCCTTGCTGGCCAGGGCCTGGCGGCGCATTCGATAGTCGGAATTGGGTTGTCGGTCGAGAGCGGACGTAAGCTGGCAAAGAAGGAAGAACAACAGCAAGACCTTGCGCATCCAGAATCCCCCGGTTCGTATTTTCAGCTTACTTTCCTCCACCGCTGGTTACAGTTTTGCTTGCCGCGATAAGAGCGTCCACGTTGGTCTTATCCACCAGGGATGATCCCGTGTCCACAAAAGCAGGTATGGGAGAGAAACTGTCTTTTGCCCAATCCGCATTCAGGTTACTGAGTTTGTGATGGTAGAGATCGTCCAGCACCTTCACTCCAAAATAAGCCATGGTGTATGGCTTTTGCGAGATGGTGGCGGCGATCACGCCCTTCTGGATCCAAGAAAGGGTGTCGTCATCGGTGTCCATCGCTAGAATAACTTTGTCTTTCACGGAATGCTGGCTCAGCACCGTAGCCACTTCCTTGCCCGCCAGCGCTTCCAGGCATACGAAGGCGTCGACGCGCTCTTTCTTGTCCTGGCCGAGAATCTCGGTGGCGGTGTCGAAGGCGATCCGCGAATCGCCCTTCATATCCACTACGCGGGTAATCTTTATTTGAGGAGTAGCCTCAAGCGCATCGCGATAACCGCGCAGGCGCTCCTTCAGATTGGCCTGCTCCGGGATGGTAAAGACCACCACGTTGCCTTTGCCGTTCAATTCCTTGGCCAGTCGCTGGCCGCCAATCTGGCCGGCATGATAGTTGTCGGTGCCGATGAAAAACAAACGCTTGCTGCTGGGAGCGTCTGAATCCACCGTGATTACCGGAATGCCGGCGGCCACCGCGCGATCAATGTCGTCTTTCATCAGGCTGGGGTCGGCAACGGAGATCAAAATGCCGGTGGCCTTGCCTTGCACAGCCTCCTGCAGCGCTTTCTGCTCCGCCTTGGGGTCATAGCTGTCGGGACCCGCAAATTCAGAACGCACTTTCAGTTGTTGGGCAGCCTGAAACAGACCGGCCGATCCGGCTTGCCAATAGGGAATTTTGTCATTCGTGCAGATCAGGACATATTTTTCGTCCTGGTCGTGCCCGGTTCCGCAGCTGGTCAGAAAGATCAGAAGCCCGCAGCAAACTGATTTGGCGATTACTTTGAAGTGGCTCATCGCTTCCTCCTCTGGAGCAGCCGATGCGACAGCGCTCGGCGGAGCGCCCAAGCGGTACGAATTCTAAACCCGGGTGCAAGGAAAAGAAAGAAATTGGGTGTTGATGTGGGCGCGGCCGTCTCGCTCGTGCGATCCCGCCAAAGACCGTGATTGAGGTGCTACACCCCGACTGGAAAAGGCTTGCTGTGAGTCTCCCCGCTGAGCGACAGGCCGGTGAATCGCCCCTGCAACAAAGACATCAGCCCTGTGTACCAGTAGCCGACTACAAACAGGACCAGAAACGGTACGGTAATGTAGTTCTCGTTTGCGATGGCGTAGTAAACCGTGAGGGCGAAATAGCTGCCGATGACCAGCTCTGCCCAAGGCACCCATCCCAGCCGGCGGCGGTACTTGGTGGCGTTGATCTTATCCTTCTTCGATTCCACCCGGTATTTGGGAGTACGAGCGAACGCCGACTTCTGTCCGATCAGCGCTTCCAGCACGGCACGCGTGTTGGTAATGGTGAGGCCGATGCCCAGCGCCATCAAAACGGGCAGGTAGAGCAGAGCGCGCGGCCAGTTTTTGGGAAACAATTCGCGCTGCGAGACCAGGTAAAAGCTGGAAATTGAAAACGTCGACGCCATGAAAAGGGGCAGATCGATGTACAGCATCTGAAACCAGCCCTGGTAGAAGCGGATGATCATGGCCGGCAGCAAGAGCACTGACAGCACCACCATCAGGGGATAGCTCAGATTCGCAGTGAGGTGGTACCAGGCCTCAAGTTTCACCCGGAACGGCTGATCGCTCCTCATCACGCTGGGCAGAATTTTTTTCGAAGTCTGGATCAACCCCTTGGCCCAGCGCGCCTGCTGGGTCTTGAACGCCGTCATCTCCACCGGCAACTCGGCTGGACACTCAACATCCTGCAGATAGATAAACTTCCACCCCTTGAGCTGCGCTCGGTAGGACAGGTCGGTATCCTCGGTGAGCGTATCGTGCTGCCAGCCCCCGGCTTCCTCGATGGCGGTGCGCCGCCATACTCCCGCCGTCCCATTAAAATTGAAGAAGACGCCGCTGCGAGCCCTGCCGGAGTGTTCGAGCACAAAATGACCGTCCAGAAGAATGGCTTCCACTTCGGTCAGGAACGAATAATTGCGGTTGATATGCGTCCAGCGGGTTTGCACCATGCCGATTTTCGAGTCGGTGAAGTGATGGACCGTGCGCAGCAGAAAATCTTCCGGAGGCACGAAGTCAGCGTCAAAGATGGCAATAAATTCGCCCTTGGCGGTTTGCATGCCTTCCGCCAACGCGCCTGCCTTGAACCCCTCCCGATTGCTGCGATGATGGTAGCTGATGGGAACTCCGCGCGCGGCGTAGCGCTCGACCAGCTCTTGCGCCACCGCCTGAGTTTCGTCGCTTGAATCATCCAGCACCTGAATATCGAGCTTGTCGGCGGGATATTGCAAGCGGCAGGTTGCATCAACCAGCCGTTCCACGACAAACTGTTCGTTGAAGATGGGAAGCTGTACCGTCACCCGGGGCAGGTCAGCAAATTTTTCCGCCGCATCGGTCGTACGATTCTTCCGGTGCTTGTAGTAAAGGTAAACCAGCACGTAACGGTGCATCCCATAGGACGCCAGCAGAATCAGGACAATAAAGTAGGGAATCAGCAACGCCATGTCGAAGGCGTTGGCGCGGTACAGACCCTTGAATGTGGTGTCGAGAAAGTGCTGGCGGATGTACTGGCCAATGCCCCGCGAGGCCACGAAAGCGGCCACCAGCGAAGGTGAAATGGAGACGACGCCCAGGGGGAAGTCCTTATCCGGTCGTTCTTATCCCGCTAACCGGAGATCGTCATTGTACCCGAAACCCCCGTGTAGGGCGGACACTCCTGTTCCGCCGATTTTGATCTTTATTTTTACTCTTGATCTTGTGTTTTGCTTTTTGATCTTACCTTCGTCGTTGATCGAACCAACTAGTTCAGGAAGTACGTCCGGTAAAGGGTATCGCGTTGGGCAGGCTTGAATCCCGCATCTCTTATGATGCGGCGCAACTCTTCTTCGGTGGTGCAGTTGGTAACCCCCGCCGCTCTCACCACGTTCTCTTCCAGCATCACCGATCCCACGTCATTGCCGCCAAAACGCAATCCCATCTGGCAGACCTTTAATCCTTGGGTTACCCAGCTGGACTGAACGTTCAAAAAGTTCGACAGGTACAAACGCGAAATGGCCAGGACTTTGAGGTATTCCACCGAAGTAGCTTCGTCCCATCGCCGCCCGCCCAGAGCCGTGTTCTGCGGCTGAAAGCTCCAGGGAATAAATGCCGTGAAGCCTCCCGTCTCCTCCTGCAACTCATAGAGCCTTTGGAAATGGTTCACCCGGTTTTCGATGTTCTCGCCCACTCCAAACATCATGGTCGCCGTGGTGCGCATACCCAGTTGATGAGCGGTGCGGTGAACATTGATCCAGTCTTCGGTCAGGCACTTGAGCCGCGCAATTTTGTAACGGACCTCATCGTCCAGGATTTCCGCGCCACCGCCGGGAATCGAATCCAATCCCGCATCGCGCAGCCGGGAAATCGTGTCGCGAATGCTCAAGGCGCTGTATTCCGCAATGGCAATGATCTCCGACGCCGAGTAGCAGTGCAGATGAATCTTGGGAAAGCGCTGCTTGATGCCGCTCAGCATCTTCTCGTGCCAGTCGATTTTCAGGTCTGGATGCAGGCCGCCCTGCATCAGCACCCCGGTGCCGCCCAATTCGACGGTCTCGCGAATCTTCTCGTAAATGGCGTCAAATTCGAGGATGTAACCTTCTTTAGCGGCTGGCCCTTTCAGCGGCCGGTAAAACGCGCAAAAAGTGCAATACTCGGTGCAGAAATTCGTGTAATTAATGTTGCGGTCGATGATGTAGGTAGCCACGCCTTCGGGATGAAGCTTGCGGCGCACCGCATCCGCTTCCATGCCGATGCCGATGAGATCGTCAGAACGGAAGAACTCGAGAGCCTGTTGTTTGGTAAGTGACATAGCCTGCGCTACAAAGATTCTAACGGAGAGTTCGCCCACTGCCAAACCGGCTCCAGCAACGTTAACTGCCATCCTGAGCGGAGTGGAAACTTCGCGCAGCGAGGTTTCCGCGCAGTCGAAGGATTCCCACACCCTTCCCCGGTGCAATTTCAAAATCCGCCGAAGCAGGGGCCGCGAGGTCCAGCAACGCGGTGCAATTATGCAGCCAGGGGTCCTTCGACTTCACCAGCCATTCGCCAGCGAATGGCCGACTTCGCTCAGAATGACACCGAATAAAGCTGCCTAAAAACAATTTCAGGCCGTCTTCTCTCGCACCCGGCGACTGCCACTGTCCCTGTCGGCGCTGTTTTTGTAGCGATAATACTGGACTAAAGCCAGGATCCCGCCCACCACCGCCAGCCCAATCAGTATGATCAGCGCCGGTTTGTAGTAGCGCGAGAAGAACCTCACAATGTGCCTGCCATAAAGCGCGCCCAGCCCCGCCACAATGGTGAAGCGCACCGCCCGTCCCAGAGCCAGCGCAGCGACGAACTTCTTGCGGGAATACTGCATGGCGCCCGCAGCCAGCAAAAAAGGAACAATGGGAAATGGCGGTGGCAACAGCGCAGGCACGGCAACCGCGCCGAATCCCCAGCGCTCGAATCGCGCAAATACCTTTTCCGCTTTCTTCTTGGAGAGCTTGCGCTCGAAAGCCTCCTTGCCGCCCTTCCGAGCCAGACTGTAAGTGATGTAGCCCCCAATCACCGCTCCCACCGTCGCCATGAGGGCGTAGTACCACCACAAGTTGCGGTGCCTGGCAGCGAGATAGATGGTGAGAACGTCCATACTTCCAGGCAAGGGCACCACCGAACTATCGGCCAGACCCAGCAAGACCAGGCCCACCCCGCCCAGGTGGCGGAGACGCGTCCAAACCGAAACCGCAATCAGGAAATGAAGCTGTGTCGACATGCCTGCCTTTAGAAGCACTTTGTACGATGCAAGTGGTACGGACGAGCCGGATAAGAAAGTTGGATAAGAATCAGATAACCGCAGTTTTCGCCGCGTCGAGAAAACGCAACCGCGGTGTTGCCGCCAGGGCGCCGCTCTGTTCGGCATAGCGATAGAAAAGCTGTAACCCCTCCATACAGCCGGGATCGAGATCGTAATGGATGTTATCGGTCAGATAGGACTTTACGTCGGCCTCGCTCAAACCCAGGCGGGGCGCCCACTCTCCAGCAATTCGCTGCAGATTCTCCGTCTCCAGTCCGTGGTCGCGTGACTCCTGGAAGATAGCAGCCAGGTCCAGCGACTTCGGAGCCCCATCCAGAGCGGCTCGCCGCACCGCGAAGAAGGCAAAAACAAAAGGCTTGCCGGTAAGGCGAATCCATTCCTCGGCGAGATCGTAAGTTAGAAAGCGGGAGCGATCCACTTTGAGCGCGGTATCGCCAATCACCAGCCCGGCATCGTGCTCTTGCAACATCTTTTCCACATCCGGAAGCATGGGCGCAAAAGTTCGCCCTGCGCCCCACCACTTCGCAAACAGAACCTTGATAAGAGCAACCGAGGTAAGCGACGAGGTATCGAGCGCGACGGAACGGATCTGCTCCAGAGGGACCTTGCTGACCAGAAGTATGGAACGCACCGGACGTCGCGACGCGATGGCAATTCCTGGCAGGATGGCCAGCCCCGGAATACTCGCGTAAGCGGCCGCGGGAATGATGCCGATATCCGCCTTTTCAGCCGCCAGATCGGACGCGCATTGTGACGGCACCGTATACGCGATATCGAACCAGGCGCCCGCATCCCCGTGCTCGAAATCCCACATCAGAGGCGCAGTATTAAGGTAGGAAATGGCGGAAATACGCAGGCGTCTCATGCTGCTGGCGGGTCTAAGGTTCAATTCGGCGCTCACTGCGATGTTCAATCTTACCAGAGAGGTGTGTCGGCTGACCTTGACAGCGGTTTTGGCTGGTGTAAGAGTCCGCGAGTCAAAAGACTCGTAGGAGGTAACGACGTGTCCCAAGCCCCGGCTGTTCTACCCAGACCGAGCGAGAGCCTTACTCTGCAATGGCTGGCCCTGTCCCTGACTGAAGGACTAGGCCCGAAACGCGGCCGCACCCTGGTGGAGCATCTGGGCGGTGTTGAGAATGTCTTCAAAGCCTCGCTGACTGAACTGGAAGCGGCGGGAATTCGGGCGGTTTCGGCGCAATCGTTAGCCACAGGCCACTCCACCGAGTTGGCCCAGGACGAACTGGGCAGGGTGACCGCGGCCGGCGCCTCAGTCGTCTGCCTGGACGATGCCTGCTACCCCGCCCAACTCAAGCAGATTTACGACCCGCCGCTGGTCCTCTACGTGCGCGGGAGTGTAGATGCCATCACCCAACCCGGTATTGCGCTCGTCGGCACCCGTCACCCCACCCCGTACGGCTTGGGGATGGCCGAGCGCCTGTCGTGCGACCTGGCCACCCGCGGGCTGGTCATTTTCAGCGGCCTGGCGCGTGGCGTGGACGCGGCCGCGCATCGCGGCGCGATCAACTGTAAGGGCAGGACAGTGGCGGTTTTCGGCACCGGGGTCGATATCATCTACCCCAAGGAAAACACCCGCTTGACCGAACAAATGCTGTCATTTGGCGGGGCCTTGATCTCCGAATTTCCCATGAATACTTTCGCCGCGCCCCAGAACTTTCCCATTCGCAATCGCATCATCAGCGGTATTTCCATCGGCGTGTTGGTGATCGAAGCCGCCGAATACAGCGGCACCCGCATCACTTCCCGCTGCGCTCTCGAGCAGAATCGTGAAGTTTTCGCCGTGCCCGGCAACGTAACCAACAAGAACTCCTGGGGACCGAACACCCTGATCAAGCAGGGTGCAAAACTCACCGCCACCTGGGAAGACGTGTGGGAGGAACTCCCGCCGCAAGTACGACTTGCGCTGACCCCCGCCATCACCGATGAATCGCCGGCCAATCGAACTGCATCTCTATTCGGGGAAAGCGAGCTGCCCCCACACGAAAGAAAGATACTGAAACTGTTGAAGGCAGACGAAGCCACCCACATCGATGAAATCGTAGAAAGCCTCGAGGCCGACTTGTCGTCCTCCGAAATCTTCGCTGCCCTGTTCGAACTGGAGCTGGCAGGCAAAGTAAAGCAGATGCCGGGAAAGAATTTCGTAAAGAGCTTCTAGCTCCTAACTCACGAGAGGACGCGTTCGATGGAAGACTTCAAAGACTTGCGGATGTGGGAAAAGGCGCACGAGGCGATGGTGCTGGAAATTCAGCCTATGCTGGCTTGCCGCGTGCAGCCTTTGTCGGTCGAGATGGCCAGAAGCTAGTTGCCAGGAGCCAGTAGCGATTTTCAAGAACTTGTTGCCACCACCGCATTCATGCTAGCTTCACAACCAGTAACCAAAAAGCAGAGGACACATTGTCAAAAGGTTTAGTCATTATCGAATCGCCCGGCAAGGCGAAAGCCATTCAGAAGTATCTTGGCAAGGGCTTTGTTGTCGAAGCGTCGTTTGGCCACGTTAAAGACTTGCCCAAGAGCACGCTGGGCGTCGATATCGATAACGAATTCGAAACGGAATACGTCGTCATTCCCGGCAAGGAGAAAGTTCTCGCCAAGCTGAAAAAGCTGGCCTTGACCGCGGACAACATCTATCTCGCCCCCGATCCCGACCGCGAAGGCGAAGCCATCGCCTGGCACCTGGCGGAAGAACTGGGCGACGGAAAAAAGAGCAAGAAGAAAAAGAAGAAGGATGGCGACGAGCCCGACCGCATTCGCCGCGTGACCTTCAACGAAATCACCAAGCGGGCGGTGCAGGAAGCCTTCGAGCATCCCCACGACATCGACCGCAACCTGGTAGACGCACAGCAGGCGCGCCGCGTTTTAGACCGGTTGGTGGGCTACCAGGTTTCACCTCTTTTGTGGGACAAAGTCCGCCGCGGCCTGTCCGCTGGCCGCGTCCAGACCGTCGCACTACGGCTCATTGTCGAACGCGAGCGGGAAATCAAGGCTTTCCAGAAGGTTGAGTACTGGACCATCGACGCGCACCTCGCCGGGCCGAAGCCGCCGGCCTTCGATGCCCGCTTCGTCGGCAAGGGTGAAGAGAAGGTCGAAGTAAATAATGGCGAGGATGCCGAAAAAATCCGTGCCGCCCTGGAGAAAGCCGACTGGCTTGTCCGTACCGTCGATCGCAAAGAGCGCCGCCGCAACGCCACGCCGCCCTTCACCACCAGCAAGCTGCAACAGGATTCCTCGCGCAAGCTGCGCTTCAGCGTCAAGCGCACCATGATGATCGCGCAGCGCCTCTATGAAGGTGTGGAACTGGGTGAGGAAGGCTCCGTCGGTCTCATCACCTACATGCGTACCGATTCCACCCGTGTTTCCAACGAGGCCCTGGCGGAGGTGCGCGAGTACATCACCACGCAGTATGGTAAGGACTATCTGCCCGAATCCCCCAATGCATATAAGGAGAAGAAGGCGGCCCAGGCGGCGCACGAAGCCATTCGCCCGACCTCGGCCATGCGCCACCCCGACCAGATCAAACAGTATTTGAAAGAGGACGAATATAAAGTCTACAAACTGATCTGGCAGCGCTTCGTGGCTTCGCAAATTACCCCCGCCGTCTTTGACCAGACCACCGTCGACATCGACGCCAAATCCGCAGCCGACACTTTCTGGTTCCGCGTGACCGGCTCGGTTCTCAAGTTCGATGGCTTCCTCAAAGTTTACGAGGAATCCAAAGAAGGCAAAGACGAGGAAGAAGAAGAGCTCAAGCATAAACTGCCGCCGCTCGAGCCCGGTCAAAAACTGACCCTCCGCGAACTGAAGCCCGAGCAGCACTTTACCGAGCCTCCCCCGCGCTACAACGAAGCCTCGCTGGTCAAGGAGCTCGAAGAACGCGGCATCGGACGGCCGTCGACTTACTCGGCGATCCTAAGCACCATCCAGGAGCGCCAGTACGTCCAAAAAATAGGTGGAAAGTTTTCTCCCACCGAAATTGGCCTGGTCGTCACCGATTTGCTGGTGGAAAACTTCCGCGATATTTTCGACGTCGAATACACCGCCCGTCTGGAAGGAGAACTGGACGAGATCGAAGAAGGCAAGGAAACCTGGACCGACGCGCTCGCCGAATTCTACAAACGCTTCGCCAAAGACCTCCGTTATGCCGAAAAGCATATGGAGAACATCAAGCGGATGGAGAAGCCCACCGACGAGAAATGCGAACGTTGCGGCTCGCCGCTGGTGATCAAGTGGGGCAAGCACGGATCGTTCTACGCGTGCAGTTCGTACGACAAGGAGAATCCCGAAAGCTGCACCTTCACCAAAGAAAACCCCATTAACCTGCCCGATCTCGACACCGCCGACGTGCAGGAAACTACGCAGGAAGAATATTGTGAAAACTGCGGCCGGGTCATGGTTCTCAAGCGCGGCCGCTTCGGCCAGTTCATGGCTTGCACCGGCTACCCCGATTGCAAAACCACTCGCCGCCTCGATCAGGGCAAGAAAGTTCCCGACATTCCGCTCGACGAGCTTTGCCCCAAATGCGGACGCAATATGATGATTCGCCACGGGCGTTACGGCGAGTTCACCACTTGCAGTGGCTATCCCGACTGCAAGTATGTGAAGCAGAATTTCATCGGCGTAAAGTGTCCGCTCTGCAAAGAGGGCGATCTGGTCGAAAAAAAAGCGCGCAAGGGCAACACGTTCTACGGCTGCGGAAATTATCCCAAGTGCAAGTTCACCTCCGCCGGCAAACCGCTGGCGGAAAAATGCCCAAGTTGCGGCAGCGAATACCTTGTAGAAAAGACGCTGAAGGCAGGACCGGTCGTCGCCTGCCCCAATAAAGAATGCGACTACGAACGCGCCGCAGAACCCGCGCCCGTAGCCTGACCCCTTACATACGAAACCCGGCCTTTTCAGTCAGAAGGAGACCGCACAAAATGTCCAGAAAGCCCACCACCGCAGATGCTCAACTGATTCTCCAACTCTACGATCTCCGTCGCGAAGCCGAGATTCGCAAAGCCCGAAACTGGTGGACGGTAAATTTCTGGCCGGCCACCGCAGAAGATTTCATCAAGGTAGCGTCAGCTCTCGGTACTCAGGAAAACGCCTGGTTCCGCCAGGTCGCGGGTTATTGGGACATGGCGTCATCGCTGGTTCTGCACGGAACCATCCATCCCGATCTGTTTCTCGAAGGCGGCGTCAGCGGTGAAATGTTTTTTATCTACGCCAAACTGCAGCCCTTTTTGAAAGAGGCGCGCGAGAAGATGCACAGTCCCGGATTGTTCAGGAACGTCGAAACCGTCATCATGAGCTCGAAGACGGGGCGGGAACGCCTGAAGTTGGTCAGCGCAAGAGTGGCATCCAGACGCAAAGCCATGGCCGAGGCAAAAGCCGGCTGAGACCGAACCGCTGAGAACCGGGAACTGAAGACTGAAAACTGTTTTCCTACGAAATATATTCCCGAATATATTCGTCCTTGCACTTCGCCAGCTCGTCTATGTCGCCGTCGAAGATGACCTTGCCTTCCCGCAGGATCAAAAACGCCATCGGCACTTCACAACGCGTGCCGCTGGCCAGTGGCAACATCTTGTTCGCCTTGCGATCAAAGTAATGGGTCGCCATGATGAAGGCATCCTGCAGGCGATGAGTCACCAGCAGGGAACTGGTCTTGTACACGTCACGCTGTTTTACGATTAGTTCCACGATGGTGGTCGAAGTTACCGGGTCCAGCCCGCCGGTTGGCGAGTCGTACAAGAGGATTTCCGGCTGCGTGATGATAGCCCGCGCAATCGCCACTCGACGCCGCATTCCGCCCGAGAGCTCCGCCGGAAACATATCTACGGTCCGCTCCAGCTCCACGAAGCTCAGGGCCTCACGCACCCGCCGCTCGATTTCATCCTCGGGAACGTCGCCGTCTTCGATCAACCGGAACGCCACATTCTCCCGCACCGTAAACGAATCGAAAAGCGCGCTCTCCTGAAACACCATTCCGATGCGGCCGCGCAGTTTGAACAGATCCTTTTCGCTCATCTGGGTTACTTCTTCGCCCAGCACGTAGATGCGTCCCGAGTCTGGCTTGATCAGGCCCAAAGCCAGTTTCAGCATCGTGCTCTTGCCCGATCCCGCGACCCCGAAAACCGCCTTGGTTTCGCCATGCGGCAGGCGAAACGAAATTCCGTCCAGAATTCGTTTGTCGTCGTATGCCAGCGAAACATTTTCGAACCGGATCGCTTCTGCGGAAGGTTGTCCCTTGCTGGCGGCGGGCATTTCGAGCGGTAGCGTAGGAGCTGACATAGATCGTTACTCTGACGGCGTACGAACCCAAATCAACGATAGCCCAGCAAGGCGATCAGCAGCTTGGTGACAAAGAAGTCGACTACCAGGATTAATACCGAGGCCACCACCACCGCCTGCGTGGTAGAGCGCCCCACACCTTGCGTGCCGCCGCGCGTCGACATTCCGAAATAGCAGCCGACAGTCGAGATGACAAACCCAAAAAGCACGGGCTTGATGAGCCCGGTCGTCACGTCCCGCCACACCAGCGACTGCCAGGCCGAAGTCCAGTATTGCCGTGAATCGAGGCCGAGCAGCAGGCTGGAAACCATGTTTCCGCCGGCTAGGCCAAGCAGGTCCGAGATGATCGTCAGGAAAAACAGCATGATCACCGTGGCCACCACGCGCGGCGTAACCAATTTCTTTGTGGGATCGGTGCCCAGCGCGCGCATGGCGTCGATCTGTTCGGTCACGGTCATGGAACCCAGTTCGCTGGCCATTCCGGATGCGTTGCGTCCGGCCACCATGAGGCCGGTGATCACCGGTCCCAGCTCAGTCACCATCCCCACCGAAACCAACTGCGCAATAAGCGTGAGAGAGCCAAACCTCGAAAGCGTGCTGGCGCTATTCAGTGCCAGCACCGCGCCGGTGAACCCCCCGGTCAGGATGACAATTGGAAGCGAGCCCACTCCGATGAGGTCGGCTTGCTGAACCATGTCGGTGACATACAGCGGGCGGCGAAAAAGATTCGCCAGGGATTGACCTACCAGCAGCGCGTACTCCTGCAGTGCCTGGATCTTTTCCTTGGCAAATTGGGCGGGCGAGATAAGTTGGACTTGTAAGTCCCCGGCTGCCATGCAGTGTGGCCTCTACCGAGGAATATAGCAGAAAGCTTTCAGCTTTCAGCCGCCAGCAAACCAAAACTGACAACCGAGAACGGGTAGCTGATTCAGGGTGCTCGCCGGGTAGCCGATCCGGAGTGCGTCCGAAGTTAAAAGGAATTATTCCCGAGCTTTCTTCTTGATCTCAATGCTCAACCGCTTGATTTTCTGGTTGAGAGTGGAAAGCGGGACGTGGAAGCGTTCTGCAGCCTCCGTCTGGTTCCAGTTGCACTTTTCCAGCATGTCCAAAATGATGTGGCGTTCGCAGTCTTCCACAATATCGAACAGGGAAGCATCGCCCCGGTGTTCCAGCAAAGGAACCGGAGTCCCACGCCCCACGATCTGGTCGGGAAGAAGATCCGACCCGATATCCATCCCGGTGGAAAGCACAACCGCGCGCTCCACCACGTTTTCCAGTTCGCGCACGTTGCCCGGCCACGAGTAGGAAAGCAGCGGGCGCAAGCCTTCCGGCGTCATTCGCCGCCGCGGCCGCTCGTTTTCTTCGGAGTATTTCGAAAGAAAGAAATCCACCAGCAGGGGTATATCCTCACGGCGCTGCCGCAGCGGCGGCAAGTCAATGGTAATGACGTTCAGGCGATAGAACAGATCGTCGCGGAACTTGCCTTCGCGCACCAGTTGCTTCAGGTCCACGTTGGTGGCAGCGATGATGCGCACGTCCACCTGCAGCTCGTGCACCCCGCCCAGATGCATGAACTTGCGGTCCTGCAGCACCCGCAAAATCTTGCTCTGCGTGTCCAGGCTCATGGTGCCGATTTCGTCGAGGAACAAGGTGCCCCGGTCGGCAATTTCAAAAAGCCCCTTTTTGGACGCGATGGCGCTGGTGAAGGCTCCCTTCACGTGCCCGAACAGGGTGGACTCCAGCAAGTCCGGCGGCATTGATCCCGTATTCACCGGGACAAAGGCGCGGTCGCGCCGCGGCGAGTTCAAGTGGATGGCCTTCGCGATCAGCTCTTTGCCCGTCCCGCTCTCGCCTTGCAAGAGAATAGTCGAGCGGCTGGGCGCGACTTGCGCCACCAAATCGAAGATCTTCAGCATGGGCTCGCTCTTGCCCACAATGTGTTCAAAGTTGTAGCGCTGCTTCATCGCGCGCTTGAGCTGGACGTTTTCCGCTTCGGTGCGGTGCCGGCCCACCGCTATGCGCACGTCAGCCAGCAGCTTCTCGTTGTCCCAGGGCTTCTGGACGAAATTGGTAGCGCCCGCCTGCATCGCCTTCACCGCGTTTTCGACCGTCCCGTATGCGGTGATCATGATCACTGAGAGTTCGGGATCGTGAGCGTGAAGCTCGGCCAGCAAATCGATGCCGTTGCGATCTGGAAGCGCCAGGTCAAGCAAAACCAGGTCGAAAGGCCGCTCTCCAATCCGCGTCAGGCCCTGGTCGGCGGTGGCAGCCGATTCCACCGAGTAGCCTTCCAGTTCCAGTAAGGTTTCCAGCGACTCGCGAATCGCGGCTTCATCGTCAATGATCAAGACTGCCCCGGCAGACGAAGACGGCGCTTCGTTCAGCGAGCGGCGCGGGATGGTCGCCAGTTCAGACATTGACTGCCTTCTTCATCAAAGGGAAGTCCAGATAGAACGTCGTGCCCTGACCGGGCTGGCTCTCCACCCGAATCTTGCCCGCATGTTCCTGAATAATGCCGTAGGTGACGGACAGGCCGAGGCCCGTGCCTTTGCCCTGTCCCTCTCGAGGCGCTGCCTTGGTGGTGAAGAACGGGTCGTAAATGCGCTGGATGTGCTCCTGCGCGATGCCGCTCCCGGTATCGGACACCACCACGCTGACCCCGTCGCCATTCGACGTAGCCACGCGCAGATCGCCGCCTTCGGGCATGGCGTCGCGCGCGTTGAGAAACAGGTTCAGAAAAACTTGCTGCAGCCTCCCGGGATTGCCGCTGATTAAGGGCAGGTGGTCGGCCAGATCGTCCTGAACTTTGATCTTGGTGATCTTGAACTGGTGCTCCAGCAGAGCCAGCGTGTCGGCGATGATCTTGTTGATGTTCACTTCGGTAAATTCCGTTCCGCTGGTGCGCGAAAAATTCAACAGATTGTTCACGATCTCAGATGCGCGGAAGGTCTGGCGGGTAATCTTCTCCAGCAATCCGCCTTTTTGCGGATCGTTCTGCAGTTGTTTCGAAAGCATCTGAGCGTATGAGGAGATCACCGCCAGCGGCGTATTCACTTCGTGCGCCACGCCCGCGGCCAACAGGCCGATTGAGGAAAGCTTGTCCGCCTGCGACAGTTGCGATTCCAGGTCGATGCGCTCGGTAATATCGTCCACGATGATCAGCCGTCCAATCACGTTGAACTTCCGCGTGACCAGGGGCGCGATAGCTACGTTCACAATGCGGCTCTCGCCCGTCGGCGTCGCCAGCCGGAACTTGTACAGGTTGTTGATGCCGGGATTCTGCCGCACCCGGTAAAACTCCTCCACGAACGCAGCCGGAAACACTTCGCTCAGCGGCCGGGTCAGCGCCTGCCAGCGGGGCAGCGCGTACATGACCTCCATCTGCGAGTTCCAGGATTCGATGCGGTCGGCCAGGTCCACCGCCATCACGCCCACGTTGATCGACTCCACGATGTTTTCGTTGAAGTCTTTCAGGCGCTCGTATTCCGCAACTTTCTGTTCGAGCGAAGCGTACAATCGCGCGTTCTGGATGGCGATGCCGATATATCCGGCCAGCGTCTCCAGCAGTTCAACATCCTCGCTGGTGAGGAAATCACCTTCCACCGTTTTGCCCAGCCCCAAAAACGCAATAGTGCGCTGCTGTGCGCGGCAGGGAATGTAGTAGTTCAAATCCAGCTTGGCGATGGTCTGCTGCGCGCTCGCCGTCTCCCGCGGCACCTGGTGAACGTTTTCCAGGAAAAGATGCCCAGCTTCAATTTCCGGCCGTGGAGCGCTCAGGAAGTTCAAGTCCAGTCCGGTGGTTTGAGTCATGCCGAACGACTTGGCGAGGAAGAACTGCGGTGGCTCTCCCGCTGACAGGAAAATCGCCATGCGATCCACCAGCAAAGTCCGCGACAACCGATCGACTACCGAGCTCAGCATGCGGCCAAGATCGGTCTCCGCGCTGAGCTCGCGTCCGAATTCGATCAGCGTTTTGCGATAGTCGTAGCGCGTGCGGTAAAAGAACTGATCGATGCGCTCCTGAATCCATTTGCGCACGGGATCGAACAGCAGTGCCGTGACCACCATCGCCAGAATCAGGCCCGCGGGTCCCGAACTCGGAACCTGCGTGTGAACCAGTTCGGCGACCCCGGCGACCACCGCAAAGTAAACTCCCACGATCGCGGCTGCGGCCAGCGTGTACACCATGCCGCGCTTGAAAATCAGGTCCACATCCATCAAACGGTAACGGAAAATGGCATAGCCAAAAGTCAGCGGCAGCAGGCCCAGCGACAACACCGATACCTTCATGGCGGCCGTCGGCAGCGCGCCCGTCAGGTAGGGAATCACATAGAACAGCGTGAACGGCGCGATTGCCAGGATGGTGCCGCGCGTGACCCACTTGAGCTGCTGGCGCAGAATCGGCGTGCTGGCCCGGCGATAGCTGAACCACAAGACCGCCGCTGCCACTACGAAGAACAGGGCCAGGTAGCCCATCTGGATCCGGTCCAGATTCCAGCGCACTCGCTCGCTGGCCTTCAACATCTCCAGCGTAAACAGGTGGATTCCCAGCAGAAGCGCCCCCGGCACATAAATCGCGGGGATAATCCACCCATGCTTGCGAACAAAATTTCGCTTTTCCGGGAAGGTCAAAACAAAATGCAGAAACAATGCCGGCTGCAGCAGCCACGCGACTACATTCCCCCAGTAGATGGTCCAATCGAAATCGTTCAGTTTACCGCTGAACTTGAAGGCGTAAAAAATGAACGACACCAGGCAAAAAATGTAGAAGTGCGTGGAACTGGGCGCGGTCCAGCGCCTCAGCAAAACGTAAAGTCCGATGCCCAGGTAAATCAGGGCGATAAAACGCAGCCAGTAGTTCAGCGAGCGCTCCGCCGGAACCAGGATCACCGTCATGTCGACTGGCACCGACTGGCGGATCACCGAGTAAGTCGCCTTCGACCACGCCCCGATCCGGTACACTTGGCGCATGCGGGCGGGAGAGTCTTTCACCTCGCGCTCGTTGATCGCGGTCAGCCGGTCTCCCACCCGAATGCCGGCTTTGTCCCCCGGCCCGTTCGGTTCCACCCGGTCAGCTACCAGGCCGCCATTGCCGCCTGCCTGCTCCATCCACCACACGCCATCCCAGGGGATCTGGAAATCGCGCTCTTTCTGGAAGTTGATCCACGCCAAAACCACCGCCGCCGTGGTCAGCAGGATGAGCAAACCGGCAGTGAAGCGGATTTGAAATTCCCGGTTCATGGACCGCAACGGCTCCTGAGGCAGGGTAGGGGAATTACCCGCTTTCTGGGTCTGCACGTTCGGGGCCAAGGTAGTGTGCAAAGCGATAACCTCTAACTTACTTCAAAGAAAAGACTTCTGCGATTATAGAAGGCCCGCGCAGCTAAAGCTATGCTTTTTGGAAGCCTTATCTGTAGTTTGGTAACTCCATGTACAGCACAAACTTAAGCAACTTCGATCTGCTCGGCACCGCTCTCTCCGCGGCGCCGACAGAGCGGCAGTTCAGGGCAGTTCTTTCCCGATTTGGAAGCGGGCTACGGTTAAATCTGTCCAGGCGCAAATTACCCCCGCAGCCCGATCCTCGATCCCGGTTCCATTGGTCCGGCCTCCCTCAACTCCGATAGAATCGTTTCTTCCCCATGACTCAGACCGACCAAATCATCGAGCGCGAGCGCCGCTTTCTATTGCCGACCTACAACCGCTATCCCATCGCGCTCGAGCGCGGCAAGGGCGTGTTCGTCTACGACTGCGAGGGCAATCGCTACCTGGATTTCGTAGCCGGCATCGGTGTTAACGCCCTGGGCCATGCCCATCCCCGAATCGTGAAGGCGATTCGCGAGCAAGCGGCGCGCGCCATTCATTTCTCTAATCTCTACTACAACCAGTTCCAGGGATTGCTGGCGGAGAAACTTTGCCAGCTTTCCGGGTTGAATCGGGCATTTTTCTCGAACTCCGGTACTGAAGCCATTGAAGGTTCCATCAAGCTGGCGCGGCTGGCCGGACACCGCGCGGGCGGCGAAGCCAAGAGCCGCCTGGTGGCGTTGCAGGGCTCCTATCACGGGCGAACTTTCGGCGCCATGTCACTCACCGGTCAGGACAAATACCGCAAGGGATTCGAGCCCCTGCTGGAAGACGTCAGATTTGTGCCCCGCGATGACCTTGAAGCCCTGCGCGCTACAGTGGACAACACCACCTGCGCCATCGTGCTCGAGCCCATCTTCGGCGAAGGCGGCATTTACGAGTGCTCCACCAGCTTTCTTCAGGAATGCCGTACCCTTGCCGATCAGCACCATGCCGCGCTGATCTTCGACGAGATCCAGTGCGGCCTGGGACGTACCGGCACCATCTTTGCCTTTCAGACCTACGGCGTAACGCCGGATATCGTCGCCTTTGCCAAGCCCATCGCCGCCGGCTTGCCCCTGGGAGGCTTCTTGGCGCGGGAAGAGTTCGCCTCGGCGATTTCCGCGGGGCAACATGGAACCACCTTTGGCGGCGGGCCGCTGGCCTGCCGGGTCGCGCTCGAATACCTGGCCATCCTTGAAGACGAAAAACTGCTGGAAAATGTGGCGCGGGTCGGCGCCTATTTGCAGGAGCAACTGAAATCCCTGGTCGGACGGAATGCGGCGGTCGAGGAAGTTCGCGGGCGCGGCTTTATTCAGGGCCTGCAGCTCACCATCCCGGCGCGCCCCATCGTCGAGCAGGCGCTGGCCGAAGGCGTGCTCTTCAACAGCACTCAGGACACAGTGCTGCGTTTTCTTCCTCCCTACCTGTTGCAGGAAAAGCATGTGGACAAGGGCATACGCGTCATCAAGAAATTATTGCGCAAGAAGCGGACGTAAGAAACGGGCGTAAGAAGTGGGCGTAAGAAATACGACGTCTGATGAAACTTCGTTCGCCGAGTCGAACCGCAAAGAGACGCAAACCTGCAGCCCTGCCGTGAACCCGGGCAGATCGGAGATCGAAATCGAGCCGCAAACATTACCGGCAGCCGGGGAACGCTGGAGCTTCGTCAACGGCCACCGCATGCGCTACCTGTGCAGCGGTTCCGGGCCCGCGCTGGTGCTGGTGCACGGTTTGCTCGGATACTCTTTCTCCTGGCGGCATGCCTTGCCCGTACTCTCGGAAAGAGCCACGGTGTACGCCGTCGACATGCTGGGCGTGGGCTATTCCGACCGGCCCGCGAATCTCGATTGCCGCTTGCAGGCTCACGCCGAACGCCTGCTGCTTTTTCTCGACAACGCCGGAATCGGTTCCTTCGATTTACTCGGAACTTCGCATGGCGGCGCCGTCGCCATGATGGCGGCAGCCCTGGCTCCGCAGCGGGTGCGCAGCCTGATCCTGGTTGCGCCCGTCAATCCGTGGTCCGGCCACGGAAGGCGCCTGGCTCCCTGGCTGAGCAGCCCTCCCCTGGCTTGGCTTATTCTCCAACTGGGACCCGGGCTCGATACCGCGCACGACCTGATGTTGCGACGTCTCTACGGCGACCGCCGCCGGATTCGTCCCGGCACCCTTGAAGGCTACTCCGCTCCCCTGCGGATTCCCGGCGCTTTCCGCTACTGGCTCGATATCCTGCATTCGTGGAACAGCGATCTTAGCCAGCTGGAATCCGCCTTGCCGCGTATCGCCCACATACCTGCCTTGTTGCTCTGGGGAGACCGGGACAGGGCAGTCGATCCCGCATCCGCCGAATTTCTGCGTCGGCAGTTCAACGATTGCCAGGTGGAAGTTTTCGACGGCGTGGGACACTTGCCCTACGAGGAAGTTCCCGAGCAGTTCAACTCCGCAGTAGATCGCTTCTTGTCGCGTCCCGCTTCCAGACTCCCATCCAAGGACGACCGGCGATTTGTCTGATCTTTCCAACTACCTCCTGGAGTTGCTCCGCGGCTACCTGGCCCACTACGGATACTGGGCGGTAGGGGCGGCGCTGCTGCTGGAAAACGCGGGATTGCCCGTCCCCGGCGAAACCATACTGCTGCTGGCCAGCTTCCTCGCCTATTCCGAACACCGGCTCGCCCTGCCTTACATCATCCTGGTAGGGATCTGCGCCGCCACCCTGGGTGACAACTTAGGCTTCGCCATCGGCTCCTACGGAGGCCGCCCGCTCCTTGAGCGTTATCAGAAGACTCTGCGGATTCGCCCCGCTGTCGTCGCTCGCGGAGAAGAATTGTTTGCCCGCTACGGCGCCGCCACCATTTTCGTGGCCCGCTTCATTGCCGGAATGCGGATCATCGCCGGTCCTCTGGCTGGCGTTCTGCGCATGCCCTGGCGCAAATTTCTTCTGTTTAATTTTCTGGGTGCAGTGCTTTGGGTGAGCGTCATCGCCAGCGTGGGCTACCTCTTCGGCAAACACTGGGAAGCGCTGCTTGACCTGGTCCAGGATGCCAATCTGGTTATCGCCGTGGTAGCGGTGATTCTGGCCGCCCTGTTCTGGTGGCATCGGAAAAAGCGAATGTAGGGCGGGCGCCCTCGCCCGCCGCCTCTGAATTTGATTTTGCGGTTGACTTTGACTTGAGCATCACAGTGCAGCCGGGATCATGCCGGCCTGACAGAAAATCAAAATCAACTTCAAAAGCGGCGGACAGGAGTGTCCGCCCCACATAGCGGCTGATATCTTGGACGAAGCCATGGGGTCGGATGAATGAAGTCCCGTACCACGCAGGTCTTGCTCTTGATTGCCGGCTGGGGTTTTATCCTGCTCGGAATCGTGGGATTGTTCTTGCCCTTCTTGCAGGGAATTCTCTTTCTTCTGATCGGGCTCATCATTCTGTCTTCCCAATACGTGTGGGCGCATAACCTTCTGGCCAAAATGCGAGAGCGCTTTCCGAAGATAGCGGGCGCCGCCGACCAGGTGGCCGCCCGGGCAGCAGCCTGGGTGCAGCGCCTCTCTCGCCAACGTAAAGCGGATTGAAGCCGGGTGGGCGCGGTGCTAACCTCGAAACAGCAAACCATCATGGCTGATCCGGCAATCGTTGCTCCGGCAACCAAGGCCGCGCGGGCTCACGCAGGCGGCCCGCGCCCGCGCTTCCTGCCCGTCGAGATTTCCCAGGTCTGGTTGCGATTCCTGCTGGCCCTGGTGGGTCTGATTTTGGCCTTCGGAGCCGCGCTGTTTTCCACCGTGGCGCGCGAGTCGGGAAGTCTTTGGGCCACCCTGGTTTTTTCGTCGGTCGCGTTGGCCCTGGCAGCGATCGTGGGCCTCACCACGGTTCCGTATCTTGCCCGTCGGGTCGCCGGCGAACGGGTTCGCGATGCCTTCGATTACGACGTAACCCGGGTGGGAATCATTTACGTCCTGACCATCATCCTGATCGGCATTGCCGCTCTCAATACCGGCAACAACCTGCTCTATGTAATTGTGGCGACGATGTTGGCTGCCATCCTGGTGTCGGGCCTCGCCTCCGCGGTGGTTCTGCGCGATCTGGAACTGGAAGTCGATCTGCCTGACCAGGTATTTGCCGGGCGTCCGGCTTTGGGCAAGATTCTGATCAGAAATCAGCGGCGATGGCTGGCGTCTTTTTCCATCAGCGTGGTTCCGCTCAAGCAGGAGAAATCTTCCGCACACTGGCAATGGACGCCGGCGACGTTCGGGTTTCCGCCGGGACGCGCGGCTGCCGAGCAGTGGCTAAAGTTGCCGGACCGCCAGTTGCGCCGTGTGCCCGACGCTGCAGCGCCGCCAGGCATCTTCACGGAAGCCGCATATTTTCCTTACATTTCGGCAGGCACTGAGGTCTCCGCCGAAGTGGAACTGGGTTTCCCGCGCCGCGGACGCTACCAGCAGAACAGCTTTGGCCTCGCCACCCGTTTTCCCTTTGCTTTTCTTACTAAGACGCGGCGGGTGCCCCTGGCCCGCGAAATCCTGGTCTACCCACCGGTCGAACCGACCGACGAATTTTTCGAAATCCTTCCCCTGATCACCGGGGAATTTGAGACTTTCGTTCGCGGACGCGGCGACGATCTCTATCGCATCCGCGAATATCTGCCGGAAGATTCTGCGCGCCATGTGGACTGGAAAGCCACCGCGAAATCGGGCTCGCTTAAAGTTCGGGAGTTCAGCCGTGAGGACGAGCGCAAGCTGCGCCTGGTGTTTGATAATCCCCATCCGGGAACGGTTTCCGAAGACGCCTACGAAAAGGCGGTGACGCTGGCGGCTTCGCTGGGCTGGCACTTTGCGGAAGCTGATACCGAGGTCTCATTCGTGGCGCAAGGCTGTCAGGCAGGGGCGGACATCCGCGAATTTCTTGAGTACCTTGCGACGGTTGACCCGCAATCCACGCCATCGGCGCTCGATACACTGGGGATCTCCGAAGACTACAACATCATTCTCACCACCCGGCCGCGGGGGACAATCCCCACCGAGCTTTGGGCGTGTTCCTACCTGATTTTCATCGGCGGTTAATGATCGGTGGTTAATAATCAGGGTGCCCCAATGTGGCCAACAGTGCCCCATTTTCGCGCCTTTTGCGACAGTGGCGAAAAATGGGGCACCCGAGGAAAAAAGAGGAAACATCCGAGGAAGGAAACATTGGGGGCGACCGGGTCGCGATATCTTAGTGCAGCCATGCGGCATGTGCCTGCATCCCAAGATATAGCGCCGCATTTGCCTGGCTACCGAAAGCTGGTCAGCTGAAACTTGAATGAGGTGAAGAACTAACATGAATTGCAAACGATTCCTGGTCACATCCGCGGTGCTTGCGTCTCTGTGGCTGGCGAGTGCGACTGTTCCCGCGGCGGCGCAGAATTCCCTGGACATTCCTTCCGGCACCGCCATCCGAGTACGCATGATCGACAAGCTCAGCAGCGAAGAGAACCAGACCGGCGATACCTTCCATGGAACCCTGGACGAACCCATCACGGTGAACGGCCGGGAGCTATATCCAAAGGGCGCGGACGTGATCGGCCGCGTGACCGATGTGCACGCCACCGGCCGGCTCAGCGAACCGGGTGAGCTTGACCTGGTCCTGAATACGGTGAGCTCAGGAACCGTGGCGGCGTCGATTCATGTGCAGCCGCTGGTGATCAAAGGTGAGTCGCACTCCAAGAGCAATGCCACCAAAATTGGCGGCG
The DNA here is from genome assembly GCA_036265205.1 of Terriglobales bacterium. Lineage (GTDB taxonomy): Bacteria > Acidobacteriota > Terriglobia > Terriglobales > Acidobacteriaceae > JAIQFF01. The sequence goes on from DATAPL010000056.1 coordinate 80,915, forward strand.
GCGCCGCGCTTGGCGCCGTGATCGGCGCAATCGCAGGCGGAGGCAAGGGCGCTGCCATCGGCACTCTGGCGGGCGGAGCTGCCGGCACCGGCGCGGCCGCCGCTACCGGCAAAAAACCTGCGCTGGTGGATTCAGAAGCGGTGCTGACTTTTGTCACCTCGACTACATCAAGCCCCACAGCTCCGTTGCCCAGCAATCCCAATGCAAACGAGCCGCCACCACCACCACCTGGCCCCGCCGCAAATAATTCCGGGCCGCCGCCTCAGGATTCGGGGCCAATCTCGGATTCAGGCCCCGATCCGAATGACAACATCCCGTTGTTCACACTGCGCGATCGCAGAATTATTCGCAGCTGCGTCAACGAGCATGCCTCCGACCTGCCGGCTGCGGCAGTGCAGCGCCCGGAGATGCCCTCGGGTTCGGACCGCCAGTTGCACCGCGGTGGAGTGCTCTCCAGCGATATCCAGAACGCGGCTGAGGCGCTTCCGCTCGCCTGTGAAGATCAGCTTCCCAAACTGCCTAACGATCTGGAACGGGTGGTTTACAGCGGGCGGGTGCTGCTGATCGACAGCAAGGGGCACGTGCTGGATATTTTCAGCCTGGATCAGAACCAGTAAATGTGAAAGGGCGCGCGGGCGGCGCCCCACGTTTTCCCGCTTTGTTATTATCAGCTTATCGAAGTTTATCTGCCCGCTTATCCTCCGCCTGCAGGTAGCGCTTTACCACCTCGGAGCCATCTGAATGAAATCAATTCGGTTACGGGGTAACCATTACCTCACGTTACGTTGGTACATTGACCGTCAGGCGTAAGCTGCTAAGGTTATGTGTAAGAAGGAACTAATAGAAGTGTTCCGTCAACCGTGAGCGCCCCCGGCTGGCAGAAGAAAATGGTTGATGACCGCTGACCAACAACTCGCGCTCTGGATCGCCCACCCGGTGCTGCAACTGGCGGTGGGTGGCACGATGTGGCGCCGTAAGTTGCACCGCGTCTTCCCGGTTTTTTTCGCTTACCTCGGATTTCAGATTCTGGCTTTTTCACTTCTGTTTCCCATGTATCGCTGGGGAACTTATACCTACGCTCAATACTTCTGGTTTTATTGGACCTGCGCTGCGGTCAACCTTGTCCTGGGCTTCATGGTGATCCACGAAATTTTTCAGGACGTGTTTCGCCACTACCACACCTTGAAAGATCTGGGGTCGGTGCTGTTCAAGTGGGCCGCGCTGGTCATGTTGCTGGTCGCTTTTGTGGTCGCGGCTTCCAGCCCCACCGGAGACGAGGGCCCGATCGTGCAGGCGATTGTCACGGTGCAGCGCTGCGTGCGCGTGGCGCAAGTGGGACTGATCCTGTTCCTCATGGTGTTCTCGCGCTACCTGGGAGCATCGTGGAAGCAGCACAGTTTCGGAATTTCCTTTGGCATGGGCCTGGCGGCCGCTGTCGAACTGGGCACTCTGGCGTTCCACGTCAGCGGACACGCTTCTGAAGTTACCGTGCACGTGATCAACCTGGTAACTTACAACCTCGCCATCATGATCTGGATGACCTACCTGCTGCTGGACGCTCCGGCCCGGGTGCCGGAAACCAGCCTGCTTGCATCGCACCGCTGGGAACGCGGTCTCACCGACTTGCAGAATCCGGCGCGCGGAGATTCTCTGATTCCGATGTTCGAGAGCATGGTCGATCGCGCATTCTCGCGGACCCACGCCGACTACTCTTCAAAATAGGCTTCGCTCATCTCTCAAGTGCTACATCCCGTTTCGCAAGGCCTATTTGACAAGACCTCGCATTCGCAAGTCCTCGCATTCCGTCAAATTTCCGCACACTGCAATAGAAAAAATTCCAAACGACGCCGCGATTTTCTGTTTCTCTGAATCAAAGTGAGACGGACTACCGTCCTCCTCCAGAAAATCCTGTACACCGGAGTTGTCTTCTGTATAATTCCGCCACCGTGAGGATTCCCGCTCCCAGGGGCCTCGCACAGTAAGGAGAAATAACCATGAAACGTGCGGTCAGGATGTTGATCCTGATGGTAGGTTTGGCCTGCACGTACGTGGCAATCGCGACCCCGATACTCAATGCTGAACTGGGCCCGATGCCGCTATGTAACCCGGCCAATCCGAATTGTCAAAAGAGGTAGCATTGCGGTATCGAGAGGAAGCGATCACGGTTTGAAGCAGCCACGCCAGTGGCTCACATGCTTCCCAGGGCTGACTGATTGCCAATGGCAAAGTCAGCCCTTTTTTATTGCGTGGGATGGGCAGAGTCAGGTTGCGGTTTTCTGAGATCGCTGCCTGCTCAGGACCTGAGAGCCTGACTTAGCCTCTCGCGGAGTTGCTCAGGATTTGAAATTGGTGGCTGACAGCTAAATCCTGAGCAAATCACAGCCATTGACTTGTCCCCGCCGAGCCCGGGTAAGTGCGGAAGGGTTTCCGCCAGAGCCGGAGGAAGGTTCTGGGCGACCACTTCGTTCGCGGCCAACTTGAGCACCGCCTTGTCGAAGTCGCAGAAACTGCTGGCCACGGCGTAAAGCTGCTCCGCCAGTTCGTCGTTGCCGATCACCACGATCTGAGTATGCGGCTGCGAAAAATAGACGGCCGCAATGCCGTAGGTGGCGGCGAAAATCCCGAACTTGCCTGCGAGTCCAGCCAGCGTCTCCAGCGTCTGTTCAGCATGGTCGCGATAGCTTGGCTGGTTGGTGTAGGCGTAAAGCCGCAGCAAGGCGATGGCGGCCACTGAATTTCCCGCCGGAGTCGGAGAATCCTGAAACGGCTTTCGCCTGGTCCCCAGCACGCCCAGCGACTTTTGTGTGCCTGGACCGGAGGCGGCCATGTCAAAGAACCCTCCAGACACGGGATCGAACATAAGGTCCACCATCTTGTCCACGATGCGCCGCGCGAAGTTAAAGTAGCTGAGGTCGACAGTAGCCTCGTAGGCATCGAGGCAGGCCACCGCGGTGAAGGCGTAGTCGTCGAGCAAGCCCGGAACCATGCGGTGTTCCGCTGCAGGATCGGAGTACGCGACTACATGCTGCAGTCCCCGCTCCGGCTGCCAGGCTTCGGACAGGATGCGGTCGAGCGAGCGCAGGGCGAAATGGCGGGCGGTCTCCAGCTTCAGTACCTTGGCCGCTTCGAGATAGGCTGAGACGCATAGCGAGTTCCAGCCCACATAAACGGTCTTGTCGACATAGGGGGTGGGGCGCCGTAGCCGGGCTTCGTACATCTTTTGCTTCGCCGACTCCAGCTGCGCGGCAACACGTTCCGGGCTCAGGCTGAGACGTTTGCCGATTTCCTCCAGCGAAGCCCGGATGTACAAAACGTTCTTCTCCGGATTGTGGTGCATCTCTCCGACTTCGTTGATGTCGTAGCGCAAGCCGGCGATCGCGGCCTCATCTTCGTTCAGGACGGCCTGCATCTCAGCGCGCGTCCAGGTGAAGTAATCGCCATCATCCTCCATCGAGTAGTCGGCATCTTGCGAGGCGTAAAAACCGCCACGCTCGCGGTCGCTGAGCCATTCATCCATCCAGCGCACGATATCGCGGGCCACCGCAGCGAAAAACTCCGAGCCGGTTGCCTGATAGGCATGAACGTAGTTCTTGAGCAGTTCGGAATTATCGTACGACATTTTCTCGAAGTGCGGCACGATCCAGCGTTCGTCCACCGAGTAGCGGTGAAAACCTCCTGCAAGCTGGTCATAAACCCCGCCGCGCGCCATTTTTTCGAGGGTAGTGGCAAAGACATGCTTTAACTGCTCGGCAGTGTAGGGGCGGCGCTCCACGCCCGCCCGCGAATATTGATCGATCAGCAGGTCGATCATCGACGGATGAGGAAACTTCGGCGCGCTGCCGAATCCGCCATTGGTGTCGTCGAACATCCGCATCGCGGCTTCGACGATTTCTTCGATCACTTTGGGTGAAAGCTCTCCGCCCGTTCCGCTGATTAATTCCGAACGCGCGAGCGCACCTTCCACCATTTTGGCCTGTTCACTC
>DATAPL010000057.1:0-9459 GCA_036265205.1 Terriglobales bacterium
CGGATAGGACTCGGGATGATCGATCAACTGGTGCCACATGCCGTCCTTGTCCTGATACTGCAGCAGCGCCTTCATCATCTTCCTGTAACCTTCCATGATGTGAGCGCGTTGCGGATGATTCTGCGGCAGCGATCGCAACACCTCTGACATCCCGGCAGCTACCCAGCCATCCCCGCGGCCCCAGAAAAAGGGCACGTCGGGAGCGTGGTAGAACAGGCCATTCGGCTGCCGTAGTTTATCGAGGTAGGTAGACATCTCCAGCGCGGCCCGATCCAGATACTTGGAGTCCCCCGTAGCGCGATAGGCTTGCAGCTCCACAATTGTGATCATGTACATATCGTCGATCCAGAAGCGAGTCTGTGGCGTCAGCCCTTCCGGCGTCGGATTCTCCCACTGCTTGTCGGCAAAGCTCTTGCCCAGGTCCAGATATTTCTGCTGTTTGGTTTGGATATAAATTTCCAGCGGCACGGCGCCAAATACGGTGCGGTCGACATGATCGGGGACCGGCACCAGCTTCGCTTCTTCCCCAAACAGCGGCTCGAAGCGTTGAATGAGGCGGGAGTCAAGATCCTTGTCGCCGGATAATTGCGCGAAAGTGAGTGCCCCGTACCAAGTCGCAACCTCGGGATAGGTGATAAACGGGGGAGGAAGTGGACGCCCGAAGTTGGTATGAGGAGTCGCTACAAAGCGCTCGGCCACACGCTTTCCAATTTCCCGCGGCGAACTTCCCGCCGGCCATTTCTTGAACTCCTTCGGTTGCTGCTCGGCGCGAAGCGGCAACGCCAGTATTATGGCGATTGCCAGCAGGAGCGCAGACAGATTGCGGTATCGATTGATCATGAGCCCTTGGTCCTCAGTTGTTCATTTGAGAATTGCTGGATTTTTTCTAATCTCCGGATGCCCTATGCGCAGCAAATGCAATCACCGTACCGTCAGGATCGGTGACGAAAACCGCGTGTTGACCTTTTTGCACTTCCAGTCCACGCGCGCGCAACTCGTTGGCAGCGTGCCGAAGGTTCGTGACCGCAAAGACGACCCTGGGTTTTGCCGTCTCGGATTGAAGTTCGATCTTGTCGCCTGAACCGCCCGCAACGTACAGCTCCGTCCCGCCAGCATCCGCGTCTCGGAACCCAAGTTTGGTGGTGTAAAAAGCATGCTCCGCCGGAATATCTTTCACTGCGGTGCCGGCCTCGAACATATGCTGGGAAACCCGGTGCTCACCGAGATACTTGCCGTGAGAGAGAGTATGGAGCGACCCCGGCATGTACTGGGTGTACTCCAGCAACTGCCCGTCGGGACCGTGCATGACAAACAAGAGATTGCCCGCCCTCGCCTTCTTGGTTTCGGTCGGTTGCAGACCGCGCTCCACGTAAGCCTTGTGCAGCGCCTCAATGTCCATCACCTCAAAACAAGTGTGCAGAATGCCGCCAGGTTGAGAATCACTGGTGCGTGGAATTAACTCGATGAACTGGCGGTCGTTTACTTTGAGATATGCCACCGAAGTTTTGCCGGCGTCGGTAAAATCAAAGGCCTGCTCGAAGCCCAGAGTTTTGTAAAACTCGCGCGATTTCTGCAGATCGTTTACGCGAAGGGCAACGTGGGCAATGCCGCTCAGGTCTGTCGATTGGGCGTGGGCATGCAGGGTAGCAAAAAGTGTCAAGACGGCTGTGATCGCAATTAAGTTACTTCGTCTCGAACAGATTGAAAGCGCCGCGACAATCTTTTTCAAGTTTTCGCTCCCAGGGACAAATCGGAAAAACAGCCTACACCAATATCGCATACGCTGCCCAGCATGACAGTTCAAACAAGCGTTTAGATTTTGTGAACGTAATCTTCAGAATTTCACCGTTGTTGCTGCGCCAGTTCGCTCTGCTATGATCCCGACCGGAATATTGATTTCACCCATGAGTGGTTTTCGCGCTTGATTCCGATGCGCTGGTCACATACTTGAAGCGTAATCATTCTTCAAAGGAGCCAGAGGATGTCCATAAGCCGGCGAGAGATGTGCGCTTTACTGCCCGCGATTTTTCCGCTTGCTGCTCAGCTGCAGGCCCTGGGGCAAGATAATTCTTTACCGTCAGGCGCGTTTTCGTTCGACAAGGCGCCTATGCATGTTGCCAACAACAACGCCCAGATCCGGTTGATGATGCGCGGCAAGCTGGCCACCGGCGAGGCGCTTGAAGTGCACGAAACCACGCTGCCGCCGGGCGGCGCACCGACGGCGACCACCCATCATCATCCGCACTCCGAGATGTGGCTCATTCGGGAAGGCACGATAGAGTTGACCGTCAACGACAAACATTACCGCCTGGAGCCCGGCTCGGTCGGGTTTGTGCGATCGAACGAAGAGCACGGGATACGAAATGTGGGAACTGCGCCAGCGTTATATTTTGTGGTGGCTGTCGGACCAGGCGCCGAGTTGCAGGAGTAACAATAATTGTTTGCCGGCAATCATGAGGGCCTCACCGCACGAGCGAGGACGCTCGCACCCATACTGACAGAACCTGGAGAGCATGCCCACTTACATTGGTCTGATCGGCGGCGGGAATATCACTGAGACCCACGCGCGCGCCGCGCGCGCCATTCCTGGAGTCGAAATTGCCGCCATTTACGGGACCAACGCAGCCAGGATCGCTGCACTCTCCCGCGAACACGGCGGCCAGCCCTATCATGATTTTGAGGGCTTCCTGGCGCACCGCCCCATGGACCTCGTCGCCATTGGTAGCCCGTCCGGACTGCACGCGACTCACGGAATTGCAGCCGCGCAGCGCGGCCTTCACGTGCTCACCGAAAAGCCGATCGAAATCACGACCAGGCGGGCTGATGCCCTGATCGAGGCCGCGGATCGTTCCGGAGTAAAGCTCGGAGTGATGTTTCAGGACCGGGTCAAGCCGGGGATTCGCCAGCTCCGCGATTGGATCAGCAACGGCGTGATTGGCAAACCCATCCTCGCCGACGCCCGCATGAAGTGGTACCGCCCTCCCGAATATTACGGCCAGTCCCGGTGGCGGGGAACGCTGGCGTTGGATGGTGGTGGCGCATTAATCAATCAGGGCGTGCACACCGTTGATCTTCTGCTGTGGCTGCTCGGCGACGTAAGTCGCGTACAGTCCTGCACGACCACCGCGCTGCATGCAATTGAAACCGAGGACACTGCTCTCGCCATCCTCGAGTTCTCGAGCGGCGCGCTCGGCATTCTGCAGGCAACGACAGCTGCCTTTCCAGGATATCCGCGCCGGCTGGAGATTACCGGGTCGGAGGGAACCGTCATTCTGGATCAAGATCGCATTCTGAGCGCCGACCTGCGCAACCCGCGCCGCCACGGCGACGAGATCGCTCCCGATGAAAACCAGAGCGCGTCGTCAGCCGTGGTCAGCGACTTCCGCGGCCACCAGGCCTTATTTGAAGATTTTCTCCGTGCCATCCGCGAAAATACCGCGCCCATCTGTGACGGACGCGACGGGAGGCGAAGCATCGCCCTGGTTGAGGCGATCTACCGTGCAGCCCGGAATTCGAACGGCAGGATCGACTTGCCAGCCAGCGAATCCTAATCGCCTTCACAACCCAGCCGGCGCGCGCAATCGCGCAATATTTCGGACTCCCACGCCGGGCGTCTCGGATTTTGCGGATGCACCCGATCCGTGGGAATTCGCCCGGTCAGGTGCAAAAATGTCGCTGCCGAATGTTTGTATGCCGGGATCGGCTCGCGAAAAGCCACGTTCCCGAGATACTGCAGGGCGTCCCCCAGGGCGTAATATCCAGCACCGCCTGTCTTCCATAAGCGGTCGCGCTCGGCGAATTTTTCGGGCGCGAAGCAGGCCAGGCCCAGCAAATAATCTGAACCGTATTCGATCATGTTGATTCCCAGATCGTTTCCCGTGTAGATGCGAAAATCCGGCCGGTGCTTGTCGCGCAAGGCCAGCCGCTCCAGCTCGACTAACCGGTCGAGCGACGAATGCTTCATTCCCTTGATCTCAGGAATATCCATAAGGCGGCAGACGGTTTCCTCATCGAATATTTCTCCGTTCGGCGCGAACATGGTTCCCAATTCAAAAGCCAGCACCTGGGGATAGCCCTTACAAGCCGCCCGATAAGTCGCCGCCTTTTCCTCTGGCGATTTGCCGTGCAAGCGAGCCGTCTGAAACAGGATGGGAATACCGCCGTGGCGAACGATCGAGTCCATCTGCTGACGGTAAAGCGCAATCACATCACCAGCTAAGTTCTCGATGTAGGCGCCCGCCACGAACGCTACATTTTCTCCTAGTGCAGCACGACTCCAACCCAGCACCTCCTGTTTTTCCGCATCGCTCAGGTAATTCACATACCCCGTGTCCATATTGACAGCGTTCATCAGGCCTGCACGATGAGTGGCGACCAGCAGCTTCTGGAAAGCCTCGACAGCAACTCTCCCGTCCGATTCATACGGTAAGAGCGCGGCTGCGATGCCTTGCACCTTGCGACGCAGTTGCCGCCGATTCACCAGTGCTTCTATTGTTATTCCTGATGTCATTCCCAAAACGCTCCCTATCCCGGTATCACGGTTTTTTGGCGATGCTCAACAGCTCGTTCATCTCCGAATCTTTGTAGTGACTGTCCAGTGGATAGCAGCCGGAAGGCAAGCCCTTTCTTGGAGCCGTGGTGCAATCACTGAATGTCCTGCAGATTCGTTTGCGCTGAATTGGGCGCCCTGTCGTAGCGTCCCAGAGCAGTTCGGGGTAGCTCAGCACCATTCGCCCCAGCCCCACCAGGTCGGCCCAGCCTTCGCGCAATGCGGCTTGCGCCACGTTGGGAAAAAAGTCCTGCAGATAGCTGTATCCAGTCCCGACGAATATCAGGTTTGGAAATTTCTGTTTCAATTGCCGCGTGGCATCCATCTGGCGCGCCACGCCGACGAGTGGATCTTCCGGCGGAAGATACCCGTCGGATGGAGGGTACAGTGCGGGCCGCTGAATGTGCGGGTTGTAATAAGGGCTTCCGGCGGTTAGATTCACCAGCGCGATACCAAGAGTCTCCAAAAGCGAAAGGAACCGCACTGGCTCGCTTAGATCAGACTCGACAGGGTTTTCCGGATCAACGCCGAAGCCCCAGAGATACGGAATCAAGTCTTTTCGACTTTCGGGAATTCCGGGCCCTGGCTTTCCATTGGATGATCGCGCCGGGTCGGGTTGAAAGGGCACGCTGTCGAACGCCGAAAGCCGCACGCCGATCTCCAGCCCCGGAGCCACGGAACGGACGCCCTCCACAACTTCTCGCAGAAATCGGGTGCGATTTTCGAAGCTTCCTCCGTAGCGTCCTTGCCGAGTATGAGCGCTCAGAAATTCGTGTCCCAGGTAGCCGTGGCAGTGTTTTATGTCGACAAAGTCAAAGCCAAGGTCGCGAGCCATCAGCGCAGCGCGATGAAAACTTTCGATGATCCCCTCGATCTCGGCGTCGGTAAGGACCGGGTAGTCCGCGGGCAACCCTAATCGCTGATCCAAAAAGGGGTGCCGGTAAAGAATCCGCGGCTCGGGGCGGCCATGCGAGTTAGGGCGGCTGTACCGCCCGGAATGCGTCAGTTGTAACCCGATGAGCAAACCCTCGTCGGACCCTGTGGTCGAACGGTGTGCTTCGATCAAAGTCGCACGGAGTTTTTCCAGTCCCTTATATGTGTGGGGTGCGGCTAAAAGTTGATTGGGATTGGCGCGCCCCTGGTGCGAGACTGCAACCGCTTCCCCACCCCAGATCAGTTTCGCGCCACTCTGACCGAAGCGATGCCATCGACGAATGGTGTTTGCGCTCGGAGAACCGTCCGCCATGCCATCCCACCCTTCCATGGGATGAACCGCGATCCGGTTACCAAGTCTGATTGCGTTTCTGGTTAGCGGCCAGCGCAGTGGCGATTGCTCTTCTCTCGCCAATTCTGCATCGCATGGAATATCCAACTGGAGCGATTGCAGGTGTTGCCTGAATGCGGCAACACTCTTGATCGTTCCCAGGCGCAAGATGGGCCGATCGCTCATGCCGCCTTCCTCCGCTCGGGCAGCCCTAGTACTGCGACCGCGCCCAGCAAAGCCACGCCTACCAGCAGAGAGCAACTCTGGGAATAATCTCCCGTCGCGTCCCGCAGACGACCGGTTAACCAGGGCGAGACGGCTTCGGCCACGCCTCCGGCAGTCAGGATTACGCCCAGCAGTCTTCCGAGTATTTTCATGCCGAAGATTTCCGCGGTCATGAGCGGGATGATCATGTAGTCGCCACCCAGCCCGACGCCAAACACCGCAGCTGATGCATAGATGGCGATCTTGGTCTGTCCCACAAACAGGAATGGGATTCCGGCGGCGACCAGCAAATAGGTCAACAGCATGACGTATTTCTTGGAATAGCGATCGGCCAGCCAGCCCATCAGCAAGCGTCCCACAATGCTGAACGAGAGCACTACCGAAAGGACGCGCGCTGCGTCACTCTGCGCGTAGTGCCGGTCCAGGCTGAGGAACAGCTTCAGATTCTGTTGAGTGCCGCTGACCGCGGCGATGGAGCACATACTGCCCAGCGTAAGTAAATAAAACGCCAGCGTCCTGAACGCGCCCCTTACGTCGCCTTGCCCGACAGCGCTGCGGTCGGCTGCCGATTGCGGCGGCGCCTCTTTTACCAGAAAGGCAAGCGGGAGCGAGACTACGATGATCAACACTCCAAGCCAGCGCAGCGCCGCCTGCCAGCCAAAATGCTGCACCAGCGCATGCGAGATCCAGGGCACGGTCGCGCCACCAATGCCTATTCCGAGATATGCAACACCCATCGCCTTTCCACGCGACTTGGTGAACCAGCGGGACAATAGAACCTGGTTGGGAAGCGGACCTCCGCACACATAGCCGAGTGCGTTAAAAAAATAAAACAAATAGAACATTCCCAGGGTCGAGACCCATCCCAGGCCGATCAGCGCGCCGCCCGCCATCAGGATGCCGGCCAGCATGACACGGCGCGGCCCAAAGCGGTCGATGATCCAGCCCGCGATAAATCCGAAGATCGGGCCGACTACCAACTTGCTCAGCGCATTTCCTGAGGTTACCTGGCCGCGCGTCCAGCCGAACTGCTGCACCATAAAGTCGTAGTAAAACGGCAAGCCCCACAGGGCGAGTCCTACGATACAAAACAGAACTACAAATGCCGTAGCAACCACCTGCAGTGCGTCACGTTGGCTGGCCGCGTCGCGCCGGTCGCCTGGCTCTGGACCGACATCCCCGTGCTTTGCTTCGTCCAGCAATTGTTTAGACTCGCTCACTTTGCTACTGAATTGATGGCAACCAGCTCGCGCTTTCCTGACCGAAATCGTCTGCTATGATGCCCAACGGATTTTCACAATATCATCGCTTGAGGTTCACATGACAATCTCACGACGGGAAATATGTTTTCTTCTGCCCGGACTGGTTCCAGTCGCGGCCGCGCTCGGCGCTGTCGCCGCCGACGACCATTCCCTGCCTTCAGCCTCATACCCGTTCGACAAACTTTCCATGGAGATTCTGGATCACGCCGAAATGCGCCGGGTCCTGAAAGGCAAACTCGCCACCGGGGAAGCGCTGGAGGTCCACGAAACCACTTTGCCAGCTGGCGCAGCTCCGCACCCTCCACATCATCACTTGCATTCCGAGATGTGGCTGGTGCGGGAAGGAACGGTAGAACTCACCGTGAACGGCAGCAGCTATCGTCTTGGTCCTGGAGGAGTAGGAATCGTTCATTCGAATGACGAGCACGGGATCAGGAATGTCGGCGACACTGCCGCCGCCTACTTCGTAGTGGCGGTCGGGCCCGGCGCCGATGCCTGAGTCTAGTCCTGCGAAAAAAAAGTATAGGCCGCAGAAACCCGCAATAGTTGTTGAGTTTGACTTAAAGCAAAACTCAGTTTTTACGATTTGACAGCGCTGACCTGCGATTTTTATAGTTTGCGGGCGCCCGACCCGCGCTGCGTTCACAAAAACGTTCAGCGAGTCGATTGCAATCCTTTTGCCCGGTTAATGCTTCTGATCGCAATGAATACGAAGACGAGGACCCGAAGATGCGATTCTGCTTACTCTGTCTCTTTGCGCTCGCCCTGCCTATGATGACAGCCCAGGAAACCGTTCCCGACGGATTCGAACACTGGACTGCATCTTCACTGAAGCAGCTCGACCAGACGACGCTGCAAACCGAAGCCGGAAAGAATGCGCATCACATCGGGATGCAGCGCCTGGGAGATTTTCCCAACGATACGTTCATGCTCTCTCGCCGGGAGGCCGACGGCATTGTCGAGTGGCACGAAAACCAGGCGGACGTTTTTGTCGTGGAGTCGGGTTCGGCCACGCTGGTCGTAGGCGGCACCATGGTGGGCGGGGAAATGGTTGAGCCGCACGAGAAGCGCAACGGCACTATCCAGGGCGGCATTCGGCGGAAGCTCTCGACCGGCGATATTGTCCGCATTCCGCCTAAGGTTCCTCATCAGATTTTGCTCGATGGCGCGAGCGAGTTCACCTATTTCGTGATCAAGATCAAAGGTTACTAGCGTCGGCCCCGCAGAGCGCGTCACTTGTGAGTAACCCGACGAGCGGAGGAGGAGACTAAATGTGTCGAAGATCTGCAGGGCTTTCGGTAGTTCTGATCGTGCTCGGCGCGATCAGTGCACTTGCCCAGGCGCCCAATCCCTATGGACCACCAGTGAGCGTGGAGAACGCCAAGAAAGCGGCAGCGGCAGCCGTGGCCACGGCACGAACCAATAATTGGAAGATGGTTGTGGCGGTGGTTGATCCCGGCGGCGTACTGGTGTACTACGAAAAAATGGACAACGCCCAGATCGGCAGCGCCGATCTCGCGATCGAGAAAGCCCGCACCTCAGTCCGTTTCAAGCGCCCCAGTAAGGCTTTTCAGGATCTGGTGGCGGGTGGAGGCGCCGGTCTTCGTATCCTCCGTCTACCCGGAGCTGTGCCGCTTGAAGGCGGCATCCCGCTCATGATCGACGGCCAGATTGTAGGCGCTATCGGCGTTTCCGGCGACAGCGGCGATCACGACAGCCTGTGCTCGCAGGCTGGCGCCAATACGATCAAATAGTCCGCGCCTGATACTTACCGTAACAGCGCCGAAGCACACCACAGGACCGGAGCCTGGCCGTGGAGGTCGCCGGTAAAACGCTCGCGATCCAGGTAGTACTGCAAGTCATTTTTCTTGCCCGTACCCTGGCACACATTGCGGATATCGCCGTTCGGTTCCAGATAAGTTACCAATCCCAGCCAACCCTTGCGCGCCGCTCCGGCGTAAGTTTTCTTGTCGAGCCACCCGTTCTTCACGCCCGTAATCATGGCGAAGGTAAACATGCCGGTGCAGGAAGTTTCCGGATAGGACTCGGGATGATCGATCAACTGGTGCCACATGCCGTCCTTGTCCTGATACTGCAGCAGCGCCTTCATCATCTTCCTGTAACCTTCCATGATGTGAGCGCGTTGCGGATGATTCTGC
>DATAPL010000058.1:0-44250 GCA_036265205.1 Terriglobales bacterium
CTCCTTTCCTCACCGAATTCGTAAATCAGGTTGGCGAGTGTGACCTCGTCCACCTCATTTACCACTTGTTCGGCGGTGGGCCCGGCTTGCGTATTCATTCGCATGTCGAGCGCCCCTTCCGCCTGAAAGCTGAAGCCCCGCGATGCCGTGTCCAACTGCAAACTGCTTACGCCGAGGTCTGCCAGCAGTCCGTCGGCTGACGCCGCTCCGAACCGCTCTCCGATCTCCGCGAAAGAACCGTGCAGAAGAACCACTTCAGGCCAACCCTCCCCCCCGGAAGAAGTCAGCCTGACGCGGGCCTCATCGAGCGCCGCAGGGTCCTTATCGAGCCCAATCAAATGACCCGGTGCGCCGAGGCGTCTTGCGATTTCCAAACTGTGCCCGCCTAAGCCAACCGTCGCGTCGATATAGGTTCCGCCCCGCCGGACGGCTAAAAAGTCGATCGCTTCTTTTAAAAGAACCGGGACATGGCCACTCTTGCTTCCACCATGTCCACCCCGCTCGGGGGTGTCTGTTAAACCCTCGTCCACTAGATGCCCAGATCGTCGAGCGTCTTCTCATCCTCAGGTGTGAACGCTTGTTCCTCGATCTCGGTGCGATACGCTTCCAGGTTGCGAACTTCCAGGTAGCTCTGGAACCCGACCACCGCGACATCTCCCTTCAGTTGCGCAGAATCCCGCAGCAACTGCGGCAGCAAGAGCCGCCCCTGGCCGTCCATCTCCACCACCTGGCCCCAGTACCCCGTCGTGCTGAGAAACTTCTTTTTCGTTGGATTGAAAGTGGGCAAAGCAGCCAGCTTCTGCTCGATCCGTTCCCATTCCTCGAAGGGATACACCTGGCCAACCTTGCCATCCAGGCTGGTGATGTAGAATTTGTCGTTGTACTTCTCGTCGACCACCCGCTTGAATTCGGCGGGGACTTTGAGCCGTCCCTTTTCGTCGACGCGAGTTGGGTGATTGCCGCGAAACATAAGCCCTGCCCTTTAGGGCGATAAATCTTTTGAGTACGGGTGCTGCCACAGCGAGGGAGGTAAAAGCGATCAAAATGCCGGCCATTTCGGGTTCGTTCGGGCTGTTTTTTGGGGTGTCAGTCACAAAATCCACTGGCGCCTCTCAAAGTTTCACTGTTGCCCACGAGCTCTACCGACTGGACCACTTTCTACCACATTTGTCCACATCCTACGCCTAAACCATTTGTTGTCAATGAGAAAGTTACAGGTCACTACAGGGAAGAATGAGCTCTTTTTGAAAGCGCGATGGGTTGTGGCTAACTGACTTGATGACCACAATTGGTTGCGTTTAAGCTCTTGGTTCTGCCTCTGCTACCCGATTGACTTTCATTTCCGACCGTCGTCCTGATTGTGGAATTTCTGTGGAAAACCAGGCGGGATCTCGCCGGCAAAAAGAAAAAGCCCCGGATTGAAGCGGGGCTTTCAATTGTCGATTTCCTCTCTTACCAGATTATCTTTGCCCCTACCTGTATATGCCGGGAACCGCCTGACCCGATCACGGGGTTGGATTCAAAGACGTCGGGGGTGAATTGAGCCACGCCGACTGTTCCGGCGGACCCGTCCGACAAGTCATGATCGGGATCGGCGAAATTGGGATGGTTCAGCAGGTTGAAGAATTCGCCTCTTAATTGCAGGGAGAACCGGTCGCCGAACTTGAAGTCTTTAATCACTGAGAAATCCAGATTGACGAAGCCGGGACCGTAGACCACATTCCGGCGCATATTGCCGAAAGTTCCGGGAGCCGGCGGTGTCAAGATGGTGTTTCCGGAGGCGAAGCATCCGCCGAAGATGCTGTCGTCAGGGCCGTTGATGAGTTGGTCTGCTCCGGCCTGTCCACCCATACGAAAGGCCTGGTCGTAGCAGCGTTGGGCGGTCGGATTCTTGCCGCCGGTAGCGTGGAATAACTCGTTCACCGGGTCATATTCGACGGTGTTGAACTGATCCGCATCAAGAAACGGGATGGGGGTGTCTTTCGACCAGTGCAGGTTGGCTGGGTCGCCGGTGATATTCCAGTGGTCATTGAATTCGCCGGTGCCGCTGATGTCGTTAAAGCTGTCATAGAAGAAGAGCGGCGTTCCTCCCTGGGCGGTGAAGATTCCGTTGACGTGCCACCCTTCAAGCATCTGCGCGAATCCATGTTTGGACGGCAGTTCGTAGGTCAGCGCGAAAGTGAAACGGTGGCGAATGTCGGAATCGGAATTCGATCGCTCGAATGCGGGATCGTAGCTGTTTTGAATATTGAATTGACGATTGGTGCCGGATGTATCGATAGCATGGGCCCAGGTATAGCCGGCCACGAAATACAACCCTTTGTTGGTATTCTGCCGCAACGTGACCTGCAAGCCGTGATAGATGGAATCGGCTCCATTTCCCAGTTGGTAGATGTTGCTCAACGAGGGGAACGTGGCGAAAAAGGGACGTCCGGTCTGCTCGTCAGGAAATCCGTCGTCAATTACTCCCTGATCGTGGCTGTAAATATTCTGGTTGATGTCGCGAATATTGTAGAGCCGCGTGCCTTCGTTTCCGACATAGGCGATGGTCAAGGCCGCACTCTTCCACATTTCCTGCTGAATATTCGCATTCCAGTTCATGATGTAGGGGGTAGAGAGATCTTTTGCCAGGCCGAACACCGGACACGGCGCGTCGCTCGAACAAGAGAGGTTGCCGAGGGACAGATCGCCAAATACCGGCGCTCCGCTTTTCCAGTTATCACTCATCGCGTCAGGATCGGGTGACAGCGTTGCCGCTACGATATTGCCACCCCCCGGGCCGACCGGGGCTCCCGCCACGCCGGTGGGATTCAGCGAAATCCCATTGGCATTGGTATTGTTCTGGCCGATAAACACCGAGATATGCGGGATTTCGTAAATGATCCCCCCGCCGAAGCGGAATACCGTTTTTCCTGTCCCCCGCGGGTCCCAGGCAATTCCCAACCGCGGTGCGAAGTTCTTGTAGTCGGTGTGGTAGGGCGAACTTAATCCCCGCCCGACCTGCACTAATCCAACCGTCGGATCAAAATCCGAAAGAAGATCATGCTGTTCGTGAATGGGCAAACTGACGTCATAGCGCAAACCCGCGTCAATCGTGAGCTTTGAGGTTACGCGCCAGTTGTCCTGGATGAAACCTCCGAAGGATTTCTGATCCACTACGCGGCGGCTGTCGCCCACGAATACAAAGTTGCCGCTGCGAATATCACCGGTAGTAAAGCTTTCCAGATCGCTGAAACGGATTTCGCCGGAGCCGAAAGTATTGCGCAGGTTGTCGGTGCTGCCGGTACGAAATTCGCCGCCGAATTTCAGGTTGTGCTTTCCGATCACGTAGGTCGCGCTGTCGGTGAACTGCAGGGTTTGATTGGGCGTGGTATACAACGGCCAGGACTGATTCCCGCCCAGAGTGTGTTGTACAAATCCACCAATGCGAATCTCCGGCATCCCGAAGTTGGTTGGGTCGGTCACTCCTGTGTTCAAGCCATAAGCAGTAGCAGGATCGGAGTTGTGATCGGCCTGCACCACCTGTTGCCAGAAGCGGTTATAGCCGACCCTGAATTGATTAGTGAGCCGCGCCGTCGGCGTCCAGATCCAGCCTCCGCCAACGACCTGGGCCCGTGTATTCGCCTGGGAGAGGAACAGAGGATTCACCACGATTGTATCTTCCTCAGTCTGCACACTGTCTCCGAGGAAGTAGGTAGCGATCAGATTGCTTTTTTCGGAGAGATGATAGTCAAGCTTCAGGATTCCATTGTCCTCGCGATTGTGATTATTCAAATCCAGGTTCAATCCGATATCCGGTCCGGGATTAAAGGGCATGAAAGTAGCGAGCTTCTGGCTGACCGAACTGCAGTTGCCATTGGTAGTGCACAGGGCAAAAGCGTCCGCGATGCTGTTGTCAGGATCGCCGATGGGAGTGGAGACGGGAACATTCACCAGTCCCGGGTTGCCGACGACGTCGCGAACGCCTTCGTAGTTTCCGAAGATGAAGAGTTTATTCTTCAGGATGGGTCCGCCGGCCGAGGCGCCGAACTGGTGAAAGTTAAGCGCAGCCACCGGATCCGGGCCGGGATTGAACCAGTTGCGCGCATCGAGCGCACTGTTGCGGTTGAAGTAATAAGCCGACCCGTGAAACGCGTTGGTTCCGGACTTGATACCAATATTGATAATCGCCCCCGGCTTCCAACCGTAGTCGGCTTCCGGGCTCGATTGGATGTTGAATTCCTGAATTGCATCAATCGGCAAGTGCGTCGCCGGCGTGCCTTCCACGCCTTCGGCATTGATGACGGTAGTTCCGTAGTAGGCATCGTTATCGTCGAGGCCATCGACTACGTAATTGTTGTCCTCGGGACGATTGCCATTGGCCGTGGTCGAAAGAAAACCGCCACCCGGGCTGCGCTGGATGCCGGGCTGCAAAATGGCAAGATTCTGGAAGTCGCGGCCAAGCAGGGGAAGCTCGTTGATGGCCTTGTTGGAAAAAGTTCCACCCAGCACGTCGTTGGTGGTGGTTACAACCGGGGCTTCTTCCGAAACCTCTACGGTTTCATTGACCGCTCCCGGCACCAGCTTAAGGTCCACGCGAACGTCTTTCGCGACTTCAAGCTGCAGCCCGAGTCGCTGCGCCTTTTTGAAACTGGGAGCCTCGGCGGTCACGGTGTAGGGACCAGGCTCGAGATTCGGCGCGTTGTAGTCTCCCGCGCCATTCGCAGTCAAGACTCGTGAGACTCCAGTGGCTGTATTGGTAATCGTCACCTTCGCTCCACCCACTACCGCGCCCGAGGAATCGGTTACCGATCCTAAAATCCTGCCCTGATAAGTCTGGGCGAAAAGAACGCTGCCCAAAGTCAAGAAAGCCAAAACCGCAATTAACCCGCACCGGAGAGACTTCATTTGTTTGTTCCTCATTCGCTTTTCTTCGAAAGCTTTGTTGGGAGCCAGTTCTCGCCGTTGCGCACCGGCGACGTTTGCTGTTGGAAGTAAAGGAAACTCGACTGCGAAGACCAAATCACAGTCCGGATTCGAGCTTTCCGGCGTCTACCAGATGGGCCACCTGTTCGAGCTTGTCGGCGGTCGTGGAGGAAAGAAGTAAGATTTCAGTCATCTACTGAGCGTGCCCCGACCCCAGCTACAGGTGGAAGTTTGTCAAAGAAGAAAGCGGAAGTCAATTACCAAAATGAAACAAGCGTTTCATGGGAAACAAGATCAATAGACAGCATTGCCCTGCCGGGTGCTGTGAATGACCCCATTTTCCACCGATAGCGTATAACTCTCGCCGCCATCGCCCGTCCATGCCTTCAAATCAAAATGCGCACCTGTGGGAGCCCGATAGGCGGAAATGTTGCGAACAGTAAGCGGGACGTTGGGCTTGCAAACCTCAGGGGCCGAAGTCAGGTGCAGGAAGTAAGCGCCCCGTCCCGATCCCACCACCTTAGCCTTTCCGTCCGCTTCGACCAGGACGGCCGACTTTTCGTCGATGGCAATGTCGCGCGGATCTTTTGTCCATCCGTCCTGCACCAGCCGGGAAAGAAATCCCAAAGTCCGCCCCATGCGATCGCGCTTGGCGAAGTGACTGTCGGTAATGACGTTGTCGAGGTAGGGTACTTTCAGGAAGTCGCGAACCAGGGTTACTCGTTCGTGATAGGGATTGGGCAGGACATCTTGGGAGGCGAGATCGTTGTCGTCTTCCTTGTCCTTGAGACAGCCATAGCTGAACTGGCCCAGCACCGCAAGTCCGGCGCTGGTGCCGCCGATAGGCCTCCCGCCCGCGATATTGGCGTTAATCGCTTCCTGCACGGCGGTGCCGCGCCAGAAATTTACATAGCGCGCCTGGTTGCCGCCGGCGATAAAAACCGCTTCGGCATGCCGGATAATGTCGGTGACGGCGGGATCGTTCGCCGCGGTGGTGTCGGGAATCACCAGAGTCGCCACCGAGTTAAGTTTGCAGATTCCGTTTACATAAGAGTTGTACTCATCGTCGCCGATCGCCCGCAGGATCAGGAAATCGCCGCCATTCGCTTTCTTGCACAACCAGCGGAAAGCTTGATCCAGATCCTTGCCGCCGCCCATCATGGCAGTCCCGGCATCGGGAATCGACGAACTATCGGCCTTAGAGCCTTGACGGAAGTATTGAAATGAAGAAGCCAGCGCCGCAGTGGACCCGAAAATCACGGCAAGGAACAGCAAAAGCACGAGGGGCCGAACCGTTTTGGAAAACATGAGCCCGAATAATCTATCGTGAGTCTGATGTCCGAGTCCACCGTGTATCTTCACCATGGAATAGTGCACGCCTTCTTGGCGCAATGATTCATCACGTCGAATTCGAGCAATGGGTGCCGGCCGTGCTGGAACGGGTGTTTCTGTTCTTCGCCAATCCCGGCAATCTACCGCGCATCATGCCGCCTCAGTCCGGAACGAAACTGGTCCGAGTGAATCTCGTGCCCCCTTCCGGCGTGGCTGTAGAACATTCGCGTCTCACAACTGACCCTGTGGCGGGTGCCGGGTCCGAAATCGTGACTTCGTTCCGAGTATTTCCGTTTCTCCCGTTTCGCGCCGCGTGGATTGCATTGATTACGGAGTTCGAGTGGAACCATCATTTCGCAGACATTCAGAAAAAAGGACCGTTCAAGAGCTTCCAGCATCGCCATGAACTCCGCGCGGAAAAGAGAAACGAGGTAAATGGAACGTCGGTGCGTGACCGGATCGATTACGAAGTGGGTTTTGGTTGGTTGGGAGAAATCGCGCAAAAATTCTTCGTCAGCCGGCAACTGCGACGGACATTTAGATACCGGCAACAGGCGCTGGAGAATTTATTAAGGTGAACACCTGTTGTTGGGCGGCGTTCTCACCCGCTCCGCCAAGAATGGGAGATTCCCGGGCTGGTCGCGGGCGGGGGCGCCCGCGCCACATCGCAAGGCTCGGCCGTTATTACCGGCTAGGCTCGACCACCACCGCCGTCCCATAGGCAAGAACTTCTGTCACTCCCTGCATCACTTCAGTGGCATCATAGCGAGCGCCGACTACGGCGTTTCCACCCAACTCCGCTGAATGTTGCAGCATGAGATCGAACGCCTCGGCCCGCGTCTTCTCGCACAGATTAGTCAAGAGAGTTATGTTGCCGCCGAGCACGGTTTGCAGGCTGGCGCCGATTGTGCCGAAAATCGAGCGTGAGCGTACCACGATGCCGCGCACCACGCCCAGGGTCCGGACCACGCGGAATCCATCCAGTTCGAATTGGGTAGTCACCATGTTGTGGGCGACCATCCGCCCCGGCCCGCCATAGCTTGTGGACATCGAATTCATCCTTCCTCCGGAAGTTGAAGTTACGGAACAGAAGTTAGAGAACAGAACAGTTAGCTTGCCGCTTTGCAGCTACTATATCTATTCCAACTGCGTCGTAATCAGAAAATCCATTCCAGGGTGTCGGACTGGACACGTAGGAGATGCCCTGCCCTCCCCCTATTCTTGGCGCGTGTTACAGGTATTGGAACGGGCCTGATTACCTGCAGCAATCTGGTTTTGGGCGGCATTGTGACTGCTTTTCCCAGTTGTAAAAAGATTGTCAACAAAGCGCCGCGCACCGCAGCCCTGGGGCGAGTGGTAGTAAGCTTGATCAGTATTCCCCTGCTTGCGGCAGGTTGAATGCGGAGCAGAAACCATGACACTGGAAGGAAGCCGCAGTCCGGATGTTCAGCGGGGACCCATTTTGCCCCGCTTCGCTGTTCCTCATTCTGGGGGGCTGATGGAACGAATTCTGGTGGTGGAAGATGATCGTGCCGTCCAGAAGGCGCTCAAACGCCTGTTCGAGGCGGAAGGATTCGCCGTCGAAATCAGCGGAGACGGGAAGTCTGCCCTGGAGGCCTATCGCGCCGCGACGCCCTCTGCAGTGGTTCTCGATCTTCGTTTACCCGCCGTGTCCGGCCGCGACGTCTGCCGGGAAATCAAGCAACATGCGCCGTCGCTCCCGGTCATCGTACTGAGCGCGGCCAGCGACGTTTCCGACAAAGTGCTGTTGCTGGAACTGGGCGCGGACGATTATGTGACCAAACCTTTCAGCCCGCGCGAACTGCTGGCGCGAGTCCGGGCGGCGCTGCGGCGCACTGCTCGAACCGGCTCCGGAGACGTAATCTCCTTCGACGGTATCTCTGCCGACTTCATTAAGATGGAAGTTATTCGCGACGGCCAGGTGGTCCAACTTACCGCTCAGGAGTTCAAAACTCTGAAATTCATGGCGCAAAATGCGGAACGGGTAATCTCGCGTGATGAACTGCTGAACGAAGTGTGGGGCTACCAGAATTATCCTTCGACGCGCACGGTAGACAATCACATTCTGAAGCTGCGCCAGAAGTTGGAGAAAGACCCGGGCAATCCGGTACACTTTCGAACCGTGCACGGCATGGGCTACAAATTCGTGCCCTGAGCCTGAGCGGCGGGCAGTGGAGACACCGGTATGCTGAAACTTCGGATGCGCACCAAGTTTCTGCTCTCCATGCTGCTTATTTCAGCCGGCCTCACTTGCACCAGCCTTCTGCTGGTGCGGCACAGCGTACAAAAGCAGGTTAAAAGAGAGATCTTTGCCGACCTGCAAAATTCGGTCAGCACCTTCCAGAATTTCCAGAGAGACCGCGAGCTTACGCTGACCCATTCGGCGGAGCTGCTGGCTGACCTGCCAAATCTGCGCGCGCTGATGACTACCCAGCACGAAGCCACCATTCAGGATGGGTCGAGCGACCTGTGGCGGCTGGCGGGCAGCGATCTTTTCGTTCTGACCGATCGCACCGGACGAGTGGTGGCGTTGCACACCGCTTCTCCCGGCCTGACCCGGCAGATGGCACAGGCATCGTTCGACAAGAGTGTGAGCGACGACAGTTCGGTGCACTGGTGGTACGGCGGCCAGCATCTCTACGAGGTCTTCCTCAAGCCCATTTATTTTGGTGCGGCGGCTGAGAACCGCCTGCTCGGGTTTCTGGTGATCGGTCACGAAATCGACGATCGCCTGGCCTCGCAAGTAAGCCGGATTGCGGCCAGTCAAGTGGCGTTCTGCTACGGAGATGAGATCGTGAAGACCACTTTGGCGCCGCTGCAGGAAGCAGACCTGGCCCGGCAACGGTCTCTCCAGCCGGCTTCCGGCGGTTCAGCGCCAGCGGAAATTCAACTGGGAGACGAGCGCTTTCTTATTACGTCGCTTGAACTTGCCGGCACGCAAAATTCGTCGGTGCGTTTGAGCGTTCTGAAATCTTATGATCAAGCGACCGCGTTTCTGGACAGCCTGAATCGATTATTGCTGGCCCTGGGTCTGGCCGCCGTGTTGGGCGGCAGCGCTTTGGTCTTCTTTATTTCGCACACCATCACCCGCCCGCTGGCCAATCTGGTGGAAGGCGTACGCGCACTGGAAAAGGGCGACTTCACCTACGCGCTGGATGCCCGCGGGGGTGATGAGGCCGCCGAGGTAACCGGCGCCTTCAATCGGATGCGCTCCAGCTTGCGGAAAACCCAGCAGGAATTGCTGGAAGCGGAGCGCCTGGCCACCATCGGGCGCATGGCCAGCTCGATATCCCACGACTTGCGGCACTCCCTGGCAGCGATTGTGGCTAATGCGGAGTTTCTGTGCGAGAGCCGGCTTTCATCCGATCAACGCGAAGAGCTTTACCAGGAAGTGCGGGTTGCGGTGAATCAGATGACCGACCTCATCGACTCCCTGCTGGAATTTTCGCGCACTCGCGAATCGTTGCGGCCGACGTATGGAAACGTCAAGAACTCGGTGGAGCGGGTGGTTCAGGCTATACGCCTGCACCCGGAATTTCACCAGGTGCAAATTGCGGTTAGCCAGCGAGGAGGCAGTTCGGGATGGTTCGATCCGAAAAAGTTGGAGCGTGCTCTCTACAACCTCCTGCTTAACGCGTGCGAGGCGGTCGTGCCCGAAGCGGGTAGCATCAATGTGGATCTCAACGAGGTCCAGAACGGCCTTGAGATTCGGGTGAGTGACAACGGACGCGGTATTCCGGAGATCATTCGCGCCCAGCTGTTTGAGCCTTTTGTCAGTTATGGCAAAGAGAACGGAACCGGGCTGGGACTGACCGTAGTGCAGAAGATTGTGCAGGATCACGGTGGCGACGTGATCGTGGAGAAGACTTCAGCAGCTGGAACCGTTTTTCGCCTGTCGCTCCCCCTGGTCGCAGCATCCGAAACGGCCACCGGCAGTTCGCCAGCGGGAGGAACGCCGCGGGCGCCGCTCACTCAGACAGAGCAGTCGCAATCGGACTAAAATTCCTGTGCCTACATTTCGGGCGCTCGGACGTCGATGCGGTTGCGTCCGGGCTTGGTTTGCAACGTCCTTAATACCAGGGATCTTTCTTCGGGGAGGCGAATTGTGAAGCACAAGAATAGTTTGCCTGGCCGGATGGGGAAATTCGGCGCTACGGGATTGATTTTCGTGACAGGATGCGTTTTTGCGTGGTCGCAGACCGCGAGTCCGCCGGTACAACCCACCGACGCAATGACTGCGGCGGTGCGTGAGCTCCAGCAAGAAGTGCGCGAGCTGCGCACCGCAGTAGTGGAACTGCGCTCTGAAGCCGGGCAGTACCGCGCCGAGACCGAACAATTGCGGCGCGAGTTGCAGTCTGCTCGTGGTTCGGGAACTGGGCCGGAAGCCGCGGCTCCCCCGGCTGCCGTGAGCGAGGCCGCTAAACCGCCGCAAGCCGCTCCCCTCGAAGATCGCGTTGCTTCGCTGGAAGAGTCGTCCCAGCTGCTAAGCAGCAAGATCGACGATCAGTACCAGACGAAAATTGAGGCCGCATCCAAATACCGGCTTCGCCTCTCCGGAATCGTATTGTTCAATTTGTTTGCCAACCACGGCAGCGTCGACAACCAGGACTTTCCCACCTGGGCAATTCCTCCGTTCATCGGTTCCCCGACTCAGACTCTGGGTGCGAGCATGCGCCAGTCGGAGATCGGGCTGGAAGTGTTCGGTCCGCGCCTGGCGGGAGCACGAACGACCGGCAACTTGCAGGTAGACTTCTCCGGTGGATTCGCCAATATCCCGGATGGGGTAAATTTTGGACTAGTGCGTTTGCGAGTCGCCAGCCTGCGAATGGATTGGGACCACACTTCGATCGTGGCCGGACAGGATAATGCTTTCGTCTCCCCGCTGTCGCCCACTTCATTTGCGTCGCTAGCTGTCCCGGCTTTCGGTTATGCCGGCAATCTCTGGGGATGGATCCCGCAAGTTCGCGTCGAACGCCGCTTTGATCTTTCGACGGGACAGCAAATATTGCTGCAAGCCGGCATTATGGATAATGTCACCGGAGAGTTGCCGGCCGACAACTTCGAGCGATCCGCACAAGCCGGAGAGAATTCCGGCCAACCCGCATACGCGGCGCGAGTGGCATGGACTCGCAATGTTTTCGGCATGCCCTTGACTCTGGGCGCGGCCGGCTACTACAGCCGCCAAAATTGGGTGTTCAACAATCGCGTCGATGGCTGGGCCGGGATGACGGATTGGAGTATTCCGCTGGCCGGCCGGGTTACGCTGACCGGCGAATTTTATCGCGGGCGCGCCATCGGCGCTTTGGGGGGCGGCGTGGGCAGAAGCGTGCTCTTTACCGGCAATCCCAACCCGTATGCCCAGTTGCAGGCGCTAAACTCAGTGGGAGGGTGGTCGCAGGTAAAGGTCAGAGCGTCCAGCAAACTGGAGTTTAACGGGGCTTTCGGCGTGGACAACCCCTTTGCAGGCGATGTGCGCGGATATCCGCTGAGTCCGGGATATTTTCCTGCAGCCTTGTTGCAGAACCGCAGCGCCCTGGCGAATGTTATTTACCGGCCACGCTCGGATCTGCTTTTCTCTGGAGAATACCGTCGCCTCAGGACGTTTGACCTGGATGCGGGAAGCCCCACTGCCGATCAGGTGAATTTGATGATGGGAATCCTGTTTTGATTACGGCTCCCAAGCTTGCGGTCTCCCGTTCCTGGTGGGCCTGCTCCGTATTGCTGTTAGCCTGCCTCGCCGGCGCGCAGGACGTTACCCTCACGGCGCGGGTTGCGCTGGTAAACGGGACGAAATCATCGGAACAACACGAAGCCGCCAATGTCGTGGTCTGGCTGGTCCCCGCAGGGGGCATGGTCAAGCCGGTGACGCTACGCCAGACGCAGCATCCGCGGTTGGTGCAAAGAAACAAAAGCTTCGAGCCGCATTTGCTGGTTGTGCCGGTAGGCTCTGTGGTGGCGTTTCCAAACCACGATCCTTTCTTTCACAATGTTTTTTCCCTGTTCGAGGGCAAGCGTTTTGACCTTGGCCTTTACGAAGCCGGCAGCACGCGGGACGTGCACTTTGACAAGCCGGGAATTTCCTACATTTTCTGTAACATTCACGCCGAGATGAGCGCGGTAGTGGTGGCGCTGGACACGCCTTACTACGGCATCTCCGACCAGCACGGCCAGGTGGTGATCGCCAACGTGCCCAGCGGCAAATACACGCTTCGGGTCTGGCATGAATCCGCGCTGCCCGAAACCCTGAGAGCGATGACGCGCGAAGTCACGATTTCCGAAGCGACTTCCACCCTTGGAGTGCTGCGCCTCAGCGAAACCAATTTGCCAGCCAGGCACAAGAACCTCTACGGCCTGGACTATGATTCGCCGGCCCCAGACAATCCCGCTTATGCCCAGCCATAGGCGGCCACGTCGACTTAACAAGAAAATGACAATTCGATGAAACCGCTTTGACAACGATGTCGGGGCCAGCCCTTAGTCTTGGAACAACAACGGACGGGCAGCCGCTGCTGGCCCGTTCCGATGGTTGGTCCCGGGGCCAGTTGTTGTGGTAGTCGGCAGCGTTTTCCCTTTAGCCTGTTCTCTCCCAACGTTGGGCCGGCCTGGTGGCCGGCCCTTTTTTGTGGTGCCGGCTTGCATCAGCCTTTCTTGGCGCCCACTTCGTCGTGACCGTAATACTCGTAGGCAGACATCGGTTTCTCGCCGCCTTTTTTCCAGACCCGCGAGTCTTCCGAGAGCTTGCCCAGAACGCGCGCCATCTCGCGAACGTGAATGGCTACCGAACCGCAGCAGGAGCCAATGTAATTGACTCCTATCTCGCGAGCCCGCAGCGCATAGTCTCCCATTTCCTTGCGGGTGAGCTGCAGTGGATCGAGGGCCAATGGAAATTCCGGCAGGCTGGTGAAGTCGGGTTTGCCTTTAGGAGTGCGATATGCGACGGGCTGACATGCAAGGTACCCGGAAACAGCTTTGCGCATCTGCTCCATGTGTGCCAGGGTGTGCTCGGGCGGCCGCAGACAGTTCATGCCAACGATGTCAGCTCCCGCGTCGAGCAGCGCTTTGGCGGACTCGGCGGCGGACTTGCCGTCGGCAGTCTCGTCCTTGTTTTCGAAACAGATTGTGACCATTACCGGCAGTCCTGTCTTCTTTGCCCGTTCGACAGCGATGAGGGCTTCGCCCAGCCAGGAAAACGTCTCGCCGATGATAAAGTCGACGCCTTCCTCCACCTGCACCGCCAGTTGCTCGTCGAAAGTCTTGCGCACCCTGTCCGCAGCAGCCGGGCTGCCGGGCTCATACATCCAGGTGAGGCTGAGGTTGCCCGCCACCAGACACTTATCGCCGGCCACCTCGCGCGCGATCCTGACGGCGGACCGGTTCAAGTCTTCGAGCTGGTTCTCCAGGCCGACGGTCGCCAACTTGTCCCGGCTGGCATAGAAGGTGAGCGCCTGCAGGACATCCGCACCTGCCTGGCGGAACTCGACGTGGAGCTCTCGAAGAGCGTCCGGGTGCAGCAAGACGACTTCAGGAGTAAACGGACCCGCCCGCACCCAGCCGCGCTTTTCCAGTTCCAGCAGATAGCCGCCGTCCCCCAGCACGGGGCCTTCCTTAAGCCGCTCCAGAATTCCTTTTTTCTTGGCCATACGCGCTCCTTGATTGTTTTCGTAACGTCGCCTGTCATCCTGAGCGGAGACACTGTTTCGCTTCGCGAAACAGTTACCAAGTCGAAGGACCTCTACCGCTCAAGGCTGCCCTATCGCGCATCTGCTATGCGGCCTGCGAATCGCGCAAAAGCCCATATCAGCCGTATTTCCCGGCAAGGGTCCTTCGACTCCAGTTTCCGTTCGCAAGCGAATGGAAAAACTCCGCTCAGGATGACAGATTGTAAAGAGCTGATGGGGCACAGCTAGTCGTGCCCTGGTTTGCGATGACAAACCGCTACACTAATCGTCCTTGTATTCGTACTCCGCCTTGATCGGCTTGCCCGCGGCGAAACGTCCGGGGCAAAACGAACTTATGTCCACCGTCTTACCGCATCCGTCCAGGATCAGTTCCGACATGACCAGGCCGACTGCTGGAGAAATCTTGAAGCCCATTCCGGAAAATCCGGCACAAACGTAGAGTCCATCCGCGCCGGGAATTTCGCCCAGCAGCGGACGCGAGTCCGGCGTCATGTCGTAGATTCCGGTGACTCCACGCATGACTTCCGCATTCTCCAGCTTAGGGACGCGATGGCAGGCGCGCTCGATGATTTCCTCCAGGTCGTCGTCGGAAGCGCGATGGGGAAAATTGTCGGGATCGGCGCCGCGCTGGCCGTAGAAATCTCCAATCAAAAATTTGTCTTGTCCATCGGAGCGAAAGTAGGTCGCGGTGACCGAATCGATACAGGCGCAACCGCCGCCTTGCATGCCGGGAGCATTCTTCAGGATCGCGACCTGGTGATATTCGGTCTCGATGGGCACGTCAATGCCGGCGGGCTGTAACAATGGCCGGGTCCAGGGACCAGTTGCGACTACCACGACGGGCGCGCTGATTTCACCACTATCGGTGCGGATGCCGGTTACCTTTCCACCTTCGATTCGCAGCGATGATTGCGTCTTTGACAGATATGTTGCTCCGAGCTCTCGAGCACGCGTGAGGAAATCGTTAGCCACTCCGGCGCCATCGCCGTATCCAGAGTCGGGCTCGTAGGCGGCGAGTTCAACTTCATCGACTGCCCAGCCGGGTTCCAATTCTTTCAGCTCAACCCGATCGATGAGGTTCACATTAACGCCGAGTTTTCGCTGCATCTCTACATTCTGCTTGAGCCGCGAGGTTTCACCGGGATGAACGATTCGCACAAAACCGGTCTTGCGGAAATCCCCATCCTCGCCGACAACCTCACGCCAGCGCTCAAACATGTGCAGGCTGATCAATGCCAGCTGGACTTCGGGAGGATAGCTGTAGTGCATGCGAACCAGCGCGGAAGAGCGGCCGCTGCCTCCCTGGCCCACATGTCCTTTGTCGACGACCACGATCTTTCCGGCACGCCGCCGGGCCAGATGGAACGCAATGGACGCGCCCATCACGCCCGCGCCCAGAATCACGATGTCGGCTGTCGTTGTCCGGGCACCGTTCCGCGAACCGGTTTTGGAATCGGAAGTCATGTCGAGGAAATCTTGAACGATTTGTCGATAGGAACCTGTATCTTAAAAAGTAATCGCCAGTTTTCAGTGGTCAGTTCTCTGATCTCAGTTCCACCGGTCATGCGGCGGCCTCTTTCAGACGTCCCTTTTTCCAGTCACGTAGAACCTGGTGCGCGGCATTATGCCCCGGCGCGCCGGTGACTCCTCCGCCTGGATGAGCGCCCGCGCCGCACAGATACAGGCCATCGATAGGGGTGCGGTACTGCGACCAGCCGGAAACCGGACGCATGAAGAAAAGCTGCTCCAGGCGCAGGTCGCCGTGAAAAATGTTGCCTTCGGTCAACCCGTAGATTCGTTCCAGGTCGAGCGGCGTCAGTACCTGGCGCGCCACAATCGCATTGGGCACGTTGGGTGCGTACTCGGCGATCTTCTTTACAACCCTGTTGCCCAGAAGTTCGCGCTGCTCATCCCAATTGCTTTCCCGCAGACGATAGGGAACATACTGCACGAAGCAGGTGAGGATGTGTTTGCCCGGGGGAGCGAGAGAGGTGTCGGCATTGGATGAGACCACGCAATCCACCCAGAGTTCCTCCGGAATGTCGCCGAACTTGGCAATGTCGTAGCAGCGCTCAGCAAATGCGAGGGAGGGAACCAGAGTATAAAAGGTTCGCTCCAGCGGAGTGGCGTCGGGGGAAGTGCCGGTAAAGCGCGGTTCGTCATCGAGTACCAGATTAACTTTGGCGCACGGGCCGTCCATCTTGATGCCGCGAATCGAATGCAGAAACTCAGCGGGCAACTCAGACGCCGCCACCATCTTCAGGAAAGTGCGCTTAGGGTCAGCGTTGGATAAAACCATGCGCGCGCGAATTTCGGTTCCGTCTTCCAGCACCACGCCTCGCGCCCGGCCGTCTCGAATGTCAATCTGCGCCACCGGCGCGGCAGTGCGGATTTCAACTCCCAGTTTTCTTCCCGATGCCGCCAAGGCCTGAGTAATCGCGCCCATGCCGCCCATCACATGACCATAGAAGCCCTGCAGTTCATGCTCGCCGCCGCTCAGCAGGTGAAAGAGCAGGCCAATGGCCGTTCCCGGCTGGTAAGGTCCTCCATGTTTGCCATAAACATTGTTAGCAAGAAACATGGTCTTCATCTTTTCAGACTCGTAATTGTGGTCGAGAAATTCGCCCAGGCTTCCGGTCAGGAATGAAACAAGTTGCGAGACCTCATCACTGGAGATGCCACGAAATTTGCTGCCGGCACGAAACAGGTCGGTCCAGCCGCGCATGCTCCGTGTGTCAATCTCGGGCGGCGGTTCCATGAAGAACGGTTGCAGGTAACGGGCCAGCTTTTTCAGCTGATCATCCACCCGGATGAAGGTTTCGGCATCCCGGGCAGAAACTTTCTTGAATTCCATCTTGGCCCGTTCGCGATCAGCCCACCAGGGGACGACATGGCCATCGGGAAAGGGCACCTGGATGGCCGGATCGCAGGGCACCATGCGCAATCCGTGCTCGCCAAGGCGCAGGTCGGAGATCACCTCCGGCCGCAACATGCTCGCGATATAAGAGGTGGTCGAAACCCGGCAGCCGGGAGCGATTTCCTCGGTGACGCAGCAGCCGCCAACGATATCGCGGCGCTCAAGAACGAGGGTGGAAAGTCCGGCGCGCGCCAGATAGGCTCCAGCGGTCAGGCCGTTATGGCCGGCGCCGATCACGACGGCGTCATAGAGATTCGAAGACGAAGACGGCACGCGGTTATGACCCAAGCTCACTTAAATCGCCCGAAGCCACCCTACATTACCGCATCTCTGTAATAAATAGTATTGAAATTCGGTCTTGGTTTCTGTAGAGTCTTATGACTTGAGGTCAATGATGAGTGGAATTGGAAGCAGTCTAATCTCCCCTCCCCGCTACCGCAGCATGCCGCCACGGCCCCGTTCGGAAGGCAAACGGACCCGGATCATCGACGCCGCCATGCGGCATTTTGCCGAGCAGGGCTACCACGCCGCCCGCGTCGGTGATATAGCGGCCGCGCTGGGCATCGCCAAAGGCTCGATTTTCCAACACTTCGGCAGCAAGGACGGGCTGTTCTTCGAAGTTTACAAGAAGGCAGTGCGCTCGTTCCCGCGCTACCTGGATGCCCCGGCTGATGTTCGCGAGCGCGGATTTTTCGAGGTGCTGCGCTATTGGCTGGTGAGTACCGAACACCTGGTCCACGAAGACTGGATTCCCTACCGGGTCTCCCTGCTGGGAAATTATGGAACCGATCTCACCTTGAAGCGCGAGATCAACCGCTTTCTGATGGCGGAAGACCCCTACGGCACCGTCGCTTTTGTGCGTTATGGAGTGCAGCGCGGGGAGCTACTTCGTGAGATGGATCAGGAGATGATGGTTTCCATACTGGATTGGACTATGGAGCGCTTCCAGGATGCACTGTTGACGGAGGAGCTGGATCCGGGACTGTTTCGACGGCAAGGCGATCCGCAGGAAAAGAAGGACGCGCGTATCACTCAATTTCTGGATGTGCTGAAGAGGGCCATCGGAGCATGAACGGAAGACTCTCAGTACCGGAAATCCTCTCCCGTTACGACGACAAAGCGGCATTGGCGGAGGCTTCGACCATTCCCGCGCCCTGGTACGTGGACTCACGGATCGCTGAGCTTGAGGCTCAGACCGTCTTCAGCAAGACCTGGCAGATGGTGGGGCGAGTAGAGCAGGTGGAAAAACCCGGACAGTTCGTGACCGCCAGTATAGCCGGGGAGCCGATCGTGGTGGTGCGCGGGAATGATGGTGTGCTGCGCGGCTTCTACAACGTGTGCCGGCATCACGCCGCCGCGGTGGTGATGGAGCCGTGCGGACAGGCTTCCATCCTGCATTGTCCTTATCACGGGTGGAACTATGGCCTGGATGGCTCTCTGAAAGGCATGCCGGAATTCGATGGCGTAAAGAACTTTGAGCGCCAGAAAAATGGGCTGGTTCCCGTAAAAACCGAAACCTGGGAGAAATTCGTTTTTGTGAATCTGGATCCGCAGGCAGCGCCACTGCAGCATTTTCTAGGCGGCTTGGTCAAACGCGTGGCCCCACTCGGGGTCACGAAGTTGCACTACTTCGATAGCCGGACCTATGACATCCACTGCAACTGGAAGGTATTCGTCGACAACTACCTCGATGGCGGATACCACGTTCCGCACTTGCACAAGGGCCTGAACTCGGTTCTGGATTACAAGGAATACACCATCGAGAATGAAGACCGGTACTGCCTGCAGTCGAGTCCGATGGTGGCGGGGAAGGAAGACGCCGCGACCGCAACCACGCGCCAGGGCGACCGCGCCTGGTACTTCTGGCAATATCCCAACCTGATGATCAATTGCTATGAAGGCTACATGGACACCAACCTGGTGCTGCCGGTCGACGTTGACCATTGCCGGGTGATCTTCGATTTCTATTTCGGAGACGTAAGCGAGTCGCGCCGCGCATACAACGAGCAGAGCGTGGCCGTGGGCGCGCGGGTGCAGGAAGAAGATCTGGGCATTTGCGAGGCGGTACAGCGCGGTCTGAAATCGCGTGCTTATGGAGCCGGCAGATTGTCAGTTCGGCGCGAAGCCGGCGAGCAACTGTTTCACCATTTGCTGGCGGCCGATTTGAAAAGCGGCGCGGACACCACAGCGGTCGCGGCGGATTGAGACGAATTCCGCAGCCGAAGCATTCAAATCTGAAATCTGCAATCCGAATTTCTATCGCAATCTAACCACGATTGAGGTGACACCGTGCAAAGGGCTCTCGCATTGCTGCTGGGGTTGTGGCTGTCGTGTGCCGCAGGAGTGGCCGCTCAGGTAACTGCGATCAAAGCCGGACGACTGGTCGATCCGCAAGCCGGCGCTGTGCTGAACGATCAGATCATTCTCATCCGCGACGGCAAGATCGAAGCGGTTGGCAAAGGTTTGACGATTCCCGCCGACGCAAAAATCATCGATCTAACGCAGATGACCGTACTGCCCGGGCTGATTGACTGCCATACCCACCTCGCCGACGGGCCTACCGATGACGGCGATCCTTTTTCGCAGTTGAAGAAAACCGCGGCGCAGGTAGCCTTCGAGTCGGTCCCCAACGCGCGCACTTTTCTGCGAGAGGGCTTCACCACGGTACGCGACGTCGGCGTTTATCGCGCATTGAACGACGTTGCCATGCGCGACGCGATTGCTCATGGCTATATCGAAGGTCCACGCATGTACGTGGCCGGGGCGTATGTGACCATCACGGGCGGCGCTGGAGCTATGACCGGTTTGGCGCCGGATATCAAGCTGCCCTGGGATCTGCATTACGGTGAAGCCAACGGCCCCTGGGAAGTGCGGCAGAAAATTCGCCAACTGGTGCACGATGGCGCGGACCACATCAAGGTGCTGTCCAGCGGAGCCGTGCTCACGCATGGCAGCAATCCGAAATCTCAGGAGTTCACGCTGGAAGAGTTACAGGCTGCGGTGGATGAGGCCTCCCACTTTGGCTTGCGGGTGGAAGCGCATGCTCATTCTCCGCAAGGAATCAAGAACGCGATCATTGCGGGAGTGGCTTCCATCGAACACGCCACCATGATTGACGACGAAGGCATCGCCCTGGCCAAGCAGCGCGGCACTTACCTGGATATGGATATTTACGACGAAGAGTGCATTCAGGAGGCGGGAAGGCTGGGAAAAATTCCCAAGGATTTTCTGCAGCATGATGCGGAACTGGGAGAGCTTCACCGGCAGAATTTCCGCAAGGCGGTGAAGGCTGGAGTGAAGATGTCCTTTGGGACGGATGCCGGCGTGTGTCCCTATGACCGCAGTGTGAAGCAGTTTGCCTTCATGGTCAGATATGGCATGACGCCGATGCAGGCCATCCAGTCAGCCACCACCTCGGCCGCCGATCTGCTGGGGCACTCGGACGTTGTCGGCGATATTAAGCCGGGCAAGTCTGCCGACGTAATTGCGGTCGCAGGCGACCCACTGCAGGACATCAGTGTGCTGGAGCACGTGCAGTTCGTGATGAAAGAAGGAAAAGTTTACAAGCAGTAGTTGTGAGGCCGCTCAGGATGACTCTGAGTTTGTGCGCTTCGCTCAAACCGACTTGCTACCCATCCTTGGCGGAGGTTGACAAGAGCGCGACTTTCCAACATGCTTTTCTGCCCAATGAGAAAGACCCGCAGACGCAAACGTCCGATTCCGGTCATGAGCCCATCGGCTCGCATCAGCCTGCTAAGCCCGAAACGGCAAGCCATCATCCGCCCCGCCTTCGAACGGCCACGCGAATTTGTGCTGATGAGCGTCCGCGCCCTGGCGACGCGATTAGGGTCCGATCCCGCCACCGTGATCCGGATTGTGCGCGGAATGCAATTCGCCTCCTACCGGGATTTCCAGCATTACGTGCATGAATTGTCCATCGCCCACGCCACCTCGCTGGACACCATGCAAACCGGACCTGCGGGAAAATCCGCGATCTCCGCGCAGACCCGCGCCTCGCTCGATCAGGACATGAAGAATATGAATCGCCTGATCCACAGTCTGGATCCGCAACGCGTCGCAGCGCTGGTGCGGCGTCTCCATTCCGCCCGCCACGTCGTGCTGCTGGGCGGAGATCTGGCGGCCAACCTGGTGAAGTTTCTGGAGCATCTCCTCATTATTCTGGGACTGCCAGTCACCAGCGCCACCTCTCCCGCCGAAGTTGTGCACAAGGTTCGACCGCTGGGCAAGCAAGATCTGGTGATCGCGGTCAGCTACGGCCGCGGTCTGCGGCAGACCGTCGAAGGCCTGCGCCAGGCCCGCGCCAATGGAGCGCATTGCGTGGGAATTACGAACACCCTGGTTTCTCCCATTGGCCAGTTCGCTCACGAGTCTTTTCTCACGCCCATCGAAACGCCTTCTTTCGGGTCCTCCTATGTGGCTCCCATGGCGTTATTCAATTTGATCGTTGTAGCCTGCGCCAATCATCGCCGCGGCCGTACTCTCGCCCTGCTTAAGCAGTTAGACCAGGAACAGCGCCACGGCTTTCGCTGGTACGAAAGTTGAACGCCGGAATCTCGAACGCCCGAATCGTGGAAATTCCAAATCCGGCAATCCGCGTTGCCCTGTCACGGCTGTCAAAATTGCTGCTTGTTCTTCTGCTTCCGCTGCTGATCGCCCAAGCTGGATTTGCTCTCGATCCGCCCTCGCCGCCGACGTACGGCGTGCGCATGCAGGATACGTGGATTCCGATGAAGGACGGTGTGCGCCTGGCGGTCAAGCTGTACATGCCGGAGGGAGCCGGACAGAATGAAAAATTTCCTGCCGTGCTCGAGTACGATCCTTACCGGAAAGATGATGCAACCGCGGAGCGCGACTACGCGCTCTATTCGTATTTTGTCCGCCGCGGATATGTTTGCGCTCGCGTAGACATCCGCGGATTTGGCAACAGCCAGGGCACGCCCACCGACCGCGAGTATTCCGAGCAGGAGCAAACGGATGGCGTCCAGATCATCTCCTGGTTGGCGCACCAGCCCTGGTCGAACGGCAACGTAGGGATGATGGGCATCTCCTG
Source organism: Terriglobales bacterium (assembly GCA_036265205.1). Classification (GTDB taxonomy): domain Bacteria; phylum Acidobacteriota; class Terriglobia; order Terriglobales; family Acidobacteriaceae; genus JAIQFF01. Next base: position 21,926 of record DATAPL010000058.1, read on the forward strand.
GAGCGGTTTCAACTCTCTGCAAATGGCTATGCGGCATCCCCCTGAGCTCAAGGCGATCATTGCCGTTGATGCCACTGCCGAGCTTTTCCACGATGATGTGCACTACATCGATGGCATGGCCCATGTTGACGAGTTCGAGCTGAACATGGATATGGCACCCGGCATGACCGGCGCGCCCGATTTCACGCTCGACGAAAAAATTCTTGGCCCGCGCTTTGAGGCTCCGCCCTGGTCACTTCTTTACTTGAAGCACCAGCACGACGGCCCGTTCTGGCGAAGTCCGGTTCGTCCTTACAGTGAAATTAAAATTCCTTGTTTTCTGATTGGCGGCTTACTCGACGGCTACCGCGACAGTGTTCCTGACATGCTTGAACGTACCCGGGCGCCGCTGAAGGCGATTATCGGCCCGTGGAATCATACCTTCCCCAACGATGCTGTCCCTGGCCCTCAAATTGAATGGCGCGATCAGGCGGTGCGCTGGTGGGATTACTGGCTGAAGGGGCGAGAGACCGGCGTTCTGAACGATCCCAAACTCGTCGTGTACATGCAGCATTGGCACCCGCCCGATCCGAATCTGGAAAATGTTCCGGGCGAATGGAGAAATGAAGATGGCTGGCCGCCACGCGATCTCAAGCCATCAACCCTGTTTCTGCAACCTGATCACTCTCTGGCGGATTCCCCTTCGCCGGACGACATCCATCAGCTGAAGTACATCCCATCCGTCGGCGTAGAAGCTGGATTCTGGTGGGGAGAACTGCTCAGCGATCCGCGCCCGGTGGACGCCTTCAGCCTGGTTTACGACTCCGCTCCCCTTATGGAAGAGATTGCGATTCTTGGCGATCCCCACGCCGTCCTGCTGGCTTCGGCTTCTGCCCCCTTGGCGGACTGGTTCGCGAGACTTTCCGACGTCGCTCCGGACGGAACCGTCACCCAGATAACCGGCGCGGGCTTGAACGGCGCGCAACGTGAGTCCATGGCGGAGCCGCGCGAACTCGAGCCTGGCAAAATGTATGCCCTCGACATCAGCATGCATCTGACCTCCTGGGTTTTTCCCAAAGGCCACCGCATCCGCGTGGCGATTTCGAATGCCTTGTGGCCGATGGTGCTGCCAACGCCTTATTCGATGACTACCTCGCTCAAGCTGGGTGGAAGTAACGGTTCGCGGCTGGTGCTGCCGGTGGTGCCGCGGAAAGGCGCCGCTGCCACAGAATTACATGCCCCGGCATTCGCGCCCCCACAACCTTCCGAACAACGTCAAGACATCAAGAGCGTCGGTTATCCCTGGCCCGGAGAATGGACGCTGGAGCGCGACGAGGCCAATCACAAGGCCACGGTCCACTGGCGAGGCAAAGCCGAAACCAACTATCCCTGGGGAAAAGAAAGCGATGTTGAAGCCTTGACCTACAACGTTGACGATGCCCATCCCGACGTGAGCGCGGTTCACGGAGAGGCCGAGAGCATCTTTACCCTGAAGGGTCGGGAACTCAGGTGGCGGGGACACCTGTCGGTGACCACCGACCAGAAGAATTTCCATTACAAGTACGTTCGCGAGTTGCTCAAAGATGGTCAGCTGGTAAAGCAGAAGACGTGGCAAGAGACGATTCTGCGCGACCATCAATAATTCAGACTGGCATCCCGAGCACCGCCGCGAATTGCGCAAAGCGCGGTGAGAGCAACTCAAGGGATCGCTACTCCAGTCACGGACAGATCAGCGGGCTCGGTGCATCCAGCGCAAGGTTCCTGGCAAGCTCAGTATGACGCCGCAAAGATTTCCTTCGTGTACCTTCGTGACCTTAGCGGTTAAGTGCTCTCGCGGCGCCAGGGCGCGACCCGGGACGACAATTCACCTAAGTATGTTTCTGTTTAGTCGAAGCGCCAGATGCGTATAATGCTGGCGCGGCCAAAGTCCGTTTACGGAACCGGCCACACCACGCTGATCACACCACGCAGGGAGAATCCGATGGATCAGAAAGTCGCCCCCCACTCGCGCAGCCGAAGAGATTTTCTCGCCGCAACCAGCCTTCTGGCCGCCGCTGCTGCTTCGCCGCACAACGCCTCGGCCCTGGCCGGCAAGGCTGCCCCGCAGTCGGGGGAGAAATCGATGTCGCCGGGAGCCATGCGCAAGATTCCCATTGGCGTGTTCGATCCGGCATTTCCAAATCTATCCACCGACGAAATGATCGAAAAATTTGCCGGCTGGGGCGTGGAAGCGGTCGAGATTGGAACCGGGGGCTATCCCAATTCCGCCCATTGTCCGGTTAAAGAGTTATTGGAAGATGAAGGCAAGGCGCGCGCCTGGAAAAAGAAATTTGAGGATCGCGGCATTCAGGTTGCAACCCTGAGCTGTCACGGAAATCCTGTCTCCCCTGATCCAAATGTTGCTGCGCACGATGCAGAAACCTTCCGGCGGACCGTTTTACTGGCGCAACGTCTGGGCGTGGGCGTGATCGTGGGTTTCTCCGGTTGCCCCGGCGGCAGCCCCACCGACACGATGCCCAATTGGGTGACCTATCGCTGGCCTCCCGAGTACGGCAAGATGCTGGATTGGCAATGGAAAGAGAAGGTCATTCCCTACTGGAAGGGAGCCGCCAAATTCGCCCGCGAGCACGGAATCCACAAGATTGCCCTGGAGATGCATCCGAATTTTGTGGTCTACAATCCCATGACTCTGCTGCGGCTGCGCGATGCCGTGGGCGAGGAGATCGGAGCCAATTGCGACCTTAGCCACCTTTTCTGGCAACAGTGCGATGCGGTCGAAGTCATCCACATGCTGGGCAAGCAGGGCGCGATTTTCCACGCCCACATGAAAGACACCACTTTTTATAAGAACAACCTGGACCGCTATGGCGTGCTGAACTTTGCCTTCGAAAAGAGCGATCTTGCCCAGGCCTCGGAAACCTTCCGCGCGGTGGGCTACGGACACAGCGCCGGCACCTGGAAAGAAATCATGCGGGCATACATGGACGTCGGGTACCAGGGCATTTTCAGCGTCGAAAACGAAGACCCGATTCTTTCCGGTGAAGTGGGAGTGGAGCGCGCCTTGTACGTGCTGAAGAACGTGCGCAGTGAATTGCTCGGGACGGCATAAGAAGGTTCAGGCGTGATCGTGTGGACGCGGGCGACTCGCCCGCGCCTTCAGAGCTTTAGCCCAGGATTCGCTGCGGCCAACACCGACGTCTTTGTTGAACATGCTCGGCTTGAGCACGCGGGGCTTGAATATGGTTCGGCGCCCGGTTTGAATCAAACGCTCAATATTCCTGCCCGCTTCAATCGCGTTAAGCGTTGACCCTGCTTCCCGCTCCGGCGTAAGCTGCCAAGTTGTCCTTTTTCTGGAGTAATCATGCATAGACGTCAGGCTTTACGGCTCCTGGCCTCGGCAGCGACTCTGCCCCTGTTGTCGCGGGAGGCATTTTCAATGTTCCAGGCGGTGCACGAACAACTGCCTGAGCAGGCAGTACTGAAAACTCTCAACCCTCACCAGAATGCCACCGTCACCACCATCAGCGAGCTCATTATTCCGCAGACGGATACGCCGGGCGCCAAAGCCGCGCGAGTAAACGAATTCATCGATCTTATTGTGACCGACTGGTACGACGAAGAGGAGAGCTCGACGTTTCTCTCTGGTCTGGCGGATGTAGACTCGCGCACCCGCGATTTATTCGGCAAAGACTTTGTCGACTGTGCTGAGAAACAGCAAGTCGAGGTCCTTCAGGCGCTGGATGATGAAGTGGCTGCCGCGCGAGCGGAGCTGGAGGTTAGGCGAAGGCGCAGCCGCCCGCCCGAAAAGAACTTCTTTTTCATGATCAAGCAACTCACGTTGGTGGGGTACTACACATCGCAGATTGGATTTGAGCAGGAATTGCACGGGGAGATTATTCCATCGCGGCATGCCGCTTGCGTTCCTCTGGAAGAGGAGGCCGCGAAATAGGCATGGCAACGAAATCGTACGACGCAATCATAGTGGGCTCGGGAATCACCGGAGGTTGGGCAGCGAAAGAACTAGGCGAGAAGGGACTGCAAACGCTGGTGCTCGAAGCGGGAAGGCCGATTGATCCGGATACGGACTACGCCGAGCATGTGCCCGAGTGGGAAGTTAAATACCGGGGCATGGGCGACCGCAAGCGCGTAGACGAAAACCAGCGCGTGCAGCAGACCTGCTCTGGAATGGACGAGTGGAACAGCAAATTTTTTGTCGACGACACAAAAAACCCCTACACCACTGAACCGGGCAAGCCTTTTCTCTGGATTCGCGGGCGCCAGGTCGGTGGAAGGTCGATCATCTGGGGCCGGCAGTCTTACCGCTGGAGTGATCTGGACTTTGAAGCCAACACACGCGAAGGCGTCGGCGTGGATTGGCCCATTCGCTATCAGGAAATCGCTCCCTGGTATGACTACGTCGAAAGTTTCATCGGTGTCTCCGGGCAGAACGAAGGCCTGCCGCAGTTGCCGGACGGCAAATTTCTGCCGCCCATGGAAATGAACTGCGCTGAAGTGGTCATGAAAGATGCAATTGCCAGGCATTTTCCCGGCGAGCGCCTGATGACCATCGGCCGCACTGCCATTCTGACCGAGCGGCATAACGGCCGCGCACCCTGCCACTATTGCGGCCCCTGCGCCCGCGGTTGCATCACTCGCTCATACTTCAGCAGCCTGAATTCCACTCTGCCGGCGGCGCTGACCACCGGCAAAGTCACGGTGCGCCCGCACAGTGTCGTACATAGCCTGATGTTCGACTCCAAGACCAGGAAAGTTACCGGCGTGCGCGTGATCGACGGGCAAAGCCGCGAGGCCATCGAGTTCCGTAGCCGCGTCGTCTTCCTTTGCGCATCGGCGCTCGAATCGGCCCGCATCCTCCTTAACTCGGCAACCCCGGAGTTCCCTGACGGACTGGCGAATTCCAGCGGAGAACTCGGACACAATCTGATGGACCACTGCATGGGCGGAGGCGCCGCCGGAAGAATTCCGGGGAATGAAGATCGCATCTCGTTGGGAAACCGTCCCAACGGGATTTACGTTCCACGCTTCCGCAACGTGAAGCAAAAGCACCCGTTGTTTCAGCGCGGATATGGTTTCCAGGGGAGCGCAAGCCGTCCCAAGTGGGAGCGTGGCGCGGAAATGCGCGGCTTCGGTGCAAACTTCAAGCACACGCTCAGCCGCCCCGGGCCGTGGACGATGACATTCTACGGTTTCGGCGAATGTCTGCCCAATCACGCAAACTACATCGCCATCGATAAGGAAAAAGTGGATGCGTGGGGAATTCCCGTGATCAAGATCAGCTGTGCCTGGCGTGAGAACGAGCGCGCCCTGCTAAAAGACATGTCCATCACCGCGGCGGAGATGCTTTCGGCAGCCGGCGCCAGAGACATTGAGCCCACTCTCGAAGACAATGCTCCCGGACTTACCATTCACGAGATGGGCACTGCGCGCATGGGCCGCGATCCCAAGACGTCTGTGCTGAACGCGCACAATCAGGCGCACGATGCGAAGAACCTCTTCATGACCGACGGCGCTTGCATGGCGTCGTCTTCCTGCGTCAATCCTTCTCTCACCTACATGGCACTTACGGCTCGGGCGTGCGACTATGCCGTCGCTCAAATGAAACAAGGAGAGCTCTAACTATGACCTCACGAACTTTGGACCGGCGAACGTTCCTTGGCACCATGACTGCAGCCGCAATGTTGTCCCGGCAATCCGCCTGGGCCGATACTCACAAAATCGAAAAAGTTGGCTTGCAGCTCTACACCGTACGCAGTGTTATGCAGGGAGATTTCGAGGGCAAACTGGCCAGGGTCGCGGAGATAGGTTATCGAGAGGTCGAATTTGCCGGATATGACGGCCATACTCCGCAGGAGATTCGCGCCATGCTGGACCGGCACGGGCTTACCGGTCCCTCGGCCCATATTCCGTACAAGAGCCTGGGAGCCGATTTCCCCAGCATGCTAGACGCGGCTCACGTGGTGGGCCACCAATATCTGGTCAACCCGTATATCGACGATGATGTTCGCAAGCAACCCGATGGCTGGAAACGCGCGGCCGAAACTTTCAATCGCGCCGGGGAGGCAAGCCAGAAGGCGGGAATTCAATTCGCTTATCACAATCACTGGTTTGAATTTGCTCCGGTCAACGGCAAACTCCCGTACGACATTCTTCTGGAAGAATGCGATCCCAAGCTGGTAAAGATGGAGATGGACCTGTGCTGGATTGAAGTCGGCGGCCAGGACCCACTCAAATATTTCAAGAAATATCCCGGCCGCTTCCCTTTGGTGCACGTAAAGGATCTGACCAAGATTCCGGAGGTGGATGCTTCGGGAGGCCAGAATTTCGGCGACTCTCTTCCCGAGATGACCGACGTGGGCAGTGGCATCATCGACTGGAAGAAAATCTTCGCCCAGTCGGACAAGGCGGGAATCAAGCACTACTTCGTTGAGCACGACAAGCCCAGCGACCCGTTCGCAAGCATTACCAGGAGCTATGCGTATTTGTCGAAAGTGCAGTTTTAGCTAAGTACCGCACCTGGTGCGGCAGCCGAGCGCTATAATTTGGCGCTTCGTATCCGGGAGAGCTGAATGCCTCAAGTGGTTCGTTCGCCGAAAGTGTATGACGTTTGCATCATTGGATCTGGGGCCGCGGGCGGCACCGCGGCGAAGGTGCTGGCCGAGGGTGGGTTGAATGTGGTGATGCTGGAAGCCGGCCCACCGCTGAATCCTGAGAAAGATTTTAAGGAGCACGTCTGGCCATACCAGGTGCCCCACCGCGGCGGCGGCGTGGGTGGGAAACTCAAGCATGAGGTGGGCGATGAATTCATGGCGCCCAACGGAGCCTGGGAGATCGATGGCGAACCCTATACTTCCGCGCCAGGATCCCAGTTTCGCTGGTTCCGTTCCCGCATCGTAGGCGGGCGCACCAATCATTGGGGACGAATCGCTCTGCGTTTCGCGCCCGTGGACTTCAGGGCCCGTTCCACTGACGGGATGGGGGACGACTGGCCGATCACATACGAAGATGTTGCACCCTACTATGACAAGGTAGAGTCCTACATCGGAGTCTTTGGAACCAAAGAAAATATCTCCAGTGCGCCGGATGGAGTTTTCCTTCCTCCCCCGCCGCCGCGCTGCACCGAAACCATCGTCAAAAAGGCCTGCGACAAACTGAATATTTTTTGCGTGCCTTCCCGCATGGCGATTCTGACCAAGCCGGTGAACGGACGCGCCGCGTGTCACTACTGCGGACAGTGCGGACGCGGCTGCCTTACGGCTTCCAACTTCAGTTCCAGCCAGGTCATGATTCCGCCCGCACAAGCCACCGGCCGGTTCACCCTGATTACCGGAGCAATGGCCCGGGAAATTATTGTCGGCCAGGATGGAAAAGCGGCGGCCGTATCTTATGTCGACAAAGCCTCGCGCTCCGAACAACGTGTGCACGCCAAAGCCTTCATGGTGGCCGCCAGCGCCTGCGAGTCCGCCCGCTTGCTGCTCAACTCCCGCTCCACTCTGTTCCCCGACGGCCTGGCTAATTCCTCCGGCGCGGTGGGGCGTTATCTGACCGACTCGGTAGGAAGTTCCGCCGGCGGATATTTCCCGCAGCTGGAAAAAATGCCGCCACACAATCATGACGGCGTCGGTGGGATGCACATGTACATGCCGTGGTGGAAGTTCGATCGCAAGAATGACTTCCTGCGCGGATATCACATCGAGTTCGGCGGCGGTCGCAGCATGCCGGGGGTGGGCGAGTTCGACTATGTTTGTGAAAAACACGAAGGCTACGGCACTTCGCTGAAGCAACATTGCCGGACCATGTACGGCACCTACATTGATTTCGCCGGTCGCGGTGAAATGATTCCTAACGAAAACAGTTATTGCGATATCGATCCTGTAACTGTCGACCAATGGGGTATTCCGGTGCTGCGTTTCCACTGGCAGTGGAGCGACAACGAAATAAAAATGGCCAAGGACATGCAGGAAACTTTTCGTTCCATCGTGGAAACTGCAGGCGGGACCTTTGTAAGCAGGGCAAAACCGAACGGAAAGCATCCCTACGGTATCGCCGATGGCGGAGTCATCATTCACGAACTCGGTACAGCCCGCATGGGAAGCAGCCCGAGGACGTCGGTGTTGAATAAATATTGCCAGGCCCATGACGTCAAAAATCTGTTCGTTACTGACGCTGCCTCTTTTGTGACCAACCCGGACAAGAATCCCACGCTTACCATCATGGCGCTATCCTGGCGAGCTTCAGAGTACTTGCTGGATCAGGCGAAGAAGGGGAGTCTGTGACATGTCGATCAAAACCATCTCACGCCGCAATATTTTAAAGTCACTGACCATGGGAGCGGTCGCCACTTCGGTGTTGCGGGTTATTCCCGCGGAAGCGGCCGAGTACGCGCACCACATGGTGGCAGCGGAGAAAGCTGTGGCCCCGGCTGGCGCCTACACTCCGAAGTTTTTCTCTCCACGAGACTACAAAACGCTTCAGACCTTGTGCCAAACCATTTTCCCGGCAGACGCTGACTCCGGCGGCGCATCGGAAGCCGGAGCCCCGGAATTCATCGATCTGCTGACCAGCGAGAATCCGGCGTTCCAGTTGAAGCTTGGCGGCGGCATTATGTGGCTGGACGCGACGTGTACGGATCGTTGCGGCAAGACCTATCTCGAATGCGCCCCGGCGCAGCAAAAAGAAATTCTCGACCTGATCGCCTATTGCAAGAACGCTGACAAAGACCCCGGGCTGAGCCAGGGCGTGGAGTTCTTCGCATTTCTCCGCGAGATGACTTCCGACGGTTTTTTCACCAGCCAGATTGGAATCAAGTATCTGGGCTATATAGGAAACACTTATCTCCTGAGCTTCCCGGGATGTCCCCCGGTGCCGGAAGCCTGACTGTCACCCTGAGCGGAGAGGCTACTTTGCGAAAGCAATGCAGACTTCACGCTGTTCCGAATGGATCTTCCAGCGATGGGCTTTGCGGCGTGAATAGCTCCGCGCCATTTTCCGTAATGTGCATGTCATCTTCCAGGCGAATGCCAAACTCGCCCGGGATGTAAATTCCCGGCTCGTCGCTGAACGTCATGTTGCGGGCAAGCAAGGTCGTATTTCCTCGCACCAGGTAGGGCCACTCGTGCCCATCCATGCCGATTCCGTGCCCCACGCGGTGAGTGAAAAACTTGTAGTCCGGGCCATAGCCCGAGTCGGTAATCACTTTGCGGGCGGAGGCATCGACTGCCTGGCATTCCAGTCCGGGCCGCGCCGTTTTCAGGGCAGCAGCCTGCGCGCGGTGCACAATGTCGAAAACTTTCTTCATTTTGTCAGAAGCTTTGCCGAACACAAAGGTGCGCGTGATGTCGGACTGATATCCCTCGACGGTGCAGCCGTCGTCTACCATCACCAGTGTGCCCTCCCGAACGATCTGCGGTACGGTCGAGCCGTGGGGGAATGAAGAGCCCGCATCCAGGTTAATGCTTACCTCGGCATGAGGAAAACCAAACTGGGCGTATGCGGCCATAATCAGTCTCTCGATCCCGGCTTGCGTCATGCCGTCGTGCAGGGCCTGGTAAGCCGCCTGGTAGGCGGTCAGCGTGACCTTGTTGGCTAGAGTCATCAGCTCAAGTTCGTGATCGCTCTTGATGCGGCGGCAACCGGCGGTTACCGGCGTGCCACTCATGATCTTCAATTGAGGCGCGGCTTGGGCAACTCCACGGCTGAATACGAAGCGCACGGTTTCTTCCATGCCCAACGTTGCCGCGGAAAGGCCGGCGTCTTTCAGTCCTTGCGCCAGCAGCGCGTAAGGGTCCTGATCTTCCTGCCAGGTGCGCACGTCGGCGGTCTTGCCCTGTGGAGAAGCGGCGAGTTGCTCGCGCGCGCGTCCTTCTTCAAACGCCGGGCATACGCACAGCGCCGGCCCCTTGACCGGCAGCACCACGGCAAAAAAGCGCTCCCCTCCCCACCATTGCACGCCGGTAAAGTAATCGAGCGAGGTGCCCTCCATCAGAAGCAGAGCATCCATCCGGTCGGCGTGCATGAGCTGGCGAGCTTTTTCTTGCCGCGCGGCGCGTTCCTCCACCGTGATGGGCTTGGCCAGATCCTTCATGGATTTCAGGGCCGCGATCGAAGGCGGGAGCGGGGCGCAATTTTCTTCGGCGTTGAGCGGTGATGGAAATGCAGCCAGGCTTGCACCGGCGGCAACCGTGCCAGCCTGCAAAAAACGGCGTCTTGAGAACATAGATTCTCCGGGACCCAGAATCGCCCTGCACGAGCGGGCCGCTCGCGCCCACATTATAGGGGTTCTCGACTAGCCGAGCGTTTCGGCCACGAACAGGTTTTCGGCAAAGGACCATTCGTGGTCAACCCACTGTGCCTTGCAAAAAAAGCCCGCGGCTTTTGCCATCTCGAACAGCTCGTTGGAACAGTACTTGTGACTGCTTTCTGTCCAGATGGTTTCACCTTCGCGGAACCGGACTGTCAAATCTGCGCGGTGAATTCTCACCTCCTGGCCGCATCTCGAACGCAAATGCATTTCGACGCTGCGTTCTTCCGGATTGAACCTGGCTAGGTGCTCAAACTGATCGAGCACAAACTCTCCATCAAGTTCGCGATTGATGCGGGCAAGAAGATTGAGATTGAAGGCCGCAGTCACGCCCAGCGGATCGTCGTAAGCCTCTATCAGTTGAGGAATGGGCTTTTCCAGATCGGCGCCCAGTAACAGAGAATCGCCGGGCTGGAGAATGGCGCGCACCTGCCGCAGAAACCTGGCTGCCGCTGGACGGTCGAAATTGCCGATGGTGCTTCCCAGAAACAGCACCAGCAGGTTCTGCCCGGGGCGGCGCCGGGCCGCCACTTCCACCAGGCCATCCAGATATTCGCGCTCGAAACCCACGATGCTGATGCTTTCAATGTCGCCCAGCTCGCGCTCGCACATGGCCAGCGCGGTGGGAGAAATCTCGATGGGGAAATAGGAAATATGCTGGCGCCGGCAAAACGCCTTTAACAGCCAGCGAGTCTTCTTTCCACTGCCGCTGCCCAACTCCGCCACCGCGATCGGGCCCGGAACCTGGTCCGCAATCTCATCGGCGTGCCGCCGCAGCAGGCGCTCATCCGCCCGCGTAAGCCCGTACTGCGGGAGAACGCTGATGACTTCGAACAATGCCGAGCCGACATCGTCATAAAGATATTTGGAAAGCAGTTCTTTTTGTCCGCTGCGGGTAAGCCCGGCGCGCACGTCGGCGGCAAACTCCACAACCGGATCGGCGGTGATGGCGTGGGTCAGCATGAAATGTCCCTTGTGATTCATTTATTTGCTCACGCAGCGGAATCCAGCATAGACATACTGGTAATGCGGCTGAAACCAGTTTCGGAAAGAACGGCGAAGCATGCAGGTCGCGGTGCGAGGGCTGCCGCCCTTCATCACGTAATGTTGATCGTCGAAGAAGTTCGCCGAGTAGCCGGGATAGAAAGAAAAGGCTTCGAATCCGGGAAACGGAGCGAACCTGGTCGACGTCCATTCCCATCCATTGCCGAGCAGGTCAGCCACGCCGAAGGCGCTCTGGCCCTGAGGAAAGGCTCCCACCGGAGTAGGGTCCCAGCGCTCGAAATCGAAGTTCCCTAATTTACGGTTGGGGGCTTCACTGCCCCAGGGAAACTGCCGTTCGCGTCCTTCCGGCGTGCCGTAGGCGGCGCGATGCCATTGGGCTTCGGAGGGTAACGCCTTTCCAACCCAGCGCGCGTAGGCGCTAGCCTCTGCATGACTCACATAGACAGGCCAGTCGAGGGGCAGCGACACACTCTCGAACATGGTTCGATAGCGCCACTCACCGTCAATGCGATTCCAGAACACAGGATGCGAAATGTTCTGCTCAACCTTCCACTTCCAGTCGGCCGCGTTCCACAGAGCGGGGTCTTCATAGCCCCCGGCATTCAGGAAATCGAGATACTGCCGGTTGGTGACTTCGTACCGATCGATGGAGAAAGCCGGAACCTGGACCTTATGCTCTTCATATTCGTTGTCCCAGCCAAAAACGCCCGCATCGGAACGCGAGATGCCGAGGGTGGCCGCGCCGGCGGGAATTTCGAGCATTTCCGGAGAAACCGGATTCACCACAAGTGCAGGCACCGCCGGACTTGGAACCTTCTGGTCATGTGGCAACTGGTGGAGCATGTAGGCCAGTGTTTCCGCGTGCATGAGGCGGTGCTCGATGGCGACGTTCAGAAGCTGGCCCGGCGATACCCTCTCTGGGCCTGATTGCCGAAACCGCGTTGCGCCGTCAAGCCCGGCGTCAATCGCCTGGCGGGCTTCGCTCACATAGTTGCGCACCTGCTCCAGAGAAGGCCAGTCCGACGGCTGGTCCGAGGGCAGGCCACCATCGACCGGATCGATTCCGAAGGCAAACAGGTTGTCGAATTCAGAATGAAAACTGGTTCGATGAAGCACGCGCTCGCGCAGCAAATTCCAATCGAAGGCTTCCAGATGCCCGACATAAAAAATAATGCGATGCCGCTCGGGAATCGGACGCTCATAAAGGAACTCGGGTTTGACCTGATCAAAGAGCTGATCGCTTTGGAGGCGGGCCTGCTGGAGACGCTCCAGCAATTCCTCCTCTTCTGCGATGGCATCGTGCGGGCTGAGCATTGCGACTTTCTCTTGATTCATAGCGGCACACCAATACTGTCCAGCGGACGCAGTTCGGTAGACCTAATGAGATGACCGAGCCTGCGGAAAGTTGCTCAGTTTCAGCTTAAAAGAGTGCGAATAATACGGCCCCAGACTCCACGGCCCAACGATTCTCAATGCTGGTTTTTGTGTAAGTTACGAAGAAAGCTCGCGGAATGGCCGAAGGCTGAGCCGCGGACCGAAGATCGTGAGCGAGGCCGCATTGGCTCAGGCAGGCTCTCAGACCAGGGCGGCCTGATATTCCTCGTAGGCGCCCTTGAAGTCGGTAATCTGGTGGCTGCCCTCGAAATGCCAGATCCGGGTGGCCACTTCATCGATCAGGTCCTCGTCGTGGGTGACCAGCAGCACCGTCCCCTGATAGCGCTGCAGGGCGATGTTGAGAGCGTTAATGGATTCCAGGTCGAGGTGGTTGGTGGGTTCGTCGAACACCAGCACGTTGGGCTTTTGCAGCATCAGCTTGCAGAAAATCAGGCGCGCCGCTTCGCCGCCGGAAAGAATTTCGGTGCGCTTGTCGCCGTCCTCGCGGGGAAAGAGCATCTGTCCCAGCAGGCCACGAATCTCTTCGTGCGAAGCTCCCGGATCCCATTGATGCAGCCATTCGAATGCGGTCATACCAGGCCGGATCAAGGCTTTGTGGTCCTGCGCAAAGTATCCCACCGCGGCCTCGTGTCCCCAGATCACCTTTCCATCAGTCAGAAAAGGCCCGTCATAGCCGCTGGTCTGGCGCAGCTCGGCTTCCGGAACCGTAGGCGAATTGGCCAGAAAAGCATTCAGCAAGGTGGTCTTGCCGGCGCCGTTCCTGCCCATGAGCGCGATTTTTTCTCCGCGCACCACGCTGGCTGTGAAGCTGCGAATCACCTCGACATCACCGTATGACTTAGTAACCGCTTCGACTTCCAGAATGTGTTTTCCAGAAGGCCGTTTCTGTTCGAACTTCAGGTACGGGCGTTGGATATTCGACCGCGCCAGCTCGGTGACCTGCAGGCGCTCCACTTCCTTGCGCCGTGACTGCACCTGGCTGGAACGAGTGCCGGCGGAGAAGCGGGCGATGAACTCGTTGAGCTGTGAAATTTTCTTTTCGCGCTGCGCGTTCTGCGATTCGATTTGCGAGCGAATCTGCGTCTTGGCCACCACCATGTCGTCATAAGTGCCGGTGTAGGTGATGATGGTTTCGTAGTCGATGTCGGCAATGTGGGTGCAAACCCGGTTCAGGAAATGGCGGTCGTGCGAGATCACGATCACCACACCGTCGTACTGGTTCAGAAACCCCTGCAGCCAGTGGATTGAATCAAGATCGAGATAGTTTGTGGGTTCATCGAGCAGCAGCGCCTGGGGATGTCCGAACAGGGCCTGGGCCAGCAGCACGCGCACTTTCTGTCCGCCCTGCAGCTCACCCATCTTTCGCTGGTGCAGGGCGTCGGGAATGTCCAGGCCTTCGAGCAAGATGGCCGCGTCGCTCTCCGCGCTGTAGCCGTCTTCCTCGCCCACGATGCCTTCCAGTTCGCCCAGTTTCATCCCGTCGGCGTCGGTCATCTCCGGCTTGGAATAAATCCGGTCGCGCTCCTCCATGGCCGTCCACAAGCGTTTGTTGCCCATGATGACGGTGTCGAGCACGCGATACTTGTCGAAGGCAAACTGGTCCTGGCTCAACACGCCCAGCTTTTTGGGGCGGACGACAGTTCCCTTTTGCGGCTCCAGTTCGCCGGTCAAAAGGTTCATAAAAGTGGACTTACCGGCGCCGTTTGGGCCGGTCAGGCCGCAGCGCTTCCCCGGCGTAAATGCCGTGGACACTTCGTCAAACAGGACTTTGGCGCCGTAGCGCATGGACACATTGCTTACTGAAATCATTAATTTTTACGGGAACTGCGGGAAATTGCCCAATGGGCGGGGACGCAGCTTCTTTACAAGAATATCACGAGCGAACGCTGATTTCGTACGCTCAGAGTAGCGAAGGTCACGTCGGAATGTCGAACCGCGCGGCCGCCTTGGAATTGTCTTTTCCCCGGAACAAGAGCGCGGGAAAACTCGTATGGAAACACAGGCGCTCTGGGCTTACTTAAGTTCGTCAAGGCCGTCCAAGATACGGAGGATTTCGGCCCTTGAACATCCGGGAAGTCTTGCGGCAGACCGCTTCTTCCATCGCGGCGCACAAGTTGCGCAGCTTCCTGACCATGTTCGGAATCGTGTGGGGGATCACCTCGGTCATTTTGCTGGTTGGCCTGGGCAAGGGATTCAGCCGCGACCAGAAAGAGCGCCTCAAAACCATCGGCGTTGACCTGGCCATCATCTGGGGCGGGCGGACCAGCGAACAAGCCGGCGGTTACGCCGCCGGACGCCCGGTTCGCCTCTCCATTCAGGACGCCTACACCATTAAGAACGAGGCCTACCTGATCAAGACGGTAAGCCCAGAGCTGCGGCGCAGCGTGGCTGAAGTCAGCCGCTACAACGCAGCTTCGCGCCCGGTGCGCGGAGTATGGCCCGATTACCAGCGCTTCCGCTCGCTCAGGGTGCAGGAAGGCCGCCTGATGAGCGAGGACGACGAAAAAGAAGGCCGGCGGGTGGTTGTGCTGGGGGTGGAATCGCGCGACCAGCTCTTCCCCGGCAAGCCTGCTGTCGGCGAAGTCCTGACCATGGACGGCTCGCCCTACACGGTGATTGGGGTGCTGGAAAAGAAAAAACAGAACGGCAGTTACGGCAGCGGCCCGGACAATACCCAACTCTTCGTCCCATATACCTCTATGGCCCGCGATTTTCCGCCGCCGGAGCGTCCTGGAATTTTCAAGGGATGGATCAATAACCTGGTGGTCGAAGTGGCCGATCCGGACCATCATGAGGAGGCAATGCACCAGATCTATCAGATCCTCGGCCGCGAGCACCATTTCGATGCCAAGGATAAAGACGCCCTCTTCATCTGGGACACGCTCGATGGCTCCCAGTTCGTCGAGCGAATCTTTCATGTGATGACTATCTTTTTCGGCGCGGTGGCTTTGATGACGCTGTCGCTCGGTGGCATCGGCGTAATGAACATCATGCTGGTGAGCGTCACCGAACGCACCCGCGAGATTGGCGTGCGCAAGTCCATGGGAGCGACGGCGCGCGACATCCGCAACCAGTTCTTTGCCGAGTCGGCGGTGCTGATGATCATCAGCGGAGCCATTGGGCTCGGCATCGGGGTTGGGATTTGCCTGGTGGTGGGTAATCTCCAATTGCCGGACATCGTGCCGCATCCCGTGATCTCGCCGCTGGCCATTATCGAGTCATTGTTAACGCTTGGACTGATTACGGTGGGCGCGGGAATGTATCCGGCACAGCGCGCGGCCGCGCTCAGCCCCATCGAGTGCCTGCGTCAGGAGTAGGCTTTTCCCTCTTTATGCGTCTCCGCGAACTTATCGTGCAAAGCTGGGAGGCGCTCTCGCGCCACCGCTTGCGTTCCATTCTGACCATGATGGGGATCGTGTGGGGCCTGGCCACCGTTGTGCTGTTGCTCGGTTACGGGGAGAGCGTAAGCCAGGGTGTGCTGGCCGCGTTTCTGGGAATTGGAAATAACGTCATCATGATATGGCAGGGCCAGACCAGCCTGCAGGCCGGCGGCCAGCGCGCCGGCAAGCGCATTCACTTCAAGTACGAAGATCTCCAGGCCATCCGCGACGAGGCACCGCTGGTTCGCCTGGTCAGCGCCGAATGGGACGACCCTATCGCCTACAAGTACGGCGATAAAGTGATCTCGGTATCATCCAAGGCGGTGCAATATCCCTACCGGGAGATGCGCAAGCTGAACCTCGCCGAAGGCCGCTACTTCGAAGAGAGCGATTTCAGCGAACACCGCCACGTTCTCATCTTTGGCCCTAACGCGGCCAAGAAAGTCTTCGGCAATCGCGATCCGGTCGGCGATCATGTGACCATCAATGGACAGACCTGGGATGTCATCGGGTTGCTGCAGTTGAAAATACAGGACGCCTCCAACAACGGCCCCGACAACGAAAACGTGTTCCTGCCATTCGAAAGCCTGAGAGACATCAACGACCAGCGCGATCCTGAGATGATTGTTTTCCAGCCAGTCACGGCGATGCAGCACACCGCCGCGCTGGGGCAGGTGCGGGAGGTGCTCGCCCGCCGCCACAATTTCGATCCCAAGGATGACAAGTCCAGCCCTGAGTGGGACACCGTGGAAGACGCGAAAGATATTGAACAGTTCGGAATAGCCCTGCGCCTGATTCTTGGATTCATTGGGGTCCTGACGCTGGGGGTTGGGGGCGTCGGGGTAATGAACATCATGCTGGTGAGCGTGACCGAGCGGACGAAGGAAGTGGGACTGCGGAAGGCATTGGGCGCGCGCAATCGCGATATCGCGTTTCAGTTCCTGGTTGAAGCTCTTGTGCTCACCTTCGCCGCCGGGGCGGTCGGGATGCTGGTCTCGGTTTTGCTGGCGCACGCCATTCCCCCCATGCCGCTTTACTCCGAGATGTACAAGACGGCTAATCACGACGGGGACATCATCCTGAAGACCTCCAGCAGCGTGATGCTGATCGCCTTTGTGATTCTCACCTTCGTCGGCGTGACCGCCGGCATGTGGCCTGCCCTGAAGGCTGCGCGCATGGAGCCGGTTGAAGCCCTGCGTTGCGAGTAGGGTGTCACGAAAAAACCGATTAACCACCAAGGACACGAAGGATCACGAAGGCTTGCCCTCTTGGGTTTCCCTCGTGCACCTTCGTTCCCTTTGTGGTTTAAAGCTTGGCCAGGAGATCATTGCAATCCCGTAAGAATCCGCCCCGGGCAAGATGCCTTGCTGCTGAACGACGCCTCGTGGAACGGGCAGCGTCTTCACTCTGACGTATCACAATCCCGTAAGTTGGTAGCCAGATTCCCCATCGCTTGATTTATCCTGAGTGGCACGTATGCCATGCCATGAGGCTCCAGCCCGGGATCAGGAACTGATTCAGATTGTGAATGCCGCGCTGGCCGATGCTTTTCAGAAAAGCAGCAAGTGGCTGGCCTGCAAGCCCGGATGCTCGCAGTGTTGCCACGGAGTATTTGCCATCAACCAGCTGGATGCGATCCGCTTGCGGAAGGGCCTGGCCGAACTCGAAGCGCATGATCCGGAGCGGGCGGGGCGCCTGCGCAAGCGCGCCCTGGACACCGTAGCCCGGCTTTCCGAGGACTATCCCGGCGATCCTGTTTCGGGCTTGCTGGACAAAGACGACACTGACGAAGCCGCCAAGCGGTGGGACGATTTCGGCAATGCCGAGCCTTGCCCCGCGCTCGATCCCTCCACCGGAAGGTGCGAGCTTTACGAATATCGCCCGGTGCTCTGCCGTACATTTGGCCCGGCAATGAAGTCGGAGGGTGATCTGGGGCATTGCGAACTGTGCTTTGTCGGAGCCACCGAGGAAGAAGTGATCGCCGCCGAAATGACTCCCGATCCGGACAATCTTGAGGCAGCCGTGTTGGACGAATTGCAGAAAACCACCGGCGCCAGCGGTGAAACCATCGTTGCGTTCGCGCTGGTCAGAGAATAGACAATTGCCGCTTGCTTCCGTCAGCCCTTCTTTTTCTCCAGCTCGCTCCACCGCCAGTAAAGCTCGTCGACTTTGGCCTGGGCTTCTTCCAATTCCGTGTGGGCGCTGAGCAGGCGCGGGCCGTCGCTGGCAATTGCGGGATCCTCCAACTGGGCGCGCTTGGCCTGCAGCAATTCCTCGGCCTCGGCTACGCGTTCTTCGATGCCGGCATATTCGCGCGCTTCAAGGTAGGAGAGCCTGGTTTTCGCGGGCAACGGCTCGGCCGAAGTGATGGACCGGGGAGTTTCGCGGGCCGCCGCCTTTGCCTGCTGGCGACGTTCCGCCTGCCAGAGCTCCCATTGTGAGTAGTCGGCAAAACTTTCGGCGCCTCCCTGTCCGTCGAGACCCAGCACGACAGTGGACACGCGATCCAGCATGTAGCGATCGTGTGTCACCAGCACCAGCGAGCCGCGAAACTCGAGCAGGCTTTCCTCAAGGATCTCGAGGGTCGGAATATCAAGGTCATTGGTGGGCTCATCCAGCAGCAGAATATCGGCGGGCTGAAGCATGAGCTGCGCGATCAGGACCCGCGCCCTCTCGCCGCCGGAGAGCCGTTCTACCGGCTGGTTCAGCTGCTCGCTGGTGAACAGGAATTTGGCCGCCCACGAGGCCACGTGAACGACGCGATCCTGATAAATTACCGAATCGCCCTCGGGCGCCAGGGCGCGGCGCAAAGTCATATTCGAATCAAGCTCCCGGGTTTGATCGAAGTACACGATGCGCAGCCACTCGGCCCGCCGAATCTCGCCCCTGGCCGGGGATAGCTCTCCGCGTATGAGACGCAGCAGGGTGGTTTTTCCGCTGCCATTCGGTCCGACCAGGCCGACTCGCATGCCCGCGGTTATGACAAAGTTGAGCTTGTCGAAGAGGGTGCGACCTCCTTCTGCCTTAACGTCGCCCCTAGCCGGAAGTCGGTAAGCCACATCTTCCAGTTCGATCAGGCGCTTGGTTTTACGATCGCTGGCCGAGAAATCGATTTGCGCGGTGGCGGTGCGGGTTCTGGCGTTCAGATCAGCAAGGTCTTCCATCAACTCGTTGGCTTTACCGATGCGCGCCTTGGACTTTCGCGTACGGGCTTTGGCCCCGCGGCGCAACCATTCAATTTCGTTGTGCACGAGATTTTCCAGCGCTTCCTGGCGCCTGGACTGGGCATGAAGGAATTCGTCCTTCTTCTCCAGAAAGGTGCTGTAGCTTCCCCGCACCCGCAGCACGCCGTCGGGATAGACCCGGCTCAACTCCGCCATGTCGGTAGCTACGTTCTCCAGGAAATAGCGGTCGTGACTGACGATCACGCTGGCGAACCGTGCTTCCTCCAGCAGCGCCTCAAGCCACTCGATGCCCGCAAGATCCAGGTGATTGGTCGGCTCGTCGAGCAGCAAAAGATCCGGTGCCTGCACCAACGCTTCGACGATGGCCAGGCGCTTCTGCCAGCCTCCGGAGAGGGCGGAGGCTTCGACTTCCAGCTCCTCAAAGCCGGCTCGGCCAAGGGTTTCGGCAAACCGGGTTCCGCGTTCCGTCTGATGTACTTTGGCGCTTTCCAGGGCATCTTCGGCCACGGACCGAACCGTAGCTCGCGGCTTAAACATCGAGTCCTGCTCCACATAACTGACCCGAAGGCGCTTGCGGAAGGCTACCTCTCCGTCATCGGGAACCTCGCTGCCGGCAAGAATTCGCAGCAGCGTGGACTTACCGGAGCCATTGGGACCGATGAGCCCGATACGGTCGCCTTGGGAAACAGTAAATGAGACATTCTGAAAGAGCGGATTCGCCCCGAACGCTTTCGAAATTCCCTGGACATTAATGATCGGCGGCAACGGCGGGCGGTCTCCTGAATTTCTTGTTGCTTATTGGAGGTTAACAGGAAACGAGGGCCGGGCATTGAGCGTTCAGCAGCCAGCGACCAGCGTTCATGTGTCTGCCGCCTGCCGCTTGCTTTGTCATCCTGAGCGAAGCTCAGGATGACAGTCTGAGGGCTGTCGGCTGGGCAACCGACGGCTGAATCCCCCAAGCCGCGGGGACGTCCACGTATGAGCGATCGAGTGCGGCGATGGATGGGCATCCCAGCAGGCGGAGAGTGCGATCAACGTCGGCCCGCAGGATCTCAAGAGCCCGGGCGACTCCAGCGTAGCCTGCTGCAGACAGGCCATAGGCGTAGGCGCGTCCGCACAAAACCGCCCGCGCTCCCAGGCAAACGGCCTTCACGATATCGGTGCCGCGCCGAACCCCTCCGTCCATCAATACCTCAACCTGACCGTTCACCGCGGCGACGACTTCAGGCAGAGCCCGCAAAGATGGAGAAACCCCATCCAGTTGCCGACCACCGTGATTGGAAACCACTACGGCGGCGGCGCCTTCGTCGACAGCGCGGCGGGCGTCGTCGCCCGTGAGCACACCCTTGATCACCAAGGGACCGGGCCACAGGCTTCGAATCCATTTCAAGTCGTCCCAGGTGACCGCCGCCCGGGCGAGAGCCGCTGCGACATCGACAAGCTCCATCGGACCCTTGCCCGGAATGACTACGTTCGGCAGCTTCGAGAGGCCACCGTCGCGCAGGAAACTGAGGATCCAGCCGGGACGCGCAATCATCTGGGGAAGGAAGGGGATCTTGTCCAGCAGGCCTCCGCTCATCAGTTCCTTCATGCCATTGCGGAAATCACGCTCCCGCAGACCCGCAACCGGAGTGTCAATCGTGACCACGAGTGCGGAGCAGCCCGCCACTCGGGCTCGCTCGATGATGGCTTCGGAAGCCTGGCGGCCGCCCATGAGATAAAGCTGAAAGCAAACCGGCCCGGTGGATGCGGCTTTGACGTCTTCCACGCGGTGCCCCGAAATCGTGGAAAGGATGTAAGCGGTGCCGGCGTCTCCTGCGGCCCGGGCAGCACCGGCCTCACCGTCCGGATGCATCAGCCGGCTATAGCCTACAGGAGCCAGCAAAGCGGGGAAGGAAACGTCGAAGCCCAGCACCCGGGTGCGCAGATCCAAACTGGACACCGCTACCGCCTGGCGGGGGCGGAAAGTGACGTCGTCAAAGACGCGGACGTTCTCGCGCAGCGTGACTTCACCATCAGCGCCGCCGTCCAGATAGTCAAAAACCGGGCGTGGCAGCCTGCGATAGGCCAGGGGCCGAAGATCATCGATACAGATAACGTGGGGAGATGCCACAGTGCGAGCTGCTCTGGTCATGAGTATGGTCCGCTTTGGCCGGTTTCAGCGGGAGAACCGGTTCGCTCCGTCGAAGCCAAAGCAGCGCGATTATATAGTCGAACTGAGTTCCGAGGGGAGACCCCGAGCAGGACTTATTCTTCCCTATTTCTCTTCCTTTTTCTTTTTGATGGTGTGCTCGGCATCGGCCTCGATGGTGACTTCCACCTGAGCGCCTGGCTTGAGGGCTACTTTCTGGCCATCTTCATCCCGCAGAACGTTGTCGATGCGAATCTCGCGGTAAAGATGATCAGCCCCTTCCAGCCCGATTTGTGCTTTCTCGGGCACGCTGGGGTGGGGAGACTCGATGATCTTCTCCACCGTACCCGGCAAGGTGGTACTGGGTTTCTCGTTTTGAGCGGACGCATGTTCGGTCATAAGTTCGGCTTAGGCCTCCAGAGTATACCGGCCAAGGACGGGATTTGCAGGTTTAATGATGCTTAAAAGGGCAGAAGCGCTGCCGGTCCAAAAAGGGGTTGGACTGTGCACAATTCCGAATAAATTCCTTGACCCGGGCGCTTTTCCCCGCTAAATTACATAGTTCCACGGACATACAGGGACGGCTTCCACCGCCCCCAGTACCTCCGCTGACAACTGGGCCCGGAACGGGAAACAGAGAAACTTTCGGCCCCGGCGGAGCATCTATACCAGTAGCCAGAGCATTCCCGTACAACCCATAAGAGTTGAAGGACTTATATCTTTGGCTGGGACCTGCCCTGTCGCGTAGAGGTAAGAATCTCGCCGGAATAAGTCGAGTCAGGAGAACGAATAATGAAGCGCTCTGATCGAGTTTTTGATGCTTTACATACTTTGCGGAACCGTTATATGCTCTGTCAGCTTGCATCGAAGGCTACCCGTAAGTTTCACAAGCCCAACACCAGAATCCAGGAGACCATGAACGAGGTCCTGGA
>DATAPL010000059.1:0-26915 GCA_036265205.1 Terriglobales bacterium
ACGGATCGGGGGTCAAGAACGGCAACCTTTCGACGGCAGTCTCTGAACTGGAAATGGTGACAGCGGCAGGCGACGTGGTTAATTTGTCACGCAAGAAGCATGGTGACAGTTTCAACGGAGCGGTGGTCGGGCTAGGCGCGCTGGGCGTCGTCACAAAGGTCACGCTTGATGTTCAACCCACCTTCAAGATGCGCCAGTATGTATATGAAAACCTGCCACTAAGCCAGATGAAGAACCATTTCGAAGAAATCGAAGCCAGCGCCTACAGCGTGAGCCTGTTCACCGACTGGCAAAATAAACGGCTCAATGAAGTCTGGCTTAAGAGCCGCGCAGAGGATGACCAAGCTTCCGCTCCCGCCCAGGAATTCTTCGGGGCGAAACTCGCGAACCGGAATCTTCATCCCATTGCTGCACTGTCAGCCGAGAATTGTACTGAGCAAATGGGTGTGCCCGGCCCCTGGTATGAGCGGCTCCCTCACTTCCGCATGGGTTTCACGCCCAGCGCCGGCAAGGAATTGCAATCGGAGTATTTTGTTCCCCATCATCATGCGGTTGAAGCGATCCTGGCGATAGAGAATTTGCGCGATCAGGTGGGCCCGCACCTGCTTATTTCCGAAATTCGTGCCATTGCCGCTGACGATCTGTGGATGAGTCCCTGTTACAAACAAGCCTGCGTGACGATTCACTTTACGTGGAAACCGGACTGGCCCGCTGTGGGCCAATTGCTGCCGGTGATTGAAAGAGAGCTGGCCCCCTTCCAGGCCCGGCCGCATTGGGGAAAATTGTTCACCATGGCGCCCGAGCAGCTGAGGTCTCGCTACGAAAGGCTGCCGGAATTCATTCAGTTGTGCAAGCACTATGACCCGCAAGGCAAGTTCCGTAACGATTTTCTAAACAGGAATATTTTTGGCTGAGTATTCGCGGTTACTGATGAGAGGCTGAGGCGCCTGCAGCCAGTTCACGGAGGACGCTCAGGAAACCGGCAGCTGCCTGTTCATCGGCCAGAGCCTCCAAGGGGACGGTGGCTGCAAGGTGGGGCGATTTGGAACGGAAACGAACGCTGATAAGGTTGTGGCCGCGAGACGTGATCAAGGTATTCACCACGGGTGAAAGTTCCTGGGTCCAGTGAGTTCGGGTGGTGAGCACTACCGGTCCAGGACGGGAAATCGACCAATCGCGCGAACCGCCAGTCACATTTCCGTGTTTCTGCGACAACCAGCGGTGGCGAAAAACGTCGAGTTGAAAGCCCGGTGCGCAACCCAGATCCGCCTCAAATGTAAGGGTTTCCTTCTGTTTGTGCCACGCGCTGACAAACCACTTGAAAGGTATCGGACGAGGCCGCAAGCGGATGGTTACCCGCGCGTTATCAAACCACTGAGACGCGAAACCGACTCGCGCCTGGAGCAGGGTAATGCTCAACCAGGTGGCTTCGACTATGCGGCCCTTGGTGGAACAGGCAGACTCCACCCATCGTAGCGCCATTGCCCCTTTGCGGCGGTTGTATCGGGTGAAATAGAAGAACCATGCCCCTAGGAGAATCGCCGCACCGGCCGCGTCGAAGAGCACCAAGCGTCCCACAGAGACCTCTTAATGCGAATATTACGACTTGAGACGCAAGTATCGCAACTGGTTCATTGACCTTTTTTTGTAAAGATGCATTTATCCTGCCCGAATCCCTTCATGATTCAGCCAATTCCTGCGGCTACAATGGCCCGGTGAAATACAGCTTAAGGGATTTTCGGCAGGCGGATTTCGAAACTGTGTGGCGAATTGACCAGCAATGCTTCAACCCTGGGATTGCCTACAGCCGCCTCGAATTGTCGGAATATCTCAACCGCCCAGAGGCTTTTGCCATCGTCGCGGAAACCTCTGCCCAAGGCGGCTTGGTTGCGAAATCATCAACCGATGCGCGGCCATCGATGGTTGGATTCATCGCGGCCGAGACGTGGGGCCGGGGCCGGGGTCATATCATCACAATCGATGTCATTCCAGAGGCACGAAAGTCCGGAGTCGGTTCCGCGATGCTTCGTGCAGTGGAGAGCCGCTTGTCCTCTGCCCGCTGCCAGTCGGTAATTCTGGAAACTGCCGTGGACAATGTGTCCGCCCTGGCTTTCTACAAAATACATGGCTACGACGTAATAAAAACCATCCCAAGATATTATTCCGACGGCGTGGACGCGCTGGTACTAAAGAAAAATTTGCTTTCGCCGTCCGAGCCAGCTAAGTTGCCGCAATGAAGATTGCGATCCAGGGGGAAGCGGGTTCGTTCAGTCACGAAGCTGCCCGACGGTTGGTTCCGGGCTGCCAGATTGCCCCATGCGCACGTTCGGCCGAGGTTTTTGACCATCTCGAACGCGGGTCGGTGGCAGCCGCCGTCATTCCGATTGAGAATTCGCTGGCCGGTTCGGTGACGGAACATTTCGACTTGTTGTTGGCGCGCAAAGTTTTTATTCAACGAGAATTCCGGCTGCGCATCGTGCATAACCTGATTGCCGCTCCGGGTGTGAAGCGCAAAGTCCTGAACCGGGCTTACTCTCATCCAGTTGCGTTGGAACAATGCCGCGATTTTTTTGCCCACTGGAAGATTCAGCCTATGCCTTTCTACGACACAGCCGGAAGCGTCAAGCACGTGATCGAATCCGGGCTGCTCGATGCGGCTGGAATCGCCGGGGCTCAGGCAGCGAAAGCTTATAAGGGTCACATTCTGGCAGCGGGCATTGAGGACGACAAACGCAACTTCACTCGATTCTTTCTGATCCGTAAAACCCGGCGTCTGTTGCCCGGTGCCAACAAGACTTCGATTGCTTTCAGTGTGAAGAACATCGCGGGCGCGCTCTTCAAAGCTCTGGCTGTATTCGCGTTGCGGGACATCAGTTTGACCAAGATCGAGTCCCGTCCTCGCCGAGGGCGTCCCTGGGAGTACATGTTTTATGCGGATTTTCTTCGCGGCGACGACGAGTCCGCCCGAAACGCTCTCCATCATCTCAGCGAGGTGGCTGACTTGGTCAAAGTGCTAGGCATTTATCCCTCTGCCTGAAGGGGCGCCGGTTCCATCCATGGAAACTGCCTACCAAGGGCCTCTGCACTTTCGATTAATACAAACCCTCGCTAGAGGTTTAGAATTCGAATACTTTCTATGAGTGCAGCGGTTTGCATCTTTCTGGGTCTTTCGATCATCAAAACTTGAGCACAAGACACTCAAGGTGAAATATGGCAGAAAAAACGCGCGCTGAGCGCCCTCCAAAGCCAAAAGAAGAAGAAGAGACTGGGGTACTGCCGATCCTGCCGGTGCGGGATACCGTGCTGTTCCCTCATGCCGTGCTTCCCCTGACCGTAGGCCGGGAAAGCTCGGTTCAATTAATCAACTCCCTGGGCGAAGACAAGACCATTGTGGTGGTGGCGCAACGCGAAGCTCGCGTCGATGCCCCGCAAGCCAGCGACCTCTACACCGTCGGAACCCTGGCCGTCGTCCATAAAGTTGTCAAAATGCCCAACCAGAGCCTGTTTGTTTTCGCAGAAGGCCTGGAGCGGGTACGTCTCAAGGAATTTGTCCAGCTGACGCCGTTCATGCGCGGGCGGGTAGATCCCGTCCCCGAAGCGATTCCACCCAAGAGTTCCGAGGTGGAGGCGCTGCAACGCAATGTTCTCACTCTGTTTCAGCAAATCGTGGCGGGATCGCCCACTTTGTCGGACGAGCTTTCGACCGTGGCCATGAATATCGACGAGCCCGGCCGCCTGGTCGATTTCATCGCCTCTTCGCTGCCTTCGCTTTCCACCGCCGATAAGCAGGACACGCTCGAGACCACTGACGTCCGGGTGCGTCTGGAAAAAATCAATCACCATCTGGCCAAGGAACTCGAAGTCCAGCAGCTGCGCAACAAGATTCAGTCCGAAGTGCAGGATCGGGTGCAGCAGACGCAGCGCGAGTACTACCTGCGCGAGCAGATGAAAGCTATCCAGAAAGAACTGGGCGAGCAGGATGAAGGCGCGCGCGACACCGAAGAACTCAAGCAGAAAATCGACAATGCCGGCATGCCCGATGAAGTCAAGAAAGAAGCCCTGAAAGAACTGGGACGTCTGGCTCGCATGTCACCCATGGCGGCGGATTATTCTGTCACCCGCAATTATGTGGAATGGTTGGCCGCGCTACCCTGGGCGAAAACTTCCGGCGGCGAAGTCGACATTCTGAAAGCTAAGGAAATTCTGGACACCGACCACTACGACCTGAAAAAGGTCAAGGATCGGATCCTGGACTATCTTTCCGTGCGCCGTCTGAAGCCGGGAATGAAAGGCCCCATTCTTTGCTTCGTCGGACCTCCCGGCGTGGGCAAGACCTCGCTCGGAAAGTCCATCGCGCGCGCTCTGGGGCGCAAGTTCGTTCGCATCTCGCTCGGCGGTGTGCATGACGAGGCCGAAATTCGCGGCCACCGCCGCACTTACATCGGCGCTCTGCCCGGACAAATCATCCAGGGCATTCGCCGTGCCGAGACCAAAGACCCGGTTTTCATGCTCGACGAAATCGATAAGGTTGGGCGCGACTTCCGCGGCGATCCCGCCTCGGCGTTGCTCGAAGCTTTGGATCCCGAACAGAACTCAACTTTCCGGGATAACTACCTGGATGTGACCTTCGATCTCTCCAAGGTGCTGTTCATTACCACTGCGAACATGCTGGATCCGATCGCCGAACCTCTGCGCGACCGCATGGAGATTATCGAACTCCAGGGTTACACCGAGGAAGAAAAGGTCCACATCGCGTTTCAATACCTGATTCCACGGCAGATCGAAGAGAACGGCGTTACCGCGGAGCAGATTGAGTTTCCGGAAGAGGGCGTGAGCTACCTGATCCGGCACTACACCCGGGAAGCTGGCGTGCGCAACCTGGAACGCAACATCGGCACCATTTGCCGCAAGCAGGCTCGCCGCCTGGCTGAAGGCAAAACCGAGAAGCTGATTGTCACCAAGGAAGTCGTGCAGGAATTCCTGGGCGGCATCAAAGTACGCAGCGAAGGCGAGATCGCGGAACGCACCAAGCGTGCCGGTGTGGTTGTTGGACTCGCCTGGACGCCTTCCGGCGGTGACGTATTGTTCGTCGAAGCCAACACCATGAAGGGCAAAGGCGGCTTCACCATGACCGGACAGATCGGCCAGGTCATGCAGGAATCCATGCAGGCGGCTTTAACCTGGGTGCGATCGAATGCCAGCCAGCTTGGAATTCCGGAGAACTTCTTCGCCGAGCATGACATTCACATTCACGTGCCGGCAGGCGCGATTCCCAAGGACGGTCCTTCCGCAGGGGTCACCATGGCCACGGCCCTGGTTTCACTGCTGACGGGTCGGCCGGTGCGCCCGCTTACCGCCATGACCGGAGAAATCACACTGAGCGGCGATGTTCTGCCCATCGGCGGAGTGAAGGAGAAAGTCCTGGCCGCGAAACGCGCCGGCGTCCGCGACGTAATCCTCCCCGCTGAAAACAAGATGAATGTGGAGGAAGACCTCACGCCCGAGCAGCTCGAGAACGTGCAGGTCCACTATGTGAAGACCATCCCCGAAGTGCTCGGGCTGGCCCTTCCCCACACTGAGCGCGAGGAGAAGCAGGACGAAGAAGAGCGCGAAAAGGTGCTGACCGCCCAGGTTTCCTGAACGCGCTTCACCTCGCCGCTATCTGGCATCATGGGTTACTTGCCAGTTTCCGGACTCAACGGAAACTGGCATTTTTGTTGCCCGTTAAGTCGCTTATTTTCATTACCAAGGTACCCACTAGCCTGTAGGGAACTAATCGCCGGCCGAGGGGTTTAATGTAATTGAGTGCGGTGATAAACCGCAGCGAGGAACAATATGCCAAAGACAAAGACAGACCGGGCGTGGTTAGTCGGAGTTGTTTTGGCGGTGGTATTGATGTTGCTGCAAAGCCCCGCAAAATCGGTGGCGCAAGATCAGGATCAGGATGATCAGGATCCTCCGAGCGTAGTGGCACGCATGAACTACGCTCAAGGCTCAGTCACTTTCCAGCCGGGCGGTGAGGGCGATTGGCTGAACGTGGTTCCGAATCGGCCGCTGACCAGCGGCGATAACCTCTGGACCGATCAGGATTCCCGAGCCGAAATGCACATTGGCTCGACTGCAATTCGTATGGCGCCTCAGACCAGCGTTACTTTGCTGGACCTGGACGATCGCACCACCCAGCTTCGCTTGTCGGAAGGCACGGTCATTCTCCGCCTTCGCCATCTCGATGACGGTGACCTGGTGGAAGTTGATACTCCCAACCTGGCGTTCGATTTGCAACGCACCGGCGAATACCGCATCGACGTTGATAGCGCCGGCAACATGACCAACGTCAGCGTGTGGAGCGGTCGTGGGGAAGTAACGGGCGGCGGATATTCCTACACCGTTGTGGCCGGCCAATCGGCTCGCTTCACCGGCGCCGATCAGCTCAACTATGACATCGCGCAGATGCCGCCTCCCGACGATCTCGACAACTGGGCTTTTCAGCGCGATCACAACGAAGATGGCGCTGAGTCCGCTAATTATGTGTCGCCGGAAATGACCGGCTACGAAGATCTCGATGACTATGGCCGCTGGCAATATGTCGGCGGCTACGGCACGGTCTGGGTGCCGTCCGGAGTTGCTTCGGATTGGGCTCCGTATCGCAACGGTCATTGGGCATTCATCGATCCCTGGGGCTGGACCTGGGTAGAAGACGAGCCTTGGGGCTTTGCGCCGTTCCACTACGGTCGCTGGGCCTACGCAGAAAATCGCTGGTGCTGGGTGCCGGGACCGGTGGCTGTGCGTCCCGTCTACGCGCCGGCTCTGGTGGCTTTCGTCGGCGGCAATGGAATCGTGGTCGGCGGCGGCCCCGGCGTGGCCTGGTTCCCGCTGGCTCCCGGCGAAGTCTATATGCCCTACTACCGCGGAAGCCGTGGATACGTTGAGCGCCTGAACGTGACCAACACCGTGGTAAATGTGACCCGCGTGGTCAACGTCTACGACCAGCGTGACGTCACGAACATCCGCTACATTAATCAACGCGTGAATAATGGCGTTACTGTGGTCTCACGCGATACCTTCATCAATGCGCGCCCGGTGTACCGCAATCTGGGACATTTCGATGCCCGACAGATAGCGGACGCCCCCGTCGATCACAGGTTCTCGGTGCAGCCAGTTCGAGCCAGCGTGCTTGGCGCGGGCGGTCCCGCCCGGTTCAGGCCGCCGCAGGCAGTCATCAATCGCCAGGTGGTAGCGACGCAAAGGCCGTTGCCGCCCAGGCAGCCGTTTGAACAGCGCCAGGGTGGGCTGAACGTACACACCGAGCGCCCGGTCCAGGCTCAACCCTTGGGCCAGCGCATCGAGCGTCCAACCGCGCGTCCGCAGGAACCGTATGGTGCGCCGGAACCCGCGCAAGCCGCAAACGCTCCCACGCCTTCGCGGCCTGACGCCCGGCCACAGCGCCCGATCGCTCCGCCGCACGCAGCCGAACCCATGCGCTCACCGGGGCCGGACGTTCCGCGTCCGCCGCAGAACGAGCGCTACTCCCAGGGCTGGTCTCATCCCCAGGCCAGACCCGCTCCTCCTGTCCAACCGCGGAACCCCGTCCAGGCGCAGGAGGACGAGAACAAGTTTCGTAACTGGCAGCAACAACGTCAGCAGGCCGCTCCACCGCAAAACCGGGCGCCGCAAGTACAGCGTCCACAGCCCAGGCCGCAGGAAAACCGTCCCAGGGCTGCAAACCCGAACCAGAAGTAGCGAGTGGATCATTGCCAGTCTTCCCAGCCGGAGACTGGCAATTTTCTTCCTGGCTCGCGCTAAACTACTGAGAACCGGCAACTCCAAACCGGAGACTGGTTCTCTATGCAAGTCCGCGTCTTATTATTTGGGATGCTGAAAGACCTCGCCGGACGAGCCAGCGACTCCCTAAGCCTTCCTGAAAATGCCACCCTGGCCGACGTCCTCCATTACTATGAGCCGTCCATCCCCAGGGATCTGATGTCTTCCCTAGCCATGTCAGTGAATCGCGAGTACGCGGCGCCAGACACGCCATTAAATCCAGGCGATGAGATTGCGCTTCTTCCACCGGTCAGTGGTGGCTCGCCAGATCCTATCGAAGGTCCGACACGAGATCCGAAAAAAAACGCCAACGATCGCCGCCATGTGGTCATCGTTGGCGGAGTGATCGACTCGGCCGCTCTGGCAAAGGCCATCAGGCAGCCCGAGGACGGCGCCGTGGCCATCTTCGAAGGCGTCGTCCGCAACCACACCCGCGGTCGCCGGACACTTTATCTGGATTACGAAGCTTATGAAGAGATGGCTCTCAAACAAATGGAGGAGTTGGCAGAACGCGCGCTCGCCGACTTCAAGGTTCGCGACGTCGCCATCGTCCATCGCCTCGGCCGCCTCGAAATCGGCGAGACCAGCGTCCTGATTGTGGTGGCCTCAGCCCACCGCGCAGCCGCCTTCGACGCCTGCCGCTGGTTGATCGATACCCTTAAGCGCACCGTGCCCATCTGGAAGAAGGAATATTTCGAAGATGGCGCCGTCTGGGCCAACGGTGAACCCTTTCCAGCCGAGATTCCCAGCGCTCAAGGCACCCATTCCAGGGAGCGCGCATCTAAGTGACAAGCCGTTTTCTCTGTGGCCCCGGCGCGTGGAGGTGGCGGAGAAACACCTTAAATTCCCAAATGAAGCTGGTTTCAACTGCTGGCCTGCTCTTGGTCCTGTCGCTCGTCTCTCCTGCCCAGGAGTCTGACACCACTTTCAAAGTCGACGTCAAGCTGGTGAATGTTTTCGTGACCGTGACCGACGAGCATGGCGCGCCCATCGCCGGTCTGAAGAAAGATAACTTCGAATTGCAGGAAGACGGCAAGCCGCAAAAGATCGCTGTGTTCGATAAGGAATCGGCGCTGCCACTCTCCATCGTCCTGGCGGTTGATACCAGTCTGAGCACTCGCAAGGACCTTCCGCTCGAACTGGCTTCAGCTCGTCGCTTTGCCCACGCAATCCTGCGCCCGGTGGACGCCTTGTCGCTCTACCAGTTCAGCGAGATTGTCAGTGAATTAACCTCTTTTACTTCGGACCTGCATGCCATCGACCGCGCCATCGATCGCATTCGCCTGGGCTCGGCCACCGCCCTCTACGACGCGTTATTTCTGGGATCACAGGCGCTGGAGCCACGGCAGGGCCGCA
The DNA here is from genome assembly GCA_036265205.1 of Terriglobales bacterium. Classification (GTDB taxonomy): domain Bacteria; phylum Acidobacteriota; class Terriglobia; order Terriglobales; family Acidobacteriaceae; genus JAIQFF01. The sequence goes on from DATAPL010000059.1 coordinate 9,178, forward strand.
AGGTGATGGTCGTCATCACCGACGGCGGCGACACCATGAGCAAAGTCGACTATCAGGAAGCGGTTCGCGAGGCCGAAACCGCCGAGGCGATTCTCTATAGCATCATTGTCGTGCCCATCGAAGCCAGCGCCGGACGCGATACCGGCGGCGAGCACGCCTTGATTCAGCTCTCCCAGGACACGGGCGGCAAATATTTTTACGCATCCTCATTGCCGCAATTAGACGATGCCTTTCGCCAGATCAGCGAGGAGCTGCGCACCCAATATCTGCTGGCCTACTATCCGTCGCAGCGCCTTGCCGATTCTGATTTCCGGCGCATCCAGGTGAAAGTAAACGGAGTGGCGGCCGACGACAATTTCAAAGTGCGCCACCGGACGGGTTACTATACGTCCAAGTCGCACTGAACTAAGAACTGAGAACCAGAAGCTGAGAACTGGTTTCTTAATCCCTGGCGCCCACAAGTTCGTAGGAAATGGTTCGACTGTAAATTGTTGGATGCTTACGCGCCTCGATCGCTCGGGGAGAGCTGCGTGTACGCGCTCCCTGGGTTGACGTACCAAATTCGCTTGTGAAAGTCTTATAAGATTGCTGATCGCAGGTTCTAGTTTGCCAGGGCAATTTGTGCCGGTGGTGACGCTGACGCCTTCTGCCTTCCTTCATTCCAGGCAGTGGAACGTTTTTCGCTGGTCCGCGCTTAGAAAGTCGAAATCTCGCCAAGGAAGGTAAGCTAGACGAATGTCGAGCAATACTGGGTATGCCCGCTCCACCTTCGGGCAAGCAAGTCTGTGGACCGGAGCGATCGCGGTTCTTCTCGTTATTTCGTCACTGGCCTTTGCCCAGGAACCCTCCACCGGCAACATCTCGGGAACCATCACCGGTCCGCGCGGTGCCTCTGTCAGCGGAGCCGAGATTACCCTCACCCCCAGAATCACCGGCCAAGCCACCAAGACAACGACCAGCCCGGCAGGCACCTTCGCCATCCGCGACCTGGCGCCGGGAGAATATGTGCTACACGTCGAGGCAAAAGGCTTCCAGCCTGCCGAACTGTTGATCAGAATCCAGTCGGCTTCGACCGCCAGCGGTGACGTCAAACTCCAGCGCATGGTGGTCGCAGGACCTGTCCTGGTGAACACCGAAACAGCGGAAGTACGTGGCGCCACTAGCTCCAGTCAGATGGAACAAGTTCCCACCGACCGAGGTTTCCTCGATCTCACCAGGATCGAGCCAGGCGTTCAGCTTCTCGATGGGCGGGATCTCGCCCCCAGCAAGATCGGGCTTACCGCCACTTCCGTTGTCGGACGCGACGGTCGCACTACCCGCATGCAGATCGATGGCATGGATGTGACCGACGAAACTGCGGGCGGCAACACTACCAATCTGCCGGTGGGCGGCGTTCGCGAAGTGCAAGTGAGCCAATCCATGCTTCCGCCTTCCGCCGGACTTGCTTCAGCCGGCATGGTGAATGTGGTCACGAAATCCGCTGCCAACGATATTCATGGCCAGGCCTTCGGCCTTGGCCGCGATAAACCCGCCGGTACTGCCGACTTTCCCGGCGGCCAAAACAATTCTTACTCGCGCGAAGTTTTCGGTGGCGATGTTGGCGGCGCCTGGAAAAAAGACAAGCTCTTCTATTTTCTCTCTGGCGAATATTTCAAACAGGATCTCACCGCCCCGGTTGTATTCAACGTTCCGTTCGACGTGCTCAACGGAAGTTACAGCTCTCCTTTCCACGAGACCGAAGCCGTGGCGCGCCTGGATTACAAGCTCTCGCCGCAATTGCAACTGTTCTACCGCTTTACCTATGACAACGGCAGCGTGGTCAGTGCCTTCGGCGGCAACAATTTCCAGCCGCTCAAGAGCAGCAACAACACGCCCGGGAACGCGGTTGGATTCGACTTTACCCGCGGAGCTTACCTGCACAGCATTCGCTTCGCCTACAACCGGTACTCGAACGACATTGTCGACGGCAGGGCGGCGGGCACGTTCGATCCTGCTCCCGGACTGAGCCTCAACTTCGGACCCGGCTCGGGTTTTGCCAGCGGCCCCAGTTCGCAGGCTCCTCAACGGACGGTGCAGGCGAACGAACAAGGCCGCTACGACGGTAGCCGGACCTGGCAGGGGCACACATTTCGTTTCGGCTTCGCCGTGAACCGGATCAATAACCTGATCTCGGCTAATCTCTTCGGTTTGGCTCCGCAGGTAGGATCGGATACTGACGCAGCCTCCATTTTATTTGCCGCAGGCGGCCCCTTCGCGGGCGGCGCCGGCAACCCGCTGAACTACCCCGTCGACAGCATCACCCTCGGCAATGGCTTCAACTGTTTCAGCGAAAAATCCGCGGCCGGATCCAGTTGCGGCGGCTTCAGCGACACTCGCCTGCAAGCTTATGCCAGCGATAGCTGGAAAGTGCGTTCCAATCTGATCGCCACGGTTGGCGTGCTCTACGTGCGCGATAGCGGGCGCACCGATTCCGACCTCCCGCCGATTCCTTGTTCGGCGGTGGCTGCGTCCTATGGGGCCCTCGCACCCTGCACCGGCGACGGCAACTTGCTCAATCAATTTGGAGGCGTTCCCGGAATCGGTAATCGCGTACGCCAGCCCAACCTGAATTTCGCTCCGCAGTTTGGCCTGGCCTGGGATCCCGGAAAGAGCGGCCGTACCGTGATTCGGGCCGGTATCGGCGTGTACTACGACGACAATGTCTTCCGAAACTTGCTGGTCGATCGCGTAACCCGCCTGGCCAACGGTGAGTTCAATGCTCAGGCTAATGATCCCTGCGCCAGCCACGGCGTGGTGATATTTCCCGGCAACCTTCCGCAAGACGCTTCCGGCCTGTGCGGACAACGCATTGGAAATGTAGTTACCCCGATCGCAGACCTGCAGGCTGCCTATCAGCAGGCCAACGCCGCGCTTACTTCGACTTCTCCGAATTCCAGTTTCCTGGGGCAGTCGCTCAACAGCCAGCAAGGCCTGCTGGCGCCCAACTATCAGACTCCGCGCTCGCTGCAGATGAGCATCGGTCTGCAGAAACAGATACGCCAGGCCACCGTCTTCAGCGTCGATTATGTCCGCAACGTGGGCACTCATTACCTGCTCGGCTATGACACCAATCACGTCGGCGATGCCGGTTTTCTGCAGAAGGATCCGGTGACCGGTCAGCCCATGGCAGCCCTGAACGCGATCAGCAATACAATTCTCGGCAACCCGTTGAGCGCTGCGTGCCCGCTGGCCGCCAGCGCCGGGGCCAGCTCGCAAACCGCCGTGAGCTGCTATATGGCTCGGGTGCCCGGCGCCAGCATCGCTGACTTCGCCGGTCATGGACTCGACTCCGGCGGACAATACCTGGGTGGCGCTCCGGCATCGCTCTTCGGCTTGACCCCGGATACCGGCGCAGCCTTTCCCGGAATCAATCCGCTGGTCGGCCGCAACACCATGTTCTTCCCCGCCGGACGTTCGCTGTACAGTGGTGTGCAAGTCTCCCTGCGCAGCCAGATCACCAGCCCGGTGCGCGGAGTGCGCGGCGGAAGCCTGCAAATTTCCTACAGCCACTCCAGCTTTCGCAGTAATGTTCCCGAAGGCAGCGGCGATCTGGACGGGCTACCCCTGGCCGCCGACTTCAATCACCCCACCGCGTTTTTTGGCTCTGCCTCTCTCGACCGCAAACATCAGGTCAGCCTGGCCTCAGTTCTCGATGTCCCCTACGGCGCTCGCCTGGGTTTCATTGCGCAATTTGCATCGCCCCTGCCTCAGACCCTTTTTCTCCCCGCCAGTGACGGCGTAGCCGGCGAGATTTTCCGCTCCGACGTAACCGGCGACGGCTCCTTCGGCGGACAAAGCCAAACTGGCGCCAGTTCATACGGCGACATCATTCCCGGAACTAACATCGGAGCCTTCGGACGCGCCGTCAAAGTCGACGGTCTGAACACCATCATCCAGAACTACAACGCCAACTTCGGAAACCAGCTCACCCCGGCCGGCCAGGCGCTGGTCAATGCCGGCGTGGTCTCGCGCTCGCAACTGCTTCAGTTGGGAGCTGATTCTCCGCCCATCCCCACCCCTCCAGCTGGCAACGCCAGCCTGGCATGGCTGCGAACCTTCGACATCACCTTGTCCCGGCCCCTCAAGCTTGGAGACCGGTTCGTTCTCGAGCCCAGCGTGTCCGCCTTTAACGTCCTCAACTTCGCCAACTTCGACGGCCCCGCCAACCGCTTGAGCGGCGTATTGAGCGGTACCCCGGGATCGCTCAACGGCACCACCATGACCGAACGCGCAGCCAATCGCATCGGCCCCGGCTCCGGCGTGTTTTCCCTCGCCGCGCCTCGCCAGATCCAGTTCGGATTGAAATTGACCTTCTAGTCCGCTCGTTCGCTTCTCCGCAATGCCGCCACGACCATTAATTTTCCAGAGGTCCTTCGACTTGAACCTTCCAATGAATATCGCGAACGAGAAGCAAGAAATGGATTCCAGATGGAGGGCGAGATCGCTAGGGTCCAGGCCACTATTTCCGGCCGCCGCGTGATGATGCCCGTGTAGAATGGATTATGCCTTTTCACGGACAAGCCGCCTCCGGCCCGCCCCGCAAGGGCCGCCCCGCGCCTCCCGAGCAGACCTCGGAGGAGGCCGCATACCTGAAGTCTCTCGGTGAAAAACAGAAACCGGTAAGCATCAAGCTGGCGGATGGGGAAGTGGTTCGCGGCTGGATCGAGTACTACGACAAAAATATGGTCCGCCTGACCCGCGATGATCAGCCCAATTTATTCATCTTCAAACACGAAATCATGTACATCGCGGAAGACGGGAAGCGCAAGTAGGAAATTCTCAGATTCCGATTTCGGAATGCAGGTTTCCGTCTGATCGGCTGCGCAAAGCTTGGACGATTCCGAAATCTGCAATCGAAGCTTTACAATCTGAAATCCACCAATGACCTCGACCTCATCCCACGATACTTTCGTCCCCGGCATGGCCGAGATCGCGCGCGAGGCTGGAGCCTTGCTGATGGGATACTTTCGACAGCATGTGAAGGTGGAGTACAAGGGTCATGCGGATCTGGTCACCGTAGCTGATCGCCAGTCTGAAATTCTGATCCGGGAGCGCATTAAGGCGCGCTGGCCAAGCCACGATATTCTCGGCGAGGAGCAGGGCTTGGTTGACACCGGCAGCGAGTATCGCTGGTACGTGGACCCGCTCGACGGCACCACCAACTTTGCCCACGGATTTCCGGTCTTCTGCGTTTCCATGGCGCTGGAGCACAAGCACCAGAGAATCGCCGGAGTGATCTACGATCCTACGCGCGACGAACTGTTCGCGGCCGAGCAGGGAAGCGGCGCCTACTTGAACCAGCAGCGAATCCAGGTTTCAAAAGTCGCGAATCTGGCCGAGAGCCTGGTCGCCACCGGATTTCCCAGCCACAAGCGTCACAAGAATCCCAACATTTATTTCTATCACCAGATTACCTTGCTTACCCACGGCGTGCGTCGGGCGGGCTCGGCCGCGCTCGACCTGTGCTATTTGGCCAGCGGCCGGTTCGACGGATTCTGGGAGTTCAACCTCAATCCCTGGGACACCGCGGCCGGCGTGCTGATTGTCGAAGAAGCCGGTGGCAAAGTCACCGATTTCCGCGGCGGACCGTTCAACATCGACAGCCGCGAAACCCTGGCCTCCAACGGCCTGCTGCACGGCGCGCTGCTGCACGAGTTCGCGCAGATTTTCGAAGGTCGAGGGCTTCAACCCCTGCCCGACCTTAGTGAGTACCGCAAAATATGATTCTGCGAAGCAAAGTCGTGCTGGCGGGAATAGCGCTTTGTGGGCTGTGCGTCATAACAGCGGCGGCAGACCAACCGGCCCGAATCGCAGCCGACGCCGCCTACCAACAGTCATTCGACCAATGGAAGAGCGGTCTGCTGGAAGATCTGAAACAGGAGTGGCTGCCGCTGGCTGGCTTATTCTGGCTCAAGCCGGGTGAAAACAGCTTTGGCGCCGACCCGAAAAATGCCGTGGTCTTTCCCAAGGGCCCTGCTCATGCCGGCTCGTTCACCTTGGAAGGCAAAACTGTAACTGCCAGGTTCGCTCCCGGAGACAATGCAACCGTCGCAGGCAAGCCCGCAAGCACGCTCGAGCTTCAGCCCGATACCACCGGTGATCCCACGATCGTCGAAATGGGAAGTCTGCGCTTCCATGTCATCGTGCGCGGCCAGCGCGTCGGCATTCGCCTGAAGGATCTGCAAAGCGACGCTATCCGCCAGTACCGGGAACCTGCATTCTTTCCCCTCGATTTGTCGTACCGGGTAACCGCGACCTGGCTTCCGTCCGATGGCAAACAGACTGTAGATGTCCCCACCGTCCTGGGCGACGTGATCCCAACCCCGATCGCTGGCACCGCCGTATTTGAAATCAATGGTCAGGAACTACGACTCACCGACCTGGGCGGCGATGCGGCCAAGCAACTGTTCTTCGTTTTCAGCGATCCCACCAGCAAGACCAGCACCTACCCCGGAGGCCGCTTTCTGAAGGCCGGTCCGGTGACTAACGGAACGGTAGTGCTCGATTTCAACCGCGCCTATAATCCTCCCTGCGCAATCACGCCCTACGCCACTTGTCCGCTCGCCCCAAAAGAAAACCGGCTCTCCGTATCAATCACAGCCGGCGAAGAATACGACCACAAGAACGCCCATCACTAGCGCCCGCCGGCGGCCGGCCAACTAACCAGCAGAGCAGCGCAAGAAGGGTAGAGCAGGGCCTTGGCGCTGCATTGACAGCCTCAATCCAACCTCGGCCTATCCACCGAGGCTCCTGTATGCCCGGATTTTCCCCCGGCCATTTGCCTGATCTCAGCAGTAAAATAGAAGTGTGATTACCTCCCTGCTGGAACGCAAAATCGACAAGCGCCCCGACAAAGTCCGCCTGCAAGGGCGCATCCTGTTTCTCACCGAAGACCCGGACCTTATCAAGCGCCAACTGGCCGGGGAAGACCTCCCTTGGGACACCAGAAACCCAGCCAACAATCCCAAGCTGCGTGACGACATCTCGACCGACGAGATCACGCCCGCGCATTACTGCTTCTATTTTGACGAAACTCTCGGCGAAATCCCCTACCTCGGGCTCAAGTGCGGCAACGTACTGCCTGTCGGCCGCGGGGATGTAAAAAAAGGCGGCTTCGCCTGCGCGGTCAGCGGCAAGCGCAGGGGCAAAGGGTCCAGTCGCGAACAGTCGCCCTACGCCGAAATGTGTGCCGGGATACATCTGGTCATCGCCGAAAATATCGAGCGCATCTACAAGCAGAATTGTCAGAATCTGGGATTGCTGACCTCCACCAACTTCTCGCTGATTGATAAAGTTCGCGCCGGTGAAGAAGTCCCGCTCAGCGAATTCACCGCCGGTGAAGATGAAATCACCCGCCAGGTGATCGAATATGGCGGCTTGTTCCCCTTCAACGTGGCCCGCCTGCAAAAAAAGGTTTTCCTGCCGCCGATCAAAACGCCAAAGCGTCCCATGACCCTGGCCGAGAAAATTTTCGCCCGCCACATGCTGGACTCCAATGTGGGCGCGGGTGTCCCCGGAGAGCGGAACTCGGCAACCTCGACCTCAGCAGCCGTCAAACCCGGCGATACCGGCTTCGCTCGCGCCGATCTCCGCTTCAGCCACGAATATGTCACCCCCATGGCGGCCATTTTCTTCGAGCGCTACGTCGGCAAAGACGCCAAAGTCAACGACCCCTCCAGCATCCTGTTTTTCCGCGATCACCTGACCTTCCTCGATGAAGTGATCTCCGAAGAAAAGAAGAAACTCGGCCTGCTCGACCTGGCCACGCAGCTCAAGCTCAAGCAGCAGGATTTTGCCGCCAAGCAGGGAATCAAGCTGCATGGCGAATTGAAAGATCGCAAAGGCTCGGAAGGGATCTGCCACTCCATCGTGCTCGAGAGTTACGCCTTGCCCGGCCAGTTGAATATCGGTTCCGATTCCCACACCCCGCACGTAGGCGCCATTGGCTGCGTCGCCTTTGGCATCGGAACCACCGACGTCTTCAATTCATGGATCACCAAAGACGTACGGGTCAAAGTGCCGGAGTCGGTCAAAATAATCATTCGCGGCAAGAAGCACCCCAACGTCACCGCCAAGGATTTCATCCTGAAAATCCTCAGCCTGGAGTATGTCCGGAGCGGCAAAGCTTTGGCCAAGGTGATGGAGTACGCCGGCGAGGCCATTGAGGAACTCAGCGTGGACGAGCGCGCCACCATGACCAACATGGCGGCGGAAATCGGCGGCTTCACCGGAATTGTGGCGCCGGATCAAAAGGCAGTTGATTTCCTGGTCGAGCGCCGCGGCATGAATCGAAAGCAGGCGGAATCGATGATCGAGGGCCTCTACAGCGATCCCGATGCGCAATATGCTCACGTCATCGAGCTCGACGCCGCCGAGATCACTCCCATGGTGGCCACGCCCGGTGATCCTGGCAACGGAAAATATGTTCGCGACCTTCACACCCCGGTCCCGGTCGAACTGGCCTACGGCGGCACCTGCACCGCGGGCAAAAATGAAGATATGGATATGTACGCCCGAGTGTTGGCCGATGCCTTGCGTCAGGGAAAGCGGGTGGCAGACTCGGTAAAGTTCTATATCCAGTTTGGATCGCAGGAGACACGCGACTATTGCATTCGCAGGGGCTACCTGGAGATCTTCGAGAGCGCCGGTGCCCATGTGATCGAGCCCAGCTGCGGGGCCTGCATCAACGCCGGGCCGGGAGTGACCACTCGTCCGGAACAGGTGGTGATCAGCGCCCAGAACCGGAATTTTCCCGGACGCAGCGGCCCCGGGCAGATGTACTTAGCCAGTCCGTTGACCGTCGCCGCCAGCGCCGTCGCCGGATATATCGTGGAATACGAGCCCAGCACGGAAAAAGAGCTGGCCGGAATTGCACATTGACCAAACGATAGCGTCCCAAAACTTCAGGTGGTAATATTCCTTTTCCCTTCGGCCCTGTTGCTGCGGTACTGATCCCCAATCTGCCCAAAAACCAGGAGGAAGACATGAAACGCCATTCCATCTACACTCTAGCCGCGCTCGTGGTGGCGCTGGTCCTGTTAGTTCCACGTTTCGCTTTCAGCGAGCCTCAACCCCACATGCAGGAGGCCCTGCGCCACCTGCAGGCCGCTGCCAATGAACTGCAAAAGGCCTCTCACGATAAAGGTGGACATCGCGAAAAAGCTTTGCAAGCGGTGCAGGATGCCATCCGCCACGTCAACGAAGGAATTCGCTTTGACAATACCCACCGCTCGCAGCAGGATCAAAAAGATCGCAAATACAATGCGGGCCAATAGAGAGAGGCTGGCCCGCCCGTAGCGGACCTCGCGCTCGGCGCCGGACTTAAACCGGCGCCGGACGGCTTGCGTCCGCTAAACTTGTACCCGCAGCCGTCATTCTTGCTAAAATACAAAGTCCGGAAGAGTTCGGCACATCTTCGGCACCTCAGGGAGACAATGACCTTATGACCTATGTGATTGCAGAACCGTGCATCGGGACGAAAGATACTGCATGTGTGGACGCCTGCCCGGTAGATTGCATTCATCCCAAAAAGGATTCCCCAGCCCACGCCGAGGAAGAAATGCTGTACATCGATCCGGTGGAGTGTATCGACTGCGGTGCCTGTGTGCCGGTTTGTCCCGTCTCCGCCATCTTCGCGCTTGATGATCTGCCGGAGAAATGGGCCTCGTTCACCGAACGCAACGCAAAGTATTTTGGACGGTAAGAAGCTGCTCTAGCCTTTAGCTTTTGGCCGTGCCCTGCGTGGCCGAGGCTGAAGGCTAAAAGCTGCCAGCTGAATTGCGCCGCCTTTCCATCTCCCCACTCCTCCATTACAATCAAAGATTAACCTGAACCTGCTGGGCCTCCATGGCACTGAAGGAGTCGGAAGCGATCGTCCTGCGCACCTATCCCTTGCGCGAGTCCGATCTGCTGGTCACCCTGTTCACGCGGGCCGAAGGCAAAGTTCGCGGCGTGGCGCGCTCGGCCAAGAAATCGAAACGGCGCTTTGGCGGGGCGCTGGAGCCGCTAACTTACGTGCGGGCGTTCTATGAGGATCGCGAGCGCCAGGAACTGTCCCGGCTGGATTCCTGCGAGGTGCTGGAATCCCCGCTGGCAACGGAAGTGAGCTATCCGCGGGCAGTTGCGCTGGCCCACGTGGCCGAATTGCTCGACGAGTTGCTGCCCGACCGGGAGGCCAACGACGCGGTTTTCCGCCTCGCCCTTTCAGTGTTGGCGGAATTGCGCGGGACCAATGTCTGGATGCCGGTTACTTATTTTGAGCTTTGGATGACGCGGCTGATGGGCTATCTGCCCGACCTCTCAGAGTGCATCGTTTGCGGCCGCACCCTGAATGGCAGCCGGGCGTTTTTTCACGCCCTCGCGGATGGCTTGGTATGCTCCGATGACAAACGCCTGGCGTCTTCGGAAATTTCACCGGACTCGCGCCGTCTCGCAGCCCAGATGTTTCGCGCCCCGGCGGAGAGCTTCGCTGCCACGCCTTGGCCCAAACAACAGGGAAGTGATCTGCGTAAGTTTTTGATTCAGACTCTGCAGCGGCATATTGAAAAAAAGCTGGTGACCGCTCGGATGCTCGAACTGGCCCTGCCCTGAGAACTAGGAACCGGGATCTGACAACTGGTCTTTAAAAAACAGAAGTTGCATGCTGCCACCCAAGCCCAATCCGCTTACCTTCCAGGAACTCATCCTTCGCTTGCAGGCCTTCTGGGCGCAGCGCGGATGCGTCCTGCAGCAGCCCTACGACGTCGAAGTCGGCGCCGGCACCATGGCTCCTGAAACCTTCCTGCGCGTGCTTGGACCCCAACCCTACAGGGTCGCCTATGTGCAGCCCTCCCGCCGCCCCGCCGACGGGCGTTACGGCGAAAATCCCAACCGCCTTTTCAAACACATGCAGTTGCAGGTCATTTTGAAGCCGCCGCCGGAGAACGTGCAGGAACTTTATCTCGAGTCTCTGGGCGCGATGGGCATCGATCTGCGTCAGCACGATATCAAGTTTGAAGAGGACAACTGGGAATCGCCGACCCTGGGAGCGTGGGGCATCGGTTGGCAAGTCATGCTGGATGGGCTGGAGATCACGCAATTTACTTATTTCCAGCAATGCGGCGGGGTCGATCTCGATCCGATCTCAGCCGAACTAACCTATGGCCTGGAGCGCATCGCAGCCTTCCTGCAGGATGTGGATTCAATTTACGACATTGTCTGGGCCCGTGATCCGGAAAGCGCACGTCCCACTACCTACGGCGACGTGCGTCTGGCCGACGAACTCCAGTTCTCGGTTTACAATTTCGAGTTGGCCGATGTCGAGAAAGCCTGGAAGCACTTCGAGCTGTGCGAAAGCGAGTGCAAAGCTCTATTGGAAGCTTACGCCGCGATTAGCAATGACAAAGACAAAGACAAGAACGGCGACAGAAAAGAAACGAAAAAAACCGATGGCTTGGTTCGCGACCTGGCGCATGACCGGACGCGTTTTCCTCTGCTCGCCGCCTACGACCTCTGCCTGAAGTGCTCGCACCTGTTCAACATTCTCGATGCCCGCGGCGCGATCTCCGTCACCGAACGGGTGGGCGTCATCGCGCGGGTACGGGCTTTGGCGGTAGGCATCGCCAAGGCCTGGGTGGACCAACAGCGTGGCAAGCCCGCCGCAGAACAAAAGTCGACAGAGGAAAAGAAGTCAAAACAAAGAGCGGAAGTTGAACCCGCTCCCCTGTCATCCTGAGCGGAGGGGGAATTTCGCGCTCAAAGGTGAGCGGCCTGACTCCGGTCAAGGACAAGAACAGTTTTTTGGAATTGAAATGAAATGCCAGATTTCCTGCTAGAAATCGGTTGCGAAGAAATTCCGGCGCGCATGATCGACGCTGCCTCGCTGGAGCTTCGCCAGCGTGTGCAAAAATTGCTGGAACGTGAAAGGCTTCTGCCCGATGGCTCCGTCGATTCTCTCGATACGCCACGCCGCCTGGCTGTCCTCGCCTCCGGTCTTTCCTCCGGGCAACCCGATGTCACCGAGCAAGTGAACGGGCCGTCGGTGAGTGTGGCATACAGAGACGGCCAGCCCACTCCCGCGGCGCACGCGTTCGCGAAAAAGGCAGGCGTCGAGATCTCGCGATTGGAACGCGTCACCACCCCTAAAGGCGAATATCTGTCGGCGAAGGTCACCCGCAAGGGTCGCGCCGCGGCTGAGATTCTCAGCGAGTCGCTGCCCAAGGAAATCGCCGCCATCTACTGGCCGAAAAATATGTACTGGCGCAAGCCGGCGGAACGTTTCGTCCGCCCGGTTCGCTGGCTGGTCGCCATGCTCGATGGCGAAGTCATCCCACTCGAGTTCGATGGCGTCTCTGCCGGAAATGAGTCGCGCGGACACCGAATCCTGGCCGATCGGCAGGTTCGCATCCCCGGCGCAGGATCGCCCTACGTCGACGCCCTGCAGGAAGCAAAAGTTCTGAGCCGCGCGCGCAGAGAAGAGCAGATTCGTAAGTCTCTCGATGCCGCAACCCGCAGCATTACTGGCGCGCGCTGGCGTGAGGACAAGCCCCTGCTTGATGCCGTGGTAAACCTGACCGAATGGCCTTCGGTGATCCTCGGCAGTTTCGATCCTGAGTTTCTCGAGCTGCCCGAGGAAGTTCTGGTCACGGTGATGCGTGATCATCAGAAGTACTTCGCGGTGGAAGATTCCGGCAAAAAGTTGCTTCCCCATTTCCTCGCAGTGCTCAATACTGACGGCGATCCCGGCGGAGTGATCCGGCATGGTCACGAGCGCGTCTTACGCGCCCGCTTCAACGACGCCCGCTTCTTTTGGCAAACCGACCAGAAACATCCCCTGCGCGAACGCGTGGGATGGCTGAAAAATGTAACCTTCCAGAAAGACCTGGGCAGTTACTACGACAAAGTGTTGCGGGTGCAGCGTGTGGCCAGCTGGATGTGCGAAATCATTCGCCAGAGCGGAATGGCGGTCCGTCCCGGCGTGGTTCACAAGGCAGCATGTCTTTCGAAAGCCGATTTGACCACCGAACTGGTGAAGGAATTTACCGAGCTGCAAGGCATTGTCGGCGGGTTGTACGCCCGCGTTCAGCAACTCGATCCGGACCTGCCCGAAGCTACCCGGTTCGCCATCGCCGATGCAATCTACGACCACTACAAGCCTGAATCCATGGAAGATTCGGTTCCGCGAACCACCGAAGGCGCTGTGGTTTCGATTGCCGACAAGGCTGACAGCATTGCCGGCATGTTCGCGCTCGGGCTCCAGCCCACAGGTTCGAAAGATCCTTTTGCCCTGCGCCGCCAGGCCAATGCGATCGTCAAGACTATCGCGGAGCACAAGCTGCCCATCAGTCTTGAACAATTGTTCGACGACGCCCGCGAGGCGTACCGCGGGTCGCAGGCAGAAAAAAAGTTTCCTCCCACGCTCGACTATAACCACAGCGTGAAGGCATTTCTGCGCGAGCGTTTGGAGTTCTACTTGCGCGACGCTCTTGGCTACAAGTATGACGTTGTGAACGCCGTGCTGGCCGCTGATGCAGACGACGTAGTGAATGCCGTTGCTCGCGCCAAAGCTGTAACCGAGGTTCGTCCGTCACCGGATTTTGAATCAATCTCAGTCGCGTGCAAGCGCATGAAGAACATTCTTCGCCAGGCCAGCGAAGCCGGTAGGCCTTCGGCCACCAGCATCGATTCGGCAGCGCTGCAGGAGCCGGCCGAGAGGGAACTGGCGGCGCAGATTCCCCACATAGCCGAAGCCGTTTCCCGGCTGAGCAACCAGCGCAATTACCAGCAGGCGTTGCTGGAGATCTCCCACCTTCGCCCCGTCATCGATAGCTTTTTCGACAAGGTGATGGTGATGGTCGACGATGAGCGCCTGCGCTCCAACCGTCTGGCTCTCCTGCAGACGTTGTTAAAGGAATTCTCCACCATTGCCGATTTCTCAGAGATCGTGACCGAAGGTAAAGAAACCAACGAATCTTCGAAACAATAAAGGATTAACATTAATTATGGCGACCCAAACTCTCCCCGAAACCAGCATTGAGACCACGGCGAAGAATTCCGCCACCAAGTACGTTTACTTCTTTGGTGGCGGCAAAGCCGACGGCAACGGCAAGATGAAGGACGATCTCGGCGGCAAGGGCGCTGGCCTAGCTGAGATGACGAATGCCGGCCTCCCCGTGCCTCCTGGCTTCACCATCCAGACCGAAGCCTGCCGCGAATACATGCGCACCAACGGCGTGTCGGCCGAAGTCGATCGCCAGATGGATGCCGCCCTCAAACACCTGGAAGACCTGCAGGACCAGAAACTGGGCAAGGGCGAGAACCCGCTGCTGGTAAGCGTTCGCTCCGGCGCGAAATTTTCCATGCCCGGCATGATGGACACGATTCTGAATCTCGGCCTCAACGATCAAAGCGTCGAGGCCCTGGCCAAGCGCAGCAACAACCCGCGCTTCGCTGCCGATTCCTACCGCCGCCTCATCCAGATGTTCGGCAACGTAGTTCTCGATATCCCCAAGCCCGCTTTTGACGAAGTATTCGATGCCAAGAAAAAACAGAAAAAAGCGAAACTCGACACCGACCTCGACGCTAAGGCGCTGAAGGAAGTGATCGAGGAATATAAGAAGGTCGTCAAAAAGCACGCCCGGCGCGACTTTCCTCAGGACCCGCACGAACAGCTGGTGATGGCCCGCGATGCCGTGTTTCGCTCCTGGCAGAACGACCGCGCCAAACACTACCGCCGCATCAACAATATCGACGACATGCTGGGCACCGCGGTCAACGTGCAAGCCATGGTTTTCGGCAATCTGGGCGACACCAGCGGCACTGGCGTCGGCTTCACCCGCAATCCCGCCAGCGGAGCGAAAGAGTTTTACGGCGAGTTCCTGATGAACGCGCAAGGCGAAGACGTGGTCGCCGGCATCCGCACCCCGGTTCCGATCCTCGAATTGCAGAAAGTCATGCCCAGCGTGTACGACCAGCTGCGCGAGATCACTACCCGTCTGGAAAAGCACTACAAAGATATGCAGGATTTCGAATTCACCATCCAGGAAGGCAAGCTGTACATGCTGCAGACGCGCAACGGCAAGCGCACTGGGCCTGCGGCGGTCAGAGTCGCCATCCAGATGGTGGACGAAGGCCTGATTACTAAAGAAGAAGCAATCTTCCGTGTCGATCCCAACCAGGTTTACGAATTCCTGCTGCCGCGCCTGGATGAGAAAAGCGGCAAGGTCGAAGTTTTGGCCACCGGCCTTCCCGCATCGCCCGGCGCTGCGGTTGGACAGATCGTCTTTACCGCCGATGAAGCCGTGGAAAAAGCCGGCCACGGCCAGACCAAGAATCCCGTCATTCTGGTTCGTGCAGAAACCACGCCGGAGGACATTCACGGTATGGAAGTAGCAGCCGGCATTCTCACTTCACGCGGCGGCATGACCAGTCACGCCGCGGTTGTTACCCGCGGTATGGGCAAATGTTGCGTAGCCGGCGCCGGCGATATCGAAGTCGACGAAAAGGCTCGCGAAATGCGGGTGAAAGGGCAACTGTTCAAAGCCGGAGACTGGATCTCGCTCGACGGCACCACCGGCCGCGTAATCAAGGGCAAGCTCGGCACCATGGCCGCGAAACCTGACGATCCTGAACTCATGAAGCTCATGAGCTGGGCCGAGCCCTTCCGCAAGCTGGGCGTGCGCGCCAATGCCGACATTCCCCGCGACGCCATTCAGGCGCGCGCCTTCGGCGCCGAAGGCATCGGCCTGTGCCGCACCGAACACATGTTCTTCGGCGAAAAAAAGCTGCCCCACATGCGGGCCATGATTCTCGCCAACACCGAAAAAGACCGCCGTGCCGCGCTCAAGAAACTTCTCCCCTTACAGCGTGCCGATTTCATCGGAGTCTTTCGTGCCATGGACGGTTTCCCCGTCACGATTCGCACCCTTGACCCGCCCTTGCACGAGTTCCTGCCGCGGCGCGAAGACCTCATGGTCGAGATCGCCGTTCTCGAGGCCACCAAGCCCAAATCGCCAAAACTGAAAGGACTCAAAACGCTGCTGCGCCGGGTGGAAGAGTTGCACGAATTCAACCCCATGCTCGGACATCGTGGCTGCCGCCTGGGAATTACCTATCCCGAGATAACCGAGATGCAGGCCCGCGCCATTTTCGAGGCTGCCGTCGCCGTGGCCAAAGACGGAGTGAAAGTCTTTCCCGAAGTAATGATTCCGCTCACCGCCACTTTGAAAGAGATGGCGAACCAGGCGGCCATCGTGCACCGCGTAGCCCAGGAGGTCTTCAACGAGAAAGAAAAAAAGGTGGACTATCTGGTAGGCACGATGATCGAGTTGCCCCGGGCCGCTCTGGTGGCGGACGAGATTGCCAAAGAAGCGCAGTTCTTCTCGTTTGGAACCAACGATCTCACCCAGACCACCTTCGGTTTCTCCCGCGATGACATCAACAAGGTGCTGCCGACTTATCTCGAGGAAGGTATTTTGAAACAGGATCCCTTTGCTGTCCTCGACCAGGAGGGAGTCGGTCAGTTGGTGAAGATCGCAACCGAGCGCGGGCGGAAAACGCGCCCCGGCCTGAAAGTTGGCATCTGCGGCGAGCACGGCGGCGAGCCGTCGTCAGTCGAGTTTTGCCACCGGGTGGGACTGAACTACGTTTCCTGCTCACCCTTCCGTGTCCTCACGGCGCGTTTGGCGGCAGCCCAGGCGGCAGCCACCGACAAATTGAAAGTAGAGGGCGGTAGAACAAAGTAGGAAAGCATCAAAAACCGGGGCTCCCACCTTTCGCGCATTTCGAAAGGTGGGTGCCTCAATCTCTCCGGGCCCGGCTACTGCACCCGTTGCAGCCGTGCAATCAACTTCTGTGCGAAGTTCTGATCCGACTCCGACCACAATAGTCGCGCACTCGCCCCAGAATTCTTTTCAATCTTGCCGGTAAACTCCACCAGTTTTTGCACGTTGGCGCGTACCCTGGCCGCGGCTTCCACCGTCAGCGGCACATCTTCCTGAAGAAAAGGCGCGTCTAGGCCCAGGTCCACCTGGATGTGCCCATCCTGCTGGTACACTCCGTCGTCAAACTCAGTGCCATGAACCAGAATCTTCACCTGCGACAGCCGCAGCGTCCACTCTCCTTTTTCGTCAACCATCCACAGATCCCAGAAGGCCTCAAACAAATAAGCGTAATCTTCATGCAGCAGGTCAGAGGCGATCAGCACAGCCTCTTCCGGTGGAATGCCCGGCCGGAAGCGCCGTTCAAGGATGGTTGGCTCATTCCACGAAACCGGATGCACCGCCAGGTAAGTAACTCCCGGCTGCTGAACAGAAAACGAAAATTGCCGCAGCGTCGCCAGCGCATGAGGCAACATGTCGTCCACCTCAAAGCTGGAAAACCAAAGACTGAGATAAAGCGGATCAGGCATCGAATCGCGACACAACCGTGCCGCCAATTTGTATTCTAAACGGTCGCGCCCAAAGACTGCATCGTACGGATTCAAAATGCCTGCTCAGAACGGGGCCCGCCTTCGCGGCAAGCACCGCCCCGAGCTGGGCACTGACCTGAACGATGTTTAGTTCAGTCCGCGGTTTCTTTGACACTCTCTCGGCCCCGCTGTTACCATCAAAACTCAGCCGCCGGCTCCCGCCCTGAACATTGTGGTCCCCGTCGTCTAGCCTGGCCTAGGACATCGCCCTTTCACGGCGGTAACACGGGTTCAAATCCCGTCGGGGACGCCA
>DATAPL010000060.1:0-42772 GCA_036265205.1 Terriglobales bacterium
CGGCGACGATATATCCGCATACCTCGATCTGGGCCGCGAAGGGGAAAATGTTGAAGACGACCTGCGGCGCGAAATTGACGGCCTGCGCAGTCTGGTGGACCGGCTCGAAACTGAGAGCCTGCTCTCCGGAGAAAACGATGGCCGCAACGCGATCGTGACCATCCACCCCGGCGCGGGTGGAACCGAATCACAAGATTGGGCCGACATGCTGCTGCGTATGTATCTTCGCTGGGCGGAGCGGCGCGGCTTTCAGACCACTCTTTACGACTACCAGCCGGGCGAAGAGGCGGGGCTCAAGTCGGCCACCTTTGCGGTGAACGGAGAGTATGCCTTCGGCCTGCTGACCAGTGAAATCGGAGTTCATCGCCTGGTGCGCATTTCACCCTTCGATCAAGCCAAGCGGCGCCACACTTCCTTTGCCAGCGTGTACGTCTCGCCGGAAATCGACGACAGCATTGAAATCGTAATCAAGCCGGAAGACCTGCGGGTAGATACCTACCGCTCGGGCGGCAAGGGCGGGCAGCACGTAAACACCACCGACTCGGCGGTGCGTATGACCCACATTCCCACCGGGTTGGTAGCCAGTTGCCAGAACGAGCGCTCGCAACACAAAAACCGGGAACGGGCGATGAGCATGCTGCGCTCCAAGCTCTATGAATATGAGCTGGAGAAACAACGGGCGGCTACCAAGAAGATTGAAGACTCGAAGCTCGACATCGACTTCGGCTCCCAGATTCGTTCTTACGTGCTGCAGCCTTACCGCCTGATTAAAGATCATCGCACCAAGATGGAAGTGGGGGATGTGGACCGGGTACTCGATGGCGACCTCGAGCCTTTCATCCGCGCCTACTTGCGTATGCGGCGGGGGGAGAAGCAAAACTAGTCGTTGGTCGTTAGTCAGAGAGCGAGCTTTCAAAACAGGAGTTCGACATTATGTCCCGCATGATCGATCTCATTCGCGTGTCTGCGGTGCCGTCCAACCTGATGCAATCGGCCTCCAAGGGGTCGCTCTCGGTTCCGGCCCGGGAGATGATCGAGATTCTGGTTCACCTGGCGATTCACAACAAGGTTTTCAGCCAGCAGGCGCAACTGACGCTAGCCGGCTGGGACGAAGCGGCATCGCGCGCCGCGGCGGCCGATCCCGCCACTTCGAAAGAAGTCCTGGGCTATCTGATTTCTCCGAAGAATCTGCGGCCGGTGCTGCTGCCGGCGCTGCTGGCGAATCCTTCGGTGTCAAACGAGTCTCTGGTGGAGTTGGCCCAGGAGGCGGGACGCGACGTGGTCGAGACACTGTTGAAGAGTGAGCGAGTGTCCCAGTCGCCCTCGATTCTGAACGCGCTGCTGGCCAGCCCGCACCTGTCGGGAATACAAAGCGAGAACATCAGAAACCTGCTGCAGCCGGTGGAGGCTGCCGCGTCCAGCGATCCCATGCCCAGCGCTTCCCCCGAGGAACCGAAGACTGCGCCGGAAACGGTGACAGAGAGACAAGGCAGCCTGGATGAAGTCTTCCAGTTGGCGCCGGGTGATGCGTCGGACGAGAGCGACCCGGCGCTGGATGAAGGAGTGCTCGCCTACATGTCCGAACACGCCAGCGAAATTGCCGCCGAGAGCGCGCAGGTCTTTCAGCCGATCGGAGGGTTCTACGAAGAACTCGTTCCCGGCGGAGAGGGAGAAAAGGCTGAGTCGGCGGCGCAGTCGACGGCAACGAGCCATGTCCCTTCGGCAGCCGGCGCGGGAGCGGCTGCCAAGAAGGCCCCGGTCAAGAAGACCTTTCTGAGCGCTTCGGAGGAACGCGGCAGCGCCCTGCAAAAAATTTCCAAGCTGGACATTAAAGGCCGCATCCAGCTGGCCATGAAAGGCACCAAAGAAGAACGTTCGCTGCTGATCCGGGACGGCACCAAGATCGTTGCCCTGGCGGTTTTGGAATCGCCCAAAGTCAGCGACGGCGAAGTCGAGCGATTTGCCAGCCAGAAGAATGTCCTGGAAGCGGTGCTTCGTGGAATTCCGATGAAGCGGAGGTTTGCCAAGAATTATCTGATCGTTCGCAATCTGGTTTTCAACCCGCGAACCCCATTGGACCTTTCGCTCAGTCTGATGAAAAACATTCTGGTAGGCGATCTCCGTCACCTGTCGGGCAATAAAGAGGTCTCAGACACGGTCCGTAAGCTGGCGACGAAGATGCTGAAGCAGAAGTCGGACAACAGCAACAGGCACTGAGGTGGTGAGCAGGCCCCGGGAAATCCTCGCCACTCGATCCACTGCTTCACTGGCTTCCCTGCGTTTTAAGAACTACAATTTGTTCATGGCCACGGCGCCCGACTCGGATCCGATCGCGGACTTGCTCAAGCGGTCTCGAAATATCGCTGTGGTAGGCCTGTCAAACAGCCCGCTCCGTCCCAGCCACGGTGTCTCGGCCTACATGCAGACTCAGGGCTACCACATCATCCCGGTCAATCCTAAGATTCATGGGTCGCTTGGCGAGAAGGCGTACCCGTCGTTGCTCGAGGTCCCGGAGAAGATCGATATCGTGAATGTTTTCCGGCGGCCGGAATTCGTGGAAGAAGTGGTCGATCAGGCCATCCGCCTGAAGATACCGGCGATCTGGATGCAAGAAGGTGCGGTGCACGAAGCCGCTGCCCGTAAAGCCCGCCAGGCCGGAATCCTCGTGATCATGGACCGCTGCATTCTGCAGGAGCACCGGGCGCGCTTCGGCTGAAGGGTTTAGTCCAGGCGGTTGATCCGATTTACGCTTTCACGAAAATCACGGTGGCGTCGTCAAGCAAGCCCTCGCCGTTGGCAAAGCGGCGCACGTCGGCCAGGATACTGTCGGCGGAGGAGTCCGGCTGCAGCACATGGTCCCGCATCCGGTCGGCGCCATACTCTTCGTCGGTTCCGTCAGTGGCCTCCGTGATTCCATCGCTGTAGAAAACCAGCTTCGAACCTTTCGACAGAATTACCTGGCTCTCGGAGAATTCTCCGGTTCCCAGCCCCAGAGGCATTCCGCGCTCGCTGTCCAGAAAGCGCGCGCCCTGATCGTCTAACAACAGCGGGCGCAGGTGCCCGGCGCTGGAAAACGTCAAGGTGCGAGTCGAGGGATTCAGCACCGCGAACAACATGGTAACGAACTTGCCCGAAGGAAAATCTTCGACGAGCACGCGATTGAGGCGGGTCAGAATCTCTCCCGGGCCGCCGCACGTCTGGGCCAAAGAACGCATAATGCCGCGGGTCGCGGACATCAGCAGAGCCGCAGCGGTGCCTTTTCCGGAAACGTCGGCCAGAACCAGCCCCCAGCAACCGTCGTCGAAGGAAATAAAGTCGTACCAGTCTCCGCCTACTGCGCCGGCGGGAATCGAGAGCCCGGAGATTGCGATCCCGGGGATAAAGGGCGAGCTTTTCGGCAGCAGGGCCTGCTGGATAACGCGGGCCTCCAACTGGTCCAGCGTCATGCGCTCGCGCTCGTGGCGCTCTTGCTGAAAGCGCCGGGCGTTGTGCACAGCCACCGCCAGGTGATCGCACAGACCTTGCAGCATGCGCAACTGCTCGCGGGGAAACGCGTCCAGTTCATGATGCGACGCGGAGAAGACACCCACCAGCTTGCTATCGACCAGCAGCGGGATGGCAACTTCCGAAAGCGTCGACTCCTCGCACGCTACGTAATAGGGATCCTTGCGAACATCGGGAGCGTACCGCATCTGCAGGGTAGAGGCGACGTAACCGACCATGCCCTGCTTGCCGACCTTCAGCCGCGATCCCTTGCCGTGAATAGTGCAGCCATGAACGCCGACTGCCTCCAGTTCGCCGTGCTCTTCGTCGTGTAAATAAAGATTGGTTTCCACACAGCCGAAGGCGCAGGAGATGTCGTTGACCACCTGATCGATGAGTTCATCCAGATCGAGGATGGAGGTGATCTTGCGCGACCATTTCTGCAATTTGAGCAGTTGCTCGACCTGCTCCAGTTGCACAGGGCGGACGTTGACGGGATCCGAGATGATGGTTCGTGGGACTGTAGCCATGGAACTAACTCCTTAAACGCCGGCGGGGGACAACGAACCGATCTACCTGATTCCCCGTATAAGATGCGCGGGGCTAGGCGCCGGATTCTGTTTTCGGAGGGCGGGGAGAGGGGTCGGCAGCCTGGGCTCGCCGCCGTTTGATCTCGTCTAGACGCTCTCGAATGCGTTTTTCCACACCCTCACTGGTAGGGCGATAATAAACGCGATCGCGCAAATTATCGGGTAGACACTGCATGTCGGCCACTTTGTCTTCCAGATCATGAGCGTACTGATAGCCCTGGCCGTATCCCATGCCTTTCATCAAGCCGGTAGGAGCGTTGCGCAGATGCAGCGGGACGGGCTCGGCTGCGGTGCGTTCCACGTCGGCCTGAATTTCACTGTAAGCGGTGTACAGCGAGTTGGATTTCGGGGCAACGGAGAGATACACCACGGCTTGCGCCAGAGCCAGGTCGCCCTCCGGCATGCCGAGAAAATCCACGGCGTCGCGGGCGGCCATACATTGCGAGAGGGCATTGGGGTCGGCGAGGCCGATGTCTTCCACCGCCATTCGCACCACGCGCCGCGCGATGTAAAGCGGATCTTCGCCGGCTTCCAGCATTCGCCCCAGCCAGTAGAGAGCGGCGTCGGGATCGCTGTTGCGCACCGATTTGTGCAGCGCTGAAATGAGGTTGTAGTGCTCTTCGCCGGCTTTGTCGTAAAGCAGCACGCGCTTCTGCAAGGCGTCGGTGACGATCTGGTCCGAGATTTCCGCGGCAGCCTCCTTGCCGCCTGCTTTGTCCACCGCCCCGCGCGCCAGTGAGGCGGCGACCTCCAGCACGTTGTAGGCGCTGCGGGCATCGCCGCTGGAGTAGGCGGCAATCTTCTTCAACACGTCGTCAGAAGCCTGCAACCGCAAAGCTCCCAGGCCGCGAGTTTGGTCGGCCAGGGCGCGCTGCAGCAATGCGACAATCTGCTCCTCAGTCAAGGGCTTGAGCACGTAGACCCGGCTGCGGGAGAGTAGCGCGGAGATGATTTCGAACGAGGGATTTTCCGTGGTGGCGCCGATCAGGCGGATGTTGCCTTTCTCCACATGCGGCAGGAAGGCATCCTGCTGGGCTTTGTTGAAGCGGTGAATCTCATCGATAAAGACTATGGTGCGGGTGCCGTATTGTTTGGCGCGTTCGGCATCGGCCATGACTTGCTTGATTTCCTTGATGCCGGTGAGCACGGCGGAGAACTCGACAAACTCCGCCTTGGTCATGTGGGCGATGATTTGCGCCAGAGTCGTTTTGCCGGTGCCCGGCGGTCCCCAAAAGATGAGCGAGCCGATGTCGTCGCGCTCGATCTGGGTGCGCAGGGGTTTGCCTGGTCCGACAAGGTGCTCCTGACCGACGAACTCATCGAGCGTGCGCGGGCGCATGCGGTCGGCAAGCGGACGGGTGCGGTCGCCGGGGTCGCTGGTCGGGATGGTCTGGAACAGACTCATGTGGGCTGCTGATTCGCTTCTAAAACCGATAGACCACCAAGAACACGAAGTTTCAGGAAGGAATCACAACCCTGAATTTCTTCCTTTGTGCATCTTCGTGTCCTTCATGGTTGATGCCTTTTGCCGTGCCACTTCATACAACACGATACTCGCCGCCACGCCAACGTTAAGGGAGTCCACCTGCGGAGCTTGCGGTATGGCCACGACTTCATCCACCTGTTTGATGAGGTCGCGGGCGACTCCGGCTCCCTCGCTGCCGATGAAGATGGCGAGTGGGCTTGAGAGTCCAGCCTGATCAAGCGGCGTGCCGTTGTGTGACGCCGTGGCCACCAGCCTTATGCCCAGCGCTTTCATGCGGATCAGAGCGTCGAAGAGCTTTGCCCGCGCTAGCGGCAGCCGGAAAACCGAGCCAGCCGAAGCGCGCACGACTTTAGGATTGAAGGCGGCGACCGTTCCTTCTCCAAGCACCACGCCGCCCGCGCTGAAGGCTTCCGCCGAACGCAGGATGGTACCGAGATTTCCCGGATCCTGAACTCCTGCGATTACCAGCAGGGGTCCGGTTTTCGACCGGGCTAAAACATCGTCGAGAGGGAACTCCCTCCAGCGAACCAGAGCGGCCACGCCCTGTGGGGTCTCGCTGGGGACAATGCTGGCGAAGAGCCTGTCAGGCAGCAATAGAGACTCGACCTGGGCGCCCAGCTGGGACAGAATTCGCTCCGCGCGGGCAGCTGCCGATTCGTTGAAAAAGGCTGCCCGGAAGCGCAGGCCGCTGCGGATTGCCTCTTCCAGAATTCGCAAACCTTCGATGGCGCAGTAGCCGTCGGCTGTAAGCTCGCCGCGAGCGAACGCCCGGCGAAGCTCCTTGACCAGGGCGTTGTGACGTCCTTCGACGCGGCGCAGGCGGTCACTGATGCCATGCCCACGGGCTGTGGTCGTCCGCTTCATTTATGGCGAGCCGGTCAGATCATACCTGTTCCTCTCGGCCGGTTGCGCTTCCATGTTATGTTAGGTTTCGCAACTTCGAGACCTAGGCTGGGAAGGGACTGCAGTGCACCCGGAAATCCTTAAAATAAGCAGCGAGAACCCGGAAGCGTCACTGATTCGTTATGCGGCTGATCAGATACGGGCCGGCGAGGTACTGGGCATGCCGACCGATACTTTTTACGGGCTGGCGGCCGACCCGTTTAACCTGCGCGCGGTGGATCGCGTGTATGACATCAAGTCGCGCTCCCGGCACAAACCGCTGTCGCTGCTGATCGCCGACGTGGACCAGGCGGAACAACTGGCGCAGCCGCTGCCCGAGGAGTTTTACGCGCTGGCGCGGCGATTCTGGCCGGGACCGCTCACCATCATTGTGAAAGCCTCGTCGCGGCTTCCCCTGAAGGTGACTGCCAATACCGGCAACGTCGCGCTGCGTGTTCCCAAGGCCACCATTCCGCTGGCTGTGGTGCAGGCGGCGCAGATTCCCATCACCGCGACCTCCGCCAATCTCAGCGGCGAATCTGAGTGCACTACTGCCCTGGCGGTTCGCGATCAATTGCAGGGCCGGATTTCGATCATTGTGGATGGCGGCACTTCGCCCCGGGAGGTGGCCTCGACCATCGTCGACCTCACCGACGAAGAGGCCCGCTGGCGCATCATGCGCGAAGGCGCCATTGCAGCTCAGGAGATCTCCGAGTTCTTCGCGCAAGGATGAAAGTAGAAGCAAACCGGCGCCGGCAAAGTCCCTGGCCATTGTGGGCGGTGGCCGGGGCTGCGGCAGCCATCGCGGTGTTGCTGGGCATCAGCAGCGTCCAGATCGTGCGCGAAGCGGGAATGCAGGAAGTGCATCCGGCGGACGCTATCGTAGTCTTCGGCGCGGCGGAATATGCGGGACGGCCTTCCCCGGTTTACCGCGCCCGGCTGGATCACGCTTACGACCTGTTTCAGCGCGGCGCGGCGCCGGTAGTGATTACCACCGGCGGCGCGGCGGCGGATCCCACCTTCAGCGAAGGCGGCGTCGGCCACGATTACCTGATGCACCGCGGCATTCCGGAAGAAAAACTCATTGCCGAAACCCAGGGCTCGGACACGGCTTCCTCAGCCGAACGGGTTGCGGTCATCATGCGTGCCAACCGGATGCGCAGTTGCGTGGCGGTCAGCGACGCCTATCACGTATTCCGTATCCGGAAGCTGCTGGAGCACGAAGGAGTGCAGGTCTACGTTGCGCCTCGTCCCGATTCGCGCCCGCGTTGGTTGTGGCAACGCGCCCTGGCGGTGCTACGCGAAGCTGCCAGCTACCTTGCCTGGCGGCTGCACATTCCGGCGTAGCTTCGCCGACAGAATAGAAACTTACCAGCCCATCTTCTTTCGCAATTCCGTGATGTGGGCCACGTGGTGCTTGCCGTGCCAGGCGTACAGCGCGAGATTCTTTTCCAGCGGCATTTCTCCCAATTCCGGATGATTGAAAGTGCGCTTCCAGTCCTGCGGCGGGAGGGAGCGTAACAGTCGAACCAGTCGGTCGTGCAGGGAATCGAGCAGGGACAGCGACACCTCCAGCGGTGTGGACTGGACGTCGGCGAGGTTGGCCCAGCGATCCTCCATATAGGGCTTGATCGTTGGAGCGTCCTCGGTGAGGGCTAATTTGAAACGGATGAAAGCATTCATGTGGCTCTCGGGAACATGATGAATGACCTGCCGTACGGTCCAGCCGCCATCGCGGTAGGGAGTTTCGATTTGCTCTGGCGTCAAGCTTTGCACGGCTGCGCGCAGGGCGGAAGGAGCATGCGCGATCTCGTCGATGAATTTCCGGCGCTGCGCCTCGTCAGGTGGGCCGTCGTAAGTAAATTTGCCGATCGGATAACGCGGGTCGCTCATCTTTGCCTCCTCGTCATGCGTTATCAGGAAACGCGAAGAGCGGCATAAAATCAATGCCGCAAGCATGAATAAAGAAGAAATTTTAAGACTGATGATGTCTGGAGATGTTTAGTAAATCTCAGCTCACAAAAGCAAATGCATAGGCCCTTCCTGGCCTGACGGCCGGGCAGGATGACATCGGAGCGCAACCTGAGCTAGAGAAGCCAGAAACTGGAAACTAGAAACTGGGAACTGAAAACTGAATTATTTCTCTAACGTACCAGCGCCAGAATACGAACCGGGACGGCCGATCCGCCTGCCACTTTCATGGGAGCGACCATGGCAATGGCGCCGTTGGGGGGCATGCGATCCAGGTTAGCCACGTTGGTCAGCACGTAGAGTCCGTGGGCCAGGGTATATTGCGCAACAGGAAACTGTTTGGAAGAGCCGCGATCCAGGTTGGCGGTATCGATCCCGAGTCCCAGGGCATTACGGCCCTCGGCCAGGAATTTGGCGGCGTCCTCGGAGTATCCGGGAAAGTGCATGACGCCCTTGCTGTCGGTGTTGCGGTAACTTCTTTCGGAAGTCCAGCGCGATCCCCATCCAGTTCGTGCCATGACTACAGCGCCCAGGGGAATCTGACCATTGGCGTGTTCCCAGCGGGCGATGTCCTGCACCGAAATTTCATAGTCGGGATTGCCGTCGACTTTCTTGCTGGCGTCGAGCACAACCAGCGGCGCGATCAGTCGTCCGGCAGGAATCTGGTCGACCGTCCACAGGCCGCGCGCCAGACGCGCCGGGGCGTCCATGCGGGTGGAAAACTGCTCTGAAGCGGTGACGCCGGGCACCGGCGCAAGCACCTTCTGCTCCAAGGCGAGGGGTTGCAGCCGATAAGCGGACCTGATCGCCGGTTCGGAAGCCGGTGTCGGCAAGGAATGAGTGAGGTCCACGACCTCGCGGAATCCGCCCGGCTGGGTCGTCTCCGAACGCTGCTGCGCGAACAGGAACAATGCCAGCGCCAGCACGCAGCCGATTACAAATGTCTGAATCTTCATTACTGCCAGTCGACTTTCGTTGCCCGCCGGGTCTTCTGGAAATCCAAGCAAAGCAGTGAGATGCGAGCATCCTCGAGCCAAGATGCTCTCCAATTTTCGCCCTGCCGGTAACCTCCGGCAAGGACCATAAGTACATGACCTGCCGGGGTAAAACCCGAAATCAGCCTTCAATCGATGGAAAAACACGGAATACAGCCGGGGCCCGAGGGGAAAGGCTTCGCCTGTATTGACGCGGCTTTCCGCGCTTCAGCAGGCATTGCCAAGGCGGTTTCTGCCTGTACTTTGACGGATTCTCAGGACCGCCCCGATCAGGTTAACCAGAAGGATGCCACCGCAGCCACCAAAGTACTGAGGAAGTTTACCGAGTCGTTGTTCAAAAGATGGCGGCGCTCGAACCATGCCCCCAGAAAGCTGTCCACGATCATGCCCAGAACGCCCGCGCCAGCGGAAATTGGCAGCCACCGCCAGGGAAGCAGTCCGCCCAGCGCGCAGACTGAACTCACAATTCCGGCGGCGGTAATCCCGGCCAGCGTTCCGGTCAGGCTAACCGCGCCGTCGATTCCTGCGGGAACCGATTTCCAACTGGTGATCATGCGGGCTCTCTGGCCAAAGGCCTGGCCCACCTCACTGGAGACCGTGTCGGCTGCGGCCTCGGAAAGCGCTGCGGCGAGCGCCAGCAACAAGGCCGCTTTGCCTGGGTTGAGGAAAAAGAGCGCAGCGCAAGCCGTGGCAACTCCCAGGTTGGCCAAAACCTGGATCGCATTGCGGCCCTCGCGTCTTTCGGCGATGCCTAGCTTTTGCTTGCGCTGGTAGCCCAGGCGAGTGGTAGTCCATGTCAAAATGAAAACTGTAACCAGCGCCGCAAAAGCGCCCGGACCTCCTCCCAGGTAAAGAATGAAGCAGCTCAGCGCTCCGGCCAGTGCTCCTGCGGTGGTCACACCCCGCAACCAGCGGGCGGCTCCGGCGAACAGGATGGTCAGCAATCCTGCGATTGCCCAGCGGCCGTTGACACCGCTAAACGACAGGCTTGCGAGGAAGCTCAACGCGGCCAGTTTGTCCACATGGGTCACGATAAGTGCGGTGCTTGGATTTCGCAATTCGGAGTGGACATACGTTTGGTGCTTAGGGCGGGCACAAGATGTTGTATGACTTTGTGCATGGTCCATTGTATGGTGCTTGGTCTCTCGATTACCCTTGCGTCTGGACCGCATCAAACAGCCATGCGTAGACTAAACTGCTCTACGCTGGCGCGGTTTGCGCCTTTTCAACTGGGGAGTGAACTATGGCAGCCTCGGTCTGGTCGGGGTATCTGACTTTCGGGTTGATCTCTATGCCGGTGCGCCTTTTCTCCGGCGCGCGCAGTAGCGGAATCTCCTTTAACATGCTGCATCGCGACGACCTGCAGCGGGTAAAACAGCAATATTATTGTCCCGCCGACAATCGCGTGGTGGAGCGCAGCGAGATCGTAAAGGGCTACGAATTCCGCAAAGGCGAATACGTGGTGATCGAGCCCGAAGAGATCAAGAAGATCGAGCCACAAACCGCCAAGACGATGGAAATTCTGGAATTCGTGAAGTCCAGCGAGGTCGATCCGGTATTTTTCGAGTCTTCGTATTACATGGTTCCGGAGGAAGCCGGACGCAGGCCCTATGCTTTGCTGACCAAGGCGCTCGAAGAGAGCGAATACGTGGCCATCGCCAAGCTGACCATGCACAACCGCGAATACACGGTGTTTTTGCGCCCGCACGAAGGCGGCCTGATGCTGCATACCATGTATTACGCCGACGAAGTTCGCTCGGTGGAGGAGTTTGGCGCGCCCGATGTCGAACTGAAAGATGCAGAAGTCAAAGTCGCCCACCAGTTGATCGAAGCGCTGTCAGCGGAATGGGATCCGGAAAAGTATCACGACACCTTTCAGGATAACGTCAAGAAACTCATCGAAGCCAAACTGGAAGGCGGAACCGTCGCCGAGGTGGAAAAGCCGAAAAAACTGGCTCCGGTGGTGGATCTGATGGCTGCGCTCAAGCAAAGCCTGGCCGATATGGAAGGAAAGAAAAAGCCGGCAGCCCCGGCCCGCGAAGCCGCGTCAGGAAGAAAGTCGCGCGGCAAGGCTTAAAAACGCAGACACATGTATGTGTGGGGCGGACACTCCTGTCCGCCGCTTTTGGGTCTGGTTTTGACTTGCTCTCCTTTACTCGCATCCAACTGTCCAGGAACACAATCAAGACCAGAATCAACTTCAAGGCGACGGACAGGAGTGTCCGCCCCGCACCGGCTGGCTGGCGCATATCCAACCCAACCATTAAAATGGAAGCTCTTTCCGGATCACTGTGAGTTCATGGACCGTTCTGCTGGCGTGGGGATAAATGGCGTGGGGATAGATCTTCGTTGTGGCGCCCGGGTGCTGGGCGTTCTGCTGCTTTGTCTCATCGGCGTGAGTTGTGGAGACGAATACCGTCCGGTGGCGGTCCCGATTGTCCCGCCACAGCCCGATCCTGCAGCCCTTCACTTCATGCTGGTGCTGAGCGACAATGGGCCGAACGATCCCGGTGCCGGCAGCGAGCTGGACGTTTCCGGCGATACCAACATTGGCGTGGCCCAGGTCGGACTCAGTCCTTCGCATGCCACGCTGATTCCGAACGGCGCCCGCCTGTACGTGACCAATAGCGCCGAAGATTCGGTATCCTCCTACTCGCCGACCAGCCCGGGCTCGGTGACTACCATATCGCTGCCGGCCGGGGCTGATCCGGTGTTTGTGCACAGCACCGAAAACAACACCGTTTACGTGGCCAACTTTGGAAACAAGACTGTGGCCGCCATCTCGACGGCCACGAACGTGGTGCTGAGCCCGCTGATTGTGGTGGGGACAAATCCGGTGGCGCTGGCCGAGACTCCCGACCAGAAAAAACTTTATGTGGCGAACCAGGGCGATGGTGACGTCAGCAGCATCAGCCTGGTGGACCGTAGCGTAGTGCAGACGATTCCGACCGGCGCGACCCCGGTGTGGACGGTGGCGCGTTCGGACAGTGCCCGAGTTTATGTTCTCAATAGCGGGAGCGGCACGGTTTCAGCGATAGATACAGCGACTGACACGCTGTTGAGCAACGTCGCCGTGGGCGCAGGCGCAAATTTCATGTTGTATGACGGCAAACTGAACCGCCTCTACGTTACGAATCCCACCGCCAACACCTTGACTGCGCTCAGTGTCGCAGCCGACCCACCCGCAGTTTTATTCACCCTGCCAGTGGCCGCGAGCCCGGTCACGGTGGCGGCCTTGCCCGACGGCACCCGGGCATATGTGGCCAGTGTCTCGTCCAGTGGCGGCACCGCCATTTCGCAAGTCACGGTGGTCAACGCATCCGACGGAAGCGTGCGGACCGTCATTCCGCTGGCTTCGGTCGCGGCTTCTTGCGCCTCCGCTCGCTTTGAATTGTTTACCGCCGCTTCGGCAGACAGTTCCAAAGTCTATGTGGGAAATTGCGACGCCAGAAATACCAGCATCATCCGGACGTCAGACGACACCAAGGTGCTGGATATGGCGGCTCCGCTAAGCGCTGTCACTCCTCCTAACGGCGGCAATCCTCTGCCCCAGAACCCCGTCTTTGTTCTTGCCGGACCGTAAAGGCGGACTCCGGACCTTGGGCGTCGGACCTCAGCCCTCGGACCTCAGACTTCAGAGATACGCGTTGATGGCGTTTTACAGGCCAGATTCCGACGAAAGCATGTACTCTCTGCCGCGAAATTCGAATTTAAGTTGGGATGCAAGGTCCAACCGCTGAGGGCTGTAGTCAGAGGTCCGAGGTCTGAAGTCCGGCGCCCGAGCAGCTATTCTCCGGCGGCGGCTGCCAGTTCGTTTGACCTCGCGCCGTAGCGCAGCGCAATATTCATGAACACGCTGCCCATACCTGTTTCGAAGCAGATGACCAGCGCCTCGGTATCTTCGGTGATGGTGGGGCCGAGTTCGGAAGTGTGCAGAACGGGAGGATGAACGCGGAAGTGGAAACCCTGGTCATTGAGCGAAGTGACGGCGTTGCCGGTAATCTGATTGGCCAGCTCGCAAACTGTCTCCCGCACCAGCTCGTCGGATTCGGGCAGTTCGGCTCCGGCAAAACGGCTGGCTACGCGTACCGCGGCTTCGGGATCGAGATCAAAGACAATCCGGCCCTCGATGTCCCCGGTAAGGGCCACCAGTGCGGCCACGCCTTTGCGCCGGTAGGCCTCCTGCTCCATGCTGAGGTTTCCAATCGACATGGGAGACTGCAGGCCTTGCGCGAGCACGGCATCCGCCGCGTTGATGAACGGCTGGATCAGCTCCATCTTCATAATCAGGCTCCGGCGCCGGCCGCAGAGGCTACCGCCCCATCCTCGCCCAGCACGTACTTGATGACTTCATAAAGAACTTCCGGCTTGACCGGCTTCTGCACGAAGTGGCGCGCCCCACGCTGCAGCGCAGCCACGATGTTCTCCTGATAGCCAACCGAGGACACCATGACGATGCGAGCCTCGGGATGCTGGCCCACAATCTTTTCCGCCGCCTCAATGCCTTCCATCTGCGGCATGGTGATGTCCATGAGCACGATATCGGGATTGGTGCGTTCGTATTCGGTGATGGCGGTCATGCCGTCGCCAGCTTCGCCGGCCACCTGGCCGCCGAAGGTTTCGACGATGCGGGCGAGATTCTTGCGCGCGAACACCGAATCGTCCACCACCAGGTAGCGGATCGGTTGCCCGTCCTTGCTGCGTTTTAAAGATGCAAACTGCTCCATAACCCCTCCTGCCTTTTGCTGAAAACTGTTTTTCCCCGCCTGGCCTGCGACTTGCGGTGCAGGCTCGGCACTTCTGCTAGATCCATCAAGCTACAAACTAATTTTGTCCCACGCCCGCCGCCTTGCCACTTTCGCCGGGCTCCGCCGAGCCGTTTCTGCGATCCGACATGCACTGCGCCTGCAAAGTGTTCGCCAGCACGTCTAAACCGACAACGCGGATGGCATAGCCGCGATCAATGGCGGCTTTGGGCATTCCATAGACGACGCAGGATTCTTCATTCTGCGCGATGGTCATCCCCCCGGCTGCCTTGACCATACCCAAACCTTGCGCCCCGTCATCGCCCATGCCGGTCATAAGCACGGCCAAACCTTTTGCGCCGAATTCTTCGGCCAGGCTCTTGAACAACACGTCTGCCGAAGGACGATGTCCGTTCACCCGGGGCTCATCGCTCAACACCACAACGTCACCCAGCGGCAAGCGTTTCACTTTCACATGCCGGCTACCGGGACAGATTAGAGCCCTTCCCGCCAACAGAACATCCCCCGATTGGGCCTCCTTGATACGGATGGCGCAAATCTCATCCAGACGCCGGGCAAACATTTCGGTAAACCCTTCTGGCATGTGCTGCACCACCACGATAGTGCCGGGAAAATCTGCCGGTAATTGTGAGAATACATATTGCAGAGCCTGGGGTCCTCCGGTAGAGACGCCGATGGCGATAACTTTAGTCGGAGACCTTTTGGCGTCGAGCAGAACTTTTTTCCCGGGTTGGGGCGATTCGCCCACCGGCCTGACCCTTACCCCGCGGCTTTGCGCGGCGGCCTTGATCTTGCCGATAAGCTCCTCCGCGATTTGAGGCATGCGGGCCGAGACGTCGTTCGGTTTGGCGACGAAATCGAATGCGCCGAGCGATAACGCCTGCAATGTCACTGACGCCCCCTGCGTGCTGTGGGAGCTCACCACGATGACCGGCAGGCGGTGGCGGCGCATGATCTCCTTCAGCATCTCCAGGCCGCCCATGCCGGGCATTTCGAGATCGAGAGTTATGACCTGGGGCCTCAACTCCTCGATTTTCCGGAGGCCGAAATTGCCGTCCATTGCTGTGCCAACGACCTCAATGGAGCCGTCGGTCTGCAAAATCTGCGGAATCAACTTCCGCATCAGGGCGGAATCGTCCACTACCAGCACGCGCACCGGGGTCATGGCCGCACCCCCGGATGGCTATGAACCGCATTCGTCCGGTCGGCGTGAGAGAGCAGCATCCCGGAAATGATTTCCCCGGCGGTCTGCGAACGAGACCGGCTATGCCGATCCACAATCGCAGGCAGATTTACAATGAGCACTACCCGGCCGTCGCCCAGGATGGATGCTCCGCTGATAAGGTCGGTGGAAACTGTCTGGTCGTCCAGAGCCTTGATGACCAGTTCTTCTTCCCCATCCAGACTGTCCACGATCAGGCCCAGCTTGCGCTCGCCCACGGAAATTACCAGCACAAAAATCTTTTTTGACTCGCCGCTGGTCTCCTGGCCGGGAGCTCGCCCCAGCCGTATCAAAGGCAGCACCTGGTTGCGCATCTGCAGGACTTCATAGTTCTGCACCTGGTGCACCTCTGACTCCCGGGCGCGCGCAATCTCCGCCACGGCGTTCAGCGGGACGGCATAGAGACGCTGCTCCACGCGGAACAGCAGAGCCTTGATGATGGCCAGAGTCAGAGGCAACTTCAGCCGGAACGTAGTGCTTTGGCCAGCCCGGGTCTCGATGTCCACTGAGCCTTTCAAGCGATGCAAGACGGTCTGGACCACATCGAGGCCGACCCCGCGCCCGGAAATTTCTGTGATCTCGTCGGCGGTGCTGAAACCGGGGCGAAAGACGAGCGCCAGAATCTCATGGTCGCCCATGCGATCCGCCTCTTCCTCGCTGATGATGCCTTTGGCCACCGCCTTGTTCTTGACTCGTTGTGTGTCGATGCCGCGGCCGTCGTCACTGATCTCCACAATAACTTGATTGCCCTGGTGATACGCAGTGAGGCGAATGGCGCCGCGGGCCGGCTTCCCAACGCGGACCCGCTCCTCCGCGCTCTCGATGCCGTGGCTGACCGCGTTGCGCACCAGGTGAGTGAGCGGTTCGGCGATCACATCCAGCAGGCTCTTATCCAGATCCGTATCCTGGCCACTGACGACCAGTTCGACTTCCTTGCCGCACACCTTGGCGACGTCGCGCACCATGCGGGGAAAGCGGCGAAACAGTTGTTCGACCGGCACCATGCGGATTTTCATCACCGAGCGCTGCAAGTCACTCAGCACGCGTGATTGAAAAGACATGGCATCGGCAAAGCGGCCGCGCAAAGCCTCCTTGGGAGCGTGACGGGCAAATTCAGTGAAGGCCTGCTGCAACATGGATTTGCCGATAATCAGTTCTCCAACCAAGTTGAGCACGTTATCGATGCGCTCGGCATCCACGCGCAGGATGTTTTCCGCGAGCGCCGGAGCATGGTTGGGAGTGGCGGGGCTTGCGGCTGCTTCCTCGGCTTCCGGCACTGCCGCAGACGCTCGCTCAGTCTCTGTCCCATCTTCTTTGGGCAGCGCGGCATCCGCCTTTACCGCCGCTTCCTTGATCATTTCCACGCCGACGGTAGAAATCACAGTGGGGATGCGGCACTGGGCGGTTAATTGTTCGGCCGGCGTGTGACTGGCCACCAGTAATTCCACGCGCTTGCTGCTCTCCGGGGAGGCCGCATCGGGCCGTGTCGCCAGAACGTCGCCGGAAGCCGTGAGCGCGTTGAGCACCAGTTGCCGGGCAGCGATCGGCATGACGCATTTCGGATCGATGCGAGCCGTGATGTGGTAGACGTTCCTGCCCTGGGATAGCGCATTCTGGATGGCCAGGTTCTCGTACTCGGTCCAGACCGTGGGAACGAATGCGGCGGGAGCCTCTTTTTTGACGCGCTTGCCGGTCTTGTTCTGCTGCGAGAGTTCGCGAACCATCTTCGCCAGAGGCGCCGTTGACGGTAGTTTCCCTTTGCGGCGGTAGGCGGCCAGCATGCCTCCGAAAGTATCGGCAGCGGTGAACGCTACCTCCGCCAGGCTGCCGTGTGAGGCTACGGATTCCGTTGCCAGCGCATCTTCGAGAGCATGCGCCGCATTGCTCAGCTCGCGAAAACCGCAAGCCGCGGCATCCCCTTTGAGAGTATGAACGATGCGCCGGATGCTGCGCACCAGTTCCACATCCGCCGGATTCCGCTCGAGCTTCAGAGCTTCGTCGTTGAGCGACTGCAGCAACTCCTGCGAAGTCTCGAAAAAGAGCTCCAACATCTCGGCGCCGCGCTCATCGGAAAATTGCGTCACCGTACCACCTCGATCTTCTGGTAAGCCGTGCCGCTGTTACGGTGCACCATGACGAATTTGTCGGTCAGGGCCAGAAGGCTCTCGGCGTGTCCTACGAACAGGTAGCCGGGAAGATTCAGGCAGCGCGCGAATTTTTCCAGCAACCGCTTCTGCTCAGGCTCATCGAAATACATCATGACGTTGCGGCAGAAAATCACGTCGTTGCGCTGCGGCAGGTATTCGGTCTTCAGGTTGTGAAAGTCGAAGTGCACCACTTCCTTGAGCGCCTTTTTGATGGCATAGCGTTCGCCGGTCTTGTCGAAATAGCGCAAACGATAGCTGTAATCGACGCTGGCCATCTGCGTCTCGGAGTAGATACCTTCCTGGGCCGCACGCAGCACCGAATAACTGATGTCGCTGGCGATAATCTCCACCTTCCAGGGTGAAGGAATCAGGGGCTTGGGCGAAGGTGCGGCCCCGGACAGCGGATTACGCAGGTAGAAATAAGCCAGGCTATCGGCCACCAGCATCGCCAGCGTGTAGGGCTCCTGCCCGGTGGAGCATCCCGCGCTCCAGATGCGCAAGGAAAAGTCGCGCTGCGCTTGCTTGCGGCGAATCATCTCGTCGAGGACGTGCTTGTGAAACAGATCGAGTTGAGCCTTATTGCGAAAGAAGCTGGTTTCGTTGACCGTCAGATTTTCCAGTAGTCGCGCCAGCTCGCCTTTGCCTTCCCGGCTGATCAACAGACGGTAATAACTGTAGAAAGAATCGAGGTGGCATTCTTTGAGGCGGCGTTGCAGGCGATCCTGCAGGAAATGAGTGCGGCGCTCGTCGAAGTGCATGCCGCACTCCTGGTAGATGAGCGCCTGCAGGAGCTTGAGCTCCGCTTCGGTCAGCTGCGCGGCAATCGTGGGTGTAGCCATCGCCAGTGGTCTCTAAATTCTCAGCGGACTGCCATTACTTGCCGGCGGCGGCCGCGCCGCGCGTCTCGCTGCCTCGTTCCGATTCCTCTTTTTTCGCCGCTCCGCTTTCCAGCAGCTTGGCCATGTCCAACAACACGATCAGACGGCCTTTGTATTTGCCTAATCCGGTCACACAGTTGAGGCCGCCATCCTGTAAAGCGGTAGGAGAGGGTTCGACGTCGGCGGCGGGAATCTTGATCACTTCCGATGCCGAATCGACGATTAACCCCGACAGCCGCCCGCGATGTTCCACCACCAGAATGCGGTTGCGCCGGTTCAAAGTCTTTTTCGGTTCGCCGAAACGCTTGCGCAGATCGAGAACCGAGACAATTTTGCCGCGCAGGTTGATGACGCCTTCCATGTACTCGGGAGCGTCGGGTACGGCAGTAATTTCGGGCACGCGCACGATTTCATGCAGCGAGGTAATGGGGACGCCGTAGGTTTCGCGTCCCACCTGAAAGCCGACAATATGAAATTCATGACTCATGCCGGATCCTGAATTTCAGACGCGAGCGCCGGCGGCGGCGCGCCGCGCGCCCACCGCATGATCCTCATAACGTTGCGCAACCCGTTCCTGCTGCTGGTCCAGCGCGAAACGGTGCATACTGTCGAGTAATTCGCGCGACATTTTCGACATTTGCTCAGCCGAGGCCGCGAGTTCCGTGGAACCAGAGGTGGTCTGCTGCACCAGTTCGCGCATGCGTTCCATGGCTTTGACCACTGCGTCGGCTCCGGAGGCCTGCTCCTCGACAGCGGAATTAATTTCATGGGTGATCTCGTTCAGGCGGGTGGTAGCGCGCGCGATTTGCGAAGAGCCGTGTGACTGCTCGTTAGTGGCGGCGCCGATTTCCTGCGCGAACTTATAGACCTCGGTCACGACGTTGGAGATCTTGCGCAGCGCGCCATTCAGCTCCTGGCCCAGGCCGAGACCGTCGTTAACGATGCCGGTGCTGCGGTCCATATTTTCCACCGCCTTGCGCGCTTCTTTCTGGATACTCTGAATCAGCTCGGAAATTTCCTTGGTGGACTGCGCCGATTTCTCCGCCAGTTTGCGGACCTCATCCGCGACCACGGCGAAGCCCAATCCGTGTTCGCCGGCGCGCGCCGCTTCAATAGCGGCATTCAGCGCCAGCAGGTTGGTTTGTTCGGCAAGATCGTCGATCACTTCGATGATTTTTCCGATGTCGTCGGCCCGCTGCCCCAGCACGTCAATGATCTCGCCCGAGGAGCGAATGGTGATGTTGATCTTGTTCAGGCCGTCAGTAGCTTTCTCCATAGTGGAGATGCCGTTGTGGACTTCTTCCCGCGAGCGGTTCGAGATATCGAGCAATACCTTGGCCGTATCAGCCACCCGCTGAATGGAGGCCACCATCTGATCGATGGAAGCTGAGGTCTCGCTTACGCTGGAGGCCTGGGTCTGGGTATTCTTCACCATGTTCTGCACGTTCACGCTCATCTCGTGCATGGTGCTGGTAACTTCGTCGATGGCGGACGCCGTCTGCAGGCTGACTTTCGCGGAATCGTCAGAAGCGCCTGCCACCTGGCTCGACGCGCTGGCGACCTGAGACGCGGCATCGCGCACGTTGCTCACCAGCTTCCTGAGCCCGTCGACCATGCGCACAAAAGCGTTACCCAGGGTGTCGTCCTTGGAGCGCGGTTTTACCTCCACGGAAAGATTCCCTCCGGCGATGGCTTCCGAGACCGATGCCATTTCGCGGAGGTATCCGACCATTCCATTGAAGGTTCTCCCCAGCTCGCCAATTTCATCCTTACGGTTGATATCGATTTCGTGATCCAGGTCCCCGGCGGTCCCGATCTGCTTGGTCACCTTCATCAGGTCGGCCAGCGGTTCGGTGATGGAGGCAGCCGTACGGAAGGCGATGGCCCCGCCCAACCCAAGCGCCGCCAGCGTGCTCAGCAATGCGATTCCGATTGTCCAGTTGCTGGCACCTTCGTCGCTCCTACGTCGTTCTTCAAGTACTCGCTTGCTTTCCTGGTCAGCCATGTCCAGATATTCAGTCGAACTCTTCACCCAGCTGCCGGCATCTTTCTGCAGGTAGAAGATTTGCAGTTCGGCCACTGTGGAGTTTCCCTGATCTACATCTTTCCGTTTTTCCATTAAGGGTTGCGCGAACTCCCGGGACCAGTTCTGTTCCGTCTGCTGTACCTTGGCCAGGGCGGCGCGCTGTTGCTCGGAGGTGGACAAAGTGCTGGCAATCTGCAGGCGTTCGCCGAAAGTCTTGATCCCGTCGTTAACCCTGTCCGATTCCCGGCTGTCTCCGCTGAGCAGGTAATTGGTCAGGTAAAGGCGGTTCTGCATCATCTGGAATCTGATCTTGTCAGTGGCGTCGGCGAGTTCCAGAGCCTGCGAGGCGGCGGCCTTGGCGGCGTGCTCGCGGTGCACTGACCAAAGGTTCACGGCTAGCAGCACCACGACCATGAAAAGCACAAGCCCGAAGTTAAAATAGAGTTTCCTGCCGATCGTCATACTGTTCCTCCGCTCTCTACTGCCTGCGCGCTTGCCGAAGCGCCGAATCGTCTAATCCTGGGGCTGAAACCTGAATTCCACGATGCCGCTGCTCTCCGTCCCGGCCGGTTCAAATCGCCACTGTTTCATCGCCTCCATGGCGGCATTGACCAGGATGGGATGTCCGCCCACCGGCTTCGAACTTTTCACCGCGCCATTGGGCGCTACCACTACTGCCAGGCGCACCGTGCCGGCGATGCTCATACGCCGTGCCACCTCGGGATAGCTGGGGGCAACTTTGATCTTGGGTTTACGCGTGAGTTCTTCGGTTTTTACTTCCGTCTGTGCGGCTGCCCCAGCCGGGCCGACCAGGATGATCGCGGATGAAACCGCGGTCAATCCCAAGGCCAGACACAACGTCCACCGCTGGATCGTGGTTGAAGACACAAATCTCTCCGCGCAGGGGGAATACCCCAAAGGCTCAAATGCAATGCCCCTGCCAGCCTGCTGTTTTTGAGGGAATAAGGCAGGTTACCATCGTTAACGCATTATGTTTCAATAACTTAGTTCTGAATGACAGTAATTCCGGAAAGGTAAATCAGCCTTAGAATCGTCTCATCCAGCCGCTTTTTTCTCAGTTTGATACACGGACGCCCGCTGGGCAGCGATGTTCCATAACTCGGCACCTAAGCCGTTTTGTCCTTGACTCAAATTGAGAATGCATTCTAATTTGTTTTATATTCAACTACTTGTAGCTTCATTCATCGTGGAGTGGTGGCACTCTGACCATGCCAGCCGGAGACGCGACCGTCGTGCAAGATAGCAACCCGCGGTCGGACGACGCTTTTCAACGCCTCCTGCTCAAATTCTCGGCCGCCGCGGCAGAAGGAACCTCTGCACCGGCGCTCATTCGCTTGTTTTGCCAGTCGGCCCGGCAGTTTTTCCGGGTCGACGGAGCCTATTTCTGGCAGTGCGTTTCCGGAGGCGAAGTGGTGGGTGCTGAAGCCGATGGTCTGATGGCAGACCGATTTAAGGGGACCAGACTGAAGTCCAGCGAAAGCGCCGTCGCCATCGCAATCGAAGCCATTCGGAAGCGCAAAACCCTGTACGAGAACCGGCTGGACCCGGCGCACTATCGCATGGCGGCTGAATTTCGCGCTCTTTCGATCATGGCAGCGCCCCTGGTTGTCGGAAATGAAACTGTTGGGGCAGCCACCTTTTTGCATTGCGCGGATGCCGACTTCTTCAACGACGACCTCGCGGCCAAGGCCACCATCCTCGCCGGGCAGCTGGGCAGTTTGCTGGAAGCCCGCCGCCTCACCCAGGTCTCGCGCGAGGAGCACCGGCGCACCGAAATTCTGGCTCAAGTTGCCCAGGCGCTGCGCTCGGCTCCGGAGTCGGCTGCCGTGGTGGAGGCAGTGGCCGATCGGCTAAGAGTGCTTTTGCGCACCCGCCTGGTATGCATGCTGCTGCGCGAGGGGTCGGGTTACAGCCTGCGCGCGGTTGCTGCTGAATCGCCTCAATTGGCGGCTTCGGTTCGGTCTCGGCATGATCGCCGCGGATTGCAGTTTGCCGCCGATCTGGCCAGCCGGGCGGTGGCGGCCGGCGAACCCATCAGCGTGGCGATTGACCCCGCCACCCACGCCCTTGGAGACCTGGTTCCTCCAGGCATGCTGATTGCCGCCCCTTTCCGTACTTCTATCGCGCAGGGAGCGGTGCTGGTTTATCCGCGCCAGGAAGGCGTATTCACCGCAGAGGAGAAGTCGCTGGTCGCGGTGGTTACAGGTTTCGGGGCAGTGGCGATTGCCAATGCCGAGCTCTGCAACACTGCTCAGGCCCAGGCTCACGAACTCCATCAACTACTCGATATTTCGGCGGAACTCGGCTCCATCGGCCAACTGGATGAGTTCCTGCAACGCTTTGCCCTGCGTGCCGCGGACTTCCTGGGCTTCGGGCGAGGCTTCATCGGGCTGCTCGAGGACGGAGCCTTTCGGGTGCGCTGGGCGGCAGAGAATAGTCGCGCGCAGCGAGTGGATTTCGTCCTGCCTTCCGGACCCGCCAGCCGCGCCCTGCTCGCCAAGGAAGTCTTCTGGTCAGACGATCCTGCCGCCGTCCCCGGGATTAACCTCGATGTACTTATCAACTTTGAAGTCCGGCAACTCCTAACCGTGCCCCTTCTCGCCACCAACGGCGAAGTTCTGGGTATGTTCGGGGTTCTGGACCGGCAGAATTCGGCCCGCATTTCTCAGGAAGACGTCCGTCGGGCTCGCGCCCTGGCAGCGCAAGTGGCAGTGGCGCTTGAGGTAACCCGCAATCTTCACCAGTCCGAAGAGCACCGCAAGCGGGCGGAATCGCTCACCAGGCTGGCTCTTGAGCTCAAGTCCCATCTCCGCCTCCCCGAGTTTGCCCGCAGTTTCGCCACCCGCGCGGCCGACATTCTGGGGGCGCATCGCGTCGCTCTGGCCGTGCAGCAGGGAACCGGCCTTGAAACCCTGGTCCTGCTGGGGAACGATCGCGAAGAGATCCGTGATCAGACCCAGCTGAGGCGCTTCACCCATGCACTGGAAGAGGCTCTGGCCCGGCAGGAGGGAGCGGTGGTCTCCGCCAATGCGGCGGAACTGTTTGGTTCGGCGCTGGCGTCCGAAATATGCGGAGGCGATTGCACGCTGGTGCGGTTGCTGGGAGCCTCCGGCGAACTGGTTGGCGTGTTGTGTCTTGACGGCCGCGTCCAGCCTCTACCGGATGGAGACGAGCAGATTCTGCAAGCCATCGCCGGGCACGCCGCGGTGGCGCTCGAAAATGCGCGCCTCTTCACTCGCATGGACCAGGCCAACCGGCACTGGATCGAAATCTTCGACGCCATCAGCGACTTCATCGTGGCCCATGACGAACTGGGCAACGTCTTACGGGTGAACCGCTCCCTCGCCGACTTCATCGGGGCCGCTCCCCAGGACCTGATTGGGGTCAACATGTCCGCCTTGCTCGCCATGGGCACCGCTCCGCCCATGCGATCCTGCCCTTTTTGCCGTACCGGCGAAGGTGACGACGAGTACGTTCATCCCGTTCTTGAGCGCACCTATCTGGTCTCCACCTCGCGAGTGCATGGCGCCAGCAGCGAGGGCATGCAAACCATCCACGTCCTGAAGGACATCAGCGATCGCCGCGAGGTGGAACAGCGCTACCGCGAACTGTTCGACAATATTCAGGAGGGCTTGTTCTTTTCCACCCCGGACGGCCGCTTCATCGAGGTGAATGACGCGCTGGTCCGCATGCTTGGTTACGCGAACCGCGAAGAGTTGCTGCAGGCAGATGTCCGTACCCAGATTTATTTCTCCCCGGAACGGCATCAGGAATTAGCCCGCCAGATGCAGCAATTCGGCGTGGTGCGCAATCATGAAGAAACTCTCCGCCGCCGCGACGGATCGATAGTCTATGTCCTCATCAATGCCTTCGCGGTGCGCGATAGCCAGGGACGCATCGTCCAGTATCGCGGCCTGATGCTCGATATCAGCGGGCTAAAAAACTTCCAGTCCGAGTTGCAACGCGAGCGCGACTTCTCCGGAAAAATCCTGAATAACACCCAGAGCCTGATCCTGGTGGCGGATACGGCTGGCTTGATCAGCTATGCCAACCGGCGCTGGCAGGACATGGGTTACGAGCAAAAGGAGTTGCTGGGAAAACCCCTGGAAGATTTGGTGGCGCCAACCCGGCGAAGCACCCTCAGCGAAGCTTTCGCCGCCACCCTGGCAGGACGCCAGGTAGACAATCTCGATCTCCAGATTCTGCGCGGCGACGGCAGAATAGGACACTTTTCGGTCAACTTGAGTCCTATGCGCGATGAGCAGTCGCAGGTGACCAGCCTGGTGGTGGTAATGACCGACGTCACTGACGCCGCCAGCCTGCAATCCAAACTGATGCATGCGGAGAAGATGGCGGCGGTAGGCCAGTTGGTTTCAGGCGTGGCCCACGAGGTCAATAACCCGCTCACCGCGATCCTCGGTTTTGCCGACCTGCTCATGGAAAATCCCGAAGTGCCGGAAAGCGCCCGCAAAGACCTGCGGGTCATCCTGCAGGAAGCGCAACGCACCAAGCAGATCGTGCAGAACCTGCTGAGCTTTGCCCGCCAGATGCCGCCCCAGCGAAAGGCGTTGCAGCTCAACCCGATTCTGCGCCGCACCGTTCAACTCCGTTCGTACGACTTCCAAAGCCATGGCGTGGAAGTTGTCGAACATCTGGATCAGGAACTGCCCAGCGTGGTCGGCGATTCCCACCAGCTGCAGCAGGTATTTCTGAACATCCTGAACAACGCCTACGATGCGGTCAGCGAAGTCGGCCGCGCGGCGCGGATCGAGATTGCGACTACGCGCAAAGGCAACTCGGTTGAGATTTCGTTTCGCGACAACGGGCCTGGAATTTCTCACCCGGATCGCATTTTCGATCCTTTCTTCACCACCAAGGAAGTCGGCAAGGGGACGGGCCTGGGATTGAGCATCTGCTACGGGATCGTGCACGAACATGGCGGCGAGATACTTTGCCAAAACAACAGCGGCGGACAGGGCGCGACCTTCGTGGTGAGCCTCCCTGCCGCGCCAGAAACGGCTTCAGTCGGAGCCGCTGCCGGAGTCATACAAAGATGACCACACAACCTGTCACTAAATCCGCAACCTTGCCGGTGTTGCTCATCGAGGATGAGCCCGCCGTAATGGCCTACGTTCGAGCCACGCTGGAACGCAGCGGCTACTCCGTGGTGTGCACCGAATCCGGCGCCGAAGGTTTGCGGCTGCTGGAATCGGGAGATTTTCTGGGCGTGGTGTCCGATATGCGCACCCCCGGGGGCGTAAATGGCGCCGACGTCCACGCCTGGGTGGCCGAGCACCGGCCCGAGTTAACCGCCCGGATCGTGTTTATCACCGGTGATATCGCCAACGAAGAAACCGTTGCAACCCTACGCGAAACCGGAGCGCCTTGCGTCGAAAAGCCGTTCCGGGTGCAGCAGTTTATCTCGGTAGTCGAAAAAACTATGGGGAAAGCACTGTGACCGAAGATCTGCGAATCCGCCTCCTGATCGTCGATGACGAGCAGAGCATCCGCCAGCTCTGCATGACCGTGGGCGAAGCCCTCGGGTTTATCTGCATGGAAGCCGACGGCGGAGAGTCGGCCCTGGCGCTGCTCGAGGAGCAGCCCGCACACCTGATCCTTACCGATATGGTGATGCCCAATATGTCCGGGCTTACCTTTCTGGAAAGGGTCAAAAAGATGCTTCCCCGCACCGAGGTGGCAGTGATGACCGGCCACGGATCGGTGGAAACTGCGGTGCAGGCGATGAAGCTCGGTGCTTATGACTACATCAGCAAACCGTTTTCCCCGCTGGAGGAACTCCGGCTCTTCCTGCGTCGCATGGCGGAAAAGGTGCGCCTGGTCGAGGAGAACGAATTCCTCCGCGAGCGCGTGGATACCGAGACCGAACTGCACGGCATTGTGGGCGCCTCCAACAAAATCCAGGATGTGCTGCGCATGATTTCACGTCTCAAAGAAACCCACACGCCGGTGCTGATTACCGGCGAGAGCGGCACCGGCAAGGAACTGGTGGCGCGAGCCATCCACTTCCGGGGCTCACTCGCCAAGCGTCCATTCGTGGCGGTCGATTGCGGATCGCTGGTTCCCACCCTGATCGAAAGCGAGTTGTTCGGCTACGAAAAAGGGGCGTTCACCGGCGCCGTGAAAGCGCGGACAGGGCTATTTCAGTCGGCCAATGGCGGTACCATCTTTCTCGACGAGATTGGTGAACTGCCGCCGGAGATGCAGGCCAAGCTGCTGCGCGTACTACAGGAAAAAGAGGTTCGCCCGGTGGGCAGCAACCAGAAAATCAAGGTGGACGTGCGCGTGATTGCCGCCACCAATCGCAACCTCGAAACCGAATACCGCAACGGAACCTTCCGCAAGGACCTGTATTTCCGCCTGAACGTGGTGACCGTGCATCTGCCATCGCTGCGGGAACGCCGCTCCGATATTCCCATGCTGGCGCACTGGTTTCTGGAGCGCTACGCTCGCGGCGGCTCGATTCAGATCACCACCGCAGCCATGAAATCCCTGCTGCAATATGACTGGCCGGGAAACGTTCGCGAGTTGGAAAACTGCATCGAGCGGGCTGTCGCCCTGGGCGACCAGAGAACTATCGACTATCACGACCTGCCGCCGTCCATCACCTCCGGCCTCCCGGTATCGGGCGACGAAACCGATT
This sequence comes from Terriglobales bacterium, assembly GCA_036265205.1. Classification (GTDB taxonomy): domain Bacteria; phylum Acidobacteriota; class Terriglobia; order Terriglobales; family Acidobacteriaceae; genus JAIQFF01. The sequence goes on from DATAPL010000060.1 coordinate 27,129, forward strand.
CGCCTTCCTCCCCCGGGCTCAGCAGCACCGACCTGGAGGACATCGAGCGCGCCACCATCCAGCGGGTCTTCGAACAGGTCAAGGGAGATAAGGCGCTGGCCGGAAAGATGCTGGGCATCAGCCGGGCCACCCTCTACCGCAAGCTCAAGCGCTACAACATCGGACCCCGGGAGGTAGTGGCTACCAGCCAGGCCCTGCAATAGCCCATATTTCTTTGTACAAATGTGGGGCTGTCTATGTGGGGCGGACACTCTTGTCCGCCGCCTTTGGAGTTGGTGTTGCTCTTGTTTAAGTGTTTTTGATCCCAAAAAATCAAACTCAAAGCCGGCGGACAAGAGTGTCCGCCCCACACACCAGGCCGTGAGACAGTGTTTCAATATGAGACAAAGCTCGCTCGACCGTCCGCACCTCCTCAATGGCACTCAGACGAATCCCGTTCTAAATCATGACTTTAAACGAATCTGCCGATGCACCCGACTTTGGCCGCGCTCGTGCATTCTTTCCTGACGATGCGGTCCGGGTGCCCACGCCATGCTAACCGGCAGGCCGGGGGACCCAGGCCGCGTCGACCCTGGGAAGGTATGAGGTACAGCGGTGCCCACACAGGCCACAGGCAGAGCCAGAATTCGCCAGGAGAGTTGCACTGCCAAGTTGGCCAAGTTCTTTCCGGAGGCCAGCCCGGTGCGCATCCCAGTGCGCCTGACGCGAGTACTCGGGGAAGGGAACGCCGCCACCGAAAGCACCGTCATTGAGTTCGGCACGCCCCGCGAAGTGCTTTTTTCGTCCACTTTGCCGCTGGAATTTGCAGACATGTTGCGGCTGCAGAATTCGGACGGGACCTTGGACGCTGAGGCCAGCGTGGTGGCGCTGCAGTTCACCAGCGGACGCACTGCAGTAGCTGCCCGCTTTACCCAGGAAGTCTCCAACTGGATTGTGAAACCATGACTCTGACACCGAAAATGAAGGATCTGGCTACGGAGTGGCGTGAAGCACGGCTTCTCCATCCTCTGTACAGCGCCCTGGCACGCGAATTTGTGATCGACCTGCCCGCTTGTGACGACCTCGAGTCGGGGCTCGAAGATCCTCCGGCGGAGTCCGTCGAGCAGGCTCGCGAATGGCTTCTGGAAATGGATCAGAAGATCCAGGTCCATCAATTGCGCCAGTTCCTGCAAACCACCAACCTCACCAGCGAGGAAGCTCTGCAGACCCTGCTGGAGCACCACCTGCACCGCGCCACTCGACTTGAGGCGGATCGCGACAAGATTGATTTCCTGCTGGTGCAGTATTTTTCCCATTGTGCGCCCTCGCGCCTGGAGGATGCCGACGTCGATCTGGCCTACGTGGCACAATCCCTGGAGCCGGTGCTCGGAAATGTTGATCTGACCGTGCCATCCTGGCTGCAACCCCTGGATGACTTCATCCAGGCCGCCGATGGATGCCGCAGCCTGAACGAACTGCTGACCAGCGGCACCCTGGAAAAAGGCAGAAAGCTCAAAATCTCCGCCGCAGAAAATTACTTTGAGCCGGTGGCGATGGTAGCTTTCACCCGCTTCAGCTTTCTGATGCGACGGGTCTTCTTCCGGCTCATGCATAACGACCTGAACACCATTCTGGATGGATTGCGCGAACTAGAAGCGCGCGGCGTCACGACTTTGGATTGCCGCTCGGCGCAATTCTCAGCCGATGAGCCCGTGGCCAGGCTGCGCCTGATCTGCCAGTCCTGGAAGGTGATGTTTCATGCCGAGTACTCGTCGGGCAGCCCGCTGCGCATGCTGGTCGATCTGCGCAACGTGATGGATGCGGCTCTGGCCCGTACCAGCAAGAATGCAACCAGCCGTCCCGCCAAGCCGGCCGCGCGCGCCAAGGCGGCAGCAGCCAGCGCCCAGTTTGCGCCGGCCAGCTCCGACGCCCCCGAGTTTGAAGTCAACAGCGTTCCCGCCTGGGATGAGGAATCGTCCGCCACTTCCCAGAACTCAGATGACGAAGACAAAGGCTAGGTAGCAGTGGGTCGGCCTTTCGAAGATCGTTCAAAGGGCGGAGAAAATACAATTGGATCAAGCCACGACATTAATCGTTTCCGATGACGCGGAGTTCTCCCGCGCTGTCATGGATCGTTGGCGTAGTGAGAAAAGTGCGCCCGCCTTCACCCTGATGAGTGGCGACATTTGCCAGGATCTGGACGCCGACGGCTTCGATCTGGCTATCGTTGGAGCCGTGCGTCCGGGAACCTTGCCCGCAATATTTGAGGCCCTCGATCCTGCAGGCAAGCCGGTTTTGCTGGTGCATCAGGGAAAACGATCCGCCGGTGAGGTCAGCCAGGCGCCCGCCCACGTCCGGATGTTGCAACAGCACGAAGGCTGGCCGGACGCGCTGGTGCTGGTTGCAACTGAACTCTTGTTGCTGGGCCAGGCAATTGCACGCGCCCAGCGAGCCGAGGATGAACTGAAGTCCCTGGAACAGCAGGCCGCTCTTGGCCGCTACATGCTGGAGGTGCGGCACACCTTGAACAATTCGCTAACCTCGGTTCTGGGCAACTCCGAATTACTGCTGCTCGATCCGGAGTCGCTCTCCTCGGAGGCACGCTCACAAATTGAAACCGTCCGCAACATGGCCGTACGTATGCACGAAATCCTGCGCCGCTTTTCATCCATCGAAAAAGAACTCAATGCCGTAGAGAAGCAAGCCGAGAACGAAGCCAGAACCCGGGTTCGGGCGGCTGGTGCCAGCTGCTGAGCCGTCGATACGCCGCATTGCATCCCTTCACGAAAGTTATTGGTTGCCTACAAACTGACCAATGCTACACCCGCATCTCTTGACGCGCGCACTAGAGCTTCGTCCAGAGTGGCGAGTGCCAACCTGCTTTCGATTGCTAGATCGAGGTAGGCAGCGTCGTAAGCAGTCAGTCCATGCTCGCGACTCAGGGACTGAATCCTGTCAAAGACAATTTTGGAGGGAGACTGTTCCAGCGCCACGGGGAGCGCCACGAGGTCATCGAGGAAGTTTCGAATCATTTGCTTTGAAATGCGCTTGCGCTTTTCTCCGGCAAGGAGGGCGTTAAGCACCTCGTGCGACCAAAATGAGGGTGCCAGAGCGGTGTCGCCTTGCGCGAGCCGGTAGGCAACATGTTCAGCCAGGGCGGTATTTTCGTCGGGAAAGCACCAGGTCAATACGACGGATGCGTCGAGGACGAACCGGCTCACCGGCGTCCTGCATTGATCAGATCTTTAATTTTGAGCCCGCGCAAGGACAGCCTGTGTCGTTTGCCGAAACTCGCCAGTCGCTCTGCGGTTTCTCCCACCGAGCCGTCCTGGATCGACATATATTCTTTTAGAAGCTCTCCCAGGAGTCTTGACACGCTGGTGTCCCGGCGTGCCGCTTCTATGCGAGCCCACTGGGCAACGTCCTCTTCCAGCGTCACCGTCACGTTCCGCAAGCGCTTTCCATCTGACACTATTATAGTGTAGCACTGATACAGTGTTACGCGATCAGAAATTCCTTCGTCCGCAATCCCTTGATTGCGTCCCTGAGCTTGGCCGCCTTTTCAAACTCAAAGCGTTTCGCAGCCTCCCGCATATCGCTCTCCAGCTTGGCGATATAAGCGTCCAGCTCTTCCTGGGATTTGAACTCTGGCACACCTTCGGTCTCGATGTCGGTTAGATCGGCGTAATCAGCCTCGATAATCCGGGCCAGGCTCATGTCGAGCGGCCGCACGATTGACTCGGGTGTGATGCCGTTGGCCTCGTTATACGCAACCTGGATGGCGCGCCGGCGGTCAGTCTCGTCGATCGCTTTTTTCATCGAGTCAGTCCTGCGGTCGGCATAAAGCAGCGCCCGGCCGTTCAGATTGCGGGCACACCGGCCGATGGTCTGGATCAGCGATCCTCCCGAGCGCAAAAAGCCTTCCTTGTCGGCATCGAGAATTGCCACCAGAGACACTTCAGGCAAATCCAATCCCTCGCGCAGCAGATTGATGCCGATCAACACGTCGAACTCGCCCTTGCGCAGGTCGCGCAGTATCTTCACCCGCTCCAGAGTCTCGATTTCAGAGTGCATGTAGCGGCACTTTACCCCCACTTCGCTGTAATACTCGGCCAGATCCTCCGCCATGCGCTTGGTGAGGGTGGTCACCAGCACCCGTTCGCCACGCGCCACCCGGCCGCGAATCTCGTGCAGCAGGTCGTCAATCTGCCCCTTGACCGGGCGAATCTCGACCGGAGGATCGACCAGGCCCGTCGGCCGGATGATCTGTTCCACCACTACGCCCGCGGATTTAGTCAGTTCATAAGGACCGGGCGTCGCGGAAACATACACCATCTGGTTCATGCGGTGTTCGAACTCCTCAAAGGTAAGCGGGCGGTTGTCCAGCGCCGACGGCAGCCGGAACCCGTACTCCACCAGGGTTTCCTTGCGCGAGCGGTCGCCGTGATACATGCCGTGCAGTTGCGGCACCGTTTGGTGCGACTCGTCAATAAACATCAGGAAGTCGCGCGGGAAATAATCCAGCAGGGTCGGGGGCGGTTCCCCCGGCAGCCGTCCGGTGAAATGGCGGGAATAATTTTCGATGCCATGGCAATAGCCCATGGCCTTGATCATCTCCAGGTCATACATGGTGCGCTGGTGCACGCGCTGCGCCTCCACCAGTCGCCCCTGCTTCTCCAGTTCAGCCTCCCACCAGAGCAGTTCTTCCCGGATGGACTGCGCGGCTTTATCGCGAGTCTCCGGCTTCATCACGTAATGAGTTTTCGGATAGATCGGCAACCGGACATATTTCTGCTTCACCGTTCCGAACAGGGGATCGATCTGCGACAGTGACTCCACTTCGTCTCCCCACAGCTCGACCCGATACGCCATGTCGTCGTAAGTCGGAAAAATTTCGATCACATCGCCGCGCACCCGGAACGTTCCTCGGCGAAAGTCACCGTCGGTGCGCTCGTAAAGAATCTCCACTAACTTCCGGGTAATGTCTTCGCGCTTGATCTTCTGGCCCTTTTCCAGAAACAGCAGCATCCCGTAATAGGCCTCGGGCGAGCCTAGGCCGTAGATGCAACTTACCGACGAGACAATCAGGCAATCGCGCCGCTCGAACAGCGACCGGGTGGCGGACAGCCGCAACTTGTCGAGCTCGTCATTGATGGTCGACTCTTTTTCGATATAGAGGTCGGCAGCGGGAACGTAAGCTTCGGGCTGGTAGTAGTCGTAGTAGGAAACGAAATATTCCACTGCATTGTGGGGAAAGAAGCTCTTGAATTCATGATAGAGCTGGGCGGCCAGGGTCTTGTTGTGGGCCATCACAATCGCAGGACGGTTGGCCTGCTCGATCACTTTGGCCATGGTGTAGGTCTTGCCCGAGCCGGTGACGCCCAGCAGAACCTGGTGCTGCTCGCGGTCGAAAATGCCGCGCACCAGGGAGTCGATCGCGGTTCCCTGGTCGCCGCGCGGCTCATAGTCGCTGACTAGTTTGAAATCCATAAAGATTGATCCCCCACCCTACAGAAGCGAATCTTGTCGGGTGGACATCTCTTGATTATAACTCGGGAGGGAAACGGCAGTTGATGGTCGGGCAAGTCTTCGAAACCGTGAATCATGCGTTGCCAGAATTAACCAGCCAAAAAAAACGCGAGACTCAGGAGCCTCGCGCCATCACCTATCCGGGTTAACGTGCTTTTTACGGCAGCTTGAAATTCACCGTGATCTGCGTTTCCACGTCAACCGGCTCGCCATTCAAGAAGTATGGCTTGTACTTCCACTGGCGCACCGCTTCGATCGCCGCACGTCCCAGAATGACGTCCCCGCTTGATTGCTTGACTCCCGCGATGCTGCCGTTTTTGCTTATTTTCGCCTGCAGGTCAACCTTGCCTTCGAGGCGCATCTGCAGCGCCTGCGGAGGGTAGACTGGAGTGACCTTCTTGATAATCAGCCCCTGTGAAACTCCCTGCGAGATTCTAAGTGTCTGTTCAGCCGCCTTTGTAGCGTTCACCGCGGTTGTGTTCACCAGGCCAGTGAGGGCCGGGTTGCTTGTGCTGTTGGCAATGCTGGTCACAGCCGGCGCCTGCACTGGTTCGTCAGATGCGGCCTCTGGCTTGGGCTCCGGGGCCGGCCCGTTTTTTACCACCAGCGACTGTGCGGCTTCGGTTTTCACTACAGCAGGTGCATTGTTAGCAGAAGCTTCGCCTTGCGGTTCCGCCGCGGACGCTTTGGGCTGGACGGAAATCTTTGTTCCCGGAACTTCTGCCGGCACTGCTGCCGACGGTTTGGCCGAAACCGCAGTTGCGCCGGACGGAGTCGAACTGGATGAAGTCGAACTGGACGGATTGGAGGCGGCTCCCGACTGCTGCGGCGTCATCTCATCCGCCACAGGCTGCGAGTCTGACGCCGCGGCGGCCGGGCTCGGGGGAAGCGAAGCCGCGCCCGAGTTCGCCGGAGCAATCGATTGTGGCGCGGGCTGAGAATGTCCGGACTGCATCCGCGTCCAGCCGAAATAACCGGCGGCTGCGATTCCCAGAAGCACCAGAATCATGAGCGGGACCTTCTTGCTGCCGCCCGAGTCCGATACTTGCTCCCTTGGTTCGCTGGCTACGGCGGAACTGGACCCTTCAGCCGCGTGCATCGCGGTGTTTGATCCCCAGGCTTCCGCCATCGGCTCGGCGGTCGGTTCGCTTGATGGCTTGCTGTACGCAGGTGTCGCCGCAGCCGGCTTCGGTTCGATCACTGTGGGATTCGGTTGGGAAACTTCACGAGCGCGGGCCGGCGCAGCCGCGGCGCCTGCTCGCCCGGAAGAACTGGGGCTGGCACTCGCAGACGGAGCCTCGAATTCGGATTTTCCCGCAGCTTCCGCAGCCCGGCGCAGCGCCGACGCCATCGGCTCCGCCATCGGCTTGGAGCGTGGCTGCCAGGCATATTGTTTCGACGCACCGGAGTCCGCGGCCGAGGACGGCGAAGCTTCCGGGTTCGCCGGCGTATTGTCCGGCATGTACTCGAGCAGGGCAGCATCGACGGTGTCGGGTGCGGGCGCCGGCTCGGCATCCAGTTCGAATGCGGAAGCGCTTGCCATAGGCGGCGGAGCGATTGAGTGATTCGCAAAAGGCGCAGCTAACGATGCTGCCGAAATCGATGGCGCTGTGAACCCCGGAGCGGAGGGCTGCGGCTTCGAGCCAGCTGCAGAGGATGACGGCGGCGGAGGGACAACCGTTTCCGCCGGTGCCGTGCCTGCAGTTTTGGCGGCTTGTCCCTTGCGCAGTAACCCGCGAGCCACCCGCAACGTCCCCTTGGATTGCTCAACGTGAATCGGTTTTGTCAGGACCAGGTTGGCTCCCAGACGGAAGGCCTTGGCCACGCCCGCCTGTCCCTCAACTACCGCGACTGCCAGTGAAGCCTGGTTGGAACCGGAATTGCGCGCGCTCTTGAACAATAAAGCTGCATTCTGCTCGTTATCGCAATCCACCACGATGGCGTCGAAATGCTGGGCCATCAATTTCTTGACTGCGGCAAACGGTTCATTGCAGGGATCAACCTGGAACTCGAGTTCGCTTAGAACCTGGCTGACTACGCGGGCGGTTCTTTCGTCCGGGCAGAATAAGAGCGCTTGGTAACTCATAGTATTCAATCGTAGGTAGCGGGCTTATGGCCAGCAAGTTACTGTGGTAATTGGCGGTTACAATGGCCGCCATGCGGGTGCCGCTTTGGCTCAAGATTTTGTGGACGGTTTGGGTGGCGGTATGGACGCCTTTGTACTGGAAGTTCTACGGAGCGCAGAATTTCCTTTATTTTTGCGACTTAGGAAATTTCTTCATCGCGGCTGCTCTGTGGCTGGAAAGTCCGCTGCTCTTTTCCTGCCAGGCTGCTGGATTGCTGCTATTCCAAAGTCTCTACACCATCGATTTACTGGGCGCGGTCCTGACCGGAAAACACCCGATTGGCGGCACCGAATACATGTTCGATCCCGGCGTGCCTCTCTTCGTCCGCCTGCTGAGCCTTTTCCACCTGGTGACGCCGCCGCTGTTGCTGTGGGCCATCTGGCGCTTGGGTTATGACAAGCGCGGGTGGAAATATCAGACCCTCATCGCCTGGGTGGTCGTGCCCATAAATTATTTCTGGCGGCCCCAATTCGACATCAACTGGGCTCGCGGCCCGTTCTTGCGCGAGCAGCACGCAGTGCCGGGGATGGTGTATCTGTTCGGCTATCTGATTATCGTGCCGCTCGCGGTCTATTGGCCGACCCATCTTCTGTTGCAGTGGTGGGCGGCAAGACTGGCGCGCCGGTGATGCACTACTGACCATTGACCGCAACCAGCGCCCGCTGCGCCGCCTCCAGCAGGGCTTCCGAACCGACTGGCTTTCCCGTGGCGTGCTCCATCCACAGGTCGGGCGTCACGTCGCCCATCTTTGCCATGCGCTCAAATTCCGGTCCGATCGCTCCCGCCTTTTTCATCTGTTCTTCAATCTGGAACGCGATCAGATGTCCGATCGGATAGTCGGGCAGGTAGAGAAACGAATCGATCATGTGTGAGTACACACCCAGCAGCACGACGTCTTTTTTGTGAAACACCGGAGCGTAGTAACGGTTCCAGACATCTTTCGAAATCTGTACCGTGGCACCGTCAAGCTCTTTGGGCGTGGCCTGGGGATGATCGTACATCCAGTGCCAGACCGCCATATCCACTAACGCGACTCCGGAAATTTCGTAAGTGCCCCAGAAGTCGTTCAGCGTTTTTTCGGCTTCGCTCCGGGCGTCGGGCGCGGGAAGTCCCAGCAGTTCGAGGTCGTGTCCCTGGAAGACGAAGGCCAGAGCTTCAGTGAATGCGGTATTGGGCACGCCTTTCAGCAAGGTGTGATCCACATCGTTGAGAGAGAAGGTTTGTTCCACGTTGTGGCCCATCTCATGAACCGCGATATTGAAGCCCTTGTAGTTCATGCCGCCTTTTTCCACCCGGGTGCGCAAATGAGCTTTCTCAGAGCGCATCTCCGCGCCCATGGCGTGCCCGGACCCGCGCGCCGGATCCACCACAATGTTTTTGGCGACATATTGCGCGCGTTCGGAAGTGAAGCCCAGCTTCACCAGCAGGTTGGGAATGTCCTGCTGGTAAGCCTGCGCAGTCGGATACTTCTTCGCAACCATCGCATCGAGCTGCGCCTCGGTGTACTGGCTGCCGGGACGGAAGCCGCTGTACCAGACGTCGAACGGCTCCAGCGGCCGCTTCAGGCGCGCTTCGATCAGCTTCGCCAACTGCGGCACCAGAGGCGAAGTGACCACCTGCTCCAGCATGGCCTGAACCCGCGCTTCAGGAATTTCCCGGCCTTCGTCGAAGCGCCGCGCCATCAGCGTCGGCGCAGTCGGCGAGTACGGGTCGGCTTTCCTGGAAGCGAAGTAGGTTTTCTGCAGCATCGCGTAACGCGTGTCGGGCTCGCGGGCCGGGCTGGGTTTTGCTGCAACCACCGGAGCGTCAGAATCCTTTGCCGCCGCGGCCATCACTTCATTGGTAAATGGATTCCAGTCAACCGCAGGATTATTGATCACCACCGCCGGAATTGTCTGGGTAACAATGCGCTCCATTACTTGCTGAATCATGCGCTGCTTGGCCAGGCCGTTTGCCGAGTCGGCGTAGTCCGCCTTGATCTCATCGCGCAGATTCCAGTGGCTCAGCAGCCGCATCTTGGGTGGAAACAGCCGCTGCCCTTTCGCATCGACCAGGTGGTACATCCATATGTTGTATTCCGCTATGTACTGCCCCGCCTGCGCCTCTGCCTGCGCGATACCCAGATTCACTTCGGCGGGAATCCGTTTGGAGAAGCTTTCCGCCAGCCGCACTTCAGCCCACTGCCGCCGCGACCATGACGGCCCATCCTTGAGGCGTTGGTCCAGTGTGGTCAGAGGAAAATTCAGCAGCACCACAAACGCGAGCTTGTTCTGGAAAAAATCATCCACCACATGCGCGGAAGGATCGTAGCCGCCGATGATTTCGTCAAAAGGAAGGACCGGGCCCAGGTCGAGGTCCATCTGCTGGCGAAACTCGCGGTTAATCTCATGCATGTGCCCGGCTAACTCCTCCAGCAAATGCTCCAGCCGATTGAACATGGTATCCAGCGTGGCCTGATCTCCCGCGAAATTGGTGCGAACGAAATCTTCAAAGATCGCGGCATCGCCGTCTCCTTGGCGCCAGAATTCAGCCACCTGGCGCAGCCCGCACTGCAGCCGTGCACGCTGCGCGTCTCCATACTTGGCGGCTAACTCATCTTCCATCTTGGTCAGGGACGCCTTCGCCCAGGCAGGCGACGCCTCGGCAACGGCCGCACTCGTGGCAGGATTAACAGCAGAACTCTGCATGGAAGCCTCCGAGACAAAGACTTGCGGGACAAAAAACGTGCCCGCAGCGAGCAGGATCACCAGCATGGCTGGACGCACCGAGTACCCTCACTTTCCATTTCCCAACGCCGAGCCCGGCTGCGGATAAGGCAGGGAATTGCTGATTTCGGAAATGTCGCTGGGCGGAAAATCGGGAAAAGGCAACTGCTTGCTTTCCCGCCATTTCTGCACCTCGCGGGCCGCCCGCTCCGCCTTCTCCTTGTCCAGGCCCGTATCTCGCCCCAGATAAACCGTCTGGGACGGAAACGCAAATCCGGTTCCCGCGGCATCGACAATATCCATGATGCGCAGCATAAGGTCTTCCTGAACCGCCAGAAACTCGTTGTAGTCGCGGGTAAGAATATAGGAGAAAATTTCCATGGTCAGCGCGCTCTCGTCAAATTTGACGAGGCGATTGCGCGCCCCTTCAGTCTCTACCTTGGGATGTTCGTAAAGCAGGCGGCGCACCTGCACCAGCACGTAGCGCATCTGGTCCGGCGAAGTCTCGTAACGCAGCCCCAGTTTGGGGTTGAACAGAATCTTGTCGCGGCGGCTGATGTTTTCCACGTTCATCGTCGCCAGCGAACCGTTGGGGATGAAAAGTTCCGTCCGGTCGGGAGTTCGAATCCGCGTCGAACGCAGGCTGATGTCCTCCACCGTGCCAACGCGGTCGCCGAAGCGGCAGACGTCTCCGATGCGGATTACCTCGTCGCCCAGAATTGAAACGCCGCCAAACAGATTCTCCAGTGTTTTCTGCGCCGCGAAGGCGATCGCGATGCCGCCGATACCTAATCCAGCCAGCGGCGTGGTCAGGTTGAAACCGAGCGTGCCCAGGATGACAAAAATGGCCAGAACGATGATCGCAACCTTGAGCACTCGTTCGGCCAGGATCATCAGCGATCCCGTTCCCATTCGGCCCGCAAGCACGGCGCGCTGCCGCACACTGCGCATCGTTTCCCGCAAAACCCGCCACAGTAGCCAGTTTGCTCCGATGATCGCCGCCACCCCGGCGATTTGCTGGTAGCGGTGCCGCTGCAGCACGGGAATGCGAATGTAGGAAACTAAAATGCCATGGGCCAGCACGCCAAACACCAGCCACAGTGGCCGCACGAACGAAATCCAGGCCTCGGCGATGCCATGCTTGCGATATCGCGCCCAGAAATACCAGGGCAGCCTGAGGATTTGAACCGCCACCCATCCCAGCAACGCGGCGACCGGAATTGCGATCAGGATCGCCAGCCATTGCCACAACGGAATTCCCAGAAATTCGTTTCTTACCAGCGGCTGCGGAAGATGCGTTTCCACCTGGTGAACCGCAGTCTGCTCGTAAAGCTCGGGCACTTTAGCCAGTGTTTCGGATGAGATCAGCCAGATTCGAGCGCCGCTGCTATCGGAAACGCGGGTCAGCACCAGGTCGGCATCCACGTCGCCGGAATTGAGACTGCCCACCCGCTGCTTGTCGAGCGGCACTCCTTCCTGGGGCGTTCCCTCCGGCTGGTTGCTGATTCGTCGCAGGTCGCCGGTGAAAGAGCGATCGATCACCGTCTTGAGCTTGGAGGCGATATCCTCGCCCTGCGTCTGCCGCCGTGCGGGAGACAATTGCAGATACTGGTCTGCGGTCGAATAATTTCCCGACTGCGCGGCTTGCAGAAATCCGTACAAAGTGCCGCTGGGAGTGTCCCGCCCGAGCGGGTCGGCTGGCGTCCCGTTCTTAGGAGTCGTTGTGTTGCTGTTGGGGGATTGCTGCCCCGGCAATATCTGATAGGCCCAAGCCGGCACGATCATCGCCAGGCAGAGGGACAGCCACAGCGCTCGTTTCAGCAAAGAAAACATGATTCCAAATTGTAATGTAGGCGCGAGCGTCCCGCTTGTGCAGGGAGCAGTTCGATGTTGCGCGGATGCGAAAATGCTCTGTTGTCCGGTGAAGCTTGCCGCGTGCGACTTCTTTCGTTCCACCGTCCGTGCCCCTGCCGCAGGAGCCAGGACGCTCGCGCCCACATTGAGCGTGGGATTTAGATTTTTTTCGGCCGGTAGATGTCGGTAGCGGTTCCGAAAAAGACTTCGGCCGACTCCATGAGGGTCTCTGAAAGCGTGGGATGCGGATGAATCGTCAGAGCAATATCCTTGGCCACCGCCGCCATCTCCACCGCCAGCACGCCTTCGGCAATGAGCTCCCCCGCACCCGCGCCCACAATGCCCACCCCCAACACCCGTTCCGTATGCGGATCGAGAATGAGCTTGGTCATGCCTTCGGTCCGGTCCAGGGTCAGGGCGCGGCCAGACGCGGCCCAGGGGAACTTCGCGACCTTAATGTCGCGGTCTTCTGTCTGCGCCTGCGTTTCGGTGAGTCCGCACCAGGCAATCTCGGGATCGGTGAACACCACGGCAGGAATCGCAGCCGGCTCGAAGGCAACTTTGTGCCCCGCAATAGCCTCCACCGCGGTCCTTCCCTCGTGCGAAGCTTTGTGTGCCAGCATAGGCTCACCCACCAGATCGCCAATCGCGTAAATCGCAGGGTCGTTGGTCTGCAACTGTTTGTTCACCTGGATAAATCCGCGGGCGCCGAGTTGAACCTGGGTCTTGTCCAGGCCGGTGATTTCGGAATTCGGCTTGCGTCCCACCGAAACCAGAACCTTGTCGAAAACTTTCTCGCGTTCCTTGACTTCCCGCCCGTCAAAACTTACCCGGATGCCATTCGATTCCGCCTTCATCGCAGCAACGGTGGTGTTAAGCAGGATGGAATCGAAAATCTTTTCCACGCGCTTGTGCAAAGGCAGAACCAGGTCACGGTCGGCGCCGGGCAGCAGCCCGGGCAACATTTCAACCACTGAGACTTTCGCGCCCAGCGCCGCATATACCGTGCCCAGCTCCAGTCCAATGTAGCCGCCGCCGATTACCAGCAGCGTGCCCGGCACCTCGCTCAAATCCAGTGCGGAAGTGGAGTCCATCACGCGCGGGCTGTCCAGCTTGAGGCTGGGAATAATGGCGGGACGCGAACCGGTCGCCAGAATAATCCGGTCGAAGGTCAGACTTTGTTCGCTGCCGCCGGCCTTCGAAATCTTCAACGTCTTCGAGTTCTCGAAGGCCGCGCGCCCCTGAATGTATTCCACTTTGCGCTGCTTCGAAAGCACCCCCAGGCCACCAGTCAGCTTCTTGACTACGCCCTCTTTCCACGATCGCAGGCGTGCCAGGTCGATCTTGGGGTCGGCGTACTCGATTCCCCAATTCTTGGCGTGACGCGACTCGTGGATCAGCTTGGCCACGTGCAGCAAGGCTTTCGAAGGAATGCAGCCGCGATACAGGCAAACTCCGCCCGGATTTGCCTCCGGGTCGATCAGGGTGACCTTCATCCCCAGGTCGGCAGCCAGAAACGCAGCCGCGTAACCCCCCGGCCCGCCGCCCACCACCGCAATGTTCAAGTTTGAAGTCATTCAAGTGTAGGGCGGACACTCTTGTCCGCCGCCGTTGACTTTGAAGTTTCTCTTGCAGTTTTCATTCGGGTTCTATCCCTGCACCGACAGCAGGAAGGGCTGCTCAAAAGCCTCCGCGATCCAGCGCAGGAATCGTGCCGCATCGGCGCCATCAATCAGCCGATGATCGTAGGAAAGAGAGAGCGGCAGCACCTGCCGCGGCTCGAATTTGCCGTTCATCCAGATGGGTTCCATGCTGGAGCGCGAGAGTCCCAGAATCGCGACCTCGGGATAATTCACGATGGGCGAAAACCCGGTCCCGCCGATGCCCCCGAGATTGGTGATGGTAAAAGTCCCACCTTCCATCTCAGCCGGTGTGAGCTTTTTGTCTTTCGCCTTGCGTGAGATCTGGGTCAGTTCGGCGGCCAGTTCCACGATGTTCTTCTTGTCCACGTCGCGAATCACCGGAACCAGCAGCCCGCGATCGGTGTCCACGGCAACGCCCACGTTGATGTACTGCTTGTAGACAATTTCTTCCTTGGCCATATCGATGCTGGCATTGAACTGTGGGAACACTTTTAAGGCAGAGGCGCAGACTTTCAACGCGATCGCAGTCACGGTCATCTTGCCGCCGGCTTCCTCGGCTTTAGGCGCGAAGCGCGCGCGCAATTGCTCCAGTTCCGTGATGTCGGCTTTGTCCTGCTGGGTGACGTGCGGAATCGTAGTCCATGCTTCCCAAAGATGCTGCGCCGTTTTGCGCCGCACCCCGCGCATGGAGACGCGTTCCACTTTTCCGAACTTGGAAAAATCGGGAAGGGGCGCTGGCATGAAGCGGTTGCCTTGCGCCGTACCCGTACCGCTGGCCGAGGCAAGCAACGATTTGGCGTAGGCCTTGACGTCATCTTCACTGATGCGCCCGCCCGGCCCGCCGCCCTTCACTTCATAAATATCTACTCCGATTTCCCGCGCCAGGCGGCGCACGTGAGGCGCGGCCGGCGCCGGCGCCCGGTGCTCAGTGCCCGCCACCTTGCCCAGTTGTTCCGGCATGGCGAACGCTTTCGGGGCCCCCGCCTGCGGCTGGTCCGGCAAAAATACCTGCGCTTCAGTCTTGCCCTCGGCCTGTATCGCCGCCTGCACCGACAGGCGAGCCTCATGCTGCTCGGAAATATGTTCCACCGGAGCGTGCCTGGGCTTTTCCTGTTGCGAAGACGCTCCGCCCTCCAGGGTGAAAATCACCTGGCCCACCTTGATCTTGGTACCTTCCTTGACTTTTATTTCCTTTACCGTGCCGGTCACCGACGACGGGACCTCGACGACAGCTTTGTCGGTTTCCAGTTCCATCACCGGCTGCCCTTCTGAAACTTTCGCGCCCGGCGAAATCAACAGCCGCACCAGGTCGCCCTGTTCGATGTTTTCTCCCAACTCCGGCAATCTGAACTCGCTGGCTCCCGTGGCCACGGGTTGAGCCGGTGGGGCAGCACGCGCGCGCCGCTCGACTGGTGCTGCCGCCGCGGCCTTGGGGGGCGCAACCGGTGCCTCCGGCGCTTTCGCCGCAGCTTTAGGCTCGGCAGCCTGAGCTTTCGCGCCCGCTCCATTTTCCACGGTAAAGATCACCTGCCCAACCTTGATCTTCTGGCCTTCCTTCACCCGGATCTCTTTCACCGTGCCAGTCACGGAAGAAGGCACCTCGACTACCGCCTTGTCAGTCTCCAATTCCATCACCGGCTGGCCTTCCGTCACGTTCGCGCCGGGAGATATCATCAAACGAACCAGATCGCCCTGATCGATGTTCTCGCCGAGTTCCGGCAGTTTGAATTCAGTCACTGAAAATTCACTCCTGGTAGTTCAATGTGGGCGCGAGCGTCACGCTCGTGCTGGACCCGCCACGCTGCCGC